>NZ_LMOQ01000005.1:0-54110 GCF_001423605.1 Agreia sp. Leaf335 | reverse complement strand
CGAACATCGCCGGGATGATGGCGAAGTACTTGGCCCCCCCGGATCTGGCCCCGCTGGATTCGCTGGGGCCGGTTGCGCCAGCCTAGGGAGACAGCCGCGTGCCCCCAAGAGGGGGTATCGGGTTGTTACCCGATCTTTACACCGACGAAACGCGTCACGGTTGCTTCTTCGCCCTGCTCGGCTGCACCCGCGGCGGCTCTCCCGGCATCTTGGGATAGTCGGGAGGAAAGGGCAGCTCGCCCAGACCGCTCTCGATGTCGCGCGCCCACCACTCCAGGAGAACCTCGATGGAGCCGGGCGACGACTGCATCTGCGCCCACGGGTCTCCGGTCGTCGACAGGCGCTCGGGCACGGTCAGGATCGTGAAAGCCGTCGGGTCGGCCGCGTCGAGTTCGCTCCAGGCGAGGGGACACGAGACCGGTGCGTGGGCGAGCGCTCGTGGACTGTAGGCACCGGCCATCGTTCGATCGCGATTGGCCTGGTTGTAGTCGACGAACATGCGTTCACCGCGCTCCTCTTTCCACCAGTTGGTGGTGACCTGGCGTGGTATGCGCCGTTCCAGTTCTCGGGCCGCGGCGATCACCGCGTGCCTGACGTCGAGAAACTCGTGATCGGGTCGAATGGGCGCGAACACGTGCAGCCCGCGATTTCCCGAGGTCTTGATGAACGCCTCCAGCCCCGCCTCGGCAAGGACGGCCCGCAACTCGAGCGCCACGGGTTTCGCATCGTCGAAGTCGGTGCCCGGTTGAGGATCGAGGTCGATGCGCAACTGGTCGGGAAAATCGCTCGATGTGGCGCGCGACGCCCACGGGTGGAACACGATGGTGTTCATCTGCGCGGCCCAGACGGCCGCCGCGGGCTCATCGAGCACGAGTTGCGGATGCGTTCGACCGCTCGGGTAGACCACCATCTCACTGCGTACATAGTCGGGTGCGCCCTTCGGAGGGTTCTTCGAGAAGAACTGCTCGCCGTCTATGCCGCCGGAGAATCGCTGCAACGACACGGGTCGATCGCCGTTCGCGACGATGAAGGCCTCACCGACGGCGACGAGATAGTGCGCCAGATCGAGCTTGGTGATGCCGGGCTCCGGCCAGATCACCCGGGAAGGGCTCGAGATGCGCACCTCCCGATCACCGTGGGGGCCGGGAACAGTGATGCTTGCCGCTTCGCTCGCCATAGGGGCAGGCTACTCGTCCGGGCGGCGCGGAGTCACTCCCCCGCCGCCCGAACGACGTGACGGCTACTCGGCCGTCAGCGAGTCGACGTAGTCGCGGTTCTCCGAGATCCACTTCTCGACGACGGGGCCGAAGTCCTGGCCGTCGTAGTCGACGAACATGGCCTTCTCGAGCGAGTACAGCTGCTCGAGGTCCATCTTGTAGTCGCCGATCCACTTCGCGGCCTGCGGGAACTCCTTCGCGAAGTCCGACTGCGCGAACGCGTGCAGGCTCTCCACGGAGGAAAGCGTTCCCTCGGGGTCCTCGAGGGTCTTGATCGGCAGATCGGAGTATGCCCAGTGCGGTTCCCACAGGGTCACGACGATGTTCTCGTCCTTGTCGGTCGCGCTCTTGAGCTCGGTCAGCATCGCGGCCGTCGAACTCGTCACATATTCCATGTCCTCGAGACCGTAGGCGGGGATGACCCGCTCGGTGGTGGCCTTCGTAAGGCCGGCTCCTGGCTCGATACCCACGATCCGGTTGTCGAACTTGTCGGCGTTGTCTGCCAGTTCGGCCAGCGAGTCGATGGGGGCGTCCTCGTTGACCGCGATGGTCAGCTTGGATTCGTTGTTCCATGCCCCGATGTCGACGATGTCATCGCCGTACTCGTCGAGGTATGACGCGTGGGTGTCGGGCAGCCAGACGTCGAGGGTGAGGTCGTAGTCGCCGGTCGACAGGCCGGAGAAGACCGGTGCGACGTCGGCGTACTCGAGTTCGACGTCGTAGCCCTTCTCATCGAGGATGGCCTTCCACAGTTCCGAGGCGGCGATGCCCTCGTCCCAGCCGTTGAAGACGGCGAGGCTGAGTTCCTTCTTGTCGTCGTTACCGTCTCCGACGGTCTCGGCCTCGACGGCCGCGCAGCCTCCGAACGCGAGGACTCCGGCGGTCGAGAGGGCGAGCAGAGACATGATGCGGGTGCTGTTCTTCATGAGTGTTCCTGTTCTGGGCGACCGGATGGGCCACCCGTCGGGTGAGAAAGAGAGCTGCGAGCCGCCGCCGGTCAGACGAGGGCCGGGTCGGCGCGCTCCGGCGCCGGTTCGGTGTGGCGCTCTGGCGCCGCGGGCGCGGCCGATGCGCGTCGTCGTGCGGCACGGGCCCCCAGCATCCGGCCGAGCACCGTGTCGCCGTCACCGAGCGCGCCGGTCAGACGATCGAGGAAGATCGCGAGGATGACCACGGAGAGGCCCGCCTCGAAGCCCAATGCGACGTCGATCCGGTTGAGGCTCGCGACGACCTGAGCACCGAGTCCCCCGGCACCGACCATGCCCGCGATGACGACCATCGAGAGCGAGAGCATGATCACCTGGTTGACGCCGGCCATGATCGTGGGACGGGCAAGGGGCAACTGAATCTGCCTGAGGATGCGCCAGCGCGATGCGCCGAATGCCTGACCGGCCTCGACGATCTCCTTGTCGACACCACGGATGCCCAGCTCCGTCAGTCTCACACCGGGGGCGAGGGCGAAGATGACGGTCGCCACGATTCCCGGAACAACACCGACGCGAAAGAGGATGAGCGCGGGGATCAGGTAGACGAAGGCGGGCATCGTCTGCATGAAGTCGAGAACCGGGCGGATGATCCTCGACGCCACCGACGAGGTTGCGGCCCAGATGCCCAACGGGATGCTGACCACGATCGCCAGCACACTCGCGACGAGAACAAGCGCGAGCGTATCCATCGCGTTCTCCCACTGATCCACGCTCACGATGACGAGCAGGCCGACGGCGGTGCCGAGTGCGAACTTCCAGCCTCGGGCGAAGTATCCGAGAATGGCGGCGATCAGGATCACCGCCCAGAAGGGCGGCGACGCGAGCAGCAGGTCGACCACATCGTATGCGGCCAGGAATATGGCGCGAACCACATCGAATGCCCCACCGAAGGTGTCGGTGACGTACGAGATGAACCCGGCGACCCAGGTTCCGAGGTCGAGACGGAAGTCGCTCATCGCACGGCCCCTTCCGTCGTGGACTCGCGGAGGGTCTCCGCGATGACCTCCATCGTCAGGGTCGTCGGCGGAAGCTGCACGGGGACATCTCCCGTGCCGGTCGACACATTGCCGAGCGCGGCAAGCAGGGTCACGCGAGGGATGACGCCCAGCAGCCGTCCGTCGTCGCCGACGACCGCGATGGGGAGGTCGCTGCCGACGGATGGCTCGACCAAGTCGACGAGGTGCGCGTCGGTGGGGACGATGGTGGCCTCATGACGAAGGATCGCCTCGAGGTCGTTCTGGTTTGACTTGACCTGACGAAGCACGTCGCGGTCGCGCACGACCCCTGCGAGGCTGCGGTCGCGTCGGGTGACGAAGACGGCGGAGGTCTGGAGGTCGCGCATGATGCGGAGAGCGGCGCGCGGTCCGGCCGACAGGGGGATGACTGCTTTCGCCTGTTCCATCACGCTCGAGGCAGTGAGCACTCGGGCCCGGTCGACGTCCTGCACGAACTGGGCGACGTAGTCGTTCGCCGGATCCGTGAGGATCTCTTCGGGTGTACCGATCTGCACGATGCGACCGTCGCGCATGACCGCGATCCTGTCGCCGAGGAACATCGCCTCGTTCAGGTCGTGGGTAATGAAGACGATGGTCTTGCCGAGCTTCTGCTGCAGCTCGATGAGCTGCTCCTGCATCTCGCGGCGAATCAGCGGATCGAGGGCTGAGAACGCCTCATCCATGAGCAGGACGTCAGTATCGGCGGCGAGAGCGCGGGCCAGACCGACGCGCTGCTGCATGCCGCCCGAGAGTTCACCGGGCAGGGAGTCGGCCCAGCCGTCGAGACCGACGGTCGTGACCATGTCACGGGCGCGCTGAGTGCGCTCGGCCTTGGACACGCCCTGGATCTCGAGGCCGTAGGCGATGTTGTCGATGACGGTGCGGTGGGGAAGCAGAGCGAAGTGCTGGAACACCATCGACACCTTCTGGCGACGGACCTCTCGCAGCTTGGCCTTCGGCACGCCCGTGATGGGAGAGCCGCCGATGGTCACGCTGCCGCTGCTGGCGTCGAGCAGTCCGTTGAGCATGCGGATGAGCGTCGACTTGCCAGAGCCGGACAGGCCCATGACCACGAAGATCTCGCCGGGTTGTACGTCGAAGGACGCGTCGATGACGGCGGCTGTTCCGAGAGACGACAGCTCCGCTCTGGTACTGCCGGCCTTCAGCCTGTCGACGATGTCGGATGATCGGCGACCGAATGCCTTGTAGAGGTGTTCGGCCTTCAATGCCGGGGTTGTCAGTGTCACGTGAGGAATCTCCATCACGACTGGCGGCGCAGCGCAGCTTAAAGGCGGTCGCCAGACGTGTTCCGTACTCGCAGACGGGTTGCCGTGATCGCTCTCGACGCATCAAACAGCGCGGGCGAAAGCCACCGAGAGTCGCTGTCACGGCTTACCGTACGAACCCGCGGCAAGTGGCCTGCGGGTGCGCGTCTTGGGGTGATTGGCCAATGGACCGGGCACAACGGTAACAGCTATCCGATGCCCGTTGAAACTCATGCCACCCTCGAACGGGGGTATTCTGCTCAAAATGGCACGAACGATACGCCGCGATCCGCTACACGACAGCGATTGCGGACGATGCCGTTTCGTTACCTTCGGGTAACGTGTGGACCATGGATGCACACGGCGAGAATCCCCGCACGAACGTTCTCTCCATCGTGACGCTCGTCACAAGCATCCTCGGTTTCGCCATCGTGCCGATCATCCTCGGGCACGTCTCGATCGCACAGATCAGACGTACCCGCGAACAGGGTCGCATCATGGCGATCATCGGGCTCGTCATCGGCTACCTCACTCTGCTCGGTTACCTGATCGCGATCACCGTCGCCGTGATCATCTTGATCACCCGTGGAATGTCCGGGGCCTGAGAGTCGTTGAGTGAACAGGATGGCTAGCTCCAAGCACCGTCCGAGTACTCGAAACGAAAGCTGTCACACCATGTCGATTCCGCTGTCCATTCTCGATCTCGCCCCCATCGCACCCGGTCAGACCGCGCGCGAGAGCTTCGAGGACAGCGTCGCCCTCGCCCAGGCGGCCGAACGCACGGGATACCGTCGGGTCTGGTACGCCGAGCACCACAACATGGCCAGCATCGCGTCGTCCGCGACGAGCGTTCTGATCGGGTACGTCGCGGCGCACACGTCGTCGATCAGGCTCGGGTCGGGTGGGGTGATGCTTCCGAACCACTCGCCTCTCACCGTCGCCGAACAGTTCGGCACCCTCGAGACGCTCTACCCGGGGCGCATCGACCTGGGCCTGGGGCGCGCGCCCGGAAGCGATCAGAATACGATGCGCGCTCTCCGTCGGGACCCCATGTCGGCGGAATCCTTTCCCCAGGACGTGGTCGAACTCCAGGGATTCCTGAGCGGCGACTCGCGCATCCCCGGCGTGCAGGCCGTGCCCCGCGCTCGTGGCATCGTGCCGCTCTACATTCTCGGCTCGTCTCTCTTCGGCGCGCAGCTCGCAGCGCAGCTCGGGCTGCCCTACGCGTTCGCGTCGCATTTCGCGCCCGACGCGCTGCACGAGGCCGTCGCCGCATATCGCGGCGGATTCCGACCCTCGGAGCAACTCGCCGAGCCGCACGTCATCGCGGGAGTCAATGTCGTGGCATCCGACGATCACGATGACGCGGTCGAGCAGGCCGCGACGACGCGGCGCGCCAGAGTGCGCGGCATGATCTCCCGAGGCCCCGCGACCCCCGATTACACCGACGCTCAGATCGACGAGTTCCTCACCACGCCGAACGGTCGCCAGCTCGCCTCGATGATGACCTACTCCGCAGTGGGCACCCCCTCAGAGGTGCGGGACTACCTCGAGGACTTCGCTCGCCACTCGCACGCCGACGAATTGATCATCGCCCACCAGTCCCCCGAGCTGCGCGGGCGGCTTCGTTCTGTCGAGCTCACGGCCGAAGCGATGAACAGGGTGTCCGTCTAGCCGATCGCGCGACGATCACCAGGTGCCGGCGGGAGATTCGATCACCGGCACCGGAGCATATGACCAGTGGCCACCGTTCGCGTAGTGGCTCGTGGCCCAGGGCGACGCCCAGATCGCCTGCTCGATCTGGGCGGTGGGAGCCGACGAGGAGAAGCCGGCGACGATAGCCGAGTATCCCGGGTTGCCGTGCAGCGCCTCGGCCGCATTCTCGGCGGCGATGACGAGGTTGTCATAGCTTCCCAGACCGCTGTTGCCCCCGGATCCCCAGCCGTTGTTCAGCGGGTTGTTTCGGTTCCACCAGTCGTCGGGGCCGTTCTCCTGCCTCATCCATCGCATCATGACCGTGATGTTGTCGTCGGTGCGCGGAAAGTCGCCGAGCAGCAGCACGAGCTCTGCCCAATCGCGGTTCGTGCTCCCCTTGGCCAGACCCTGAACCCCGGCCACCGTGGCGAACGAATCACGCGTGACGGATGCCTGGCTGAGCCCAGCGGGCAGGTCCAGCACCTGCTCCGAAGCCGAGTATCCAGACGCGGAGCTCGCGGCCGCCAGGTCATCCTGAGCCGGTGCAGGCGGAGGAGCAAGCGCCGTCAGCGAGGCGAGAGCGAGAACCGCAGCGCCCGCGGCGACGCCGAGGACGCGACGCGTCACTCGTGAGCGTCGGGAGGCGGGCCGGGCGACCGGCCTCGACGGGGGCTGGTGATAGCTGTTCATGGCGACTACGCCAACTGTACGCTCGGATCATGCAGCAGCACTTCGCACGAGAGGACATTTTCGCCGTGTGCGACGCGCTGCCGGCCACGCGCGACGAGAATCCTTTCGGGCCTGAGACGAGCGTGTACAAGGTCGTCGGCAAGGTGTTCGCCATCACGAACCTCGACGGCGAGCCTGTCACGGTGACGCTGAAGGCAGATCCGCCGCACGCCGAGGCGTTGGTCAGGGACTACGGATGGATCACCCCCGGTTACCACATGAACAAGCGTCACTGGGTGACCGTGACCATCGGCCCCGACGTCGATCCCCAGCTCGTCACAGACCTGATCGTGAACTCGTACGAGCTCGTCGTCGCAGGGCTCCCCCGCGACAAACGGCCCGCCTGACGCCCGCGCCCACTCGTTGGGCTACCGTTGGAGGATGGCATCCTCTACAATTTCCGGCCCGACCGAGGCCGACACCGCGCAGGTCGAGCAGACATTCTCCGATCTCGGGCTCGACGACGCGGTTCTCAAGGCACTCAAAGACGTGGGTTATGAGACCCCGTCCGCGATCCAGGCCGCAACGATCCCCCTTCTTCTCGACGGCCGCGACGTCGTCGGACTCGCCCAGACGGGTACCGGCAAGACCGCGGCGTTCGCCCTGCCGATTCTGTCGCGCCTCGATCTCGCGCAAAAGACCCCTCAGGCCCTCGTCCTGGCACCCACCCGTGAACTCGCCCTGCAGGTCTGCGAAGCGTTCGAGAAGTACGCCTCACACCTGCGGGGAGTTCACGTGCTGCCTGTATACGGCGGCCAAGGCTACGGCGTGCAGCTCTCCGCTTTGCGCCGCGGCGTGCATATCGTCGTCGGCACGCCCGGTCGCATCATGGACCACCTCGAAAAGGGCACGCTCGACCTCTCGCAGCTGAAGTACCTGGTTCTCGACGAGGCCGACGAAATGCTCAAGATGGGCTTCGCCGAAGACGTCGAGACGATCCTCGCGGACACGCCCGAAGACAAGCAGGTCGCTCTGTTCTCCGCGACGATGCCCTCCCAGATCCGGCGTATCTCGGCCAAGTACCTGCACGACCCCGAAGAGATCACGGTCAAGAACAAGACCACGACGTCGGTCAACACGACGCAGCGCTACTTGATCGTGTCGTACCCCCAGAAGGTCGACGCTCTGACACGCATTCTCGAGACCGAGAACTTCGAGGGGATGATCGTCTTCACCCGCACGAAGAACGAGACAGAGACACTCGCAGAGAAGCTGCGCGCTCGCGGCTACTCCGCAGCGGCCATCAACGGCGACATCGTCCAGGCTCAGCGTGAGCGAACCGTCAACCAGCTCAAGTCGGGCAAGCTCGACATCCTGGTCGCGACCGATGTCGCCGCGCGCGGTCTCGACGTCGAGCGCATCAGCCACGTCGTCAACTTCGACATCCCCATCGACACCGAGTCGTATGTGCACCGCATCGGCCGTACGGGGCGAGCGGGGCGCACCGGCGACGCGATCAGCTTCGTCACCCCGCGTGAGCGCCGGATGCTCACGGCCATCGAGAAGGCGACCCGCCAGCCGCTGACAGAGATGAAGCTGCCGAGCGTCGACGATGTGAACGCGACGCGCCTCACGCGCTTCGATGACGCGATCACCGCCGCCCTCAGCCAGCCGGAGCAGATCCAGCAGTTCAGAGACATCGTCGGACACTACGTGGAGCACCACGACGTACCCGAGGCCGACGTGGCCGCGGCGCTCGCCGTGGTCGCGCAGGGCGACACTCCCCTGCTGCTCGACCCCGAGCCGGTGCGCACGCCGCGATTCGAGCGCGATTCGCGGGAGCGGCCCGAGCGAAACGATCGGTTCCGCGACGACCGTCCCGCTCGCGCCGAGCGAGGAACCCACGGCGACAAATGGGAGCGCCCCGAGCGCGGCGATCGCCCCGACCGTGCGCCGCGCAGCTCCGGTGGACCCAAGACCACCTACCGCATCGCGGTCGGCAAGCGGCAGAAGGTCGAGCCCCGGCAGATCGTGGGTGCCATCGCCAACGAGGGCGGCCTGAACCGCGGAGACTTCGGTGCCATCCAGATTAGGCCCGACTTCTCGCTGGTCGAACTGCCGAGCGACCTGCCCGGCGACGTGCTCGACCGCCTTCAGAACACCCGCATCAGCGGCAAGCTGATCGAGCTGCGCCCTGATCGCGCAGGTAACTCGGCCAAGCGCGAAGATCGACCGCGCTACGGCCGCGACTGAGCGAACCCTGCCGCTGTCGCCCCCGGCTACTGCTTCGTGATCTTCTCGATACTCATCACGAGAACGACACGATCCGCAGAGTCGGGCGGCGGCGTCTGCGCCGGGTTGCCGTAGCGCTTGCCCAGCACGACATAGAACGCGCCCGTGGGGTCGGGTTCGACGGCGATGAGACGCCCGCGCACTTCGAGATATCTGAACGGTTCATCGGGATCGATGACCGACAGGCTCATCGAGGAGTTGTGCTGGAGGTTTCTGAACTTGGCCCTCTTCGTGGTGTGCGTGAACCTCAGCGTGTCTCCGTCGCGCAGGAACCACATCGGATTCACCTGCACCGTATCGTCGGGTCGAACCGTTCCTAGATGACCGTAGTTCGGGTTCTCGAGCAGCTCCGCGTAGCCGGTGGGGATGATGTCAGTCATGTCCTCATCCAAGCACGCGCGGACATCAGGGCGCCTGAGAATGTCGGCTGCCCGAGCAGCACCCCGGCGAGGATGATCATGACTCCCACGGCTTGCCTGAGCGTGAGGAGCTCGCCGGCGACGAGCGTTCCGAGCAGCACCCCGGTTACCGGGTTCAACAGACCGATCAGTCCCACCGTTCCCGCGCCGAGATGCCGCAGGCCGGTGAACCAGGCGACGAACGCCACCGCCGTGCCGACAATCGAGATGTAGCCGTAGGCGAGCATGATCGTGACATCCATCGTCGGCGGCGCACCCTCGACGATGACGGCGACGGGGGCGAGAAGCACACCGGCTGCGATGAGCTGCCAGGCGGTCGACGAGAGCGCGTCGACATCGTCCCCCCACCTCTTCGCCAGCACGTAGCCGAGCGACGACATCAGCAGGGCAGAGACGGATGCCGCGACGCCGCCGGGATTCACAGCCTGGGCTCCGGTCAGCAGCAGAAGAGCGACACCGAGGATGCCGATGGCCGACGCGATGACCTGGACGACACGCGGTCGCGCGCCGAGAATGGCCCAGGCGAGCATCAGCATGACCACCGGCCCGGCCGCCATGACCGTCGACGCGATGCTCGTCGGTAAGAGCTGCGCGGCAAGGTAGACAAGCACGAAGAACGCGCCCATATTGAGCGTGCCCAGGACCACCGACTTCCACCACCACGATCCTCTCGGCCGCCGCCGAGCCAGCAAAAGAAGGAGTATTCCGGCCGGTAGCGCTCGAATGAGGGCGCCGTACAGCGGGTACCCGTCGGGCAGGAATTCCCGAGTGACGAAGTAGGTAGTGCCCCAGGCGATCGGAGCGATCGCCGTGAGCAGGGCCCACGAGCCTGGCCCGTTTCGATCGCTCATCGATGATTTAGCTTCCATGGAAGCTAGTATAGCTTCCACGGAAGGTAAGATGGGGATCATGTCAGTAGGCCAGCCGCTCCCCACCCCCGATCATGTGGCCCGCATCCAGCAGGAGTGGGCTCGTGAGCGACCCGATGTCGACGTGAGGCCACAGGGAGTCATCGGGCGTGTGCATCGCCTGGGTATGCACCTGACCGACTCCATCCTCGAGGTGTACGCGAAGCACGATCTGGGCGAGGGCGAGTTCGATGTGCTCGCCGCTCTCCGTCGCGCGGGCGCCCCCTACGAACGTGTGCCGGGCGAGCTTGCCGCTCACACCATGGTCACTACGGGAGCGATCACCAAACGGGTCGACCGCCTCGAGCGCGCCGGGCTCGTCGCCCGACGAGTCAGCGAGCACGACAGCCGTTCTCGGGTGGTGGCTCTCACGGAGGCCGGCCGAGAGGTCATCGATAGAGCATTCACCGAGCACATGGAGAACGAGCGGCGATTGCTCGACGGGCTCACGGATGAGCAACTCGCCCAGCTCGAATCGTTGCTGACCACGTGGCTGGCGCACTTCGAGGCATAGACGCCCGGCGGACGCCGCCGGACGCCGACTAGCACAGTCTCGCGCCCAGCCCGAGCACGGGAACGGCGGGAGATAATCAAGTATGCCTACAGTGAATGCGTTCGCCGCGACCTCCGCCAGCGAACCCCTGTCCCGAACCACCATCGAGCGCCGAGACGTCGGCGCGAAAGACGTCTTGATCGAGATCGCCTACTCCGGCATCTGCCACTCCGACATCCACACCGTCCGCGGCGAGTGGGGTGACATCACGTATCCGCAGGTTGTCGGTCACGAGATCGTCGGAACCGTCACCGAGGTCGGCTCAGAGGTCACTCTGCACAAGGTCGGCGACCGCGTCGGCGTGGGCTGCATGGTCAACTCGTGCCGCGAATGCGAGAACTGCCTCGCCGGCGAGGAGCAGTACTGCCTCAACGGGAACACCGGCACCTACGCCTCCGTCGACCGCGACGGCTCGATCACCCAAGGCGGCTACTCGACCCACATCGTGGTCGTCGAGGACTTCGTGCTGCGCGTGCCGGAGGCCATTCCGTTCGAGAAGGCCGCGCCGCTGTTGTGCGCCGGTGTCACCACGTACTCTCCCCTCGCTCATTGGAAGGTCGGGCCCGGATCGCGGGTAGCCGTCGTCGGCATGGGCGGACTCGGCCACATGGCCGTGAAGATCGCCCATGCCATGGGCGCGGAGGTCACGGTGCTGTCTCAGAGCCTCAGCAAGCAGGAGGACGGCCTGCGCCTCGGCGCCGACCACTACTACGCCACGAGCGATCCCGAGACCTTCGACAAGCTCAAGAACACCTTCGACCTCATCGTCAACTCGGTCAGCGCGAAAATCGACATCAACGCCTACCTCTCGCTGCTCCGTCTCGACGGAACGCTGGTGAGCGTGGGAGCCCCGCCCGAGCCCCTGCCGGTTCAGGTCTTCAGCCTGTTCGGCAACCGCCGCTCGTTCGCCGGCTCCGGCATCGGCAGCATCCGCGAGACCCAGGAGATGCTCGACTTCTGCGCGGAGCACGACATCGCACCCGAGACGGAACTCGTCGGCGCCGACGACATCAACGAGGCGTACGAGCGGGTCCTGGCCTCAGACGTGCGCTACCGCTTCGTGATCGACGTGTCGACGCTGGCCTGATCGACGCCACCGGCGACTGACGAATGCCCGACACCCCTCCGCGCGATCGGGAGGGGGGTCGGGCATTTGTTCTGCCACGGCCACGAGCTTCTCGGTCACGTCGTGAGGGACCTCGTCGACGAGCGACCTGATCCCATCCGCTAAGCGGCTTCGGCCGCGACCGGGCCCGGTCGCCGGCGCGCAGCGGCTCCGACACCCGCGCGGCGAAGGGCCGACGCTATTCCGATGCCCATCGCCGTACCGGCGAGGCAGCTGGCGAGGGTCAAGGCGAAGAAGGCGGCCTGCACACCGAACGGATAGGCCTCGAGGTTGAACGACTGGCGCGCGAGGATCGGATACGCCACTCCGACGACGACGGCACCCGCGTAGTGCTGCCAGATCGTCCAGAACCGATAGCCCACGAGGAGGAAGCCGACCTCGGCGAAGAACGCCCACCAGACGTTCGTCGCGACGGTCGCAAAGCCGTAGCCCGAGAACGGGGCGAGTACGAGCCCGGAGATGACGCCCACAAGAAGGCCGGCACCCGGACGTTGGATCAACCTCAAAGCGATGACGGCCGGCAGCAGCCAGAGGCCGGCGATGGCGACGGAGAAGAACGGCACCGAGGCGTAGAGCGCCGTCGACAGCCAGTTGGCGGGCGCGAGAAGCAGTCCGCCCGCCACACCGAGGACGGCGCAGGTGAGCAGGTACGCGGTCGAGGCTCGTTTCATCGTGTCGTCTTCTCCGATCGTGCCGAGTCGACGCTCGACTTAGGCAACCCTAACTTAGCCGGGATGTCGCCGGTACGCGATACCGTGTGGCCATGAATGCGGCATCCCGACCACAGGCTTCCTCGCCGATCCCCCTGTCGTGCAGCGCGATCGACTCGCACGGCACGTGCGGAGCCGCCGTTCCTCCGCACGCCGAGTTGAGCTTGTGCCTGCGCCATCACCTCGCGGCCTACGACTGGGTCGCCCGAGATGTCGGCGTCACCGATGTGCTCCCCTCGCCCTGCATGGCGTGCGGCTCCCGGCTCGGCGTACGCTACCCGTCGGGCTGGCTGTGCGGCGTGTGCGAGTGGAAGGTGGGCGAACTGCCCGACGGGGTCGTCGCATCCACTCGCCTCGATGTCGTGTACTACCTGCGGGCTGGCGATCGCATCAAGATCGGCACCTCGGCGAATCCGCGCGCCCGACTGGCCCAGCTGAGCTTCGACGAGGTTCTGGCGTTCGAACGCGGCACGCGCGTTCTCGAGCAGCGGCGCCACCGGCAGTTCGCCGAGCATCGCATCGGCGTGGGCGAGTGGTTCGACGTCAACGACGACCTGCTCGCGCACATCGACGGCCTCCGCCACGGAGCCGACGATCCATGGAACGACTACAGTCTCTGGGTCAGCGAGCACCTCGCGGCGCATGGCTGACCCGTCGACTCACGACCGATCGCGGGCGATCGTCACTGCCGAGACGGCCGGCGCATCCGAACCGAACAGGTAGTCGCCGCCGGTCAGACGCACGGTGGCTGTGGCCTGCTTCTCGGCGCACGATCCTCCCACCCACAACTCCACGTCGCCGGGCTCGACGACTCGAACGAAGTCGCGGTTGCTGAAGCCCAGCCGCGCGGAGGGAACCTCGAACACAACGCGCGCTTGCTCACCGGGCTCGAGATCGAGTCGCGCGTAGCCGAGCAGCTGGGCGACCGGGCGGGTGACGCTCGCGACCACATCGTGCCCGTAGAGCTGAACCAGGTCGCTGCCCGCCCGGTGGCCGGTATTGCGCACGAGCACGCTCGCTCGAATGACGCCATCGGTCGGAACGCTCTCCTCGACCCGCAGCTCTGTGCGATCGAATGTCGTGTAGCCCAGCCCGAAGCCGAAGGGGCGCACGGGGGTGCTGTCTGAACTGGTCACCTCGTTCGGGCCGCCGAGAAGCGGATGCAGGTAGCTGAAGGGCTGAGCTCCGGCCGAGCGCGGAAGCGACACCGGCAGGTGGCCGGACGGATCGCTGTCGCCCGAAAGGACCGAGACGAGGGCCCTTCCTCCCTCCTCGCCGGGGAAGAACGACTGCACGACCGCGGCCGCGGCGCCCTCTCCGTCGAGCGCCCAGCCGATCGCGTATGGTCTGCCCGAGAGGACCACGACGATGACGGGGGTCCCCGTCGCGATGACCGCCTCGACCAGCTCGCGCTGGACACCCGGCAGCTCGAGCGATTCCACATCGTTTCCCTCGCCGACGGTTCCCCTCCCGAAGAGTCCGGCGCGGTCGCCCACGACCAGGATGGCGACATCGCTCGATCGAGCGGATTCGACGGCGGCTGCGATACCGGAGCGATCGTCTCCTTCAACCGCGCAGCCTTCGTGGAGGGCGATGCGGGCATCCGGATACCGTGCACGCATCTCTTCGGCGACCGTCGGAATCTCGAATCCGAGAGGAACGCCCGGGTGGTGCGCGAGCACGTGGTTGGCGAACGAGTAGCAGCCCATCAGCGCCTCTGCGCTGCCGGCGTTCGGGCCGATCAGGGCGATGCTCGCTGGAGCGCCGAGAGGCAGCGTCGAATCGTTCGACAGCAGCACGATCGACTTCTCCGCCAGCTCGCGGGCGATCTCCCGGTGCTCGGCGTCGTCGAGATCGATGGACGCGGGGGGCGAGTCGAAGGTCGCGTCGAGCAGGCCGAGTTGCTCTTTCTGCGCCAGCACGCGGGCTACGGCACGATCGACGAGAGATTCGGGCGTGCGACCGTCTCGGACGCGCTCCGCGAGGGGCTCGAGATATGCGTCTCCCCCCGGCAACTCGACGTCGATTCCGGCCTCGAGGGCGAGGTGGGCGGCGTGGCCGCGATCCGTCGCCACGGCGTGCATCGTCTCGAGGAAAGCGACAGAGAAGTAGTCGGAGACGACGACGCCGTCGAAACCCCAACGGTCGTGCAGGATGCCCGTCAGGTACTCGGCAGTCGCCGCGACGGGCACTCCGTCGATCTCGGCATAGGAGTTCATCACGCTGCGAACACCCGCTGTGCGCACCGCCATCTCGAAGGGCGGAAGCAGCACGTCTTCGAGTTCGCGTCGACCCACATGGACCGGGGCGTGGTTCCGGCCCGCCTGCGAGGCCGAGTACCCCACGAAGTGCTTGAGGGTCGCGTGCACGCCGGCGTCTTGCAGGCCCCGCACGTAGGCCGTGCCGATCGTGCCGACGACGTACGGATCTTCGGCGATGCACTCATCGACCCGTCCCCAGCGCGGGTCCCGGATGACATCGAGCACGGGGGCGAGACCCTGGTGCACACCGAGTTCGCGCATCGAGCGGCCGATCGCGTACCCCATACGCTCGACGAGCTGCGGGTCGAACGCCGCTCCCCAGGCCAGCGGCGTCGGGAAGGTCGCCGCCTTCCAGGCGGCGAGTCCGGTCAGACACTCCTCGTGAACGAGAGCGGGGATACCGAGCCGGGTCTCCGTCTGCAGCCGACGCTGCTCGGACCAGAGCCAGGAGGCGCGCTCGACCGGGTCGACCGGACGCGTGCCGTAGACCCGGGTGAGATGCCCGAGCCCGTGCACCGTCGCATCCTCGTATCTCGTCGACGACGCCATCTCGCCGGCCATCGGCGCGACGACCTCGTCGCCCTGGTCGACCCAGAACCCCACCAACTGCGCGAGCTTCTCTTCGAGGGTCATCTGCGAGAGCAGCTCGAGCACGCGGCTCGATGCCTCGGGAGTCGCGATGGCGATCTCCACGTGTTCTACGCTCATGCCCTCAACCCTTGACCGCGCCGGTGAGACCGCCGACGATGCGGCGCTCGAACAGACTGAAGAAGATGAGCGCCGGGATCATCGACAGGGAGGTGAAGGCGAGCACCTTGGCCGTGTCGACCGCGTATTGCGATGCGAAGGCTTGTGTTCCGAGCGGCAGCGTGTACGACGCCTCGCCGTTCAAGATGAACAGGGGAAGGAGATAGGCATTCCAGCTGCCGATGAACGCCAGGATTCCGACAGTGATGACGCCGGGCAGCGAGAGCCGAAGAACCATGCGGAAGAAGAAACCGAGACGGCCGAGCCCGTCGATGGCGGCGGCCTCCTGAAGCTCGTTCGGAATGGCCGCGAGGAAGGGAACCAGCACGATGATGGTCAACGGAAGCGCGAACGCGATCTGGGGAATGACGACGCCGGCGAGCGAGTTCGTCAGGCCGAGGTTGCGAACCAGGATGTACAGCGGCGTGATGGCGACCGTGAGGGGGAACATCAGCCCGGCGGTGAAGAGCGCATAGACGACTGCCCGACCGCGGAACGCGTAGCGCGACAGGCCGTATGCAGCCATGAGCCCCAAGGCGACGACGAACGCCGTGGTGCAGACCGCGGCGACCGTCGAATTCAGAACCTGAGTCCAGAAGGAACCGCTGGCGAGCACATCGCCGAAGTTCGACCACGCCCAGGCCTGAGGGAATCCGGAGGGATCGACCGTGATCTCGGAGTTCGTGCGGAAGCCGCCGAGGATGATGTACGCGACGGGCGCCAGCATCAATCCGATGAGGACGAGGGCCACGAAGTAGGAGACGAGGCTCGAGCGCCTGGTCTGTTCCGAGACGCGCCGGTTACGGCGAGGTCGCGATGCGACCGGTGCTGCGATGGCCATCAGTGTGCGCCTCCGGTAGTGGTGACCGCTGAATCGCGGCGCAGGATGAAGCGCTGATAGAGCAGCGCGACGACGAGTGAGATGAGGAAGATGACGACCGCGACAGCGTTGCCGTAGCCGTAGCTGCCGGCGTTGCGACCGTTGGCCACCATGTATGTCGCCATGGTCGACGTGCCCGCCGTGCCTGCGACGTACTGGCCCCAGACGATCCAGACCAGGTCGAACAGTTGGAGCGAGCCGATGATCGACAGGAACGCCCAGATGCGAACCGTCGGTCCCATCAGCGGCAGAACGATGTAGCGCTGAACCTGCCAGTAGCTGGCACCGTCGATGCGTGCGGCCTCGGTGATCTCATCGGGAATGCCCTGCAGACCGGCGAGGAACAGGATCACGGCGAAGCCGACGTACTTCCAGGTGATGATCACCAGCAGAGTCCAGATCGCCGCACTCGGGTCGCTCAGCCAGTCGGTGGCGAGGCCACCGAGACCGACCTTCTCGAGAAGACCGTTCAGTGCGCCGTTGGACTGGAGCATCAGGCTCCAGCCGAGACCGACCACGACCTCGGAGATGACGTAGGGCACGAAGATCAGCACTCGGATGAGCGACTGGAAGCGGAGTCTGCGGTTGAGGAGAAGGGCGATGCCGAGGGCGAGGGGGCCCTGCAGCACGAGCGACATCACGACGATGAACGCGTTGTGGCTGAGAGCCTCGAGGAAGGCCGGGTCGGTGAGAATCGTGACGTAGTTGCGCAGCCCGACGAAGTCGGTCGCCGCTCCGTACCCCGACCAGCTGAAGAATCCGTAGTAGGCGGCGAGTACCACCGGCAGGATGACGAAAGCCACGAAGACCACCAGGGCGGGCCCGATGAGCAGAAGGAGTTCTGCTCGCTTGGGCCAGCGGGATCGTGCCCGTGGGGGTGTCCCCACCGGGGGCAGCGCTGGAGCGCCTCCCCCGGCAGGACTACGGCTGCCCCGCGCAGCGTCTTGTGTGTGCGTTTCTTCGCGCAGGACAGCCATCGGTTCTTCCCTACGACTTCGCTGCCGCAGCGTTCACTGCGTCGACGATGCCTTGTGCGTCGCCCTTGCCGGCGAACATGTCGACCACGGCCACGTTGAGCGCGTTGCCCACGTTCTGTCCGTAGAGGGTGTCGAGCCAGACGCTCACGTAGGGTGCGTCGTTGTATGCCGTCAGAACGTCCTTCAGTGCAGGGTCGGAGACGGTCGACTGAGCTTCGGTCGATGCGGGAACAGTCTGGAAGGCCGTCGCGTATGCCTCCTGATTGCTCTTCTCGGCCATGAAGTTGAGGAAGTCGACGCACTCCTTGGGAGCGTTCACCCAGCAGCTGTAGCCGTCGACGCCGCCCATCATGGCTCCGGCCTCACCGTCGCCACCCTCGACCGAGGGGAAGGGGAACCACTTGAGGTCGGCCAGAGGCTTCTGGTCGGGGGTGAGCGACGCGATCACTCCGGGATCCCATGCACCCATCAGCTCCATGCTGGCCTGCTTGTTGGCCAACAGACCGGCTGAGGAACCAGCGCCCTGCTGGGCAGCGGTCGTGAGGAAGCCGTTGTTGAAGGGCTCCGTGTCGATGAAGGACTGGAGGTTCTCGCCCGCCTTCAACCAGCAGTCGTCGTCGAAGTTGCGGCTCGTCGCGGCGTCGTTGAGAACGTCCTGCGAGCAGGCTCGCAGCGCGAAGTTGTAGTACCAGTGCGCTGCTGGCCAGGCGTCCTTCGCACCCACCGCGATGGGGTCGATGCCGGCGGCCTTGAGCTTCTCGTCGGCGGCCTCGAGGTCGGCGATCGACTTCGGCGTCTCGGTGATCCCCGCCTGAGCGAAGAGATCCGACGAGTAGAAGAAGCCGGAGGGCAGTACCGCAACGGGTACTCCGTAGTTCTTGCCGTCGACCTCGAAGGCCGACAGGCTGTTCCCGACGGCCGTCTTGGTCGCGTCGGTGAGACCGGAGCTGATGTCCATGGCCTGGCCGGCCTTGACCACATCGGCGAGCTTGCCACCACCGCGAGCCATGAAGACGTCGGGTGCGTCGCCGGAGTTGAGGGCGGTCTGAAGCTTGCCGTCCATCTCCTCGTTCTGCACCGACTGGATCTTGACCGTGACGTTGGGGTTCGCTTTCTCGAACGCCGCGGCCGTGTCGGCCCAGTACTTCTTTCCGTCTCCGGTCGTGGAGTTGTGCCACATCGTGAGCGTGACTTTTCCGTCGGACGAATCGCTCGATCCGGCGCTGCATCCGCTGAGCGCGAGCGCACTCAGGAGAATGGCGGCCGAGCCAGCGACGAATTTGGTGAGTCTCATGTGATTCGTACCTGCTCTCTTCATTGAGGGGCGTCCGCGGCAGTGCGGGCGCTTGGCTGGTGCACGGGTGGTGCGTCGTGCCGTCCCACCGAGTACCCGGAATGATCGTCATCCGAGGCAACGCTGTCTGGTCGGGCGTGATCAGTGTGCGTGAGCCCTTGTAGACCGTCAAACGTTTTCGAAATCATTTTCGCACGCGCCTCGCGGCGACTATGCTCGGCCCATGATGGCGAGGGCGACGATCCACGACGTCGCGGCGGCGGCGGGTGTTTCCGTCGCCACCGTGTCGAAGGCGGTCAACGGCAGGTACGGCGTATCCGCGGTCACGACAGACCGGGTTCTCGAGGTGGTGGCGGCTCTCGGATACGAGTCGAGCCTCGTCGCGAGCAGCATGCGCTCGCGTCGCACGGGCGTGATCGGAGTGCTCGTCGCCGGATTCGAACCGTTCAGCGCAGAGGTCTTGAAGGGCGTCGCCGCCGGCCTGCGCGACTCGCGGTACGACCTGCTCGCCTACAGCGGATCACGGCGCGGAGAAGGTGACGGGTGGGAGCGGCGATCACTCAGCCGCCTGAGCGGCACCCTCATCGACGGCGCCATCATCGTGACGCCGACGATCGTCAATGTCGCCGCCGATGTGCCGATCGTCGCGGTCGATCCACACACCGGTCGAGCCGATCTGCCGACGGTCGAAGCCGACAGCCGAGGTGGCGCTTTCGAGGCGACCACCTATCTGATCAGCCTCGGGCATCGACGCATCGGTTTCGTATCAGGTCGGCCCGACCTCAAGTCGTCGCGTCTGCGTGACACGGGCTATCGCGAGGCTCTCGCCGCCGCATCCATCCCATTCGATCCAGCTCTCGTGCGCGTCGGGTTCTACGAGGCCGACACCGCGAGTCGCGCGGCCCAGGATCTCCTGACACGAGGCAATCGGCCCACCGCGGTCTTCGCCGCCAACGACCTCTCGGCGATTGCGATCATCGACGTCGCGCAGTCACTGGGCCTCGAGGTGCCCCGCGACCTGTCGGTGGTCGGCTTCGACGACGTGCCCGAGGCATCCCGACTGGCTCTGCCTCTCACGACCGTTCGCCAGCCGATGCAGAGAATCGGTCAGGCGGCGGCGCGCATGCTCACCAGCCTGATGGATGGGGAGACGCTCGCATCGACCCACGTGCTGCTGCCCACTCGACTGGTCGCCCGTGCCACGACCGCGCCGCCCGCACAGGTCACCTGAGCGAAGCCGATCAGCCGACGCGGCGCCCGGAGAACAGCGCGTGCAGCAGCGGGATCGCCGAGATCACCATCAGCACCGTGCCGAATACCGTGTCGTCCGACCGCACCAACGCGCCCGCGACGAGCAGTGCCCCGAACAGAAGGGCAGAGACGACCCTCCGCGCCGCGTGCTCGAGCCGGATCACCCGCCGCTCGAGTCCCGGATTGGAGACGGCGATGGAGCCGTCCTCGATTCGAGTCACCAGGCCGTCGATGCGTTTCGGGAGTCGCAACGCGATGGTTGCGCTGTCGAGCGCCTGTCGACCCAGGTCGCTCACGACGTTGCCGCGTTCGTCACGGATCAACTGCGCCGCGTAGGGCTCGACGGAATCCCAGAGGTTGAACGACGCGTCGAGCGCACTGCAGACCCCCGACGTGAGCGACATCGCGCGGATGATCAGGAGGAAGTTCTCCGGCAGCTGGAACGGCAGTGATCTGACGACATGTCCGAATTGATCTGCGAACTCGCGGAACTCCCGCGGGTCGACCTCGCGCAGCTCGGCGAATCCCATGCCGCCGAATCGAGCGAACAGCTGCGTCATGGCGCGCTCGAGTTCCCTCGTGTCTGCCGACGGGAGCAGCACGCCCACGTCGCGGATCGCATCCACCAGGCCCTTGCCGTCGCGCGACGCGGCGGCGATGAGCAGCTTGCGAAGCCCGCTGCGGGTGTTCGAGGGGACTTCGCCCATCATGCCGAAGTCGATGAAGGTGAGCCTGAAGCCCGGCCTGCCCGTCGCATCCGATACCTGGCCGGTCGGCGTCACGAAGATGTTGCCGGGGTGCGGATCTGCGTGAAAGAAGCCGTTCGTGAACATCTGGTCGAACATGACCGCGGCGAAGACCGGGGCGACGTCGGCGGGATCGATGCCCGCCGCGTGCAGAGTCGCCGCATCGGTGATCTTGATCGCGGTCACGTCTTCGAGCGTCAGAACGCGGCGCGTGGTGCGCTCCCACACGATCGCGGGAACGGAGACGCGCTCGTCACCGGCGAAGTCGGCGGCGAATCTCTCGGAGCTCTCCGCCTCGTGCAGGTAGTCGATCTCCTCAAGGCTCGTGGCCGCGAATTCCTCGACGAGCGAGGGCATGTCGACACGATCCGACACCAGTCGAACGTGACTCAGCCAGCCGCCCACCTTGCGCAGCGCGGCGAGGTCGACATCGACGATCTCGTCGATGCCGGGGCGTTGCACCTTGAGCACCACTGCCGTGAGGCCCGTGTCCGCCGCCACGGCCGGTGCGAGAAGGGCACGGTGGGCCTGGCCGAGGGATGCTGCGGCGACCGGCGTCTCGTCGACTCGCGCGAACGCCGTGTCGAGCGACACACCCAGCTCGGCCTCCGCGAGCGCCCGGATGGCCGCGAAGGGCACGGCGGGCACCTCGTCTTGCAGACCCTCGAGTTCTTTCGTGATCTCCGGAGGGAGAACGTCGAGGCGCGACGACATGAACTGGCCGACCTTGATCATGAGCCCGCCGAGATCGACGGCGAGCACGTGAAAGCTCCGAGCGAATCGGCGCATGCGCCTGGTTCGCGTGCGTTCCGCGACCTTCAGGAGCCCGATGCGCGGCAGGAACAGCTCGTACCACCACGTGACCGCCAGGTGCCAGGCCGAGAAACGCAGGATGCGGCGATAGCGCGCGCGGGTGTTGCCGGCGCCGGACGAAAAATCTGCCCGGGCCGGCCTGAGTGACGACACTCCGGTCAGTCCTGCGCGAGGATCGAGTACAGACGTCGACGAGCGTCTTCGAGAACGGCCACGGCCTGCTGCACCTGCTCCGGTGTTCCGGTGCGACCCACCTGTGCGGCGGCCTGCGCGAGTTCGATTCCGGCCTTGGGAAGGGCGCCGAACGCGGGGGCGTCTTCCTTCGTGTCGGTCGACGCCCACGGCGTCGACGTGCCGTCTGCGTCGACGACCTGCCGACCCGTGTCGGTGAGAGCGTAGGTCTTGCGACCGTTCGACTCCTCCGCGCTCACTAGACCTTCGTCGGCCAGGAGCTGCAGGGTCGGGTAGACACTGCCGGCACTCGGCTTCCAGCTGCCGCCCGAACGTTCTTCGATCTCGCGGATGATCTGATACCCGTGCATGGGCTGCTCGGCGAGCAGCGCGAGCACCGCCGCGCGCACGTCGCCCTTGCCCATCCGGGTTCCCGCACCGGCCTTCTTGTCGAACGAGGCGCGGAGCTGCTCCATCGCCTGCCACATACCGTCGGTGTGCGAGCCGAGATTGCCGAAGTTGAATCCGCCTGCGGGGAATGAGTTGCCCATGATGACCTCCTGGATTGATCGCGAACGATACTCAACGATATATCGTCGAAGCTGTGATCTGCCGGGGAGTGCTCGATCGGCGATCAGGGATCGATGAGAGTCTTGAGAGGTCGCTCACCGCGATTCTCCACTCTTTCGAAAGCTGTTCCATGACTACCCCTGCCACGACTCCCCCGCGCCCCGCTCGAACCTCCCTCCTGCGAACGGTGTTCCGCGTCGCACTCGGCCTGTTCCTCCTGCTTGCCGGCATCAGTCATCTGACCGTCAATCGTGAGGCCTTCCTGGCGCAGGTGCCCACATGGCTGCCAATCGACGGCGATGTCGTGGTCGTGGCATCCGGCATCGTCGAGATCGTGCTCGGTCTCTCGCTCGTCGTTCTGGGCCGCTATCGCGTTCAGGTGGGCTGGATCGTGGCCGCGTTCTTCGTCGCCATCTTCCCGGGCAACATCTCCCAGCTCGTGACGCACACCGACTCCTTCGGCCTGAACACAGACCTGGCCCGGTCCATCCGATTGCTCTTCCAACCGGTGCTGGTGATCTGGGCCCTGTGGTCGAGCGGGGCATGGCAGGCGTGGCGCGCCCGGCGCCGGCGTCGTCCGGCACAGCAGAACACCCAATAGACTCCGCGTCATGCGACTTGGCGTCATCGATGTGGGATCCAACACTGTTCATCTTCTGATCGTGGATGCCCACCCCGGCGCGAGCCCGGTGCCCTACCACTCCCAACGCTCGACGCTGCGTCTCATGCGCTACCTGGATGCCGATGGTGCCATCGCCGAGGAGGGCGTCCTGCGCATCGTGGCCGCGGTGAAGGAATCGGCGGACACCGCCCGCGCGATCGGGGTCGACGATCTCATCTCGACCGCCACGAGCGCGATCCGTGAGGCCACAAACGGTGATGACGTACTGCGCCGGATCGCGCACGAGACCGGCGTCGAATTGGTCGTGCTGTCGGGAGAAGACGAGGCGAGGATCACCATGCTCGCCGTGCGACGGTGGCTCGGCTGGTCGGCGGGCGAGATCCTGCTGTTCGACATCGGTGGCGGCTCCTTCGAGATCGCCCAGGGCGCGGACGAGTACCCCGATGTGCAAGCCTCGCTCCCCCTCGGCGCGGGACGAACGACCGTCGGGTTTCTCGCGGAGGACCCGCCGCAGCGCTCGGACATCTCGCGTCTGCGAGCGCACGCCCGCGCCGAGTTGACGCAGCTGCGTGACGAGCTCTTCGCAGACCGCCCTCGACCAAAGCGGGTCGTCGGCACCTCGAAGACCATCCGCTCGCTCGCTCGTTTGGTGGGCGGTCCGTCCGATCCCGTCACCGGAGACCTGGCGCAGCTGCACTACGCGGGCCTTCGCGAATGGGAGCCGACACTGAGGGCGATGACCGGATCGACGAGAGAGCATCTGCCCGGCATCACCCCAGAGCGGGGATATCAGATCCTCGCCGGGGCCGTCGTGCTTCGCACCGCGATGAAGGTCTTCGACGTTCAGACCATGACGATCTCACCGTGGGCCCTGCGCGAGGGAATCGTGCTCCGCTACATCGATGCCCTCGACGACTGAAGAAGGAGGCCCGCCATCGTTCGCCCTCCTCACCCCCTGCTCAACCGGGAACTGATCACTTGTACCGCCCTCGGTCTCATCGACCGAGAGGGCTCAGACGGGGCGAGTGTGCGCCGAATCGCCGCGAAGCTCGGCGTCAATCCGACCTCTCTCTACAACCATGTTCCCAACCGGGCAGCCATCATCGAAGATGTTCGAGCGATGGTCTCGGCCAACATCGACTCGGGGCCCCTTCGCGAACTGGTATGGGAGGACGGCCTCCGAGCGTGGGCGCGCTCGTATCGCTCGGCATTCGCCGGCCACCCCCGCGCCATTCCACTCCTGATGACGACACGGGCTTCGGCACCGGTCCTTCTCGCCGAATACGAGGACTTCGCCCTCGCCGCAGAGTCCGTCGGGTGGACGAGCGCGGACGTGCTGCCACTCCTGACCGCCTTCGAGTCCTTCATCCTGGGCAGCGTCCTCGACATGTCCGGGCCGAAGGTCGTCTTCGATCCCACCGGCCAGGAAGAGCGGTTTCCGCGCTTCGCGGCGGCATTCTCCTCGTTGGAGCACGAGGATCCGGAGGATCCGGTCGCCTCCCGCGCGTTCGAACTGGGACTCAGCATGCTCGTCTCGTCGGCGAGGCCGGAGCATCACCAGCGCCGCTGAACACTGCGCGAGACCACGACGCCACCTGCCGTCGAACCCGTCTCCGGCGCAGCTAAAACAAACAGTGTATGTTTTAGGTGTCGCGCCACCGGCGTAGCACCGACAGGTCTCCCCTGACAGGTCTCCCCTGAAAGCGAGAAACATGGAATCGCGGGACTTCACGGTCGTCGAAGCGGACATCGACCGGCTGCACGCCGCGATGAGGTCGGGCGAGGTCACGAGCGTCGAGCTCGTGGCTCGATATCTCAATCGCATCGCGTTCTACGACCGGTCGGGCATCCGGCTCAACTCCGTTCCGATCATCAACCCCGCGGTATTCGACGAGGCCCGGGAGTCCGACGTCCGACGCGCGCTCGGCACCACCCGCGGGCCTCTCGACGGAATCCCGTTCACCGCGAAGGACAGCTATCGGGTCAAGGGTCTGCCCGTCGCCTCCGGTTCGCCGGCCTTCGCCGAGCTGATCGCTCACGACGACGCCTTCGCGGTCGCACGTCTCCGTGAGGCTGGGGCGATCTTCCTCGGCTTCACCAACATGCCGCCGATGGCAGCGGGCGGCATGCAGCGCGGTGTCTACGGACGCGCCGAGTCGCCGTATAACGCCGAGTATCTGACGTCGGCCTTCGGATCCGGCTCGTCCAACGGGTCCGGCACGGCGACGGCGGCGAGCTTCGCGGCGTTCGGACTCGGCGAGGAGACCTGGTCGTCCGGTCGCGCGCCCGCGTCGAACAACTCGCTCGTGGCCTACACCCCGTCGCGCGGAGTCATCTCGGTTCGGGGCAACTGGCCCCTCGTTCCCACGATGGATGTGGTCGTACCGCACACACGATCGATCGACGACCTGAAGCACGTCCTCGACGCTGTCGTCGCCGATGATCCCCGCTCGGACGGCGACCTGTGGCGCATCCAACCCTGGATCACCCTGCCGCGGCCGTCGGACATACGACCGGTGTCGTTCGTGGCCCTTCCCGATCTCCCCCTCGCCGGCGTTCGCCTCGCGGTTCCGCGAATCTACGTCAATGCCGACCCCGACAGCAGATACCCGATCGAGACACGTGAGTCGATCATGGACCTGTGGGCGCAGCTGTGCGACGATCTCGAGGAGGCGGGCGCCGAGGTCGTCGAGACATCGTTCCCGGCAGTCGACAACTACGAGAAGCTTCACGAGGGCGACCGCGATTTCGTCGATCGAGGGTGGGTGAGCGAAGAGTTTCTGCGCGACGAACTCGGAAGGCTGTCGGCCTGGGCACTCGACGACTTCCTGCGCCAGAACGGCGATCCGGCGCTCGACCGGCTCGCCGATGCGGATGCCTCGCTCGTCTTCCCCCACCCCCGCGGGGCACTCCCCGACCGCTACGGCGTCTTCGACTTCGACATCGCCTACGACATGTCGGATGTCGTCGCAGACGCGCACGAGGGCGTCGCCCCCTGGACGGAGATCGAGACTCTCGAGGCGGGACTGCGGGGGCTCGAGAAGACCAGGCAGGTCGACGTCGAGGAGTGGCTGACGAACGAGATGTTCGACGCGGTGATCTTTCCGACCGCCTCCGACGTCGGCCCTGCCGACGCGGACCTCACCGAGGCCTCCGCCGACATCGCTTGGCGCAACGGCGTGTGGGTGTCGAATGGCAATCTCGTGCCCCGCCACCTCGGCATCCCGACCGTGACCGTTCCGCTCGGCCTCATGACAGACACCGGCATGCCGGTCGGCGTCACGGTGGCCGGCTCGGCTCATACCGATCCCCGGATCCTTCAGCTGGCGTCTGCCATCGAGAATGTCCGACGGCGCCGGGTCACCCCGCCGAGAACACCCGCTCTCGACGACGAGGCCCTGTTCTCCAGCCACGTCGCGCCCTCCGCGAGCGCGCTCGCGGTACGCATCGACTCGGTCGACATCGAGAGACACGACGACGATGCCACTGTCCGGTTCGTGGCGACCATCACCGATGGGGCGGCGGACCTGTGCGCTGCGTTCGTCGACGGTCGTTCGATCACCGCGACGAGACAGGGCGATCGCATCGTCGGCAGTCGGCGGGTGGATGCGGACACGTACGGTCAGCCCCACAGCGAATGGAGACCGCCTTACGGCCCCCTCGTGACGGTCGTCGTGCGCAGCGCCGACGGGTCGGTCGCCGGGGCGATCGCGACGACCGCCGCCGCGCCGCTCTGACGCCCGAGCATTGACTCTGGCACCGCCGTTCTCATCACCACTCAAGGAGCACCCATGTCGAGCACGATCTTCGACTACTTCGCGCAGGTCGAACTGCCGACGCCCACCCTCGAGGTCGACGAAGTGCTGGGGCTCGTCTCCGCCCACTTCGGCATCGACGCCGACGCCCGATCGCTCGGCAGCCAGCAGGATCAGAACTTCCGCCTGCTCTCCCCCGAATCCGGCCGAGCGCTGGGGGTTCTCAAGATCAGCAACCCCGCGTTCAGCGAGACCGAAATCGACATGCAGGATCGCGCCGCCGAGGTGGTGGCCGACCACGACCCGACGCTGCGCATCCCCCGCATCGTCACGGGACCCCTCGGCCCGATGTCCGGCTGGTGGGACACCTCGCAGGGACGCTTCCACGCCAGAGTGATCGAGAACATCGCCGGCAGCACGCTCATGGGTTCGGACTACCTGACACCCGACGTGGTCGAGCGCATGGGCGAGCTCTCGGCCCGGGTGAGTCGCGCGCTCGAGACATTCGAGCATGTCGCGACGAGTCGAGTGCTGCAATGGGACCTCCGATACGCAGGACGCGTCATCGAGACCCTCCTGCTACTCGAACCCGACGCATCCGTGAGAAGGTTCGTGCAGCACGCGGCGCGGCGGGCGCAGTATGCGCTCGACGAGGTGCGCGACGGGCTTCCGGTGCAGGCGGGCCACTTCGACATCACCGACGACAACGTGCTGCGCCCCGAGGGCGAGCGACTGCCCGACGCGGTGATCGATTTCGGTGACGTGTCAGCCTCGTGGCGCGTCGGTGAGATCGCCATCACCGTCTCGTCGTTGCTGCATCACGACGGAGCGACTCCCGCCTCCGCCCTGCCCGCGGTTCGGGCGTTCCACGCTCTGCGCCCGCTCGACGACGACGAGATCACGGCGCTCTGGCCACTCGTCATCTTGCGCGGCGCCGTTCTCGTACTGAGCGGTCGCCAGCAGGTGCGACTCGACGAGGCGAACAGTTATGCCGACGCCGCGCTCGACCGCGAGTTCCGCGTCTTGAAGGTCGCGGCATCCGTGCCCTCGGAGGTCATGGCCGGTGCCATTCGCGACGCCCTCCGGCTCGGCGCCAGTCCGGTTCGATCGTGGAGCACTGCCCCCGTCCTCCGCTCGTTCGATCGAGCCGTTGCACTCGACGGCGGCACCGTCTCGCCGGTGAACGACGACGGCGCCTGGTTGAGGGCGAGCAGCATCGACGACGAAGCGATGGCTCTCCTCGACTCCGGAGCCGAGGCCGTGTATTTGTCGGCGTGGAACGCCGTACTCGCCGGGGCTCCGACTCGCACGCCGTCGGCACCCGACACCGTCCCCACCGGAACGACTCTCTGGCTCTCGTCAGAGACGCCGATTATCGGATCGGTCGAGATCTCGGTCGTCCGCCCCGGTGTGATCGCGCTGACCGTCGGCGACGAGACGCTCACGATCTCCGGTTCCGGGGTAGACACGACGGTCGGCGTGCTGCCCCCGCGAACCCGACTCTTCGCTCAGCGTGGGCGCCGAGAGACACCGGATGCGCCGCACGCCGTCTCCGCCGACCTCGCGGCGGCATGGCGAGCGGTGCTGGGCGATCCCGCCCCCGCACTCGGACTACCGGTCGCCGAATCGCCGTCGCACGACGACGTCCTCGCGCGCCGGGAAGCCGTGCTGGCCGAGGTGCAGGAGCACTACTACTCGGCACCACCGCAGATCGAACGAGGGTGGCGAGAATACCTCATCGGCGTCGACGGTCGGGTGTATCTCGACATGGTCAACAACGTCGCGTCCGTCGGGCACGCCCATCCGCGCGTCGTCGAGGCCGCTACCCGGCAGCTGCGGTTGGTCAACACCAATTCTCGATTCAACTACCGCGCGATCGCCGACTATGCCGAGCGTCTCGCCGCAACGCTGCCCGACGAGCTCGATACCGTGTTCTTCGTCAACTCCGGCTCCGAGGCCGCGGATCTCGCGATCAGGCTCGCCATGGCCACGACGGGGCGTTCCGACATGGTCGCGATGCGCGAGGCCTATCACGGCTGGACGTTCGCGAGCGACGCCGTGTCGACATCCATCGCCGACAACCCGGCCGCCCTCTCGACCCGCCCCGAGTGGGTGCATACCGTTGCGGCCGCGAATTCGTACCGCGGCGCACTGCGCGGCGCCGACGCGTCCGGCTACGCCTCCGAGGCCGTTCGGGTGATCGACGACCTCGCCGCAGGGGGAAAACCGCCAGCCGGATTCATCGGCGAACCGTACTTCGGCAACGCGGGCGGCGTCGCGCTGCCCGATGGCTATCTCGCCGAGGTCTACGCGGCGATCCGCAGGCACGGGGGAATCACCATCGCCGACGAGGTACAGGTGGGGTTCGGTCGGCTCGGTGAGTGGTTCTGGGGTTTCCAACAGCAGGGGGTGGTGCCCGACGTCGTCGCCGTAGCGAAATCGATCGGAGCGGGGCAGCCGATCGGGGCCGTGATCACCCGTCGCGAGATCGCCGACCGCTACCGCACGCAGGGGTACTTCTTCTCGTCGACAGGAGGCTCGCCGGTATCGGCCGTCATCGGCATGGCCGTGCTCGATGTCATCGAGGACGAGAACCTGCAGGAGAACGCTCGAACGGTCGGCGCGCATCTCAAGAGCCGACTCGAGGCCCTCGGCGCGGAGCACGACATCATCGGCACCGTGCACGGCTCGGGCCTGTATCTCGGTCTCGAATTCGTGAGGGATCGCGACACTCTCGAGCCCGCGACAGAGGAGACCGCCGCGATCTGCGATCGTCTGCTCCATCTCGGCGTCATCATGCAGCCCACGGGCGATCACCAGAACGTCCTGAAGATCAAGCCTCCCCTGTGCATCACCCGCGAGTCGGTCGACTACTTCGCCGACCAGCTCGCCCGGGTGCTCGCAACAGGATGGTGACGCTCCACCTCATTCCCCTTCCTCTCCCCTAACGAACACCCCGAAAAGGAGCCCGACATGTGGCGCATGCCCTCTGAGACAGCCGAACACACGCGCACCTGGATGGCCTTCCCCCGTGAGGGCTTCACCCTCGGCTCGGAAGCATCCGAGCGGGAGGCTGGCTACGCCGCCTGGACCGCGGTCGCGCACGCCATCCTCCCCTTCGAACCCGTGTCGATGGTCGTCGATCCGACCGAGATCGCTCGAGCGCGTCGCATGCTCGACTCGTCGATCGAGATCGTCGAGGCCCCGCTCGACGAGTTCTGGATGCGCGACATGGGCCCGACGTTCGTTCTCGACGACGAGCGGCCCGGGGTACTCGGCGCGGTCGACTGGATCTTCAACGGTTGGGGCGCGCCCGAATGGGCCGAGTGGACGAAGTCGGCTCAGATCGCGCGGATCGTCGGCGAGCACGTCGGCGCCGAGATTCTCAGCTCGATGCTGGTCGCCGAGGGTGGAGGCCTGCACGTCGACGGCTCCGGCACAGTTCTCCTGACCGACACCGTTCAACTCGACCCTCGACGCAACCCGTACGCCGACAGGGCGCGGGTAGAGGCGGAGATGAATCGCACGATCGGCTCGACGCAGGCCATCTGGCTGTCTCGGGGGCTCACCCGTGACTACGACGAGCTGGGCACCAATGGCCACGTCGATATCGTGGCGACCTTCGCGTCGCCCGACCGGGTCCTGCTGCACGCCCAACAGGACCCCGCACACCCTGACGCCGAGGTGAGCGATCTGCTGCGCGGCGAACTCGAGCGGGCGTTCGCGAGTCTGGGCCGCTCCGTCGAGATCACCGACCTTCCCGCGCCCACGACGCTCCGCGACGATGTCGACTTCGTCGATTGGAGTTACGTCAACCACCTCGTCGTCAACGGAGGTGTCATCGCCTGCGGCTTCGGCGAGGAACAGGCGGACGCCCGCGCTCGCGGCATCCTCTCCGACGCCTACCCCGGTCGCACGGTCGTCACTGTCGACGCCCGCGAGCTCTTCGCCCGCGGTGGAGGCATCCACTGCATCACTCAGCAGCAGCCCGCAGTGTCTTCGATCCGCTGAATCACTCGTTAATCACCCTCGAATCCGGCACGGGTGCCGGAGAGATCAGGACCACATGACCACCGGAGAACTGCATTCATGCCAGCCCCTATGACTTTGCCCATCGTCTCGGACTGGTTCCGCATGCGCGACGTGGCGCCGGGACTTGTTCAGATCGACGAACCGTACGCACACGAATTCGTGCGCGGCAACATCTGGTGGCGTCAAGGACGCGATCGCGATCTCGTCGTCGATACCGGCCTCGGCGCCGCCTCCCTGAAGCAAGCTCTTCGCACGGTCGCGCTGACGCAAGCACGCCCGTGGCGCGAGCCGATCGTCGTTCTCACCCACGGCCACCTCGACCATGCCGGCGGCGCCGCCGAGTTCGAAGACGTCCGAGCTCACCCCGGCGATATCCCTGCGGCCGTCAGCTCCCTGCACGCCCCCACCTTCGCTCGAGAACTGGGAATCGATGCAGATCCGGGGATCCCGGATGGTCTCTTCGTCACAGCATCACCTCGCAACGATTGGGACCCGGCCCGTCATGATGTCGGTCATATAGCGGCGGCTCCACTCCTCGGCGGCCAGATCGTCGACCTCGGCGACCGGCAGTACGAGGTGTTGCACCTGCCCGGGCATACCCCCGGCAGCCTGGCACTCTTCGACCGCGTGCACGGCGAGTTGTTCTCGGGCGACGTGGTGTACGACGACCAGCTCCTCGATAGCCTGCACGAGTCAGACGTGACCGCGTACCGACAATCTATGGAACTGCTCTCTGAACTGGATGTCGACACCGTCCGCCCCGGACACGGCTCGTCGTTCGACGAGTACGTCTTGCGCCGCATCCTGAGCACCTACCTGGAACGCCCGCATCGCGCCTAGCGTGGCGGACGGGGTGTCGCGAGGTCCGAACAGAGACGACCGGATTCAGACGAGAAGGCGCTTGGCCTCACGAGTCGGACGGTGTCGACTCCGGAGTTGCTGGCTCCGGTCGGGCGAGCATCAGAATGCGGCGCAGATGCATCGCGGTGAGCACACCCGGCCCCATGGATCGGCCCTGCTGCAGAGTGCGGTCGTCGACCGTCTCGAGCAGGTGCCGCACCGCTCGGGCGGCCTCGGCCCGCAGGCGATGCGCCTGGCTGCTGTCGTCCGCGCCGACGGGGAGCGCATCGGCTACCGCGCGGCAGGCCGCCGTCAGCGGTTGCGGAAGAGCGGGGTCCAGGTCGAGGGCTGCCGGGCCGTCCCAGATCGTGTCGGCGATGGTGACCGAGATGTCGCGGATGTGATGCGCGATCGTGTCCAGAGCATCCATCTCGGCCCAGACGTCTCTCGGATCGGCGCGACGAAGCAGCGCTCGCGGGTTGCCGCGACGGCTGTCGTCCGCCTCCATCAGGGCGACACGGATCTCCCGGGTCGTGCCTGCTAGGGAAGCCGCGTCGCCGGCCCAGCCGTCTCGCTCGGGCGGCCAGGACGCCGATACGGCGTCGCCGATGTCACGCAGATGCGAGGAGAGCTGAGCGCGAAACGCGTCGACGCGCGCAGAGGCCTGAGCGGTGAGCGGTGCGGGAGCGATCAGCACGTTGACCAGAAGGCCGATCGTCACCCCCACCGCCGTCTGCACCAGGTAGCCGAGCGAGTAGTCGTCTGCCTTCTGCCCCCCGATGATCAGAACGAACAGGGCGGCCATGGGAACGTACTCGCGCCCCGCGCCGAACCATCCGGTTCCGGAGAACAGCACGGCGACCCCGACCACGGCGGGGATGCTCCACCAGGTCGGGCCTACCGTCAGAATGACGAGCGTCGCGAGCCCGATGCCGGCGGCCAGACCGAGGATGGTCTGCAGCCCCGAGCGCACCGACCCCATCAGCGTCGGGTACATGCTGATCAGCGCGCCGAGCGGGGCGTAGTAGGGATAGTCATTGACGACACCGGGCATGTGGGGCGCCACCAGCCAGGCGATGCCCACCGCTAAGGCCGTCTTGGCCACGAGAAGAAGTCGCGCAGGCGCGGCTGCCTGGCGGGTCGCCGTGCGGATGGCGGACGCCCAGGTGCGCCATCGGCCGTTCGGCGCGGTGTCGGTCATGATGGTCGACTCCTTCCAGCACAGGTTCGGCACGCGAAGCGCAGGCAACGCGCAGTCCGCAGACGACGAAAGCCCTGACAAGCATTGCTTCTCATCAGGGCTTATCTGTCGGGCTGACAGGATTTGAACCTGCGACCCCTTGACCCCCAGTCAAGTGCGCTACCAAGCTGCGCCACAGCCCGTGGCTTGTTGCCCGCGAAGACAACTTGTCCATATTAGCCTGACTTTCACCCTCCCGCGAACACAGCCCCCCGTCCGAGGAATCGGACGCAATTCACGGACTTTCGGCGTACCGTGAAGAGAACGCGCCGTGGTGTTCGACTCCGACGCTCGCTTCACCTGAAAGGTGGCACGCCATGCCTCGCACCTGGCACCGTTGGATCCCCGCAGCAGCAGCTCCCGTCGTGGTGGGCGCCGTCGTCCTGGGCGGAGTCTTCGCCAGCAGTGCGTCCGCCGATCCGGCGGACAAGACGCCGCAGCAGGTTCTCGAGCTCGCCGCCTCGAGCACGGTGGAGACGTTCTCGGGCACGATCGAGCAGTCGTCGAACCTCGGCCTGCCCGACGCATCCGGGCTCGGCGGTGCCGGCTCGTCTGGAGCATCCGACGACAACGAAATCTCCTCAGCACTCGAGTTGCTCACCGCCTCGCACACGCTGCGTGTCTACGTCGACGGCCCCACCAAGAGCCGGGTGCAGATCCTCGACGACATGGCCGAGCGCGACGCGATCCGCAATGGCGACGATCTCTGGCTCTACGACTCGAGTGACGCCTCGGCCGCGCATTCCACTCTGCCGGCCGACACATCCACGTCGCCCGAGACGCCCTCAGAAGAGCTCACCCCCGCAGAACTCGCCACGAGATTCCTCGACGCGGTCGACCCGAGCACCGATGTCTCGATCGGAGATCCGGTGAAAGTCGCCGGTCGCGCCGCCTACGACCTGATCCTCACCCCCGACAGCTCCGCGACTCTCGTCTCGCGCGTCGACATCGCCGTCGATGCCGACACCGGGCTTCCGCTCAGCGTCGACGTCTTCGCGCAGGGCTCGTCCGACCCGGCATTCCACGTCGCTTTCAGCTCGCTCTCGCTCGATACTCCCTCTGCCGACCTGTTCGATTTCACTCCCCCGGCCGGCACCGATGTCACAGAGAAGACGCTCCCGAACCGCGATGAGGCGGCCGCACACGATGGCGCCACACCGGATGCCGGGTCGCGCCCGGAGCCGACCGTCACGGGAACGGGATGGGACACCATCGTCGAACTGCCCTCGACAGCCGGTGCCCCCGCGCCGAGCGACTCGCCGATGCTGTCCCAGCTGCTGACTCCGGTCGAGGGCGGTCGCGTGCTGCAGACCACGCTGCTCACCGTGCTCATCACCGATGACGGCCGCGTTCTCGCAGGCGCAGTACCGGTCGACAGCCTCCTGGCTGCAGCCGCGCAGTGACCTCCGGTGCCATCGCGAACCCGTCTGAGCTCGCGATCGAGACCACAGCGCTGACCAAGCGGTTCGGGCGTCAGACGGTGGTCGACGACCTGGCGCTGTCGGTTCCGCGCGGGTCGGTCTTCGGCTTTCTCGGTCCGAACGGCTCGGGCAAGACCACGACGATCCGCATGCTGCTCGGTCTGGCCCAGGCCAGCGCCGGTGACATCTCTCTGCTGGGCGAGCGCATGCCGCAGCGATTGGGAGCAGTGCTGCCTCAGGTCGGTGCCCTGATCGAAGGTCCGGGCTTCTACCCGTTTCTCTCCGGTGCGGCCAATCTGCGTCGTCTGGATTCCGCAGACGGCTTCGCCCCGAGTCGAACGCGCTCCGATCGCGTCGCTCGGGCGCTCGAGAGGGTCGGATTGACCCACGCCGCCGACAAGAAGGTGAAGGCGTATTCGCTCGGTATGAAGCAGCGCTTGGGAATCGCCAACGCACTCCTCGCCCCGCGCGATCTGATCGTGCTCGACGAACCGACCAATGGGCTCGACCCGCAGGGCACCCGCGAGGTGCGCAGTCTCATCCGGTCGCTCGCCGACGAGGGAACGACGGTCTTCGTGTCGAGCCACCTGCTGGCCGAGATCGAGCAGATGTGCACCCATGCCGCGGTCATGCGTGCGGGCCGACTGATGGCGCAGGGAACGCTTGATGAGCTGCGCTCGGCCGGCACGACCCGCGTGAGCCTCACCACGCCCGATGCCGAGGCCGCCGCCCGAGTCCTGCTCGCGCTGGGCCTCGACACCGGGCATCCGGATGCGCCGGGCCCGGTCGGCGGATCGACCGTCGGCCCCGCTTCGACAGCGTTGCCAGGCACCGTCGTCTCTGCCACGCTGCCCGAGGCCGTCGCACCGGAGGACATCGTCGCCGCGCTGGTCGCCGCGCAGGTGCGCGTGCGCGGCTTCAGCGTCGATCACGCGTCCCTCGAAGACCTCTTCGTGGCGCTGACCGGGGAGGGATTCGATGTCGTCCAGTAACGGTGCGGTAGCCGCCCGACGAGGCGTCGCAGAGCGCCGAGCCCGCCGCGGCCTCGGCCTGGGCTTTCTCGCCTCCGAGCTGGCCGTGCTGTTTCGCCGCCGACGCACGTGGGCGATGCTGCTCGCGCTCGCTGCTGTTCCCGTTCTCATCGCCGTCGCGGTGCGTCTCTCGTCGTCGGGATCGAGCGGCCGCGGACCGGCCTTCATCGACAGCATCACGCAGAACGGCCTCTTCGTCGGAATCGCCGGGCTCACCATCGCCATCCCGCTCTTTCTGCCCCTGACGGTCGGTGTGGTGTCGGGCGACTCGATCGCGGGCGAGGCCAACACGGCGACGCTGCGTTATCTGCTGGTGTCGCCCGTCGGGCGCATCCGGCTGCTCGTGGTGAAGTATCTGGCGGCCGCCGTCTTCTGTCTTGCGGCGACGCTCACTCTGGCTGTAGCGGGCATTCTCATCGGAATCGCGCTCTTCCCCGTCGGACCGGTGACGCTGTTGTCGGGAGATACCGTGAGCATCGGCGACTCCCTCGTGCGCTCGCTGCTCATCGCCCTCTACGCGACGGTGTCGCTGCTGGGGCTCTCGGCGATCGGCCTGTTCATCTCGACTCTCACCGACGCGCCAGTGGGAGCGATGGCCGCCACGGTCGTGCTCTCGATCGTGGCCCAGGTACTGGACTCGCTCTCCCAGACCGCGTGGCTGCATCCGTGGCTCTTCAGTCACTACTGGCTGAACTTCGCCGACATGCTGCGTCAACCCATCGAGTGGTCGTCGTTCGGTCAGAACGCGCTGCTGCAGCTCGGCTACGTCGTCGTCTTCGGAGCGCTCGCCTACGGGCGATTCTCGAGTAAAGACATCCTGTCTTAGCTCGCGTTTCAGCTGATGATTACTGAGCCGCGCGCCGATTCCGGCGGGTGACGACGAGCCCGGCGAGGGCGCGCCAGCCGAACAGGAACGCGGCGAGCACCAGGAGCGTCACGATCACGAACGACACGGCGACGCCCTGACCACTGAGGGCCCGCAGAAGTACACCGATCACGACGGTGGATGCCCAGACCGGCAGAGCCGCTCGCCTCATCGACAGGGGCTCGCGCCACGCTCGTGAGACGAGCCACCCCAGAGCGAGCCCCACCTCGAACGGCCATGCGGTGTTCAGCGTGCCGAGCAGGGTGAAGCCCTCCTCGTGACTGCCCCGACCGATGAGCACGAAGACGAGCACCAGAACCAGGTCTGCGACGGCGGCGATGAGGGCGAGACGAGGGGCTGAAACGGGGGTGGGCACCTGAAGATCCTACGGTTCACATCCCTGTGAAGCTGTCGGTCGGGTCGATGTCGGAGGGTGCGTGTTGACTTGGAACATGCACACGACGAACGATATGCACGCACCGCCCGACGAGACCGCGTTCTCGTCGCATCGCTCGCTGATGAACGTGCTCGGCCTACTCGTCGACGATTCGATCGACGCGAATGCTGAGCTCAACAGGGCGCACGCCCGCCGGGCCAAAACCATCGATGACGCGCGCCAGTGGTGCGAATTCACATACCAACTCGAGAACGCTCCCCGATCCATGGGCTGGTCGCCCGAGGTCACCTGCCGACGCGTCCTCGAGTCCGAGCTGGCGGCGGCCCTGAGCATTCCCGAGCGCACCATGTCCCGCCTGATCGACGAAAGCGAAGCACTGCTGCATCAGCTCCCCGGCACCTACGAAGCACTCAGCCGCGGCGTGCTGAGCTATCGGCATGCGCAGGTCATCATCGATCAGGCGCTATCGCTGCCGACAGAGAGTCGTATCCCCTTCGAGGACGCCGTTCTCGCCGATGCCGAGATGCTCACCGTGTCCAAACTCGAACGGCGCGCTCGGCGACTGCGTGAACTCACGCACCCCGAAAGCATCCAGTCGAGAAGGGCGACCGCAGCCCTCGATCGGTCAGTCGAGCTGAAGCCTGCCCACGACGGCATGTCGTGGCTCACGGCGTACGTGCCGTGCGCGCGGGCCCAGGCGGTCTACAACCGGCTGAGCGACATCGCACGTGGCCTGCAGACAGCAGACGAAAGCCGCACGCTCACCCAGTTGATCGCCGACGTCGCTCTCGACCTGCTCGAGAACGGCGAGCCGACGCTCGCCGGGGCGAGCCAGGGCATCAGACCGACCGTGCTCGTTACCGTGCCCGCCCTCACACTGCTCGGAATGAGTGAAGAACCGGCCACGCTCGAAGGATACGGACCGATCGACGCCGACACTGCCCGTCGAGTGGCTGCGCGGGCTCCCAGCTTCTACCGACTGCTCACCCACCCTGAGACGGGCACGGTGCTCTCCGTCGGACGCGACCACTACGAAGTTCCCGCCGACCTGCGTCGATGGCTGCGCGTGCGAGATGAGACCTGTCGGGCTCCCGGCTGCAACAGACTGGCGCGTCGAAGCGATTGCGACCACTGCACCGACTGGAACGCAGAGGGACTCACGGCTCACGACAACCTCGCGCACCTCTGCCGTGGTCATCACTCGTTGAAGCACCGCACCGACTGGGTCTACGTGCATCGCGGAGGCGGCACCCTCGAATGGACGTCGCCGACGAAGAAGACGTACGTCACGCATCCAGCGGTGCAAATGACAGGAGCGCCGACCCTGTAACCGGATCGACGCTCCTCACTTAATCTCTTTCGCGTGCTTGTCGGCTAGCGCTTGCGCTTCTCGCGCACGCGCATGCTGACGATGATCGGCGAGCCTTCGAAGCCGTAGACCTCGCGCAGTCGGCGCTGGATGTAGCGACGGTAGCCCGGGTCGAGGAACCCCGTCGTGAACAGCACGAATGTTGGCGGGCGACTCGACGCCTGGGTTCCGAACAGGATGCGGGGCTGCTTTCCACCGCGCACGGGGTGCGGGTGGGCCGAGGTGAGCTCAGCGAGGAACGCGTTGAACTTGCCCGTCGGGAGGCGCGTGTCCCACGAGTCGAGCGCGAGCTCGAGGGCGGGGACGAGCTTCTCGAGGTGACGACCGGTCTTGGCCGACATGTTGACGCGGGGAGCCCACGACACGTGCGCCAGATCCTGTTCGATCTCACGCTCGAGGTAGCGACGACGTTCGTCGTCGAGCATGTCCCACTTGTTGAAGGCGAGCACCAGTGCGCGGCCGGACTCGAGGACGAGGTCGATGATCCGCACATCCTGCTCGCTGATGGGCTCGGTCACATCGATCATCACGACGGCGACTTCGGCCTTCTCGAGCGCCGCCGAGGTGCGCAGCGACGCGTAGAAGTCGGCGCCCTGCTGCAGGTGCACGCGACGGCGGATGCCGGCGGTGTCGACGAAACGCCAGATGCGTCCGGCGATCTCGACCTGCTCGTCGACCGGGTCGCGCGTGGTTCCGGCGAGCTCGTTGACGACGACGCGCTCCTCGCCGGCGGCCTTGTTCAGCAGCGACGACTTGCCCACGTTGGGGCGACCGAGAATGGCCACGCGACGCGGGCCGCCGACCTCCTGCTTCGCGACGGCGGAGACCTGAGGCAGGTCTTTCATGATGATGTCGAGCAGATCGGCGACACCGCGACCGTGCAGAGCCGACACGGGGTACGGCTCTCCGAGGCCCAGCGACCACAGCACAGAGGCGTTGGGTTCCTGGCGCAGGTCGTCGACCTTGTTCGCGGCGAGATAGACGGGCTTCTTCGCCTTGCGCAGCAGGCGGACGACGTGCTCGTCGGTCGACGTGGCACCGACGTTCGCGTCGACGACGAAGAGAACGGCGTCGGCCAGGTCGATCGCGATCTCGGCCTGCATGGCCACGGACGCGTTGATGCCCTTGGCGTCGGGTTCCCATCCGCCCGTGTCGACGATCGTGAAGAAGCGGTCGGCCCATTCCGCCTTGTACGAGACGCGGTCGCGCGTGACACCCGGGGTATCCTCGACCACGGCCTCGCGGCGTCCGAGGATGCGGTTCACGAGCGCGGACTTGCCGACGTTCGGCCGTCCCACGATCGCGAGCACAGGCAGCGCCGGCAGGTAGGTGATGGCGTCGGGGTCGTCGGTCGCGGCCTCGAGGATCTCGAGGTCGTCGTCGTCGAGATCGAAGTCGGCGAGACCCGCGCGCAGCGTCTCGGTGCGAGCGGAGATCAGCTCGTCGTCGAGGGTACCGAGCCTGTCGAGCAGGGTCGGATCGGTGCCCTCGAAGTCGTCTTCAGAGTCGGTCATCGGGCTGGACGGGTTGGGAGCCTTTTTATCGGCCATGCGAGATCCTCGCTGTTTGAGTGTGGACGATCTCGACCACCGCGTGAACGGTCTGGTCGAAGTCGAGTTCGGTTGAATCGAGGGTGAGAACACCATCGGCGGCGTTCATGAAATCGACGACTCGGGAGTCGGCCTGATCTCTGGACCGGAGCTGTTCACCCACGACGGCAGCACTCTGATCGGTCAGTTCCTTGGAACGCCTCGCCATTCTAGCCTCTTCTGACGCCGTCAGCAGGATTCTGACGGGCGCATCCGACGCGACCACCGTTGTGATGTCGCGACCCTCGACCACGATCCCGGGATTCGGGGTCGCACGGATGATGTGTCGGAACAGAGCCGTGAGCCCTGCCCGCACCTCGGGAACCTTCGAGATATGGCGCACAGCGTTCGTCACCCGCGGTTCCCGGATGGCGTCGGTGACGTCGATCTCGCCTACCCGTACGAAGTAGTCGTCGGGCTCCGTGCCGATGTCGAGGTCGAACGTCTTCTGCGCCTCGATGGCGGCGGCCGGGTCCTCGAGGTCGATGCCGCGCTCCAACAGACTCCAGGCCAGAGCGCGGTAGCAGGCACCCGAGTCGAGGTAGGCGTATCCGAGTGCGGCGGCGGCGGCCTTGCTCACACTCGACTTGCCGCTGCCGGCCGGGCCGTCGACGGCGACGACGAACGTCGTGCTCTCGTTGACATCGGCCACATTCTCGTGCTGCGTGTTCGTACGATCTGGCATCGTCATCCTGCAATCCTCCAGCCGCGTTGCGACAGTTCATCGGTGAGGCGCTGCACCGCTTCGGGCAGCACCGAGATCTCGGCGAGGCCGATCTGCGCTCCGGGCGAGTGCTCGAGGCGCAGATCCTCGAGGTTCACGTTCGCCTCGCCGATCTCCAGGAACAGCCTCGCCAGTTCGCCCGGCTTGTCGTCGACCATCACCACGAGCGACGAGTATCGCCGGTCGAGACCGTGCTTGCCCGGAATGCGAGCGACTCCCACGTTGCCTCCGGCGAGCTCCTCGTTGATGCGGCGCCGCGACGCACCCTGCGAGGGGTGCTCGAGGGCGTCGATGAAGCGGTCGAGGTCGGCACGGAAGTCGCGCAGCACGTCGAGCACGGGGCCCGCGTTGGCGCCGAGAATCTGCACCCAGAGCTCGGGATCGCTTGCTGCGATCCGCGTCACGTCGCGCAGGCCCTGCCCCGCGAGATTCACTGCGGCGTCGGGCGCATCGGAGAGTCTGCGGGCCATCACGCTCGAGATCACCTGGGGAACGTGCGATACCAGAGCGACCGATGCGTCGTGCTGCTCGGGACTCATCTCGACCAGTGTGGCGCCGAGATCGAGGATCAGGTCATCGAGCAGTGCCGCCCGCTGGTACGACACTCCCCCGTGATCGGCGACCACCCAGGGCCGCCCGAGGAACAGATCGGCCCGACCCGACAGCGGGCCGCCCCGCTCGCGTCCGGCGAGCGGGTGCGAGCCGATGTACCGCGAAACGTCGGCTCCGGATGCGCGCAGCTCCTCGAGCGGCGCGAGTTTGACGCTGGCGACGTCGGTCACGAGAGCGTCGGGGTAGGCGAGGAGTTCCGCCGCGATGATCTGCGCGGTCACGTCGGGTGGAACGCAGACGACGATGATCCGGGGCGCATCGTCGGCGCGGGCACCGCGACCGGCTCCATAGTCGATGGCGATGCTGAGGTTCGTCGGAGACGCGTCGGCGAGGATCACGTCGACGCCCCGGGCCCGCAGCCCGAGGCCGATACTGGTGCCGAGCAGTCCGACGCCGACGACGCGGACCTGGCCGTCGAGGCGCGATTCGACCATGGTCTACTCCCCCGATTCCGGCGACGCAGTGGGCGGGATCGAGTCGTTGGAGCGTGACAGGGTCAGGATCTGGCCCAACTCTGCACCGCTGAGCTCCCTCATCGCCCCCGATCGGAGGTTGCCGAGGTGAAGGGGGCCGAACGAGCGCCGAACGAGGTCGACCACAGGGTGACCGACCTCTTTGAGCATGCGCCGCACGATGCGGTTGCGACCGGAGTGCAGCGTGATCTCGATCAGACTGAACCCGTTCGAGGTCTCGAGTAATCGCGCCTTGTCGGCCGCGATCGGGCCGTCCTCCAGCTCGAGACCGCTCGTCAGGCGTTGCACGGTCTGCGGCGTCATGGCCCCGCGGACCTTGGCGATGTAGGTCTTCATCACGCCGAAGGAGGGGTGGGCGAGAACATGCGCAAGATCACCGTCGTTGGTGAGGATCAGCAGACCAGATGTCTCGGCGTCGAGGCGGCCCACGTTGAACAGTCGCTCCTCGTACTGCTCGGTGAACTCGCGCAGATCCGGCCGGCCGTTCTCGTCGGCGAGGCTCGACACGACCCCGACGGGCTTGTTGAGCATGACGTAGCGCTTCGACTGATCGAGCTGGATGGCGACATTGTCGACGGCCAGCTTGTCGACGGCCGGATCGATCCGTCGCCCCGGCTCGCGCACGACCTGGCCGTTCACCCGCACACGGCCGGCGGCGATCAGCTCCTCGGAGGCGCGACGCGAGGCCACTCCGGCAGCCGCCATCACCTTCTGAAGACGAATGCCCGTCTCGTCGGGTGTGGCGGGCGCCTGTGCATCGTCAAAGTCGTTCATCAAAGCCTTCCGCGCCGTCTGCGAGCAGCGGCGAAATCGGTGGGAGTTCATCGAGGGAGTTGAGGCCCAACTGGGTGAGCACGAGATCGGTCGTGCCGTAGAGGATCGCGTGCGTCTCGGCATCGGTCGACACCTCGGTGATGAGCCCTCTGCCGAGCAGGGTTCGCACGACGGAATCGACATTCACCGCACGGATCGAGGCGATGGACCCGCGAGAGATCGGCTGTTTGTAGGCGATCACGGCGAGAGTCTCGAGGGCGGCCTGACTCAGCCGCGACGGGTTCTGCGTCGACACGAAGTCGGTGACCACGTAGTCGTAATCGGCGCGGACGTAGAGCCGCCACCCGCCACCGACCTCGCGCAGCTCGAAGCCACGCCGGATCGATCCGCCCACGCCGTCGAAATCATCGACGAGTCGTTCGATGGCCTGCCGCACGACGGCGACGGGGCGTGAGACCACCGTGGCGAGAGCGACGAGGCTCTGCGGCTCGTCGGCGACCATGAGGATCGCCTCGAGCGCGCGGTCGACATCGGCGACCACGACGGGTGCGGGCGCGGCAGGGTCGTCGGCGGCGGGGAGGTCCTCGATCGAGGTGTCAATTGTCATAGTCCGCTCCCAGATTAGAGAGGTTCTCCTCGGTCCACGACTCGGCCGTCCAGCTGAGCGTGAGTTCTCCGAGCGGCTCGATCTGCTCGAACGAGATCGACGCGTGCCGGTAGAGCTCGAGTACCGCGAGGAACCGGGCGATCACGACACCCTTCTCGGCGACGCCGGCGATGAGCTGGCGGAACGACACCGGGCCCGCGCTCGAACGCAGCAGGGTCACGACGTGGGCCGCCTGTTCCCGGATGCTCACCAGCGGCGCGTGCAGGTGCTCCAGTCCCACGGTCGGAATCTCGCGCGGGGAAAGTGCCAGGGCGGCAAGCGCAGCGAAGTCGTCCGGCGTCAACGTCCACACGAGTTCCGGGGTCTGTTGACGGTATTTCTCTTCCAGTCGAACCTGACGCACGTGTCGGGTCGACTCAGCGTCGAAGCTCTCGCCGAACCACTCGGCGACCTGCTTGAACGCTCGGTATTGCAACAGACGGGCGAAGAGAAGGTCGCGGGCTTCGAGGAGCGCGACGTCCTCAGCGTCGACCAGTTCGCCCTGCGGCAGCAGGCCGACGATCTTCAGATCGAGCAGAGTGGCGGCCACGACGAGAAACTCCGAGGCACGATCGAGTTCCTCGGCGGAGTCGAGACCTCGGAGGAAGCCGATGAACTCGTCGGTGACCTTACTGAGCGCGATATCGGTGATATCGAGCTCGTGCTTCGAGATGAGCGACAGCAGCAGGTCGAACGGACCCTCGAAGTTCTCGAGGCGGAGTTGGAACGCGGGCGCGTTCTCGCCCGCGTAGAGGTCTGGGCTAGGCGACCGCGCCACGCGCGACCAGTTCTCGGGCCAGTTGCTTGTACGCCTTCGCCGCGGAGTGCTCCGGTGCGAACTGAGTGATGGGACGGCCGGCGACGGACGCGTCGGGGAACTTGACCGTGCGACCGATCACGGTTTCGAGTACGGCGTCACCGAACGCATCCACGACTCGCTCGAGCACCTCGCGCGAGTGAAGCGTGCGCGGGTCGTACATCGTCGCGAGGATGCCGTCGAGCTCGATGGCCGGATTGAGCCTGTCGCGCACCTTGTCGATGGTCTCGACGAGAAGCGCGACACCGCGGAGGGCGAAGAACTCGCACTCGAGGGGAATGAACACACCGTGGCTGGCGGTCAGGGCATTGATCGTCAACAACCCGAGCGATGGCTGGCAGTCGATGAGGATCACGTCGTAGTCGGCGCTGACTTTTCGCAGAACCCGAGCCAGGATCGTCTCTCGTGCGACCTCGTTCACGAGGTGCACCTCGGCGGCCGACAGGTCGATGTTCGCGGGGATCACATCGAGTCCCTCGACCGAGGTGTGCTGGATCGCGGCGGACGGATCCTTGGCGCTTCCGAGCAGGAGGTCGTAGATGGTCAGCGCGTCGTGCGTGTTCACGTTGAGGCCGGCCGACAGAGCACCCTGCGGGTCGAAATCGATGGCGAGAACCCGGCGGCCGTAGCCCGCGAGCGTCGCACCGAGATTGATGGTGGTCGTCGTCTTGCCGACTCCACCCTTCTGGTTGCAGAGAGAGATGATTCGAGCGGGGCCGTGCGACTTGAGCGGTGCAGGATCTGCGAACTCGCGCAGGGGTCGCCCCGTGGGGCCGAACTTCGGCGTCTCGAGTCCCGGAAGCTCGGACCGACCGGTGTTCTTAGTGCCCGCCACGAACGCTGCTCCCATTCCTCCCGGCAAGTGTCACCGGAACGAACTCAACTGTACCGGCCCTGCGACGCCCGGCCGTGTAGGCGGCTCAGCGCGCCCGCGGGTGAGCCGTCACGTACATGTCCCGCAGCGTGTCGGCGGTGACCAGAGTGTAGAGCTGTGTCGTGGCCACAGACGAGTGGCCGAGCAGGTCTTGCACCACGCGCACGTCGGCCCCGCCCTGCAATAAATGGGTTGCAAAAGAGTGTCGAAAGGTGTGCGGCGAGACGTGTGCTTCGAGTCCCGCACGACGGGCGACGGACTGGATCACCAGCCATGCCCCCTGGCGTGACAGCCGCTGGCCGCGCTGGCCGAGGAAGAGTCCCGGCGTCGCCCGACCACGGGCCGACAGCACCGGTCGCGCCCGCACGAGATAGGCATCCACCGCCTCACGCGCGAAGCTGCCCACCGGAACGACCCGCTGCTTGCTGCCCTTGCCGATCAGGCGAACGATCTCGGCGTCGTCCATCACGTCGTCGACGTTGAGCCCCACGGCCTCCGACACCCGGGCGCCGGTGGCATAGAGCATCTCGAGCAGGGCACGGTCGCGGAGAGCCAGCACATCGTCTCCGGTGACGGCGCCGAGGAGGGTGCTCATCTGGTCGATCGTGATGGCCTTCGGGAGCCTGCTGGCGAGTTTCGGCGGCTTGATCTCCCGCGCTGCATCACTCTCGACGGCCCCCTCGTCGGCGAGATGTCGATGGAAGCCGCGCACCGATGACAGCACGCGCGCGACGCTCGAGGCCGCGAGGGGTGCCGACGGAGCCTCGTCTTGCCTCTCGACGGTGCGCAGCGACCCAGCGAACAGACCGATCTGCGCCGGGGTGATGAGCCGGGCATCCGATGTGCCCTGAGCCGCGAGCCAATCGGTGTAGCGGCCGAGGTCTCGGCGGTAGGCCGCAAGCGTGTTGACCGACAGCCCGCGTTCGATCGTCAGGTGACGCAGGTACTCGTTCACCTGCGGCTCGAGAGCCATGCGCTACGACGACTGCCGAAAGCTGCGCAGCGCCTCCCGCTGAGGCCATGGCGCATCCGCAGGGGCCAGGGTCGACCATCCGCGAGACCGAGCGACGAACGCCGCGTAGACGGCCACGACCAGAGAAGGGTTCTGCACGCGCCGGGCCACGATCGCGTCGAGGGCCTCGTCGAGAGGCACCCACCGCTTCTCGATGTCGGCTTCTTCGTCTTCGCGCGCGAAGGCGTCGGTGTCGGTGAGACCACGGGCGAGGTACACGCGGATCGCCTCGTTGTTTCCCCCGGGGGTCGTCACGTAGTCGCTCAGCACACTCCACGAGTCTGCGGAGAGGTCGACCTCCTCGGCCAGCTCGCGCTTCGCCGCCTCGAGCGGATCCTCGTCGGCGACGTCGAGCAGGCCTGCGGGAATCTCCCACTCGCGGGAACGGATGGGATGCCTGTACTGCCTGATCAGGAGAACCCGATCCTCGTCGTCTACGGCGAGAACGGAGACCGCTCCCGTGTGATCGACGAATTCGCGGGTGATCTGATCGCCGTTGTAGTCGAACGTCTCGCGCCGCACATCCCAGATGGCACCCTTGAAGACGACCTCGCTCGAGACGATCGGGAGGTCGATGCGCTCATCGGCGAGCTCGTCGACGGGCAGGTTCTCAGACACCGGACGCTACCCCGTCGACCTCGCCGATGGACGCGGCCTCGTCTTGAGAGAAGAGGCTGGATGCCTCGTGCCGCTCGAGCGCGGCCTCGACGAGTCCACGGAAGAGCGGGTGCGGGTCGCTGGGCCGGCTGCGCAGTTCGGGATGCGCCTGGGTGGCGACGTAGAACGGGTGCACCGTGCGCGGAAGCTCGACATACTCGACCAGCGAGTCGTCGGGCGACGTTCCGCTGAACCACAGACCCGCATCCGCGATCTGCGAGCGGTAGTGGTTGTTGACCTCGTAGCGGTGACGGTGTCGCTCGCTGGCGACCGGAGCCCCGTAGAGCGCCTCGACGATAGAGCCTTCGGCGAGCTTGGCCTCGTAGAGCCCCAGTCGCATCGTGCCGCCCAGGTCTCCCCCGGCGATGATGTCGACCTGCTCAGCCATCGTGGCGATGACGGGGAACTCTGTGTCGGGATCGAACTCGCTCGACGACGCACCCTCGAGGCCGGCCTCGTGCCGGGCGTACTCGATGACCATGCACTGCAGGCCGAGGCAGAGTCCGAGTGTCGGGATGCCGTTCTCGCGGGCAAAGCGGAGCGCACCGAGCTTGCCCTCGATGCCCCGCACGCCGAATCCGCCGGGAACACAGATTCCGTCGACCTCCGAGAGTTCGCGCGCGGCGCCCTCCGGAGTCTCGCAGTTGTCCGACGGGATCCACTTGATCGCGACCTTCGTCTTGTGCGCGAACCCGCCGGCCTTCAGCGCCTCGGTGACCGAGAGGTAGGCGTCGGGCAGGTCGATGTACTTGCCGACCAGGCCGATCGTCACATCGTGCTTTGGCTCGTGCACGGCGGTGAGCAGAGGCGACCAGCGAGACCAGTCGACGTCTCCGGCACCCTGAGTGAGGTCGAGGCTGTCGATGATGTAGGCGTCGAGACCCTGGTTGTGCAGCATCGTGGGGATGTCGTAGATGCTGGGCACGTCGACGGCATTCACGACGGCCGCCTCGTCGACGTCGCACATCAGCGCGATCTTGCGCTTGTTCGACTCGGAGACGGGGCGATCGCTGCGCAGCACGAGCGCATCGGGCTGGATGCCGATCGAGCGCAGAGCGGCAACGGAGTGCTGCGTCGGCTTCGTCTTCTGCTCGCCGGATGCGCCCATGTAGGGCACCAGCGAGACGTGCACGAAGAACACGTTCTTACGACCGAGCTCGTGTCGCACCTGGCGGGCCGACTCGATGAACGGCTGGCTCTCGATGTCGCCGACCGTGCCCCCGATCTCCGTGATGATCACGTCGGGACGCGGTGAACCGTCGGCCGGCTGCTCGGCCTGGAGCCGCATCCGGCGCTTGATCTCGTCGGTGATGTGCGGGATGACCTGCACCGTGTCGCCGAGGTACTCGCCGCGGCGTTCCTTGGCGATGACCGTCGAGTAGATCTGACCGGTCGTCACGTTGGCGGCCTGGTCGAGGTTGATGTCGAGGAAGCGCTCGTAGTGACCGATGTCGAGGTCGGTTTCGGCGCCGTCGTCGGTCACGAAGACCTCGCCGTGCTGGAACGGGTTCATGGTGCCCGGATCGACGTTCAGATACGGGTCGAGCTTCTGCATCACGACGTGCAGTCCGCGTGCGGTGAGGAGATTGCCGAGACTGGCGGCCGTGAGGCCTTTGCCGAGACTGGAAACCACACCGCCGGTGACGAAGATGTGCTTCGTCGGGGTGTTCGAGGTCGAGGGGAGGCCGGTCACCGGAGTGCCCGCCTGGGATGCCATCGACGAGCCGGAAAGGACCTGGGGATTTTGACCATCTGCCACGGAGTTTCATCCTAACAGTCGTGGTGGGCGGTGCGACCCGTGATTCTCGCCCGGCGGGTCCGCCGAGCGAGTAGAGCTATCCTGCTGCCGCGAGATCCAGCAGTTCGCGGGCGTGTTCGAGACCGCTCTTCGAGTCGGGAAGACCCGACAGCAGTCGCGCCATCTCGGCCGCCCTCGCATCGCCGTCGAGCTGGGTGACACTCGACGCGGTCACCGCGCCAGACGAGTCCTTGACGACGGTGAGGTGGTTCGTGGCGAATGCCGCGACCTGGGCGAGGTGGGTCACGACGATCACTTGAGAGGTCTTGGCGAGCAGCGCGAGTCGACGTCCGATCTCGATCGCGGCCGCTCCGCCGATGCCCGCATCGACCTCGTCGAAGACGAAGGTGGGCACGGGGTCGGTTGCAGCCAGAACCACCTCGATGGCGAGCATCACTCGCGAGAGCTCGCCGCCCGATGCACCCTTGGCCAGCGGTCGAGGAGCGCTGCCGCCGTGCGGTTGCAACAGGAACGTGATGGCGTCGGCTCCCGAGGCGCTCAGCTCGTCACGTGGCGAGACCTCGATGACGAGTCGCGCCGTGGGCATCGCAAGGGCGGCGAGTTCGTCGGTGACCCGCGCGGAGAGTTCGACGGCGGCCTCGGTGCGCGCGGTGGTGAGCTCCGCGGCGAGAGCGACAGATTGCGCATCGAGATCTTCGAGCTCTGCTCCGAGTTGCTCGATGCGATCCGAGTCGTTGTCGAGCTCGAGCAGACGCGGACCCGCCGACTCTCCGAAACGGATCACGTCGGCCAGCTCTGGTCCGTACTTTCGCGCGAGCACGGCGAGTGAGGCGCGACGCTGCTGAATGGAATCGAGCTCCGCGGCCGAGTCCGCATCGAGTGACGCGAGATAGCTGGAGAGCTGGGTGGAGACCTCGGCGACCAGGAAACCCGCGCTGGCCAGCGAGTCGACGATGGGGGCCAGGGCCGCATCGTGCGGAGCCACTCGCTCGAGCTGGCGACGCGCGCTGTCTAAGAGCCCGATGATGTCGGGATGAGAGTCGATGGCCTCGCTCGACACGAGGTCGCGGGATTCCTCGGCCGCGAGGCGCAGATCTTCGAGATTGGTGAGCTTCTCGGCGCGCTCCGCGAGTTCGACGTCTTCGCCGTCGATCGGGTCGACCTCGGCGATCTCGGCGAGAGCGACGCGCAGCCCATCGGCCTCGCGTGCGCGTTCATCGCGCTCGTCGACGAGCCGCGAGAGTTCGGCTCGAGCGGCACGGGCGCGACCGAACGCGTCGGCGTATCGAGCGGCGACACCCGCGACGGCCTCGCCGGCGAACCGGTCGAGGGCGGCGCGCTGCTCCGTCGACGAGGTGAGTCTCATCTGGTCGGATTGACCGTGCACCACGATCAGATGCTCGCCGAGTTCGGCGAGGAGACTCGCGGGAGCACCACGGCCGCCGACGACGGCCCGGCTGCGCCCTTCGCTCGAGACGGTGCGCAACAGGATGAGCTCCGCCAGATCGTCGCCCTGAGGATCGAGGTCTCCCCCGGCATCCTGTACCCGCGTTGCGATGTCGCCCTGAGCAGGCACCAGCCACCGCCCCTCGACCGAAGCCTGTTTGCTTCCGCTTCGCACCGTTCCGGAGTCGGCGCGCGCGCCGAGCACGAGGCCGAGAGCCTGCACGACCATCGTCTTGCCCGCGCCGGTCTCGCCGGTCACGGCGGTGAAGCCCGCGCCGAGCGGCAGCACAGCATCGTCGATGACACCGAGGTCTCGAATGGAGATTTCGTTAATCACGGGAAACGGGGCCTCGCCATCCTGATACCGGCAGATTGAACTTGCCCACCAGACGATCGGAGAACGGCCCCAGGTGCAGGCGCGCCAGCCGCACGGGGGTGGGGGAACGGCGTACGACGACGCGGGCTCCGAGAGGCAGGTCGTGGGTTCTCCGGCCGTCGCACCACAGCACTCCGGTGCCCTGGGTTCGCGGAAGCACCTCGACGGCGAGAGCCGAATCCGGACCGACCACGAGCGGCCGCGCGAACAGCGCGTGCGGGCTCAGTGGAACCATCAGCAGCGCGTCGAGACTCGGCCAGACCACCGGTCCGCCGGCGGAGAAGGCGTACGCCGTGGATCCCGTCGGGGTAGACATGACAACGCCGTCGCATCCGAAGCTCGACAACGGTCTGCCGTCGACCTCCATCACGACCTCGAGCATGCGTTCCCTGCTCGCCTTCTCGACGGTCGCCTCGTTCAGCGCCCACGTCTCGTAGACGACCTCGGAGTCGACCTTCACTCGCACGGAGAGCGTCATGCGCTCCTCGACGTGGTAATCGAGCGCGAGGGCCCGCCTCACGGTCTCGGTGAGATCTTCTCGCTCGCTCTCGGCGAGAAAACCGACATGGCCCAGGTTGACACCGAGCAGAGGAACGGCAGACCCGCGCACGAGCTCGGCCGCGCGAAGAATGGTTCCGTCTCCGCCGAGCACGATGACGAGCTCGAGATCGGCCATGTCGACATCGACGCCGAGAACGGGCATGCCCGCGAGCTGCTCGGGGTAGGCTCCGACGTCGTCGACCTCTTGGGGGGCGATCACGGCAGTGACACCGGCGTCACGCAGCTGAGCGCAGACCCGCACAGCGGCGTCGACCGAATCCTGGCGGCCCGTGTGCAGCACCACGAGGATGTTGCGCTGGTTCACCATTCTCAGACTCCCGTCATTCTGGTCACGCGATCCAACCATTCTGTCGGATTACGACCGACAAGCGCGCTCAACCAGATCAGATACTCCTTGTTGCCAGCGGCCCCGACGATTGGGGAGGATGCGATTCCCGCCGTTCCGAGACCGAGATCGAAGGCGCTCCACAGCACCCGCGTCACAGCCTCGCCGCGAAGGCCGGCATTCTTGACGATGCCCTCCCTGATACCGGTGCGACCCACCTCGAACTGAGGCTTCACCAGAAGAACGAAGTCGGCATCGGGCGTCGCTACCGTCTGCAAGGCCGGCAGAACCGTGGTGAGCGAGATGAACGAGAGGTCTCCCACGACGAGCGAGGGCGCTTCGTCTACCAGAGCTGCCGCGGCGAGTGTCTCCGGCGTGGCGAAGCGCACATTGAAACCCTCGACGACGCGAACGCGCGGATCGTCGGCGACCACCGAGGCGAGCTGTCCGTGACCGACATCCAGAGCGATCACCTGCCGGGCCCCGCGCTCCAGGAGGACCTGGGTGAAGCCGCCCGTCGATGCACCCGCGTCGAGCGCGAGCCGGCCGTCCACGACCACGTCGGGGAAGGCATCCAGAGCAGCGACGAGCTTGCCGGCCGCCCGACTCACATAGCCGTCGTCACCGTCGACGGAGAGCGCCTGGCCTTCTCGCACACGGAAAGACGCCTTGACCTGGGCCACTCCGTCGACTCGTACCAGGCCGGCCGTGATGAGCTGCGCGGCGTGCGTACGGCTCCGAGCGAGCCCGACAGCAGATAGAGCGGCGTCGAGTCGAGACTCAGTCATCGAGTAGGGCGTCCCCGCCCTCGAGCCGCACGCGCAACGCATCGTGCAGCTGCACGTACGCGTCGGCTCGGGCGTCGAGTGGTTGTTGTTCGATGACACGTACGCGCGAGAGGAGCGCGTTCGAGATCACGGGGTCGGCGTCAGTCACAGCTTCTAGAGTACCGTCGCTGCATCGCTCAACCGGCGTAGAGCTCCTCGGGTACCTGCAGACCGTAGATGGCGCGTCCGGACTTCCAGATGACCGCGCACGCGGCCCGAAGCAGGTCGGTCGGATTGTCTCCGGCCGAGGCCACCACGACATCGTTGCCACGGATGAGGACTGTAGCGCGATTGACCGTCGCTTTCTGCGAGTCCTTGGAGAAGGTCGTCTCGGGATACGGCTCGAACAGGCCGCGAAGGTCGTCGAGTATGAACTGCGGCCTCTCGTCGGGCTTCGCCGACAGAAGCTGCTTGGCCTTATCGACGCCAGTGAGAACGTGCACCACGGGCATTCCCGCGCGGTTCGCTCCGAGGATGTCCGTGTCGAGCCTGTCTCCGACGAAGAGAGGTGACACAGCATCGAAGCGGCGCTGGGCCTCCTCGAAGATCGGTACCTCGGGCTTGCCCGCGACCACAGGCAGTCGTCCGACCGCCGTGTGCACCGCAGACACGAGTGTGCCGTTGCCCGGGGCGATTCCGCCGGCCACGGGAATGGTCCAATCGGTGTTCGTCGCCACCCACGGGATGCCCCGGTGAAGTGCGAAACTCGCCTCCGCCAGCTGCTTCCACCCCACGTCGGGCGAGAAGCCCTGGATGACTGCGGCCGGCTGATCGGCGGCATCGCGCGTGACACGGAACCCGGCTTTGCCGAGTTCGTCGATGAGGCCGTCGCCGCCGACGACGAGAATCAGGGAACCCGGTTCGACGAGGCCGGCCAGAAGCCTGACGGCGGCCTGCGGGCTGGTCACGACGTCGCTCGGCGAGACGTTCAACCCGAAGCTAGAAAGATGTTCTGCCACCTGGGTGTCGGTTCTCGACGCGTTGTTGGTCACGTAGCCCACCCGGGCTCCGGATGCCGAGACACGAGACAGCGCGTCGACCGCAAAGGGGATCGCTGTGGGCCCTTGATAGACGACACCGTCGAGATCCGCGAGGACCACGTCGACCCCGTCGAGAGGGGTTGCCACGCTACGAGTCCGACGGGCGAACAGGCTCACTGCCGTTCTCCTCTTCCGGCGCACGCTGTTCTTCGGGCGCACGCTGAGCGGCGTCGCTGATCACGTCGTCGACGGAATCGAAGACGATGTCCTCTTCATAGACTTCCACGAGGTCGCCGTCATCACCGCCGAGAGCCGCGTCGGCGCGTGTTGCTCGCTCACGCCACGACTCCGCCTCATCGACCCGGCCGAGGTCCTCGAGCACATCGGCGTAAGCCGAGAACAGATCGGCACTGTACGAGTAGGCCACGTCGGGGTTCAACTGGGGTATGTCGAGCTCGTCGAGCGCCGCCTCGGTCTGACCGAGGTCGAGGCGCGCACCGCTCATGGCGATCGCGACGGCGACCTGGGTGGCCGACGACAGCTCGGATCGCTGAACAGACCTGCCTACCTCGAGGGCCCTATCGGGGCGCCCGACGCCGCGCTCGCTGTCGACCATCAGGGCGAGCTGCTCGTTCGATCCCGAGATACGACGGTAGGTCCTCAGCTCCCGGATAGCCAGAGCGTAATCACCCGTGGCATAGGCCGTGATGGCAAGGGTCTCTCGAACGATGCCGATGCGGCCGGCGCGACGCGCAGCGGAGATGGCGTGCCGGTGAGCAAGCTCCGGATCGGACTCGATGAGCCTCGCAGCCATGGCGAGATGCTGAGCAACGCCCTCGGCGTTCTCCTTGCTGAGAGTCTTCAACTCGTTGCGCGCACCCTTGTCGAGATCCCGCGCGGTGACACCCTCGGGAATCTCCGGGTCGTCATGGCGCGGCCGCACGGCGCGGAGAGCTCGAGCCTGCTTCTCCTCTTCGCTGAGTTCCACCTCGCGTGAACGCGCGTCGCGGTCGTTCCGAGCCGGCTTACCGCCACTGGTCCAGAGCTTACGGTCGGAGCCCCTGTCGGGACGCCCGCCGCGGACAGGCCGATCACGCTGAGGTCGATCGCCGTCGCGTGCAGGGCGGTCGGTACCACCCTGTCGGTCGGGGCGATTCGGACGGTCGCCGCGGTTCGGTCGATCGGGACGATCCGACCCCGACGGACGTCCGGACTGCGGACCCCGGTTCTGGCGGGGAGCATCGTCTCGTCGGCCAGGTCGCTGCGGACCTCGATCAGGTGAATCGGTCATCGAAAATATCTCCCCACGCTGACGCGGACTCCGCGGCGTGCTCTGAATGCTGTGTAGTTGATTGGTTCATCCAATGCTTCACACACGGTACACGGTCACGCGTGTCGTAGCAGTGAATGGATGGTTAAACAGCGAATGGCCACCCCGGTGAGGGGTGGCCATTCGTGTAATAGGAGTCCGGCGGTGTCCTACTCTCCCACAAGGTCCCCCTTGCAGTACCATCGGCGCAGAGAGTCTTAGCTTCCGGGTT
>NZ_LMOQ01000004.1:0-450770 GCF_001423605.1 Agreia sp. Leaf335 | reverse complement strand
GGCGGTGTCGACTCCGGTGAGCGACGGGATCGACGCGACCGGTGTGGGGGTCGACTCGGCGGACGACGTGGGCGACGACGAGGTCGACTCCGTCGACTCAGACGTCGTGGAGCAGGCGGCGAGCGAGAAAGCGAGGAGACCGGCAGCAGCGAGGCTGATCGAGGTCTTGGCGATTGAGCGCATGAGGTGAGTTTCCTTTGCTGGGGAGTTGTTGCGGACACATGTAGTTCGCCACCCTCCCCAACATGGATTGGTCGAGAACGGAATCAGTTCTCCGGCCGCGAGATCCGGCCCCTCGCCGCCCCCGCAACCGCTGCGATCGTGAGGCCGGATGCGCCGAGTCCCAGCGCGATCGCGACGGTCGGCGCGATGTCTGCTCCCGTGTCGGCAAGCTCCCACCCGTCATCCGGTCCTGTCGTCGGAGCGATCTCGCACCCGCGCACACACCCGTCTCGCGGAGCGATCTCCACGCCGACGACGATTCCGCTGTCGTCATCGCGCGGTTCTGCTGCCGAAACGGCGGCCGATGGCACGACGACGGTGCCCAGCACGAGAGCCATCGATGCGACTCCGATGACCCATCGACGCGTCACGATCGTGCCCCTGTCTCTTGACGCTCGCGACGTCCCTCGGCACGAGCCTCCTCGATCAACCGAGCGACCGAGGCCTTGCTGCGACGACGTGAGATGAGCACGGAGAGGACCACCACTGCGATCACGGCGAGCACGACGAGCTGGGCCCACGGCACCGCCCAGACGACGATGGTCTCTGTCACGGGAGCGACCTCGATCGCTTCTCCTCGGGGAACCGAACCCTGCACGACGACCTCGGCCGAGATGAGACCGAGAGGCCACACGCGACGGGGCTCCATCGTCACCCGGCGCTCCTCTCCAGGAAAGAGGTCACCCCGAGTCGTCACCGCTCCCGCTGCCTCCTCGCCGAAGGACAACTGCGTGTTGCCTGCGTTCTCGGCGGTGTACCGAACGGACAGCTCTCCCGGCGCGAACGGATTCCACGAGGGCGCATAGGCGGCATCCACGCCGCTGACGGCAATGACAGGTGCGAGTTCCCCGGTCACCTGGGTCATCACCCGGAATCCGATCCTGCTGTCGACGCCGATCTGAGCCCCGTCGCGGGCCGTGCCGACACTGGATACAGAAGCGGCGATACCGGCCGCATGATCCCCCGGGGTCGCGTTCTGCGGAACGGTGATGGTGAACGGCACGATCTCGGTCGCACCGGATGGGACCGTCACGTCGTCGGCAACCGAGATCCAGGTTCCTGCGTCGGTCGACGTCTCATTCGCCTTGAGCATGTTGAAACGACCGGTCTCGGTGAAGTACCCGTCGGCCGCGTTCAGCGAGAATGTCGTCGTGCCCGCGCCGAGATTGCGAACCGCCAGATACTCGGTCACCGACTCCCCCGGCTCGATCGTGCGCTCGACCCATGCGCGCTTGTCGACCCCGTCGACGGTGGCGGGCGCGACGGACCAGGTGATGGCGTCGTCACCCGAGGGGGCCGTGGAAGGCGAGGCTGCAGCTGCAGCACCGATGGGACCGGCGAGCATCATGGTGGCCACGGCACCCGCAACGAGTGCGGAGACGATGGCAGGGGCTTTCACCTCGGGCTACTCGAAGAGCGACAGTGTGAGCTGCGCCGTGTACTTGCCCGGAGCGACGTCGGCACCGGTCTTGAGAGTCAGTCCCGCGTTGGCAGACCAGCTTCCCTCGGGAGCGATCTCGGCAGAGCCGTAGGCGACCGAGAGGATCTCAGGGTCGACGAAGCCTTCACCGGGTTCGACCTCATCGCCCGCGGAAACGCTGCCCGGGTCGCCTTCGGTGAGGACCGGAGCCCAGCCGAAGCTGTCGGCCGAGATGATGTCCGGTTGCGCCGCGTCGCCCGAGAAATCGGTGATGGAGCCCAGGACATACCAGAACGCCCCCTCGGGGATGTCCTCGGGCGCCCTGGTGTCAGTGACCGTTACCGTGGGCAGGCTTCCACTGAACAGTCGGGTCGTCGGAGTGCCGGGGGTCTCGGCAAGCGCCGCTGTGGTTCCGTCGACGGTCATCGAAAGAGCGCCGGGCCCTTCGACCTCGGCGATATCAACCGAGACCGCCACCTCTTCGTCGCCGTAAGGGTCGTCGAGGGCGGCGGCGAAGCCGCTGCCGCCGAGCACCGACAGGGTGAGAGCCCCCACGGCCGCGATGGACATCCGGTGTGCGAATGCACGTCTGTTCACTGTGTTACTCCTGGATTGGTCCGCTCTGCGCGGAAGGATCGGCCGTCGGCAGCTACTGACGGCGGAGCGGGAACGGCTGTGTTCGACGAGGCCTCCAGGGAGGTCATTCGTGGCTTCACTGACACTCACGACTCCTGAGGACTATACGGCGGGCCCGATACATTTGTCGATAGGCATTAATAAGTTGTAGACCTGGCGAACAAAATGTACCTAGACTGTCGACGCCGACCAGATGCATAGACGCACACGCTCGGCTTTCGTGCATGACACAAAGGAGCAATGGTGCCCAGAACAGAACGACAGCCGGTCTCTCGGCTCAGATTCAGACCCGCAGTCGCGGCTCTGTCGGCGGGAGCCGTGATCGGATCCCTACTCTTCGCCGGGGCACCCGTCGCCCAGGCCGCGCTTCCGGATCAGGAGCCGGGGGTGACGCTGCGCGCGTTCCAGATGCCACCGGGACTAGCTGATTTCTGCCAACTCAAGTCGGCAACCACGCCGAATGTCGACAAGCTGATGACCACTATCAATTACACGACCGAGGCCCAGTTCGGCCTGTCCGACGACTTCCTCGCGACGGTCACAGCGAACCTCGCCATCGCGACCGCCGGCACCTACACGTTCCGACTGACGAGCGACGACGGATCGAAGTTGCTGATCGACGACGCACTCGTCGTCGACCACGGAGGCCTGCACGGCAACACCTCGAAAGAGGGCACCGCGGCGCTGACCGCGGGTTCGCACGCGCTGCATATCGACTACTTCGAGGGCGGCTACGGACAGGAGCTGAAACTCGAGTGGAAGAAGCCCGGCGCCTCGACCTTTGAGATCGTGCCTAACACCGTGCTCAGCACCGACGCGAACGTGGTTCGCGTGACGGCTCCGGGCATGAAGTACTGCGAGGGCGCGACAGACACCGCCGGCGATGGTCTTCGACTCGATTCCGTCAACCCCAACTACACGCTCACGAATCTGCGCCCCGAAGGCTTCGAACCGAAGGTCACGGGGCTCGACTTCACCGACGATGAGAAGCTCATCGTCATCACCTCCGGCTCGGTCAGCTCCGCCGGATGGGTTCCCGACGCGCAGCCCGGGGACGTCTATTCCCTCGACAACGTCGTGGGCGAGACCAGCGCCGACCAGGTCGTACCCACCAAGATCGCGACCGATCTACTCAACCCCATGGGCGTCGATGTGATCGGCGATGAGATCTTCGTCTCCGAGCGGTACCAGCTCACGAAGCTCACCGATCCCGACGGCGACGGCTTCTTCGACGTGCACACCAAGGTGGGCGAGTGGCCCGACGGCGGCAACTTCCACGAGTTCGCGTTCGGTCTCGTGCACGACGACGAGAACTTCTACGTCAACCTCTCGGTCGCGATCGACAACGGGGGCGCGACGACGGTTCCCCAGCCCGGCGAGAACCGTGGAACGGCCATCAAGATCAACCGCACCACAGGCGAGGTCGGCTACATCGCCGGCGGCCTTCGCACCCCCAACGGTGTCGCGCTCAGCAGCAGCGGAGAGCTGTTCGCAACAGACAACCAGGGCGGCTGGCTTCCGGCCTCGAAGCTCGTTCACGTGAAGCAGGATCGCTTCTTCAACCACTTCACGACACCCGCGGGCATGTTCGACGCCAACCCGGTGACACCGCCCGCGGTCTGGATTCCGCAGAACGAGATCGGCAACTCGCCCAGCGCGCCGCTGATCCTCGAACAGGGTCCGTTCGCCGGACAGATGCTGATCGGCGACGTGACGTACGGCGGGCTCCAGCGAGTCTTCCTCGAAGAGGTCGACGGTGAATACCAGGGTGCGATCTTCCGCCACTCTGCCGGCTTCGAGGCGGGCATCAACCGCACGATCGTCGGGCCGGATGGCGCGATCTACGTCGGCGGCATCGGCGAGGGCGGCAACTGGGGCGAGTCCGACAAACTCAAGTTCGGCCTGCAGAAGCTCACCCCGGTGGCCGACAGCACGTTCGATATGAACACCGTCAAGGTCACCGAGACCGGGTTCGCGATCGAATACACGCAGCCCATCTCCGACGAGACGGTCGCGAACATCGCCTCCGCCTACCAGGCGCAGCAGTGGCGCTACGTCGCGACGTCGAACTACGGCGGGCCGAAGGTCGATGAGGAGACCCTGCTGGTCTCCGGTGCGACGGTCTCGGAGGATCGCAAGACGGTGAACATCGCGGTCGACGGTCTGAAGCCCGGCTACGTCGTTCACCTCCGATCCCCGCGTCCGTTCGCGTCGGCATCCGGTGCCGAGCTGTGGAATACCGAGGCGTGGTACACGCTCAACTCGATTCCCGGCTACGTGCCCCCGGCGGACCGCGGCTGGTACGAGGCTGAGAGCGCCTCGCTGACGGGCGGCACGAAGACCGACACCGAGCACAACGGGTATTCCGGCAGCGGTTTCGCCGCAGGAATGCAGAACACCGGCGCCGCGGTCTCGTTCACGACCTCGGTGGAGGCCGCGGGCAACTACCCCGTGAACCTGCGCTACGCCAACGGCCCCAACCCGTTCGACGGCACGAAGACAGTGTCTGTGTACGTGAACGGCCAGAAGCAGCCGACGTGGTCGCTGCCGAGAACCGGCGACTGGAAGACGTGGGCCACCGTGACCCGCAACCTCGATCTCGTCGCGGGCACGAACACCATCGCGATCAAGCAGGATGCGGGGGACTCCGGAAACGTGAACCTCGATGCGCTGTCAGTCGGTGCCAGCACCGACATCTGCGCGGCGGCACCCGTGGAGGAGGGCTACACCGGCCTCTTCGACGGAACGCTGGCGAGCTTCGAGAAGTGGAAGCTGTCGGGGCCGGGATCCTTCGGCCGCATCACCGACGATTGCACTCTTCGGGGAAGCGGGGGCCTGGGTCTGCTCTGGTACACACCCACGAAGTTCGACTCGTACAGTCTCAAGCTCGACTGGAAGCTCGTCGCCGACCACAACGGAGGTGTGTTCGTCGGTTTCCCTGATCCCGGCAACGATCCTTTCGTCGCGGTCAACAAGGGCTACGAGATCCAGATCGATGCCACCGATGCCGCCGACCGCACGACGGGATCGATCTACACGTTCCAGGGCGCGAACCCGGAGGCGGTGACAGCGGCCCTCAAACCCGTCGGCAGCTGGAACTCCTACGAGATCGTCGTTCAGGGGCAGACGATCAAGGTCGTACTCAACGGCACGGTCGTGAACGAGTTCGTCAGCACCGACCCGGCACGCGACATCTCCAAGGGATTCGTCGGAATCCAGAACCACGGCAACGGTGAGGCGGTCTCGTACCGCGACATCAGGATCAAGAAGATCGATCCGGCCATCGTCGTGACGGCGACCGCCGAGGTGCGCTGTGTCGCCGGCAAGGCGCTAGTCGCCGTGCGTGCGACGAACGGCGACACGGTGAATACCGACCTCGCCATCAAGACGACTTACGGCGATAAGTCGCAGGCCGCCGTGAAACCGGGCAGTGCCCTGTTCCACACCTTCACTACCCGCCTGAAGAGCCTTCCCGAGGGCTCGGCGACCGTGACCGCGACGGGATCAGGACGAACGGGAGAGGTCTCCGTGACCTGGCCCGCGAAGACCTGCTGACCTGATCCCTCGGGGGCGGGCCGACCGTGAAGACGGCCGACCCGCCCCCGAGGACTTTCCCGCATCACCCCCACCCGTCACATCCGGCCCCGGAAGGACCACCTCATGCTCGAATCGATCGGACGATGGGTCGCGCGGCGTCGCCGAATCGTGCTCACCGCCTGGGGCGTGCTCTTCGTCGGCGGGATCGTTCTGGGCGGCGGAGTCTTCGACAAGACCTCGCCGGTCGAGGACTCTCCGGCAGGCAGCGAGTCGATGGCCACCCAGCTGCGACTCGACGACCTCGATCCCGAGGGCGAGATCGTGACCGCGGCGATCACTGGAACAGACTTCTACTCCCCCGAACTCAGGCAGAACGCGACCGACGTGATGCAGCAGCTGCGCGAGGCGCCCGGTGTCGTCGAGGTGAAGGATGCCTACACGTCCGGTGGAATCGTCGGCGATGACGGCTCCAGCTCGCTGGTCACCGTCGAACTCGCCCAGGCACTCGACGAGGAGCAGCTCCTCGTCGCCACGGCAGAGATCTCGAATCTGCTGCACAGCATCGAGCCGGCCGATGTGTTGGTGGGCGGCAAGTTCCTCGCCGAACAGGAGTTCGTCGACCGGGCCGTCACCGACGCGGCACTGGGAGAGGGCCTCGCGATCGTCGCGCTGTTCGTGTTGCTCGCCGTCGTCCTCGGCGGATTCCGCGTCGCGGCCTTCCCGATCGTGGCGGCCCTCGCCGTGATCGCCGTCGCTCTGCTCGCACTCTCGGGCCTGATCACGGTCGTTCCCGTCAACGAGTTCGCCGTGAACATCGTCACCATCCTGAGCCTCGGTCTCGCCGTCGACTACAGCCTGCTCGTGCTCGCACGCTTCCGGGAGGAGCGTCGTCGGGCGCCCGGGGTCGGCCTCGAACACGTGATCGGTCTCACCGTGGCATCATCCGGTCGAGCCGTTCTCGTGTCGGGCCTCGCCGTGTTCATCGCACTGGTCGGACTGATGATGCTCGGCGACCCGCTGCTCTCGGGCATGGCGATCGGCGGAGCAGCCTCAGTGCTGCTCGCGACCCTCGCCGGGCTCACGCTGCTTCCCGCGCTCATCGCCCAGTTCCCGGCCTTCGTGCCATCCCAGGGCAGGCGGCTGTGGCCGCTGCGCTCAACACCGGATGGCGCATCGCCCCGCGCCGGGGCTCTGGCCCGCCTCGCGGGTACGGCCCAGCGCCGGCCCGTTCTCGTCGCCGTCGGTGCCGGGGCGCTCCTCCTCCTGCTCTCTGCCCCGATCGCCACGCTGACGCTCGGCAGCTCCGACATCCGCGCGCTGCCCGTCGAAGCCGAGGAGCGGCGGACCAGCGAGTTCATCACCACGGGCTTCACCGACGTGAGCGAGACGGCCGTCACGGTGCTGATCGACACACCGGTCAGCGATGCCCGCGTCGTGGCCCTCCTCGATGAGATCGCGGCCGACGACCTCGTGATCGACGCCGATCAGGTGCTCGATCTTCCCGCAGACGTGACCGTGGTCGATTTCGCGACCCGGGGAGACACCACCGGAGCCGACGCTCAGGAACTGGTGCGGAACATCCGCGAGCTCGGCGCAGCCGCCTCCGCCGACGGCGGCCCGATCGTGCAGGTCGCCGGTCCGGCCGCCGAGGTCGTCGACACCGAGTCCCATCTCATGGAGCGACTGCCCCTGGCACTCGGCGTGGTGCTCGTGGCGACGTTCGCACTGCTGCTGTGGCTCACCCGATCGGTGGTCATCCCGCTCAAGGCCGTGGTGCTGAACGCCCTCACCGTCGCCGCGACCCTCGGCACCCTGGTCGCCGTCTTCCAGTGGGGATGGGGCTCGAGCGTACTGGGCTTCGCTCCGTGGGGCGCCCTCGATGTGACGACGCCACTGCTCATCGGCCTGCTGTCGTTCGGGCTCTCGATGGACTACGAGGTGTTTCTGCTCGCACGCATCACAGAGGAATGGACGGCACGCAATCGCACGATCAGTTCGCGGCTCGCCAACGACCGCGCCGTTCTCCGTGGCATCACCGCCACAGGCCCGGTCGTCACGACGGCCGCAATCGCAATCGGGGTCGTCTTCGTCGGATTCGCGACGAGCAGCCTGGTCGGCATGAAGGAGGTCGGCGTCGGCATGGTGATCGCCATAGCGCTCGACGTCACCATCGTTCGAGGGTTGCTGCTGCCCGCCCTGATGACGCTGCTCGGCCGATTCAACTGGATCGGGCCCGGCCGCCGGAAAGTCATCGACCTCGAGGTGACGCGCAACGACGACGCTCGCGACCGGGTCACGGTCGGCGCCCGCTAGTCAGCTCCGTTCGAGCTGCCCGGGTCTGCAGGCCACGATGCCGCTCACGAGGAGCACGCCCAGGGTCACATAGAGAAAGACGTACGAGCCGCCCCAGCCGCCGCCGAGGTCGTGCAGCACACCGATCAGCAGAGGTCCGACGCAGGCCAGACCGTAGCCGATGCCCTGCATGGCTCCCGACAGCAACGACGAACCGGCCGGGGTCTTCGTGCGCACGTTGACGAGAGTGAGGCACATCGGGAACGTGCTCACCCCGAGCCCCAGGGCGATGACCCAGATCACCGCTCCGTCGAGCGGTGCGATGAGCAGCCCCGTGTAGCCCACGGCGAGCAGGGCGACGCAGACGATCACGATGACGACCGGATTGCGCATGCCCACCGCGAGGGGAGGCACGACGAAGGCGGCCCCGAGCCCGAAGACGGAGAAGAGGGCGAGCAGCGCCCCGCCCAGAGCCGGATCGGCGCCGGCGTCGACCAGGATGGTGGGCAGCCAGGTGATGATCGCGTAGGTATTGAGCGCCGTCATGCCGAACATCAGCACCATGCTCCACAGCAGACGCGACCGCCACGCACCGGGCACGGGCGACCTCGTGTCGTTGCGTGCAGCGACGGCGTCTGCAACGGTGTGCGCGGGCGCCACCGCCTCAGTGGATGCGCCGAGGGCCGCTGCACTCGCGCGGGTACGGCGGCGCGAGGCCGCGAGCGCTGCGACGAACCACAGCGCGAAGGCGAGCGCGGTGAGCACGGCCCACATGCCGACGGCCACCCGCCATCCGGCCGCCATCGCGACGGGCACGGCGAGCAACGGAGCCGTGAACTGGCCGAGCTGCAGGAGCGACAGATAGAGCGAGGTGATCGACTTGAGCCGGCTCGCGAAGTACTGCTTGACGATCGGCACGATGAGCACGTTGGTCATGCCCACACCGGCGAAGGCCACGACGGTCGACAGGATCAACGCGGTGGCACTCGGGCTGGCCGCGCGCAGCACGACGCCCACGGTCGTGGCGGCCGTCGCGATGACGAGCGTCCACTCCAGGCCGAAGCGGCGCGCGATGGCCGCGGCGGCGAAGCCGAAGACGGCGAACGACGCGGTGACGATGGTGCCGAAGGCCCCGAAGAGCGACGGACCGAAGGACAGTTCGGCGCCGATGGTGTCGAGGAGCGGGCTGAACCCCGTGACGGCTGTGCGCAGGTTGAACGCGGTCAGAACGATGGCGGAGATCAGCAGAACGGCCGATCGGCCCCCCGAAGTCGAGGGGCCGATCGGCTGTGCGGTCTGTGTACGCGTCACTTGCGCGAGCGATTCGCGAAGCGCTGCTGCAGCATCACGGCGACGACGATGATGGCGCCCTTCGCGATGGCCTGCACCGAGGTCGACAGGTTGTTCTGCGTGAACACGTTCGTGAGGGTCGAGAAGATCAGCACGCCGAGGACGGTTCCCATGATCGTTCCGCGACCACCGATGAGCAGGGTGCCGCCGACCACGACCGCGGCGATAGCATCCAGTTCGTAGAGCGTGCCGTGCGTCGACGTTCCCGCCGTGGTGCGGGCCAGCATCATGACGGCCGCGATTCCCGAGGTGAGGCCCGCGAGGATGTAGACGTACATGAGGTGGCGCTTCACCTTGATGCCGGCCAGCCGGGCCGCCTCGAGGTTTCCACCGATGGCGACCGTTCGGCGGCCGAAGGTGGTGCGGTTCAGCAAAAACCAGCCGGCGATGACCACGAGTACGAAGATCCAGATCAGGATCGGCACGCCGATGAGCTCTCCGCGCATCGCACCCAGAAATCCGGGCTCGTTCACGATCTGCGTGGTGCGGTTCGCCAGCACCTCGGCGAGGCCTCGCGAGGCCACGAGCATGGCGAGCGTCGCGATGAAGGCCACGACGTTCCCATAGGCGATCACGATCCCGTTGATGAGTCCCGCTGCCCCTCCCACGGCCAGTGCGACGACGACCATCACGATCCAGCTCGATGAGGAGGCGAAGTTCTGCACCCAGGAGAGGGTCGAGACGACCGTGGCCAGGCCCATGACGGATCCGACCGAGAGGTCGATGCCGCCGGCCGTGATGACGAAGGTCATTCCGATGCTGATCACGCCGATGATCGAGGCGAAGCGGATGATCGTGAGGATGTTGTCGAAGCTGGCGAAGCGATCTCCGGCCGTGATCGTGCCCACGATGAAGAGCGCGACCAGGGCGATCACGAGGCCGAGGCTGCGGCCGGCCGAGCCGCCGAGCATCCTGCTGAGAACGGGACGCGTGTCGCCGTCGTGGACATCTGCAGCGTGAGTGCTCATGCGGCACTTCCTTTCATGACGAGGTCGAGCACGTCGTGCTCGGTGATGGCCTCAGCGGCGCTTTCGTGGATGATGCGACCGTCGGCGACCACGAGGACGCGGTCGGACAGGCCGAGGACTTCTTCGATCTCGCTCGAGATGACGACGATCGCCGTGCCCTGCGCTGCCAGCTTTCTGATCAGCGAATAGATCTCTGCACGGGCGCCGACATCCACCCCTCGGGTGGGTTCATCGAGAAGAAGGATGCGGGTGCCGTGCACGAGCCACCGGGCCAGCAGGATCTTCTGCTGGTTTCCGCCCGAGAGCGTTCGCGCGGGCCGATCGGGATCGGCGGGGCGCAGCTCGAGCGCTTCGAGCTGCTCGCGGGCGGCCTGTCGTTCGGCCCGCTCGTTGAGGATGCTGCCACGTGCCCACCGGGCGAAGCTCGCCAGGGTGACATTGCGATAGACAGGCTCGTCGAGGATCAGGCCTTGGCTCTTGCGCTCCTCGGGAGAGAGTCCCATTCCTGCGTGAACGCCGGCACGCACGGATCCAGAAACAAGGGGTGCGCCGTCGACGAAGACGACCCCCGCGGTCGCCTTGCGCGCGCCGTAGACGGTCTCGACGATCTCGGAACGACCGGAGCCGACGAGGCCCGCGAGCCCCACGATCTCGCCGGCTCGCACAGAGAAGTTCACGTCGTCGAAGACACCGGCGAGCGCGAGCCCCTCTACAGAGAGGAGCACGGGCGCGTCGGAATCGACCGGAACGCGCTCGGGGAACACGTTCTCGAGCGAGCGTCCGGTCATGAGCTCGATCAGCTTGTTCGTGGGGGTCTCTGCGACGGGGAGGTTCGTCGCCATCGTCCTGCCGTCTTTGATCACGGTGATGCGGTCGCCGATCTCCCGGATCTCCTCGAGACGGTGCGAGATGTAGATCACGGCGATGCCGGCCTTCGTGAGTTCGCGCACGACTCGGAACAGGTTCTTCACCTCTTCGGAGTCGAGCACGGCGGAGGGCTCGTCCATGATGATCAGTTTGGCGTCGTGCGACAGGGCGCGGCCCATGCTCACGATCTGCTTGTTGGCGGCCGAGAGCGAGCCCACTTCTCTTCCCGGTCCGATCTGGGGGTGACCGAGACGCGCCATGATCTCGGAGGCCTGCCGGGCCGTGCTGCGCCGATCGGTGACGCCGGCGCGATCGACCTCGTGCCCCAAGAAGATGTTCTCCGCCACGCTCAGGCCGTCGACGACATCGAGTTCCTGGTACATGGTGGCGATGCCGATCGAGATGGCGGTCACCGGATCGGAGATGGACACGAGCTCGCCCTGCCAGAAGATCTCTCCATCGTCTGGCTGGTTGATGCCGGAGAGCGTCTTGATGAGCGTCGACTTGCCGGCTCCGTTTTGACCGAGGACGCAGTGGACTTCACCGGGCAGCACTTCGAGGTCGACTCCCTTGAGCGCCTGAACGCCGGAGAAGGACTTCTTCAGGCCTCGAACGTGGAGTAATGACTGTTGATGGTCGACTTTGATCACTCAATCAACATAACAGACCCCGCAGACGTTTACTTATGTCGATCAACCAAAATAAGTTGAAGCGTTCTCGTCGACTTCTGATATCGTGACTTTCGTCAGCGCAGACACGCACGAGTCCTCTCAGGCTCTGCAGTTGTCTCCCTCGGCACCCGCAGCAGCAATCACATCCAGGAGGAACACAATGCGAAGCACACGTCACGTCATGGGGAGGCTCGCCCTCACCACAGGAGCAGCGGTTGCAGCCCTCTCGCTCATGACCGCCTGCACGTCGGGATCGACAACCCCCGAGACATCGGCCCCCAAGTCCAGCTCCTCGAGCGAGGGTGGCGGCGGCGCGGCCGACGGCACGATCACCATCGGCTTCTCTGGCCCCGCAGCAGACCACGGATGGCTCGGAGCAATCAACTCGGCAGCGATCTCCGAAGCAGAGAAGTACGACGACGTCGACTTGATCGTGGCCGAGGGAACCAACGACGCCAACCTGCAGATCAGCCAGGTGGAGACGTTCATCAACGATGGCGTCGACGCGATTGTGCTGCTGCCGACCGACGGAGCCGCGCTCACCGATGTCGCCACGCGCGCCATGGAGGCCGGAATCCCGGTGATCAACGTCGACCGCGAGTTCTCCAGCACGTTCGCCGCGCGGACCACCATCCTAGGCGACAACTACGGCATGGGCGTCAGCGCCGGAAACTACATCTGCGAGCAGCTCGACGGCAAGAAAGACGCGGTGGTCGCCGAGATCGCCGGCATCGACAGCCTTCCGCTGACCCAGGATCGCAGCAAGGGCTTCAAGGACTCGCTCGAAGACTGCGGCCTCGAGGTGTCCAACCGGGTCGCCGCAGACTTCACAGTTCAGGGCGGTGAGGCTGCGGCCTCGCAGCTCCTGTCGGCCGCACCCAAGATCGATGCGCTCTGGAACCACGACGACGACCAGGGCGTCGGCGTCCTCGCCGCCATCGATGCGGCCGGTCGCGACGACTTCTTCATGGTCGGCGGCGCCGGTTCGGCGAACGTGATGCGCTCGATCCAGGCCGATGACACCGTGCTCAAGGCGACCGTCATCTACCCGTCGACCCAGGCCGCAGACGGTGTCTCGCTCGCGCGTCTCATCGTTCTGGGCGAGGGGCTCGACGAGCTCACCGGATCGTCCATCCCGCGCACCATCCAGCTCGATGCGCCGGTCGTGACCAAGGACAACGTCGAGACGTACCTGCCGACCGCCTTCGAGTCCTGATCCATATCGGGCGGGGAGACGCGGTCTCTCCGCCCGATAGCGCCTCGGCGCACCACTCACCACCAGAGAAAGACGTACCATCGTGACCTCCTCCCCCTCGCCTCTGCGAGTCGCACTCATCGGCAACGGATTCATGGGAGCAGCTCACTCCCAGGCATGGAGGGTCGCTCCCCGCTTCTTCGATCTGCCGCTCCGTCCCGAGATGACGGTGCTCGTCGGCCGCGACGCCGCTCGTGCCGAAGACGCTGCAGAGCAATGGGGATGGGCGGAGAGTTCCGACGACTGGCGCTCGGTCGTCGCCCGTGACGACATCGACGTGGTCGACATCGTCACTCCCGGCGACTCGCACGCCGAGATCGCCTGCGCCGCCCTCTCTGCCGGCAAGCACGTCATCTGCGAGAAGCCGTTGGCCAACAGCGTCGACGAGGCCCGAGCGATGGCCGACGCCGCGCGATCGGCCACAGCAGACGGCGTTCTCGCGATGGTCGGATTCACCTATCGTCGCGTTCCCGCCGTCACCCTGGCTCGCGACCTCGTCGCGCAGGGCCACATCGGCGACGTCAGGCAGGTCACCGCCTCCTACCACCAGGACTGGCTGGTCGATCCGCAGTCGCCCTTCACCTGGCGCCTCGACAAGTCGCTCGCCGGCTCAGGAGCCCTGGGTGACATCGGCGCGCACGCTATCGACCTCGCCCAATTCGTGACCGGGTACACCGTCACGTCGGTCAGCGGCACGATCGAGACTCTCGTGCCAGAGAGACCGGATGCCGACGGCCGGCTCTCGCCCGTCACGGTCGACGACCGCGCCGTGTTCGTCGGTCGGCTCGACAACGGAGTGCTCGGAAACTTCGAGGTCAGCCGGATGAGCACGGGCCGTAAGAACTCCTTGCGCCTCGAGGTGGCCGGCACGCTCGGCGCCCTCTCGTTCGACCTCGAAGACCTCAATTCGCTTCAGTTCTACGACGCCACCGTCGACCCCGCGCGCCGCGGCTTTTCGAAGATCGTCGTCACCGAGCCCGAGCACCCGTACATCGAAGCGTGGTGGCCGGCGGGGCACATGCTGGGCTACGAGCACGGCTTCTCGCACCAGGTGCGCGACTTCGTACACGCCGTCTCGGCCGGCGAGCAGCCGCGCCCCAGCTTCGACGACGGGCTGCAGGTGCAGCGCGTACTCGACGCCGTCGAGCGCAGCTCAGCCGCGGAGAGCGTCTGGAGCGCCGTCTAGCGACCGAGCCCGCCGACCACCTTCACGTGGTCGGCGCTACGCTGCCGATGCATGGCCTTCGCTACCGATTACTCGCTCAGCGACGACACCATCGCGTCGACGCGCTCGTTCGACAGAGCGTGCTCGATCGCCAATACACCTGCGCCCGCGATGGCGGCGTCGGCGCCGATGCGCGACCGGGTGATCTCGAGGTGCTGCGTCGCGAACGGCGTGGCCCGGGTGTAGATGGCCTCGCGAACGCCCGCGATCAGGAATTCACCCGCCGCAGAGAGTGAGCCGCCGATCACGATGGTCGACGGATTGATCAGACTGACGCACGTGGTGAGCACCTCGCCGATGTCGCGTCCCGCCTGACGCACTGCTTGGATCGCATCGATGTCGCCCTGGCGAACACGCTCGATGACATCGAGGCTCGACAGAGGGGATTCGGCATCAGTCTGAAGCATCCGCCCGAGGGCCGCTCCGCTCGCGAGCGCCTCGAGGCATCCCCTGTTGCCGCAGCGGCAGTAGATCTCCTCGCCGCGCGGCACGTACACGTGACCGAGGTCTCCGGCCGTTCCCTGCGCTCCTCGGCGCAGCGTGCCGCCCGAGATGACTCCGGCGCCGATGCCCGTGGCGACCTTCACGAAGAGCAGGTCGTCGACCTCGGGCCAGGCGAGACGGCGTTCACCGAGCGCCATGATGTTCACGTCGTTGTCGACGAGAACGGGCACGCCGAAGTGAGCCCCCAGCGTGCCGGCCACGTCGTAGCGATCCCAGCCGGGCATGATGGGCGGGTTGATCGGCCGGCCCGTCGCGTGCTCGACCGGCCCGGGAAGCCCCACACCGACGGCGAGGAGGGTGCGACCTCGCGACGCGGCGCGCTTGAGGAGCTCCGTGCCCAGGGTCGTCACCAGAGCGAGCACGGCCACAGGCCCCTCGGCGATATCGAGACGGTCCGACCCCTCAGCGATGACGGTGCCCGTGAGATCGATCACGGCAACGCGCACATGCGATGCGCCGACGTCGACGGCGAGAACCGAATGCCCCGCCGCATTGAGCGAGAACTGGGTGGAGGGCCGACCACCGGTGGAGATCGCGTCGCTCACGGGCCGCAGCAGTCCGAGTCGCATCAGGGCGTCGATGCGCAAGGCCACCGTCGACCGGGCGAGTCCGGTGGTCTGGGCCAATTCCGACCGCGTGCGGGGCTGTCCGTCGCGCATGATCTGGAAGAGATCACTCGTATTGCTGTCGCGATGCCCACTTATGTCAGTCATGTGACTAGGTTATATCGACAATCGACATTGACTGTTCCGCCGGGGGCAATGTCAAGCAACTACTCGGTTTTGCGTCGTCTCTCGTCGAGCTCGGCCTCGAGCTGACGGATGCGATCCTGCTGCCGATGGAACTCGATCTCGCGCTCGAGCTCCGCCAGTTCCTCTTCTGTCGTCTTGAGCCGCATGGACTGCCCGGCCGGGCTGGAGCTCGCGGGCCGCTCGCGTCGGCGCGGGTCTCCGAAGCTGCCGAGACTCACCACCTGGCTGTACTCACGCCCGATCGTGAACCACAGGATGCTTCCCACGAGCGGCAGGAAGACAACCAACAGCACCCAGACGATCTTGGGCAGGTGCTTCACCTGATCATCGCTGCGAAGAATAATGTCGATGAGCGCACCGACGAGCAGGGCGAAGAGAACCACGGAGATCACGATCGACATGCGCGCCAGTCTAGCCAGGCAGCCGTGCAGGAATCGAGCTTTCGATACAGATTGAATCGAAGCCGAGCAAAGCTCGGATCGTGCCCGTTCATCGACTCGGGCTACGGTGTGCACATGACCTCCGCACCGACCGTTCTCTTCGTCTGCATTCACAACGCGGGTCGCTCGCAGATGGCGGCCGGATACATGACCGCCCTCTCCAACGGCGCGGTCTCGGTGCGTTCGGGCGGCTCGGAACCCGGCCACGAGATCAACCCCGTCGCCATCCAGGCCATGGCCGAAGAAGGCATCGACATCTCGCAGGCCGTGCCCCAGCTGATGACGACGGAAGCCGTTCGCGAGTCGGACGTCGTGATCACCATGGGCTGCGGCGACGTGTGCCCCATCTTTCCCGGCAAGCGCTACGAGGACTGGGAGCTCGTCGACCCGAAGGGCAAGAGCCTCGACGAGGTGCGCGCCATCCGCGACTCGATCAGATCCCGTGTCAGCGCCCTTCTGGCAGAACTCCTTCCCGAGGCCTGATCCATGGCCGCGCTGTCGAGCATCGACGTGACCTTCGACGTCGCGACCGAGGCTGCCCTGCGGGGCGAATGGGATGCGCTGGAACGCGCCGGCTTCTCGAGTCTCGGCGCGCATACCGCGACCACGAACAGACCGCACCTCACACTCGTCGCGGGTACTCCTATCGAGCGAGTGAGCGCCCCATCGGCTGCGGCCCTGCCTCTCGCCGTCACCATGGGAGCACCCGTGCTGTTCGGCACCGGCGACCGGCGGGTGCTCGCCCGCCTGGTCACTCCGACCCGAGCGCTGCTCGACCTGCAGGCTCATGTCTACTCGACCGTGCGACCCGACGGTCTGGTGGCGCATTCGCACCCCGGCGCCTGGGTCGCACACGTCACTCTGGCCCGCCGCATCCGGCTCGATGACCTGCCGCGGGCACTCGAGCTACTGGGCGACAACATCATCGGCGAGGCGACCGCACTGCGCCTCTGGAACGCGGCGGAGCGCACGGTGACGCTGCTCGGCTAGGCGACGAGCGCGATCGCCACCGTGGCGATCCAGGCGAGCACCGCCACGTAGAGCAGTCTCTCGACCAGGCCGAAGTAGCGCCTGAGCGGCCCGACGAGGCTGGTCAACAGAATGAGCGCGCTGAAGACGGCCATCGCCCACGCCAGCACGCCCGAGGCCGGCGCGATGCCCGAGAGTTCGGCATCGCCGGCGAACGTGCCTGTGAAGAGGAACGCCGCAACGGTGGCTGACGCGAAGAACGCGGTGGCGAGGAGATTGTGCCGCACACCGGTCGAGGTTCGCGGGGCGCCGGGCGCGTCCATGGGTACCCACCCGATGGTGAGGCGCGCGAAGCCCAAGGTAACGAGAAAGACGATGCCCGCGGCATTCGCCTCGGTCAGAGCCTCGATCAGAGCGACGGCGAGCATCAGGGCCGCGACGCCGAGCGACAGAGCCGCAGCACGGTAGAACGTGAAGTAGTCCGTGATTCCGTACTCGCTCACGGGGTCTCGTACCGGGTTCAGGCCGGTCGGCGCCACGTGCAGGTACACCAGGCAGCCGAGGCAGACGGCCACGCCGAGCAGCGCGATCACAGCGATTGCGGTCACCATTCGAGAACTCCTTCGGCCCCGTTCACACGACGGCGGCGCTCACTGTCGATCATGCACCACTACATGAGCCCCTGCGCGATGAGCGCCCAACGGATGGCCGACGCCACATGCTCCGAGTACTGGACCGTCATGTGCACCTGGTCGTACTTCGTGGGCAGCGTGCCCGCGAAGGCGGGGCATTGCCCGTCGACGCAGCTGAAGGCAAGCGAGCTCACGGCGTGATCGCCCGCGGCGGGCGCACCCGCCTCGAACGCGGCCTCGAAGTCGTTCCAGGTCGGGTCGACGTTCACGGCGCAGTCGATCGGGCTCGATACCTTCGAGTAGCACTGGCCGAGCGGAGCCCCCAGCGGCGGCGGCGCGAGGTACACGACGCGACCGGGTGCGTTGTATCCGGCCGCCTCGGCGAGCGTCGCCGCGACGAGATCACCGGTCGACAGCGGCCGGCGGTCGCTCGACTGACCCAACGCGAAGGCGTTCGACATCACGATCAGTTGAGGCGCGTCGGCTCGGATACGATCGGCCACGTCCTGCTTGCGCTGCGTGCACGCATCCATCACCCCGTCGCCGTCGTTCTGCACGAGCACGTTGGTGAAGCGGCATCCATAGAGCCCGATGGTGGTGATCTGCCACTGATCGCCGCTGGCCTCGGCCATCGCCTTGAACGCCGGCGCGTAGGCCATCGCCGTCGAATCGCCCACCAGGTACATGTGCTGCGGCGCGCTGCGGTTGCCCCAGGTGCAGTCGTCGACGTTGGGGGTGCCGCCGATGTCGAAACAGCGCCGCGCAGGGTTGTTGGTCGAGGTCTGCGACATGGCGTCGTCGATCGAGGGAGACAGGTTGTCGGGCCAGGCGGTGGCGGTGAGCGCCGCAGCGAGGTCGGCCTGCAACTGCACTTCGGGGTTCTCGGCGGGAACGGGGGCCGCGACGGGAGCGGCCATCGGGGTGTGGTCGCGCAGCACGCTGAATGATCCGAGCCCGACGGCGGCACCCACGACCATGAGCGCGACGGTCGCGAGGATCGCGTGCGCGCCGAAGCGGTCTCGCCACGCCTGCCAGGCCTCACGACCCGCCTCGCGCGACTCGGCGCGACGCAGCAGTGGCGAATGGTGGAAGGGCTGCTCGATCAGATAGAACGAGATCATCGAGATGGCGAGGGTGAGCCCGAGGATGATCGCCGTGACCGTGGGCGTCTGCTCCGGCATGAGCAACAGCACGAAGGTCAGCACAGGGAAGTGCCAGAGGTAGAGGGAGTACGACAGATTGCCCAGGTACACGCTCACCGGGTTGTCGAGCACGAAGAGGTAGCGCTGGCGACCCCCGATGCCTCCGACGATGATGAGCATCGTGGCGCCGACCGCGAGCGCGGCTCCCGGCCCGGGGAACGGCGTCGCGTCGGTGACCTGCACGAATGACCACAGCAGCAAGAGCAGACCGAGCCATCCGACAACGAATCGGATGCCGGTGGGCAGCTTGGCCAGCACCGGCGCGGCGATCGCGAGCAGGGCTCCGGCGCCGAGTTCCCAGGCCCGCGAGAACGTCGAGAAGTACGCGGCCGCGGGGCTCGACGCCGTCTGCTGCACCGCATAGAGGAACGACACGACCACGAGCGCGGCCATGACGATGCCCAGCGCCACGCGAGCGCGGTGAGGCGAGCGCAGCAGCTTCACCGCGATGGCGAGCACGACGATGACGAGCCAGGGCCAGACGAGATAGAACTGCTCTTCGACCGACAGCGACCAGTAGTGCTGCAGCGGAGACGCGGGATCCGTGGCGTGGAAGTAGTCGGTGCCGAGAGCCGTGAAACGCCAGTTGGCCACGAAGAGCAGCGAGTAGACGCCATCCCAGATCGTCGACAGGCTGCGCGCACGGTTGAAGAGAAAGTATCCGACGGCCGCCGTCACCACGATCACGGTCAGGGCGGCCGGAACGATGCGACGCACCCGCCGGGCGTAGAAGCCGGCGAGCGAGATCTTGCCGTGCTGCTCGTGGTCACGCAGCAGCAGACCGGTGATGAGAAAGCCAGAGATCACGAAGAACACGTCGACGCCGGCGAATCCCCCGCTCGGCCAGGCGATCACATGGTTCACGATCACAGCGATCACGGCTACGGCACGAAGGCCCTGGATGTCTGCGCGGATGACGCGAGGTCGGGTCACCTCGGTCGCCTCGTCGTGTTCTGGCATGGTCGCGTTGTTCTGGTACGTCACGTACTACTCGTCTCCCCCGGTCTGAGCCGTGCAGAGCCTATCGTGCCGACGTTGAAAGCGCTCTCCGACAAGAGCAGAATCGAGGCATGACTCATCCCGCCTTTCGCCAGGTCGTGCTCGACACCGAGAACGCGCGCGAGCTCGCCGAGTTCTACCGGCAGTTGCTCGGCCTGCGCTACGAGCCCGGCGACGAGGCGCCCGCACCGGGCGAACCCGACCCCTCCGGCGACGACTGGCTGGTGCTGCTCGGTGCCGACGGTCGCCGACTGCTCGCATTCCAGCAGGTCGAGAGCCTCGCGACGACCACCTGGCCCGAGGGTCCCCGGCCGCAGCAGCTCCATCTCGACTTCAGCGTTCCGAACCTCGACGAACTCCGCACCCACAACATCAGGGCGCTGAGCCTTGGCGCGACCCTGCTCGACGACCGCATCGACGACCCCGACGAGGCGCTCGTCGTGCTCGCCGACCCGGCCGGGCATCCGTTCTGCATCTTCGTGACCGCCGAGTGACAGCCGATCGCGCGGCCGCGCGAACCTCGTCGCCATGCGGTCGTCTGTTTGCCTTGGACACACCCGTCGCGGGAGACTGGAACTCCGCACCGGATCGCTACTGAGTCTTCCGCCGACCTAGGAGCTCACCATGGCTGAAACAACCGAGCCGATCGACGCCCGCGTCGGTCTCTACATCGACTTCGACAACATCGTCATCTCGCGGTACCAGCAACTGCACGGGCGCAACGCCTTTCAGCGCGACGGCATCCGTGACTTCGACAAGTCCGACCCCAACAACGATCCCGAGATCGCCGCGCGCCTCGCGGCGGCAACCGTCGACTTCAGCGCGATCATCGACTTCGCGGCCAGCTTCGGAACCACCGTGGTCAACCGCGCCTACGCCGACTGGTCGGTTCCGGTCAACGCCAGCTACCAGCGCCAGCTCATGTCGCGAGCGGTCGACCTCACCCAGCTCTTCACGACCACGACCCGCGGCACCAAGAACGGGGCAGACATCCGCCTCGCCGTCGACGTGGTCGAAGACCTGTTCCGCCTGCCCGACCTCACGCACGTGATCATCGTGGCGGGCGACTCCGACTACATCGCCCTTGCCCAGAAGGCCAAGCGTCTCGGCCGCTTCGTGGTGGGCATCGGAGTCGCCGGCTCGACCAGCACCTCGCTGGCCGCCGCCTGCGACGAGTTCGAAGACTACGACTCGCTCCCCGGCATCGAGAAGCGCCCCGAGGTCGTCGCACCGGCCGGCTCGAGCTCATCGCGCCGTGGCGCGAAGAAGACGGTGGATGCCGCTGCCGGCGTCGTCGATGCCGGTTCGGGTTCGGGTTCGGGTTCGGCCGACGCTGAGGCCGAGGCCGAGCCGAAGAAGGCGCCCGCCCGGTCACGCCGTGTCACGATCCCCATGTTCTCGCACACCGAAGACGTGCCCTTCGAAGAGCCCGAGCCCGAGCCGGAGGACGCGCAGACCGTGGCCACGGAGCTGCTCGTGCGCGCACTCCAGATCGGTCACGCCAAGGGCGACGCCGACGAGTGGCTGAACACCGGTTCGGTGAAGAATCAGATGCGCCGCATGGATCCCTCGTTCAACGAGAAGCCGCTGGGCTACCGCTCGTTCACCGACTTCCTCGCCTCGCGCGACGACGTGGCCGAGCTGGCCGAAGAGGGGCAGCAGCGACTCATCCGCCTGCTCTCCTCGGCCGACGACAAGCACTGAGCCGACTTTCCCTCGGCTGTCCGTACCCTGAGTCGGCTCGCGTAGACACCAGCTGATCGCTGTAGCATCGCCGGATGCGCGAGCTGACGTGGGACGGTGGGCACAACATCCGAGACCTCGGCGGACTGTCGACCTCCCTGTCTCCCACCGGGGAAACAGTGTGGGGACGTGTCGCCCGGGGGCCTCGGCGCGAACGACTCACGAAGCGCGGTTGGGCAGATGCTTCGGTGTGGGGGCTCCAGACGATCGTCGACCTCCGCAATGCCGACGAGGTGGGCAAGCGCGCCGTCGATCCGGAGTCGACACCGCCTCGCGAGGTAGCAATCCACCTCGTTCCAACCGAGGACCAAACGGACTCCGATTTTCGGGCGACCTGCATGCCGATCCTCGACTCTCCGGAGTACTGGCTTCACAACATCCGAATCCTTCCGCAGCTGGTTCGCCGATCGCTTGAAGCGATCGCTGCCTCCACGCCGGGCGTCCTCGTTCATTGCGGAGCAGGCCGCGACCGAACCGGCATGATCAGCGCCCTCCTGCTTGCGAACGCAGGAGTATCGTCGGACGACATTTTCGTGGACTATGCGACATCTGTGCGCGCTATGGCCGCACGCGGGCCGCAGATGAGTCCGACATCAGATCGACAGGCGTCGTGGACCCACACCGAGGTCGCTCGCTGGCTGAGCGAGGTCGAGACCTTCGTCAGAGAATTTGTCGACGACGTTGAGGCGTCGATGACGCAATTACAGGTCGACGCAGCTACGCGCTCCCGGCTCCAGACGCTGCTCACCCAGCCGTGACAGATCCGACGGCGCGCCGTTATTCAGGAGGAACCGACGAAAGGCGCGGTTTTCGGTCGCCGCCGCCCCGGTTTTCCTGAATACGAGCGCGCCCAGTGCATCCGTCTCGACAGGCTCGACGGACGCAACGGACGGACGGATGGATGGATCAGCTCGGGGCGTAGCGACCCGGCCGGTGGTTGAACGCGAGCACGATGTTCGGAACGACAGCGCCCAGGGCCGAGAGCAGCACCATCCACGGCGGGGCCACGGCGAAGGCGGCGAGGACGACGGCGACATCGAGGCCCATCTGCACATACCCCGCGCGCCAGCCGAGCTTCTCCTGCGTCAGAAGGGCGAGAACGTTGAAACCGCCCATGCTCGACCCGTGGCGGAACAGGATCAGCATGCCGACTCCGGCAAGCAGATTTCCGACCAGCGTTCCGTAGACCGGGTTGAGGTGCTCGAAGCTCACGAGCGACGGAACGATCGACGAGAGCAGTGACACCAGGCTGACAGAGATAATGGAGCGCACCGTGAAGGCGAGCCCCTTCTTCCAGAACGCCAGCGCGAAGAACGGCACGTTCACGAGCAGGAACAGCGCCGAGAACGGCAGCGCGGTGGCATAGCTGATGAGCAGCGAGAGCCCCGCGGTTCCCCCAGTCACCGCTCCGGTCGTCTTCAGCAGCAGCACTCCGAGCGAGAGAGTGATGGTGGCCATGAGAATAGCCAGAACGTCCTCGAGCATGGTGTGTCCCGGCGATGCCTGCGTCACCGATCTCACAACAGGCGGCGTGGCAGTGGGCAGGGTCGAAGACGTCATTGCCCGATGCTCTCAGCGAAGCGAGCCTTGGCGCAAACGAGCCCTCTCTTACTGAGCAGAATGCAACGGTACGAAGGTTGGGAGTGACACAATGCATGCATGTCCGCCCTCGACTCCCTCGATGCCCGACTCCTGCTCGCGCTCGACGACGATCCGGATGCGACCATCCTGGCCCTCGCACGAACGCTCGGCGTCGCTCGCAACACGGTTCATGCGCGCTTCGCCCGACTCACCCGCGTCGGAGCGCTGAAGGAGCCGAGCCGCCGGGTTGACCCTGCGGCTCTCGGGTACTCGCTCGTGGCCTTCGTGTCGATCGCGATCAGCCAGGCCACGGGCCACCTCGCCGAAGCGGGCATCGCGGAGCTGCCCGAGGTCGTCGAGATCCACTCCACGACGGGCGAGGCCGATCTGCTCGTGAAGGTTCTCGCTCGCAGTACAGAGGAACTGCGCCGCATCACGGTGGAGATGCTCGCCATCGAGGGCGTGGTGCGCACGAACACGGCGATGTCGCTGGTCGAGACCATGCCACTCCGCCTACGACCACTCCTGGAGCGTGCCGCCGAAGCCGAGTGAGCAGTTTTCGTCCGTCACAGGCGTCTGAACAGGCTAGAACTGCACACTCGCCCGAGTAGAGCCCACCGAATGAGCAGCGTCAGTGCATGATCATGCCGCCGGTGACGTTGAACGACTGGCCCGTGAGGTACTCGCCATCGACCGACGCGAGAAACAGGGCGAACCCGGCCACGTCATCCGGTGTGCCGAGGCGCCCCAACGGCGACTTCTTCGACCACGCGGCGACGTCTTCTTCGGTGCGCGTGTCTTTGCCCATGTCGGTGAGCACGTAGCCGGGAAGCAGTGCGTTCACCCTGATCTGGTGCTCGCCCCATTCGAGTGCGGCCGCCCGGGTCAGGCCCACGACGGCGGCCTTCGACGCTGCGTACGCTCCCTCGTCTGCTCCGCCCGCTTTCGCGGCCATGCTGGCGATGTTCACGATCGTGCCGCCCGTTTTCTGCGCGATCATGGCTCGGGCCGCGTGCTGCATCGCGAAGAGGGTGCCACGCGCGTTGATGTCCATCACGAGATCCCAGCGATCGGGCGTGAAGTCGAGCAGACTGCCGCGCGCCAGAATGCCGGCGCTGTTCACCAGCACGTCGACGCCGCCGAGCTCGGCTAGTGCCACCGCGAAGGCGGCCTCGACGGTCACGGCATCGACCAGATCGCAATGCAGGATGCGTCGGGCCGGGCCGCCCGCATCGCCAGACCCGCGCGAGGAGTCGCCGCGCGCGAGGTCGAGCACGATCGCATCGGCGCCCTCCTCGGTGAACCTCTCGGCGATGCGACCGCCGATCCCTCCGCCGCCACCCACCACGATGACGCGTGTGCCCACGAATCGGCTCATGCGCGGTCGAGCGAGAGGCCCGAGAGAGCGAAGTATCGGTCGAACTCGAGGCCTCCGCGCAGTTGGTCGATCAGCCGCACGAGCAGAAAGCTGCGTCGGGAGACGTGCCACGTGGGCACGGCTCCCGGCACACCGCCGTCGGCCGTGACCGAGTGCGGCAATGGCAGCGCCGCCCTGTACTGGTCGATCCACACGGCGATCACCCGGTCGACGAGGTTTCCGCCGTAGAACAGGTCGACGAAGAAGGGGCGCGCGTTGTCGTACTCGAAGTTGGCGGGCTTCACCCAGTCGAGCAGCGCATCGATCTGGATCGTCGCTGCTTCCATTCCGAACTCGATCGAGATATTAACGTCGTCGTTCAGCACCGCGCGTGTGCCGTGCTGCGCCACTCTCACCACGGACCCGCCCTGACCGCTCGACGAGGCCGAGAGATTCTGATGGAACATCGGCCCGAACGTGATGGCGTTCCAGTGGGCGGGGCCTGTCGGCTCTATCGAGAGGTAGATCTGGGGCAGCTGCACTGTGCGTCCTTTCGAGGACCAGAAGTGGTGCGACGGGTCAGTAGATGAGCGGCAGTGCGATGGTGAAGATCAGGCCGTTGATGACGCCGAGCAGCAGCGCCACGCCGAGTGTCGCACCGACGATGGCGAGAAGCTTCGACGGGCCGCCCTTCAGGTAGCCGAGCACGCCGAGCGCGACGGCACCGAGGCCGAGCAGCGCATCCAGAACCGAGTGCACGCCACTGATCGCGCCGTAGGCCCCAGAGCTGCTCGTCGCATACATGCCCAGCTGGATGAAGGTGAAGATGAACCCGAGCGCGAATCCGGAGGCCCCGAGGATCGCCGAGACCATACCCATCGTGTTCTTCGCTCGTGCCGGCTTGCTCTGCTGCGGCTGCTGGCCGTAGCCCGGATGCGGCTGCTGCGGCTGCTGCGCATATCCGGGGTGGGGCTGCTGCGCATAGCCGGGCGTTTGCGGCTGCTGGGGCCGCTGCGGTTGGGGCTGCTGCGGCATGGCCGGGGGTTCGAAGGTCATGGTCGTCCTCTGTGCTCGCGGTGCGTGTGCTTAGAGTATGGCGGCGGTGACCCCGTCGACGCACGCGTACCGCTCGATATCCCACCCGGCGAGTCGGGCGCCCGCCTCGTACGCCGCCTGCAGAAACTCGAGGGCCGCAGCACGCGGGTCTTTGCTAGAGCGCCAGCAGCTTGCGTTTGGCGGCGGCGAACTCCTCGTCGGTCAGCACCCCGTCGCGGTGGAAGGCGGCCAACGCGCCCAACTCGGCGATGAAGTCGCGAGCCGGCGCCGCGGCATCCGGCGTCTGCTCGGCAACGGCCTCGGGCCGGGCGGATGTCAGCCCGCCGTTCGCCGCGAGCCGTGCGTCGGCGATGGCCGCGGTTATGGCGGCGACGCCGTCGCGGAACTCGCGCACGTCGTCGAGGGTCAAGTGATTGGTGTCGTCGCCGTGGCAGACGGCGATGCGGATCGTGGCGAGCCCGCGCGTCTTCTGCAACGTGCTCTGAACCACGTCGATCTCGGTGATATCGACGACGGCGACGTCATGCAGAGTGCGGGCCGCGTCACCCAGGTGAACGAAGAGGTGGTCATGGATAAGCAGGTAGCGCCCGCCACCCACCTTCGAGATGGGATTGCCCACCGCGGCCCAGCGCGTGCCCTCGGGCAGCTTGGGCTTGGGGGCGTACGACGCCGTCGGCTTCGGCATGTCGGCCTGCCTGGTCGTCCAGGCGCGCCCGTCCCACCAGCGTTTTCCACCGGATCCATCGTCGTACCAGCCTGCGGCGACATCATTCATAGCTCTTTACCCCCACCCGAGCGTAAACCGCCGACGAGCGCGGCGCATCCACCGCACCTCCAGCGGTGGCGACGGAGCACCTGCCGCGAGCGCTTACGGCCCCTCCACCACGAATCCGGTTGCGGCGATGTGCTCGTCGAAGCTCGTGCCCTCTTCGAGCGTGTCGACGAGCCGACAGAGCGCGTGATTCCAGCGACCCACCCGCCACGCAGCGACATTCGTGAATCCGAGATCTGTCACGGCATCCTGCGGTTTGAGATGGGGTGCGGGCAGCAGGGCCGCGAGATTGTCGACCCAGATCGCTGTCACTCGGTCGACCAGGGAGCCGCGGAAGAAGACGTCGACGTAGATGGGCAGCACCGCTTTGGTCGAAAAGCCAGCGTCTCGGATCCATTCGCGTGCGTTCTTCGCATGCTCGCCCACTCGCGCCTGCAGACCCCACTCGAGTGCGACATCGATGTTGCTCACGAGGACGGCCCTCGACGCCGGCCGGTCGACGATCGGATGACCGGTCATGTTCGACGGCTTGACGCTGGTGGCCTCGTGAAAGAGGGGACCATCGACGACAAGCCAGTCGGTGCTCGGTGTGTTGGCGATCAGGCCGCGCAGTTCGGTCAGGTACATGTCCACCTCCAGCGATGTTCGACACACAGTGTATTGTCGCGAGGCCTTCGTACTGGGAGACTGGTCGCGGATCGGGGGATCATGACCAAGCACACAGGTACAGACAGAGACGTTCCCACCTGGGGCACACCTCATCGCCTCTCTCGACGGGCACGCCGAACCATCTCGATCCTCGGCGGCGTGCTCGCCGTGGCGCTCGTGATCTCGATCTTCACGTCGAGCTCTCCGTGGGCGTCGAGCATGCTCATCCGCGCCGTCTTCGAGAAGGGCGGCCGCGACACGGTGGCCGAGATGCTTCCGTACGTTCCGGCATCCGGGGTCACCGAGACGCTCGACGTGCAGTACGGCGACGGCACAGCCGGCGCCGCGACGACTCTGGATGCGTTCCGGCCGCAGTCCTCGAACGGCCCCCTTCCGACGGTGGTCTGGATTCACGGCGGCGCCTGGATCTCCGGCGACAAGAGCAACGTCGCCCCGTACCTGAAGATCCTGGCTGCCGAGGGGTACACGACGATCGGCCTCAACTACTCGATCGCTCCCGAGTCCATCTACCCGACGGCGATCTTCCAGCTGAATGACGCGCTAGCCTACATCGACGAGCACGCGGCCGAACTCGGCATCGATCCCGAGCAGATCGTGCTGGCCGGCGACTCGGCCGGCGCACAGCTGGCGAGCGAGCTCGCCGGAATCACCACGAATCCCTCCTATGCGACGGTCGTGGGCATCACACCCGCGCTCTCGCCGACCCAGCTCGTCGGCATGATCTTGAACTGCGGCGTCTACTACCTGCAGCGCATGTCGGAGCTGAACGGCATCGAGGCATGGGGGTTCAAGATCTCGCTGTGGGCCTACACCGGCACCAAGGACTGGTCGGACACCTCTGCAGGCGCGACCATGTCGAGCTTGGGTTTCGTCACCTCCGACTTTCCCGCCACCTACATCTCCGGCGGCAACGGCGACGCTCTCACCTGGGTCGAGTCGGTGCCGATGTCGAACGCGTTGAAGGCAGCGGGGGTCGAGGTCGACGAGTTGTTCTGGGCCGCCGATCACGAGCCGGCACTCCCCCACGAGTACCAGTTCCACCTCGACTACGACGATGCGCACACCGCTCTCGACCGCACGCTCGCCTTCCTCGAGGCGCACACCGACGCATCCTGAGCAGCCCAGTGCTTCAATGGATGTCGACACCCACCGAATGAGAGAAGCCCTGTGCCGTCGATCTCCGAGCTGACCATCCCCAGCAAGCGCAACGTCAAGGGGCTCACAGCGACCATCGCAGAGCTGAAATCAGGCGAGCTCGTGAGGGCCGTGTTCTCGACGCCGCGCTATGGCGTCGTGTCGATCGAAGGCCGGGCGCACTTCTCGAAGACGACGAACTCGTTCATGATCGCGGGCCGGGCTCTGGATGCGAATCTCAAGCCCGACAAGTCGCTGCAGCTTCTCGAGGTCATCGATCCGCAGGCCGCCTTGGCCGACGACGGCGTGGCCGCACTCAGCGACGAGGAGGTCGCGGCACTGCCCTCGGGTGATCCGGCCGATGTGGTTCCGACCCTCCAGCACGGCGACGTGATCGCGGCGCGGTACTTCGAACTCGCCTACGGGGCGTTTACCGTGATGGGCGCCTGCGTAGCAGCGCCGGGAGCGTCTCTGATGCTCGGCACCTGGTTCGTCTCGCGCGACGGGGTCCCCGCCAGCCGACTCAACCATGTCGACGTGGTGGCCCGGGCCGCCGATGGCGAGCTGCGCATCCCCGCGGCCATCTCGTCGTGGGGCGACGAGTCGGGCTCCGACGAACTCTGACCGGTCTGGGCTCCGCCCGCCTCGGTGTTACGGGGTTGTCTGAGCCTTCGCCGCGCGCCTAGCCTCGAAGTATGGCCATCGACCCCGACGAGAGCATGCAGTCCGACGCGTTCGATCCGGCATCCAATCATCTGGATGCGCGCATCGATACGGTGCGCACCTGGGCGTTGCGCTGGCGCCATGAGCTGGTCGTCACGCGCCACGACACCGGCGCCGTCGAGTTGCGCACCGATGCCGGAAGACAGGAGCAGGCGGGGCGGCTGCTCGCGCAGGTGCACAACGAGCTGCACTCGAAGACCGTGATGGAGTTCTTTCGCGACTGGCGGCTCATCTCCTGAGAAAACCGACAGATGTCGCTTAGCAGGAATATTCTGGATAGGTCGACGTCTTGAACTCAATGCAAGCGCATGGAGATGCGAGTCTCCGCGACATCAGTCTGTAGAGAATGGAAAGTGATCCTCATGGCCAGGTTCGACAACAAGGTAGCGATCGTCACCGGCGGAGGCAGCGGCATCGGCGCCGAGATCTCGCGTGAGCTCGCCGAGCAGGGCGCGTCGGTCGTGGTCACCGACATCAAGTTCGAGGCCGCCCAGAAGATCGCCGGCGAGATCGTCGCCGCCGGCGGCAAGGCGGCCGCCTTCGAGCAGAACACGGCGAAGTGGCAGGACTCGCAGGCTGCTGTCGAGTTCGCCCAGTCGACTTTCGGAGCGCTGCACCTCGCCGTGAACAACGCCGGCATCAGCGCCGCTCCCCAGAAGATCGGCGACTACGACATCGCCGCTTGGGATCGCGTTCGCTCCGTCGACCTCGACGGGGTGTTCTACGGGCTCAAGTTCCAGCTGCCGGCGATCGTGTCAGCCGGCGGAGGCGCCGTCGTCAACATGGCGTCGGTTCTCGGCTCGGTGGGACTCGCCGAGAACGCGGCCTACGTCACAAGCAAGCACGCGCTGATCGGCCTGACCAAGGTCGCCGCACTCGAGTACACCTCCGAGGGCGTGCGCACGAACGCCGTCGGCCCCGGATTCATCGACACGCCGCTCGTACGCTCGAGTCTCTCGCCCGAGGCGCTGTCCGCGCTCGAGGCCGAGCACGCCTCGCGCCGGCTCGGCACCGACAAAGAGGTCGCCGCGCTGACCCTCTTCTTGCTGAGCGACGAAGCATCGTTCATCTCGGGCAGCTACCACCTCGTCGACGGCGGCTACTCCGCTCACTAGTCGCTACAGAAACGCCGAGACGACGTGATGCAGGTCATCGCTTCGCCTCGGCGTTTCGTATTGGCAGACTGAGACGCATGAGCGAATCGGCCGGCGTCACCACGCGCACCTCCACCGTCGACGACTGGACCCGTGCCCTGGCAGGTGCCAACGGTTCGCCCGGTGGAGGCGCAGGGGCCGGCGTGATGCTGGCGATGGCGGCAGCACTGATATCGATGGTCGCGGCATACTCGGAAGATCGCGAAGCCAGGAGCACCGGGCACGCCGTTGATCACGACGTCGATCTCGCCGAGCTGCGGGCACGCGCGCAGTCGCTGCGACAGACCGCCCTTCGCCTGGCCGACGAGGATTCGGCGGCGTCCTCCGCCTTCGGCGCCGCGTACCACCTCGACAAGGGGCCGGCGCGAGATGCCGCGGTGCGGGCCGCCTCGGTCGACGCCGCACGCTCCTCGAGCGTTCTCGGGCGACGCGCATCCGAAGCCGTCGACGACCTCGAGTGGCTGGCACTGCACGGAAACCCCGCATTGATCGCCGACGTCGTCGTCGCCCTGGGCGCCCTGCGGGCCGCAATCACGGGCGCGCGCACGAATGTGAGCTTCGACCTGGCCGCCGTCTCCCGCGCCGGGGAGCCTGTAGAGCAGGTGCGAGAGGAGAACCCGGAGGTCTGGGATTCGGTCGGGCAGTTCGACCGGGCTCGCGACCGCATCGACGCGATCATGGCGGCGGTCGACGACCGCGCGGCACCCACCGACCACGAGTAGAGCCGCTCTGGCTCGTCAGCCGAACTGCAGCAGGATCTTTCCCATGTGAGCGCTCGACTCCATGCGCCGATGGGCGTCGGCCGCGTCGTCGGGTGCGAACACGCTGTCGACCGTGGGCTTCACGAGCCCCTGCTCGATGAGCGGCCACACCGACTCGCGCACCGACGCGATGATGGCTGCGCGCTCGGCCAGCGGTCGGGCACGCAGCGTCGTCGCCCAGATGCGCCCGCGCTTGGCCATCAGCGAACCCACGTTGAACGAGCTCGAGTCGCCGCTCTGGTTCGCGATCACCATGATGCGACCGCCCACAGCCAGGGCCCGGATGTCGCGTCCGATGTAGTCGCCGCCCACCATGTCGAGAACCACGTCGACGCCGGTTCCCCCCATCTCGTAGTTGACGACCTCCACGAAGTCTTGTTCGCGGTAGTTGATGCCGATGGCGCCGAGGCGCTCGGCGAACGCGACCTTCTCGGCCGACCCCGCCGTCGCGAAGACGCGCGATCCCCGGGCTACGGCAATCTGGATGGCCATGGCTCCGATTCCGCTCGACCCTCCGTGGGCCAGAAAGGCCTCGGTCGACGCCAGCTCGGCGCTCATGAACACGTTCGACCAGACGGTGGCGGCCACCTCGGGCAACGCGGCTGCATCGAGGAGAGACACCCCGGCCGGCACGGGAAGGACGAGACTCTGATCGACGACCACGCGCTCGGCGTACCCTCCCCCCGGAAGCAGCGCGCAGACCTCGTCGCCGACGCGCCACTCGGAGACGTCGTCGCCGGTGGCGCTGACGATGCCCGACACCTCGAGTCCGGGCCAGAGCGGGGCGCCGGATGGCGGCGGGTAGTTGCCTCGACGCTGCGAGATGTCGGCGCCGTTGATGCCCGCGCCCACGACATCGATGCGCACATCCGACGGGCCGACCGGAGGCTCGATGACCTCGGTGACTGTCAGCACTGAGGGGTCGCCGAATCGGGGAAGTGTGATGGCTCGCATGCGGCGAGTCTACGAGCCGAGGCGGCCGAGACAGCCACGATCCGGTCGCGGGCACGCACCATACATGACTCGAAATCCGCGAACCTCGAGGGCGACGGGGGCCTCAGTAGTCCCTCCCTAAAAAACCAGTAGTACTGATTTTTACTGAGGATTTTGTTCAGTAGTGCAGCTTGTCGAACCGGCTTGTGACACGCGGAAACGTGCCTATAACTTCAAGCTGTCAGCGCGCTCCCGGGCGCGTCGACTCCTCGGGGGTTCGGTGCATTTGCGCAATCAGGGCGACGTTTACGGTGCCCACGTTTCGCACGTCTGACACATTCACATTCATCTAGTAGACGCGATAGCCGATGTCCCGACACCTGAAGAACCCGCGGCACTCCGCGGGTCGAGCCGACGTTCGGCGCGGGTTCGGGGCGGTCGTGATCGCCCTCGTCGGTGCGCTCGTCGTGGGCGCCTGGGGAGTCGCCCCTGTAGCCGCCGAAGTCTCGCCGACCCCTGAGGCGACAGAATCGATCGGCTCTCCCGATGGTCCGGACACAACCGCCGAGGAGACACCGGCGCCTGCGAATCCCGTCCCATCGGCGGATCCCACGGAAGAACCGGCCGCACCTGTCGAGGAACCGGTGCCCGGCCCGGACGAACCCGGCGATTCCGTCGCACCTTCGACGGACACACCGGATCCGGCCGCGGAGCCGACCGATCCCGGCCTGCAGGACGAACCGACGGCATCCGAACCCGCCCCGGAATCCGACCGGGCGCCGCCCGAGACGGCTCGGGCCGGGGGCGATTTCGGCACCCTCGCCGCGGGAATCCCGGAGGCACCGCGGCAGGTGTGGATCGAGGCCTTCGAGCAAGGTCTCACCAACACGGCCAGCGGAATAGCCGCATATTCCGGCGGCCGGTACACGGCATCGACCGGATGGGCGAACGGAACCGCCTGCACGGGCGTGCTCGTCAACTACCTCTCGCCCTACCCGAACCCCGCTTTCTGCCCCACCCAACCGCTGCTCGTCGTCGGCCAGTCGTCGGTGGCCGCACGGGAGATCCGCAGGGTGGCCGACGTGCTCGGCCAGGTCGCGGCAGGCGTGGCCGGATCGACGTCGGCCTCGTCTCCCACCAACGGTTCGACGACCGGCACCGCCGGGAGCCAGGGCAACCACGCGCTGGTCTCCCTTCCCTACGGCACGGTCGCCGGGGGTACGACGGTCCTCACCTCGGCCACGGGGATAGGCGTGACCGCGCCGGCATCGCGGTACTACGCGCTTCGGATGAACGCCGTCGGCGCCCAGTGCGGAACGAATAACGCGTCGCTCTCGCTGAACCTGGTGTCGGGTGGCACGACTCTCCTGACGGGATTCGCAAGCCCCGTCGTTCCCTGCACGGCGACAGGAAACGTGTTCTACACGTCTCCTGCCCAGCCCGGCCTTCCCACTCTCGGGGGCGTCCTCGATCCGGCGTTGTCGGCCTCGGTGCGGGCTGCCAACTACTCCGGCACGAACACCGCTCTGCTCTCGCCGGCGCAGATCGCCGCCGCGCAGGTGCAGCTCGTGAACACCGTCACCGGTGCGGGCAGCGGATTCGGGGTCGACAACCTGCGTGTGATCGAGGTCACCCCCGCACTCGATGCGAGCTTCGGTGGCGCGGCGGCCACGGCCACCGTCCCCACCACGCTCACGTTCACGATCACCAACACCGGCGAGCTGCTCGCGAAGACCGACTGGGGGTTCGCCACGGCTCTCCCCGCCGGCCTGACGGTGGCTCCGACGCCCGCGGTCGCGGGCTCCTGCACGAACGTCGCCGGAACCGCCTTCGCCGTGACGGCAGCGGCAGGCTCCTCCACGGTGACCGCCTCTGGAGGCGACCTCGCAGCAGGCACCGCCTCCTGCACGATCACTGTCGACGTGGTCGCCTCCGGGGCAGGAACGTACAGCAGCGGCACCGTCACGCCGACAGGACTCATCGCGTCGGCACCGGCGAGCATCACCGTGGCGGCCGCCACGACGATTACCGTGCGCAAGAACCTGCCCGCGCGCACCGCGGCGGCCGACCAGTTCACGGTGTCTCTGCGAACCGGAACCAGCGTTCTCGCGTCGGCCACGACATCCGGCACCGCCACCGGCATTCAGGCGGCCCAGGTCAGCCGCTACGTCGTGCAGCCCGGCAGCACCTACACAGTGCACGAAGCCCAAACATCGGGAGCCGGCATCGGCTACTCCAATGGATACGAGTGCACACGGGGTGGCACCGTGATCGGATCTGGCTCCGGGGCGTCGGGCGCGATCACTGTTCCGAACGAGGTGGGCGCCGAGGTGATCTGCACGTTCACCAACACTGTGCAGACTCCGCGGCTCTTCTGCGACACGAACCACTTTTACTCCATCACCGCCGCAGGTGCCCTGCAGCAGGGAGACATCGTCTCGGGAACGCTCGCGCAGGTCGGTTCGTGGACAGGAGCCACCGCGAGCAATGCACTCGGCATCGGCGCGGGCGGAACGGTCGCGTACGCCATCGAGCGCTCCGCCGACGCCACCGACGTGGCATCCATTCTCAAATGGACCCCGGGATCGGGATTTCAGACGCTGGCCAACAGCTCGTACACGACGGTCGCGGGCGGCACCGCGATCACGGGAAGCCTCGTGGCCGGTGCCGTCGACCTGTCGGGGAGCCGCTACCTGTTCGGCACCTTCCTGAACAGCCAGTTCTACATCTGGAGCTTCACCGAGTCGAACCCGACCGCCACACGTTTCGCGTTCCTCGGGTCGTTCCCCACGGGGGCGGCGCCCAACGGCAACGGCGACATGGCGTTCGACGCCCGCGGCAACCTCTACGTGGTCGGCGCCTCGACCGTTAACGGAGCGAGCAGCGCTGCCATCTACACCGTCACGGCCGAGACGCTCGCGGCCGCGTCGGGCGGCACACTCGCGGTCAATACGTCTGCGACTCGCGCCCTGACGGGCACCGACGCTGCCTTCGCCAACGTCAACGGCATCGCCTTCTCCCCCCGGGGCACCGCCTACCTCGCCAACGCGGGCAGCGCCTACGAATTCGATGCCACGACGTGGAACCGCGTGAGCGGCACGGCACGCGTCCCCGTCGACTCGGTCGACCTCGCCGGCTGCTCCTCTCCGTCGACGATCACCCTGCAGAAGAACATCGTCGGGCGCCAGGCGGCGAGCGACCAGTTCCAGCTGACCGCCTCCGCCGGAACCCCCCTGACCGCCTTCGCCACGTCGACGACGACCGGGGCGACCCTCGGCCGGCAGACCGCCCAGATCGGTCCGTTCCCCGCTCCCATCGGCAGCACGGTCACGGTCTCCGAGGCCATGGCCGCGGGATCCGCCTCTGCGATCGCGGCCTACACGACCATCTACGAGTGCTGGGCCGACGGGGTGCGACTCAGCTCCGGAAACACGACGACCGGCGCCGTCACGATGCCCACGAGGCTCAGCGTCAACGTCAACTGCACCTACTTCAACTCTCCTCGTCCGGCGTCGACCGTGCGCATCACCAAGACGATCCAGGAGTTCTCCGGCCTCTCCCGGCCCGGGGTGGACTGGACGGTGGGCACGACCGCGACGGCCACCACCGGAACCGCGACGGCCCTGCCGAGCGAGGCTCCCCGACAGCAGACGGATGCCGCGGGCCAGGCGAGTTGGACCGTGCTGTTCGGCTCCGACGCATCTCGCGCGACGGTGACCGTCTCTGAAGTTCAGCAGACGGGATTCGCCTTCGTCAGCGGCTCGTGCACGGTGAACGGCACGGCGCGCGCCGTCGCCTTCACCCAGACGGGAACCGTCGTGAGCGGCAGCCTCACGGGCATAGCCTCCGCGTCTGCCATCGAGTGCACCATCGTGAACCGCCCCACGGCGAGCCTCACGTTGGTGAAGACGGTGGGTTATGGCAGCGCCCTGCCGACAGATTGGACCCTCAGCGCGACGGGCCCCACCGGAGCGCTGCCAGGCCCCACCGGCCGCTCGGGCACCACGGCAGCATCCGGTGTCTCGGTGACTCCCGGCGTGGCGTACCGACTCGCCGAATCGGGCGGGCCGCTGACCTATGTGCAGACGGGCGCGTGGCAGTGCCGCACGGCCACGGGGGCGACGGTGGCGGTCAGCGCCGCCGGCGATGTGACGCCCGTCGCAGGCGCCGCCGTCACGTGCACCGTGGGCAACTCGACGTCATCCATCACCCTGGTCAAGCAGGTCCTGAGCCCGAGAACCGGATTCCAGGCCTCCGATTGGCGAGTGACCGCGACGCCGGCGGCGATCGCCGGGGGGACGCTGCCGACCGAGACCAGGGCAGGCGCCGAGTACAGCACCTCGGGCAACACCGCCAGCACCTTCGACGTGCGACCGGGCCACGGCTACACCCTCTCGGAGGCCGCCACAGATCCGAACCGGCGGCTGGCGTACCAGGAGCTCCGTCTCGAGCGCCTGACCGGGTCGACGTGGACCGCCGTCACCTCACGAACCATCCTCGCCCCCGCGGCAGGCGAGACGGCGGTCTACCGCTTCGTCAACGCCCCCGTGGAACCCACCCGGCTGCCCCTCACGGGTGGCACGAGCGCCGATGCGTTCCTCATCGGAGGAGGAGCCGTGCTCACAGCGGCATTCGCCCTCCTGGTGTGGACACAGCGTCGAAGGTTGCGAGGCGCCTTCCGGTGATGCACCTACCGATCCGTCCGTCCCGAAGTCCCTGCCCATCACGATCCCGATATTTCTCACGCACCACTCTCATCATCCACAAGGAGTAATAATGTCCAGTCCCTTCCTCCGGAGGCTCTCCGCGGCCGCCGGCGTCCTCGCGCTGAGCGCCGCGGCGGCGTTCGTCTCCGTCGCTCCGGCTCAAGCCGTCACACTCCCGGGCAACATCGACCCGGCCATCCCACGCACGCTGACGATCCACAAGTTCGCACTCGGACCGGAGAACGGCCAGCAGATCGGAACGGGCCAGGAGGTCTCCGTTCCGGGCACGCCCCTCTCGGGTGCGACCTTCACCGCCGCCCGGGTTCAGGGTGTCGACCTCACGACGCCCGAGGGGTGGACGCAGGTCTCCAACCTCACGCCGGCGACGGCTGCCGGCCGAGTGATCGCTGCCGACACGTTCACCGCCACCACCGGCACCGACGGCGTGGCGCGCTTCAACTCGGGCGACACCCTGCCCCTCGGTCTCTACCTGGTGACCGAGACGGAACTGCCCGCCGAGGCGACCAACCCGTCGGCACCGTTCCTGGTGACGCTGCCATTCCCCACCGGCCCCGGCGGCGCACCGGCGAACCAGTGGGTCTACGACGTGCACGTCTACCCCAAGAACGCCGTCACCGATCTCACGAAGACCCGGGTTCCCGCGCCGGCGAACTCGGTCGAGGCGCGCAACCCCGACCTCATCCGCTGGGCGATCGCCTCGGACGTTCCCACACTGGCCGCGGGTGACACGCTCGACACCTTCACCCTGACCGATACGCTGCCGGCCGAATTGAACTACCTGCCGACCGGCCCGACCGGTGTCGCACCCTCCGGCGTGACCATCGCCAACGCGGCGGGAATCGCAGTGAACTTCGTCGCGGGCACCGACTACACGCTCGTCTACGACGCGATCACTCGCAATGTCACCCTCACCTTCACACCGACCGGCCTCACTCGCCTCTCAGGTCTGCAGGGCGGCGATGTGACCCTCACCGTGCTCAGCCGCGCGGTGGCGATCCCTGCGAACGGCATCATCACCAACACGGCGACGAGCGTCGTGAACGGAGCCACCGACACGGTCACCGGCAGCACTCCCATCGGCCAGCTCACCGTCTTCTCATTCCAGAGCGAGAACGGCGTGCGCACGCCCCTGGCGGGAGCCGTCTACCAGGTGTTCCTTAACCAGAACGATGCCAATCTCGGTCAGAACCCTGTCAGCATCAACGGCATCCTGAACTGGACTACCGAGGCGAACGGAATCGTCGCGATCCCGATCATCACTCCGGGCAACTACTACGTGCGTGAGATCACGCCGCCGGCCGGATACCAGCTGCCGACGCCGAGCCAGGTTCAGACGCAGGTCGTCGCCGGTCCGAGTTCGACAACGGCGCCGGTGCAGAACTACGTCGAGTTCGAGCACGACCAGGTTCCGGCCTTCGCGCTGCCGCTCACCGGTGGTGATGGCGCGCTGTGGTTCAGTGTCGGCGGAATCGCGATCCTCGCCGTCGCCCTGGGCTCGGCCGTGGCCGTGTCGCGTCGTCGTGCCGCCGTCGTGGCGCACCCCGCCGCGTAATCTGACACCGTGAAGACACAGGCGGAGCGTCCCCCGGGCGCTCCGCCTGTTCTCGTTTCACGCTGGCGCCTGCCCGTGCTGCCGCTGGTGATCGCGGTGGCGAGCATGGTCGGCGTCGGCCTTCTGCTGTATCCGTCGATCGCGGCCTGGTTCAGTTCGGTCGAGCAGTCGCAGAAGATCGACGGGCTCACGCAGGGAATCACCGACCTCGGCGCCGAGACCCTGCGGGAGAGGCTCGCGGAGGCCCGCGCCTACAATCAGACCCTCACCGGCGGTGGCGCGGCGGTCGCTGCGAATGAGCGACTTCCGCTCGCGAACGATCCTCGCACCGGAGACACCGCCCAGTACTTCTCGATGCTACGAGGAGACTCGGAGGGCCTCATGGCACGCCTCAAGGTTCCCTCGATCGGTGTCGATCTTCCGATCTACCACGGCACGAGCGAGGCGGTGCTCGAACACGGTGTCGGTCACCTCGAAGGAACGGCCCTGCCGGTGGGAGGCGAATCGACCCACTCGGTGCTCACCGGCCACAGGGGGCTCGCCACCTCGGAGCTCTTCACGCATCTGGATCGAGTCTCGGTCGGCGACACGTTCACGGTCGAGGTGTTCGGTGATGTGCTCACCTACCGGGTGATCGAGACTCTCGTCGTCGAGCCCGACGACACGGAGAGCCTGCTCATCCGCCCCGGTCGTGACCTGCTCACCCTCGTCACGTGTACGCCTCTCGGCATCAACAGCCACCGCATCCTGGTCACAGGCGAGCAGGTCATTCCGACCCCGCAGTCCGACATCGACGCCGCCGGAGACTCACCAGACGTACCCGGGTTCCCGTGGTGGATGCTCGTGGCCGGCGGCACGGTCGTACTCGCCGTCACGTACGTCTGGCTTTCAGGCCGGCCGCCGCGGGCGCTGCGATCGCACGCGTCTACGAACCGAGGCGGCCCGACAGACGCGAGTGGAGCGCCGAGCTCCGCCCATCCAGACCTTCGAACCTGACCGTCACGCCGTGTTGACGGTACTTGTTCTCGACCGAGTCGAGTGCGGCCACCGTCGACGCGTCCCAGATCTGCGCCGCACCGAAGTCGATCGTCACGTTCGGCGGATCGATCGCGTACGAGAAGCGCTCGACCAGATCGTTGCTGCTGCCGAAGAAGAGCGGACCGTGCACGGTGTAGCGCGCCGACGCTCCATCGTCCGCGACGACGCGGTCGACCCGGATGACATGGGCCACCCGACGCGCGAACAGCACCATCGCGAGCACCACACCCACGAGCACGCCGAGCGCGAGGTTGCCTGTCGCAACGACGACCACGACGGTGACGACCATCACGATGGTCTCGGGCACCGGCATCCGGCGCAACGTCGCCGGGCGAAGGCTGTGCCAGTCGACCGTGGTGATCGCCACGATCATCATGACCGCGGCGAGCGCCACCATGGGGATCTGCGCCATGAGGTCACTCAGCAGGGTCACGAGGGCGAGAAGCACAAGACCGGCGACGAAGGTCGAGATGCGGGTGCGCGCGCGACCCATCTTGACGTTCACGACGGTCTGGCCGATCATCGCGCATCCGGCGATTCCGCCGTAGAAGCCGGCGAGGATGTTGGCGACCCCGAGCGCCCACGACTCGCGGCTCTTGTGCGAGCGGGTCTCGGTGATGTCGTCGACGAGCTTCGCGGTGAGGAGGGTCTCCATGAGCCCCACGAAGGCGACACTCAACGCCGTGGGCCAGATGAGCTGCAGCGTCTCGAGATTCACAGGAGCGAGGAACGGCGTGATGCCGGGCAGAGCCCCGCCGATCTCGCCCTCGTCGCCCACGTTGGGAACGTTCAGATGCGCGATCATCACGATCGCCGTGACGACGACGATGGCCACCAGAGGCGCGGGCACCGCGGTCGTGAAGCGCGGCAGGATCAGGATGATCGCGACCGTGAGGGCGAACAGCGGATAGACCAGCCACGGCACGCCCAGAAGATGCGGCACCTGGGCCACGAAGATCAGAATGCCGAGCGCGTTGACGAAGCCGATCATGACGGAGCGAGGGATGAACCTCATGAGCCTGGCCAGACCGAGCGCACCGAAGGCGATCTGCACGATGCCCGCCAAGATGATCGCCGGCAGCAGGTACTCGACGCCGTGATCCTTCACCAGGGGCGCCACCACCAACGCCACCGATCCGGCGGCGGCGGTGACCATCGCGGGCCGCCCGCCGAGGATCGACATGGTGATGGCGAGAACGATGGATGCGACGAGACTCACCTTGGGATCGACACCGGCGATCACCGAGAACGAGATGACCTCGGGGATCAGGGCCAGCGTCGTGACGATGCCGGCGAGCACCTCGCGGCTGAGGAGTCGCGGGGAGCGAAGCGCGTCGAGCGTCGTGACTTCGAGCTGAGGGGCGGTGGATCCGGGGAGCGCAGGCACCGGAACAGCCTACGTCGACGGTCGCCGACGAATTGCTGGTACTGCCGCTATCGGTAGTGCTACTATCAGCAGGTGCTCATCTCCCAGGTCTCCCAGCTCTCCGGCGCCCCCGCGGCCACCATCAAGTACTACGTGCGCGCCGGGCTCCTTCCCGCCGGCACCCGAAGCGGCGAGAACCGCACCAGCTATGACGAATCGCACGTCGATCGGCTCCGGCTCATCCGGGCCATGCTCGAGGTAGGCAAGCTGTCGGTGAGTTCGGCTGCCGCGGTGCTCGCGGCCCTCGACGACTCGTCGAAGCCGATCGCCGAGACCTTCGAGGTTGCCCAGAACGCGCTCGCCCGCGACGCCGTGGCCGACGTGAGCGAGCCGTCAGACGAGAGCATCGCGCGCGCCGACGCCGTGATCGACCGCGCCGGATGGGCGAACTGCGGCGACAATGTGGGGCGACGCATCGTCGCTCAGACCATCGACGGCTTCGCGAAGGCCGGGCATCACATGAGCGACGAGTATCTCGATCGCTACGCGGCGGCCGCCGACATCGTGGCAGCGGCCGACCTCGACGCCGTCGGCGCGATCGCCGACCCCTCCGAGCGCACCGAGCTCATGGTCGTGGGCACCGTGCTCGGCGACCCCCTCTCCCTCGGCCTGCGGCGCATCGCCCAGGCTCACCGAACCTCCGAACGGAACCTGTGATGTTGTCTCTGAAACGCGCCTACGCCTGGCATCGGCCGCTGATGGCGGTGGCCGCGCTGATGGTGCTGTGCGCCGCAGTGTGTCTCGTCGGCGTCGTCGTCGACCCACGGCAGGTGGGCGGTGCCGACACGTGGCTGAAGCCCCTGAAGTTCTCGCTGTCGATCCTTCTCTATAGCCTCACCTGGGCCTGGCTCATCGCGCACCTGACACGGTTCAGAAAAGCGGCGCACACCGCCGGCACCGTGATAGCAGTGGCCGTGGCCGTCGAGCAGCTCGCGATCGTCGGCGCGGCCGCATCGGCCACGACGAGTCACTTCAACGTCTCCACCCCTTTCGCCACCGCACTCTGGGGTGTCATGGCCGTGTCGATCACGATCCTCTACGTGGCGACGTTCGTCACCACGGTGATGCTGTTCTGGATGCCGCTGCCCACCGTCTCGCTGACCGTGGCCGTTCGCACCGGCGCGGCTATCGCGCTCGTCGGCCTCGGCCTCGCGTTCCTGATGACGGGTCCGACCGCCCAGCAGCTCGACGACTATCAAGGCATCGTGGGAGCGCACACCGTGGGCATCGCAGACGGCGGGCCCGGTCTTCCTCTTCTCGGATGGAGCACCGTGGCCGGCGACCTCCGCATCCCGCACTTCGTCGGAATGCACGCACTCCAGCTGTTGCCGCTGTTCGCGATCATCCTCGGCGCGCTGGCCGGGCGCATCCGGCTTCTCGCCGACGATCGCGTGCGTACCCGGCTGGTGGTCGTGGCCGCGGCCGCCTTCGCGGCGACGCTCGCCGTGCTGACGGCACAGGCACTGATCGGCCAATCGATCGTGCGGCCGCAGGGCGGGATCCTGATCGCCGGATGGGGCGTCGCTATCGCAGCCGGCCTCGCCGCCGTTGTCATCCTCGTCGCCGCCGCGCGGCATCCGCTGCAGAGCGAAAGGCGGCCCGACGATGAGCAGACGCCGATCGCCGAGAAGACAGAGAAGGTGCGCTCATGACCCGGCTTCGTCGCGATTGGAGCACCGCCTCCGTGGTCTACCTCGTTCTGGCCGTGGTCGGACTGGTCGGAACCTGGGCCTTCAACATCACCGCCATCGTCGAGGAGCGCGACTTTCTCGGAGAGTGGTTCGGCAGCGGGCCGTCGGTAGGCTCGCTCGGCGTCGACCTCGCAGTCGTGGCGGTCGCCGCGATCGTGCTGATGGTCGCCGAGGCTCGGAGGCTGCGCATGCGGGGCATCGTGATCTACATCGTGCTCGTCCCCCTGGTCGCGCTCGCGTTCGCGTTTCCGCTCTTTCTCTGCGCACGCGAGCGCGAGCTGACCCGTCAGCGGGCGACCGAGCACTGAGACTCAGCCGTTGGGCAGGATCACCGCGCGACCCCGAATGGAGCCCTCGTGCAGGCGCTCGTAGGCCGCGGGGCCTTCGTCGAGGCCGAACGTCTCGATCTCGACCGAGATCTGGCCCGCCCGAGCCATGTCGAGCACCTCGATGAGTTCGGCGCGCGAACCCCAGTAGGGCGTGCGCACGGCGGCATCGTAGGCGATTGCGCCGAAGCCGACCGGCAGCATCCCGCCGCCGATGCCCACGATGGTGACGTCGCCCTCGATGGCGACCGATGCGCCGGCGATCTCGACGGTCGGCTGCACGCCGACGAAGTCGAAGACGGCGTTCGCGCCGAGGCCTCCGGTGAGATCTTTGATCGCAGCGACGGCGTTCTTGTCGCTGAGTATCGCGTGGTGAGCGCCGACCTTCTTCGCGAGCTCCAGCTTCTCGTCGTTCACGTCGAGCGCGATCACCGTCGCGCCCGACAGCGCGCGCAGAATCTGGATGCCGACATGGCCGAGCCCGCCCGTTCCGATGACGACGGCGAAGGTTCCCGCGCCGAGCTTCGGAAGCGATCGCTTGATCGCGTGATACGGAGTCAGACCGGCGTCGGTCAGCGAGACGTTCTTCACGGGATCGAGGTCGCCGAGTGGCACCAGGTGGCGCGGGTCGTCGATGAGCATGTACTCGGCCATGGAGCCCGGGGCTCCGAGCCCGGGAGGCATGATGCCCTCGGCCTGCGCGTTGGTGCAGTAGTTCTCTTTGCCCTCGGAGCAGTTATGGCAGCGGCCGCAGCCCCACGGACCGTAGACGGCGACCGCGTCGCCGACCGAGAGATGCTCGACGCCCTCGCCGAGCTCGTGAACGATACCCGCGCCCTCGTGACCGAGAGTGAGCGGGAGTCCGTAGGTGTACTGGTCTTCGGGCAGGCCCATGACGAACTCGTCGGAGTGGCAGACTCCGGCCGCGGTGACCTTCAACAGAACCTGGCCGGGACCGGGAGTGGGGATCGGAATATCGACGACCTCGGGGGCCTTGCCGATGGTCGTGTACTGGAGAGCCTTCATTGATCTGACCAATCCGCGGGCGGCGAGATGTCCTGATTGCGGTAAACCGTCCGCTGCTTCTACGGTACCTCCTAAACCGACAACTGTCTGATTGCGTTTGCCACCAGAGTCGAATGTTCGCAAGGGTCACCCTGAAGATCCGAGTCCTGTGGTTTCGTAGTCGCGTGACCTCAGCACAATCAGCAGCACAATCCGCCGCACAACCCTCAGCACCCGCCCCGCTCATCGCCGAGACCGCCCGTCGCGTCTTCGGATGGCCGTCGTTGCGCGAGGGGCAGATCGACGCCGTGCAGGCACCGGTATCCGGCCAAGACGTGCTCGCAGTGATGCCCACCGGCTACGGAAAATCTGCCGTCTACCAGCTGGCGGGAACGCTGCTCGGGGGCGTGACCGTCGTGGTCTCGCCGCTCATCGCCCTGCAAGACGATCAGGTGCGCTCGCTCCAAGAGGTTCATCGGCGCACCGCTGTCGCCATCAACTCGTCGCTCTCCGAGAAAGAGACCGAACACGCGTGGTCCACGGTCGAAGCGGGCGAGCAGTGCTTCGTCTTCCTCTCGCCCGAGCAGCTCGCCAAACCCTCCGTCGTCTCACGCCTGGCAGCGCGTGGCGTCACCCTCTTCACCGTCGACGAGGCTCACTGCGTGTCGTCGTGGGGGCATGACTTCCGCCCCGATTACCTCGGGCTCGGCGAGGTCATCGAACAGCTCGGGCATCCTCCCGTGATCGCCCTCACCGCCACGGGCTCGGGCCCGGTGCGCACCGACATCGTCGAGCGCCTCGGGCTGCGAGAGGCCCTCGTGCTGGCCCGCGGCTTCGACCGGCCCAACATCAGACTCGAGGTCGTACGTCACGAGAGCGACGACGACAAGCGTCGTGCCGTCGTGCGGCAGGTCATAGATGCGACGGGTCCCGGCCTCGTGTACGTTGCGACCCGCGCAGACGCCGAACGGTACGCCGACGCCCTCCAGGCCGAGGGCATCGTGGCGGACGCCTATCACGCGGGGCTTCCCGACGCCCACCGGGAGGACGTGCACAACCGCTTCACCGACGGCACCCTCGACATCGTGGTGGCGACGAGCGCATTCGGCATGGGCATCGACAAATCCGACGTGCGTTTCGTGGTGCACGAGGCGGTGACCGACTCGATCGACAGCTACTACCAAGAGGTGGGGCGCGCTGGTCGCGACGGAGAAGAGTCGCTGGCGACGCTGCACTACCGTTCCGAAGACCTGGGCCTGCGCACCTTCTTCGCGTCGGGCGTGCCGTCGAAGGAGTCGATCGCTCGCGTCTATGCGGCCGTCAAGAAGACGCCCTCGATCTCCCTGACCGACCTCGCCGACGCACTCGAGTTGTCGCCGCGCACCTGCCGAGGCCTGGTCAATCTGCTCGAGGAGGCCGAGCTTCTCACCTCGACGGCCAGCGGTCTGACCGCCGTCGGCCGCCGCTCACCATCGACGGCAGCCCGCATCGCTGTGGAACGCGCAGAGGCGCAGCACCGTGTCGAGAAATCGCGGGTGCAGATGGTTCGGGGCTACGCGGAGACCCTCGAATGCCGCCGCATCTTTCTGCTGGGCTACTTCGGAGAAGACCTGCCGGATCCCTGCGGCAACTGCGACACGTGCACCTCGGGACTCGCCTACGAGGAGTTCGCCCGTGAAAACAGCGACGATGCGTCGCCGGTGTTCGTCGTCGACTCCCGCGTCACGCACAAGAAGTGGGGCACCGGGGTCGTGATGCGCGTCGAAGACGATCGCATCACCGTCTTCTTCGACGACGAGGGCTACAAGGTGCTCTCGGTCGAGGCGGTGCAGCAGAATCGACTGCTGACTGTGCTGCCCGCCTGACCGGAGCTCCTCCGACTCAGTTCTGAGCGGGGTCTTCGAGGTCTTTCTTCGCGCTGTCGGAGTCGCCGTCGGCCTGCTCGTCTTCTTCGATGTTGAAGTGCGACGCCTCGCCGTGACCCAGCGCGATTCCATCGTCGGAGTTGGGGATGGTTCCGTCTTCGCCGAGCTTCTCGCCCTCGGTGGGAATGCTGTCTGACATGCTGCTCCTTCATTTCGGTGACGAGCACCAGTCAAATGCGATCTGCCTGGCCGTGCCAGGGGCTGGCGCGTCGAGGTCGGACGTGCTTGCCTGGATGAGCCGTCGAAGACGGCGACGATTCGAGGTCGGGCACAGGCCCGCCAGATTGGACGAGATCATGAGCGACCAGCAGAGCGAGTTCGACAAGAAAGAGGTCGACGAGGGCGAACAGATCGTTCCGGGCGTCGAGACCGAGGGCGTAGCGGCCACCGAAGCCGTGTCGCACTCCTTCGGCGCGGTCGAAGAGCAGCTGCCGACCGATGGGGTGGGCGATGACGACCTCGACCTGCGCTCACCGGGAGCGGGATCGACCGAGGCCGACTAGCGAGACGACGCTCAGTCGTCGAGGTAGCGCTGCGTGCGCTCGAGGTAGTCCTCGAGGTAGCCGATGGCCAGACGCGTGCACTCGTCTATGAAGAACTGGTCACCCGTCGCGTCGGTCTCGAACGCCTTTGCCGTGAGGGTGTCGACGATCTCGATCACGACCTCGACATGCTTGAGCAGATCGGGCCGCTTGCGCGACACCTCGAAGCGCTCGAAGAACAGCTCTCCGAGCTGGTGGGCGAGCACCGTGCGATTGCTGTCGGTGTTGTCGATCAGGTTGCGATCGATGGCATCGCCCAGCCGCAGCCAGCGGAAACCCGGCTCCGTCTTATAGAGGGTGCAGTACGCCTTGATGACTCGACCGAGCAACTCCTGCCACTCGGCGTCTCTGCTCTCGAGAGCCTCCTGAGATGCCTGCATCAGGCGAGTGAGGTTTCGCGTGGCGAGGGCGGCGGCGATCGCTGTCATGCCGTCGAAGTAGCGATAGATCCCCGGGCCGGACATACCCACGCGCTTCGCGATGAGGGTCGGTGACACATTGCCATAGCCCGCTTCGTCGATCAGAGCGGCGGTCGCGTCGAGAATCGACTCGATCCGCTGGGCACTGCGATCCTGGCGCGGGCTTCGGCGCAGGGCTGCGCGCGCGACATCGACGGGTTCATGAGGCATAAGGCACAACACTACCGAGTTTTGCTTACCCCGAATCGGGGTCACGAAGCGAACATACAGCCCGTCTGCAGCCCCGCACTGTGGAGTTGAACTCTCGCTACTCTGCCGAAGCCGGATGCGCCACCCCCGGCCGGGTGTCGGACGTCCCCCGTAGCGTGGTGGGCATGTCAGACATTCAGAACAGCGACGCGGCCGTCGAGCCGGCAACACCTTCGATCACTCAGAACGACTCCCCTGCAGAAACGAGTACCGCAGGCGGCGAGGCCGAGACGCTGGGTGCGCCTCGACCCGATGGCGACGACTCATCCGCCGCCAAAGATCCCGAAGACTGGGTCACCGGCGACGAGCCGATGACCGGCCCGCAGAAGAGCTACCTCGACACGCTTGCGCGCGAGGCCGGCGAAGAGCTTCCCGCCACCCTCACCAAGGCCGAGGCTTCCGAGCACATCGACCGCCTGCAGAAGGTCACCGGCCGCGGCCAGTAGATCGCGCGCCGTCGGCTCGCGAGCTATTCGGCGTTGCTGCCGTACGAGCCGACGGCGGTGTGGATCAGCTCGATGATCTCGAGCGAGCGCAATGCGTCTCGCGGGTCGACGGGCAGCGGTCCGCCGTGCAGCAGCGCTTCGGCGAGCAGCTCGTAGAAGGTCGCGTATTTTCCCGCCTGCGTGGGCAGTGCCACGACCTCGCCATCCACCCCGAGTAGCCCCCAGCGGTCTTCCCCATAGACGCCGAAGCCGTCGTCAGTCGGCAGAGCGCCGCCGCGCAGCTGCGCCTCCTGGGGGTCCAACCCCCAGCTCGTGTAGGCCGAGGTCGAGCCCAACACGTGAAAGCGCGCGCCGACCTGGGCCGCCATGCCGTTCATCCACAGCTGGGTGCGCACTCCCGAGCGGTGCTCGAGCAGCACGGTGGTGTCGTCGTCGGCTACTCCGCCTTCTCTGCGCGTGAGTACCTCGGCGTGCACGCCCTCGACATCGCCGAAGAGTTGCAGGGCCTGATCGATCAGGTGCACTCCGAGGTCGTAGAGAATGCCTCCGCCCTCCGCCGCGGTGGCCTCCGCCTTCCACGACTTCGCCTGCACAGGCTTCCACCATTCGAAGCGGGATTCGAAGCGACGTACCTCGCCCAGCTGCCCTGCCTCGAGCAGCGACGAGAGCGTCAGAAAATCGCCGTCCCAGCGTCGGTTCTGAAAGACGGTGAACGGAAGACCGAGCCGCTCGGCCTTCTCGATGAGAGCAACACCCTCTGCGCTGGTGACGGCAAACGGCTTGTCCACCACGACGGCGACCCCGGCATCCAAGGCCCTGTCAGCGAGTTCGGCGTGGGTGCCCGACGGTGAACCGATGACCACGAGATCGAGCTGCCCTTGAGACGCGCGCTCGAACAGCTCGTCGACGGTGGCAACGATGGCGGCGGCCGGATGCAGGTGCGCGGCCTCGGCTGCACGTTCGGCATTCGACGTGACGATGACCGACACCTCGAAGTCGGGGTTCGTGGCGAGGAACGGCGCGTGGAACACGCGACCTGACAGGCCGAATCCGATGATTCCTGCGCGGATGGGGCGAGAGAACGGTGTGGCGGTCGACATGCCTCGAGGCTACCGGGCACTACCGCGAGTTCGCGACGAGGGCGTGCAGCACGCGGGTGAGTTCGGGCAGTTTCTCTGCAAGTTCGTCTGCGCTGCGCACGAAGATCATGCGGCGTCCGTCGGGGTAGTCGCCCTCGAGAATATCGCTCTCGATATCGGGGGCCGAGGGATGGTGAACGACGAGATGAAGATGGTCATCGGGGCGCAGCATGAACGTGTACAGATAGTCGGTCCCGAGGCGAAAGCTGGGGGCGTTCCACTTCCACTCCTCCACGATCCGAGCATCGACGGCGAGGGTGTGTTTGCGAAGAAGATCGATCTGATCGCGCAACGGATGCGCGCGCCGGTCGAGGGCTTCGTCGACAGAGACCGGCTTCTGGGGCATGCGCTCAGGCTAGTGGCCGGGCGGTTCCCACCGCCGAATCGAAGATTCCTCTGTTCATAATTTCGCGAGTCGACTTATCTGTCGACGTCGCTCAATGCCCCCAAGCGCCCGCGGAATCGCGGGTATTCGCCCGCGCGAACCGCTTCGACACTCGTCGTACGAACGCACCGATCCGTCACGAAAGCTTCGCCACCCGAAATATCCGAGCTCCTTTACCGCGCTTCATCGTCATGCCTAGATTGGGGGTACTCAGCCGCTTGGGGGTGATTGACATGGATGCCATCGAAGAGCACCGTCCTGTCAGTCGCCTGCGGCTTCTTCTTCTCGGCGGCCTTGTCGGAGCGGGATTCGTCGTCGGCGGAATCTTCATGACGGCTACTCCAGCGCACGCTGGCGGAGGACTCCTCGACGGCGTCGGGGACGTCGTCTCTGGCGTGACCCAGCCCGTGAGCCAGGTGGTCGATGCGGTCGTCGAGCCCGTAGCGCCCGTCGTCGACAGCGTCACGTCGATCGTTCCGGCGCCGGTCGCCGAGGCGGTGCAGCCCGTCGTCGAACCGGTCGTGGAGCAGGTTGTCGTGCCCGTTGTCGAGGCCGTACCCGAGGCACCCGTGTCCGAGATCGTTCAGCCCGTCACCGATCTCGTCGACCCTGTCGTCGCGGCGGTTCCCGTCGTGAACGACCTCCTCGGATCCACCCCCACTGCGAGCGTCACGGCACCTGTCGTCGACCTCGTCGACACCACTGTCGGTCAGGTGACGAACACCGTGACCGCTGTGACCCCAGCTCTGCCGGGCGCATCCACTCCGATCGGACCGGGCATCGACCTCCCCTCCCTTCCCGGCCTAGATCTTCCCGACTCCGCGTCTCCCGGAACGGTTGTAACGATCCTCGGGGTGACCGTCACGGTCCCGTCGGCCTCCGCCTCGGAGCCGTTCTCCAGCCCGACGTCGGTGCCGTTCCGCGGAGCAGCCGCGTCCGCTCCCACTCCTGGTCTCCCCGCCCCGGGGCAGGCCGGTTCCGTCAGCTCTTCAACGCCTTCGTCCCCGGGTTCCCCTGCACCCGCCGGGCCTTCGGAGGGTTCTCCCGTGGTCTTGCCCACTCCGTCTGGAAGTGGCGGCCAGGGAACGGGCGGCGGGGCCGGTTCCGGCGCCCCGGCAGCACTCGAATCCATCTCCGGTGCCATCTTCGGACACGCCGCTCTCACTCTGCGCGCTCTCGCCTCCGACGACGCGCTCCCCGCTTCACCCACGTTCGACCTCGGTTCGACTCCTGACTGACTGAGTTCGCACCTGCCCGATTCCAGAGGCAGACACCGCGAACCATCTCCCCCGCCAACCGCGCGGCTGGAGCTCATCAGTCTCACCATCTTTTGGAGTTGAATCATCATGAAGAAGTTCATTCAGAGAGGGCTGTACTTCACCCTCTTCGTCGGTGGCCTTTCGTGCCTCGGCGTAGCCGCAGCGAACGCCGCTGACACCACCTCAGGCGACGACGGCCTGCTCTCGGGAACTCAGATCGGCGTCGGTCTCGACGTTCCGGTCGACCTCTCGGGCAACTCGATCAGCATCCTCGGGGATGCCACGTCGACGGCTCCTGAGGCGGCTCCGGCCGCTCCTGTCACCGAACCCGCCGCCCCGGCAGCCGAACCCGTCGCCGAGGCGACGACGTCCGGCGACGACGGTGTCGCATCCGGCAGCCAGGCCATCGTGGATGTCGCCATCCCGATCGATGTGTCGGGTAACGCGATCAGCGTGATCGGCGACTCCGAGCAGTCCGGGGCCACCGAGTCCGCGCCCGCCCCCGAAGCCGCACCGGCAGAGTCGGCACCCGTCACCACGACGGGAACCGACTCGCTGCTGGGCGGAACACAGGGCCTTGTGAACATCGATATTCCGATCACGGTCGGCGGCAACGCCATCACCGTCATCGGAGACTCGAGCAGCACGGACAGCACAAGCGGCCCGGGCACATCGAACGGAGCGTCCGACGCTCCCGCCGGCGCCGGCGCCTCCACCTCGGGCGACGACGGCATCCTCGGCGGAACGCAGGTCGTTCCGGTCATCGGAGCACCGGTCACCGTGGGCGGCAACGCCATCACACTGATCGGCGACGCAGAGTCGACCGACTCGACCGTCACCGGCGGAACCACCGGCGGAACCGGATCCGGCGCGACCGGACCCGGCGCATCCACCGACGGAACCGACAGCGTTCTCGGCGGCACCCAGGTGCTCGGCGACATCGGAGCACCGGTCACCGTGGGCGGCAACGCCATCACACTGATCGGCGACGCAGAGTCCACCGACTCGACCGTCACGGGCGGAACCACCGGATCCGGCACGACCGGCACCGGCGCAACCACCTCGGGCGACGACGGCATCCTCGGCGGAACGCAGATCGTGCCCGTCATCGGAGCACCGGTCACCGTGGGCGGCAACGCCATCACACTGATCGGCGACGCAGAGTCCACCGACTCGACCGTCACCGGCGGAACCACCGGATCCGGCACGACCGGCACCGGCGCAACCACCTCAGGCGACGACGGCATCCTCGGCGGAACGCAGATCGTGCCCGTCATCGGAGCACCGGTCACCGTGGGCGGCAACGCCATCACGGTGATCGGCGACCCGACCACCACGGGATCGGATGTCACCGGTGGCAGCACCGGCGGCTCGTCGGAGAACACCACCGGCGGCAACGGAAGCATCGGAGGAGGAACGCAGATCATTCCGGTGATCAACATTCCGATCGATCTGGGCGGCAACGCGATCACGGTGATCGGTGACCCGACGGTCGACCCCGCCGGACCGACGACGCCGACGGACCCGACCGACCCCACCGACCCGACGGACCCCACGGACCCGACGGACCCGACCGACCCGACGACCCCCACGGACCCGGGTACGCCGACCACCACCACCACCGTGGTCCCCGCCGGTAGCGTCACCTCCGGCAACGTCACCGCCGCCGGCGTCTCGGCTTCGGGTTACACCGGAGGCGGCACATCGGGTCTCGCCCTCACCGGCGTCTCGGCGGCTCCGCTCGCAGGAGCCATCGCGCTCCTGCTGCTGGCCGGACTCGCTCTCATGATCGTGTCGCGGAAGAAGGCCGCTCGCATCTGAGAGTCAGCCCGCACCAGCCCGCGCCGGGCACCGCATTCTCCATCCGCGGTGTCCGGCACGGGCGCGCGTGCAGCACGTCATCACGGCGACCCGGATGCTCGCCGGGGCGTGCTGATCAGCGTGCGGGTGCGTTCACTGCGGCCAGCACCACCGGGTCTTCGCACCCCGCGGCGTAGCCCCGGATGCGACGGTCGATGTCACGCTGAAGCACGACGGCGCCGATCCGTTCCGCGAGAGGCGCGAGCCACTTGGGTTTGCACGTGAAGTTGTACCGCCAGACGGCGAGGGTGCTGCCCGGAGCGCCGTCGACGGGGGTGAATCGCCACCCGCCGCCGAGCTTCTCGAAGAACCACGACCCCTTGGTCATCTTCATACCCACATTCGACGGCGGCTTGTACGAGACGTACTCGCTCTCCATGCGAAAACCGAACCGCTGCACCGTGTAGGTGAACACGCCCTTCGCCGGCACTGTGGCCCCGTGCAGAAAGTACTGCTTTCTGATGAACGGATCCCAGCGCTTGCGGATCTCACCGGTCGTCTGCGAGATGGCGAAGGCCGTCTCGACGTCGACCGGAACAACACAGCGGGACTCAACGACGGGCATGCTTCATCCTGTCATGCGGCAGGAGGCGCAGCACTCTTCGGCCGCGCGCCGAGCACCCTCAGCACAACGTTGTCGACGGACCAGACCGCGAGCGCGCCGATCGCGTACGAGGCCAGGTCTACGGCAGAGAACGATGCCCCCAGCAACAGCCTCGCCGGAGCGAACGCATCACCCCACTGCTCCGGAAGGCCGGTGAGCTGGAGCACCTCCACAAGGGCGCTGAACGCGAACGCGACGACCGCGAGCATCCAGCGCCGAGCCCTTGCGAACACGAGACGCAGAATCAGGTAGACGAGCACCGTGTACAACGAGTCCGCGACGAATGCCGCCACCGGGCCCTCTGCCGTGTGCAAAACCAGACCGATCGCGATGACCGCGCACGCCGCGATGGCGAACGCGATGCGATGCCGGATCACACCTGCTCGGCGTCGGGCGCCCACTCGGTCAGATCCAGGATGCGATCGGCTGCGCCTTCGCGCGACTCGATGAGCCGCGCGTTCGGCTCGTCGACGGCCTGCACCCACTCGCGCGCCGCATCCGGAGTCTTGCCGAACGCCTCGTGCCGGGCGAGCAGCCGGCGATGCCGGAGCGACGAGTCTGTGACGACGTGCCACGAGGTGTCGAGTTGTCGGCGCACCGCACCCCAGGCCTCGCCGGCGAGGAGCAGATAGTTGCCCTCGGTCACGATGATGTCGTCGCTCGGCTCGATGGCGCGGGCTCCCGCGAGCGGCTGCTCGAGACGGCGATCGAAGTCGGGCACGTAGATCGTATGCCGGGGTCGGGCGCGAAGAGTTTCGAGCAGGCGCGCATACCCGAAGGCGTCGAACGTCTCGGGGGCGCCCTTGCGCTCCAGAAGGCCCTGGCGCGCGAGCTGCTCGTCGGCGAGGTGAAAGCCGTCCATCGGCAGGTATGCCGCTCCCGGGCCGATGGACCGCACGAGTTCTCGCGCCAGGGTGGACTTGCCCGATCCTGGCGACCCCGAGATGCCCACGATCACGCGGCCACTCGTTCCTCGGGGAAGCTCCCGGACGAGCGCGGTCAGTTGGGCCTCGACGGCGGAGACGACGATGGGAGCGGGTCTGGTCACGGTGACTACCGTACGCACTCACCGCTCGCTCGCTAGACTTCGACAGCAGCCAAAGAAGGATTCCTCGTGACAGAGCTCGTCGACATCCCCTCCCCCGGATGGCCCCTCGTCTTCGGCAGCGAAGGCATGCCCGCGATAGTGCTGGTGCACGATGACTACGGGCGGCTGCCGTATCTCGAGGCGTACGCCACCGCACTCTCGAAGCAGGGGTTCTTCGTCGTCGTGCCCGACCTCTTCAACGGAGTCGCCGCTGTCGACGCGGAGGGCGTGGAACTGCTCCGATCGCGCCTCGACGAGGGTTTCGCCAGCGCGACACTCTCCGACGCGATCGCCCTCGGTCGCAGTTCCGGCGCGGCGCGCATCGGCATCATCGGCATGGGGATGGGTGGCCGACTGGCATTGCGCAGCGCGCAGGAGGGTTCGGTCGATGCGGTCGTCGCCTACTACGCCGGATTGAACGACTCGGAGGGCGGCATCGTTCCGTGCCCCGTCGCGTTGCACTACTCCGAGTTCGACGAATGGGGCTCCGGCCTGGCCGCCGACCTCTTCATCAGCCGCCTCAAGGAGGTGGGCACACCGGTGACCCGGCACAACTACATCGGCACGTCGACCTACTTCGCGAACGCGACGATCTCGACGGTGCTCGACAAGAATGCCGCGGCCCTGGCGTTCGCTCGCTCGACCTATTTCATGCAGGGCCAGTTGCTCGACTGATCGCTCTCGCCGCAGCGGAACCCCCACCCCGCGAAGCAGGCAGAGGTGACGGATGTCATAGAGCGAAGGTGACAGGCCTCAGACGTGCCCGACGGTTCGGGCCGCCAGGCTGGAGCCATGACCTCCCCCTCCATCCCTGCCATCCACGCGACGGCACTCGCAAAGAGCTTCGGCGACGTGCGCGCCGTCACCGGCGTCGACCTCACCGTGCAGCCCGGCGAGATCGTCGCGTTCCTCGGCCCCAACGGCGCCGGCAAGACCACGACCATCGACATGATGCTGGGCCTCACCCCTCCCGATGGCGGAGATGTGAAGGTCTTCGGCCTCGCCCCGCGAGCCGCCATCTCGCGCGGCCTCGTATCGGCCGTACTGCAGACAGGCGGCCTGCTCAAAGACCTGACCGTGCGGGAGACCCTCGATCTGACCGCCAGCCTCTTCGCCGATACCCGTCCGGTCGCGGAGGTGCTCGACCGCGCGGGCATCACCGACATCGCCGCCCGACGAGTCGGTCTGTGTTCGGGCGGCCAACAGCAGCGCCTGCGCTTCGCGATGGCCTTGCTCTCGGACCCCGGGCTGTTGATTCTCGACGAACCGACGACCGGTATGGATGTCGAGGGGAGACGAGCATTCTGGAGCGCCATCCGCGCCGATGCAGACCGTGGCCGCACGGTGCTCTTCGCCACGCACTATCTCGATGAGGCCGACGAGTATGCCGACCGCATCGTGCTGATGAGCCGAGGCACGATCGTGGCAGACGGGGCTACGGCCGACATCAAGAACCTCGTCTCCGGCCGCATCCTCCGAGCGACGCTGCCGGATGCCGACGTCGCCGAACTCGCGGCCCTCCCGTCGGTCGACGACGCGTCGGTACAGGGCGAGCGCATCACCCTGCATACGAGCGATTCGGATGCTCTCGCTCGACATCTGCTCACCCACACGGCCGCTCGAGACATCGAGATCACGAGCCAGAACCTCGAGAGCGTCTTTCTCGCCCTCACCTCAGAAGGAGTCTCCGCATGACCACCCACATCGTGCCCGCCGAGTCGAACAGGCAGCAGACCACTCCATCGTCAGCCGCCCGCGTGCAGCTCGACCGCCGGGTTCCGCCGTTCGGCGGCTTCACCTGGACCTATCTGCGCATCGAGCTCGCCCGCAAGCTCCGCAACCGACGCACGCTCATCTTCACCCTGATCTTCCCGGTCATGATGTTCTTGATCGTCGGCTATCCCATGCGCGACGTTCCCCTCACCGATACCGCCGTCGCCGATGGCGGCCCGTCGGTCGCGGCCTTCATCATGGTGTCGATGGCGATGTACGGCGCGATGATGTCGGCGACCCAGACCGGCGCATCCGTCGCCGTGGAGCGAGCGCAGGGATGGAGCCGGCAGTTGCGGCTCACGCCCCTCAACCCGCTGGTGAACGTGCTCATCAAGATGATCGCGGGCATGCTGCTCGGGCTCGTCGCGGTGATCGCGACCTACGTGGTCGGCGCTGTCAGCGGCAACCAGCTCTCGGCTGTGCAGTGGATCTCGACAGGCCTCGTCGGATGGCTGCTCGCCAGCGCTGTGTTCACGACGCTCGGGCTGATGGTCGGCTACCTCGTGCCGGGTGAGAATGCGGCGCAGGTGACGAGCCTCGCCATCGTGCTGCTCGCCTTCATCGGCGGACTCTTCTACCCCGTCTCGAGCATGCCCGACTTCATGCAGACGATCGCGGCGTTCACCCCCGTGTACGGCATCAGCGAACTGGCCCGCGCCCCGCTGACCGGCTCCGGCTTCCACGTCGCGGCCCTCGCGAACGCGCTCGTCTGGTTCGCGGTGTTCCTCGTGGGCACGGTCGTCTTCTTTCGTCGCGATACGAAGCGGGTGTGAGGATGGCGAGGCTCGACGGGCGTGCAAGCCCGTCGGCGACCGCGGCCTTTAGGGTGGGCGGGTGACGAAGATCGACGAACCGCGTAGATTCGGCCCGGGATGGCCGATCCGGTCTGCGACCGCGGGCCCGGATCCGACGACGACAATGCCTTTCGCCTTGACGTCGTCACGCGCCTACAGCTGGTACATCGGGGCGACGTTCTCGCTGTTCTGGGTGTACTCAATCATTCCGGACATCGTGAGGGTGTCTCGCTCGGCCGTCGAAAGCACCGTTGGCGTCGGCCTGGTCGTGATCTTCAGCCTCTGCTTTCTCGCGGCAGCCCCCATCGCCTGGACCCTCACGACCCGCGGTCGGATCCTCGTATGCGGGGCGATCCTCGCTCTGACAATGCTCTTCGTACCCTGGGTGGGCACCGAAGTGACCGGCCTCTGGACCTACGCCGGCGTGATCATCGGCATGTGCGTCTTCCCTTGGATCTTCACGCTCACGGCGATCGGCACCCTTACCGCGGCCGCGTTAGCTCTGCGCCTTCTCACCGGGCCATGGTCGGATGCCCTGCTGATCGTGCCCGTCATCATCCTGTCGATCTCACTCATGATGGCGGCCTTCGCCCGCACGATGGCCGTCATCAACGAGCTCCGCGCCACCCAGGCAGAACTCGAAGCCGTGACCGCCGAGCGCGAACGGAGCAGAGTGGCACGCGACATCCACGACATTCTCGGCCACTCCCTCACCGTCATCACGGTGAAGTCGGAGCTCGCGGCACGATTGATGGATGCCGACCCCGAGCGTGCGCGCTCCGAGATCGAAGATGTCGAGACGATTGCTCGGGGGGCCTTGGCCGACGTGCGCGCGACCGTCTCGGGTGTGCGCGGCGTCACCGCCAGCGGAGAGCTCGCGGCCGTACGGAGGGCCCTCGCCGCAGCGGGCGTCGAGGCGGAACTCCCGTCGTCGACCGACACCGTTCCAGCGGAACACCGCGAGCTCGTCGGCTGGGTGATCCGCGAGGGTGTCACGAACGTCATCCGGCATGCTGGGGCCTCGCGCTGCCGCATCCGCATCTCCGAGCACGACGTGACGATCGACGACGATGGACGTGGTCCGGGAGTGCCCATCGGGTCAGGCTCGGTGTCGTCGACGGGACTGCGGGGTCTGCGCGAACGCGTTGAAGCGGCCGGCGGATCTCTGCGGTTCGGTCCGGGCGAACTCGGCGGCTTCACCCTCACGGCGTCGCTGCCCGCCGCGGCGACGCTTCCTCAGACGGCTGGGGCACAGTCATGATCCGTTTGCTGATCGCCGACGACCAGGCGCTGGTGCGCGGTGCGCTCACCGCGCTGCTCTCGCTCGAGGCAGACATCGAGGTGGTCGCCGAGGTGGGGCGTGGCGACGAGGTCGTGGATGCCGCCAGGGCGTCCGCCGCCGATGTCGCTCTGCTCGACATCGAGATGCCCGGCATCGACGGCATCGCCGCCGCGGCAGAACTGCGCAAGGCGGTGCCGCTCTGCCGGGTGCTGATCGTCACGACATTCGGCCGCCCCGGCTACCTGGTGCGGGCTATGCAGGCGGGAGCCTCGGGTTTCGTCGTCAAAGACACTCCATCGGCGCAGCTGGCCGATGCCGTACGTCGCGTCGCGAACGGTTTCCGGGTGGTCGACCCCTCGCTCGCCGCCGAGTCCCTCGCGCAGGGCGACTCTCCCCTCACGGAACGCGAGACCGACGTGCTCGCGGCCGCTCGCACGGGCGGATCGATCGCCGATCTCGCGCGCATCCTGCATCTGTCGCAAGGCACGGTGCGCAACCACCTGTCGGCGGTCATCGGCAAGACAGGTGCGCGCAATCGAGCGGATGCGGCGCGCATCGCCGAGACGAACGGCTGGCTCTAGCGCTTCGATACGTCGTGCAGGTGATGCACCGGATCGTGGATGAAGTACTGAGCCAGCGTCTCGACGGAGAAACTGGCGCCGTCACCCCGCCTGCCCGACCGGCCCCACGCATTTGACGGCACGGCGTCGAAGGCGTCGGCGATCTCTCGACCGGCGTCGAGCAGCTGGGCCGACACGACCGCGGGGTCCTGCTCGTTGTAGCGTTCCTCGACGGCGGTCGCGTCCTGATCCCAGTTGGCGAACAGCGGATCGTTCTCGACGAGCATCAGCTCGAGCCGGCCGCGCATGACCGTGAACACGTCGCGTACGTGCGCCGCGTACTCGAGCGGCGACCAGGTGTCGCCATCCGGTCGCTCTCGCACGTCGGCGCGTCGAAGCACGGCGGGCCAGGCTGCCGCATTCTGACGGGCGAGTTCGGCGACCCCTCGGGCGTCGGCGGTGGATGCGTCGAAACCGCACTCGGGGCACGGCTTCTCGAGCACCCAGGTCCAGCTCTTGGTCTCGGGAACGATAGGCATGGGCCGAGTTTAGGGAGCCGCCGAGTCGCGCCACCAGGCCATTCGCGCCAGCCATCGACGACTTCGTGCCGACGTATGTCGGGCGTATACGCTCGACGGATGAGCACCTTCAGCCCCGACGTCGTCACCGCGATCCTGAACCACATGAACGGCGACCACACCGATGACAATCTGCTCATCGTGCGGGCGTTCGCGAACCCCGCGGCCACGGCCGCCGTCATGACGGGCTTCGACGGCTCGGTCGCCACCTGGGATGCGACCGCTGCCGGAACCACGAGTGAGGTGCGTATCGCGTGGCCCGCCGGCCCGATCACCGAACGCGGCGAGGTGCGCCGCGAGGTCGTCGCGCTCTACGACGCAGCCTGCGCCAAGCTCGGCATCGAGCCGCGCCCGCACTGACAAAGCCCTGAGTGGAACAACTGCGTCTAGCGATCGAACCCGCGTGTCCGATAAAGTAAGGGCAACCTAACTTCACGGTTAGTGAACCACTCATTTGGAGTCGCGATCATGAGCAACGTCATCCCTTTCTCGCAGGCCCTGCGCGAGCGCACCTGGACCAGCCACAGCGAGAGCGAGGGCGCCAGCTTCATGGGCGACCTGATGAGCGGCAAGGGCACGCGCGACGACTACATCGCCCTGGTCGCGCAGCACTTCTTCATCTACGAGGCCATCGAGGCCGCGGCCGACCGCATGAAGAACGACCCGGTCGCGGCACCCTTCATCACCTCGAAGTTGACGCGTCTTCCCGCCATCGAAGAAGACCTTCGGTTTCTCATCGGCGATGACTGGCGCGAGCAGATCGAACCTCTGCCGACGACCGCTCGCTACGTGGCCCGAATCAACGAGGTGGGTGCCACCTGGAACGGCGGATTCGTCGCCCACCACTACACGCGTTACCTCGGAGACCTCTCGGGCGGCCAGGTCATCCGCACCCTCATGAAGCGCCAGTTCGGATTCGAGACCAACGGCGTGGGCTTCTACCTCTTCGGCGACATCGCCAAGCCGAAGGAATTCAAAGAGACCTATCGGGCCCAGCTCGACGCGACGGGTTGGGATGACGCCGAACGCGACCGCGTGATCGACGAGGTTCTCGTGGCCTACCGCTTCAACACCGATCTCTTCGTCGACCTCGCCCGCGCGAAGGCGACTGCGGCCGCCTGACTCTCCGTCACCGTCCGCCCCTTCGTCGAACGCTTCTGTCAAGCCCGCATCATGCACCGAGTCGACCGCGTACCGTCCCTCTCAAGCGACAAACTCGAGTAACCGCTCCACGGGTTGTGCTTGTGGAGCGCCCGATGTGAAGGCAGACCCATGAGCGATCGTCCAGAACACTCCTCCGATCCGTCGACTGGCCTCGATCCGTCGACAGGCCTCGAGCCGGGCGCGGCCGTGCCCGCGGCACCCCAGTCGTCGCTCCGACAGGAGGTCGTCGAACGAGAGAAGGAGGAGTTCGGAGGCGTCAAGATCGGCTCTGCCTTCTTCGGCTGGCTGACGGCCACCGGCACGGCCGTGATTCTCACCGCCCTCGTCGCCGCGACGGGAGCCGCCATCGGACTCGGTGTGACGGGAGATGTGGACAGCGCAGCTCGGGAGGGTGCAGCGAACGCCGACACCGTGGGCATCGTCGGCGCGATCGCCCTGCTCGCCATCGTCTTCGTCGCCTACTACTGCGGCGGGTACGTCGCCGGACGCATGGCCCGGTTCAACGGCATGAAGCAGGGTGTCTTCGTCTGGCTCTGGGCCATCGTCATCGCCATCGTCGTCGCCATCATCACCGCGATCGCGGGCAGCCAATACAACGTCCTCGGCAACCTCAACAGCTTTCCCCGCATCCCGATCGACGAAGGCACGCTCACGACGGCGAGCGTCATCACCGCCATCGCCGTCGCCGTCGTCAGCCTTCTCGGCGCGATCCTGGGCGGCCTCGGCGGTATGAGATTCCACCGCAAGGTCGACCGCGCCGGTCTCGGCCGGTAGCGACAGCGACACACGAGCGAGGAGAGACGCATGATCGAATCACGTGACATCGGAGGCATCGTCGGCGCACCGGCGCTCGATCCCGACGGACAGAAGGTCGGAACGGTGACCCAGGTGCTCGTCGACGCCGAGAGCGGGCAGCCTCGCTGGGCGACCGTCAATCCCGGACTGTTCTCCGGGTCCGACGCTTTTGTTCCGCTGGACCGAGCAGAGTGGGATCGGGAGCATCTTCTCCTGCCCTACTCGAAGGAACAGCTCAAGGACTCGCCGCGGTTCGCCATCGATAAGGCCCTGGTCCCCGCAGAACAGGAACTGCTGCGCAGACACTACGACCCTGATCCTGCGGACGGTAGCGCCGCGACATTTGACGACGCGCCAGGCAAGCACGCGGGCCCGGTGATCTGACCGACGGCCGCCGTCGTCGTGTTTGCGTTCGGGTCATGGTGACACTAAGCTGATTGCAGCACTTAAGGTCACCAATACCTTAAGTCACGACACGATCGGCACGGCCATGAGCCAGCAGCATGCGAGCATCGCGGTATCCACCGTGATCTTCTCTCTGCGCAGCGATCCGACCACCGGCATCAGCACCGTGTGGATCCCCGTCGTCCGCCGCATCCGGCAACCCGACGAGGGTCGGTGGGCTCTGCCCGGCGGCCCGTTGCGGGCGGATGTCGACCTCGAGGAGGCGGCGCGCGATCACCTTCTCGAGACCACCGGTCTCACGCCCAAGTACCTCGAGCAGCTCTACGCGTTCGGCAAGGTCGGCCGCTCCCCCGGGCAGCGCGTCGTCTCGATCGTCTACTGGGCCCTGGTCGAGAGCGACGAGGCCGCCCGAGCGACCGTGGGCGAGAACGTGACCTGGCTGTCGACCGACGAGCTGCCCGAACTGGCCTTCGATCACAACCTGATCGTCGACTACGCCCTGTGGCGACTGCGCACCAAGATGGAGTACTCCCGTATCGCGCACGCCTTTCTGGGCGACACGTTCACTCTCGCCCAACTGCGCGAGGTGCACGAGGCAGTCAGGCAGAAACCCCTCGATCCGGCCAACTTCCGCCGCATGATCGAGTCGAGTAAGACGGTCGTCCCGACGGGCGAGTTCGTCACCGGCGCGCGGCATCGCCCCGCTCGCCTCTACCGCTACGACGGGTCGATCGACCTCGCCGACAGCGGCCCCCTCCAGTAGAAGACGCCGTTCCCCGAGCCTGTCGAAGGGAACGACCGCACCCATACCCGCTTCGACAGGCTCAGCGAACGAAGAAGACCACCATGACATCCGTCGACACCACCATCCAGCTTCTGACCCGCGAAGAGGCCGCCGGCTCCGCCGCGAGCAGCACCTGCACACCCGAGCTCGCCCTGCAGCCGTGGGCCTTCGACGCGGGCGTTCCGAATTACGGCCCCGGCGCATCCATGACCGACGTCATCCCGACCGGATCGCCGGTGCAGGGCCGCCTGCCCGCCGAGTACACGACGGCGAGCGCCGACGAGCTGGATGCGCGCATCCGGGCCGCGAAGGCGACGCTCGGCGAGCGGGTCGTGGTGCTGGGCCACTTCTATCAGCGCGACGAGGTCGTGCAGTACGCCGACTTCGTGGGCGACTCCTTCCAGCTCGCCAACGCCGCCAAGGCCAAGCCCGATGCCGAGGCGATCGTCTTCTGCGGCGTGCACTTCATGGCCGAGACCGCCGACATCCTGTCGCAGCCGGCGCAGGCGGTCATCCTTCCGAACCTCGCAGCGGGATGCTCGATGGCCGACATGGCCGACATCGACTCGGTCGAAGAGGCGTGGGCCGAGCTCACCGAGATCTACGGCACGGCACCGGATGCCGATGGCCGGCTTCCCGTGATCCCGGTCACCTACATGAACAGCTCGGCCGCGCTCAAGGCGTTCTGCGGCCGCAACGGCGGCATCGTGTGCACCTCGTCGAATGCGGCGACGGTGCTGGAGTGGGCCTTCGAGCGCGGTCAGCGGGTGCTCTTCTTTCCCGATCAGCACCTGGGACGCAACACAGCCAAGGCCATGGGGATCCCCGTGGAGCTCATGCCCATGTGGAACCCGCGCAAGCCGCTGGGCGGCAACTCGGCTTCCGAGCTCGTCGAGGCAAAGGTGGTGCTGTGGCACGGCTTCTGCTCGGTGCACAAGCGCTTCACTCCGGCACAGATCGCTAAGGCCCGCGCCGAGTACCCCGGCGTTCAGGTGATCGTGCACCCCGAGTGCCCGATGGCCGTCGTCGACGCCGCGGATTCGGCGGGCTCGACCGACTTCATCGTCAAGGCGATCCAGGCGGCTCCCGCCGGCTCGACCTTCGCCATCGGAACCGAGATCAACCTCGTGAACCGCCTCGCCGCCGAGTACCCGCAGCACACGATCTTCTGCCTCGACGACGTGATCTGCCCCTGCTCCACGATGTACCGCATCCACCCCGGCTACCTGGCCTGGGTGCTCGAGGGCTTGGTCGACGGGGTCGTGCGCAATCGCATCCGGGTCGCCGACGATGTGATCGCCGACTCGACGGTCGCACTCGAACGGATGCTCGCGGCCCGGCCGCCCGTGGCGGCACCCGCCACCGACCCGGTGCGCTGACATGGCGCGCGTGATCATCGTGGGCAGCGGCATCGCCGGGCTGGCCACCGCGCTGCACGCCACACTGCAGCACGGGCACGAGGTGACGCTCGTGACCAAAGGCGAGCTCGCCGACAGCAACACCCGCTACGCGCAGGGCGGCATCGCGGCGGCCACCGCACTCGACGACAGCGCCACTCTGCACGCCGACGACACGATCCGGGCGGGGGCGGGGCTGACCGACGAGGGCGCCGCGCGCGTGCTGGCCGACGAGGGGGCGGCGGCCATCCAGAGCCTGATCGAATGGGGCGTGATGTTCGATCGCCGGCCGGGCAGTTCGGAGCCCGACCGCGCGCTCGAGGCGGCGCACTCACGGGCGCGAGTGCTGCACGCCGGCGGCGATGCGACGGGGGCCGCCATCGAGGCGGCACTGGTCGCGGCGGTGCGCACCACCGCCGTCGCTGTGCACGAGCACACCATGCTGACCGACCTCGTGCTCGTCGACGCGTCGGGCATGCGCGCCGGTTCGGCGCATCCGCTGCCGGTCGACCAGGCGCCGATGCGCCCAGCAGGCGCGGATGCCGGCGGGCGCGTCGTCGGAATCGAGGTGCTGCGGGCCGACGGCGGGCGCGAGGTGCTGTCGGCCGATGCCGTGGTGCTCGCCACCGGGGGCGCCGGGCAGCTCTACTCGCACACGACGAATCCTGCGATCGCCACCGGCGACGGGCTGGCCGCAGCGCTGCGGGCAGGTGTGGCCACGGCCGATCTGGAGTTCTACCAATTCCACCCGACCACGCTCGCCGCCCCCGGAAACTTCTTGGTCTCCGAGGCAGTGCGCGGCGAGGGCGCGGTTCTTCTCAATGAGCGCGGCGAGCGTTTTATGCTCGGCGTGCACCCCGACGCCGAGCTCGCCCCCCGCGACATCGTCGCTCGAGCCATCGCGGCCGAGATGGCGAAGCAGAACGGCGTGCCCGTGACCCTAGATGCCCGGGGCATCGGTCGAGACACGCTCGCCGTCCGCTTTCCCACGATCATGGCGGCGTGCGCGGCGGCCGGCTTCGACCTCGCCGACGGGCTGGTGCCTGTCGTTCCGGCGGCGCACTACTACATGGGAGGGATCGCGACCGATCTCGATGGCCGCACCTCTCATGCGGGGCTCTTCGCGGTGGGCGAGGCGGCGTGCACCGGAGTGCACGGCGCCAACCGGCTGGCCTCGAACAGCCTGCTCGAGGGCGTCGTCTTCGCCCGGCGGGTGGCGGCCTCGCTAGGGGATCTGCGTGGGTCGAGTAGCCGCGCGACGAAGGAGCCGGTGTATCGAGACCACCCGCGAATCGGTCTCGATACGGCCGCGGGCGGCCTACTCGACCAGCGCGAAGACGTGCAGGCGCTCATGTGGAGCTATGCCGGGCTGACGCGTTCCGGCGTCGGGCTCGCCACGGCCGCAGCCCGCCTGCGGGTCTGGGCCGAGGCATCCGCCGCCCGCACCGGTGACCGCGAGCGCATCGAGACCGCGAACCTCGTCACCGTGGCGCAGGCCCTCGTCGCCGCGGCCCTGCTCAGGCGCGAATCGCGCGGCGCCCACGCCCGCAGCGACTTCACCCAGACAGATGCGGTCGCCCGTCGGCAGTCGCCTCCCGAGATCGCCCAGAGCGCCACCGTGCCCGCATCCGATCACGTTTCGGGCGACACCGCCCTCACGCTCCAGACCCAAGGACACTGACATGCTGCTCACACCCCAGGCGATCGACCGCGTCGTCATCGCCGCTCTCGCCGAGGACGCCCCGTGGGGCGACGCGACCTCCGACGCTTTTCTTCCCGACGGCGCGACGGCCTCCGCCGCGCTGGTGGCCCGCGAAGCCGGCGTGCTCTCGGGCGGCGAGGTCTTCTCGAGAACGATGCTCGCGGCTGATGAGTCGATCACGACCGCGGTACTGCTCGACGACGGCGAACACTTCGAACCCGGCGCGGTGATCGCCACGGTGTCGGGACCGGCCCGCGGGGTGCTGCTCGGAGAGCGCGTCGCCCTGAACCTCGTGCAGCGCATGAGTGGAATCGCCACCGTGACCGCGCGCTACGTCGATGCGGTCTCTGGAACGCGGGCGCGCATCGTCGACACGCGCAAGACGACTCCGGGGCTGCGTGCCCTCGAGCGCCACGCGGTGCGCAGCGGCGGTGGCGGCAACCACCGCTTCTCACTGAGCGACGCTGTGCTCGCGAAAGACAATCACTTGGCCGTGCTCACGGCATCCGGCGTCTCGCTCACCGACGCGATCATTCGCGCCCGAGCCCGCATCTCGCACACGACCCACCTCGAGGTCGAGGTCGACCGACTCGACCAGATCGAGCCCGTGCTCGCCGGCGGGGTCGACACGATCATGCTCGACAACTTCTCTCTCGACGAGCTGCGCGAGGGCATCGCACTCGTGGCCGGGCGGGCACTTGTGGAGGCCAGCGGAGGAGTGAGCCTCGACACGGTGCGCGCCATCGCCGAGACGGGAGTCGACATCATCTCGGTCGGCGCGCTCACCCACAGCGCACGCGCTCTCGACCTGGGACTCGACCTCACCGTCGAGGCATGATCTACCTCGACCACGCGGCGACTTCGCCGGTTCGCCCCGAGGTGCTGCAGGCGATGTGGCCGCACCTCACGGGTGAGTTCGGCAATCCGTCGAGCCACCACGCTCTCGGCGACGCGGCCTCGCGCGCCCTGGCCGACGCCCGCACGCGCCTCGCTGGCTGGTTCGGCGCGCGGCCGAGCGAGGTCACCTTCACCTCGGGTGGCACCGAGGCCATCAACCTCGCCATCAAGGGCATCGCCCTGGGGCAGCCTCGAGGGCGGCACATCGTGACCACGCCGATCGAGCACGAGGCCACGCTCGAATCGATCGACTTTCTGCATCGGGTGCACGGCTTCGACGTCTCGCTCGTCGCAGTGGATGCCGATGGCCGGGTCGATCTCGATTCCCTCGCCGGGCTGCTGCGCGACGACACCACGCTCGTGAGCGTGATGGCGGCCAACAACGAGATCGGCACGCTGCAAGAGACGGCCGCGATCGGCGCGCTGGCCCACGCGGCCGGCACCGTGATGCACGTCGACGCCGTGCAGGCCGCGGGCTGGCTCGATGTGAGTCTGGATGCGCTCGGTGCCGACGCCGTGTCGATCTCGGGTCACAAGCTGGGTGCGCCGAAGGGCGTGGGCGCACTGGCGGCGCGCTCTCGGCTCGCGCTCGAGCCGCTGCTGCATGGCGGCGGTCAGGAGCACGGCCGGCGGTCGGGTACCGAGAACGTGGCAGCTGCGGTGGGGCTCGCCCTCGCGGCAGAGCTGTCTGAGGCCGGCCGAGCGGAAGCGTCCGTGCGGGTCACCATGCTGCGCGACGACCTCATCGCGCGCATCGAGGCGGCACTCCCCTCGGCCCGGCTGACCGGCTCGCGCGAGCACAGGCTGCCGTCGATCGCGTCGTTCCTCTTTGCGGGAACGAGCGGTGAGGGCGTTCTACTGGGGCTCGAGGAGCGCGGCGTGGTGTCGTCGAGCGGATCGGCCTGCGCGGCCGGCAGCGACGAGCCGTCGCCGGTGCTGCTCGCGCTGGGCGTCCATCCGCTGGATGCGCAGACCGCCGTTCGGTTCAGCCTCTCGCCGGCGACCACAGCCGCCGACGTGGAGGCTGCGGCCGCTGCGACGACCGAGGCCGTAAAGGCGTTGACCCACCTACGCTGAGGCGGGCCGTTCCGGCGTATCGTGACCCCATGCAGATCGTTCTCGTTCCTGGATTCTGGCTCGGCGCGTGGTCGTGGGCTCCCGTGACCGCGGCCATCGAAGCGGCCGGTCACACCCCCCGCCCGCTGACGCTTCCCGGCATGGACTCGACGGAGTCAGACCGCACCGGCATCACGCTCGACGACCACATCCGATTCGTCGAGGAGTCCATCGCCGACCTCGAGGGCGACATCGTGCTGGTGGGTCACAGCGGTGGCGGATCGGTGATCCATGCTGTGGTCGATCGGCACCCCGACCGCATCCGGCACGCGGTCTACGTCGACAGTGTGCCGACGCCCGACGGCATGGAGGTGAACGCGAACATCCCCGAGGTAGACGGCGAACTCCCCCTGCCCGCGTGGGACTTCTTCGACGACCTCGAGCTCACGGGGCTCGACGAGGCCGACCTCGCGAACTTCCGCGCCCGCGCCGTTGCCACGCCGACACAAGTCGCCCGCGATCCTCAGGTCGTGACGAACGAAGCGCGCTTCGAGGTTCCCGTCACCGTGATCACGTGCACGTTCAGTGCCGAGGAGATGCGCCGCGGCATGGGTGCCGGTGTGCCCTACTTCGCGGAGTTGCCGCGCATCCACGAGGTCGGAATCGTGGAGTTGCCGACCGGACACTGGCCGCAGTTCTCGCGCCCGCGCGACCTGGCCAATGTGATCGTCGCCGCCATCCGCTGACTCGCCGCACGCATCCGCGCCGATTCGGCGCATCCGCGCCCGGTCGAACAGGGGCGTATGCGCCCAACCGGCGCGGATACCGCAGTGGAGGGGTCGCGCTATTGCCCGCGCGACATGAAGCGCTTGACGGCAGGGTCGACCGAGATGTCGGCGGGGCGCAGCGGCCTCGTGAGGTACAGCCCGTCGAGGCTCGTGAGTCGCGACAGGGCGACGTAGGTCTGGCCCGCGCTGAACACCCGCTGCCCCAGATCGACGATGGCCTGGTCGTAGGTCTTGCCCTGGCTCTTGTGAATGGTGACGGCCCAGGCGAGGCGCAGGGGAAACTGCGTGAACTCCCCGATGACGTTCTTGGTGAGCTTCTTGTCGTCGGCCGAGTACGAGTAGCGATGCTTCTCCCAGCTCACCGGGTCGACCTCGTGCACCTCGCCATCGATCTCGACCCAGATGGAGCCCGCCTTGCTGATCTTCGAGACCACGCCGACCGACCCGTTGACCCAGCGCTGCTCGGAGTCGTTGCGCAGGAACATGACCTGAGCGCCGACCTTCAGCTCGAGAGCCTCCTCTGCCGGATAGTTGCGGCCCCCGAAGTCGCCCGAGACCTCGGCATTCGCCGTGCGGACTTTGCCGGGCAGCCGCTTGAGCGCCTCGGCATTGATGCGGTTCACGGCGTCGTTGCGCGTGGCCAGGGTGATCGTGCCGTCGCTGGGAGGAGTTCGGGCGCCCGCACCGTTGAGCGCATCCGCTATCTCTTTCGTCACCTGCCCGTGCCGCACCGCGTTGAGCATGAACTTGAAGTCGTCGTCGTGCTGCCGGTGGATCTCGGTGAGCTCGACGACCGTGAGAGACACCTCGCTCCACACCTTCGCGTCGAAGAACCACATCGACCGGTAGTGGTCGGTGAAGTAGGCGCGCTCGTCGGAATCGCCCGGAACGGGGGCCAGCTGGTACGGATCTCCGAACAGCACGACCTGCACACCGCCGAAGGGAACCGTGGGCTTGTGCCGGGCCTTGCGCAGGGAGCGGTCGATCGCGTCCATCAGATCGGCGTTCACCATCGAGACCTCGTCGATGACCAGCGTGTCGATGGTGTTGAGCATCTTGCGCACGTCGCCGTTCTGCTCGATGTCGGAGTCGGCGATCACCCCGATCGGCAGACGGAACAGCGAGTGGATGGTCTGCCCGCCCACGTTCAGCGCCGCGACACCCGTGGGCGCCGAGATCACGAGCTGCTTCTCTGTGTTCCAGCTGAGGTGGTTGAGAAGCGTGGACTTTCCGGTGCCCGCTCGGCCTGTGACGAAGACATGGCTCTTCGTCGACTCGATCAGATCGAAGACACGCTTCTGCTCGGCTGACAGATCGGGAAGGGACACGCTGAATGACTTTCTCTGCACGGCGACGAGGGGAGGACACCCAATCTACCGGGCGTGTCACCCGGCACGGCGGGCCCACGGCGGCATTGCCTAGACTGACCCCATGGATGTGCATGTGCAGAAGAGGCGCATCTCATCGACGCAGGTCACGTTGGCGTGGTGCGCCTCGTTGCTGCTGCTCGTCGGAGTCTTCGCGACCGGGGTGCTCGCCCTCAACCTCTCGGTCTTCAGCTCGAGTGGATTCGTCACGACGTACCTGCAGACGCTCGGTGCACGCGACGTCGACGGCGCTCTCGCGATGCCCGGGGTCGAGCTTCCCAGCGATCTCACTCCCGATTCCGCGGGCGCTGCGCTGCTGAAGCGAAACACGCTCGGCACCATCAGCAAGATCCGCGTCACCGACGACAGCGATCTCGGCTCGGGCATCCACCGCGTCACGGTGAGCTACACGCTGGATGGCGCCGGTCGGCAATCCGCGCGGACACAGAGCGAGTTCGTGGTCGAGCGCGACGGAACCAACTTCGGCATCTTCACCCAGTGGCGCTTCAAGGAGACCCCCGTGGCGACCCTCTCGCTCGCGGTGACCAATGCGACCAGCGTGAGCGTCGGATCCGGCGAGCTGAAGGCATCCGATCTCGGCGCCGGCGCGGGCGCATTCGGCGCGGGCGGGCGATTCAGCGTTCTCGTCCCCTCGCTCGTGGTTCTCTCGCACGAGTCGCATTACCTCACGAGCGACACGGTCGCCGTGCCCGTCACCTCACCCGGCGACACGGAGAACGCCGTGGTCAAGGCCGTTCCCAACGAGCTGTTCACGCAGGCCGTCTCTGATCGGCTCACCTCTTTTCTCGACGACTGTGCCGCACAGAAGGTGCTGTATCCCGTCGGTTGCCCGTTCTCGAAGGGCATCACCGACCGCATCGAGGGCGAGCCGACCTGGTCGATCGTCACCTATCCGCAGGTCTCCGTGGTGGCCGGTCCGTCGTCGTGGCTCCTGGCCGACAACACCGGGACGGCCCACATCGATGTGCAGGTGAAGTCGCTGTTCGACGGCACCGTGTCGGCCCTGAGCGAGGACGTACCGTTCTCGCTGAACTACGCGATCTCGCTCGACGACGCGGGGCAGATCTCCTTCGCGGCCCGGTCGGCGAACCTGGCACAGCTGAAGTAGCCGCCTGCGCGAGCGACGGACCCTGCCTCAGCGGCGGGTGTTGAGTCGCTCGAGCATGGCGTTGTACTCGCCCAGCTCGGCCTCGTTCGTGCGGTCCGCCGTGCGGTCGCGCCGGGTCGTTTCTTTCTTGTCCTGCTTGCTCCACTGGATGGCGACGGCGATCGCGAGGATGACGGTCGGGATCTCGCCCACACTCCACGCGATTCCACCGCCGGCCTGCTGGTCTTCGATGGCGCTCACGCCCCACGGCCTGCCCATCGCGCCGTACCAGTCGGCGAGCAGCAGACCGTTGCCGGTCATCATGGCGAGGCCGAAGAAGGCGTGGAAGGCCATGACCGCGAGCAGCAGCAGCAGCCGGAACGGATACGGGAAGCGATAGGGCACCGGGTCGACGCCGATCAGAGCCTGCACGAGTAGGTACCCGGTGACGAGGAAGTGCGCGATCATCCACTCGTGCCCGATGTGATCGACCGTCGCCCACCGGAAGAGGGGTGAGTAGTAGAAGAGCCACAGGCTGCCGGCGAAGAGCAGGGCGGCGACGATCGGGTTGGCGAGGAACGAGCCGATCTTCGAGTGCACGGCCAGCAGCACCCACTCGCGCCCGCCGCGCGTTCCGTCTTGTCGCTTGGCGACGGCGCGCATGATGAGCGTCACAGGAGCAGCGGGAACCAGCAGCAGCGGCACCATCATGCTCAAGGTCATGTGACCGAGCATGTGCACGCTGAAGAGGTACTTCTCGTAGACGTTCACTCCACCGTTGGTCACGTAGAACAGAAGCAGCATGCCCGCCACCCACAGCACGCTGCGGTGGATAGGCCACTTGTCTCCGCGCTTGCGCAGGCGGCGCACACCGGCCAGGTAGAACACGATGCCGAAGCCGCAGAGCAGAATCCAGAGCAGGTCGAAGTTCCACTCGGTGAAGTACCGCGACAGTTCGAGCTCGGGAGGTAGCTGCTCGCCCGTGAGGATCTGCGCCGGTGTCTGCACGGCGGGGATCGTCTGGTCTACCGGGGGCGCCGACCGGCCAAGGGCCGCGGCAGCACCGGAGGCGATGCCCATGAACGCCAATTCGACGACGGCGATCTTCCAGAAGAAATAGCGTCGGCCCGACTCGGCGAGACGATCGATGAGCGAGCGTCGGTAGGCGGCACCGAAGATACCGAGCGCGATCAGCGCACCTACCTTGATGAGCACGAGCAGCCCGTAAGGGGTGAGCAGACGATCCAGGCTGCCGATGCGCAGCTCGGCGCTCACATATCCGGATGCCGCGACCACGATGAACGAGACCAGCGCCACCGTCGAATAGCGCGAGATGACCGACAGCATCCGGTCGTTGTCGAGCTGAGGCGAGATGATCACCAGCACGAGGAGACCGCCGAGCCAGACGGCCGCGAAGACGAGGTGCAGCCCGAGGGCGGTGATCGCCGCGTCGTGGCCGGTCGTTCCGGCCGCGTGGCCCTGCTGCGCCATGGGCACGAGCATGACCACCGACAGTACGGCGACGAACACGAGGGCCGTGACGTTGCGCACGGCGAAACACAGAACGGTGACGGTCGCCGCGATCAGCGTCGTGATGAGCCACGCCTGGCCGATCTCGACCTGCGTCAGGAACTGACCGAGCAGCTCGCCGTAGGAGTTGTCGAAGCGCACGGACTTGACCGTGAGCTGCAGAAAAGTGAGGAATCCCGTGGCCGCCGAGGCCACCGTGAGCACGGCCGCCGAGCCCGCGGCCACGTCGAGGGCGCGATTGAATTCGGGTTTGTCGGAGCGCAGGGCGAACACGGCGAGCACCAGGGCGCCCAACACTCCCGCAGCACCGAGGTTCACGATCATCTTGGTGACCGGGATGCCGTAGCGCACGACCGGGCCCGGGTCCTGCAGCAGCTGCGCATCCGCACCGCCGGCGATGCGCAGGCCGACGAGCAGCATCACGAAGCCGACCGCGAGGAGCACGGCGGGACCTACGGTTCGAACTACTCTCGGCACCCGTCAACTTTACGGTGCATTCCTGTGCACCTCTCCCGTTCAGACGGCGCAGACGCGGCGTGGCAAGTGGATGCTGTATTCCACTCGTCCTAGACTCATCGCCCATGAGCTCCGAGACGATGCCGAGCACGGATGCATCCGCAACGAGCAGCCGCACACTCACCGCGAAGGGTGCCGCGACCCGACTCCGCATCATCGAGGCCGCTGCCATGCGTATCCGCGCCCGGGGCGCCACCGGCACCAGCATCGACGATGTGCGCGCCGATGCCCGAGTCAGCGCATCGCAGCTCTACCACTACTTCTCTGACAAGAAGGAGCTCGTGCGCGCGGTCGTCGCCTACGAGGCCGAGGCCACCATCGGCGAACAGCAGCCACAGCTCGACTCGCTCGACAGCATCGAGTCGCTGCGGTCGTGGCGCGATGCCGTCGTCGCTCAGGCTCGCGGTCGCGCCGGACGCGGCTGGTCGCCGCTCGGCTCGCTCGCCAGCGAGCTGATCGACACCGATCCGGATGCCCGTGCCGGGCTCCTCGAGGGCTTCGACCTCTGGCTCGCCCCGGTCGAGAACGGCATCGCGGCCATGCGTGCCTCGGGAGAGCTGCAGAGCGACGCCGACGCTCGAGGGCTCGCGGTCGGTCTTCTCGCTGCCCTGCAGGGTGGACTACTCATCGCTCGCGTCTACGAGCAGACCGCGCCTCTCGAAGCGGCACTCGATGCCGCGATCGCCCGCATCGAGAGCTTCGCGCCGCAGCGGCAGTCGGGCGAATCCTCCCGACAGCCGCTGGCACCCGCGGTCAGGCGCACGCCCGCGTCGCCGGCCCGCGCATCCGGTGCGGTGCCCGCCGACGCACCCCGCACCCCGATGCGACCTCGCCGACCGCTCGCCCGCTGACCACGGCCCCAGCCCGTCGCACGTTCGTCGCCCCCCGCCACTCGGCGCACATCCACCTTCCACGTGAAGTAAGGGTGCTTTCTCGCCGCATGGATGTCTGGTGCCTTATCGAGTCGGCGCAGCTGCACCTTCCCGCGTGATCAACGGTGCTTCTCCGCCGAATCGAAGTGTGCACCTGTGCCGCGGCCAAGGAACGGGCGCCCCTTAAACACCTCAGGGGCGTCCGCGTGAAGCGGACACCCCTGAGGATGAAGAATCGAAAAGACTACTTGGCGGCAGCCTTGAGCTTCGAGCCAGCGGAGATCTTGACCGAGTGACCGGCGGCGATCTGGATGGCCTCACCCGTCTGCGGGTTGCGGCCGGCGCGGGCTGCACGCGAGGTGCGCTCGACAGCGAGCCATCCCGGGATGGTGACCTTGACGTCGTTGCCGACCGACTCCGCGAGCGTCGCGAAGAGGGCGTCGAGAACCTCGTTGACGGCGGACTGCGTCTGGCCGGATGCAGCGGCGACCTGGGCGACGAGCTCGGTCTTGTTGAGTGACTTATCAGCCATGGGGTGTCCTCCTCGGACCTTGTGCTGCGAAAAGCAGCTCTAGAAACGAAACGGTGGAAACCTTGGGTAGGCCACACGTCTGGTCTGTTGACCGTGACGAATGTATCAGAGATCGCCGGGATTTCGCGGATTACCGCGCCTCGGAGGCCTCACAACAGCTGTGAAACGTGAAAAAGGATGCCGACCCGATGGGCCGACATCCTTTTTCAGATGTTCAGTGCGAGAAGCCCTGGACTACCAGGAGCTCTTCGTGATGCCGGGCAGCTCGCCACGGTGAGCCATGTCACGGAAGCGAACACGGCTGATGCCGAACTTCGTGAGCACACCACGGGGGCGGCCGTCGACCGCGTCGCGGCTGCGCACGCGCACCGGTGAAGCGTTCTTGGGCAGCTTCTGCAGGCCGAGGCGGGCGGCCTCGCGCTCGGCGTCGGTCGACGTCGGGCTGACGAGGGCCTTCTTCAGCTCAAGGCGCTTGGTGTTGTAACGAGCGACGATGACTTTACGCTGCTCGTTCTTTGCAATCATGCTTTTCTTGGCCATGTGTTACCTCTCCTCCCGGAAGTCGACGTGCTGGCGGATGACCGGGTCGTACTTCTTCAGCACGAGGCGGTCGGGGTTGTTGCGGCGGTTCTTCTTGGTGACATAGGTGTAACCCGTGCCAGCCGTCGAACGCAGCTTGATGATCGGACGAACGTCCTGTGACTTAGCCATTAGATTTTCTCCCCACGGGCGAGAAGATCTTTGACAACGCTCTCGATGCCGCGTGCGTCGATGACCTTGATGCCCTTGGTGCTGAGCTGCAGGGTCACGTTACGACGAAGCGACGGAACGTAGTACGTCTTCTTCTGGATGTTCGGGTCGAACCGGCGCTTCGTGCGACGGTGCGAGTGCGAGATGTTGTGTCCGAAGCCGGGAATGGCGCCGGTCACCTGGCAGGTTGCTGCCATGATTTCCTCCATAGTTACCGTAGAAAAACGCAGGTTAACGCGCGTTCTACCCAAGATTGCTTGTCGGCACACGTCGCCCCCGAATGAAACAGGTGGGGGGTGGTGTACATGCGAGTGGAGATGCCACTCGACCAGCTACCGAGTTTAGGCGACCGGCCGGATGCGCGCAAGTACGCGCGTGCGCTGGGTCAGCCGGCGGGCGTCGGCACGCAGGAGCTGCAGAAGCCGAAGATGTCGACCACGTGTTCGGGTCGGGAGAATCCGTGCAGCGCAGCCGTCTTGCGCGCCCACGACTCCACCTCGTCGGCCTCGATCTCGACCGTGAGACCGCAGCCGCGGCAAATGAGGTGGTGGTGATGCCCGGTGCTGCACGCGCGGTAGAGGCTCTCGCCGTCGGGCGACTGCAGCGAGTCGGCCTCGCCCTCGCTGGCCAGGTCGGCCAGCGCGCGGTAGACCGTGGCCAGGCCGATGTGGGAGCCGGTGGAGTGCAGGTTGGAGTGCAGGCCCTGAGCGCTCACAAAGCCGATCTGCGTGCCGAGTGCGGCGCGCACAGCCTCGCGCTGCCAGGTATTGCGCTTCACGACCATCATCTACCTCCGAGGCCACGTAGGACCGACATCACCTTAATGTTAACCCGCGTCGCCGAGGTTCGGCCCGGCAGCCTCAGACCAACGCCTGTCGACCCGAGATGCCCCGTCTCGCCCGTGACGCCGCGATGATGCGGCAGACCACGTAGATGGCGAACGAGATCGTGGTGACGTAGGGGCTGATCGGCACCGACCCTCCGAGCGCCAGCATGATTCCGCCCACGAGCGAGAGCACCGCGAAGAGCATGCTGAGAAGAGGAACGACGATGGGCGACGACGACACCCGCAGTGCAGCTGCCGCCGGAGTGACGAGAATCGACAGCACCAGCAGCGATCCCACGACCTGCACCGAGACGGCGACGGCCAGGCCGAGCAGCAGCATGAACACGATCGAGAGCGCCTGAACCGACACGCCCCGCGCGGCGGCCACATCGGCGTCGACGCTCGCGAACGTGAGCGGGCGCCAGATCACGAGCAGGCCGACCACGACCACGATCGAGATGGCGATCAGCGAGTTGAGCCTCGGGTCGTCGACGGCGACGATCTGGCCCGTGAGCAGCCCGAACTTGTTGGCGCTGCGGCCCGGGTAGAGGGCCAGGCAGAGGATGCCGAGACCGAGTCCGAAAGGCATCAGCACGGCGATGATCGAATTGCGATCTCGAGACTTCGCGCCGAGGAAGCCGATGATGAGAGCCGCCACGATCGAACCGATGAGCGATCCCTCGACCACGCCGACGCCGAAGAGCAGCCCGGCGGAGGCGCCCGCGAACGAGAGCTCACTGATGCCGTGCACCGCGAACGCCATGTCGCGTGACATCACGAACACGCCGATGAGGCCGCCCACGATGCCGAGCACGGCGCCCGCGATGATCGAGTTCTGCAGGAGCACGATCAGATCGCCGTAGTCGGAGAAGTTGAAGATCTGCGACCAGAGGTCGCCCCAGTCGATGCCGTTCACGATCGCGCCCCGCCGCTCGGTGCCGCCGAACCGGGGTCGCTCACGACGGGGTCGTCGTCGTGGTGATGATGCCCGTCGTGCCCGTGACTCGCATCCGGAACACCAACCACGATCACGCGTCCGCGCGTGCGGATCACGTCGACGGGTGAGCCGTAGAGCTCGGAGAGGACCTCGCTGCGCAGCACCTCGTCTGGCGTGCCGATACGAAAGGAGCCGCCGGCGAGGTACAGAACCCGGTCGACCATGTCGAGCACCGGATTGATGTCGTGAGTCACGAAGAGCACGCCGAGGTCGCGCTGCCTGCGATGCGTGTCGATGAGTTCGGAGACCGCGCGCTGATGGGCGAGGTCGAGCGAGAGCAGCGGCTCGTCGCACAGCAGCAGGCGCGGATCGCCCGCGAGCGACTGCCCGACGCGCAACCGCTGCTGCTCGCCGCCCGACAGTGTCGAGACGGCCACGTTCGCATATTCGGATGCGCCGACGGAGGCGAGCAGCTCGTCGACCTCGCGGCGTCGCGCCGCCCGGGGCAACGGCAGACCGAAGCGGTGGCCGTCGACGCCGAGCGCGACGAGGTCGCGGCCGCGAAGCGGAGCTCCTTCGTCGGCGAGCTTCTGCTGCGGAATGTAACCGATGCGACGGTTTCCCCGGGTCACGGGTGAACCCTCGAAGGTCATCGTTCCGGCGCTCAGTTGCTGCTGGCCGAGGATGACCTTGAGCAGACTCGACTTGCCCGAGCCGTTGGCCCCGAGCACGGCGATGAACTCGCCCGCACGCACATCGAAGTCGAGGTCGTGCCAGAGCCGACGCTCACCGAATTGAAGCGCCCCGCCCCGCACGCGCAGCACCACGTGCCGTGGCGCGTTGCGGGGCGAGGGGGCGGCTTCTGAAGCGGCTCGCGCCGACTTCGCCCCGAAGATCTTCACTCGGTGAAGACTACTTGCCGCTGAGCGCGCCCTGAAGCGCGTTGAGGTTGGTGGTCATCCAGCTGATGTAGTCGGTGCCCTCGGGAAGGGTCTCGGTGACGGGAACGACCGGCACCTTCGCGTCTTTCGCAGCCGTCAGCACGAGCTCGGTCTGGGCGCCGGAGGTCTGCTCGTTGTAGACGAGAACCTTCACCTCTCCTGAGGAGAACTGGTCGGTGGTCTGCTTGAGCACGTCTGCGGGAACGTCGGTGCCCTCTTCGATCGCCTCGCTGAAGGCGGCCGGCGTCTTGTTGACGAGGCCGGCGGCGCTCAGCATGTAGAGCGGCACGGGCTCGGTGATCGCGGCACCCGCTCCGTCGAACGACGCCTTGATGTCCTTCTCCTGCTGCTCGAGCGCAGCGAGCTGGCCCTCGAACGTCTTGGCGTTCTCTTCGTAGCTCTTGGCGCCATCCGGGTCGATCGCGCTGAGCTGGTCGACGAGTTCGTCGGTGAGCTTCTGCACGGTCGGGAAGTCGTACCAGACGTGCTCGTTGAACTCGCCCTCGGCGGGTTCCTGGTCGTAGCCCGAGATGTCGGCGGCGTTCAGCACCGGCGCGACCTTGTTGTCGGCGGCAGAGAGCATCTTCTCGACGAAGTCGTCGTAACCGCCGCCGTTCTCGATCACGAGCTGGGCTTTCGAGAGCGACAGCTGCGTGCGGGCGTCTGCTTCGTACTCGTGCGGGTCTTTGTCGGGGTCGTCGATGATCGAGGTCACGCTCACCCGGTCGCCGCCGATCTGCTGGGCGATGTCGCCGTAGACGTCGGTCGACGCAACGATACGCACGCCCGAGGAATTCGTGGGGTCGTCGGTCGCGCCGGCACCGGTGGAACCGGATGCGCAGCCGGAGAGGACGAGCGCGGTGGCCGCGGCGAGCGCGCTGATGGAGAGGAGTTTTTTCACGGGAGGGTGAGCCGTTCTAAGTGGGATGCAATGCGGGTCGATTTTGAAAATAGCTTTATTGATAATGATTGTCAAAGTCAGGACCATCTTCGGGGCGAATCGGCGGCTGAGGCTCCTACACTCGCTGTGTGGACTCCCGCCAGATCAAGACCCGCGCCCGGCTCGCCTCCGCCGTGCTGTCTCTGGCGGCCGACAAGCAGGCGAGCGAGATCACAGCGTCCGAGCTCGCGATCTCTGCCGGCATCAATCGCTCCACCTTCTATCAGCACGCCACGTCGCCAGCCTCGTTGCTCGAGTCGGTTCTTCGCGCCGAACTCGACGAACTCCGCACCACCTACCTGCGCGAGGCTGATCTGACGACCGCGCGGCAGGCATCCCTGGCGATCAGAGGCGTGACCGTCGCCGTGCTCGAACACGTCGACTCGCACGCCGCTGTCTACATTCGCGGGCTCGGCGAGTCGAGCGGATCGGCGAGCCTTCAGCCGCTGCTCAGTCAGCACTTCGCCGAGTCGGTCACCCTGCTGCTCGACCGGCACGCGCTCGCCGTGCCCGAGTCGACGTCCATCCCTCCCGAGGGGTTCGTGGCGGATGCCGCTGCGCGCTTCATCGCGAATGGCACGGTCGGCGCCCTCGAGGCCTGGCTCGCCACCCCCGCGCCGCGGAGCACCGACGCGTTCATGGCCGCCTACGGCGTATTCCTGCCGAGCTGGTGGCCGCAGGCCGACTGAAGGCGCAGACTGGATTCATGTCTTTTGGCTCGAATCCCGACATCGACCTCCAGCTCGAGCAGAAGATCATCGAGCTGCTCGAGCAGCGGGCGCTCAGCTCGACGATCTGCCCCTCGGATGCCGCGCGTGCCGTCGGCGACGACGACTGGCGCGATCTGATGGATGCGTCGCGCAGCGCGGCGGGTCGCCTCGTCGCCCGCGGCGAGGTCGAGATCACGCAGGGCGGCGAGCCGGTCGACCTCGCAACCGCCCGCGGGCCCATCCGCATCCGGCGCCTGCGCCCGTAACGTCGAGCGCAGGCGTCGCCGCCGCGCGCGGTGGCAGAACCACCGCGCCGGCCAGCGACACCCGCACTCGACGAGCGGTCTCTACTTCGACAGGAAGTCGATGACGACACGGTTCCACTCGTCGGCGTGGCTGACGTTCGCTCCGTGCGGGCCGCCCGAGACAACGTGCACCTCAGACGTCGTCAACGCCGCATGTGTGCGCTGGCCCGAACCCTCGAAAGGCACGGTCGCGTCGCCGTCTCCGTGGATGACCAGCGCGGGAACCGTCACGTTCGGCAGGTCGTCTCGGAAGTCGGTCGACGCGAACGACGCCATGGCCTCGAGCGCGGCGACCTTCGACGACTGCAGGGCGAGAGCGAGGGCCTCCTGACGCTGCTCCTCCGTGACGACGAGCTTGCCGTCGACCGAGAAGAACTGCGTCGTGAAGTCGTCGTAGAACGATTCTTGGTTGGCAGTGAGACCGGCGGTCATCTTCGCGGCGAGTGCCGCGGTGAGAGGGCCATCCGGGTTGCCGGGCGTCTGCAACAGATACGGCGGCACGGCCGATGCGAAGACCACACTGTGGATGCGCTCGGCTCCATACTTCGTGAAGTAGCGCGCCGCCTCGCCGCCGCCCATGGAGAAGCCCACGAGGGTGACGTCGCGCAGGTCTAGCGACGTGAGCACAGCCTGCAGGTCGTCGGCGAGTGTGTTGTAGTCGTAGCCGGTGAGCGGCTTGTCGCTTCGGCCGAATCCCCTCCGGTCGTAGGTGACGACCCGGAACCCTGCGGCTTCGAGTGCAGGAACCTGGTACTTCCACGATTCGCCGCTGAGCGGCCAGCCGTGGATGAGCACGACAGGGCGGCCCGATCCGCCGGTGTCGTCGACGTGCAGCTTCGTGTCGTTCAGGAGTCCGTGGTGTGCAGTGATGTCTGTCATGGTGGTGCCTTTCCTCGCCCATCGTCGGGCGTCTCAGAAGGAATTCGGACACGTTCCCGCACTCGGATGGACGTCGCCCACCCGGTTGCGCGATGAACATCGTCCCGCTAGCCTCGCCCGGTGAAGTCAGAATTCAGGATCGACCGCATCTCCGAGGGCGACTGGCCTCGGCTGCGCGAACTGCGCCTCGAGATGCTCGCCGACACTCCCCTGGCCTTTCTCGAGACCCTCGACAGCGCGCTCCGCGAGCCGGAGGTCGAGTGGCGCTCGCGAGCCTCGCGGGCGGCGCGCGAGGGCAGCCTCGGACTCGCGGCGGTCGACACGGCGAGCGGCGCCTGGCTGGGAACCATGAGCGCCTACCTCGATGGGCGCGGTGACGCCATGCTCGTGAGCGTCTACGTCACGCCATCTTGGCGCGGTGCGGCCCGCGGCCTCACGGATGCGCTGCTCGACGAGATCGAGACCTGGGCGCGCGCCGCGGTTCCCGAGGGCGGCCTGCGGCTGCACGTGCACGAGGACAACCCGCGAGCACGCGCGTTCTACACGCGACGCGGCTACGTCGAGACGGGCGAGACGATCCCCTACCCGCTCGACCGCACCCAGAACGAGGTCGAGATGGTGCTCGCGCTCAGCTGATCGCTCACCGCAGACATCGTCTGAACGCGCCTCGACCGCCTGCCCTACAGCAGGCGCTCCCGATGCCACGAGCGACGACGGATGTCGTGCAGCGCCACGGGTTCCGCCACGATGAACGCGAGCAGATCGCCCGCCCGGATGCCTGTGGGCAGCATCGCGCGCAACTCGCCCCTTCGCGGAGCGGGGCGCAGAGTGAACGCGCGTTGCGCATCCGACGCATGCCGACCGAGCAGCCGCACCGACCCGGCGACGGGGTCGCATCCGTCGAGCTCGGCATCGAGCCAGACGTCAACACCCTCGCCGTCGCCCGACGGCGCGACGAGCTCGACCGTGGCCACGACGACGCCGCAGAACCGCTGGGATTCGCCCTCTCGACCGGTCGCCCACTCGCCCCGATCGATTGCCTCGACGACGCGAGTGCACGGCGTTCCGACGGCGCGCGCCATGCCGACCATCGATTCCCCGACGACCCGGATGTCGTCTCCGATCGCCGCTGCATCGCGCGGCCAGAATCGTCGATCGAGGCCGCGCCTGTGGGTGCGCCCGTAGCGTGCGACGGTGGACATCAGGCTCACGAGGCGCCGCCCGACCGCAGTTGACGGCGGCAGACAGCACCGCGGCACGGGATGGCGATGAGGTCGCCGACGCGGAGGTCGGCGGGCAGAACCGCCGAGTGCTCTGCCGAGAGCGAGAAGGGCACGGAGTGCTGGGTCGAGGCACGACCTATGAGGCGCGCCTCCGACACATGAGCCTGCACGCGCGTGAGGTCGGCATCCAGAATCAGTGCACCCTCGCGAGGAATTTCGACGACCTGCGCCACGACGACCGAGGACTGTTCGATGTCGGACGGCCGGCCATGCGTGCCGGGAACGACGGCCGCGGCGATGTGCACGCACGGGGTGTCGCAGAGCTCGACGAGGCGCAGCAGCGACACTCCCGAGACCACGACGTCGATGGTGGTGAGGTGCGTCCACTCGGGCCAGCGGTCGATCACGAACGGGTCGGGGATGCTTTTTCTGAGCGAGGGGAGGAGAGAAGTGAGGGTCACAGATGCAGGTCTACGCCGGTCATCGGCAGCCGTGAGGCGTCCTAACGGAATCCGAGCGGCTGGGGCAGGAATCCTGACGCCTTCCCATCGGCGCTCCCAGAAACCCCGAAGCAATATTTACCGTACGTACGGTAGGTTATGGCTATGAGATCGAGTTCACGAGAAGAGATTCTGAATGCCGCACTGAGGGTCGTCGACGCCAGCGGAGGAGCCGACATCACCTATCAGTCGGTGGCGACCGAGGCCGGGCTGACCAAGGCGGGCCTGATGTACCACTTCCCCAGCAAAGACGCCATGATGGTGGCCGTCATCGAGCACGTGATCGCACGCTGGCAGGCGGAACTGCAGGATGCGCTCTCCGTACCCCTCGACGAGTCGACTCTCGAGCAGCGCGTCGACGCATTCGTTCGGTTCGCGAGCGAAGGCGGCGTCACCGCGGGCGAGTTCGTGGTCTTTTCCGAAGCGGTGCGCAGGCCCGATCTGTCGCAGCCGTGGCTCGACTACCTGCACACCTGGTTCGACTTCGACGCCCGAGAAAGCACCGGCCTCCTTCTGGTGTGGCTCGCGACGAACGGCCTCTGGATCGCCGAGTCCACGGGCATCATCACACTCGACGCCGATCGCCGCGCCGACCTCGTCGGTCGACTGCTCGCGCTCATCGAGAGGAACCCCTCATGAGAAAGTGGCTGGTTCTCACGGGCGCGATCCTGCTGGAGGTGACGGCGACCCTGTCTCTTCGCGCGGCGCTCGACGACCCATGGTGGGCGATTCTCGCGGTGCTCGGTTACATCGGAGCGTTCATCGCCCTGTCGTACCTTTTGCGCATCGGCGCCCCCATCGGAGTCGTCTACGGCATCTGGGCCGCTGCGGGCGTCGCCCTGACCGCGGTCTTCGCGTCACTCGTCTTCGGCGAGGCATTCACCTTTCTGATCGGCCTCGGCATCGTCATCGTGGTCGCCGGCGTCGTGCTGGTCGAGACCGGCCATCCGCGATCCGAGAAGACGAAGACGGAGGTCGGGTCATGATCTGGCTTCTGCTCATCGGCGCCATCATCACCGAAGTCGCCGCGACCATGTCGCTCCGCGCCTCCGAAGGCCTGCGCAAGAAGAGGTGGATCGCTCCCGTCGCCGTCTTCTACATCACGGCCTTCACCCTGCTGACCTTCTCGCTGTCGGCCGGCATGCCCGTCGGGATCGCCTACGGAATCTGGGCCGCATCCGGTGTCGCCCTGACCGCGATCGGAGCGCGCGTCTTCTTCAAGGAGCGACTCACCCCTCGCATGCTCGCGGGAATCGCGCTGATCGCAGTGGGCGTGCTGGTGATCGAGCTGGGCAGCCAGGCCCACTGAGAACCGCCGCTGCCGCGTCGGGGCATCGGCGCCCGTTCGGGGTATCCGCTACTGGTCGACCGGCAGCGGATGCTCCGAACCGGCGCGGACCGGGGCAGCTGCGTCCGCGTCCGCCTGCGCGGCGGCGCGCTTCACGGCGGCCGCGGCTGGGATCACCACCGCGAGCGCCAGGATGGTGAGCCCCGCTCCCGCCCAGATCGGCGAGGTGTAGCCGAGCCCCGCGGCGATAAGAATGCCTCCGAGCCAGGCACCGAGAGCGTTGCCCAGGTTGAAGGCTCCGATATTCGCGCCCGAGACGAGGGTCGCGGCGCCGGAGCCCGCCGAGCGCATCACGCGCATCTGCAGGGCGGGAACGGTGGCGAAGCCGAAGCCTCCCATGAGGAAGAGGGCGATGATCGTGGCGATCTGGCTCTGGGCCGTCAGGGCGAAGCCGAGCAGCACGAGGGCGAGCGCCGCGAGAACGACGATGAGCGTCGCATCCAGAGCCTTGTCTGCGGTCTTACCGCCCACGAAATTGCCGATGAACAGACCCACACCGAACAGCACCAGCAGCCACGGAACGGCGCTCGAGGCGAAGCCCGAGACGTCGGTGAGGACGTAGGCGATGTAGGTGAAGGCACCGAACATTCCCCCGTAGCCGAGCACGGTGATGGCGATCGAGAACCATACCTGTGGGGCGCGGAAGGCGCTGAGCTCCGCTCGCAGGCTCGGGGCGTCGGCCGAGGCACCCGCCGAGCGCGGAACCAGGGCGAGGATGCCCGCGAGCGCGATCACACCAATGACCGTGATGGCCCAGAAGGTGGAGCGCCATCCGAAGGCCTGACCGAGGAACGTTCCGAACGGAACGCCGAGCACATTGGCTGCCGTGAGGCCGGTGAACATGACCGCGATCGCGCTGGCCTTCTTGGTGGGCGCGACCATGTCTGCGGCGACGACGGAGCCGATGCCGAAGAAGGCGCCATGGCAGAGCGCGGCCACGACCCGGCCGGCGAGCATGAGCTCGTAGCTGGGCGCGAGGGCCGAGATGAGGTTGCCGGCGACGAAGAGCACGAGCAGCCCCATGAGCACCTGCTTGCGCGGCAGGCGCGTGACGAGGGCGGGAATCGCGAGCGCGCCGACGACCACGCTGAGGGCGTAGCCGGTGATGAGCCACCCCGCCGTGGCCTCCGTGACGGCGAACTCGCTCGCCACTTCGGGCAGCAGACCCATGATGACGAACTCGGTGAGTCCGATTCCGAAGCCTCCGAGGGCGAGGGCGATGAGACCGAGGGGCATGCGTGACTCCGTGGGAGATTCGATGAGGCTTCACGCGCTCGGGTAGAGCGCGTACGCTAGTAGTTGCAAGCGCGGGCTAAATCATTGCACACGCAGTTATGCCGCGCAAGCAACTACTTTGTCGGAGCACCGGAGGAACCATGGGAATCGCAGACGACGCCGTCGAGATCCGCTCGCAGGGCTGGCGCACGCTGGCCGCTCTGCACGGACTCATCGAGAGCGAACTCGAGCGCGCCCTCACCTCGGGCGTCAGTCTCTCGGTTGTCGAGTACACGGTTCTGGATGCGCTCAGTCGCCAGCACGGCTGGCACATGCGCATGCAGCAGCTGGGGCGCGCCACGGCCCTCAGCCCCAGCGCCACCACCCGCCTCGTCAACAGGCTCGAGGAGCGCGGGCTGCTCACCCGCGTGCTGTGCGCCGACGACCGCCGGGGCATCTACACCGAGCTCACCGAGGCGGGTCAGGCACTGCTCGCCGATGCCCGCCCCGTGCACGACGAGACCCTCGAGCGCGCGCTGACCGCGGCCCGCGACATGCCCGAACTCGCCCCGCTCGTCGACGCCCTTCCGACGCTCACTCGCGCGTAACGGGAGACGATCGACCCGTGTCCACACCGAAAGTGCGCTGGCGCCAGCGCAGTCGACTCGTTCGCGCCGCGCGGCTGCTGCGCACCCGCAGGCCGCAGACCTTCACCGAGAAGGTGCGCTACAAGATGCTGCGCGATCATCGGATGCTCCTGGTCACCTTCGCCGACAAGGCGGCGGTTCGCGAGTACGTGGCCGCGCGAGTCGGCGAGGAGTACCTGCCGAAGGCCTACGGCATCCTGCGTGATCCCGAGAGCCTGCGCGAGCTCGAGCTGCCCGAGTCGTATGTCGTGAAGCCGACCCACGGCAGCGGCGCCGCGATCGTGGTGTCGCCACAGGCATCCGAAGACCAGACGTTGCCGCCGGCCGTCTGGGGCTGGGTCTACCGCCACGTGCGCCCCGCCGCCGTCAGGGTCGACGCGCTGATCGAGATCGCCTCGGTCTGGATGACGAAGCTCTACGGGCAGGGCCCCAATCGCGAGTGGGCCTACGGCCGAGTCGCGCCGGCCGTGATCGTCGAGGAGATGCTCGTGGCGCCGGGCGGCATTCCCGACGACTACAAGTTCTTCGTGTTCCACGGGCGGTGCCAGTACATCCAGGTGGATGCCGGCCGCTTCGACGAGCGCACGCAGGACTTCTACGACGCCGACTGGCGGCACCTGCCCATGAGCGGCGGACCGGCGTGGGCGACTCCGCCGCGCCAGCGCCCCGACCGTCTCGACGAGATGATCTCGATCGCCGAGAGGCTCGGGGCCGAGACCGACTTCGTTCGTGTCGACCTCTACGCCCTGCCCGACCGCATCGTCTTCGGAGAGCTCACGAGCTACCCGGCCGGCGGAGACAGCCCGTTCGAGCCGCCCTCCTTCGATGCAGAGTTCGGCCGGCACTGGACCGTGCCGTCGCGCTACCGCTGATCGGGCTACTCGATCGACGCCGACCCGTCGGCGCGCGGGTCGCTGCCGGCATCGAACATGCCGTCGTCGGTCACGAGGATCAGATTCGCGTGCCCCACGAGTTCGCTCAGCGGCGGTGTGGGCCGCAGATCGAGGTCGGTCTCGTTCAACGACCGCCTCGCTTCGGGCACCAGGTCGGGCTCGAAATACAACGTCGTCGACGAGTCTCCGTCTTGCTGTGGACCCACGATCGCGCGCGGGGCGGCGACGGCCTCGGCCGCCGACGCACCCGCAGCCACTCGCAAGAGCACCTGGGCGTGGATCTGCGGTTGACCCTGCCCGCCCATCGTCGCGGAGACCGCGCGAAGCTCGTCTGCCTCAGTCACGATCACGGGCATCAGGGTGTGCAGCGGGCGCCGTCCGGGCGCCAGCAGATTGGGCGAGTCGGGTCGAAGAGAGAAGCTCGTGCCGCGGTTGTGCAACAGGATGCCCGTGCTTGGCTCGACGACGCCAGCCCCGAACGCGTGGTAGACGCTCTGGATCAGCGACACGGACCAGCCCGTCGAGTCTGCCGCCGCGATGCCGACGGTGTCGCCTCGGGGTCGTTCGAACCCCGAACCCACGACGGTGTTCCGCACGGACGACTCCGACAGGAGCGTATCGAGCTCTAGGGCGCCCGATCGCGGATCGCCCAATCGTTCGTCGCGCAGATGGTTCGCCCGGTAGAAGAGCTGCATCAGCTCGCCGAATCCCGTGCCGAGCGGGTCGACGACGCCCTGGTCTCTCAGGTATTCCAGCACGCGAAGCAGCGCGAAGCCCTGCGAGTTCGGCGGGCTCGTGTGCACCCTCCACGGCCCGTAGTCCGTGACGATCGGGTCGACGATCTCCGGGCGGTAGAGCAGGAGATCAGGAGCCGAGAGTGTCGAGCCGAGCCCCTCGAGGCCGGCGAGGAAGTCGCCCGTCAGGCTCCCCTCGTAGAACGCGTCGGCGCCTTCGGCCTGCAGCGTCGCCAGCGTTCGAGCCAGAGCGGGCTGCCTCAGCAGGTCTCCCCTGACCGGAAACCGGCCGTGCTGCTGGAAGACGTAGAGGAAACCCGGGTCGAACGCGATGGATGCACCCTCCGTCACGAAAGCGTCGGCCAATGAGCGCGCGACGGGAACACCCGATGCCGCGTCGAGCGCGTCGTCGAAGATCTCCGACCAGGGTCGTGCCGCGGCCATGCGATGCAGCGATTCCCATCCCCGGAGGGCCCCGGGCACCGTCACCGTGCTGATGCCGCGGTAGGGCAGCTCGTCGCCGTGCGCCAATCTCAGCGCATCGGCGTCGACCAGGTGAGGCGCCGGGCCCGACGCGTTGATGCAGCGAACGGCCCCGTCGGGGCTGCGCACGAGGGCGATGAGGTCGCCGCCGATACTGACGTTGTGGGGATATACGACGCAGAGCACGGCGGCTGCGGCGAGAGCAGCATCTATCGCCGAACCGCCGCGTTCGTATGCGCGCTCGCCAGCTTGTGTGGCCAGAACGTGGGGTGTCGCGATGGCGCCAGATTGCCGGCGCTGGGAGTCAGTCATGGTGTTGTGGTGCCTTCAGAGGATCTTGGAGAGGAATGCCTGGGTGCGGGGATGCTGCGCATGGGCGAAGAGATCGGCCGGGGGCGCGACCTCGATGATCTTGCCGGCGTCCATCACCACGACCCGGTCTGCGACCTCGCGAGCGAAGCCCATCTCGTGCGTCACGACGACCATGGTCATGTGCTCGACCGCGAGTTCTTTCATCACATCGAGCACCTCTCCGACCATCTCGGGGTCGAGCGCACTCGTGGGCTCGTCGAACAGCATGAGACGGGGCTTCATGGCCAGCGCTCGCGCGATCGCCACGCGCTGCTGCTGCCCACCCGAGAGCTTGTTGGGGCGCGACCCCGCCTTGTCTGCGAGGCCCACACGTTCGAGCAGAGCCTCGGCTTGGGGTATCGCGATGCTCTTCGGAACCTTGCGTACCCGCACCGGCGCGTGCCAGACGTTCTCCAAGGCGGTCATATGCGGAAAGAGGTTGAAGTGTTGAAAGACGAAGCCGATCTCCTGCCGCCTGGCGGTGAGCACCTTGCGGGGCAGGTCACGGCGTCGTCCGTTCGCGGCCAACTCGTAATTCATGGGCTCGCCGGCGACCTCGAGATCGCCGCCGTCGATGCGCTCCAAGCCGTTCATCGTTCTCAGAAACGTCGTCTTACCGGCGCCCGACGGCCCCACGAGCACAACGACCTCGCCGGGGGCCACCTCGAGCGAGACACCGTCGAGGATGCGCTTGCCACCAAGGGTGCACGTCACATCGTTCGCCGACACTGTCGGGGTAGTAGTTGTCGATGTCATCGCAGCTCTCCGATCTCGGGTGTTGCGGGTTGCAGAACGGCGCCGCGTCGTCCGCCGAACAGACGCTGCCAGGGCGAGATCTTGGCGTCGATGCCGACAGCGGCGTTCAGTCGACGCTCGATCGCGGCCTGCACGATGGTCCAGATGGTCGTCAGCGCCAGGTAGTACACGGCGACCGCCGCGAAGATCTCGAAGGTCTTGAAGCTCGCGGCGCTGATGCTCTGGGCGACCAGGAACATCTCCGAGACTCCGATCACGCTCAGGATCGAGGTGCTCTTCATGAGGCCGTTGAACGAGTTGCCGAGCGGCGGAACCATGAGTCGGAGCGCCTGGGGCAGGATGATCCAGCGCATCGATGAGATGCCCGACATGCCCATGGCCGCGGCGGCCTCGCTCTGCCCGATGGGCACGGAGTCGAGGCCTGCCCTGATGATCTCGGAGATGTAGGCGCTCTCGTTGATGATCAGGCCCACGATCGCCGCCTGCACAGCGGCCTTGATCAGAATGCCGCCGATCTCGCCATCTTGGAAACGAACGACGTTGGCCGCCGCGAGCCCGGTATAGATGATCACCAACTGAACCAGCAGAGGCGTGCCGCGGATCAGCCAGATGTAGAAGCTCGCCACGACCCGAAGCGGAGCGAACTCCGACCGGCGCATGAGAGCGATGACGAGCCCGACCACCAGGGCGCCGAGCATGGCGACAATCGAGATCACGACGGTCAGGGCGAGTCCTTGCAGAAACGGCCCTGACGGAGTGAACAGGTTCTTGACGAAGAATGCCCAGTCGAAACTCATGGGGTCAGTTCTGCGCCTTCAGAGCGACAGAACCCTGGCCCCAGGAGTCGAGGATCTTGGTGTAGTCGCCCGACGAGACCAGGTCGTCGAATGCGGTCTGGATGCCGTCGTGCAGTTCGGTATCGCCCTTGATCGTGGCCGCGCCGATGTCGACGGAGTCGGTCGGCTCGCCGGCCAGCTTGATGCCGGCGGTGCCCTGCTTCTCGTAGTAGCCGATCAGCTCGGCCGCATCCATGTAGGCGTCGATCTGGCCTGTAGCGAGTTGTTGGAATCCGATCGTGGCCTGGTTGTTGGTCGAGATGTCGAGGGCCTTCTTGCCGTCGTCGGTGCACGTTGTCGACTGCGTCTCTGCCAGCGACTGAGCCGTCGTGCCGACCGTCACCATGACCTTCTTGCCGCACAGCGACTCGTCGAGCCCGGTGATTCCCTTGTCGTCGCCGTCCTTTACGGCGACGCCGGAGGCCGACGTGAGATACGGCACGAAGTCGACGACTTCTTCTCGCTCGGGTTTGATGTAGAGCGACGCCATGATGACGTCGCACTGACCCGCCTGCAGGCTGGGAATGAGCGCTGCGAAGTCGACCGTGACAAAGGTGGGCGTGAGTCCGAGGCGCCCGGCGATGCCCTTGGCTATGTCGATCTCGCTGCCGATGAGCGTGCCGCCCTCGTCGGTCGAGATGTTGGGCGGCGAGCCGAGGTTCGTCGTGCAGACGCTCAGTTCACCGGCGGTGCGCACCGCCGATGGAGCGACGGTCGCCACGGCCTCGACCGTGGACGTCGGAGCGGTGGCGCTGGAGGCGGCGCAGCCCGACAAGACGGCGGCCGCCGTCAGGGTGAGGGCCGTCAGTGCGAATACGTTCAAGCGTCTGTGCATGGGATCTCCGTTGATTCTCGATGCTCGCGACCCGGCAGGATCGTTAGCACTCTATCGATGGATAGGTAAGTTGTCTATCAATTGATAGACGACCCATGTGTCAGCCAGATTTCGCGGCTATTACGTTCTCGGAACACCGCCCCGAGGCTCTCGGAAGGGAACGATCAGGCGAGGCCTGCGAGGTGCCGTCGCGCCAGCTCGCCGACGCTCTCCAGTCGATCCGGGCGAACGAGGATGGCCCGCAGAACGAAGTCGGCCACCTGGAGCGGACGCTGAGAGACGGGCGCCTGCGCGTTGATCTCACGTTCCCGCATGGCCTCGAACTGCAGGCCGATCACCGCCCGTTGCACGAACTCCGGGTCGACCGATTGGAATTCACCCGCGGCGATACCGGCGTCGACCAGAGCCTCGATCTGGGCGTGCTGCCGCTCGATGGCCTCACGCTGTGCGGCGAACTCGGGCTCGCTGAATACGGCGTGGCCATAGTAACCGCGGGCGTCGAAAGGCAGGGTCAGATAGTCGTGCGAGCTGAGGGCGAGGAGGTAGTGGAAGCGTTCGGCGTGGCTGACATCGAGCGCTCGAGCCTCGGCCACCCGGCCTATGGCCTGTTCCAGATCGGCATCGACGAGCTCGGCCAGAATGAGGTGCTTCGAGGCGAAGTGGTAGAACAGCGACGGCTGTCTGATGCCCACCGACTCGGCGATGTCGCGGGTAGAGGTGCCGAAGTAGCCGCGCTGACCGAAGAGGCGGGCCGCGTGGAGCAGGATCTGACCCCTTGTATCGACACCAGCCATTCCCCAACCCTACCGATCGGCAGAGTTCTCTACGCCAGACCCCAGCCGCCCAGATAGCCCGCCACACTCGGTTCCGTCGTGATCAGCGACAGCCACGGGGCTTGCTCGACTCGCGTGTCGAAGAGCGAATCGTCGCGCCAGCGCGCGCGCCGCACGGCCGCCCGGCTCGAGGTCACCGTCAGCAGCGCGGCTCCGTGATCGTCGGTGAAGACGACCTCGCCGAGGCTGCCCACCCCCACCGTCTCGATCGCCCAGCCGAGCCTGTCGTCGCGCGAGGCATCCGGCGCCAGAACCACAACGGCGTTCTGGATGTCGATGCGCACGCGGGCGCCGCCGGTCACGTCATGCGACGCATCGGCCCTCGCGACGACCCGGGGATCGGCGCGCAGAATCGCGGGCACCGGCCCCGGAACGACGATGCGCGCATGCGGCACCGCGGCCAGAACGGAGTCGACGCAGACGAACAGGGCGGCGTCGGAGATCGCCGACGAGACGGTCACGACGACATCGGCACGCTCGATCAGCACGCCCCTCGGCGCGGACTCCCGCACGGCAATCGTCTGGGCAAGTTGGAGGGTCTCGACGTTCTTGAGTCGCTGCCGAGCCTCGGCGGCAGACGCGTCGTCGCGCCCCGCCCAGTCGGCCCCGTTGTGCCAGGCCACCGCGTGCGGAACGTGCGCGAACACTGCTCCCGCGAGCCAGGCGCGGTGCGCCCATTCCCAGTCCTCGCCGCCGTACTGCGTGAACGACTCGTCGAAACCGCCGACCTCGTCGAAGAACCAGCGCGAACAGGCGATGACGGCCCCGATCACGAAGCGATACGAGCGGTTGTCGCTCTCGAGCAGGTTGCCCGAGCGGGCGTACGCATCGGCCAGCCACTGCGGCTCGTCGAGCGCGAACCGGGCAGCGGCGACCTCGAGCGGAGCATCCGCGTCGAACCGTTCGAAGCGCGTGTGCCGGCGACGCCCCACCGCCACTGTCTCGGGGGCCAGCGCCGGGAGCCTCGTGATCGCCTCGACGTAGCCCGGCTCGGGGGCTGTGTCGGCGTCGAGAAAGCACAGGATGTCACCGGTCGCCGCAGTCGCTCCGAGATTGCGGGCGGCGGCGAGACGAAAACCCTCATCGGGCTGCCGCAGAAGCCGGGCGCCGTGAGACATGCGCGGCTCCTCGTCCGAACCGTCGTCGACGACGATGACCTCGAGCCGGTCTGCCGGATGCGTCTGCCTGGCCAGGGCGGCGAGCGTGCGATCGAGCTCGGCCTGCTGCTCGAAGTGCACGACCACGACAGAGACCGTGGGCGGCACAGCGGGCACGACTCCGTCGAGCTGATTCCACTCGTTGCCCCGGATGCCCGCGCCGAAGGGCGGCCTGCTCGCGCCGGGCACGAGCGGAGCGTCGATGGTCACCACGTGACGCCGTCCCACCACGCGAGGTAGGCGGAGGCGACCTCGGAGACATTCGGCGAGGTCACCGCACCCTCGTGCAGCCAGGTCGACTCCGGAGCCGTGAGCGCAGTGACGATGCCCGCCGCGAGATCGCGTGTGCTGTCGAGCACGGTCACCGTTCCGGGTCGACGTTCGGCGATTTCGCGTACGTAACGGCCATCGATGACGAGCGGCCGCCTGCCGGATGCTATCCAGGTGTTGATGCTGCCGGATGCCGAGAAGTGGCGGTGCGCGGCGACGCCGACCGATGCCCGGCGCGAGCGCTCGATCAGCTCGGCGTCGTCGAGGTAGCCCGAGACGTCGAGCCTCACGCCGAGCCGCTCGGCCAGCGACGCGAAACTGTCGAGGTCGGCCTCGTGGCCCTGCGATGCGCGCCCCAGAATCGAGAGCCAGGGCCGCAACTCGGTCGTGTCGGCGATGTGCGCGACCGCGCGCAGCACCTCGAGATGCCCCTTGCCGGGGTAGTAGAAGCCGAGGACCGCGATACTGCCGTCGGGTTCGGGGCGCTCTCCGACGCGCGCCTGCTGGTCTACCGGAAGCGGGATCACGTGCGAGCGGCCTGTGGGATCGGTGAAGTCTCGCAGCACGTCGATCTCGTGCAGGCTGTTGAAGACCGCGCCCTGCGAGGCTGCCAGCACGCGCCGGTAGCAATCGCTGCGTCGAGCGAAGTTCACGGCGCCGTCCGACGCCTGAGGTACGTCGTGGAACGTCACGGTGAGGGCCGTGCGGGCAGCCAGAGCCTCGATGCGCTCGGCGGCGTCCTCCGGCGAAGTTCCCCAGAGGCGGTCGGTGAAGTGGATGTGCGTGCGCGGTGGGATGACGCCCGCGCGCAGAGCCTCGCTCGGCAATCGCAGCGACGCGCCCGTGAGCAACTCGACCGCCGCACCGACCACCGAGGAGTACTGCGAGACTCCGTGCTGCGCATCCGGGGTCACGATGAGGGCCGGCACCCGAGCGACGATCACGCGGCGGCCAAGATCTCGAGGGCTCGACGGTGACGGGCGAGACCGGCCTCGACGGCATCCGGATGCTGGGTATACCACTCGACATGCGCCTCGCGCACGTCGGCGTCGGCCACGACGGCTCCGCCGACGACCCAGTCCAATGCGGGCTCGTCGTCGAGATCGAAGGCCTCGATCACCGCCGCCAGCCGGGGCGCGTGCACGCTGTCGAGAAGGGCGCGACCGGGGTCCACCGAGTGCTCGACGAGCCCGGCGCGGTGTCGCACGCGCTCCGCGACCGCGGCGAAGACCGCGTTGCCGGGGTGGTTCAGGGTGCGCATCTGCGCGAATCCGGGCCGCGCGAAGAGATCGGAGACGCGCACCGTGTCGAACGTCTCTTCACGCCGGGTGAGTTCGGCGATCGAGTCTGCGGCGATGGCGCGCACCGCCTTCGGCGTCACCGCCGTCGGCATCGTCACTCGTTTGGATGCCTCGGCCAGGGTCCGCAGGTCGTGATAGGCCACGATGGGCGGCACGAGCGAGAGGTCGCTCGGGGGTCTGACGATGGCGTGAGTCGGATAGAGGCCCGCGAAACGGATGACCGGGAAGACGACGGTGTTCGCTTGTGCAGCGAGGCGACTCGACAGTTGCCGCAGCCCCAGGGGCAGCTCGTGGTAGTCGTCGCGCACCGGCTGCGAGACGAGCAGGGTCGTGCGCTCGAGCAGGCGATCGAGGAAGGGCAGGTCGGCCGCGGTGAGCTCGTGCACCGGCGGAATGCGCACAGTGTGCAACCCCGCACCGTCGAGCATGATGCGCAGCGACTCGGCCTGACAGTTGCCCATGACCACGGCGACGCCTGCATCGGAGTCGGCCTCGGCGCCAGGCACTGCATGCCCGTAGAACTCGCCGAAGTGGAGGGTGCGGCCGTCGGGCTCCTGCCCCATATCTCCGCGAGAATCGTCCACGTTGTCCATGCTCCCAGTACGGCTCGCAGAAGCGAAAAGACGAGGAGGCGATTGCGCCGACGCGCGAACGCGGATAGGGGCGACGAGATGTCGCGAATGGCGCTCAGCTCGCTCCGAAAGCCACCATCTGCGACACCTCGAGCCGCCCTCACACGACTACTCCGCGGGGTAGGCGGCCGCCACGTCGAGAATCCAGGTCACCCCGAAGCTGTCGGTGAGCATGCCGAAGCCCGGGCTCCAGGCCGAGACGGCCAGCGGTTCGACGATCGACGCGCCGACCGACAGCGCACTCCAGTAGCGCTCGACCTCGGCGAGGGTCTCGCCGCGCACCGACACGAAGAACGGCTGATCCGTTAGGGTCATGCCGTTCTCTCGGCGAGTACCGCCGCCGGCGACGGTATCGGCGGCGGCCGCGCGAGCGGCATCCGGGGCCCCGCCCACCTGGCCGGGAATGTCGTACGCCATGACTCGGAAGCCGCCCTCGCTCTCGACCTGACCGAAGACGACGTTCTGCGCGCCCGGAGCGTCGGCGGGCATGCCGAAGTCGCCGTAGCTGGCGATCGTGAGGCTTCCGCCGAAGACCGATTGGTAGAACTCGAGGGCCGCTCGGGCCTGACCGGTGAAGTTGAGGTGGGTCGTGGTGGTGATGCTCATGACTGCTCCTGGTGTGAGTAAGGTGACGTCGCGAATGTTCGACGGTTCCCACTGTCACAGCCGTCTAGGACAGTTTTCGTCCTAGACCAGAATTAGGATCGTCGCATGGCCTCGACGTCGCGATTACTCACCCTGCTGTCGCTTCTGCAGACCCGTCGCGACTGGCCGGGAGCACTGCTGGCAGAGCGACTCGACATCAGTCACCGCACGGTGCGCCGCGACGTCGACACGCTCCGTGAGATGGGCTACAGCATTCGCGCCACGATGGGGCCGGATGGCGGATACCGCCTCGACGCGGGCAACGAACTGCCGCCGCTACTGTTCGACGACGACCAGGTCGTCGCGCTGGCCGTGGCACTGAAGGCAGCGACGGTCAGCGGCGTCGCGATCGAGGAGGCAGCCTTGCGCGCGCTCACCACTGTTCGGCAGGTCATGCCGTCGCGGCTACGACACCGGCTCGACGCGCTCGAGTTCGAGGCGCTCGCCGCGGCGCCCGGTCGCGCGGCGTCCGCTTCGGTGACACCGGATGCGCTCATCGCCCTCTCGGCGGCGGTGCGTGGGCGCGAGGTGCTGCGCTTCGACTACGTGCGGATCGGGGAGGGTGACCCGGCGCTGCGGCGAGTCGAGCCCCACCACCTGATCACCTCGAACGCCCTCTGGTATCTGGTGGCCTGGGATCTGGAGAAGAACGGCTGGCGCATCTTCCGGGCCGATCGCATCCGACCCCGAACGCCGACAGGCCCGCGATTCACACCGCGGCAGGTTCCGGGCGGCGACGCCCGCGGGTTCGTGGCGGCCCGATTCAAGGGATCCGTGAGGGCGGACGAGTGGCCGTGTCGCGGCACGGTTCTGCTCGACCTGCCCGCCCGCGACGTGGTTCCGTTCGCGGGCGACGGCGTGGTCGAAGACCTGGGCGAGCGCTGCAGTCTCGAGCTCGGATCGTGGTCATGGGTCGGACTGGCCGCCTCGTTCGCTCGCTTAGACGCGCCGATGAGGGTGGTCGGCCCGCCCGAACTCGCGTCTGCGTTCGCCCAGCTCGCCGGGCGTTATGCGTCGGCCTCGGGAGGTGAGGTCAGACCGTCCTGAGACCGTTGATGAGCAGCTCTATTGCGGCTCGCGACTCCGATGCCCAGTGGGGGCGATCGGCGGCTGAGCCGATACCGTGCAGCACGATCAGTACCGCTCCCGCGGCGACATCGGCACGAACGGCGCCGTCTGCCGCAGCGCGGGCCAAGAGATCGGCGACGGTACGCTCGAGCTCGCTTCCGCCCTCGGCCTGCACGGCCGGGTCGACGACTGCCGCGAGCGTGCGGGCGAGGCCACCATGCGCAACCAGGTACTCCACGAAGCCGCGCAGGAAAGCCTCGAGGTTGTCGACCGCCGACCTCGACGGGTCGCGAGCCTCATCGAAGAGGGCGGTCATCTCGCCCTCGTAGACGGCCGCGGCCAGCGCCTCTCGAGTGGGGAAGTGCCGATAGAGCGTTCCGACTCCCACTCCTGCGCGCGCCGCGAAGTCGTCGAAACGAAGCTGCTCATCGCGATCGAACACGTCGCGAGCCGCAGCCACGATGGCATCGCGGTTGCGTCGTGCATCCGCTCGTAACGCTCGCACCTCAGCCACGATGACACTCCTCGTTGACAAATGGAGACAGTCTCCATATTCTCCTAAGTGGAGACTGGCTCCATCTTATGGCGGGAGTTCTGCATGCGCATTCTGATGTTCGACCGCGGCGTCATCGCGACCATCTACGGGCGGGCTTTCGCAGCCGCGGGGCATGACATCGAGTTCTACGTTCGCCCGGGTCGCGCGGCCGAATACGGCGACGAGGTGCGCCTCGACTGGATCGATGGACGCCGCAAGCCGTTCGGTCGTCGGGTCCGCGAGTCGTTCCGAACCACGCTGAGGGAATCCCTCGAGCCGAGTGACGGCTTCGATCTGGTGGTACTCAGCGTCGGACATCATCGCCTTGCCGAGGCCGCCGCGTTCTTGGCTCCCCGCATCGACTCGGCCACCGTGCTGGTGCTCGGCAACGTCTGGCAGGAGCCCCTCGCCGCGGTCGCGCCGCTTACCGCCGACCAGGTCGTCTTCGGATTTCCCCAGGCGGGCGGCGGCTTCGGCAGCGACGGCGTGCTGTCGGCCGCACTGCTGCCATCCGTCGTCGTCGGCGCGTCGGGGCCAGAGCGCACCAGGCGAGAGCAGCAGGTGCACTCCGCCTTTCTGCAGGCGGGTCTCGCCGTGAGACAGCAGAACGACATGCGAGGGTGGCTGTGGCTGCATTTCGTGGCCGACGCCGGTATGTTCTCCCAGGCCCTGCGCAGCGGGTCTCTCGCGAACATGGCCGGAGACCGCCGCGCCTTCCGCGGCGCCTTCCGAACGACTCGCGAGCTGCTCCCCTTGCTCGAGGCTCGCGGCGTCGACATGAGAAGGCACCGTGGAGCCCTTGTCCCGTTCAGGATGCCGTCCGTGATCGCCACCGTGTCGGCATGGATCACCGCACTGGTACCGATGGCGCGCCTCAGCCTCGAAGCGCACACCGACCCGCACGCCGAGGAGGCTCTCGCCGTGCTCGCCGATACTGCGCGCGAGGCGCGACGGCTCGACGTTCCCATTCCGCTACTCGAGCCGTGACCCCGGCGGCGATCGCCTCGACCGACCTCAGATTCCGTGCCGACGGCCGCCGAGAACAGCCTCGGAAGCCTTCGCCTCCATGGCCGAAGAGAACGGCTGCGCCCTCGTCGCGACGGCCCGCGCCAGGTCTGCGGCCGCGAGGTCGCCGTGCGCCGCAGCTCCCGCCATGACTCCGGATCCGGCCGCGGCGGCCACCATCGCCATGGGCTGGCCCGTGTTCCCCGCGACGAAGACACCGGGCACGGCCGTCACTCCCCGTGGATCGCCGTCGACCTGCTCTCCGAACGGGGTGAGCGTGCGCTCCCCACCGAGCGCCTCGTAGAGCTCAGTTCGCGCCATGAACCGGGGCGCGACCACCACGGCGTCGATCTCGAACGAGCGACCACCGTCGACCTCGACGGCCTCAACTTGCGTGCCCTCGACGGCGAGGCGCTGCACCCGAGGGGTGACGACGCTCACGCCGAGCGCGGCGAGCTGCTCCCACTGCTCGTCGCTCGGCTCCGGCGCATCGTGCAGAAAGAACGTGACATCGTCGCTGAGCTGGCTGAACAGCAGAACCTGGTGCATCGAGTTCTCGCTGCGACCGATCACGGCGATGCGCTGGTCGCGCACCTCCCATCCGTGGCAGAACGGGCAGTGCAGAACGCTGTGCCCCCAGGCCTCCCTCACCCCCGGAATGTCGGGCAGATCGTCGATCAAGCCGGTGGCGAGAATCACGCGACGAGCCGAGAGGCGAGTGGCCCCGCCATCGATCTCGAGCGTGAAGTCGTCCACGACACCGGATGCGCCGGTCACGAGGCCGTTCACGATGCGCACGCCGTAGGCCTCGGCTTCGGCCCGGCCCCGCGCGAGCAGCTCGAGCGGAGCAATGCCCTCGTGCCCGAGGACATTGTGCGCCCCTGCTGCCGGCGCGTTGCGCGGCTGCCCCGCGTCGACGACGATCACGGTGCGGCGAGAGCGGGCGAGTGCGATGGCCGCCGCGAGGCCGGCGGCACCACCTCCGACCACCACGACATCCACATGGTCGGTGAGGGCTGGAGCTACGACAGGCAAAGGGGAGTGAGTCATGTCATCAACGCTATGCGCACGTTGGCCCTTGCGCATTACCTCTTGCGCATAACGCAAGACCAGAGCAATTCTCGGCCGGTGATCGACATGAGACCACCCGGGCCTAGACTCAGCCCGGGGGCCGCATCCCATACCTGGTGCACACCTCGGAAACGGGTCCCTCATGGGCAAGATGCTGTACGGCAACCCCGACATCGTGATCGACTTCGACGATCGAGCCCTCGCCCACTTGCAGATCGTGATCGGCGCGAAGCTACGCCGCCACGAGAGCTTCTTCCTCTCGTGGCGCGACGACGAGTCGGTCGGCAACGGGCGGTCGGCGATCTGGATGGACTCCGCGATTCCGCTCTACTTCAAGTTCTCCGGCAGCAAGATTCCCGCGATCAATCGCGATTGGATCCGCATCTTGAGCGACTCATCGAACAGTGGGCAGGGCCTGATCTTCTCGGCCGAGCCAGGGATGCCGGCGGCGACACCCCGCGGGCACGTCTAGATCTGATCCATGTCGAGATCGTCGTGCGACTCGGGCGTCTTCGCCTCTGACGAGGTGGCCCGGGTCATTGACGGACGCGCCCGACGTCTATGCACGGACGCCCCCTCGGCGAGATAGACCTCGCGCGGCATGCCGGCGTCGGACTGCTTCTCCGACGCGATCCAGATCGCCTCGGGATGCATGTCGTCACCCGTGCGCACATCTTCCGCCGTTCGCAGCTTGGCGATGTGGTGGATCAACCCGCCGAATCCGACCTTGACCACGACATCGGTGACACAAAGTACGACCTGAATGACCGTGGTGGCTGCGCCGCTCGCACCCAGAAGAGGAATCAGGTAAACGATCGGATAGATCACCCAGCCACCGAGAAGAACGATGGTCGCTCTCTTCAGAGCGACGCCGCTTGCGGGGGTGAGCTTCGGCAATGAGGCGCGCACCGCTTGGATCAGCACGAGGTTCGTCGCGATCCAGAAGATCGCGCTAACACATCCCCAGGTCAACAGTGCTTCGACACTCTCGCCGTCGCCGATCACGAAGGCGCCGAGAAAGCCGGCGAAGATCATGAGGAACGCGCCGGCAACCGCCAGCGCCTGCGTTCGTCGAGCGACCGCACCGGCAACGGCGCACACCGCCAGCAACTCGACCGTGAGCAGCGGAACCGTCACCGACCAGTCCATGTAGCGCGGCAGGAACGCATTCGCGGCCTCGGAATTCGGAATGTAGCCCGATGGGGTGTGGTCGTACCCGCTGAGGAAACCGACGATGAGCAGCACATAAGAGAGCGTCGCCACAGCGAGCAGACTGAGCCGCGAGACGGTCGCCGTACGAAACCGCGAACCGATCTCATGCTGAGTCACCCACGCCCGAATGAACCCGGCGAAGAGCACGAGTCCGGCCACGACCAGCGCGTACAAGATGAGCGTGTGTTCAGATTCCGTCAGCGTCGAAGACCAGGGGGCGGCCAAGAGGCTTGCGGAGGGGAGGAACGAGGAGATGGAGTACCAGGGCTCTCAATGGGGGGCCCGTGGATGCGGGCGTTCGAGCACATGCGGCACGTTCGCGTACGTGCACACAGTACGCCCGGCCGAGCGCTGCCCCTAATGACCTTTGCCCGAGCGGATGCCGGTGGCCCGCCTCAGGCGGTGATCACGTCGGATCAGATCATCGCTTGCGGAGCAGGTCGACGAACTCGTCGGCCATGTCGAGCTGCCGCTGGAGCTTGTCGCGCTGCTCGGTGGCACGCTCGATGAAGAGCTGGAGCTGCGATCGCAGGGCAGGATCGCCCGCGTCGTCGTCGAGCACGTCGATGATTCTGAGCAGCGCCGCCATCTCCTCGAGCGCGAAGCCCAGCGGCTTCATCCGGCGGATGAGCATCAAGCGCGCGCAGTCGCGCTCCGTGTAGAGACGGAAGCCGCCGTCGGTTCGGCCAGACGGCTTGAGGAGGCCCACCTCGTCGTAGTGCCGGATCGTGCGCAGCGACAGTTCGGTGCGCTCGGCGAGCTCACCGATATGCATCATCGGCTCGGGCATTTCGGGGTCCATGAACACTTCCTCATCAAAACAACCCTTACGTTAGGGTAGAGTTGCCGGTGCTCCTGCTGTTCAGCACCAGCACACACTCTTGCCACCATTCTCGATCACGAGCACGGTGGAGCGCGCAACGGGGCGCCGAACGAGGCACACCCACCGGCCGTCTGCGGATGGCCCCGCTCAGAGGAGACAGCCATAGCTATCGCCCAGAAATCAGCTTCACCCATTCGCTACAGATCCGACCCGTCGGTTCTCACCGCACTGAAGACTCCCCGCATTCTCATCCGCGAGGTGCTCGCAGGGTTGGTCGTCGCGATGGCACTTATCCCCGAGGCCATCTCGTTCTCGATCATCGCCGGAGTCGACCCGGCGGTCGGACTGTTCTCGTCGTTCGTCATGGCCGTCTCGATCGCGTTCCTCGGCGGCCGGCCCGCCATGATCACCGCCGCCACCGGCGCGATCGCGCTCGTCATCGCTCCGGTCGCCCGCGACCACGGCATCGACTACTTCATCGCGACGGTGATTCTCGCCGGTATCTTCCAGGTGCTGTTCGCTGTGCTCGGCGTCGCCAAGCTGATGCGGTTCATTCCGCGCAGCGTGATGGTCGGTTTCGTGAACTCGCTCGCCATCCTGATCTTCATCGCGCAGCTGCCCCAGCTGCTCGGCGTCACCTGGCTCGTCTATCCGCTCGTCGCCGTGGGCATCCTGATCATGGTGTTCATGCCTACGATCACGAAGGTGATTCCGGCCCCGCTCGTGGCCATCGTGCTGCTCACCGCAGCGACCGTCGTGTTCGCGCTCGACGTGCCGAACGTCGGCGATCAAGGCGATCTGCCTCGCAGCCTGCCCTCGCTGTTCTTTCCCGACGTGCCCCTCACCTGGCAGACGTTCACGATCATCGCGCCGTACGCGGCGGCCATGGCCGTGGTGGGCCTGCTCGAATCGCTGATGACGGCGAAGCTCGTCGACGACATCACCGACACCCATTCGCGCAAGACCCGCGAGGCGTGGGGCCAGGGAGTCGCCAACGTTCTCTCGGGCTTCTTCGGCGGCATGGGCGGATGCGCCATGATCGGCCAGACCATGATCAACGTGAAGGCGTCTGGCGCCCGCACCCGCATCTCCACTTTCCTCGCCGGTGTCTTCCTCCTGATCCTGGTCGTGGGACTCGGCGATCTCGTGTCGATCATTCCGATGGCGGCCCTGGTAGCCGTGATGATCATGGTCTCGGTGGCGACCTTCGACTGGCACTCGATCCGACCGTCGACGCTGAGGTCGATGCCCGTCGGCGAGACCGCGGTGATGCTCGCGACCGTGGCAGTGGTCGTCGCGACCCACAACCTCGCCATCGGCGTCATCGTCGGCGTGCTCGTGGCGATGGTGACGTTCGCGCGACGCGTGGCCCACTTCGCGACGGTCACCCGTGAGGTGCGCGATGACGAAGGAGCACCGACCGCGTATTACACGGTCGACGGCGAACTCTTCTTCGCGTCGTCGAACGACCTCACGACACAGTTCGACTACGTCGAAGATCCCGAACAGGTCGTGATCGACATGTCGACCAGTCACATCTGGGATGCCTCGACCGTGGCCGCTCTCGACGCCATCACGACCAAGTACGAACGCCTCGGAAAGCACGTGCGCTTCGAGGGCTTGAACGACGCGAGCACATCGTTTCATGGGCGACTCGCCGGCAAGCTCGGCGCCGGCCACTGAGAGCGGTAGAAGTCAGCTCAGAAGTTCGACGCCGACAGGCCATCCGTTCGCAATGACGTGCGCGACGACGATCGCCGTCAGGTTGCGGTACTTCCACCAGAGCACTCCCATAAAGAGCCCGAACGACCCCTGCGCGACGACGACGCGGGCGACGTCGAGAAGGGGCTCACCCGTCGAGTGGGAACCGAGGTGCATCAGAGCGAACATCAGCGAAGCAAGCGCGATGCCCGCCCAGACCCCGAGTGATGCCTCGAGGCGGGTCTGCAACCACCTGCGGTAGAACAGCTCCTCGCCCAGGCCAGCCGTGATGGCGGTCGCCGTGGCGGACACGATGAGGGCGGTGGGGTCGAAGCCCGACAAGTCAGACGCAGGGTTCCACGGCGCGACCTTCGAAAGCACCGTCCAGATCACCACGACGACCGCCGCCGCCCACCAGCGCCACGCCCCTCGAACCCGTTCCAGCCGCACGCCGCGCAGAACACCGACGATCACGGCGGGAATAGCGATGAGGAGAAGGAGCTTCGCGAGCACATAGCCCTCGTTCCCGCCGAGACCGAACACCCCGGAGACGAGGGGGAATGCAACGGCGAGCGCCAGCAGACTCCACGTGGCTGCGGCATGTCGGGACCTGTTCTGGACGACGGCGGGCTGAACCGGAGCCCGCGGCGGCAGCACCGCGGCCAGCGCGATTCCCACGACGGCGGGCAGAAGGACGACCCGCCAGGGCACGACCGGCGCACCAGGGTCGCGCGATGTCGGCGCCCCTCCCGGCAGAGCGACCACGACGATCGCGAGCGACGCCGCGGCGATCACCACGCAGACGATGAGCACCACGCGGCCGAGCGAAGTCGGCTTCATCGAGGGCGAACGGGCGTGCTGCAGCGTGGGTGAAGGCATCGTCACACCCTCGATCATCGACGGGTGCCGACAGCGACGCAACTGCGAGCGGCCCCGAGTTGCCACTAAGTGAGCGCTCGAACCCGCGTGTTGCCAGTTCGAGCGAACCGAACTGTCACCTCGATCGGAGACCTCACGGCCGAACACCTCGCCGGCCTCAGACATCGGATGCGCGAGCGCCGGCTCGGCCGGGGATCCGCCCCGCGGCTCATCCAGGGCCACTCGTTCACAGCGGGGCACCCCGTGGCCGAGGTCGCCGATGACATTCTGGCGGGCCACATCCGCTTCACGACCGGAGCGAACGGGACCGAGCGCGCCTTATTAATTACAGACAGCACGAGAGTGATGCAACTCGTTCAGACCTTCGCAGCTCTGGCCAACACGCTGGTGGCCGACTACGACGCCGTCGACCTCCCGCAACTGTCCCCTGCATCGCGTGCTTCAAAAGCGGTCATCCCGTACAAAGGAGGGGGCTACCATCCCTCGTACTGATGAAGCACGACGATCGTCCTCGGCCTCAGACCGCGCTATCGAGCACGTATCCACTCCGCGAAGGTGAGCGTGCCGAGTTGCGCATCCGGCCCCGGCAGCAGCGCGCCGCTGCGCATGGCGGCACCCATCCCTCCGGGCAGCGGAATCGAGATGATCGGCGCCCGCGACCCCGCGGCCGAGGCAGAGGCTCGCACGAGGTCGATGAGCCGCTCTTCTCGGGGGCCGGCGAGGTCGCGCGCGCGGCCCCGGGCATCCGATTCGGCCAGCTCGACGAGCCGCTCGGCCACCTCACTGGCGGCCACGGGTTGCGTGCGCATGATCGGCACCGCGTGCACGGGCCCGATGCGGCCGCGCTCGTAGATCTGCCCGGCGAACTCGTGAAACTGCGTGGCGCGGAGGATCGACCAGGGAACCGGGCCGTCGCTCACGAGGCGCTCCTGCAACACCTTGCCTGCGTAGTATCCCGACGGGGCACGGTCGATGTTCACGATCGACAGGACGATGTGGTGGGTCACGCCTGCGGTCTCGCCACCGGCCAGCAGATTCGCGGTGGATGCCTCGAAGTACGCCATCGAGGCCGCCTGCGAGGTCGTCGCAATGCTCGAGACGTCGATCACCGCGTCGGCCCCCTCGAGGGCTCGGGCTACGGCCCGCGCGTCGAGCAGATCGACGCCCTGAGCGCGACTCAGAGCGACGACATCGTGTGCGCGTCGGCGCGCGACGTCGACGACGTGCACGCCGACCGCTCCCGTGGCTCCGGCAATGGCGATTCTCATCAGACAGTGTTCCTTTCGGTAGGGGATGGAGTGGTGCGCTCTCGTCGCGGCGCCGGCAGCATGAGCACGATGCCCAGCGCCAGGCTTGCGCCGAGAGAGACGACGTTGCCGACGACGTCGATCACGGCGAGAGGCTCGAGATGCATGAGGTGATACGTCAGGTGCGGAACTCCGAAGACCGTCCAGGCCACTCCGACGACCCGACCGGCATCCGGTGTTCTCGAGAAGATGGCGGCCACGCTCGCACCCGCGAGCGCCAGGTAGAGCGCCCCGACATCGCGGATGAGGTGCTCATTGAAGGGGCCGTCGACGGCGACCCAGATGCGTCCGAAGCCGGGGAACTCGTCGTAGAACGAGCCGGGCCAGATCGCGGCCCAGGCTCCCACGAACATGCCGAGGCCGGCGGTCGCGCCGAGGATGATGCGTCGAAGAGTCATGGTCACACCTCTATGACGATGCAGCCAGGAGAAATGTGAGGTCGCGGCATACTGATGTGCATGACACTCGCCCATGCCGACGAGGCGCAACGAGAGCGGCCACGCCTGCTCGGCATGGCCTTTCGCATGCTCGGCACGTTCGCCGACGCCGAAGACGCGGTGCAGGAGGCGTATCTTCGCTGGCACAAGCTGGGCGACGACGAGCGTCAGCGCATCCGCAGGCCCGCGGCCTGGTTGACAAGGGTCACGAGCCGGGTCTGCCTCGACGAGTTGGGCAGCGCCCGTGCGCGGCGCGAGCAGTATGTCGGCGAATGGCTGCCGGAGCCCCTGCCGCAGAGCCGCGTTCGCGAGTTGTTCGGCGAGCCGAGCGAGACGCTTGGCGACCCTCTCGCCGACCCGCTCGACCGCGTCGAATTCGACGAGTCGGTGAGCACCGCCCTGCTCGTCGTGCTCGAGTCTCTGAGCCCGGCTGAACGCGTGGTGTTCGTGCTGCACGACGTGTTCGCCGTGCCGTTCGGCGAGATCGCCGACGTCGTCGCTCGAACACCGGATGCGTGCCGCCAGTTGGCGACATCGGCTCGCCGGCACGTGCGTGAACGCCGGGAGGGCCAGGTGGCCACGGCCGTGCACGACGAGGTCGTTCAGGCCTTCGTCGCGGCCTGCCGGGGCGGCGACTTGTCGGCACTCACCGCGGTGCTCGATCCCGCTGTCGAGCTGCGCTCAGACGGCGGTGGATTCGTATCGGCCGCCCGCAAGCCGGTACGCGGGGCTCTCAATGTGGCGCGCTTTCTCTTCGGCATCATGGAGAAGCAGCCCGACACCGTGGTGGCGGCCGCGCTCACCGGCGACGGCGTCGCGCTGCGCTTTGGGCCCGGTTCCGGCGATGCCGTCGCCGGGGTGCTCAACCTTGGCGTGCGGCAGAACGACTCGGGCGCCCCTCGGGTCGTCGACGTCTGGATCGCGATGAACCCGCAGAAGCTCGCGCTCTGGCAGGGCTGACGACTCGATCGCCTCGCGCCGGATGAGCCGGCTCGATCAGTGCGCGGCGGAGACCGGCTGGTTGCGGTTGCGCAAACGAGAGATGCCCAGGAGGATCACGACGATGATCATTCCGAGGATCAGCCCGAACACGAATGACACCGCGGTGTCGGCGAGCCAGACGACGACAGGGCCTGCGGCCTCGACCGCGTGCGTGATCACGTGCACCAGGTCGTAGGGCCCGTGCCAGAAGGTCTCTGCCAGGTTCGTGATCACGAGGTGGCCGCCCACCCACAGCATGGCGACGGTGCCCACGATGCTGATGACGCGGAAGACGGCGGGCATCGCGGCCACGACGCGGGCTCCGAAGCGGCGCACACCCCGAGAGGTGCTCTTCATGAAGCGCAGCCCGATGTCGTCGATCTTCACCAGGAGCGCGACGGCACCGTAGACCAGCAGGGTCATGCCCAGGCCGATCACGACGAGTGCGCCGAGCGTAAGCCAGATGCCGAAGTCGGGATCGAGGCTGTCGAGCGCGATGAGCATGATCTCGGTACTCAGAATGAGGTCGGTGCGAATCGCGCCGAAGACGAGTTTCTTCTCGGTCTTCTGCTCTTCCTCAGCGGCCGCGTGATGCACGCCGAACCACTCGGTGACCTTCTCAGCCCCCTCGAAGCACAAGTACGTTCCACCGATGATGAGCAGGAACGGCAGCACCCATGGCGCGAACGCCGACAGCAGCAGCGCGATCGGGATGATGATGACGAACTTGTTGACGAGACTTCCGAGCGCGATCTTCCATACGACCGGCAGTTCGCGGGCGGGGGTGAGTCCCTGAACGTACTGCGGCGTGACGGCCGCGTCGTCGATCACGACTCCGGCGGTCTTGGCGCTCGCTTTGAGCGCGGCGGTCAGAATGTCATCGACGACGGCGAGCAGGCCGACCGACATGGGCGTCTCCTTGGGGTGGGGGCGTCAGACCGCTCAGCGTTCAGCGGGGGTGGATGTCCAGAGTATCGGTCTGCGGCCGTTGCGCCCGGTCGTCGAGAATCCCTGCCGGCTACGAGATGGCCTCCTTAAGCGCGGCGACGATATCCGTACCGCGAGAGTCGACGGCCTCCATCCGGTTTGTGACGAACGCGAAACCGATGCGCTCGTCGGGGTCTCCGAATGCGACCTGGCCTCCCGCCCCGTCGTGTCCGAGGCTCGATTCACCCAGGTACCGTCTCGCTTCGGAGTCGAGCTGGAACCCCATACCCCAGCGAGGCCACGGAGCCGGGGAGTCGAAGAAGGGGGCTCCTTCGGATCGCACGCGGCTCGCGCGGTGGAGCGTCTCGTCGCTGAGTAGGCGCACGCCGTCTGTCTCGGTGACGACCGCGGACCAGATCTTCGCCAGGCCGTGCGCGGTACTGATGCCACCCGCACCGGGTATCTGAGCTGCCTGCACGTCGGAGCGGTTGAACCCCTCGTCGGGCCCGACCAGCGCCAAGGGCAGGGCACCACCGAGGGTCAGGGCACGCACCGGCCAGACCGAGGCTCCCGCCCGCACGTCGCTCTGCTGAGAAGAAACGTGTGTTGCGAGGGTCTCTCCGACCACCATGGTCGCCACCTGGCCGCACCGCGCCGCAGGCAGACCGATCCAGGCGTCGACCGCCAACGGACCCGAGATCAGACGCTCGAAATACTCCCCCGGCAGGAGTCCTGTGACCCGACGCACGAGCTCGCCGGCGAGCCATCCGTGGGTGATCGCGTGATAAGCCCACGCTGAGCCGGGCTCGAACAACGGTTCTTGCGCGGCGAGCAGCCTCGTCGCGCGATCCCAATCGATCAGGTCCTCGGTGGTCCAGTCTTGTCTCGGGGCCGACAGCCCTGCGCGGTGCGACAGCGCGTCGGCGACCCGGGTGTTCGATTTTCCGGCTGCGCCGTATTCGGGCCAGTAGTCGACGACAGGAGCGTCGTAGTCGAGAAGACCGTCTTGCACGAGACGCGCGACCAAGACAGAGGCGAGCCCTTTCGTGCAGGAGAAGATCACGCTCGGCGTGTTCACCCCGAACGGCAGCCCTGCGCCGGAGTCGGCCCTGCCTCCGGCCAGATCGACGACGAGCTCGCCGTCACGCCAGATCGAGAGGGCCGCTCCCGTGTCGGTATCGGTGGCGATCGCCCTCTCGAATGCCTCGCGTACCGACTCGAAACCATCGGCCGCAAAGCCCTCGATAGAGAGAAGGGAGTCTGTCATCGAACTCTTTCTGTCGTGTACGCGACCAGACGTCCGTCGTCGGTCCATCGAAGGGGCAACGGGTCGGAGAGGCGTCCGACGAACTCACTGTTCTGACCCACGTTTTCGAACCCGAGAAGAGCCGGTCCCGTCGGAGTCTCGACGACCCGTCCTGCGTAGAGTTCGTCACCGACGACGAGTTGAGCATCGGCCACGTTGAGGAGCTCTCCCGAGAACGGTTCGTCCCCACCCAGGGCCAGAGCCCACACGCCGCCAGCGCTTCCCCGTCGAGCGCCGACAAGATGTGACGAGTCGCACGAGAAGATGAGCGCCTCCTTGCCGTCGATGCGAACGAGTTGTGGCACCTCGAGATGCGCGAAGCCGGCACCCGGCGCGCTGAGCGGTGCGGCGGCCGTCCACGAGTCCAGGTCTCGCGACGTGGCGTACCCGATCACGCCGCGATCGTCGGGGTCTACCCCGGCCGGCACCTGGCGGCTCCGAGCGGTGATGAGCATATGCCACATGGTTCCCGAGACATCGGGTACCACCCAGGGATCTCGCCAGGCTTCCTCCCGCCACGTCTGATCGGCCAGCGTCTCGTACCAGGGGCGCTCTGCGCTCAGCAATGCTCCGGGGGTCTTGACCCACTCGTGCAGATCGGTCGAGGTCGCCAGCATGATCGTCTCGACGTTCGTGTCCTCCCCCGGTCGCAGATACCGAGAACCGGTGTAGTACATGCGCCACAGACCGGAGGGATCGCGGTACACGCTCCCCGTCCACGTGGCCGATTCGTCGGCCGAGCCGGGCGCCCCGTGTTCGAGTACGACGCCGTGATCGGTCCAGTTCTCATAGTCGACGGATGTCGCGTGGCCGACTGAGGCGTTCCGGTGCCGCAGCTGAGGGTCGGCGAGTGACATCGGCGCACGGAGGTAATAGAGGTGCACCATCGGCCCGTCGATGGCGGTCCAGAAATCCCAGACCCAGAAATCGGGAATCGAGAATGCCATGGTTATCCCTTCACCGCTCCCTGCAGCAGGGCTTTGATGAACTGCCGCTGGAAGATGAGGTAGACGATCACCGTCGGGAGCATAACGATCAGTGATGCCGCGAACAGCAGGGGCAGCGCGTCGATGTATTGCCCCTGGAATGCCCCGAGCGCCCCGGCCATGGTGCGCTTGCTCGGATCGTCCACCATGACGAGCGGAAGCAAGAACTGGTTCCACGTCCAGAGGAACAGCAGGATGCCGAGCGCAGAGAGGGCCGGGGAAGCGAGCGGCAGCTGGATCTGTCTGAACTCCTGCCAGATGTTCGCCCCGTCGACGCGTGCCGCCTCCGAGAGCTCACGAGGCACTCCGACGAAATGGGCGCGCATCCAGAACACACTGAACGGCATGTACAAGCCGATCAACGGGATGATCACCGCCCACTGGGTATTGATGAGCCCGTACGACGTGAACTGGTAGTAGAGGGGGATGATGATGGCCTCGAAGGGAATCGTGAGTCCCACCACCATGCCGACGAGAACAGCGCGACCTCCCGGAATGCGCAGGTTGCCGAGCGCGTAGCCGGCCAGGGTCGAGAACAGGAGCGCGACCGGCACGACGATGATCACGATGAAAGTGCTCGACAGCATGAGCGTTCCGATGTTGCCGAGCTGGAACGCGGTGACGAAGTTCTCCCAGTGCGGATCACTCGGCCAGGAGAACCCGTTCGGGATGCGATCGGGAGACTGCAGCGCTGCCGTCAGCATGCTGGCGAAGGGCAGAAGCGTCAGCACGACGACGACGATCAGCAGGATTCGGCCGACGACGACCTCGGTGCGATTGACGATCATGAGTCACGCTCCCTCGAAAGGCGCTGAATGGGCAGAACCACGATGAGCACGAAGATCAGCAGGACGACGCCGAAGGCCGAGGCCAGACCCACCTGACTCTGCACGAAGGCGAGCCTGAAGATCGCGATACCGGGAACCAGGGTCGACGTTCCCGGACCGCCCTTCGTGGTGGTGTAGATGATGTCGAAGGTGCCGAGTGCTGCGATGACGGTGATCGTCGTGAGAACAGCGATCTCCTGACGGAGTCCGGGCAGCGTGATCGTGAAGAACTCGCGGAACCAACCCGCGCCATCCAGACGCACCGCCTCGTAGAGCGACCCGTCGATCTTGCCCATGCCGGTCAGGAGCAGCACGGTGCAGAGGCCGGTCAGGACCCACGATCCGATGAGTCCGACTGCCGGCAGAGCCGTAGAGAAGTCGGCGAGCCAGGATCGGGAGATGAAGCCGAGTCCCACCGAATTGAGGATCGAGTTGATCGTTCCGGCCTGGGCGTACATCCACGACCACGCGATACCAGCTGCGACGAGCGGCACGATCTGAGGCAGGAAGAGAATCGTGCGGGATGCCGTGGCGAAGGGCCCCTGCTTCATCGTGCGCAGCAGATTGGCGAGCACCAATCCGAAGACCACAGGAATGACCGTGAAGAAGAAGATGAGAACGATCGCGTTGAAGATGGGAGTGAGGAGGGTGGGGTCGGTGAAGATCGAGATGTAGTTGTCGATTCCTACCCAGGTCGACGCGCCGATTCCGTTCCAGTCGTAGAACGAGTACTGAACGGCGGTGAGCAGCGGGTAAACGACGAAGGCGACATAGGCGGCGACCGCCGGCAGCACCATGAGCCACCCGATGTAAGCGGTGCGGCGAGCGAATTGGCTGCGACGGCGGCGAGGTGCGGAGGCGGCCGGCCCGGCCGGGGCGGAGGTGATGACCCCTGCCCCGACCGAGACGTCATGCTTCACAGTGCTCACTTGGCCGCGAGATCCTTCTCATAGAACTCCTGCGTGGCCTTCAGGAAGTCCTCCGGGGTCAGCTTGTCGGTGAGCAGCAGCTGCTCATTCGGCTGAAGAGAACCCTGGTAGATCCCCGCGGTGGAGTTGGCCATGAAGTCCACGAAGCCGTCGTCTGTGGCGACCGTGGCGGAGTTGTTCAGCGCCTGCTCGACGAGGCTGCCCTTCTCGACGGTGGGCAGCGCCTGCGTCGGGTCACCTCCGGGTGAGGAGCCGGTGACGTCGACGACGATTTGGCGCGCCTTGTCGTTGGTCACGATCCAGTTGAGGAAGAAGGCCGTCGCATCCGCGTTCTTCGATTTGGCGGGAATGGTGAAGGTGTTTCCCGCGCCCATCGCCACGTGCTTGCTGTCGGCTTGGGCGGGAGGCATCAAGAAGAACTCCGCATTGCCCGCGCCCAGGCCTGTCTCGACGTTCTGCGCGTCCCAGTTTCCGTCCCACATGAACAGGCCCTGGCCCGAGGTGAAGTTCGAGACCATGGTGGTGTAGTTGATGGCGTTGACGTCGGGCGGCAGGTACCCGGCCTTCGCCCAGTCCTGGAACTTCGTCGTGCCCTTCAGCGCGGCATCCGTGTCGATCGTCGCGCCCGGCTTGTTGTACATCCAGTCGATCAGGTCTTGCTTGTCGCCGTACTGATTGATCAGGGCCTGCAGCACGAAGGTGCCGGTGCCGTCCTGCATTCCGGTCTGGATCGGCAGCACACCGGCGTTCTTCGCCTTCTCAAGGTCGGCCTCGAGCTCGTCGATCGTTGCAGGCGCCTCGGTGATGCCGACCTGGCTCGCGATCGTCTTGTTCATGTAAATGCCCGTGACGCTGAATCCGATGCCGAACTGGTAGAGCGACCCTTCCCCGCGAACACCCGCATCGGTGATGCGGCCTCCGGCCAGCTGGCCCGCCGAGAACTTGTCCCATCCATACGCGTCGAAGTACGGATCGAGGTTGGTCAGCAGTCCGTCTTTCACCGTCGTTCCGATGGTCGACTGCCGGATGAGGTCGGGCGCGTCCGCGCTGGCAAGCAGACGCGGTGTGTTGGCGAGAAGGTTCTGGAAACTGTCACGAACGATGTCGAACTTCACGTTGGGGTACTGCTTGGTGAACTCGTCTGAGAGATCCGAAGTGACGGGAAAGCCCGTCTCGTCTTGGATCTTGATCGTGATGTCGCCGGTCGGGGCCTCTGTACTGACATCGCCACTCGGCGCGGTCGTGGCGGGGCTGCTGCCCGGCGCGCATCCGGCAACGGCGAGTAGAACGGTCGCAGCTGCGGCCGTAACCATCAGCGTGCGGCCGGCACGCGAGCGTGTTCTCATTCTGTGACTCCTTCGTCATGGTCAGTTCTGATGTGCTGCAGTTGGTGTGTTTGGTAAAAGCATTTACCTACATTGGGCATTATCGTTACTCAATCGTCTGCCAGTGTCAAGACCCACGAGCAGACCAGTTGAATCCTGCAGATACGCTTGAGCCGAGGGGAGGGCGCCGTGGCTTCGAAAAGAGCAACACTCGCCGACGTCGCGCGCCTGGCGGGCACCTCACCCACCACAGCCTCACTGATTCTCAACGGCAAACCCGACACCCGATTTTCGGCGGATGCGCACCGCAGAGTGCACGACGCCGTCGCGCAGCTCGGCTACCGTCCCAACATGGGGGCACGAGCGCTCCGCACCGATCGATCTCTTACGATCGGCTTCATCTCAGACGTCGTGGCCACGACGCGATTCGCGAGCGGACTCATTCGAGGCTCGCTCGAAGAGGCCGAACGGGCCGGTCACGTGATGCTCGTTCTCGAAACGGGCGGAGACCCGGCTCGCCAGGAGGAGGCGGTGGGGGCGGTGCTGGATCGCCAGGTCGACGGCATCGTCTTCGCCACCATGCGCGCACGAGAACTCGTCATGCCTTCGCTCCCCGAGTCCACCCGCGTCGTTATGCTCAACGCGACCAGTCCCCAATTCGGGCTCTCGGTGCTTCCCGACGAAGAAGCGGGTGGCAGAAGCGCCGTCGACCTGCTCGTCGCCGCCGGACACACCGACGGTGTCGCCTTGATCGGCCAGAACGATGAAGTCGAAGACGACCTCTTTCGCTCGGCAACCGTTGCCCGACGCGTGCACGGACTGCGGTCGGAGTTCACAGAGCTCGGCTTGAGTCTGATCACCGAGGAGTCGTGCTGGGAGTGGGAGCCCGAGAACGGCTACCGTCTCACCGCCGAACTGCTCGACAGGCGCAGCGATGTGACCTCGTTGCTGTGCATGAACGACCGGCTGGCTTTCGGCGCCTACCAGGCGTGCCAGGAGCGCGGACTCACGGTCGGCCGCGACATCTCGATCGTCTCGTTCGACAACGACGAGCTCGCTGCCTATCTCCGCCCGGGGCTCACGACGATAGGGCTGCCGCACGAGGCCATGGGCCGTCGGGCCGTGCAGCTCCTCCTCTCCGAGGCTGCACCGGGCGAGCGACTGATCGAGATGCCCGTGGTCGAGCGGAGTTCGATCGCCGTCGGCGACACCGAGAGCGCCAGTGCTCGGCTGGCTCGCGAACGACTCAGCGCGCGGCGCGAGAAACGAGACGCAGACTAGCTCTACGCGGTCCAGCTCTGGGCTGCATGGCCATGCCTCAGAGCTACGGACCCAACACGGGCGGCCGCTGACCCTGCAGGCATCGGCGCAATAGTTCACGATTCGCTGTACTATCGAGAAATGCCCACGGCCACCGCAACGCTCTCGCACACCGCAGCTCTCTCCCGGCTGGGTCACGCCCTGGGCGATCCCACCCGGGCCGGCATCCTCTTGGCCCTGCGCGAGGCGCCGGCCTACCCGTCCGACCTCGCGGACTCGCTTCGAGTCTCGCGACAGGTCATGTCTAATCAGCTCGCGTGCCTCCGCGGGTGCGGCCTGGTCGAAGCCCTGCCCGAGGGGCGGCGCACCGCGTACCGGCTCGCCGACGAGCACCTCTCGCCAGCCCTCGACGCGTTGCTGAGGGTCGTTCTGTTCGTCGAGCCCGACTGCTGCGACGGCCCCGGATGCGTGTGCGCATGACGACCGCACCCGCTGCGGTTCCTGAGAGACGACGGCTGCTCCAGCGGCGCATCCGGCTGATCGTCGGAGCGACGATCGCATACAACGTGGTCGAGGCGATCGTCGCCATCACCGCCGGCTCCCTCGCGTCGTCGGCGGCGCTCATCGGTTTCGGGCTCGACTCCGTGATCGAGGTGTTGTCGGCGGCCACCGTCGCGTGGCAGTTCACTCGACGCGACCCCGAGCGCTGGGAGAAGGGCACACTCCGGGTGATCGCGGTGGCGTTCTTCGCCCTCGCCGCCTACGTGACCGTCTCGTCGATCGCCGCCCTCGTCGGCGGTGCTCAATTGGGGCACTCCACACTCGGCATCGTCATCACGGCCCTGAGCGTGGTGATCATGCCCTTCCTGTCGCTGGCAGAGCGGCGCGCTGGCCGCGAGCTCGGGTCGGCGACAGCGGTCGCCGACTCGAAGCAGACACTAATCTGCACCTATCTGTCGGGAGCCGTGCTCGCGGGTCTCGTGCTGAACAGCCTCTTCGGCTGGTGGTGGGCAGACGCCGTGGCAGGGCTCGTGATCGCGGTCTTCGCCATTCGCGAGGGCATCGAAGCCTGGCGCGGTGACACCTGCGCGACCTCCGTCGGCATGCTGCTCGACGACGAGACGACGAGCACGACGAGCACGACGAGCACGACGACTGAGCTCGACGACGACTGAGGAGACGCCCGCGCCCCGACCCGGCCGACCGAGCTGCCAGCACTAGTGGCTCGAGTGCCTCGATTTGTTGACGACGAAGGCGAGCAGCCCGACTCCGAGGGCGCCGACGAGCAGATTGCGCTTCGAGTTGCGAGCCTTGCCGTGCCATCCGCCCGCCACTTCGGCATCGCGGGGGTCGTCGTTGGTCGCGTAGAGGGTTCCGGCCGTCAACGGCGCCATCTCTTTGTGCGACAACTGCATCGCCTCCGTCTGCGCGCTCAGCTGCGCCTCGACGGGTCGCGGCGTGCGGCGGTGCTGACGCACGAGAGTCTTGCCGAGCGCGCCGACGACGATCTCCGGTCGTGGGCGCCCGACCGCGGCGACGATCTTGCGGGCCACGAGATCCGGGCTGTACACGGGAGGCATCGCCACAGGACGCCGACCCGTGTAGTTGGCGGCGTGCCGAAAGAACGGGGTGTCGATCGTGGCCGGCATCACCGTGACCACGTGGATCTTCTTCTGTCGCTGCAGCGCCAACTCGCTGCGCAGCGTGACATCCAGGGCATTGATCGCCGCTTTCGACATGCAGTACGCGGCCGTATAAGGCTGGGGAACCTCGCCCAGTATCGACGAGACGTTGATCAGCACTCCGTGGCCCTGTCGCGTGAATACATCGAGCGCGACCCGAGAACCGTAGACGGCTCCGTACATGTTCACGTCGATGACCCGGCGGAAGTCCGTGAGCGGCACCTCTGTAAAAGTGCCGAAGACCGATGCGCCCGCGACGTTCGCCCACACGTCGATTCGACCGAAACGCTTCTCTGCCGCTCGACCCAGGGCCTGAACAGCATGCTCGTCTGACACGTCAGTCGGCACCGAGATCGCCGTCGCGCCCAGCGACTCGCATTCCTCGACGAGCTCGCGAAGCGCCTCCGAGCGCCGGCTCGCCAACACGAGCGAGTGCCCGCTCTTGGCGAACCTGAGGGCGGTCGCACGACCGATTCCACTGGATGCCCCGGTGACGACCACGACGGATGTGCCTGACATGCGATTACCTCTATCTCCTCGGTGGATATCTCTTCATTGGGGCGTGATCAGTAACCGTGCTGCTGCGTTTCCTCGTCGGCCACTCGCACGCCGTATCGGTAGGTCAATTCGCCGCCCAAGAAGCCCGAGAAGCCGACACAGAGCATGGCGACGAGACTCAGCACGAACCCGGCGACACTCGCCTGATCGGGCTGGGTGAGCCTGACGATGAAGCTGCCCGCGAAAAGCAGAATCGCGACGGTGTTGAAGACCATGTGGGTGAGGGCGATGAGGCGTGCTCTCGTGCCGCTCGTCAGCTTCGAGAGATCCATGAGGCCGAAGAGGGCGGCCAGCAGTGCGCCGACGATGCCGATCGCGACCAGCCACTGTGCCGCAAGCGAGAAGGCCTCAGGCTCCACGCCGAACAGGGCGAGGATGTCGAACACCAGACTCGCGGTCCAGGCGCCGATCGGCACGGTGATCATCAAGGCGTGAAACGGATGCCCATACGGGCCCGCGAGGATGCTGCGGGGGCGCTTGGCCCGTCGCAGAGCCGACTCCTCGTCGGGTAGATGCGGAGCGGTCCAGGATGCTCGTGGACTCATGGTGATCCCTTCGTCTGTTCTGTTCTACCCGCCGCCGACGAGCCGGTTTCGAACCGTTGACAAAGAAGGTGCGCGCCCGATAACGACCCATCACCTCATCTACATGACCATCATTATCGATTGCATAAATACATTGTCATTTGTTTATACGTGTGGTGGACTCGAGTCATGGCAGCAGAAGCAGGACTCGAAGCCACCGCGGCACTCTTCAAGGTGCTGGGGTCGGAGTCTCGGCTGATCCTGCTGAGGCTTCTGTCGAGCAAGCCGGCGACGGTCGGCGAGCTCACGGGTCTCAGCGGAATGTCGCAGCCGCTCGTATCGCAGCACCTCAAGACGCTGCGTCAGGCGGGCATCATCACCGTCTCTCGCATAGGCCGCGAGGCCGAGTACCAGCTCGCCGACCACCACATCGCGCACGTCGTAGACGACGCGATCGCACACGTCACCGAAGACACACCCGAAGAGAAAGAGTAAACACATGAGCACCACTGAGATCCACGCCGAGCACACCGTCGTCGAGCACTCCCACGGAGCGGACTGCGGCCACGAGGCCGTCGCGCACGAGGGTCACACCGACTACGTGCACGGCACCCACCACCACGCGCTGCACGATGACCACTACGACGAGCACGAGAGCGTCGCCGAGCACACCGTCGACGAGCACGCCCACGGAGCGGACTGCGGCCACGAGGCTGTCGAGCACGGCGACCACACCGACTACAACCACGACGGTCACAAGCACGCCGCGCACGGCGAGCACTACGACGAGCACTGATCTCGCTCAGCACGTCACGACGAAGGCCCGGGTCAATGACCCGGGCCTTCGTCGTTCTCTCCGTGGCGGCCACAGCCCAAGGCCGTTAGTCTGCGGATCATGCAGAAGTACGACGTCAAGAAAGAGCATTTAACGCTCTACTCCCCGTCGTCCACGACGTTCACCGACGTGGTCGTGCCGCCAATGAACTACCTCGCCGTCGACGGCGAGGGTGACCCGAACACAGCCCCCGCCTATGCCGCGGCCATCGAGGCACTGTTCTCGACCTCGTACACGATCAAATTCGCCAGCAAAGCTCAGGGGCGCGACTTCGTGGTGGGCCCGCTCGAAGCGCTCTGGACCGCCGATGACGCCGGCGCCTTCGTGTTACGCGCCAAAGACTCGTGGCGGTGGACGGCGCTGATCAATCAGCCCGAGTGGATCACGGAGGACGACGTTGCGACCGCCCTCTCGACGGTCGCCGCGAAGAAGCAGAACCCAGCCCGGACGCTGGCGCGACTGATCACGCTCGACGAGGGGCGCAGCATCCAGATTCTGCACGTGGGGTCGTATGACGACGAGGGGCCGACGCTCGCTCGACTTCACGACGAGTATCTGCCGCAGAACGGGCTGACGTTCAACGGGCTGCACCACGAGGTCTATCTGAGCGACGCCCGCAGAACGGCGCCGCAGAAACTCAAGACGGTTCTGCGTCAGCCTGTGCGCCCGTATTGATCCAGAAGCGCATCTCGCCCTCGCTATTGAGACTGTCTTCGACGCCGCCGTTGCGCCGGACCACCGCGATCGAGGCAGCGTTCTCGGGCGCGACGGTGAGCAACGCCCGCTCGATGCCCAGGTCGGCGCACTTCACGAGAGCCTCCCGCAGCATCCGGGTGGCGTGGCCTTGACGTTGCCAGGGATACACGACGTGGTAGCCGATGTGCCCGCCTCCTTCATCGTCGGTGAGTTCGTGTCTGATCACGAGCGAACCGATGTAGTACTCGCCCGCGGCAAACCAGAAGAGCTCAGACGCGACGCCCCAACGATCCCGCACACCCACTCTCTCGGCGACGAACGCGTCGAAGTCGAGGCTCGCGGCCTTCAGCCACGACGCATCCGACCCCCGATGTCGCATGTCGGCCTGTTCGCCGACGAGATACGACGTCTTCAGCGCGGTCGACGGCGCGGTCAGTCGAGGCGGCTCGGGGAGTTCGATCATGGGATGAAGGCTACGCCCCGCGACGCTGGGGCAGGGCACGGTGTTATCGTGCCCGCATGGATGATCTGCCGGAACGCCAGCGCGTGCGTCGCGACCTCGAGAAGGCCGACAGGGGTGCGCTCATCGGGTCGATCGTCTCCGGCGTCTTCGGCGTGGCATGGGCTTTCTGGGGGTCGTCGGGACTGCCACACGTCGCAGCCCTCTGCACACAGCTCGGTGCGACGCTGCTCGGCCTCATCATCGTCATCGCGGCCCTGAAACGACAGGCAGGGATCCCCCGAAGCGACGCCTCCCGCAACCGCACCCTGTTCTCGTCTCGCGCCTACATCGTCATCGTCGTGGCCGAGGTGCTGGCGATCGTCGGAGGGAACGTGATTCTCACCGCCACAGGGCTGGATCAGATCAGAATCGCCCTCGTCTCGGCGGTCGTCGGGCTCCACTTCGTCGTGTTCGGCCGACTCTTCTGGTCGGGCTTCTACTGGCTCGGCGCAGCAATGCTCGCATCGGCAGCGGTCGGCACTGCGGTGGGGGCGATCGCCGACGACGCGAACCTCATCCTCGTCATCGTCGGGTTCGGCTCAGCGGTGAGCCTGTTCGTGGCGGCAACACCGGCGCTCCTGCGCAGGGTTCCCGCCGACGAGAGGGCGCGACCGTAGCCGCCAGGCATCCGACCCGCGTCTAGGCCCCCGGCGTCATGAACCCGCACTCGTAGGCGAAGACCGCCGCCTGCACCCGCGTGCGCGTGCCGGTCTTCGCGAGCACGCTCGAGATATGCGACTTGATCGTGGGCACGCTCACCCAGAGCTCGGCGGCGATGTCGACATTGCTGAGTCCGCGTGCCACCGCCTGCAACACCACGCGCTCACGCTCGCTCAGCTGATCGAGCAACGCGAGCTGCTCGGGATCGGGCGCGCGAGTCGCCTCAGGCCGAGCGGGTGCGACGGTCTGTTCGATCAGGGCCCGGGTCATGGCAGGGTCGATCAGCGAGTCTCCACGAGCCGCCGACCGCACAGCCGCCGCGAGCAGATCGGGCCCGGAGTCTTTCAGCAAGAAGCCCGAGGCGCCCGCCGCGATGCCATCGAAGAGGTACTCGTCGTCGTCGAAGGTCGTGATCAGCACGACCGCGCACTCGAGCTCGGCCAGGATGCGCCGGGTCGCCGAGATGCCGTCGAGTCGCGGCATCCGAATGTCGGTGACGACCACATCGGGGCGTAGAGCGAGTGCGTCGCGTACCGCGTCTTCGCCATCCGCACTCTGGCCCGCCACGTCGATGTCGAGCTCGGCGTCGAGCATGGCGGCGATGCCCGCTCGGGCGATCGGCTGGTCGTCGACGACGAGCACGCGGACGGTCATGGGGTCTTCTCTCGTCGAGCGGGGGCAGCTGAACGGGGGATCTCGGCGGTCACTGCCCAGCCGCCAGCGTCGGCTCCAGAGGAGACCCTACCTCCGAGGTGCGTGAGGCGATCCTCCAGAGAGGCCAGCCCGGATCCGCCCTTCGGCATATCGGGGAACCGCTCCCTAGCGGGCCCCGGGTCACTCACTCGCACCGTCCACACGAGCGGTTGCTCGGCGACGACGACCCGCAGCCAGCGTGACGCGGAGTGCAGCATCGTGTTGGTCACCGACTCTTGCACCACCCGGATGATCGCCACCGCGTGCGCTGGCGGAACATCGCCGCCGAGCTGCACACTGCTGTCTACTCGGTAGCCGATCGATCGGACCCGCTCGAAAAGTGCCTCGAGTTCGTCGGCGAGGGGCAACGGAGCATCCGTATCGCGCACCGGCGTCGATTTGAGAACGCGCACCACGGTCCGGATGCGTGCGAGAACGTCCTGGCCGCCCTCGGCGATGTCCTTCACAGCCTGGGTGAGTTGCTCGGGCTGTGTGTCGGCGACTCTCATGGCCGCCTGCGCGCGGATGACGAGGGCGGCAACGTGGTGGGCGACTTCGTCATGCATGTCGCGGGCGATTCGCGTGCGCTCCTGCTCGGCGATACGGGCGATCTCTACGGCCCGAAGCTGGGTGAGTTCCAGGTTTCTCAAGGCCAGCTCGGCGGCGACTCGTCGCTGTCGACGCAGCATCAGGGCGAAAATGACCACCAAGACGCAGGCGACCAGTTCCGCCAGCAGAACCGACCTGTCTTGCCCGCTGTCGAGCAGGAGGGCCTGATCCAGCGGTTGGTTCTCGAGAAGAACGCCGACGATGTCTCGCCACGGCAAGATCGTGATCAGGGCGAGGGTGCCGAGGGTGGCGACCGGTGCGATCACGGGGCCATCGTCCGAGATCATCATGAATGCGACGATCGCGAGGGGCACGAGGGCCTGCGGCGCTCCCACGTACAGACCGTAGAGCTCCACCGGCAGAGGAACCAGGGTCGTGTACGCCGTGAACGAGGTGACGAGCACCAGGGTCTCCACTGGCCAACGCCGCGTGGTCGCAGCGCCGGCGACCGCGACTACCCCGAGGTAGACATAGCCCGGAAGCCCTTGCGGGTACCACTCGAAGCGCAGTGCGACCGCCAGCGCGACGAGATACGCGGCCCCCGCAGCACCGATGACGACGAGGCGTCGTCGCTCGGATGCGGCGAAGAACGCGCGAAGCCGCCCGGTCGTAAACACGCCGCTCACGCTACCGTCACCGTCTCGTCGACCTCTCGTTCGTGGGGATGATTCCCACGAGGGCGGCGAGCTCGGCGGCTTGGCCGGCGGGGTCCGCCCCTGTCGGTTGGGGAAACGGACGAGGGTCGAGGCACCGCACGAGCAGCGCCTCGACGAACGCGGCTCGGTGAACGATGTCGGCCGCGTGCAGCGAGCCGGGCAGGATGCGCACTTCCACCGTGTCGCGCTGGGGCGCGTCGGTGAGCAGCGCGGTGAGGTTGACGTCGAAGTACTTGGTCAGGCCGGTGGCCTTGGCGGCCGTCTGCAGACCGCCCCAGTGTTCGGCCTCGGCGAGGCCGACGGCATCCGGTTGATCGACGAGATCGACCAGCGCCGGTGGCAACGGTTGCAGCCGAGTGCACGCCGGATTGGTTCCGAGCGCCGCGCGCAGCGCTTCTCGCCAGTGCCCGAAAAGTCGCACCAGGTTCGAGAACGCCGCCACCGAGCGGTACGGAGCCCCGTCGAAGTGCAGATGCACCGCCGCTTCGACCGGCACCGTGAACCCGAGCTCACGAGCCGGCCGAAGCAGCGTCTCGAGAGTGGCCTCGTGATCGCGGCTCAAGGGCGTCGTGACGATCTCGCACGGGCGCTCCCGCCCTCGTGCCAGCGACGTGGCCATCGCGATGCTCGCTCCCGCACGATCGCGCAATCGGCGCACGGTGTCGATCGTCTCGACCCGGGTGCCGAAGAGAACGCCCACATCGTCGAGCACCCTCGTGAAAGGCGTATCCGGATGCGTGTGGTCTGCGACGAGACGCAGCAAGCGCCCGTCGTCGGAGAGGATGCGATACGAGTCTTCGTCGGCCCCCGCCCGCGAGCCGGGGGCCTGGTACCCGGTGGCCCGCGGCACGTCGAGCCTCAGGTCGGCGACGATCGTGATGTCGTCGACGAGCGAGGCGAGAGGCGCTCCCTGCCCATCGTGCACCGTGAACCCGGGGGTCAGGTGCCAGAAGTGCCCCATTCCCGGCACGAGCGACGGCTCAGAGTCAGTGTGAAAGAACCGCTCGACCTGCCCACCCCGATCCCGGGCGATGCGCTCCGCGAGAGTGCCTCGATGGGCTCCCGCCGGGGCGAGGAGCTCGATCTCGAAGCCGATGCGCTCGTTGAGAAGAGTCGTCACAGAGGAAGTTCGTGTTCCGCGAGCAGCTCCGCTCCGGCGCGCAGGATCGCACTGTGCGTATCGGTCTGCCACAGGCCGGCGAGCTTGACCGCATCGTCGTCTGTGTATCCGCTCAGGCCGAACACGCGAACCTTATCGTCATCGGAGAAGACTGCCGGCGGGGCGGGCAGCGATTGATGTGCGAGAAGGAGAGAGCCCATCTTGGCTTTCGCGCTGTCGAGATCTGTCGAACCCCAGACCGCGGCTACCCGCGCGATGCCATGGAAGTCCACAGTCGTCAGCTGCAGCGCGAGGCGCTCCTGGTCGGGCGTATAGGCGACGGTCGTCGCCTGCCCCGCGGCGAAGGGCAGGGGAATGCCGGCCGCAATCTTGGCGCCGGCCTTGCCTTCGGCCCACTCGACACCGGTTCCCCATATCACCGCCAGGTTGAGGGCCTCTTCGGCATAGGGTGATGCCGCGAAGGCAGCCCGATCTGCATCGGTGAAGGTCGCCTTGGCCGCCGAGTGCGACATCGAGTCCGACTCCGACGCGTCGGCGGCTGCCGGTGTAGCGACCGATGAACTGCTCGGCACTGCGAGGGCGCCCATGGCGCCGAGCCCGATGATCGAACCAGTCACGGCACACGCCACCGCGACCGTTGCTCCGACCCTGCGGAAGGCCGATCCTGTGCTGCGGCCGCTCGAGCCGAGGCTGTCCTGTGAGTGATCCATGTCGTTCTCCTTGCGTTGGGCCGGCGGGGTGAGACGGAGCACGTCTTGTGCCGACAGAGCTAGACGCTACGAGCCGCCCAACACCGGCGACAAGGCTTACAGCCGCCGTTCGTTCGCACGTCTTCCAGTCTTATCCCCACGAACGACCAAACCCGCCTACAAGCTCATCCGAAGGGATGAATTACGGTGCCGAGTTGCCAGTTCGGGCCACCTGGAGTGCGCGTGTTGGCAGTTCGCGTCAACCGAACTGGCAACTCGCGAAGCGACCGGCACTACCGGCACTACCGGCGCGACGAGCTCCGCCCGCGTCAGCTGAACGACCCCAGCTGCTGCTCGATCGGCACAGATCTCTCGGATGCGACGTCGCCCGTGTGCGCGGTGGTCACCGTTTCGATGAGTACGATCTCGACCTCGCTCTCGGCCACGGGGTTGTGCCGCACCCCACGGGGCACGACGTAGAACTGGCCCGGGTCGAGCACGACCTCGTCGCCGCCCTCCAACTGGATGCGAAGACGCCCCGAGACCACGAGAAACATCTCGTCCTCCTGGTCGTGCGCGTGCCACACCAGCTCGCCGAGCAGCTTCGCGACCTTGATGTACTGGTCGTTCACTCGACCCACGACCCGAGGCGTCCAGTGCTTGTCGACCTGCTGCAGTTCGGCGGCGACATCGATCCCGAAAACGTTCGTCATGCATCCAGTCTCGACGATGCCAGGCGATCCTTCTACGCGTCTCCGCTTCGGCGATCGCGGTCGCCGATCTTCAGCAGCCGCTCGTTGTAGGCGCGCAGCTCGGCGTCGCCGTCGCGGTCTGCCGTGCGGTCGGTGCGCTTCGCCGTGCGCTCGTCTGACACCACCCACTGCCGCACCACCATCAGGGCGACCAGCACGACCGGAAGCTCACCCGCGCCCCACGCGATCGCGCCGCCCACCTGCTGATCGGCGAGCAGCGCCGCCGTGTCGGTGTAGCCGAGGGCGTGCCACCAGTCGATGGCGAGCACGTTCGTGGCCGACATGATGGCGAGGCCGAAGAAGGCGTGGAACGCCAGCGTCGCGAGCAGCAGGATGAGCCGCAGCGGGTAGCTCGGCCGGCCCGGTCCGGGGTCGACTCCGATGAGCACCCAGAAGAACAGGTAGCCGCTGGCGAGAAAGTGCAGACACATGAGGATGTGCCCCTGGTGGGTCTGCAGCGAGTACTGGAACCAGTCGGTGTAGTAGAACGCCACCAGGCTGCCGGCGAAGATCACTCCCGCGACGGCCGGGTACGAGAGCACCTTGAGATAGCGCGAGTGCACCATGATCAGAATCCACTCGCGCGGCCCGCGGCTGCCGTCGTGCCGCTTCGGCAGAACCCGCAGGGCGAGCAAGATCGGTCCACCGAGAACGAGCAGCGGCGGAACGAACATCATGAGTCCCATGTGCTGGATCATGTGCGTGCTGAAGTGAACGGCGCCGTAGACCCCGGGGCCGCCGCTGGTCGTATAGATCAGCCCGACGCATCCGGCCACCCAGCTGACCGTGCGCATCACGGGCCACGCGTCGCCCCGCCGACGCAGCCGAACGACTGCGGCGATGTACAGCCCGGCCAGAACGACGCCGGCCGAGAGGAACAGCCAGTCGACGTGCACCGAGGTGAGCATGCGCCAGGTGTCGACGGGCTCGGGAAATGGGAAGCCGAGCAGCCCGCGGCGGGTGTCGCCGGCGCCGACGGGCTCCTGCGACACGGGTGGCTGACTGCGAGACAAGGCGACCGAGACACCCATGGCCACGGCCATCAGCACGATCTCGGCGACCGCGAGGCGGGCGAACAACGAGGGACGATCGGGGTGCCGCACGAGCTGCGGAATGACCCGCCGTCGGTGCCAGATTCCGGCGAGTCCGAGAAGAACGAGGATCACGATCTTGATGAGAATGAGCAGGCCGTAGCCGCCCAGCAGATCTGCGGGTGACGAGAGGCGCAGCATCGCGTTGATTGTGCCCGACACCGCGACGGCCACGAATGCCCACCCGGCCAGCAGCGAGTAGCGAGCCACGACGACGGGCAGGCTCGACCCCAACCGTCGCCGCAGCAGAATGAGGGCCGTGAGTCCCCCCGCCCAGACGGTGACTCCGATGAGGTGGATCGCCAGGCTGTTGACCGCGTTGGCGTGCTCGTCTGATCCGGCGGCGTGGCCCGACAGCGACAGGGGCAGCAACGACAGGATGCTCATGACCGTCGCGAAGGCAACCCACGACACGCGCCGGGTCAGCAAGAGTGTCACGAAGGCGATCAGGATGCAGACGATCGACACGAGCAGCGACTGACCGAGTTCGAGTTCGGTCGCGAAGAAGATGAACTGGGTCGTGAACACCGACGACGAGACCGGGCCCATGGCGTTCGACGCGGTGAGAAAGAGGCCCACGATCGCTGCTGCGGCCCACACGGCGGCCGATCGGGCGGCCCAGCGCGCGGCAGTCCACTGCGTGTAGCTCACGACGCCGGGCACCTTCTTCTGCCCGGGTAACGCCACCGACGCCAGCACGAGAAGCCCGATCGTCACGGCGGCGGCGGCGTCGTGCACCACTCGGGCGATGGGCAGGCCTCGGGTCGTCAGCACCCCGGGGTCCATGAGGATGTTCGTGAACGCGCCGGTGTAGACCATGCCGGCGAGCGCGAGGGCGACACTGCCCGGCACGCACAGCAGCAGCACGATCTCGATCCAGCCGATGTGGGCGAGCGACACGGTGCGTGTCGTCATCTCGCCTCGTGTGGTGTCGACGTCTGTCTGTTGGGTCACGACGGATGCTCCTGGTTGCGCGGCCGGACGGAAGGCTGAGAGCCGCGCGTTCGCGCGTGCCCGGCTGCAGATGATCTGCGGAATCGAGGGGGACGACTCCCGCCGAGGCGCGCGTCGCAGAGAGCGGCGCTAGACCAGGGAGGAGACGGCGGAGAGCGCACCGACCGGCGGACCGCGGTGCCTCAGCGCCGAGAGCACGACCCCGAGGTCGTCGCGCAGGGTGCGAACGGATGCCGGCACGGCCGCGAGCGCGGCGCCGGTCGTGCGCACGGGCACACCGACGAGCGTGCCGATCAGAACCACGAAGAGACGACGGGATGCCGTGGCCAGCACCCGCCAGACGGCGCGTTCGCCGCGCCAGAGGAAGGCGATGGTGAGCACGGCGGCGACCGCGTGCCAGACCCACATCGACGCGTCGCCGTGAGTCATCTGCGTGCCGGTGCCCGCCGCACCCGTCGTCACCGAGACCACGCCGTGGTGGCCGGCCTGGTGGAATGTCGAGGTCGTCGAGGCTCCGACAGAGAACAACAGGTGGAAGGCGAACTGGCTCGCGATGACCGACGCGGTCATGCGAACCACGTTCAGACGCCTGCCCACCATCGCGATGCTCGCCAGAGTGGCGAACGTTAGAGCAAGCCCCAGGCCGACGCCGCCGGGAGCAGAACCGCCGGCGATCGCGTGCGAGAACATGGCCACGAAGACGGAGAAGGCGGCGACGAGGAACCCGCGCGCGACTCGCGCCCACCTCGAACTCATCACGCGTCTCCGACCATCAGTGAGTCCAGACTATCCCGCGAGGCGGCGGGGCCTGCCGAAAGAGCTACTCCGCGTCTTCGAGCTCGGGCACGGTCAATGCCCAGGCATTCATCGACTCCAACACCGGGCCGAGTTGCAGGCCGAGCGGCGTCAGCTCGTACACGACGCGCGGCGGGATCTCGGGGTACGAGGTGCGGGTGACCAGCCCGTTCTCTTCGAAGCGCCTCAGCCGGTTCGTGAGGGTGTGGGCGCTGATTCCGACGAGACCGTCTTTCAGCTCGCCGAACCGAGCAGGGCCGTGAAGCAGGTTGCGTACGATCAGCGTCGCCCACGGGCCATCGAGCAGAGTGAGAAAGCGCGCGATGCCGCATTCAGGCCACGGCTCGTTCGAGAAGGTCATGACCAAAACCCTATAGTGCATTTGACGTAACTGGTGCATCGTATGCACTAATGAGGTATGACAACAATTATCCACGGCGCCACCGGCGCCCAGGGCGCCCCTGTGGTCGCCGCCCTCCTTGCCCGAGGCCAGTCCCCCATCGCTGCCGTTCGCACTCCCGCCTCGTATAGCGGCCCCGCCGAAGCGATCGCCGTCGACCTGTCGTCGGTCGACTCGCTTGCCGAGGCTTACACGGGAGCAGACGCGATCTTCGCCCACCTTCCGATCGGTCCGATGGAGCTGCAGCGCCAGCACGCCGAGACCATCGTCGAAGCCGTTCGTCGAGCACGCCCCGCTCGCGTCGTCGTCTCGACGAGCGGATATCCCTTCGGTGCCCCGGCCGGCGAGGAGACCCCCATCGACACACTCGTCAACGGCCTGCGCACCACGGGCGTCTCGGTGGCGATCGTCGCCCCGAAGCTGTACCTCGAGAACCTCTTGCTGCCCGTCGTGACCGCGGGCATCGAGGCAGAGGCAATTCTCCGCTACCCGATCCGTGACGACTACCGCGTGTCGTGGAGCTCGCATCTCGATGTCGCCGACGTCGTGGCGCGTCTGATCGCCGACCCCGAGGTGACGGGCGTGATCGAGGTCGGGGCTCTGCCCGGGCTCCTCGGTAACGACCTCGCGGCCGGCTTCTCGGAGCACTCCGGCAAGACCGTCACTTTCGAAGCACAGTCGCCCGACGACTTCCTCCGCGCGATAATTCCGCTCTTCGGCGAAGCGTCCGCTACGCCGGTCGTCGATTCGTACCGGTGGCGTGCGACCCAGCCCGAGGAGCTCATCTCGAGCGAGACGAGCGCGCAGTCGCTGCTGAACCTGCAGCCCCGTAGTGTCGCGGCCTGGTTGAAAGACATCTCGGCCTGATGCCGAGCCCGGCCCGGATGCCGTCACGATGCATCCGGGCCGAGCCCCACGGCCGGGCCCCACAGCTCGGCCCGGCGACCCTACGAACTGAGCGTGACCTTGATGAGCGCGATGCCCACGCCGACGACCGCGAGCCCAACGCCCGCGACGAATGTACGGAACGACGCGGGTTCGCTGCGAATCGAGGCCACGACCGGGCCGATCAGCGCGAGACGCACGATGAGGTAGGCCATGGCGGCGATCTGAGCCAGCAGGCCTGGCACGTCGGTCGCCCACGCGAGCGCCAACGCCGCGACGGGCACGAAACCCGAGGTGAGCACGGGCAGGGAGTCGCGCAGCTCGGCGCGGATGATCGCCGGAGTCAGCGGCTCGTCACTGCGTGCGCGACGCCCGATGGATTCGGCGAAGGTGTGCACGAGGAACGTCGAGAACGAGGTCGCCAGCACGTACCAGAAGCCCAGCCCGCTGTTCGCGCTGGCGGTCGTGAGCGCGGCGACCGTCGCCAGCGTCACGACGTTGCCGTAGACGTAGGCGGTGATGCGGCTCGATGCGTCCTCGCGGGACAGGGGCGATCTCGTCGCGGTCGGCTTCATGGGTCTCACCGTAGCAACCACTAGTCGATCGTCTGATGAAAGGTCGCTGAGCAGGTCGCCTATGTCCTCACCGCGACGACTGTTCTATCGTGGAGCCATGGGCACCTGGAGCGGACAACCTTTCGGAAGCGACTCGGCGAGCGACTGGGCGTACGACCTGGCCGAAGCGCCTGACTGGTCGATCGTGCGCGAGGCGCTGACGACGGTCGCAGGCGAGACCGAGGTCGACTCAGACGACGCGGTCATCGCGATCGCGGCAGCCGAGGTGGTCGCGCACGGCCTCGACCGACCGACGCAGACGGATGCTTACACCGAGTCCGTAGCGTCGTTCGCGCAGCGAGCCGGTCGCCCCGATGCCGACCTCGTGGCTCTGGCACTCGACGCGCTGACCGCCGCCACGTCTCCCGACAGCGAGCTGACCGAGCTGTGGGAAGACGAGGACCCCGAGGAGTGGGTCACGGCAAACGCGACGTTGAAGCAGGCCCTCGCTTCGGCCGGGCCTGCCTGACCAGCTCGTCGACCACGAGCTCCGGTCGAGTGATGAACGGGTGATGCCCGGTCTGCACCTCGACCGAACGGGTGGCGCGCGCCGCGTGGAACCTCTGCAGATCGAGTGAGGTGCTGCGATCGTGCGTGCACACGAGGTACGTCGAGTCGACTCCCTGCCATCCGACCGCGGTCGTCGGAGTCACGAACGCGCTCGCATCCTGAGCCGTGACGCGCTGCCACGCTTCGAGCTGGGTCGCCGCATCGGCATCCTGCAGGAACCGCGCCCCGAACGACGCGACGTCGTAGCCCGAGACACCGAGCGTGCCATCGCCGTTGTCGGCGATCGACACCGGGTCGGGCTCGCCACTCATGATCGCGCCCTGCGCCTGGCCGATGTCGGGTAGATACGACGAGATATAGAACAGGCCCTTCACGGCGGGGTGCGCTCCGGCCTCGGCGATGACCGTTCCGCCATAGGAGTGACCGACCACGATCACCTCGTCGCTGTTGTCGAGTTCGCGGCGCAGCGCCGCGGCGTCCGCGACGAGCCCGCCCGCGGCATCCGAATCGCTCTCGCCTTCGCCCGCGGCACGCTCGCCGCACGACGGCAGCGCCACGGCGCGACTCCGGATGCCCGTGCGCCGCTCGAGCAGGTCGGCTGCGGGCCGCCACCACCAGGCTCCGTCACGAACGAGCGCGCCGTGCACGAAGAGCAGTTGCATGGTGGAGTCCTTTCGAGAGCAGTGATGACTCAGACACTAGGGCTCGACGTACTCGGCACGCCCGGCCAGCGTCGAGGTTCGCTCTCGGCGCTCGTCGGGATGCGCGATTTGGAACCCCAAGAGTGGCGCGCGCCGCGTTGGCAGGAGACGCGCGCCACAGCTTAGATGTCGCCGAGACGTGCTCCTCGACGATTCGGCAGTTCGACCGGTGCAGCGTCGACAAAGCTGCGTGCGAGCACAGCGCCGTCAGCATCGACGAAGTGCAGAGCCAGCCGGGCCGCAGCGGTCGGCGGTTCGATGGTGATTACGATCGGTGACCCCAACTCGAAGGGCTCCACCGGCGGAACATCGACCGTGGTGGTCGCCACGAGAGCATCGGGCAGTGGCGACCCAGCGGCGATCCATTCGGCTGAGAGCCGACCGCCCACCGGATGCCGACCGTGATGCGACACGTGCAGCACCAGATCGAAAGGCTCGGTGGGTACCTCGATATCCGCACCCGCAGCTCGGGGAACGAGGTCGATCACGAGCACGGTGTCGGCGTTGACATCGGCGGGTTGCAGTCCGCCCCAGTCCTTTCGCCGACGCGCGGCGTCGAGCAGGCCCGCGTTCTCGTGCTCGACGTCGGCGAGCTCGGTGTAGACGTAGCCCGAGTAACGCGCGTGACGGCGCAATTCCTGGGTCTGCCAGCGCAGGTGCCAGGCTCGTTCGAGGCTTGTGTAGCCCTCGCCGTACTCGCTGTTGAGAAGCGGCACTCCCGTGCGAGGAAAGTCGGCTGAGCCGTAGAGGCTCTTGTCGACCACGAAGTCGGGCCCGAGCTTCACCGGGAACGTCTCCCGCTCACCCGAGGCCAGGTCGCGAACACTTGCGGCCCAGATTGCCGGGTTCGGCTCGTAGTAGTGCCAGTCGACGATGTCGCTCTTCACATGCGCCCATCCGGAGTTCTCGACCAGGGGCCGCGTGTGGTCGATGCTCGCCATTCTGTCGTAGGCGTGCACGGCCGCGTCGGCGCGTCGGCGACTGCCCGGGATGTCCCAGTCGAGTCCCCATTCCTCGTTGTAGAGGCCCCATACGACGATCGACGGATGATTGCCGTCGCGTGCCACCATCGGCTCGAGTTGATCTTCGAACAGAGCTGCGGCCTCTGGGCTGAACCGGCTCGGCGCGGCCGGTTCCGCCCAGACCAGCATGCCGATCTCATCGGCGCGGTGGAGCCATCGCGGCTCTTCGAGTTTGAGGTGTTTGCGCACCATTGTGTAGCCGAGCTCTCGGGCCAGGTACAGGTCATCGACGAGGGCCTCGTCGCTCGGTGCGGTCAGGCCGGTGTCGGGCCAATAGCCCTGATCGAGCACACCGCGCAAGAACAGGCGCTCGCCATTGAGATACAGCAGCCCGTCGCGCGATTCGATTGAGCGCAGGCCGGTGGTCGCGACGACTCGGTCGGCCGCAGCATCCTCGCCGACGCTGACCTCGACCCGATAGAGGTGCGGGTCGACCGGCGACCACAGGCGAGGCTCGAGCAACTCGATGCGGCCCGTCGCCGTCCCTTCCGCATTGCCGGTCAACTCCAGCACGATCGGTTCGCCAGCCCGGGCACCCAACAGCTGGATGCGAACGGGCGCGTCTCGAGGCGCATCACCAGCCAGCTCGACGGCGACGTCGATCCCTGTGAGGCTGTCACCGCGTAGCGTCACCGATTGCGCGTAGGTGCGGCCGCGCGCCTCGATCCACACGCTCTGCCAGATTCCCGACGTGGGCGTGAATGACACCCCGTCGTAGTCATCCCGAGGAATAGACCGCTGCTTGCCGTGCACGATCGACCGTTTGTCTGCCGGTGATTCGACCGCCACCTCGACGGTGAAGTCTGATCCCGCGTGCACGTGCGAGGTCACATCGAACTCGAACGAGGTGTACCCGCCCACATGCTCGCCGACGATGACACCATCGATCGAGACCGCCGCCCGGTGGTGCACCGCTCCGAAGCAGAGCACGACGCGCGAGCCGGCCCACGACGACGGCAACGACACGATTCTTTTGTAGGTGGCGGACTCGAGCCAGGTGCGCTGGACTCCCGACGCGGGCGTCTCCCAGGCAAAGGGAACGGTGATCCGGGTCGAGCCATCGATGCTAGAAAAGTCCCACAACCCGTTGAGGCTGAGCCACCGCTCCGACCGGTCGAGGTCGGGTCGCGGGTATTCGGATTTCGGGGTCACCGAGGCCCTCTCGTCATTGGGAGACGAGGGTGCGATGTCTGTGGTGAGTGTCATGTGTGGTTCAGCCCTTCACGCTTCCAGCGAGGATTCCGTTGATGAAATGACGCTGCAAGGCGATGAAGAGCACAAGCAGCGGAATGAGTGCGATAGAGCTCGCGGCGAGAAGCTCGCCGGTCACCGTCGCGTAGTCGGCACCGATCCGGTTGCCGGTGATGTTCTGAGAGAGGGTCGAGAGTACGACCTGCAGCGTCGCCATGCGCTCCGACGAGGCGATCACAACCGGCCACACGAAGTCGTTGTAGATGTTCATCACGGTCAGCACCGCGAGTCCAGCGAGTCCGGGGCGAATGACCGGCAGCACGATTCGCCAGAAGATGCCGAATTCGCTGCAGCCGTCGACCCGCGCGGCGTCGAGCAGTTCGTCGGGCACCGCGCTGATCACCTGCCGCATCCAGAAGATCGCAAAGGCGTCGACCGCTCCCGGCAGAATGAGCGCCTGATAGGTGTTCACCCACCCCAGCTCCTTCATTTCGAGCAGCAGGGGAATGATCAACACGATCGTGGGCAGCATCAGGCTGATCAGCACTGCGCCGAAGATCACGTTCTTGCCGATGAAGGTGTACTTCGCGAACGCGAATGCGGCCAGGGGCGCGAAGAACACGGTGATCGCGCCCTTGAACACGAGCACGATCGCCGTGTTCATGAATCCGGATGCGATGGGCACGTCTTGGAACATCGCGACATAGTTGTCGAGCGTGAACGTCGACGGGTCGAACGCGAGCGGCGAACGGATGATGTCGTTCGCCGGCTTGAACGCCGACAGCAGCGCCCATGCCACGGGTGAAAGGAATGCGACCGTGAGCAGCACCAGAAAGAGCTGCGAGCCGATGGCGGGTCGGCTCCGACGTGTGGTGCGCGTCGCGCCGGTCGCGGCTTCGGCATTCGCCATCGGCGCTCGCCGGGTGAGTAAGGTCATGCGTTCAGTCCTTCGCTCGAAGCAGTCGCACGAACACAAGCGACAGGGCCATCACGATGATCACGAGCAGGAACGAGTTCGCTGCTCCCGTGCCGAGATCTGCACGCGTGATGTGGTTGTAGAGGTAGTAGCCCGCGGTGGTGGTCGAGTTGTACGGTCCGCCCTGGGTCACTACGAACGGTTCCGCGAACATCTGGAACACGGCCAGCGTCTGCAGGATCACGGCGAACATCAGGGTGCGACGCAGCAGGGGCACCGTGATGCTCCACAGAGTGCGCAGGCGGCTCGACCCGTCGAGTGAGGCGGCCTCGTACACTGCCGAGTCGATCGATTGCAGCCCCGACAACAGGATGATGATGATGAACCCCGTCGTCTTCCAGAGAAAGAGCAGGGCCAGCGTCGGTTTCGCCCATTCACTTGTACTGAGCCAGCCGACATCCGGCAGCCCCACCAACCCGAGGAGACCGTTCACGGCGCCGTAGTTCGTGTCGAACACCACCACCCAGATCTGTGCCACGGCGACCAGCGGAGTGACGAACGGAACGATGAACGCCACCCGGTAGAACCCGCGCAGGCGCAGCTTGGCGTTGTCGAGGAGCACGGCGGCGATCAACGCGATCACCAATTGCGCCGGGATGATCAACAACCAGAGGACACCGGAATTGGCGAGCGAGTTCCAGAACCCCGGGCTCGTGAGCAAGTAGGTGTAGTTGTCCCATCCGACCCACTCCGCCGCGCCCGTGCCTCTCCAATTGGTGAAGCTCAGGCGGGCGGTGAAGATGAGCGGGTAGACACTGAAGGCGATGAATACCGCTACGAACGGCAGCACGAACAGGTAGGGAGCCAGTTTTCGCCGGGCTCGCGCGGCAGTCATCGTCGTCATCGTGTGCCGTGCGCCCTTACTGCCGGTCGATCAGATTGGACTGGATGTCATCGGTGGCCTGCTTGAGCACCTCGTCGGGAGTCAGATCACCGTCGAGCATGCGCTGCAGGTCTGTGCCGAGGTAGTCGACCGCGCCTCCCCACCACGACGGTGTCGGAACGCTCGCGGGGATCTCCGTGCTGGCCTTGGTGGCGACCGCCCACAGATCCTGATCACCGAGGGCGGGAACAGGCTCGAACAGGGGAGCCTTCGGGTCGGCGGCCGGAAGGTAGCTCGGAATCGAGGTGTTGAGGCCGGTCGGGTAGACATCGCTCGCGCCCCAGACGGCGCTGTAACCCGCCTCGTCGAACATCAGGAAGCTGTAGAACAGGGCCGCGAGCTCGGAGTTCTTTCCGTCACGCGGGATGGCGAACGACGAGCCGCCCATCGCTCCGCTGCGTGCTCCGCCGTCTTCCCATGCAGGAAGGGGCATGGCCCGCCAGTCGCCCTTCGTCTGGGTGAGCAGTTGCTGCGGCGCGAAGTCGAACCAGATGGCCCAGGGATAGAAGACCTGGTTGCCGTTCTCGAGTTCGGCGATATCGGTCGGGCTCAAGTATTCGGCGCGTGTGCCGAGGCCCTCTTTTTGCACCGTGTCGAGATAGGTCAGAATCTGCTTGTATTCGGGGCTGTCCAGTCTGAGCTGACCATCGGCATCCGCGATGCTTGTTCCGAGCTGGCTGGCATACATCTCGAGCTGCAGCTGGCTCAGGAACCCGGCCTGCTCGAGGTGGATCGGTGCCGCCGATGGCACGGCCTCCTTGTAGGCGCGAGAGGCCTCCAGCAGTTCGTCATACGTCGTGATCTTCGTGGCGTCGATGCCTGCGGCCTCGAGTGCCGCGGCGTTGTAGTAGAGCAGACCGGGGTTGGAGTCGAACGGCACCCCGTAGATGCCCCCGCCCACCGAATTCACGTCGAGCTTCTGAGGTGCGATCTGCTTGGAGTAGGGCGCGAGAACGTCGGTGAGATCCAAGAGGTAGTCGGAGAAACCGGCGATCTTCGCGTCGTCGAGGAATACGCCATCTGGAACGTCCGTACCCGTGATGAGCGTGTTCTGAAGTTTCGCGTCGATGTCGACGGCCTCGTGATGAACCACGACATCGGGGTACTTCTTGTTGAAATCGGCGATGGCTTCATCGAACACCCCATAGAGGTCGCCCGACCTGTCCCAGATGGTGATCTCGCCGGACGGTGATTTTTCGGCAGGGAGCTGAAGCAGGTTGCTGTCGGCATTCGTCGAGGATGCGGATCCGATGTCGGGTCCGCACGCCGTGAGCCCGAGGGCGACCGCGGCCGCAAGCCCGAGCGCGATGGCTCGAGTTGCCGATCTGGGTAGGTGCTGGTGCAAGAGACACTCCTTTGTGACTGTGTGGCGATGCGTTTGCCAACGTGTGCAAAAGCATATCCCGCGTTTGCTCACGATGCAAACGATATGCTGGCGAGACCGTTTTGAAGGAGGCGACCGCATGCCCGCTACACTCCGTGACGTCGCCGAGCGTGCCCGGGTATCCATCCGCACCGTGTCGAATGTCGTGAGCGGCTATGAGCATGTGAGCGAGCAGATGCGTGCCCGGGTCAACAAGGCGATAGATGAGCTCGACTACCGACCGAACCACGTCGCCCGCACCCTACGAACAGGGCGCACCGGCGTGCTGGCACTCGTTGTTCCCGAGATCGACGTGCCCTACTTCAGTCAGCTCGCGCGCGACGTGATCAATGCGGCGGGCGAACTCGGCTACCGCGTGATGATCGACCAGACCGGCCATGATCATCAGCGCGAGCGCGACCTTTTGACCGGCGGCAACCGTTCCATGCTGTTCGACGGCGTCTTGTTCAGCCCTCTTGTCACAAAAGCCGAGTTGAGTGACATGAATGGTGATGGCGGCACACCTCTGGTCTTGCTTGGAGAGCACGACTTCGACGGACGATTCGACCACGTCGCCATCGACAACGTGCAAGCGGCACACGACGCCGTTATGCATGTGACCGGTGCGGGCAGGACGCATATCGGGGCACTCGGTGCGCAACCGGCCGAAGGCTATGCCACCCCGCAGCAGCGCTCAGCGGGCTACCGCAATGCTCTGCACGATTCCGGCCTGGACTTCGTGCCAGAACTCACGCGCCCGGCCGCGCACTACAGCCGCACCGAGGGGTATCTCGCCACCCGCGACCTCCTGGACTCGGGCCGCGAGCTCGACGCGATCTTCTGCTACTCCGACCTCCTTGCGATGGGCGCCATCCGTGCTGTCTTCGATGCCGGCCGACGAGTGCCGGAGGACATCGCCGTCATCGGAGTCGATGACATCGAGGAGGGTCGGTTCTCACGACCGACCCTCAGTACGATCTCACTCGATACGCCTTACATCGCATCGCAGGCGGTCTCCCGAGTCGTGGAACGAATTGCAGACCCCGGCCGAGAGGCCGTCGAGGTCGTCGCACCCCATCGCCTCATCGTGCGGGAGAGCACCGCCTGAAGACGACATCTGCGCACGGACGGTCTATGCCCCGAACGCGCACGTCCGGGGCATAGACCTCGTTGAGCGGCTCAGGCGGGAAGGCTCCACACCTGGGTCGCCAGACCATTGCAGTCATAGATCTGCAGATCGGTTCCATCGGTGTAGTTCGCCTGCGGAACGTCGAGGCACCTGCCGGACTGCGGATTGCGCAGACTTCCGTTCGGCTGCGGTACCCACTGCTGGGCGCCGGCGTTGGGAAGACAGTCCCACAGCTGCACCGGGCTGAAATTGGCGGTGCCGTTGTTCGAGATATCGAGACACTTTCCAAACGAGCGAATAGTTCCGTTCGCTGACACCGACCACCGCTGACCCTCCGCAATGCCGCAGGTATAAAGCTGCACGACGCGTCCTGCCACCGCGGTGTTGGTGTCGACATCCAGGCACTTGCCCGTGGAGGTCTTGATAGCGCCAGTGCGGCCGGTAAGGCTACCGATTCCGAACTTCAGTTCGCACTGCGTACCCTGCTTGAGCGTTGCTGCGAAATACACGAAGCCGGTGCCGTCCTCACGCGGTATCGCGGGCGTCGAATAGCCCGGGCACGACGGCGCGCCTGGCGCGTAGCCACCCGTAGGATTCACCGTCACCGGCGCCTCCAGTTCAGTCCACGGGCCCACGCCCAGGTTCGTGTTCTGAAAGAGAACGGTGCCCGATTCAGCAAGAACGGTCTTGTTTCCGGTGGGCCCGGACACAACGCGTTGGCCCGAGATCAGCAACGTTCCGTTCGGACCTCCGCCCGACGCCCATGACACGTAGGGCGTGTGAAGCAGCTCGCGTGCATCGGACGTCGCGACCAGCGTTCCCGCGTTGCCCAGCGAGCCCCAGTTGAGCCCGTCATCGCTGAACTTGATGTAGACCTCGCAGGCGTGATCGGGGTTGGTAGCGTCGCGGCACATCTCGTACGACATCACGAACTGTCCGTTCGGCAGCTCGGCGAACGTCTGCATGCCAGGACGGCGAAGATTGTCGGCGGGGAAAGCGACATCCGGCGTGGCGCTTGCACTCCACGATGCGCCACCGTTCGTCGATGTGTAGTGGCCGATGCTCTGATTGTTCGTCGCCGAGTTCGCGGGTCGCTCGTCAGAGATGAAGCAGGCGAGCGTGTTGTTGTCAGCGACAAGGAAGCTCGGCTCCCAGATGCCGTGCCCGATTGAGTTCGGAAGCCCGGAGGTCTGGGTGCAGTTCGATAGGTAGCTCCAGGTCTGACCCTTGTCTGTGCTACGGAAGACTTCGACCTTCTGCTGCGTGTAGTTCCCCGTGGACCACGCGGTTCCCGCCGCGAGAATGTCTCCCTGGTTGAGGCCCGGAATCGTTCGAGGCACCTCGAAGATGGTCGGCGCTTCGATAGTCCAACCGGTCGTGTTCGACGAGATCGACGAGATCTGACTCCAGCTCGCCCCGGCGTCTGTGCTGCGGTAGATCGGCATAGTGCCCGGACCGTTGTGACCGCTCTGCGCAAACGTTGCGAGCATCGTCTGTGCGGATGAGCCGTCGTGGTCTACCCGGATCGCGCGCGGGTAGCCGACCGTGCCGGAGGGAAACGCGCTGAGATTCGGAGAATACAGAACTTGCCCCGCCTGCGCGGCGTCCGCGGCAATTGGAGATCCGCTCACGGAACCGGCGATCATGACTGCACCAAACAATATGGCGGTGATTGCAGCGATTCGTGGCTCGCGCCTGAGGCGTTCGAATAACGACATTATTATCCTTCGATTGGAGAACGCGCCAACGCACTGATCACTATGTCCAATCTTTGCCAACGTTGCAACCGCCAGTTTTCGGCGAGATCGGCGACTTCGTCATCCAGATCGGTCGAGCCAGTAGTCGACAGCCTGCGGGGAGGGGCGCGGGGCGACAGAGGTGACGTCACCGAACTCGAGCACGACATCCGGAGCCTCTTGCACGGAGGGCCAGCGATCGATCCCCGAATGGTTCGGGTCGTGTCTGGAGGTGAAGGCGATCCACGACCCGGTCATCTCTGATTCGAGTCGGTAATCGACGTCTGTGTATTCGGCGTCGCCGTCGGCGCCGAGGTTGCCGTAGGCGTACATCACCTCCGAGCCGTGATAGGCGCCGTACTCGAGAAGATCTGGATCCGGTGGGGTTCGAGTGAAGTAGTAGGCGTAGACGGGAGCGCGCCCGGTCTGGGCGGCCGCCATCGCCCACCGTCGCATAGGAGCGGTCATCGATTGATCCGTGCTGGCGCGGATACGTGATGCGACGACCTGCTCGGGGTCGCGTCCGGGATACAGCTCGAGAAAAAGGTTTGCATCATCACCGTGCTCGTCACGGACTTCCTGCACGTAGGTCTCCGGATTCGAGTCGATCCCGCTGATCCTGTCGAGGGAGGTTTCATCCTTGTTGCTGCCAAGCAGAAGCGGGACGTCGTTCTGTCGACCCGCGTCGTATATGGCGGATGGCGTCTCAGGCAGTACGACATCGTCGATGGATGGCCACCAGTGCGCCGTGAGGCCGCTGGCTGCGGACGCGATTCGTGCCGCGGGCATCGCTCGCATCTCGGCGAGAGTCGCACCGCCGAGAGCATCGCTGAGTTCGCGGGCTGCGTCGCGGGCTCGCTCGGCACTGTCGTACAGGTCGCCGGCTTCACGGTCGCCTTCGGTTCCCAGGCATCCCCCGCTCTCCCCGATGATGCCGTGAAGGAGACCGGCCGCCAAAGGTGATGCACCGAGGATGCACGCGCTGCCCGACCCGGCCGATTCTCCGGCGACGGTGACATGGCTCGGGTCGCCACCAAAGGCGGCGATGTTGTCGTGCACCCAGCGGAGGGCCGCGAGCTGGTCGAGGAGCCCCTGATTGCCCGGCGTCGAACCGCCGAGTGCATCGTCGGAGAGGAACCCGAACACCCCGAGCCGGTAGTTGAGGGTGATGACGACCGCCTCTTGCCCTGAAGCGAGAGCGGTGCCGTCGTAAGCAGGCAGGGAGCCCGAGCCCCCGACGAACGATCCGCCATGCAGATACACCAGCACGGGGCGAGGATCAGCCTCGGATGCCTCCGCCGGACGCCAGACATTCAGCCGAAGGCTGTCCTCGTCGACTGCGTAGCCTCCGAGCAGCGTCTCTTCGAGCGGCAGGTGCAGCAAGCGGGTCGCGGCTCGCGTGGTGAACGTGGGTTCGTTCTGGATGGCTGACGGCCCGAAGTCGTCCGCGATCAGGGGTTCCGTTCGCACGAGCGCCGGAGCCGGCGGACGCCATCGCAGGTCTCCGACCGGTGGAGCGGCGTAGGGAATCCCCGCGAAGACGTCGACCTCGGCATCGTCGTCCCGAAGTCCGATCACGTCACCCTGCGCCGTCGCGACCGGGTCCGTGTGCGGACCATCGATGGTCCGCGTTCCTGGGATCGGGCCCGCTGTCAGGGCGACGGCAACGACGAGACCCGTCACCGCCAGCCAGGCCGCTCCACGGACGAACCACCGACGGCGCCTCCAGACCCGAGCTGAGAAGTACGCCCCGGTCACGACCCCGCCGACGAGGATCCATCCCCACCATGGCGCGCCATTGAGCCAGGCGAGAGCCCCGCCCATGAGCGCGACAAGAACCAGGGGTATCCATCCGCGAACGTTCCACGTGCGTTGCCGATCATTCATCCGGAGCCCTCTCAATACGATATGTACTCAATGCATATCGTATCGAAAATCGCACGGGCCCGTCCACGACACGTAGGCTGACGCCATGAACGAGGGCGAGCCCACTCCGGTGCGGCGCAGAAGCGAGACTCGTCGACGACTCCTGTCAGCCGCGGCGACATTGTTCGAGGCGACCGGCACGATCACACAGAGCGTCGAAGAGATCTGCAGTCGTGCCGGCTTCACACGGGGAGCCTTCTACTCGAACTTCTCGTCGGTAGATCAGCTGTACCTCGCTCTACACCAGGAGCAAGCGGCGATTGTCTGGGAGCGGCTCCACACCGCTCTCGACAAGCAGTTGGCAGAGCCCGGACGCGAAGCAACCCTCGACGACGCGGTAGGCCAACTTCTGGGCTCGCTCCCCGCCGGGCGGGAGTGGTTCTCATTGCGCGCTGTACTCTTGGCGAAAGCGGCAGCCGACACGTCCTTCGCCGAGAGCATGATGATCGATGACGAGCACGTCGCCGACGAGTTGGGCAGCCGATTCATCGCTCTTGCCGCAGCGCACGGGCGAGTTCCCGTCGTCGAGCCGTCCCTCCTGGCGAAGGCCGTCGTGGCCGCGCACGTGGGAGCGGTGAGTCAAGCGCCTGTCGATGTCGACCCGACCCGCACTCAGCGCGCCGCCGTCGCCGGGGTCATCCGAGGACTCACCGTCGCCGAATCGGAACCGCCGCTCCCCGCTGAGTAAGAACGCTCTGAATAGCGGTGCTTCATCTCATGCCGAAACATGCTCCCAACCGTCGCGCCGGGCCCGGGGCTGAGACACGAATAGGTGATCTCCCGTGACTCCTGTCTTAATAGGAGCATGCAGACATTCGGTATCGATCGTCTGATGACCCATTTCCAGCCCGTGGTCGACATCGATACCGGTCGGGTCGTTGCTCACGAGGCGCTCAGCCGTGCGTCGTCGTACGGGGTGCCGGTGGCGCCGGATCGACTCCTGCACGATGCCTATCAAAGTGGCAGGGCCGACGATCTCGACTCGCTCTTCATCGAGTCCGCCCTGCGCGCCGCGGCAGCGCAGGGGCTCCTCACACCGCACTCCCTCTTCGTGAACGTCGAACCGATCAGCCTTGCCAACGGATTCATCACCGCGCCACTGCTCAGCGCTCCCCCGCTCGTCATCGAGATCACCGAGCGGGCTCTCACCGCCGATCCGGGAGCTCTCCTGACCGCCGCGGCCGCCCTGCGTGCCGCCGGCCACCTCATCGCCATCGATGATCTGGGCGCCGAACCCGCCTCGCTCGCCCTTCTCCCGCTGTTGGCACCCGAGATCGTGAAGCTCGACATGAATCTCATCCGCCGCCAGCCCGACCGCACCACCGCGGCGATGATGACCGCGGTCGCGGCGTACGCCGAGAGAAGCGGTGCCCTCGTTCTGGCCGAGGGGGTCGAGACCGCTGAGCACATCACGAGGGCGCGGGCGCTCGGCGCATCCGTGGCCCAGGGCTGGCACTTCGGCAAGCCGAGCGAAACCGCAGAGGATGCCCCCGGCGTCACCGTTCGATCGTCGGGGCCGGGCCGGCACAGCGCGATACGAGAACGCGATTCGAGCGACGTCACTCCATTCGGCGTCGTCGCGGCGAGCACGCCGTTGCGCGTCGGCGACCGCGCCATGCTCGTGCAGGTCAGCATCCTTCTCGAGGAGCGAGCCCTGGCGGCCGGCGACTCGGCGGTGCTGCTCTCGACCTTCCAGTCCGAAGACAACATCACCGAGAACACGCGGCGGCGTTACGACCGCTTGATCGAATCCGGATGCCTGCTGACGGCCTACTCGACCGGCGCGTCGGCCGCCCTCCCGCATCCGGCCCGCAGTGTGACGGTCGACGATGCCGACCCGCTGGCCGCCGAGTGGGACGTCGTTCTGCTCACCGCCGACTACGCCGCCGCGCTCACGGCGAGGGAGATCGACCCGTCGCGGCATCGCGAGGGCCTCTACGAGTTCGTGCTCACCACCGATCGCGACCTCGTCACCCGCAGCGCGCGGGCTCTGCTCGCACGTTGACTCGTCAACCCCTGACGCCATCGGGGCGACGGGCGTAACGTCGCGTATGGAAAGGAGCACGCATGACGACGAATGAATCCAAGAAGCCGGATGCCGAAGAGATTCCCGATGGCTCGGGATCTGACGGAAGCAACCCCGAAAGCGGAGAAGACACCGCATCAGGAGGAGGAGCAGACGATGAGTGACCCTCGCCCCGAGCACACCCCCAAGCCCGACGAGATCGACCCCGAAGAGGGAACCGAGCCAGATGGGACTCCCGTGGAGAACCCCTCCGGCTCGTGGGCTGCACAGCCCGAGCTGATCGCGGCCTAGCGCCGCCTTCACGCACGAAGAAGTCAGAACGAAAAACGTGTCTGAGACGGGGTCTGTCGACGACGCTCACTGGCTGGTCATCAATGGCCGCAAGTGGCGTCGCACAGACCCCGTTCTCGATGACGACACTCTCGCTCGGCTGAAGAGTCACCTCGGCCGGGGTCGCTCCGGCGTGCGCACCGCGAAGAAGGCGGGCGACGACGAGGCAGTGGCCGCAGCTCGTCGGCGCACCGGCCTGGCGAAGCACGGCCTGGGCGAGCGCGGCCCCTACTGGTGGGACTCGCCCGAACACGACCGGATCGATCGGGCGAACGACGCTCTGAGGGAGCTCGACGCTCTCGACGACTGACCCGCGCCCGCGCTATTACAGGGCGGATCGCCACCACGCCGCCGCCCAATCGAGGACAGACCGCCCCTGCGTCAATACGTCCTGTCGAACGTGCGGGATCGAACCATGTGCACCTCGAACCCGTAGGGCGGGTCCTCTCGCCTCTGCCCGTCGAGACAGAATCCGTGGTGCTCATAGAAGCGTTGCGCTCGCGCATTGCCCTCGAATACCCACAACTCTGCGGTGGCTCCCCGCAGGCTTTCGGTCAGTAATCGCGTTCCGAGCCCCGAGCGCCAGTGACTCTGCCGCGTATAGAGCGAGAGCAGTTCCGTTTTCGGCGTGATGGCAACTCGGGCAAAGCCGACCACTGCGTCATCGTCGACGGCAACGAGCACCTCGTCGCTGGCTATGCGCTCCGCCCACCGCGCAGCGCGAGAATCCGCAGGCTCGTCGTGGCGTCGACGCAATGCTTCCTCATCGATCATCTCGCCGTACGCCTCGTCCCACATGGTGAGGCTGACCCGCGAGAGCTCGCCGGCGTCCGCGGCCGTGGCGGGGCGAATGAGAGGGTGCATCAATCCATCGTGACATCAACGAGCTGCACATGATCACGTCGTCCGTCGTCGTGGACCCGCGCATCGGCGCAGATTCAAAGCTCACGAGCGCGTGCTGGTAAGCAGCCGCGTACCGTGGCCCGCTAACTGAGGACACTTTTGTCCCGGACCCCTGAGACGGATCAAGTTGCGCAGCACTCACGCTGCCCCGGGATTATTGTCCTCCCGTGGAGCGAGCATCAACCACGAACTCGACGAACTCGACGCTCTCGACGACTGAGCCCCTAGTTAGCTATTACAGGGCGGATCGCCACCACGCCGCCGCCCAGCCGAGGACACGCCAGCTCTTCGTCAAAACATCCTGTTGAGCGCGCCAGCGGCGTCACTTACTCGTCGGCGTCGCGAAGTGCAGGAAGAACCTGCTTGGTTTCCGCGACTCGGGTCAGCTTTGCCGCGATAGGCCTCAACAAGCGCGACGCGATCACCTTGTCGACGACCCCGCGGGCCGCCAAACCGAGTCTCGTTTGCGGGTAGGCGAAGTATTGGAGCCCCCGAGGCAGGCTCTGAACGTCGTCAACCAGCGGGCGGAGCCACTTCTCGTACGAGGTGAGGGCCGTCTCGAAGTCGTGTGGATTGGTCGACAGGTAGGCGGCGAGCACGTATCCACTGGTAAGCGCGAGGGATGCGCCCCCGCCGCCCATAGGGGTTACACACCAGCCAGCGTCTCCCGCCATCACGACACGGCCTCGATGCCAGGTGCTCATTCGCACCTGGGTCAGCTGGTCGATATAGACGTCGTCAGACGTATCGAACGCGTCCAAAATACGGGACGCTTCCCACCCTGCATTCTGGTAGCGGGCCCTGACGACCGAGAGGGCGCCGGCTCGGTCGAGGCCCTTGAGGTCCTCCCCGCGCGAGTAGGCGAGAATCGCACGGATGGTGCCGTAGTTGTCGGGCCGGAGATGAATCTGTCGCCCGCCGATCGCGTTGTACCAACGCCACCGATTGTCGTCGGTCGGGGTGCGCGGAATGGTGCCGAACACCATGTTGACGCCGAGCTCTTTCTGGTCGACCACGTCGCCGAAGAGCCTGTCTCGGGTGGCAGACCGCACACCCTCTGCGATGACGAGCAGATCCGCTCGCAGTGACAGCCCGCCGACCGTGCTGATGTCCACGGCGTCGAACACGTCCGAGACCTCGGCGATCGTGTCGCCGTAGATGAATTCGACACCATCCGGCAGATGGTCGAGGATCGTGCGGGCGAAGTCGCCTCGCAGCACCTCGAGCTCGGCTGTCGCTCCGTCTTCACCGCCGAAGGGCAGTTCAGCCTTGACCTTGCCCGTGGAGGTGACCAGCACGGTGCCCATCTCCGTGGTGTTCTGCGTTTTGACGGCATCGAACAGTCCCATGCGGGTGAGCACCTCGCGAGCGATTCCGCGTACGTCGACATTCTGGCCGCCGTCGCGAAACGCGTTCGCGCGTTCGATGACGGTGACGCGCCAGCCGACCCGGCGAAGCCAAAATGCGGCGGAGAGCCCAGCGATGCTGGCTCCGGAGATCACGGCGTGGGATTCAGGCATGTCATAACTGCTTTCTGATCGGTTCTGCGTGTGCAGAAGATCAGTATGACACGTTTACTTCACCGTGAAGTGACTTCTTTATGAATCAATCTGGCAAGTGGACGCGTCAGCGGCGCGCATTGCGCAATCTCTTATTGGCCTCGTCAATGCTGCTGGTGATATCGCTGAGGAACCCTGCGATGATGCGAGCCGATGTCGGATCCAGGGCCCGCAGGCTTTCCTCGAGTCCACCCCCCGCCTGCGCGGCGAACTCGCCGACGCTCGCAGCAGCCTGGGGTGTCGGACGAAGCGTGACGATGCGGCGGTCGTCACTCTCGCGACTCCGCGTCACCAGTTCACGGCGTTCCAGCCGGTTGATCAGAGCATTCGTCGCACCCGACGTCAGCCCGACATGCCGAGCGAGGCGTGCGGGTGTCATCGGCTCCCCCTCGCTGGCAGCAATCGCGATCTCGGCAAGACCGGCAGCATCCGACGCGGGAAGATCGATGGATTCACCCATGTGACGGGTGAGCTCGCCGTACCCGACGATGAAATCACGCAGGAGCTCGCCCACTCGATCCTGTTCATCCGTCATGGGGCAATGATCCCACGCCTCAGACGGCGAGGTGACTTCATAGTGAAAGAGGGAGTGTTCCTAATATGGCTGCGAGCAGCTTGTCAGCGCTCCCGCACTCTGCGACCGTTGAGCCATGCCCGCCCGCGACGATGACACCGTGCGCATCGGCACGCATCCAGGCCTCGTCAATCTGCGCTTCATCGTGCTGTCTGCGGGCACCATCGGTGCCCTGCTCGGCTCGGTCGCGTCGATTCCCTTCGACGTGCTCGGCGCGGGCGAGCTGAGCTGGCCCCTCGGAGTGCTCTCGGTCTGGCTCCTCTTCACCGCCGGACTGCTGCTCGGCGTGAGCCTCGCCTACGACGTCATCGAGTGGAACCCCAGCGCACAAACGGTATCTCTCCGCCACCATGCACTCTCTCTGCGTCGCCGTACCGTGCCGCTCGACACGATCACCGAGGCGCGGCGCTCTCTCTCGTCGGCCTCGAACGGCGCCGACTACGTCGTCTATCGCTTCACCTCCACCTCGGGCGCGACCTCGCGCGTGCTGGTCAAAGGCACCCCGATGAAAGGCTTGGATGCGCCCGACCTGCGTCGGCTCGCTGCTTTCGTCAGCGAGCTGCAGCTCGAGGTTCCGGATGCCGCGGCGCCAGCCGCTCGCGCCGGCTCGCGTGACGCACGCGCTCGCGCGGGCGACGGCATCCCGCCCCTGACCGAGCGCCAGCTGGCCGCAGCGGTCTCGCGCACGACGGGCGGAGGTTCGTCGCGGGTGAGTCGAGACACTCTTCTCGATGAGCTCGACACGCTGATCCGGGCGGCGGAGTTGAGGGGTCCGCAGGGGGTCATCAGCCCGAACGACCCCACTGCGTCGACCGCTCATGGCAAGGCAGAGCGCGCGGAGCTGCCCTCGCGGGCGAAGGACCGGCGGCCGTTCGGCGGCATCCGCAGCCTGATCGCGATGCTCAGAAGCGAGCGGTTCGACCGCGAGTGTCTCGACGACGATGCCGAGGCGCTCGAGGTTCTGGCTGCGAATCCGTCGCCGACGGCGCGGCTGCGCGGGGTGCTGATGCGCGCGCTGGTGGGCTGCATCGCGGCGGGCCTACTGGTGATCGCGGTGGCCGTGGTGCTCGAGGTTGTGGGGTCGCGGCTTCTCGGCTCCGAGGCGAACGACGTCGTCGCCCTGCTGGCGCTCTGCGCGATGCTGCTCTCGTTCGTTCTGTACCTCGGCTGGTGCGCCGCGGCCGACGCCGACGTGCGCCACCGCCGCAAGCTGGCGCGATCGTGGATGGCCCGGCGCGACGACGGCGAGCGTGAGCGAGGCCTGGCCGAGCCCTTCGTGGCGGCGTGGGAGGCGCAGGAGCTTCGGCTGCGGGTGGCCGGGGCTGCGATCGTGATCATGATCGGATCGACCGCGATCGTTGCCGCCGTGATCGTGTTCGTCACAACGACACTGCCGCTTTTGACGAGCGTGGGAATCCTCGTGAGCGGGGCGGCCCTCACCGGAGCGGGCATCGCGCTGTTCGTGGGGATCACCCGCCGGCGCAGGGCAGACGCCGAGGAGCTCGTGTACCTGGGCGGCCTCCGGCTGCTGCCGCCCGCGCGTCAGGAGTGAGCCAGCGGGGCTAAGTCAGCACAAACGGGTGGACTCGCCGGGCAGGAGCGCCCACTCATCGGCGCGTCGACGAAATCGTGCTGACTTAGCCCGCCCGAGCCCTTCGACAGGCTCAGGGAACGGATAGGCGAAGATGGTCGCATCACACGATCAGCGATAGGAGCGCCATCTTGAATGCAGCGAGCACCCTGACCGAATACCTCAGCACCCTCCCCGCCGATCGACGTGACGCGTTCGACGAACTGATGTCTGCCGTTTCAGCGGTTCCCGTGCCCCCGTCGAACAACTCCTTCGTCTTTCTCGCCGGGCAGACAGCGCACCCCGAATTCGACGACGCCGAGTCTGTGTTCTGGAAGGCCGTCGAGCAACTGCAGCTGCGCAACGCCGTGAGCGATGGCGAAGTGCCCCTGGTCTACTGGGGTTTCCACTCCATCGACCTGTTACTCCGCCGCCGTTCCAACGGCATTCTCGTCACCGATCGCACGGTCTACCTCGACGACGTGGGCAACAGCTCAGCCCAGTTCGCGATCGAGAGCATCGACCCCGCCACCATTCGGGTGGCGGGCGAATCGCTCGAGGTGGGCGGCGCATCCATCGGTCTCGCGCAGATCGCCGGCATGCTCGAGCCGACAACCGCTTCGGATGCCGCCGCCTACGTCGCCGCCGTCGTCACGGCCGTGCAGGCGGCGGGTCGCTCCGTCGCCGGAAACGGGAGTGCAGCCAGCGCTGAGACCAGTCAGACAGTCGAGCAGCTCGTTCTCGCGAGCCGGATGGGCTCCGACTTCAGGCTTCCTGCTCGCCCCAAAGACGCCAAGGCGCTGAACAAGCTGTCGGCCAAGTGGAACCTTCCCGCCGACGAGGTGCTGCTCGTCTCGCTGTCGAGCGCCACATTCGCGGGTGTGTACGGCATCGCCATCACGAACAAGGCGGTGTACTCCAAAGACCTCATGGAGCCGCTGCTCCGCACCGCGTTGGAAGACGTCGAGGGCTTCGTCTGGGAGGCCGAGACGAAGACCTTCCGGGTGTCGAACGATCACGCTGCCCCGACGCATCCGGCCATCACCGACGACAACCGCGACTACGCGGCGAGCCTGCTGCACAACCTCGCCCGCGCGGCGGCCCGCGAATAGAGGCCGCCGAGCCCCGTCGAGCAGCGGGTGAGGAACGAACCCCGCGCACTGCGTTACGCTTCTCGAGACTTCGACGCGGCGCAAGCAAGCGCGCGCTCGTGTCGAGCAACTCAGTTCTCACCGCGGCAACCGACGACGCCGTTCCCTCGGCCTCTGTTGCCGTACCGATCGATCCCTTCCAGGAGTAAGCGAGTAAGCATGGAGAGCGACACCGGCAATCCACTCGTCGTGGAGTTCGACGGCGAACAGCACGAGCTGCTGTGGCCGCCAACCGTTCCGCTCGCCGTCTTCTTGAAGTCCCGTGGCATCAAGGTTCCCTACGCGTGCGGAGAGGGCTATTGCGGCGGGTGCATCGCGCGCCTGACCGGCGGCAGCGTGACCATGGCCATCAACGAGATCCTCGACGACGACGATCTGGCGAACGACCTGATTCTCGGCTGCCAGGCAGTGCCCGACGGAGACGAGCCCATCTCGGTCCGCTACGACTGAGCGCCGCCGCGAGAAGCACCGCTCTGCGCTGATCGAGTAGCGGCGCGACGAAGGAGCCCGCGTATCGAGATCACCAGCGTGGTCTCGATACGGTCGCTGAGCGACCTACTCGACCAACGCAAGGAGTTCACCCCCGTGGTCTCGATACGCTTCGGCCGCAAGCGGCCTCTGGCTACTCGACCAGCGCAACGAACCTAGTCGAGCAGCAGCGCCGGCTCCTCGATGATGCTCGCGACGTCGGCCAGGAACCGGCTCGCCACGTCACCGTCGACGACGCGGTGATCGAAGCTCGCGCCCACGGTCGTCACGAAGCGCGGACGCACCTCGCCGTCGACGACCCACGGCTTCTGCTTGATCGTTCCCAGAGCGACGATCGCGACCTCGCCCGGGTTCAGAATCGGCGTGCCCGTGTCCATGCCGAACACACCGATGTTCGTGATGGTGATCGTGCCGTTGGCCTGATCCGCCGGCGAGGTGCGCCCCTCGCGCGCGGTCAGCGTGAGCTGCTCCAGCGCCGTGGCGAGCTCGAGCAGCGACATGTCCTGCGCATCCTTCACGTTCGGAACGATGAGCCCCCGCGGCGTCGCAGCCGCGATGCCCAGGTTCACGTAGTTGCGAACGATGATCTCCTTGTCGGTCCACGCGGAGTTCACCATCGGGTTGCGGCGCACGGCCCAGATCATCGCGCGCGCCATGATCAGCAGCGGCGAGACCTTCACGCCCGTGAAGTCGGTCGACGTCTTCAGACGCTTCACGAACTCCATGGTGCGCGTGGCATCGACGTCGACGAACAGGCTCACGTGCGGCGCCGAGAAAGCGGAGTGCGTCATGGCCTTCGCGATCTGCTTGCGCACGCCCTTCACGGGAATGATCTCTTCACGCGTGTCGGCCCACTGCGGCGTCTCGATGTTGTGGAACACCTTCGCCTGCTCCGCGTGACGCACCACGTCGGCGCGGGTGATGTCGCCGATCGGGCCCGTGGGCTGCACCTCGGCCAGGTTCACGTCGAGGTCTTTGGCGAGCTTACGAATCGGCGGCTTGGCGATGATCGGCAGTCCGGTCAGCACGGGCACGCGCGCGGCGCGGGTTGCGGATGCCTGCGGCTGGCTGCTCGAGGCGGGCGCCGCGGATGCCGTGGCCGGCTTGGCCCCGGCCGTTGCGGCGCCAGCGCGGCTGGGCCGGCGGCTGGCGACGTGGCCCTTGATGCCGTACCCGACGAGGACCGCACCCGAGGAGCTGTCTGATTCCTTCGAGACGGAAGCGGCGGCATCCGCTCGCACCTGCTCGGCTTCGACGACCGCGGGCGACGATGAGGCGGGCGGCGCGACGTGGTGCGCCGTGGGCGCGGGCGCGGCGGGAACCGATGCAGGCGCCGACGCAGGCATGGCCGCCGAGGTGATCGGCGTCTCGAAGCCGGGCATGGGAGCGGGCGCGACGGCGCCGCCGCCCGAGGAGTTCACGCTGATGATGGGCGTTCCCACGTCGACTGTGTCGCCCTCGGCCACGAGCAGACCCTCGACGACGCCCTCGAACGGAGAGGGCAGCTCGACGAGCGACTTGGCGGTCTCGATCTCGACGAGAACGTCGTTGATGGCGACGGTGTCACCGGGGGCGACGCGCCACGAGACGATCTCGGCCTCGGTGAGGCCTTCGCCGACGTCGGGGAGGTTGAAGTGCGAGGTGGTCACGATGCCATCCTTTGCGATTGGAACGGGCCCTTCGACAGGCTCAGGGAACGGCTCGTTCCCTGAGCCTGTCGAAGGGAATTCATAGGTCTAGAACGCCAGCGACCGGTCGACCGCTTCGAGGATGCGGTCGACGTCGGGCAGGTACAGGTTCTCGATGCGAGGAGCAGGCATGGGAACGTCGAAGCCCGACACCCGGATCACCGGAGCCTGCAGCGAGTAGAACGCCCGCTCGGCGACGGTGGCCGCGATCTCGGATCCGACGCTGACGAAGCCGGCGGCCTCCTGGCACACGACCAGGCGGCCGGTCTTGGTGACCGAGTCGAGAATGGGTGTGTAGTCGACCGGGCTCAGAGAGCGCAGGTCGATGACTTCGAGGCTCACTCCCTCGGTGGCGGCGAGCTCGGCGGCCTGCAGCATCATGGTGACCATGGCGCCGTGGCCGACCAGGGTCGCATCCGTGCCCGTGCGCGCGACGCGACTGGCGTGCAGCGGCGAGGCCGAGGCATCCAGTTCGACCGGGCCCTTGGGCCAGTAGCGGCTCTTGGGCTCGAAGAAGATCACAGGGTCGTTCGACTCGATCGACTCCTGGATCATCCAGTAGGCGTCGTTCGGGGTCGACGGGCTGACCACGCGCAGGCCGGCCGTGTGCGCGAAGTACGCCTCGGGGCTCTCCATGTGGTGCTCGATGGCGCCGATGTGGGCGCCATAGGGGATGCGGATGACCACGGGCATGCGCAGGGTTCCGCGGCCGCGGTTGGTGAGTTTGGCGAGCTGCGTGGTGATCTGGTTGAAGGCCGGGTAGACGAAGCCGTCGAACTGGATCTCGCAGACCGGACGGTAGCCGCGCAGGGCGAGGCCGATGGCGGTGCCCACGATGCCCGACTCGGCGAGGGGCGTGTCGAGCACGCGCGTGGAGCCGAACTCGGCCTTGATGCCCTCGGTCACGCGGAACACTCCTCCGAGCGTTCCGATGTCTTCGCCCATGAGCAGCACTTTGTCGTTATCGCGCATGGCTTTGCGCAGACCCGCATTGATGGCCTTCGCCATGGGAAGTTCTTCGACAGCCATTACTTGTCTCCTCCGAACGACGCCTCGTAGTTCGCCAGCCAGGCCTTCTGCTCGGTGATGAGTGGGTGCGGCTCGCTGTAGACGTGGTCGAACAGGTTGTCGATCGTGGGGTTGGCCAGTTCGAGCGTGCGCTTGCGGATGTCCGCCGCGAAGTCGGCTGCCTCTTGCTCGACATCGGCGAAGAAGGCCTCGCTGGCGCCCTTGTTCTTGAGGAACGTCTCGAAGCGCAGAATCGGGTCGCGGGCGACCCAGTGGGCCAGCTGCTCGTCGGTCTGGTAGCGGGTGGGGTCGTCGGATGTCGTGTGGGCGCCGATGCGGTACGTCATGGCCTCGATATAGCTGGGCCCCAGGCCGTTGCGGGCGTCGTCGAGGTGCTTGGCGCTCACCGCGTAACTGGCGAGCACGTCGTTTCCGTCGACCTGCACGCTCGGAATGCCGAAGCCGCGCGGGCGCAGGTAGAGAGGGACTTTTGCTTGGGTGCTCACCGGAACCGAGATGGCCCACTGGTTGTTCTGCAAGAAGAAGACGGTGGGCGTCTGGTAGCTGGCGGCGAAGACCATGGCCTCGTTCACGTCGCCCTCGCTGGTGGAGCCGTCGCCGAAGTAGACGACCACGGCGGTGTCGGTGTCGGGATTGCCCGTGCCGACGGCGCCGTCGAAGTTGACTCCCATGGCGTAGCCCGTGGCGTGCAGTGTCTGCGTGCCGAGCACCAGGGTGTAGCCGTGGAAGTTGCCGTTCTTCGGGTCGTTCACGTCCCACCCACCGAGGGTGGTGCCGCGCATCAGGCCGACGATGCCCATGAGGTCGACTCCGCGGATCTTGGCGACGACGTGCTCGCGATAGCTCGGAAAGATGTGGTCTTGCGCGCGGGTGGCGCGGGCGGATCCGACCTGCGCGGCCTCCTGTCCGTGGCTCGGCGGCCACAGGGCCATCTGCCCCTGCCGCTGCAGGTTGGTGCACTCGGTGTCGAAACGCCGGATGACGAACATGTCGCGATAGAACTGCTCGTGTTGAGCGTCGCTGAGCGCCTCTACATAGGGCAGGTACTCGTCGCTCCCGGCGCTGGGAGCGAAGGTGCCGTCTGTGGCCAGAAACTGAACCGCGGGCGGAGGAGTGGTCATGGATGAACCCTCTTGTCTTTCGCTTGTATGCCTACGCTATCGGGTGCGTCGAGGGGCCATCTGAGAGGGTAGCCACAAGCTTTGACGACACAGCGATGAGTTTCTCTACAGATTCGTGCTCGCCGATCGAAATCCGCACGCCCTCGGGGTGGAACGCGCGTACGACTATTCCATTTTCGGCATATACCTCGGCGGCGTGTGCGGTGTGCTCGCCGGTGGGTAGCCAGATGAAGTTTCCCTGCGGCCTCGGGGCGTCCCAGCCCTGGTCGATGAGCGCGGCCCAGAGGGCGTCGCGCCGCTGGGCGATGTCGCTGACGCGTGCCTGCAGCTCGGTGTCGTCGTTCAGAGAGACGGTGGCGGCGAACTGCGCCTGGTCGGTGATTCCGAGCGGAATAGCGGTCGTGCGGGCGGCCTGCAGGATGGCGGCGGGTCCGATGCCGTAGCCGACCCGCAGGCCGGCCAGTCCGTAGGCCTTCGAGAAGGTGCGCAGCACGACGAGGTTGGGGTAGTGGCCGAGTAGGGCGGCACCGTCGACGGCATCCTCATCGGTGACAAATTCGGCATAAGCCTCGTCGAGAATCACGAGCAGATCGCTCGGAACGGCATCCATGAACTCTTCGAACTCGGTCTGGGTGACGATCGTTCCGGTGGGGTTGTTGGGGCTGCACACGATGATCAGGCGCGTGCGCTCGGTGATGGCGTCGAGCATGGCCGGCAGGTCGTGCCGGTGGTCGTCGGTGTTGGGAACCTTGACACTGACGGCCCCGGTGAGTGTGGGCATCCAGGGGTAGGCCTCGAACGACCGCCACGAATACACGACCTCGTCGCCAGCGCCGGCCGCGGCCTGCACCAGCTGAACGAGGAGCGACACGGAACCCGCCCCGATGATGACCTCGTCGGCACTCACGCCGAACCGCTCGGCTAACTTGGCGGTCAGGTCGGGGGCGGCGGCATTCGGATAGCGATTGAGCGAGGCGCTCGCCTGCTGCACGGCCTCGAGCACCCCGGGCAGCGGCGGAAAGGGGTTCTCGTTGCTGGAGAGCTTGAACCCTCCCTCTATAGAGGTGCCCTGCTTATATGGGGGCAAAGCGAGGATTTCGGGGCGCAGCTTGACGGGGGGAATGGAGGAGTCACTCACTGGGTCAGTCTATGTTGCGGCGAACACCAGGTGCCGGCGCTTCTCAACGCGTCAAGATTCGGCCACAAACCCATCGAGCTGTTCAACGAGGTGAAGGCTGCCGCCGTCAAAGGACCCGACTCCGCCGTCATCACTTCGAAACGATCACCACATCCGCAGCAGCTGTCGAGGGCTACGTAGGTGAACATTCGCATCAGCGCGTTTGGTAAAGTTGTGACCGTCACCTTTCCATCATTTCCTCCGAGTAATCCGCTTCTTGGAGGTCGCGGAAGGCGGGGAAACATTCGCCTGAAGTCGGACAACAACAAGGGCGTGCTGTCGCGAGGTAGCGTCGAGCCTCAGGGGGGTTACGTGAAATATCCCTTTGATGTCACGGCGGATATCTCTCGGGTAGTAGTCGGCCACAACAAGAACTGCGACGGGGATGTCGGTCACGGCGTACTGGACCGCCTGCGTGCCGAAGTCGGCGACGAGTTCGCCATCGGAGCGATCCCGGTCGACTGTCTTTACCTCAATGTAGATCGTGCAGCGCCCGGCGAACCTGACTGCGATGTCTACCCTGCCACCTGCAACGTTGGGCAATTCAACAGCCGAATCTCGACCGGCCATCACCAGTTTGACGTTGAGGTCGTCCGCTAGTTCGTGCTCATCGGGCCAGGGCTGCCCTCGCACCATCCACGGCGGCAGTCTGCTAGACGACTGACTGATGTTGAGGTGGTGGCTGGTGTATCGAATGACCTCAGTGAGGAGTACCTTGAGTTCGGTGCGAAAGGCCCCGGTTCCTCCTTCGGCGTGCTCCTCGCACTGGGCCAAGAGGCTGAACAAAAGGTCGTCCTCTGCGAGGTTCAACGAGCGGCTTTGGACCGCTATCTCCTCCAAGACCGGGACTAGGGACGGTTCAGCGCTCGCCGCACGTTCGAGCTCAGAGAAGGCGGCGTCTGTCAGGCGGAGGTTCTCGCGAATCACATCCGGAAGACGGAGCGACTCGCTACCTGCTTTTTTTGGGGGCGCCTCCTCCAATCGAGCAAGGAGCCGCGCCACGGCCCCTCGGGTCGCTGAATCGACGGGCGCGGCATTCGCCGTCAACCACCGTTTCAAGTGAGTGACGACTGAGGCATTCCCATGGGCGATCTCCTCGATGCGTGGCCATACGAGCTCGCGCACGCCGATCTGAGGCGCTGGCGCGGTAAGGCCCGGATTAACGACAAGCTCCATGGTCTGCTCGGCAGCGAACGCATGAGCCAGCGCGACCAATGTGGTTCCGGTATCAAACCATTGGTCGTTCTCCGCAGTCCGGAGCTGCACCAGGAGGTCCAGCCAGGCACCGGTCGTACCAGCGCGAGCTCCACGCCAGCTCCGCTCTACCCCTCGGTAGCCATCGAGGTACCCGTACACCGCGTCGGCAATGGCGTCGAACCGCTCATCGGTGACGGCATGGCCCGATACTTGGTCGGCGACACCTGCGACAACGGCCCGAAACGCAGTGGCATCGGGTCGAGCGTCGTCGAGACACGCGGCGCTGAACCAGCGCACTGCGTCGTCGAGTTCTACGCGCGCGGCGTCAAGATCGATGGACGCAGCTGCGGACGCGATCTTCTGGAAACCAAGTTCCATCGCTGCGTCCGCATCGAGCGAGTCGTGCGATGAGAGTGCCGTCAGAGCGCTAAGTAGCTCAACGTCGTCCCACATTGAGCAGGCGGCACCGAGCGCCCGAACAAGTGGCGCAGTGGCATCTGCTGCTTCGCTCCCGACGTAAAGCAATCCGCGCAACTGGAGTGTGTTGATGGTCCAGCGCCCTAGCGCCAGACGCGTCCACCCCTCTAGCGCAGTGTCCCTCTCAAATCCCTGTCCGCCAGCACGCGCTTTGAATGCGCCTTCGAGGTCAGATGCGATCCGTGGAAGCACCGACTCGGCAGCGAGCAGCACGTTATACAAGTCACCGACTGCAAGCACTGGGACGGCGATCGCGGCGTCGATGAGTAGCGCGCCCGCAGCCTTCTGATCTTCAAGGTCTGTCCACTCAGCGCACAGCGCTACGGCCACCTCGACTACTCGGGTGTCGCGAACCAGTTCGTCAGACGACGCATAGATCGTCTGCTCGCCGCCAAGACTCGTGATAGACGGAGTTTCCCCCAAAGAGTCAAGGAAGTCGAATACAGTACGCGTCACAAGGAACTCGTCCTCACCACATCAGGTCTTCGGTGGTGGGCCTTTGAATGGCGTCGTCCGCGAGGACAGCAGCCACCAACTCACTGTGGGCCGTGCTTGTGATGATCTGAAGCCCGTATGTCTGTGCCACCCGAAACAGCTCGCGCAGCAGCAGTTCGCCGTTTCCGCGGTTGAGCTCCTCGGTGGCGAGAGAGTCGACGATGAGAAGTCCCGGGTGGCGGCCAAGACCTGATGTCGTGCCGACGTCCAGAAGTGCAACGACAAGAGCGATCTTTAGGCGGAGCTTTTCTCCATCGGTGAGCTTCCCGAACGGGGTCTTCTCCCCACCCTTCACGACTGGGAGCTGCGCGTTCGCTTGAAGAGTCGCCTTCTCGAGGTTGCTGATTCCTAAGCTCTTGCCGAGCGACGTGATTTGTGCACTCACCGAGGACAAAGCCTCCGAGAAGACGTTCTTCGCGGAGACACCCGCGAAAGCCTCGGCCGCCTCGAGGACGCGTGCGTCGGTCGTCAACGCTTCCTCCTCGGGGTCTTCGTCGAACGGTTCGGAACGCTCCTGAATACGGCCATCGAGCACCGCGATCCGGCGTTCGAGAGCACGACGCTCAATAGGGTCTCCATGAACATTATTGATGACCTCTGACGCGCGCTCGAACTCGGTCTCGGCAGCCTTTGCCTGCGATATCGCGTCGTCGTAAAGTGCGGAGAGGCGGAGCGAGTCGGCAGTGTGTTGGGTGACTCGCTGCCCTGCCATCGTCACGGGATCGAGATCATCATCGATGTCGTCGCCTTCGACGGCGCCCACAGCTGTGTCCGGCGCCGCGCCGGCTTCATCTATCGGATTGTTGCAAAGGGAACAAGAGCCTTCCTGCTCCCTCTGCCACTGCTCGGGTTGAACTTTCGCGTCGCATCGCGGGCAACAAGACGGCTTCAGCGCGTGCCAAAACCGCTTAGTGACGGCCGCCTCCTTGAACGCCGTGAGATCCTGCTCCGCCGCATGCAACTCTCGCTCCGCAGACCCATACGCGAGGGCGGAATCTGACACGGCGCGCTGGGTCCGGGTAAGCGCAGCCGTCGCGGCCGTCACAGCCGACAGCGCCGCCTCAACCTCCTCCGCAGTCATACCTGACACGGGGATGGATTGTAACTCTGACTCAGCTTCGACTTTCTCGGCGCGGAGTACCTGAGCGCTGGCCTCTCGCGATTCCGAGTCGCGATTGCGGCGCCGATGGATACCGGCGAGCCGGCCGTCCACCGCCTTTTTCTGCGCCCGGGCACTCAACTTCGTCGCGCCCCACTCCGTTGCGAGAAAGGTGTTGAGCACATTCCTCGCATGGAAGGGTGACTCGCCGATGACGGAGGACTCACTTGGCTTCGTGATGGCGAGCGCCTGCGACCAGAGATGCCAGCCGTGGTCGACAAGATTGCCGTCATCGGCGTCGGTTGCGCCTGCGACACGGGTCCACTGCGTGAGTGCATCGAGGCCGAGACGCTGAAGCATGAAGTCACTGACGGAAGACTCCATCTCGTCATGCCCGTCGAAGCTGTCGATTGTAAGAGCGCCCTCGTTTAGGAGGCGCTCGATCAAGCCGTCAACCGGGGCCTCCAGGCCGGAGAGGGACTCCCCTGCCGTGGCGGCCTGGTCGCTATGTTCGGTCATCACGGCGATTGTGGCAGCACTGAAAGCGTCGAGCCCAGGTCCGACTGCGACGGGGAGGACGAGGATCTGTCCCTTGGGCACCCCGTCGTCCACCCTCCACGCGATCAGAATCCGCTCGCCGCCGATAGTCAGCAGCAAGCAGACTTGGCGCAGCCACTTCTGAACGTCGCCAGCCACCTTCGACGAGCCGCGCAGGCCCCACTTGAGGATCTCGAGTGTCGAACTTTTTCCGGCATCATTCTTCCCGTCGCTGACGAAGGCGGTCACGGGGGTGGCGAAAGAACGGTGGAAGGAGAAAGGTACGAACCGACGAGCCTCCTCGTCCACATCGGCGAGAAGATTCTTGACGCCAGCAAAGTGGATCGCGTCGACCCGCAGCTGGCGCCTGGTCGGAACTGCCTTTGGCCCGACGACACCGTATCGCGTAAATACGTCCGTCACGAGGTCGCGATCTGTCTCTGCGTTCTGTGCGACAGTGTCCACCCAATCCGCGACGATTTCCTCCATCAGTCCACCACCACCTTCAGCGCCAACGCGCGACTTCGTACACGTATGAGAATCGAGGGAATGACATCCCCGTGCGCCGTGTCCACGTACTCAGACTGCAGATACTGCCGGCGCTTGGCGGTCGCGCCCATCGCAGCATCGGCAACGAGCCCGATCGCCGTAGCCTGCTGCACGTACCAATCCAGCTCCGGGATGTCCGCTCGCATCGCAGCGATCGTGTCTCGTCCCTTCTGCAGCAGGAAGTAGTCCCTCCGTGAGAGGGCGCCTGAGTCAGCGGCACGTCGATGCTCGATCTGTTCGTAGAGCTTTAGCACCGCGAGAGCGTCGTCGATGAACTCGTACGCGCCATATATATAACGCTCCATCGGGTAGGTGTGCAGGTAGGGTGCATCACCGTCCAACATTCGGACGACGTGCGGCTGAATCTGATCGAAGGAGACCAATCCCTGCTCGAACTCGGTAAGCAACTCGTCTGCGAGGTAGTCAGGATTCCGAAGCCAGAAGTCGAGCTTTTGCAGACGGATCAGCGACGAAACGACGGCCACCGCATCCTCAACATCACAGGATGGCGAGACAGGTGTCCCGAGAACGTCGAGCAGCACAAGCACCCGCGTCGCGGTTTGACTTGTCGATCCGCCGCGGCGGCGTGCGTCAGACGGCGGCATAAAAACCACGGGCATCGATGCCCCCCCCCCCCACAGTTGTAGTCAGCGTCCCAGATAAATGCTGAGCGCGACTTCCCGACACGCCCAACCCACCATCACACGTTACTGAGGGGTACGGAGCCGCGCCGAGTTGCAACGGCCTTGACCCTTAGGCGAGGAAGCGCTGCAGCCGTTGACTACGCCAGGCTTCAAGCTCACGTCGGGGTCGACGTGTTCGCATTGACTGACCGCCGAGCGCCCGAGGCTGGTCGGCGTACGGAAGGCTGCTGGCAGACGTGCGGCCCCTGTCCTCACAAGACTCGACGCTCGTACGCGATCTTCAAGCCATAAGCATCCAAAGCGCTGCATACCTCATCGAGTACTCGGTCGTTGAACGCACACACCATCCAAGGCACATCTCTGAACCTCCCCACCAAGTTATCGAAGTAAGGCTTGTCCACGCTCCCAAAGGAGTGGCCGTAGACCAAGACTCGACTCGGGGGCCAAGCAACCCTACTGGTGAACTCAGTCACGGCGCCGTGCTGATACACCTTTTCGAAGTCGGCAATTCGTCGTGAAACGGCACAATAGGCCCGAGAACGATAGAACTCGAAGTTGTCCTTGTCATCCCATTGGCGCAAGATTTTGGTTCCCAGAAGCGCACCAGGCGCATAGCCAAGAACGAGGGTGCTCACACCAACCTCTCCGTGCAGGTGCAGAACTCTCGACGAATCTACGCCGTACAGACGCTCAAGCGTGTGAGTGTAGTTGAACGTCAGAAAGTAGTCATCGGGGCGGAACAAGCCAGTGAACTTTTGGAGGGCTATAGCGCCCTCGAGCTTGTCATCTGCATTCTGCGCGAATTCCACTAAGGGAAAACTGAGGAGCCGCTCTGCTTCGTGGATGATCCCATCCCGGTCACTCTCGCGATCCGAAAGGAGGTCCGGACTGAACTGGTCCAAGTGCTCCAAGATCAGGTCGAGATCGGGGTAGGCGAGTTGCTCCTCGACGTTGGACCAGAGATCACCTCCAATGCTGTAGCTCTCCCATTCCCCGGGGAATCGCTCGTCTCTAATGGCAAGCGTTTTCAGATGAGGGTCGTACATGGTCGGCAGACCGTGCTGCAGGTCGAAACCGTTGCCGAGCACAAACAGGGTCGACACTGAACACCCTCTCTCCAGACACCGGACCACCCGGCCTGAAGCGTACAAGCTCTTTCGTGACGGCGAATTCCTGCACCCACTGAGACAAGCCAGCGTCGGCGTGCTCGTCGAGTTCGCGCCAGTTGTCTACATCATCGCTCGTCGAGAGACTCAGATGTCCGGGACGAGAGCAACAGGGACGCCTCTGATATTGGAATACATATTACTTTTCGCCGTCCGGCCTATTGGGTGAGATAGGATCCTGAGAAATCTTCCGCAATGAGCGAGGAATCCTATGAATGCCACGCAGCTCCCTCATGACGCCGCCGCGGCGCACACGGCGATTATCCGAGACGTCCTGAAAGTAGGGATGCAAGTTGGTGAGGTCGGCGAGAAAGGTTCTTCCCGCGAGATCTTGGGATACACCACTGGGATGTCGAATCCGTTGGCACGCGTCAGTGTTAGCGAAGGGAGTGCCCTGAATGTTGTAGCTGCCGTCGCCCGGTTCGTATGGATGGTCTCCGGTTCCGACCGGGTCGCCGACATTGCATACTACGAACCACGGGTGCGCTCCTACACTGACGATGGGCTTGCGGTTCCTGGCTCAAGTTATGGTAAGCGCATCTTCAACGCCAGCCCAGGGACCAACCAAATGACCGGCGTGGTGAAAGAATTGAAGGCGAACTCAGACTCTCGTCGCGCCGCGGCCGTCGTCTGGCTACCGGAGGACGCCGTCCGCAAATCCGGCGACATCCCCTGCACCTTCGGACTGTTCTTCCACATCCGCGAGGGTGGTCTGACGATGACGACGGTCATGCGTTCTAACAACGCTGTCACGCTAGTCCCGTACAACTTCTTCGAATTCTCCATGCTCGGTGAATTGGTCGCTAGTGAGATCGGAGTTCCCTTTGTTCGTTACGTCCACTGGGCGGCGTCCATGCACATCTACGACAATATGACCGAACGGGCCGGCGCTATCGCCGGACAGGCTTCCCCACGCGCAATCACCATGCCGCCAATGCCAGCGGGTAACGCCATGGAACAGGGAAGGATGCTAGCCATCCACGAAGCCGCGTTGCGCCATGCAAACACGCTCGATGAACTCCGGGACGTCGCAGCGGCAGCGCATGAGGAACTCGACGAGTACTGGACCGCACTGTTCGATGTTCTCCATGCTTACGGCCTGGCCAAACGGCAGCACCGCGAAGAGGCGAAGGACGTCCTGGAAGGGCTCCCCGACTACTTCGCGCAGGGTGCCGCAGGCTCAGTCCTGAAAGCGTTGAAACCGGACGAACCAGTGCTGAGTGGCAGCGACAACGCATTGTTCGACCTCGACGACATCACCGCGTTAAATACGCCTGGGTCCGCGGCATCTGTTGCAACAGTTGTCCGAGCGGCCGATGTCGACGATGTGCTCGAAATGCTCGAGACGCTGTCCAGTGAAATTGATCCGGTCACAATTACGGAAGCTAATGCCGTCCGTCGGATTATCGCGGAGGACGGTTACGCCCTTGCTGCTCGCGGCTCAAACGCCGCCCCGCGCGTAGAAATCGACCAGGTCAGCGCCGCCCTCGAGAAGTTGCGCCGGAGGCCGTCCTGAGCGGCGACGTGCTCGAAGTCTTCAGTAAAAGGTGGAGGGGAAGCACCCCAGCACAAGCAATGGCGAACGCCGCCGCCCACACAACCCTGGGCTTTGCTGAGTACCCGCCCGTCGACCCGGCAACGGTCGCGATGCGCTTCGGGGCAACCGTAATCGTTCGGCCCGGACGGCGCGGGAGCCCTGGGAGTGCCCTGCAAGAACACGGCAGGCTGAGCGTACGTGAGAACCGGTGGGTTGTCGAGGTACCCGTGGAGACCACCGCCGAGCGGCGACGGTTCTCAATCGCCCATGAAATTGGTCACATCCTTCTTTTTGATGCTGCCGCAGATAACCCCGACTTGGTGGCACAGCTGCGGTCTCCTGTTCTCTGGAAGCGGGTTGAGCGGCTGTGCAATATCGGGGCCGCGCATCTCCTCATGCCGACCGCCGTGTTTACCGCAGCAGTCATGGAGCTTCTACCGCCGGATAGGGACAACGTGGAGATGCTGGCGAGCCGTTTTTGGGTATCCCTGCCTGCAGCCGCCCGGCGAATCGCCGAAGTGCAGAATGACTGGTCGGTTATATTTTGGGAGCACTCACTAAAGCACCCCCGAGGGCCTGCCTGGCGAACCGCCTCGTCCCAGCATCAGGTCGGCCCCGCCTTCCTCCCGAAAGGCCTGTCGTCGTCGCGCCTGCGACCGGACATCGTCGAAGACGCAGCCCGTGAAGGTTATTCCCAGGCGCCAATCGTGCTTGCGGATCTGCCAGGGCTTGAAAGAATGAACTGTGCAAGGGCATGGCGTGTGCGGAGTTCGCGACCCGAGCTGCTCAGTTCCGACGAAGGCCTCAGCGCCCGACAAAAAGAGCGAGTCTTCATGTTTTTCAAGTCAGCCGAACAGCCCGAAGGATAGAACAGGCATGAGAATCTACATTTCCGGTCCATTGCAGGGTGCCCGGGACATTGATGTCGCCCGCCGCTTCTACGACGAGATAGCTGCCATCGTCGAAGGAGCGGGATGCGAGGCCTACGTCCCGCACCATTTCACCGACCCAATTCAGGCTCGATCCTTATCCGCGTCGTCCGTGTTCGCGTCGGACCTCGCTGCCCTCAGCGCCGCCGACGCCGTTATCGCCCACATCGGCCTGCCATCGACCGGAGTCGGCGCGGAACTCGCCCTCGCCGCCGCATCGCACCGAAAAGTCCTCGGTCTGAAACGGCCTGGTGAACCCGGTTCTCGCTTTGCCGAAGGGCTCATCCTCGATGCCGGGGGAAGTGTCATTACTTTTGGCGCTTCTTACGAGCTCGAATCGGAGATCCGGCGGTGGCTGCACCAGCCCCACGGGTGGTTCGGACAGCCACACAGTATCCATCTCCACAGCCGGGCTGTCGCTTGAGCACCCAGTACGTCGTTACCACTGGTGCTGTCGCGGCGGGTGCCACAACCTTGGCAAACGTCATCAGCGATCACTGGTCGACCACCACCCTCCTTGAAGGTCAAATTGAGGTCGATAACCCCTTCTTCACGGATGCACAGCAGAACCCAGAACGATGGATGTTTCACAGCCAGCTGCACTTTCTCGCCGCGTCCGCCCGCCGGCACGAGGAGTTGAGACGCCTTTTGTCCGGAAGCGAGTCGGCGATCGTTCTCGAAGACCGCACCCCTTTCGAACACCACGGCGTCTACAGTCAGGCAGCGGTCAAGGCCGGGTACCTGCAACCACGAGAAATGGGACTGCTCACCGAAGTTGCGCAGACCTACGAACAGGGCTACCTAAACCCAGACCTGCTCATCTACCGAGAGATGAGCACTGAGCAGCTCCTTTCGCGCGTCACATCTCGCGGACGGGCGGGTGAAACCGTTGATTTTGACCGCCTGCAGACCATACTCGAAACCTTCGAAGAGTTCATCTCCGCCTGGGACCGATCTGACGTCGTCCGCGTCCCGGCCGATGTGGACCTACTTTCCCCTGACGGGCAGGATCAACTCATTGCACAGTTGGAGGGCAGACTGCCCCGTTTATGAATGATCTGCTGACGGCGACCGTGGCCTTCTCCGCCGGACCGAACGCCTGCAATTTTTATCAGGACGACAGCGACACTTATTCTCCCTTCGTGACTACTGCCGGACAACGACGGGCTGCCTTTCAAGCTTTCTACGAGCGGGTCGAAGGCACAGACCTCATCCTGGTGGGTGAGGCGGCAGGCTGGCGTGGCGCCCGACAATCCGGGATTCCATTCACGTCGCCCACCGACGTCGGGCTGCCAGGAACCACAGAGGCGAGCGCCACTGTTGTGCAAGCTGTCCTGGACGAACTTCGCATACATCACAGGGTTTTGTTGTGGAATGCATTTCCCCTCCACCCGTTCAAGCCGGGTGCACCCGCTAGCAACCGCACCCCGACGCGCTCGGAACTAATAAGTTCGACGGACCTACTCGATCTCGCGGTACAGCGCAGGAAAATCGTCTGTGTTGGCCGAAGCGCCGCAAACGCCGTTGAAGGCCTCCTCGGAGTCAGCGTCCGGGATGCCGCTATATCCAGGCCCTCTGATCGGGCCGTGTCGGTGCGTCATCCAAGCTACGGCGGTGGTCCACGGTTCAGGTCAGGACTGGCCGCTGCAATGAAAATTTGGGACGTCCGGGATGTGATTAGGCCAGTTTGATGGCAGATCTACTGGACATCCATTCTGCGCAATGCTCGGTCGCGGACGAACGGACAATGCGGAGGTTTGTTGATTACGGGTGTCCGAAATCGGCATAATCGCGAGTATCAAATGGGACGCCCCGACCTCGAGGCGGGATGAATGATGAATGACGGACGCGTTAAACATCAGGCATAGAGCCCGCCCGCAACGTGAACTTCACAGTTGCGCCGACCTTTTTAGATGCGCTTCATCCAGAATCATTCAGCGGCTCGACTATCGAGATCCAGGCGCCGACACGAAGTATCTCCGACGCTCTCAGCGTTATCGCAGAGTGCACCGATATCCGGGCCCAACCGCCATCATCGTGACACTCACGGCGTCGAACTGTTGCGAGGTGACCACACCGGGGAGAACCTGCTCTCTTCCCTACAACCAGTCCCCGGCCATCAGAACCCCGCACAAATGCCGGCGCGCCGCATCCACTGAAACGGCCTTGAAGCTCTGTCACAGCGTCGGGCATGCTGAGTTCCATGTCCAATCGACCCGACGGCTTCACGTACGTGTTAGTTCGCGGCGACGTCGTGATCAGCCATCATGGACGCCGCGCCGTCACCCTGCGAGGGGCCGCCGCCAGGCAGTTTCTGTCCGATGTAGAGCACGAGCCTCAGCAGTTCATGGCGCGCATCACGGGGAACTACAAGCTTGGCAACGAGAGAGTCGCCAAGGAGCACCCGCGCAACCAGAGACGTTGAGCTGACAAGCCGAGCCGGGTTTGGTGGAGGCCTCTGGCTTCCGGATCTACGGCTCTTGCACGAGCCTTCGAAGAACCCGCTCGAGCGTCGACCGCTGCTCCTCATCGAGCGGGGCGAAGAGGTCTTCGAGCACGTGCGTGGCGACGCGGTGTCCTTCTCGCAGTGCCTCCCGACCAGAGTCAGTGAGGGCGTGTTCGATGCGCCGCCCGCGACCTGCGGCGCGCGAGATGAGCCCTCGGTCGACGAGTCGGTTCGCCAGTGTGCCGAACGCCTGGTCGCTCTGAAATGTCGCAACCGCCAGATCGTGTCCGGATGCGCTGGGCATGCGGTCGATGGCGCGCAGTGCGTCCCACTGCACCAGGCTCACCCCGACCTCGCGCAGGGCGGCATCCATCGTGCGGTGATTGCGGTACTGCGCCTGCTTTATCGCCTGCCCCAGCGATTCCAGATTCGTCGTCATCGTGTTAGCGTATCAATACCAGTATATAATCATGTTTAGATAGGCATAGGATGACTCCCTCGCTCCCCCAAAACACGCTCGTCGTCGAGTCCGGCAATCCGGATGCGCGCACCGCGTTGGTGCTGCACGGCGGCGGCGGACCCCAGACCGTCGCGCCGATCGCACGCCACCTCGCCGCGACCATGCATGTTCTGGCCCCGACGCACCCAGGATGGAACGGCACGAGCAGGCCCGACGACATCGCATCCGTCGCCCAGCTCGCGACCGCCTACCTCGACAGCCTTCTGGAGCGCGGCGAGCGCGACGTCGTGGTGGTCGGGTCGTCGATCGGCGGCTGGATCGCACTCGAGATGGCGATCCAGTGCGCTGCCGACGAGCGTTACGTCGGCCTGGTCGGCGCCGTGATCGATATCGACGGCGTAGGCGCTGTCGTCGAGGGCGAGCCCGTCGCGGACTTCTTCGCGCTCGACGCCAACCAACTCGCCGAGGCCGCCTGGCACAACCCCGAGCTCGGATACAGAGACCCGGCGGCGTTCACCGACGAACAGCGCGCGATCCAGCAGTCCAACGGCAAGACCATGGCTGCGATCGCGGGGCGCGGCATGAGCGACGCGACACTCCTTGAGCGCCTCGGCGCGATCACCGTGCCCACGCTCGTTGTGTTCGGCGCCAGCGACCGCATCGTCACGCCCGCCTATGGCCAGGCTGTCGCCCGCGCCATTCCCGGCGCGGAGTTCGCCGTCGTCGCCGAGGCAGGTCACCTTCCTCACCTCGAGGCGCCGGAAGCGACCTGGGCGGTCATCGACCCGCTCGTAAACCGCATCCGGTAACCGGCATCGGCCGACACGTCGGCCCTCTAGCTGACCGGCACTTCGGATGCGCGGCGCCGACTCGGGTCGGCGGGCCGGGCGGGCGACGGCTCAGCCGCGCGGCCCCGCCGCATCCGGCTCAGCAGAAGCCTGCGACCCGGGATCTCGACCAGCCGGTGCAGCAGCGCTGCTGCAGCCAGCGCGATGGCCAGCGCCCCGATCACGTGAACGACCGAGACGATGGCGCTGGGGTTCTGATGAGCGCCCGGTACGAGCGCGACAAAGCTCTGAATGATCAGCAGGTGCACCAGGTAGAAGGGGAACGAGAGGGTTCCCAGAATCGTGAGTGGTCGCGCGGCGAGAATGGTGGGCCGGCCCTCTTGGTCGGCGCGGGCAAGCGCGGCGATCAGCATGCAGAACCCGATGATGGTGAAGCTGGCGATGCGCAGCGGGCTGTCGGGAAAGCTCTGAGCTGCGGCATACCCGGCAATGGTCACCAGTAGGGCGGGCACGAGGCGAGGTCCGCGCCACGCCTTCGTGGCCATGAGCTGCGCCAGCACAACGCCAAGCACGAACTCGGGCAGTCGCACGATGGGCGAGCTGTTCGGCGAGATCTGCGGCACCAGCACGGAGACAAGCGGAGACGTGGCAAGCACAAGAAGCGCGGTCGACAGGGCAGCAGAGATGAGCGCCCTGCGGCTCAGTGCGCGCACCCCGACGATGATCAGCGGGAACGCCAGATAGAAGAAGGCCTCACAGACCAGCGACCAGCTCACGGGATTGCCCGCCTGCCACCAGTCAATGTTCCAGGCGCTCGTGAGCGTGGCATTCGCGAACAGTGCCCACGGATCGCCTGTCGCTATCTGCGGAAGCACCGTGGCCGACAGCAGCAACGCCGCCGCGAGCGCTACGACATGGAGGGGGTAGATGCGCGCGAACCTGTGCCACCAGAAGCTCCGCGCCGACTGGTTCGGCTTGTGCGACCACGACAGAACGAAGCCTGACAAGACGAAGAACAACGAGACCCCAATGGCGCCGGCTCCGAAGATGCTCGTCATAGCCGATTGCGCGTCACCGCTGAATAGGTTGGCATTTCGCACGTGGTAGGCGAAGACCACCAGAGCTGCGAGCCAGCGAAGACCCGTCAGCGACGGCAGCGCTTGAGCGCGACAAACGGGGGCGGGCGTGGTGATGATGAGGTCCTCCAGACGACGCCGAGTGAATGGCGTACCTTGAGCAAACCCGACCCAGTGTTGCGAGATCGTCTGGGAGAACCCTCACCGTGCGCGCAAAGACCGGTTAGGCAGCCCGCTGCTCGAGCGCACGGGCGAGCGAGCGTCCGTGTTGGGCGGCCTGGTCTTCGGCGAGCTGCTTCAGTTCGTCAGCCATCTCGGTGAACTGGTCGAGGGCGGGGTTCACACCGACGAGAGTGAACTCGCGCGTCACGACCTCGACGTCGAGCAGCCAGACGTCTTCGAGAATGCGCCGCATCCAGGCGGTGGCATGGTCCCATCCCTCTTTGGGTGTGCCGGCGGAGTAGTTGCCGCCCTGCACCGTCACGAGCACCGCCGGCTTGTCCTTGGTCGCCGGAGTGGCGCCGGGTGCCATGCGTGGGTCGGTCAGCACGAGGTCGACATACGACTTGAAGTGCTGCGAGACCCCGAAGTTGTACAGCGGCACCGCGAACAGCAGAGCGTCGGCCCCGACCAGCTCGTCGGTCAACTCGCGTGCCAAGTCAGCCGCGGCCGACTGTTCGGCAGTGCGCTCGGACTCGGGCGTCATCGATGCAGCGACGGCGTCGGACCAGGCGGTTGCGGGCAGCGGTTCGGTGCCGATGTGCCGACGGGTGATGGCGGAATCCGGGTGGTTGGCACTCCACTCTGCCTCGACGATGTCGCCGAGCGCACGGCTGGTGGAACCCTCGGTACGGATACTGGCATCCAGGCGGAACAGTGACATAACACTCCTTGTGATCGATTCCCGGTCGGCGACCGGGCTTATAGTTACGATTGGTAACTCTGCACGCTGGGCTCCCGTTACCGCAAACGATCCCCCGTTACCCGGCGGTAACCGAAAGAGAGCGAATGGCACAGCACACGGCCGTCGACGCCCTGCAGGCACGACTCTCTGAGACCATGCCGACCATGGCCGAGCTGTGCACGAGCCAGGATCCCGAGATCTTTCGGTCGCTGCTCTCTCGCATCGGAGACAAGTGGACCCTGTTGGTCATCGGGGTACTTGGCAACGAGCGACGCCGGTTCACCGAACTCTGCGAGACCATCCCGGGCATTTCGCGCCGGATGCTCACGGTCACCCTGCGCGCGCTCGAGCGCGATGGTCTCGTGGCGCGGACGGTCTACGCGGAGGTGCCGCCGCGGGTCGAGTACGAGCTCACCGCTCTCGGCCGGTCCCTCCAAGAGGTGGCCCTCACGATGGGCGACTGGGTGAGCGAGCACCAGCACACCATCGTGGATAATCGGCGACGCTTCGATGGCGACCCGGACGACACCGACATGGACGAAGCCAGACCGACGTCGAGTTGACAGGCCCGTAGGGTTCAGGCCAGCATGAGCCGACCTACTGCCTACCGATTGGAACTCCGATGGTACGGCGAATTCGCATAGGCGCAGCGCTCACGTTGGTTTCCGGACTAGTGGTCGGACCCGCCGGCTGCTCGGATGTGATGGATCTCGACCCGCCGAGTCGGATTCTCTACGAGGGGCCCTACGAGGAAGCCGTCGTGCTGTGCGCGCAGAACACGCTGTCTTTCGCCGATGTCACCGACGATCATGGCTACTACTCGGAGGTTTTTGACGTCGTTGTGCGCGCACCACGTGAGGACGCAGAATTCGGCATGTACTGGGTCAGTGGCACGTCGACAACGTTCCCTTCGAAGGGTCCCAAACTATTTCGAGACTGGATTTGCGAGCTGAGAACCACGGGCAAGAAGCTGGGCGCACCGACGGTCACCCAGTTCGACGTGTACGAAAAGAAGTAGTCGCGACGAGTGTCGAGCAACGTCTCGACGTGGTCCGAGCACGCGGATGACGATGACGACCTCCGGCTAGCCAGTCGCCGTGCGGATGCGCACCTCCCGTTCCATGCGTTTCTCGTGTCGCTCGCGCCCCTTCACCGCCTCGAGCTCGCGGCTCTTCGGAGGGGCGTTTGTCACCAGGCCATCGAGCAGTCGCCGCGTCGCATCCGCGATCTCGTCGATGGCCCGCTCGAATGCCTCGGTGTTCGCCCGGGAGGGGTGGGTGGATCCGCTGACCTTGCGCACGAACTGCAGCGCGGCCTCGCGCACCTCGTCGTCGTTGGTCGGAGGTTCGAAATTGTGGAGTACTCGAATGTTCCTGCACATGCGAGCGAGATTACTCCTCAGCGCAAGCGACTTCGAGGAGCCCTCACGGCATCCGGCACGGTGATCGACTACCGGCGCAGAGCCGCTCGAATCGTGAACGGCCCGCGCACCGAGCCCGGGTCGATGGCACGTCCGTTCTGAACGATGTCGACCTCGCCGCGGTGCGCGAGCCGACGGGCCGCGCGGCGGGCGGGTTCGTAGAGCGGCTGCCAGTCATCGGGCGCCGCGGTTCGTGCCGCGAGCTCCGGGGTGACGGGTGCATCCCGGCCCTCACACACGAGTCTCACGATGGTGGCCTCGAGCCGCCGGTCGGTCTCGTTAACACCACGACGCCGACAGGCGTCGGAGCAGTACTTCACCTCGGCCCAGTTCTGGGCCCACTTCGCTCGCCACTGCATCGGCCGACCGCAGGATGCGCACACCTTCTCGTGCGGCTCGTTCTGCGGAGCGGACTGACGGTGCGGCACGTGTCTATTGTGCCAATCAGAGCGTCGCCGCCGTCGCGAACTAAACGGAGTCGACAGCTGTCAGCGCGCGGAACGTGTCGTGCAGTTTCCAGAACTGCGAGATCGGCAGCGGGTCACCCTCGACGGCGGCTTCGAGAAACGTCAGATGAGTCATCCACCCTGCCTCGTACGACCTCTCGAGAGAGCCGAGGTGCGAGTGAACGAGGTGCAACCGCGTGCCGTCGTTTGCGCTCTCGAGAGTGATGGACAGCCGTGAGGACGCCTCGTTCGGAAACTCCCACGTCAGCTGCAGTCGATGCGGTTCCGCAGCTTCGAGAATGTCGCTTCGAGACAGGGTGTCCTCACCGTGGTCCACCACGAGAAGGCCACCCTCCCTGATGTCGCACTCGACCGCCGCTCCCAGCCATTGGGAGAGCAACGCCGGGTCGGTCCACGCCGACCACACACGTTCGGGCGGCGCCTCGAGCGACCAGGCCAGGGAGACGACACCGCCAGAGCAGCTCGTGGAGGAGAGGGGCATCGCGCATCCGTTCTCTCGATGGTCAACACGGCCGACGCTATCAGCGCCCGTCTACAGACCCGCCTGAATCAGCCGGATGTTCTCGCCGAGAACTCCCGACGCCAAGAGTCCGGCGCCGAGCGGTCCGGACGAATCCGTGCCGAGCAAGGGAAGCTGCCGGCCGCGCCGAGCGCGTGTGCGCTCATGTGAACCCTCGACGCCGTCGACACACCCGGCCGCTCACCGGCTATCGGCCTGCAAAACCCCCAAAGTAGCGATCGAGGGCGTCCCGGTAGCGTGCGGCCACCAGCTCGGGCGTCACTGCGGGCGTGTTTCTGGTGTGAGGGGGAGACCAGGCATCGAGCGCTCGGGTCTCTGATTCGACGGCATCGATCGCGCCCAGATCGGCCTCGCAGAACCACTCGCAGACGGCCAAGCCGTACGTCGCCAGCTGCGCCAGCCCCTCACGGCGGTACACCCTAAAATCCCACGAGAACGTGCTGATCAGCGGCCATGGTGTGAGGCCGGCGGCATGAGGCCGGCTGTCTGCCGCCGGGCTGCGAGCCCAGGCGGCGACGGCTGCGCCCAGCCAGACCCTCCGTTTACCACGGGTCAGAATCACGGATGTCATCCCACGCTCGGCGTCGAACAGCACGCGGGTCTCATCCCGCTCGAGCAGAAGACTCGCGACGGCCATCTGCACCGGACCCCAGGCCTCCACGACCATGAAACCCGCCCCGAGCAACTCGCGGGCGAGCGGCCGCAGCTCGGCTTCGAGCACGGGGATGACCCTCAAGGGGTCGTTGTGGTGATCGAGGTCGGGCACCGCCTCAGCGTAGCTACCCGTCGCCCCGTCGACTGCCGCCGCGCGCCTTGGCATGGCCTGCGGAGGCCCGCAGCTCACGCGCGGGGTGGACGAGAGAGAGGAAACCCAGCTTCATTCCGAGCGATCGACTTCAGTCTGCATTGCTGCCTCGACGGAGTCGGCGAGAAGCTCCAGCACGTGCCGGTACTCCCTTCCGGTGGCGCGCGTCATGCCCAGTTCACACGTTCGATTGCACGACGCATGCGCATCACCATTGATTTCGGCCACCTCTGCCGCTTCCGAAGCAGTCGCAGACGCGGTGAGTTCGGGATGCAGCATGCCTCGGTCACCCGCGAAAGCACAGCAACCCCAATCGTCTGGAATGTGCACGCGATCAGCCACGGCTCCGCCAAGAACCTGCAGATCGGGGTCGAGACCCATCTGTTTGGACGAGCACGTGGGGTGGAGGACGAGGTCACTCACCCGATCACCGAGCGGCACACGCGGCAGAATTTCACGCACCGCGAATGCCACCGCATCTTCAACGGCGAGGCCCTCGTCGGCGAGGAGTCGGGCGAAACCCTCGGTGCAGCTCGACGCATCACTCACGACCACCAGGCCCTTCTCGGCGACGGCCGCACCGATCCGTCTGACTGTGCGGCTGCGATTCACCTCGGCCCCTCGAGCAAAACCCTTCGATGACCACGGCGTACCGCAACAGACTCCCTCGATACCGTCGGGCACGATGAGGCGAACCCCTGCTCGCTCCAACAGACGCACGAAAGCCGCACTCACTCCCGTGCCCTCGCCCGATGCGCCGAACATGCTGTTGACACAAGCCGGCACGTAAACTCCGATCGGCTCGTCGTCGCCTCCCCCGACGACGCGTCCCAGAGAAGCTCGGGATGTTCCGCCGCCGGGCAACTCCTGGGAGTACTGAGGTACGTGTTCCGCTCCGAGCACTGCCCTGCCCACACGGGTCGCTCCGCGAACCACGGAAACCGGAAGGACCGTGGCAACCGACAGAGCAAGGGAGCCCGCCCGCGTCACGGGCGCCCAGGCGGTAGCGGCGGCGCGCCATCCGGCGGCGGCCGCCGGATCGGCCTTCTCTCTGCGGAGTCGCTTGATGAGGTCGCCGGTGTTGATTCCGACAGGGCAAGCCGTCTGACACATGCCGTCGACCGCACAGGTCTCGACGCCCTCATACTCGAAGTCCTTCTCGAGCTCTTCAGCGAGAGATTCGTCACCCCGGGCGCGCGCCGTCACTGCCGCCCGACGTACGACGATCCGCTGCCGCGGGGTCAGGGTAATGTCACGGCTCGGGCAGGCAGGCTCGCAGTATCCGCACTCGACGCAGCGGTCGACCTCCGGCTCGACCGTCGGCTGCAGCTTTATCCCCCGAACGTGCGCAGCGACATCCTCGTCGATCAGGACGCCCGGATTCATGACGTCGAAAGGATCGCAGAGGCGTTTGAGCTCGAGCATCACGTCGTAGAGCTCGTCACCATATTGACGGCGCACATACGGAGCCATTGCACGCCCCGTTCCGTGCTCGGCCTTGAGATTTCCGCCGGCGTTAAGAACCAGGTCCACCATGCCCTCGGTGAAGTCGAGGTATCGTGACAGCGCAGCATCACCTTCGAAGCGATCCGTGAGCATGAAATGGATATTGCCGTCTTTTGCGTGGCCGAAGATGACCGAATTGCGGTATTCGTGCCGCTCGAAGAGCGTCTGCAGCCCCGCGCAGGTGTCGGCCAGCGACGCAGTCGGCACGACGATGTCCTCGAGAAGCGCTGTCGTTCCACTTGGTCGAGCACCAGCGACCGACGCATAAAGACCCTTTCTCAACGACCACGCCCGCTGCCGAGCCGAGGGGTCGGTTTGAAACTCCGCCGGTGCGTGCAGCGACAGGGCAGACAACACTCGTGAGCCCCGTTCCGCAGCATCGGACAGCTCCTCAGCGTCGAGTGCGCGGTACTCCACAAGGAGCGCGGCATGCTTCACCGGCGTGAATCCGCGAATCTGATCGGGCGCCCCCACGAGGCGTTGCCCGATCGCCAGTGATGTGGCATCCATGAGCTCGAGCGTTGCCGCCCCGGAGTCGACGAGGGCGGGGAGGGACCGCGTTGCGGCGTCGAGCGAGGGAAACAGTGCCAGTGCCGTCGAGGCAAGAGGCCATACGGGCACCGTATGGAAGGTCGCCTCGGCGACGAAAGCAAGCGTTCCTTCGGAACCGATGATCAGATGCTGCAGTACGTCGATCGGTGACTCGAAGTCGAGGAAGGCGTTGACGCCGTATCCCATGGTGTTCTTGAGGGCGAACTGTCGCCGGATCAATTCGACGGATTGCGGGTTGCCTCGCACCCTTCGGCGGAGCCGTTCGAGCCCCGCGAAAAGCGCCGGCTCCATTGTCCGCAATTGCGCGTTCGCCTCCGAGGCCGCCGTATCGATGACGGTTCCCGAAGGGAGGACGATCACCATAGATTCGAGTGTTTGGTAGGTGTTCTCGTCGATGCCACATGCCATACCGCTCGAGTTGTTCGCCACGACGCCGCCGATCGTGCACGCGACTTCGCTGGCCGGGTCAGGGCCTAGACGGCGCGCGTGTCGGCGCAAGCGAGCATTGACCTGCGCGACGGTCGCTCCCGGCTGCACGCGTACTCGTTTTCCGCCGTCGAGAACGTCGATGCGTCGAAAACGCTGTCGAACGTCGATGAGCACGCCCGAGCTGGAAGACTGGCCCGAGAGGCTCGTGCCACCGGATCGGAAGGTGACGGCCGTTCGGGAGCGGGATGCTGCGACGAGGATTCGCGCGACCTCCTCGGCCGATTCCGCGACGATGACCGCCTCGGGAGTGAGTAGGTAGTGCGACGCGTCACCCGCGTAAGCGGCTCGATCGATCGCCCGCGTGCGGATGCGCGAGGTCTCAGCCACAGCCTCGATCACTGCCGGAGCGAGTCTCCCTAACGAAATGGGAACCTTCATTTCTGTGGCTCATTCAGGGTGACGTAGCGGTAGTAGTCAGCCAATCGCAGACGCGACGCAGCCGCCTCGTCGACGATGACCGTCGCGTGACGATGCAGTTGCAAAGCAGAACCGGGCACAAAAGACGTCACAGGTCCCTCGACGGAGTCGGCGATGGCGTTCGCCTTCGACTCTCCGTGCGCGACGAGGACTAATTCTCTCGCTTCCAAAATCGTGCCGAGCCCCTGAGTGATGCAATGGATGGGCACCTCGTCGAGAGACCGAAAAAAGCGTGCATTGTCTTCGCGGGTCCGAGGCGCCAGCGTCTTGACTCGTGTTCGGGAGGCGAATGACGACGTCGGCTCGTTGAACCCGATGTGTCCGTTGCTGCCGATACCGAGAATCTGCACATCGATCCCACCGGCCGCCTTGATCGCCGCCTCGTACGCCTCGGCAGCTGCGGCCAAGTCCACAGCTCGCCCGTCTGGTACGTGAACACGAACAGGATCGAATCCGAGTGGGTCGACGACGTCGCGCGTGATCACGCTCGCGTACGACTGGGGGTCACTCACGGAGATGCCGACATACTCGTCGAGCGCAAATCCCGTCGCCCCGGCGAACGAGATCTCTCCCTTCGTCACCCGACCATGAAGTGCTCGATAGGTGTCACTGGGGCTCGATCCTGTCGCCAATCCGATGACGGCTGTGGGATCAGCCCCGACAATGGCAGCGATCTTTGCGCTCGCGATGCGCCCGACAGCATCGGCATTCGCGACGATTATGACCTGCATGCGCTCTCTTCTCTCTCATTCGGCCGTTTGAGTCCGACGAACTCAGCTCTGGGCGAGCGATGAACCAGGGATGGCCGCGAGCAGTTCCTGCGTGTACGGCTCGCTCGGCGTCGAAAAGATCTGCGCCGGAGTACCCGACTCGATGACCCGCCCGCCCTGCATCACGTACACGTGGTGAGCGATCATCTTGACGACTGCCAAATCGTGACTGATGAACAGATAACTGAGCCCGAGATCACGCTGGAGTTGAACAAGGAGGTCGAGGATTTGCGCCTGCACCAGCACGTCCAGCGCAGACACGGCCTCGTCGAGCACCACGAGCTCGGGCTCGAGTGCCAAGGCACGAGCGATTGCGACGCGTTGACGCTGACCACCCGAGAGCTCGTGTGGATACCGGTCTGCGATCGTCGCCGGGAGCGCGACGTGGTCAAGAAGTTGCAGCACCCGCCGGTGCCGTGCCTGTCGTTGCCCTACCCGGTGCACGCGCAGTGGTTCCGAGATCGAGGCGGCAACCGAGTAGCGCGGATCCAGCGATGCGAACGGGTTCTGAAAAACTGGCTGCACACGCCGACGCATACCGAAAAGTTCTCGGCGCCGCAGGGTCGATAGATCTTGTTCCGCGAAAAGAATCCGGCCCTCGGTGAGGGGTTCGAGGCCGAGAAGCATCTTGGCTGTAGTGGATTTACCGGATCCGGATTCCCCGACGATTGCGACGGTACGCCCGCGGGGGATAGTGAACGACACGTCACGGGCGGCCCAGAAGTCGGAGCCTCGGGAGGCCCCGCGCAGCTTGTAGCTGCGCCCGACGCCCTCGATAACTGCCAGCGGCTCAGAATGCTCGTTGTTGGCATCGTCGGCCGAGACAAGCGCAGTCGAGACGAGACTCGGCACGGCCGCGACCAGGCGACGAGTGTATTCGTGCTGAGGCCGTTCGAGGATCTCTCGGGCGGGGCCCTCTTCCACGATCTCTCCGCGAAACATGACGAGAACGCGATCGGCGCGTTCGGCGGCGAGCGCGAGGTCGTGCGTGATCAAGACGACGGCTGTGCCGAATTCAGACGTGAGCTCACCGAGGCGGTCGAGGATGCGTCGCTGCACGGTGACGTCTAATGCGCTCGTCGGCTCATCAGCGATCAACAGTGTTGGTCTACAGGCCAGACCAATGGCGATGAGGACTCGCTGCCGCATGCCGCCCGAGAACTCGTGGGGATACTGGTCGAATCGTTGGGCGGGATCGGAGATGCCGACCATCTCGAGCAGATCGAGTGCGCGGCTCCTGCCCTTGTCTGTGCCACCCCGGCCATGCACGTGCAGGGCCTCCGCAATCTGTGAACCGACGGTGTGCACGGGGTTGAGGTTCGACATCGGGTCTTGGGGGACCAGGCCGATGCCTGCGCCCCGCAGCGCTCGCATGTCTCTTTCGGGCAGGCGCGTCAGCTCGTCGCCGTCGAAGGTGATGGTTCCGGCTGAGATACGGCCGTTTTCTGCGAGCAGACGATTGATGCTCGAGGCGATCGTCGATTTGCCAGACCCGGACTCGCCGACGATCGCCACCGTTTCGCCCGGTGCCACATCGAAGGACACTCCTTTGACAGCTTCGAACTCACCCGCCGGGGTGGCGAACACCACGTGCAGGTCGCGCACTGAAAGTAGTTGCTTGGTCATGATCAATTTCCGCTCGTGATGGGATTGAGAATGGAATCGGCGGCGGACAAGGCCCTCCGCCACAGAGCGTCTACAGCGACGAGTCGGTGACGCGAGGGCGGGGGCGCGCCGTGCAGGCGGTTCGCAAGGAGGGCCATACGCAGTTCCGGTTCACCGGCCACAGCTGGCGAAGCGCCGACGAATGCACCCGTAAAACCCGGGTGACCCAGCAGGTCTCGTCTTTTGCCCCGCCACATGATCGAATATCGGCGTACGCCGAGCCCCTGGCCTGAGTCTCGGGTGGTCCACATCGCGCGCCGCGTCGCCGAATCCACCCCGGTCATCCCGGTTTTTGTCAGCGCAGACGCAAGCCGCAGGAGACCCGAGACGTCGGAGAACCAGCCAGCATGACCCGCGGTTCCTCCAAAGGCATGGAAAGCATTGCCATCTGCCGTGTCGCGAATTACCCGCGTAGTGCGCCAGGCAAATTCGGCTCCGTTCAGACCGACAGGATATGGCTCACCGCTCCGCACCATCTCACGCTCGATCGCATCGCCTTCTGGGCCGGACAGCGCCGGCAGGTGTTCTGCCGGATGCCCGGGCGTCACCGTCACAGCACCCACGGGGGCAAGGACGAGCTCTGTCACGGCCGCGACGAACGGAGTGCCCGAAATTCTTTCGATGACCTCGCCGAGAACCATCATGCCGAGGTCCGAGTAGCACCGTTCGACATCCCGAGGAGCGCACGGCGACAGGGCAAGCGCCGTGCCGATGGGATCGTCTGCAGCGGTCGACTCCAGGTACAACGGCCACCACTGGCGAAGTCCGGCTCGGTGACGTAGGAGATCTTCGACCGTCGCGTCGGAATATCTTCCGCTGCGCATACCCAATACCCGGCCGAGACTCGCGTCGAGTGTCAGACCACCCCGTCTGATCAGTTCGAGAACCGCCAGCGTCGTCAGCACCTTGCTTACCGACGCGATGTCTTGCGTGTGCGCGGTGGTCACGAAGACACCGGAATCCACATCTTCCACACCCGCCGCCGCCAGACTCAGATGCTCTCCATCGGCGATGGCCAGCACGACACCGGGCGGACCGTTCAGCGACTCTGCATCCGGCAACAGGCCTGAAGCGGCGGGGTCCAATAGCGCCTCACTCACGTGATTTCTCTCCCCATCACGGCGTGCGGCCCATGGAATCGAACCGAAGGCTTGTAGGAGCTCGACGAGGTTCGGGCAGATGCAGCGGGAAGGCACCCGGGGAGAACGAGCCAAGCAAGCGGTGGCCAGATGCTCCAGTCGCACTGGGCACGTTGCCGGGAAGCCCATGCCACGCCAACCAGCCGACGAGTGCCATGAGAACGGCCTCCTTCTCGTCTGCGCCGACGCCGAGCACAGCGGTCGTTGTCACGTGAACACCGGGTAGTGCAGCAGCGAGACCGGCCATGAGCACGGGGTTTCTCGCGCCGCCACCCGAGACGAAAACCTCGCTCGCGCCCGCAGCCGACAAGGCATCCGCCACCGTCTGCACGGTCAGCTCCGCCAGTGTCGCGAGCAGATCGACCGTGGAGACCGGCGCTGCATGCGCTCGGAGGGCGTCCTCGAGGTATCCGAGATGGAAGAGCTCTTTGCCCGTACTCTTCGGCGCGGGGAGGGCATAGTACGGTTCGTCGAGGAGTCGGTTGAGCAGCGCGCCATCGACAGTGCCCTCGGCGGCAAGCAAACCGTCCGCGTCGAATCCACGGGGATGAGCCGATCGGTCCACAACGACCGCGTCCATCAGAGCATTCGCCGGCCCGATATCCCAAGCGGTCGCACGACCACGCTCGTCGAGGACTGTCACGTTCGAGATGCCACCGAGGTTCAACGCGGCAGGGCGCCCTTCACGCCCCGCCAGGAGGAGTGCATCGATTGTTGACGCGAGCGGAGCACCCTGGCCGCCGGCTGCGACGTCTCGCACACGGATGTCGCCGAGCACAGGACTGCCTGTACGCTCGGCGATCCATGCGGGCTGGCCGATCTGGAGGGTGCCGAGCACACGAGGCCCATCTGCCCAATGAAAGACCGTTTGCCCATGCGAGACGATGAGGTCGACGTCCCCGCCTGCCTCGATCGCCGTCACCGCAGCATCCGCAAATGCCTGTCCGATAAGGGTGTCGAGCTGCGCGAACTCGGCCATGTCACACTCGGCCGGCGGTAGCGCCGCGAGCAGCCGTGAGCGCAGGACCGAATCGTAGGGGGTCGAGTTCTGGTGCAGGACGCGTGCTTTGAGCACGTCGCCGCTCATGCTGAAGTCCACCACGGCGGCGTCGATACCGTCGTGAGAGGTGCCAGAGATAAGACCGAGGATGCGCACTATGCACGACCTTCCATAATGGGGCGCAAGCGCCCGTTCGTCGATTCGAGGATTGATCGTGCCGCCGCGGCATCGACACCACGGCGTATTGCCACGACAGCGACTTTGACCTCGCCGTCTGCCTGGGTCAGGGCCGAGACTGCCTTTTCGCGATCAGCTCCTGTGATGGTGCGCACTATCGTCACCGCACGCTCGCGTAGCTTGCCGTTCGATGCACGCACATCGACCATCAAGTTGCCGTACGTCTTGCCGAGACGTACCATCACGATCGTGCTGAACATGTTGAGCACGAGCTTCTGCGCCGTGCCCGATTTCAAGCGGGTGGAACCACTGATGAATTCGGGACCGACGACGACCTCGATTCCATGTTCTGCCACCACGCTCAACTCGGATCCGGGATTGCAGGACAGCCCGATTCCGAGGGCACCAAGTTCACGGGCGCGACGCACGGCGCCGACGACAAACGGGGTGCGTCCGCTCGATGTGATTCCAATCACCGTGTCCACGGGTCCGACATGAGCCGCGTCCATCGCTGCAGCTCCAGCAATCGCATCGTCCTCGGCACCCTCGACGGCACCCACGACGGCGGCGGGTCCACCAGCCATCACGGCGAAGACCTGCTCGGGTGGTGAAGAGAATGTGGGAGGGCACTCGGCGGCGTCGAGCACGCCTATTCGACCGGGCGTGCCGGCACCGACATAGAGCAGACGTCCGCCGGACTGCATGCGTGTCGAAGCTGCCTCCAAAGCCGGCACGATTTGAGGCAGGGCCGCTTGCACGGCAGTTGGAACCGCGCTGTCCGCTTCGTTCATGAGCGCCGCTAGCTGAGCGACGGGCATCCGGTCGATGTCGGCAAATCGCTGATCCACGGCCTCCGTGGTCAGGCCCTTGAGCGCGACCTTCGAATTGAACGTGCTCATCGGCTTCGCCTCCCGGTCGGATCGAGCGCGTCACGAAGACCGTCTCCGAGGAGGTTGAGGCCCACCACGAGCAGGATCAAGACGATGCCAGGCGCGAAAAGAGTCCATGGCGCGACAGACACGAGGGTGCGCGCATCGAAGATCATCGAGCCGAGCGACGCGGCTGGCGGTGGGGTGCCCAATCCGAGGAAGCTCAGCGATGCCTCGGTGAGCACAGCCCACGAGAGGGACAGCGTGATCTGAACGATGAGGATGCCGGTGATATTCGGAAGAACATGCCGGAGCATGATGCTCGAAGCGCGCATTCCCGTTGCACGCGCAGCAGAAACGTAGTCAACTTCCCGCAGGGTGAGTACTGGCCCGCGAGTGACACGCACAAAGATAGGCGTGTAGACGACCGCGATGGCGATGGCGACGGTGAACCAGTTTCGCTGAAAGACCGATGCGAGCGTGAGCGCCAGGAGGAGGGGCGGGAAGGCGAACAGCACATTCGTGACACCTCCGATCGCGATGTCGGTCACCCCTCGAAGAAAGCCGGCCACCACTCCGGCGATCGTGCCGACCACGGTGGCGACGGCCACTGCCACAAGAGCCACGACGGCCGAGTTGGCGACGCCCGAGGCCACGCGCGAGAAAATGTCACGCCCGAACTGGTCGGTTCCGAACCAATGTGATGCGTCGGGTGCCTGGAGACGGGCGGTTCGATCCTGAACTGCCGGGTCGAAGGGCAGAAGGCCCAAGACCGACACAACCGCGAGCACCAGTAGAAGCAGAAGCACGACGCTGCCCGCAGCGCCACTCGGGTTGCGAAAGAGCCGACCGCCCGTTCGGGAACCTGGCCGCCTCGCAGCTGTTGCCGGAACGAGGAGGGATTTGGTAGACGCGGCGGTCATGCGGCACGCACTCTCGGGTCGATTCGACGGTAAAGAAGGTCCGTCAGCAGATTGACGATGACGAAAATGACAGCGATGACGAGCACGGTGCTTTGCACCACTGCGTATTCGAACTGATTGATTCCGAGCAGGACCTGACGGCCTATTCCAGGGAGGGAGAAAATCTGCTCCACGACGACCGCTCCTCCGAGGAGGTACCCGAACTGCAGGCCTGACATGGTGACGATGGGAACGAGGGCTGTGCGCAGTACGTGGTGCCATTGCAAGCGTCGCGGCGGAACGCCTTTTGCGCGAGCCGTCCTGATGAAGTCCAGCGTGCGCACTTCGAGCACTGCTGTGCGCGTTGTTCGCATGATGGGAGCTGAGATTCCGAACCCGAGGACGAAGGCCGGCAGCGCCATTTGTTGAAGGTTCAACAGAGGGTCCGTGAAGAGGGTCGCGTATCCCTGACCGTTCGGGTTGAAACCAAAACTCGAGGCTGCCACGGCGAGTAACGCGGTGGAGAGGAAGAACGCGGGGATGCCGAGACCGGCGAGCCCGAAACCCTGCCCTATCCAGTCTCTCAGCGCGTTCGGCTTCGAGGCAGCGAGCATGCCGACCGGCACACCGATGAGTACCGCGATCATGAGCGAGAGAACGGCGAGTTCCAGGGTGACCGGCAACGCTGATGCCGTCATCTCGAGGACACTCTGTTGCGAGCGGGCAGAGTATCCGAGGTTGCCAGTGACGATGGAACCCAGCCACGTGAAGAATTGCCCGATCAGAGGCTGGTCAAGTCCGTAATACGCCTCGAGAGACGCCTTCTGGTCGGCGCTGAGTGCGGCGGCCTCGGTTCCGAACGAGGCAGTGATCTGGTCGCCGGGTAGAGCACGCAGCATGAAGAAGACAGCGACGGCGACGCCGAACAGGGTGAGAAGCGCCCCGCCGAGACGACGGAACCCGACCGATTGTCGAATGCGATGGATCATAGTTCTCCTTCGTTCCGGTCGACGCAGATTGCGATAGCGCCGACCGGAACGATGTCGGTAATCAGGTCAGGGTGACGTCGCGCAGAAACTGCATTGAGCCATTGGCCATTGGAGTGAACCCGTCGACCCCCGCAGCGGTCGCCGTGTAATTGAAGCTCGTGAACAGCCACACCCAAGCAGCCTGGTCCTCGAGTTCCGCGGCGATCTCGCTATAGATCTCCGTTCGTTCGTCGAGATCGTTGCTGGCGCGGCCGGCTGCGAACAACCCATCCAGCGCCGGCGAGCTGTATCCAGCCACGGCATTCAGATTGCCGGTGCTCGTGAAATAGCGACCGTACGATGCGTCAGGGTCGGGCTGCCCACCGTTCAGGGCAACTGCCAACTGGAAGTCTCCGGCGACCCAACGATCCACATAAGCGCCAGATTCCAGCACTTCGAGCTCTAGCGTGATGCCGACCTTCGCGAGCTGCGCCTGAATGTTCTCGGCCTCAGCCACCGCCGTCGAATAGCCGCCCTGCATGACGATTGCCTTCAGCGTGAGGTTGTCGACGCCGGCCGACTGCAGGTACTTTTTCGCCTTGTCTCCGTCGACCTCAGGGCATGGCCGTTCATCTGGGTCGGAGCGGAAGGCGGGAGAAGTGATGGGTCCGGTGACCTCCCCTTCGCCGAGGGCCGCAGTATCGAGTACTTCCTGACGGTCAATCGCACAGGAGATCGCGAGACGCACGTTCACGTCGCTCAGGGCTGCGTCCCGTGAATTGAGTTGGAGAGCGTGGTAGCTGAGCTGCGGCGTCTCGTCGATCGTGACGGGTGCGCCGACGGTGTCCGCGACGAGCGCGTCGTCAAAAACGGCCATCTGCACGTTGCCGGATTGGAGAGCAGCAACGATGGCGGCATCATCTGGGATTACTCGAAATTCGACGGCCGCGATCTTCGGCTCACCGCCCCAGAATTGCGGATTCGCCTTCAGAGTGAGGGACTCATTGGCTTTACGGCTCTCGAAGGTGAACGCGCCCGTGCCGACCGGCGTCTTTTCCGCCGCGGCCAGATCGACGTCGGACGGCAAGATCGCAGTGGTGATAGGAGCGAGCTTCGACGGCAGAGCCGCGTCAGCGGCAGTGAGCGTCATCGTGACCGTCTTCGGGTCTGTCGCCGCGATCGACTCGACTGCCGCGAAGTTCGCTGCGGAGATGGATGCGCTCTGAGGGTCTCGAATGGTGTCGTATGACGCCACAACGTCATCTGCGTCGAACGCCGAGCCGTCGGAGAACACAACACCCTCGCGTAAATGGAAGACAAGGGAGAGCCCATCTTCAGAAACATCCCACGAGTCGGCCAGTCCGGGAACGACGTTCAAGTCCGCGTCAAATTCGGTGAGGGTACCGTACGTGTTCTGCAAGACATTGATCGCTTGAAACTGCGTCGCGCTCCAGGGCAGCAGGGTGTCTACGTCAGTCGTGACGCCCACGACAAGCGTGCCCTCTGTGTCGTCGCTATCAGTGTTCGGTGACGCCGGCGAACAGCCTGAGAGAGCAATTGCAGCAACAGCGGTCAGCCCGAGAGCCACCGTAGTTCTGCTTCGAGAAAGGGAGAACAGTGCCATGAAGTGCCTCCAAGAGGAATGTCGAATGAAGCAATGGGCGCCGGGACACTTCTGTGACCGCGACGTTGCGGACGAGCCTAGGACACAAATATACATGATTTGTTTCGACTACGTAACTTAATTCCTCAGACCAGGGGCCGACTGGGCGCCCCGGGTACGCTGAACCTACTTGAAAGGAGGCGAGCGTGGCTCTAGAGACTGTCCGGCCTGCATCGCGCTCGGTTCTGACCGAAGTTCGTGCCCATCTTCCCGAACTCCGTCCATCCGAACGCCGAATCGCAGAGACGATTTTGGCGGATCCTGAGTCCTCGGCGACGCGTTCGATCGGCGAGCTTGCGAGCATTGCTCAAACGTCCACGACCACAGTGGTGCGATTCACCCGCCGCATCGGGTATGAGCGTTTCAAAGACTTTCGTCATGATCTCACCCAGCAGAATCTGCGCGAACGGCTGGCATTGGCGGAGGCACACGCTCCCGCGTCAGACATCTCTCCCACTGACGCAATCGAGGACATCGTGGCGAAGATAGCCGCTAACGAATCCCTCTCTATTGCGGATACCGCCAACTTCCTCGATGTCGACGAGTTGAAGCGTGCAGTTGCCGCGATCGCGCGAGCCGGTCGGGTGGATCTCTATGGCGTCGGCGCGAGCGCAATCGTTGCACTCGATCTGCAGCGAAAGCTGTCCCGCATCGGTCGCATCGCACTCGAATGGCCGGAATCGCACGCCGCGTGGACCGCGGCCGCGGTACTCGACCCGGGAGCCGTCGCCATCGCCATCTCACATTCGGGAGCCACGATGGACACCATCGAGTTTTTGCGCATCGCGCGTCAGACCGGCGCGACCACCATTGCGATCACCAATCACCAGCAATCCGAACTGGCGCGCGGAGCCGACATCGTGCTGCGCACGACAGCGCGCGAAACCGCCTTCCGCTCGGGTGCCCTCGGTAGTCGTATTGCCCAACTGATGGTCGCCGACTGCCTCTTCGTCGGTGTAGCTCAAGCTGACTACGACAAATCAGTAGATGCACTGAGAAAGACGTACGCGGCAGTGAGCGAAAAAAGCTCGAACCGTCACAACCCCTGAAGACGAGGCCCCACAGTGGCAGCCCCGTCTTCAGCGATGTTCGAGGTCTAGGCGAAGCGCATTAGGACACCTGGAGCTGCAGAGCAAGGATCGATGCCATCTGTGCTGCACCCCGAGCCATTACAGACGCCCCGGCCTCATGGCAGGCCGATGCCGCATCTGGACTCACGGCAATAGCCCAGACGTCACAATCCGCGGCGACCCCAGCTCGAACACCGATGCCGGTGTCCTCCACGACGAGCACATTGCGTTGCTCGAGGCCCATTGCCCTCCTCGCTCGCAGATACACCTCTGGATTCGGCTTACCCGCGCGGCAATCATCGCTCGTAATGGTGACATCGACGGAATCAACAAGCTCACCGAGGAGGCCTCGCACAACATGCCCAGGGGCACTCGTGGCAATAGCAAGCGGAATCCTCCCTGAGGCCGAACGAATGAAAGACCTCATCGCCGGAAACACTCTGTCCTCTGATGCCGCGAGGTGAAGGAACTTCGTGTGGAGACCGGCCACGACATCGTCTATCTCGTCGTCGCTGAGACGCTCGCCGAGAAGTTCGGTAAGCACGTCTTTCGATCGTCGGCCAGCGGCGCCAGGACGGTACTCTCGCACCTCTGGCCAAGGTGCAGTATTGACGAACTCCGACCAGACCCGGCGGTGCAGGGCGGGTGTATCTACGATGACCCCGTCCATGTCCAGGATGAGACCTCCGTATTGGCCGACGAAAGCCAACGGCGAATCATTCACTCGCCTGAGCCCCCCTACCTGTCAGATGCTGATACACGCGGGTGTAGTCCTCGGCAGGAGTGGCTTCGGCAGCCGCACCATAGAGCGAGGCCAATCCGGTGACGACAGGCAGATCGAGGTTCAGCTCTGTGGCCAGCTCGCTGAGCAGCCGCACATCCTTCGCTGCCAGGCGCAAGGCAAAGCCGGCGGGCGGCGGGTCACCGATCATCGTTCTCCCGATGTCCGAGAGCCCCACGCCTCGACCCCCTGTCGACGCGATTGCATCAAGGAAGACGGTCGTGTCCGCATCGATTCCGTCGAGCACGGTGAGCGCTTCGGCCATGGCTGCGACTTGGGCTGTGAACAGCTCGTTGGCCGCGAGCTTCGCCGCGTGCCCAGCACCGGGCGTGCCGAGCGCGAACTGCGATCGCGAGACAAGCTCGAGAATCTCTCCGTACCAGTCGATCTCGTCGCCTCCTCCTCCGAGCAGCAGAATGAGAGACCCTGTCCGGGCAAGAGGAGGGTTGCCCAACACGCCAGCATCCAAGTAGCGCAGGGAACTCCGGGCCGCCTGGCCGTGCAACTCACGACTCGTGGAAGGCTCGCTCGACGTCAAATCGAGAATGCCACGAGTGACATCTCCGCCACCGGCCAGAATCTGATCGACGGTCGCGGCCACCTCCGCGGGCCCCGGAAGCGACAAGACGATCCAGTCCGCGACACGTCGTACAGAGCCGAGGTCGGATAGCCGTGTCCCCCCGGCCTCGACGATCGCATCCACTTTTGTTGAATCCGCATCGTAGGCCCAGACGGACAGGCCGCGCTCGATGAGATGCAAGGCGAGCGGACCCCCCATCGCTCCAACTCCGATAACAGCTACAGTCGGGCTGCTCATTTCCACTCTCCCGCCCGATCCATGTCAAGGATCTCTTCGGCGATGGCATCGAGAGCGCCCATCCACTGCTCGTCGCTGATGACGAGTGGGGGCATGAGCAAAAGCGTGGAGGTGTAGGCCGATGGCTCGGCGAAGATACCTCGGCGCAGTAGCCGACTTGTGAGGTTCTCCATCGGTGGCCGAGCGAATGGGCGACCCTCGGCGTCAGTGAATTCGATACCGAGCTCGAGGCCGAGGCCCCGAACGTCGGCAACGGCCTGCACCTCGGCTACGAGGGGAGAGAGGCGCTCGATGGCGCGCTCGCCGAGAACTGCCGCGCGTTCGGTCAACCCTTCGTCTCGAATGACGTCGAGTGATGCAAGGGCCGCCGCACATGCGATGGGTGTCCACCCGAAGGTGGATGAGAAGCCGGGCCCGGCAACGGCACTTGCGAGCTCGTCGCGTATGAGAGCACCAGCCATCGGGACAGCTCCCGATGTCAGAGCCTTCGCTACGACCACAATGTCCGGGTCGAGGCCTCGATGCTGATATCCGAAATCTCGACCGGTGCGGCCGAAGCCCGTTCCCACTTCGTCGACGATCACGAGGGCTCCGACTTCGCGCGCCCCCTCTTGAACTGCGCGATAGAAAGCGTCGTCGCCAGAGATGACGCCAGGGTTCGTAAAGACAGACTCGAGGAGAATGGCGGCGGGTTCCGGTGTCGCCCTCAGACTCTCGCGAACGAGACTCGCATAGTCTCGGCCCTGTGCACGCAGCGCGTCGGGGATCGGGACGTGACGGTGATACTCGGTCGCGGGTACATCAATGCCCTGAAGTTCAGGTACGCCGCCCGCTTGCATCGCGCCGAGCGTGCCACCGTGATACGCCTGTGTAAAACCAACCACCGCCTGTCGCCCAGTTGCCCGGCGAGCCACCTTGAGGGCGGCTTCGACAGCCTCGCTACCGGTCGCTCCGCACAGTGCCTTGTACCCTCCTCCGAGAAGCTCGTTCAATCTCTCTGCGACGCGTGAACGACCGTCGTGAGTGCACCACGGCGGCGCGAACGGCATTTGAGACGCCTGAGCTGCTAATGCAGCGATAACACGCGGGTGATTCCAGCCCGTGTTGGCCACGTTCCAACCCGACGTTAGATCGAGCAAGCGGCGTCCGTCCGCATCGATCAGGTAGGCCCCCTCCCCGCCCTCGACAGCCACAGGAATCCTGGTGGTGGGCCGTGCGACGTATCGCCTGTCGCGTTCCGCGAGGGAGCTGGAGACACTGCTCGTGCCGAGAATGTCATCGATCACTGTTGACATGGTCTTTCCTTTCACTTGTTTTGCAGGGGATTCTTGCCGAGCGAATGCCCGGGAAGACAACGGTGGCCAGACACAGCAAAAGCAGTCCGAACAAGCTCGCGAGGGTGAGGGCCACTGGCACGCTTCCCTCGCCGAACACGGCGAAGAGCCACCCGACACCGGCGCCGGCCAGCACGGCACTGATCGTTTTCGTGGCGGCCGAAACGACCGTGTGGGCCACCCCGGCCCTGCGATCGGACGTGAGGGCGCGGACGGCAGAGACTTGCGCGACGGTCCAGAGGGCGACTGCTGTTGTGTACGCAACGAGTCCGGCAACAACGATGACGTTCGACAGCCGAAAGACAGCGGGCAACCAAGAACCGGCCAACAGGGTCAAGGCAATGAGATAGACGACAACCAGCCGTCGCCCTTCTAGTCGGGATCCGATGAATGCGAAGATCGGCAGCTCCAGTGCCGCCAGCACGATGAGCGTGAGAAATGGCACCGTCACGCTCAGAGAAGCGAACGGATCAAGAATCGAGCTGGAGTAGATGAGATAGGAATACGCCGAGACGGGGATCGGTAGACCGACCAGGACGAACAGGATCAGTCCTCCCGGAACCGGGTACTGGCGGGGGGATGACGACTGCGTACTGATTCCGTTCCCGAGTGGGCTTCGCGCCTCGGGTACAAGCACTGGACTGCAGACCTCGACCACCGCGATCGTGACGAAGACCACGGCGGCGACGAGGAACACGGCACCGCCCAGACCAATGAGCGACAGCACCGCGCATATAACCAAGCCCCCGCACCATCCGACGACACCGAACATGCGAATACGCGGCAGACCGTGCATCCATCCGGACCGCTGGATCCGAGCAGAAACGAGCGGATCGAGTCCCCCACTCGCCGCCCCGAAGACGCAGAGGGCCGGAATGACCACCCGTGCATCGAACCCCGTGACCGCACAGATGAAGAGGAGAAACGACCCTGATGCTGCCAGGGCGGCAGCACCGAACAACCCTTTTGCGCCCGGCCTGTCGTCGATGGAACCCCATACCGGTGCGACGACGACGGTAGCCACCGTCATGACGCCGATCGCCGACCCTGCCAAGACCGGCTCCCACCCGCTGGTGATCGCAATCGTGCTGGTCGGTGGAACCACGAGGGCGGTGCCACCGAACACTCCAGCGTTCCGATACCGCAGGCCAGCCAGGCTCATCACAGATCAGTTCGACCGTCGTAGTCCGCGTCGGGAGTAATCTCCACGAGCTCGAGGCCAGCCTCATCGACAAGGTATTCATAGCCGATTGACTGAAACGCATTCTCAGGGTCGAGCTGCTTGTAACGTCCCATTCGAGCGGCCCTGTCAGCTGCATGCAGCATTTTCAAGTGATAGAGATTCGTGTCGATGCGAGTGAATGCGTCGGTTCCTATGTATTGCGCCGAGTACCACTCGCCGTGCCACCGTGCGGGATCGAAAGCGTGCGACTCCCCGAGGTTGCGGAAGATCGCGGTTTTCCGCTTTCGTCCCCATACGCCGTCGTTGCGAAATTGGGTCGGGGAGTCCCAGACCTCTCGGAGCGGTTGATCGATTCCGATCGCCCCGGTCCGATCTGCGTCCGCGATCATGCGCGGCCAGTCGTCCCACAATCGACGAGCGGGGCGTTCATCCGCGTCAAACGCTACAAACCAGTCGGCGCCTAACGACTGCCCAGCGATGACGAGGCTTTGACGATTCTTGGGCTCGTCCCAACCTTGCTTTTCTGAGGGGTCAACTCGCAACAAGACGTCTACGAGGGGACTGGATTCGAGTAGCAACGCGGATGCGTCCGAACTTCCATCGTCGAGGGCTACGACTGCCCCGACCCGCGCGGCGACCGCTTCGAGCCAGCCAGGAAGATAACGCGCGTCGTTGAAGACGGGGAGCAGAGCGACCACCCCGTCGAGACGATCGCTCATGCCCTCGAGGGCCCGTCCAGTGTCGTTCTCTTCGCCCCAACGGATTCGAACGCCAGGAGCGTTGTACCCGGTTCGGTGCAGACACGATGAGGTTCCCCTTCTTTGATATGAATCAGAGATCCCGCGGTCACCGTGATGGGACCCTCTTCGGTGTCTACCTCGAGAACTCCGGCGAGTACGACAAGGACTTCGTCGCTATCTTGGCTATGCCAAGACCCAACGAGCTCCCCTCCCCCGCTGTGAAGAACGATGGATGAGTTCATAGTGGTCAATTCAGCGTTGACCCACGAGGGCGGCGCAGTCGGGGTCTTGCCAGCAAGACTCAGCTCGGCGTTGTGCAGGGTGGCCATGGAAACTCCTTAGGTTTGTCGATCGTCGTGATGGTCAGATGCGGAGGAACTTCGAGCCCACCGGTAGCCGATGACCGCGACGAGAAAGCCAGAGGTAACGGCCAGCAGTCCGGTGACCGCAAAGACTCCGGCACTCGTAGGGTCGTCTGCAGCGGCCAAGGCGACTGCCGGAATGAGCGCTCCGCCCCCGGCGCCGCATGCTACGAACAGCCCGGTCGCCCAGCGGGCGCGTGCTATTGGTATGCCGCTGAGTCCGATGCCCAAGATGAGCGAGTAACAGGGGCCCAAAGCGATTACCGCTACGCCCAACGACACGGTCGCCGCCACCGGATAGTTGGAAACGGTCATGGCGGTCACGCCAAGGGCGCATGCCGCCAGGGATGTCGAGAACAAGAGGTACACCCTTGGCGACAATGACCCGCTCAGCAGATACGTCGCCAGGTAGCGCCCCGAGGCGAGAAGTAGCCAGAAGACAGACGTACCGATAGCTGCATGTTGAGCTGGCACGTTGAGCACGAGCAATGGAATGGTCGAGGACCATCCGGAATATACGGTCTCAACACCTACATACAGAGCGAGAGAAAAACCCACCGGGACAAGCACGCTCGCAAGGCTGCGAGTTCGCGTTCCTTGACGACCGGAAAGGGCTTCTTTTTCGGCAACAAACGGCGTAGACGAGCTGCGATTCGATACCCCGTCGTTCGTGCGCAGCACGAAGCACAACGCGACTAGATGCACGCCACCGATGCTGAGGAAGACGAGTTCGGGCCTGCTGCCCGCGGGCGTGAATGCGAGAAGAAGCGGCACACCTGAGGCGACGATCGCGACGGTTCCGGTGAGAGCCGAGAGCAACCGCGCTGTCCCTGTTCCGCTGAAAACGCGAGCGAGGATACTTCCACCCGCCTCCACGAGCCCGAATCCGACGCCGATAATGATGGACACAGCGACAAAGACTGTTGAAACGGATGAGACCGATAGGGCGATGAAGCCCACGGCCTGGATACCTGCGCCGAGAATCGTCACCCGACGTGGCGAAAGACTTTTTCCCAGTACGGACGAGATCAGCACCCCAGCAAGGAGCCCGAAGAACAGTGCTGGAACGGCACGAAGGTAGTCCCCCAGCACGCCTGTTCCACTCGCAGCGAGAGAGGGAATCATTGCGGGAATCGCGGCGGACGTAGTGCCCATAGAGGCAAACAAGATGAAGAGGGATGACACCGCCGCGGGCGTCGGGGCAGATGCCCGTGCCAACGTTCTACCGTGGTCGACCATGCACCCTCCTCCCGATATGCCATTAATGTACATGGGTTGTCGTAGTGAGGGAAGAAACTTACCTAGATTGATCCTTGAGCAAAATCGAAGGCAAGAAGCGCGCCTGTGTCCAAGATTGTGCGGATGCGACCAGCTTCAGACCGAGGGCAACTACGACAATTGCTCCCAGCCGGTAAACGGCCACTTGGAGACGCGGCTGAATGGTTAAGGGCCGGAAATTGTGCGACATTCCAACGCGCTACCTACGTGATTGCACACGTACTGCTGGCCCCAGCGCCCGTCTACAGACCCGCCTGAAGCAGCCGGATGTTCTCGCCGAGAACTCCCGATGCCAGGAGTCCGGCGCCGAGCGGTCCGGACGAATCCGTGCCGAGCAAGGGAAGCTGCCGCAGCGCTTCGCGCACCGGCTCGCTCATGAGCTCGAGCTGCCAATCGATCTCAGTTTGGCCACCGGCATCCGGGTCAGCGATACCCGCAGCCTTCGCGGCGTAGGCGGCCGCGCCGAGCGCGTGCGCGCCCATGTGAGCGACACCGGATGCCTGTCCGGCCGACCACGCTGCGGCCTTCGCCGCCGGGGAGCTGACCACCTGGGCCGCGCGGTTGGCCTCGAAGCGACGCCGGATCTCGCCGGCCGCATCCAGCTCGCCGCGAGCGAATGCGCGCGCCCGGGCTATGCCGTCCCGCGGCCGGTCATCGTCGGGCGCCTCCGCCTCGAACAGAGGCAGCACGCGCTCGGCGCAGTCGGCGGCCCAGGCAGCAACGAGTCGGCGATCGCTCTCACTGAGCGACTGGGGAGAAGGCATGCCAGCACTGTTGCACATCGCAGCCGTCGACGGCACCCTGATGCGCTGCCTCCCGGGCCTGCGCTCCATGGGCACTAGCGTACGGCGCGACCCCAGCGCCTTCGCGGATGCTGATTAGCCGCCAGGTTCCGGCCTATTGCGCAGGCTCGGGGATCACTCGCGACGAGTGTGCGAGGCGAGCCCATCGCGGAGTGCGACGAGGTGAGTGCGGCTGAGTTCGGATGCGGCGCTCGAGTCGCGAGTCGCGATCGCTTCGACGATCTGCGCATGGGTGAGCTGGTCGTGATCGGTGCCCGGTTCACCGCTGAGTTCGAGCATCTGGATCATCGCCTCGCGGCTGCGCTCGGCGAAAGTGTCGAAGAGTTCGGCCAGAACTTCGTTGTGGCTCGCAACGACGACACTTCGGTGGAACGCCGTGTCTGTGTCGACTCTGGCCTCGATCGTGATGCGGTCGACGTCGCGGAGCGCGAGGGCCGCGCGGATCGCATCCAACTCATCGGGCGTATGACGTTCGGCGGCGAGTGTTGCCGCTTCGGTCTCGATGGCGATGCGCGCCTCGAGGATCGACGCGATGTTTGTTCGCGTCACCAGCGCGTCCCAATCGGCAGAGGGAGAAGCTGCCTGAAGAAAAACGCCCGCGCCTTGCCGAGTGAGCAGAACGCCTTGACCGCTCAGCTGGCGGATCGCCTCTCTCACCGTCGAGCGCCCGACACCCAGCTGCGGGGCCAACGTCGTTTCGCCGGGCAGCTTCTGTCCGATCTTCCACTCACCCGCCTGGATGCGAGCGAGAAGCAATCGAGCGACCTGGTCGGAGAGTGACTCGCGCTGTATGGGGCTCATGTTTTCCAGCTTACTCCTCAGCTTGTCTGAGTAGTTGTGTTAGCGTTGCGCCGTGACCTCGACCACCAACTCTCGACTCTCGACCCCGGCGGGGCCGGTTCCGGATTCCTCACCCCATTGGAACCGACAACGCCATTCTCAGATGCCGTCCAATAGATACGACGATCTCTTCGCCCGGGTGGACGTTCCGCTCCGCACTCGCGAGTGGCCGTCACGGCGGCTGACAGAAGCTCCGCTCTGGGTTCCGGTTGATCTTCGCGACGGCAACCAGGCGCTCGCCGAGCCGATGGACCCGAGTCGAAAGAAGGCCTTCTTCGAACTCATGGTGTCGATGGGATACAAAGAGATCGAGGTCGGATACCCCTCGGCATCACAGACCGACTATGACTTCGTGCGGCTGATCGCCGAGACCGATCTCGCTCCCGACGACGTCACCATCGTGGTTTTCACCCCCGCCCGTCGCGATCTCATCGAGCGCACCGTGGAGTCGATCCGCGGCATCCGGAACCCCGTCGTCATTCACATGTACACCGCGACGGCGCCGCTGTGGCGCGACGTCGTACTCGGCCACGATCGTGAGTCGCTGCGCGAACTGATTCTCGGCGGCGGTCGAGACGTGCTCGACTTCGCCGGACACCTCGACGGCGTGCGCTTCGAGTTCTCACCCGAAGTCTTTAACCTCACCGAGCCCGACTACGCGCTCGAACTCTGCAACGCGATCACGACGCTCTGGGATGCCAGCACTGATCGGCCCGTGATCCTCAACCTGCCGGCGACCGTCGAGGCAGCAACACCGAACGTGTACGCAGACCAGATCGAGTACATGCACCGCAATCTCGACAGACGTTCCGCGGTCATCCTCTCTGTGCATCCCCACAACGACCGCGGCACCGGCATTGCGTGCGCCGAACTCGCCGTGCTCGCCGGCGCGCAACGGGTGGAGGGCTGCATCTTCGGCAACGGCGAACGCACCGGCAACGTCGACATCGCCACCCTGGCGCTGAACCTGCACGCGCAAGGCATCGATCCGATGATCGACTTCTCCGACATCGACCACATCCGCCGTGTCGTCGAACACAGCAACCGCATTGAGATCCACCCGCGGCACCCCTACGTCGGCGACCTGGTTCATACCGCGTTCTCGGGCACCCACCAAGACGCGATCAAGAAAGGCTTCGCAGAACATCGAGCTCGCTCGGAGGCCACCAATATCCCCATCGACCGGCTGCCCTGGCGGGTGCCCTATCTGCCGATCGACCCTGCAGACCTCGGCCGCAGTTACGAGGCGGTCATCCGGGTCAATTCGCAATCAGGCAAAGGCGGCATCGCCTACCTGCTCGAACGCGACTATGGCATCGAGATGCCCCGCAGGCTGCAGATCGATTTCTCTCGCCGCGTGCAACAGCACACCGACGACACGGGGCTCGAACTCGACTCCGCAGACCTGTTCGCGATCTTCGAACGCGGCTATCTCACGCCGAGCAACACAAGCGTCGAGCTTCTCGAACTCGACGTCACATCCGCGGGCGGCGCAACTCGAACCGCGCTGCGGATCAACGTGGACGGCACAGAGCATGCGGCGACGTTCGGCGATGTCGGGGTGGTCGAAGCCACCACGCGCATCCTCGAGGCCGGTGGCAAGTCCGTCGAAATCGTCTCGCTGCATCAGACCTCGCTCGCAGCCGGCAACGACAGCGACGCCCTGACACTAATCGAATACCGGCGCGGATCTGCCACCCAGTGGATGGCCGGACGCCACCGTTCTGTTCTCGACGCGACGGTCATCGCTGTCATCAACGCCTCCACAACGTGACCGCGGCAGTAGGGCCTCAGTTCACTCTCGCGAGCGGCGCTTCATAACGAGTGGTGGCGTTGCCACTCGACCGTCGCTACACCGTTGAGCACGCTCAACACCGTTCGCTCGGCGAGGACGGCGTCGATCGGCTGGTGCCCGAAGAACGCCCGATAGTAGAGCGGCGCCGCGAGGAGATCGAGCGTGAGCTCCATGTCGATGCCGGGCCGGATGTCGCCGCTCTCGACCGCGCGCTCGAGGACAGCGCGGGTGGTCGCCCGACGCGCTTCGAAATAGTCGAGCAGAAACCGCTGCCGCAGCTCTGGATCTTTCTCAAGGTCTGACAGCAGGCCGGGCAGGGCTCGCGTGATCGGAGAACTCTCGAATGCCTCGGCCAGGTTCGAGATGCCGGTCACGAGGTCGCAGTGCACGCATCCGGTGTCTGGGGTCGGCGTGGTGCCGAGCACCGAGATGAAGGTGTGAACGATCACGCCGGGCAGGCTCTTCCACCGTCGCCGCAATGCCGGCTTGCTCGTACCCGCGGCCGCAGCGACGCCGTCAAGGGTAAGGGCGCTGTACGGAAGAGTGCCGAGCAACTGGATGACCGCCTCGGTCGACCGTGCATCGATGGACGCGTCGCGGGGGCGGCCCGGTGTCGGCGGATTCGCCGGCGACGAGCTCGACGGCGGCGTCCCACCCTGCTCTGGTTGCGTCATGCAGCCATCGTATCGTAGATTCGTTTCGTTCCGGTGTGGAACGTAACGGAAGGATCGCCAATGACTCAGGATGCGAACTCACAACAGGCCGGCGGTACGTGTGAGACCGATACCGGCGCGGAAGGCGTTTTCGCGCCGCGGTTGCGTTGGTTCACCATCGGCATCCTCGCCAGCGTCGGAGCCGTGGCCTTCGAGTCGCTCGGCATTGCCACGATCCTGCCCGAGGTAGCCGAAGAACTGGGCGGGCTGGGCGCATACGGCTGGGGGCTCTCGGCTCTGATGCTGGCGAACATCGTCGGTACCGTCATCGCAGGCACAGATATCGACCGACGAGGGCCGGCCCGAACCGTGCTCATCGGCAGCCTCGTCTTCGCCGTCGGATGCCTGCTCGCCGGACTCGCGCCCGACTGGGGCGTGTTTCTCGCCGCCCGCGCACTCCAAGGTCTCGGTGTGGGCGCGATCATGGCCTACGCATACAGCCTCGTCGGTGTCGCCTACCCGCCTCGACTGCAGGCCGTGATGTTTGCTTTTCTCTCGTCGGCCTGGACGATACCGTCGCTTCTCGGCCCCGTCTTCGCCGGCGTGCTCGCAGCCGCCCTCGATTGGCGGATCGTCTTCTGGGCGATCGCACCCATCACCCTCCTCCTCCTCCCACTCGTACTGCCGGGGGCTCGCCGGTTGTCCAGCCCGCAGCCGCGGTCCGACCGGCCACTCCCCGGGCCCGTCTGGTTCTCCATGCTTCTCGCCGTCGGCACCGGTGCGATCTTGTTCGGCCTAGACATGAATGCGATCCCGTTGCTGGTCACGCTCGTCACGGCGGGACTCGTCTGCGCCGCTATTGCGCTGCGTCGCGTTGTGCCAGCGGGAACGCTCGGAGCCCGTCGTGGCGCACCGGCTGGGATCGTCATCCGCTTCATTCTCTGCGGAGTGTACTTCGGCTCGGAAGCCTTCCTGCCACTCGGCCTGACAAAGATCCATGGCCTCGACGTCACTCTTGCAGGCCTGGGTCTCGCCGCAGGGGCGCTCGCCTGGACGGCCGGCTCGTTCGTTCAGGCGCGGATCGACGCGGCACGGCCCGGCCGACGCTCGCGGTCGACCCGCATCGGCATCGTCGCTCTGCTGATCGGTGAGATCGTCATGGGCGCAACCGTCGCACTGCCCGGCGTATGGCCGGGCTGGGCCATCATCGGCTGGACCATCGCGGGTGTCGGCATGGGGGTGGCGTTCAATGCGGCGACAGCAGCAACCATGGCCACCGTCGCCGTGACCTCGGCGGGGCGCATCAGTGCCAGCCTGCAACTTGCGCAAACACTCGCGACGGCGATAGTCGCTGGCCTCGGCGGTGCGCTGATCGCAAAGCTCGGCGCCACAACGCCCGCATTCCTCGCGGTCTTCGCGCTCACCGCCGCACTCGGCCTGGTCGGCACCATGCTCGCCGGGCGCCTGGATGCTACACCCAGCAAGCGCGGCACCGCCGGCCCTGCCGAGGTCACACCGAAGTCGACGACCTAGCTGTAGCGGTAGAAGCCCTCGCCGGTCGCGACGCCCAGCTTGCCCTGGTCGATGAAGTTCGTCTTCAGGTACGCGGCCCACGCCTGCGAGCCCGGCTCCGGGTTCGCCGACGCGATGTTGTATGCGGTCGTGAGGCCGACGACGTCGTAGATCTGGAACGGCCCGACGGGCGCACCCGTGCCGATGCGCCAGGTCTTGTCGACGGTCTCCGGGTCGGCGATGCCCTGAAGAACGAGTCCGGCCGCGGCGTTGAGCAGCGGCACCAGCAGCGAGTTGAGAACGTAGCCCGCCTTCTCTTTCTTCAGCTCGATGGGCACGAGGCCGCTGCGTTCGGCGAAGTCGACCACCGAGCGGTAGACATCGGGGTCGGTATCGGTCGTGCCCATGATCTCGGCCGTGTTCTGGCGCCAGACCTGGTTCGCGTAGTGCAGCGCGAGAAAGCGGTCGGCGCGCCCGGTGAACTCCTTGATGTCACTCGGCAGCAGCGTCGAGGAGTTGGTGGCGAAGATCGTCTTCTGCGGCGCCGCCTCGGCGAGCTGCTGGTAGAGGTTGCGCTTGATGTCGATGCTCTCGGGCGCCGCCTCGATCACCAGGTCGGCATCGGCCACAGCCTCGGCCATGTCGCTCGAATACCGGATGCCGTTGGCCGCCGCCTCGGTCGACTCGGCCGTGGCTCCGGCCACCTTGTCAGACACATACACCGGCGCCAGCTGGGCGATGCGGGTGCGGGCGTGCTCGAGCGCGTCGTCGGACACGTCGTAGGCGGTCACGGCAAACCCGTGGAAGGCGGCCTGGTACGCGATCTGCGATCCGAGCACTCCGGTGCCGATGACAGTGACGTTCTGGATGGGTTGCATGGTGGTGCTCCTTGCTAATGAGAGGTAGGAATGACGCCGTAGATGCTGCGCACCCACACGTCGACGAGAACGTCGAGCTCGGCGCCGCCAGTGACGGCCGGATGCTCGCCGGTCGCCGCGGCGAGCAGCACGCGTTCGTTCATGAGATTGAGGGCTGCGGCGAGATCACGAGCATGGATGCCCTGCGGGGCGGCCCCGCGGGCCCGCTCGGCCTCGATGACCTCGGCCGTGTAGTCGACCCAGCTGAGCATCGAGCGCGACCACAGGTCGTGCACCTCGGCGTTGCGGGAGCGCACGGCCATGGCGGCGGTTGCGACAGCGCGGTGCTCGGAGAAGACCTCGACGAACGCCGCGATCGATCGACGCCAGGCCGAGGCAGTGTCGGCGTCGAACTCGCGCGACAGTGCTGCGACGCGAGCCTCCACCTGCCGGATCACCCGGTCGAGCAACGCGAGCAGCACCGCCTCTTTCGAGGCGAAGTAGAAGTAGAAGGTCGGGCGAGATATGCCGGCACCCTTGGCCAACTCGTCGATCGAGAGGCTGTCGAAGTCGCGCGACTGCAGCAGCGCCTCGGTGGTGACGAGGATCGCCTCCTGCCGGTCGTCGCCGGAGGGGCGGGATACGCGTCGCGATCGTTCGGCCATGACTCCACGCTAGCAGTTCTCTCGACATGGTGTTGATTAACTCGACACACTGTCGAGTAGTGTGGTCGTCATGGTGGTTCACGTAGACGTGGTGATTGTCGGGGCGGGTCTCAGCGGCATCGGAGCCGCGAGCATCCTGAAGCGCGACTGCCCCGACAAGACCCTCCTGATCCTCGAATCCCGCGATTCCGTGGGCGGCACCTGGGATCTGTTCCGCTACCCGGGCGTGCGTTCGGATTCCGACATGTCCACGCTCGGCTACTCGTTCCGCCCGTGGAGAGACTCGAAAGCGCTGGCCGACGGCGACGCCATCCGCGACTACATTCGCTCGACCGTCGCCGACGAGCGGCTGGAGCCCGCTCTTCGTCTCAACCACCGTGTCGTCTCGGCGTCCTGGTCGAGTGCCAACTCGCTCTGGACGCTCACCGCGGTGCGCACGCCCCCGGGCAGCGGGGAATTCACCGAGAACAACTCGCAGAGCGAGACCGTCACCATGACGTGCTCGTTCTTGCAGGTCTGCTCTGGCTACTACCGCTATGACCAGGGCTACACGCCAAAGATCGCGGGGCTCGAGTCGTTCGAGGGCCGCGTGGTTCACCCGCAGCAGTGGCCCGCCGACCTCGACTACGCGGGCAGTCGCGTAGTCGTGATCGGCAGCGGAGCGACCGCGGTCACGCTTGTGCCGTCGATGGCCGAGCGCGCCGCGCACGTCACGATGCTGCAGCGCTCCCCCACCTACATCGCCTCGGTCTCGTCGGTAGACCGGCTCGCCGATCGCCTCCGGGGCCGGATGCCCGAGCGCCTTGCCTACGCGCTGGTGCGGGCGAAGAACATCGGCTTCTCGCAGCTGACCTACCAGTTCGCGCGCCGACGACCCGAGGCCATGAAGGGCATACTGCGCAAGGCTGCCGCGCAACGACTGCCGACAGACTTCGCGATCGACCCGAACCTCACCCCCACCTACGAGCCGTGGGATCAACGCCTGTGCGCCATCCCCGACGGCGACCTCTTCTCGGCGATCCGCCGCGGCAAGGCCGACATCGTGACCGGGCAGATCGACCGCGTCACGCCCGACGGAATCGATCTGGTGGATGGCGGACACCTCGACGCGGACGTGATCGTGACGGCCACCGGTTTGAGCCTGCTGTACCTCGGCGGGATGCGACTGGTCGTCGACGGGCGCGACGTCGAGGTGTCGAAGACGCTCGCCTACAAGGGCATGATGCTGGCCGGCGTTCCCAACATGTCGATGACGATCGGCTACACCAACGCCTCGTGGACGCTGAAGGCAGACCTCGTGGCCCGCTATGTCGCGCGGCTGCTGACATTCATGGACCGCCGCGGCTACTTGAGCGTCACGCCCCGGGCCGACTCCTCCGTGGCCTCGGGCCAGCTCACCCCGCTGATCGACCTGGCGGCGGGGTATGTGCGGCGCAGCATCCGGTCGTTGCCCAAGCAGGGAGAACGCACGCCGTGGCGTCTGCACCAGAACTACGTGCGCGACTTCGCGCTGCTGCGCACCGGGCGGGTGACCGACTCCGTGCGGTTCGGTTTCGCCGGCGAGCGCACGCCCCCCGGTCTCGAGCGGCCGAGCGATGGCGAACAACGGGTGCTGCTCGATCGGCCGGGCATGGCCACCGTCTCCCTCGACGGCCGGCGCATCCGGTACCGGGTGACCGGCGAAGGGCCTGCCGTGCTTCTGCTGCACGGCATCGGTCAGAGTCTCGACGACTGGAACGACCAGCACGAGCTGCTCTCGGCGCGGCACACGGCGTACAGCCTCGACCTGCCGGGATTCGCGTACTCGCAGCGGCTGCCCGGCCGGGCCACGCTGCAGCGGCTCGCCTCGGCGCTGCCCGCTTTTCTCGACACACTCGGCGTGACCCAGGCCATCCCCGTTGTGGGCAATTCGCTCGGAGGAGCGGTGGCCATGCAGTTCGCCGCAGACCACCCCGACCGCGTCTCGGCGCTGGTGCTGGTCGACAGCGCAGGCTTCGGATCGGAGGTGACGCTCGCCCTGCGGCTGCTGACCGTGCCCCTGCTCGGCGAGGCGCTCACTCGGCCCCGACTCGGCACAGCGAGGGCGGCCGTGCGTGCGGTGTTCGGCGACCCCGCGCTCGCGACCGACACCCGAATCGCTCGCGCATACCGACTCTCGCAGCGGCCCGGGCACTCGCAGACCATGCTCGACATCGCCCGAGACCTCGGCACCCTTCGGGGCATCAGGAGTTCGTGGCGCGAGACGCTGCTGTCGCGCATAGCGGCGCACGATCGGCCCGTGATGCTCATGTGGGGCGGGCGCGACCGCATCCTGCCTGTCTCGCACCTCGCGGCCGCGCGTGCCGCACTGCCCAAGGCGGCCGTCACGGTCTTTGCGGATGCCGGGCACATGCCTCAGATCGAGAGCGCAGACGAATTCGCGTCGACCGTCGCGCGGTTTCTCGACGCGGTCTGAGCGCGACCGCGAGATGTGAGATCGGTCAGCGGCGGAACATCCTGAGGGTCGTCTCGAACAGGCCCGCGACGGGCCTCTGCTGCTCGCCCTGTTGGGCACCGAGCACGATGAGAACGGCCGTGAGCACGGGTGTGGTCCACTGCAATACCTTCTGGGCTCGCTGAGCGCCGGTGAGGGTGGACGAGGATCCGGCATCGGGCTCGGTGACGCCCTCGCCGCCTTCCTGCGCGTGGCGGCTGATGACCCCTCCCAGGAGTCCGGAGGTCAGCGCCGAGGCCCCGGCCAACGCGGTCAGCATGAGTTTGATGGTCGTGTTGGTGCGGCTCTCTTGCTGACCGACGAGGCGCGTCTTGTTTCCGGCGATCAGCCCCAGTCCGCCGATGCCGTGCACGACGACCGCGGCAAGCTGCACGGGCGCCCATTTCGCCCAGCCTCGAGACGAAATGGCGAGTCGCTCGGCCGGCGACTGAGCCGTGGCCGCGCCGCCGTTGAGGCCGACTGCGCCCATAAGAGAGCCGCCGAACCAGGCCGCGAGTCCGAGATCGTGCATGCTGCGTACGAGTGTGTTGCGTTCAGACATAAGGGCCTCACTTCCGTTTGGTCGCGCGGCGAACGTGCCGCACGTGTGCGCTCGACGCTAGGCGCGATCGACGCGCGTGCTGCGGGGACTTGACACACGCACGCGGTCGATGAGGTGTGTCGCACATCCGATGCAGCCATGCCGCAGTTCACTACGATGACGATCAGGCGCAGCACGCGCCGAGACACGGAGGTCATCCCATGGCATCACCCGAGGTAGACCAGATCATCGCCGCCTATCCCGACTGGCGCGGCGACACGCTCTCGCGCATCCGGAACCTTATCGTCGAGGCCCTGCCCGACGTGATCGAGGAGGCCAAGTGGAAGAAGCCCACCAACCCGCTCGGCGTTGCCACCTGGAGTCTCGGCGGCCTCATCTGCACCGGCGAGACCTACAAAGACAAAGTCAAACTCACGTTCCCGAAGGGCTCGTCGATCGACGACCCCACAGGCCTGCTCGCCGTGGGCGCGGGCGTGCGGCGCGCCATCGACATCCGCGAGGGTGAGATGCCGGATGCGGATGCGCTGCAGGCCGTGATCCGCGCGGCGGCGGCGCTCAACGCTGCTCCGAAAGGCTGAGCCACCGGCTCGCGCCGCTCCAATTCAGGAAAAGTGACTGGAATCAGGAAGTTCTGCACGCAGACCCTCATTATTCCTGCGTTACAGCGTGCTGAGCCATGAAAGGTCGATTCGAAGCCCGCAGCCCCAATTGAGAAGGAGCCCTCCATGGCTGACGACGAGCGCCCTGCGATTGTGCCGCCGACCACGTCGCATGATCTGCCGACCGCCGACGAGGCGATCGCGGCGCTGTCGGATCGGGCCGGGGCGTTCTACAGCGCGCTGATGAACGAGCATTTCGTGCTCGAGTCGGCACGCAGCATCACCGTGAGCGAGGCCAGCAGCCGAGCCGCCCTGTACCTCACGACGCTGTCGAGCAGCCTCGTCGCCTTCGGCTTTCTCGCCCAGACGGCTTATGCGCTGGGATTCCTCATGGTGATCATCCCGGTCGTCTTTCTGCTCGGCATCTTCACATACGAGCGGCTCGTCGAGACCTCCCTCGAAGACGTGGCGGCTCTCGACTCCATCCAGCGCATCCGCGCCGTCTACTCCACGCTCCTGCCGGGAGCGGCGAAGTATTTTCCCCGCCCCGTCGGGCCGCACGCGCCCAACGAGATGCTCCCCATCGGCCGCCGGCATTCCTGGATCGGAGTGTTCTTTACGACGGCCACGGCGATCGCAGTGGTGAACTCGATGGTGGCCGGCGCGGGCGTCGCAATCATCATCGTGCAGTCCACCGAGCAGGCCACCCCGTCGATTCTCATCGGGCTGGGAACCGCCGCGCTTCTCGTCGTTCTACACGGTCTCTACCAGGAGTACCGCTACGCGGCCCTGCGCCGCTTTCTTCACGCAGAACCCAAAGACGGAACGCGCCTCGCCTAGCGCCGCTTCGTCGGTGCCCCTTCAGCTGCAGCGCTCGTGTCCGAACACCTTCTCGACCTAGAGCACGCCGGTTGTGAGCGACTCCCCCGCGGTGAGCGGCTCGCCCGATCGCCACGAATTCGTCGCGATCGCCAGGCCTGCGATACCGAGGACCGCCGCCGAGATGGGTGCCCACAGATCGGCGGCGGGGTATCCCTCGCCGTGCACGAGTGTGTACGGCAGAGTGCCGACGAAGCTGATCGCGATGAATCCGAAGATGAGGTCGAGTCGCCACATGTACGACACGAACGTGAAGAAGCCGGAGTAGCGCTGCGGGGTGGGCCATTGCGTCACGACCTTCCTTCGGGGCTTCTTGCCCTTCTTGCCCTGTTTCGTCACGAGCATGCGTCGCGGGGTCAGGCCTAGGCGGTCTGCGGTGTCATAGCCGATCGCCTTGATCAGCGAGAACAGCATCACACCGAAGCTTCCGGCGGCGGCGAACGCGTTGGCGATCACAACGATCTCGTCGTAGGTGCCGGGCCGATAGGCGTTCCAGTCCCAGCTCTGATCCGCGTTCGCGATGAACAGGGGCGTGAAGAAGATGGCCGTCCACGCGATGATGGGCACGAGCATCCAGAGCACCCGCTCGAGGTAGCTGCGGCGCGGCACATCGACATGGTTGGCGCCGCGGCCGTAGAGTCCGCCGTCGGGGTCGACGGCGGAACTCGCCTTATTCGAGAACTCCGCGATCATGATGGCTGCGGTCGCCAGCGTGAGGAGAAGGAACTCGATGCCGATGACGGCGTTGGCGTCCCACGAGAAGAGTCTGTCTCTCGTGGCTGCGGCCTACCAGCAGAAGGCCACGAACACGGCCACGGTCAGCAACGAGAGCAGGCTGCCGACGATGTACAACCACATGATGCCGCGCGTCATTGTTCCCGTCCTCGACCCGCCCCCTGCAGAGTCGCGCCAAGCTTCCACTATCCGAGGCCGTGCCGCGATGCGCAACCCTCGCCACCATCGAGTGGCCGAAGAGCCAGCGGTGGCGCAAGATGGATTCGTTCACGACGAGGAAGGCGAGCATGCGACGGCGTTCACGGCTGCGATTCGGCCGCGACTTGAGGACGGGGCTGGCTCTGGTCAGCGTGCTGTCACTGTGTGGATGCGGCCTGACAATCCCTTCCGACCCGTCGGGCACACTCGACGCCGTGCGAGGAGGTGTGCTTCGAGCGGGCATATCTCCGAACGCCCCCTTCGTCGACGTCACGGGCGTCGACGACGAACCGACGGGCACGGAACCGACGGGCACGGAGGTCGAGGCCATCGAGGCATTCGCCGACCACCTCGACGCCGACGTCGAGTGGACGATCGGGTCAGAAGAAGAACTGGTGCGTGACCTCGAAGACGGCGAGCTCGACCTCGTGGCAGGCGGGCTCACCGACGAGACACCGTGGTCGGACAAGGCCGGCGTCACCCGCTCGTACGACGACGTGACCGATGACGACGGAAGCGTGCTCAAGTTGGTGATGCTCGCTCCGATGGGCGAGAACGCATTCATCTCCGAGCTCGAGACGTTTCTCAGCCGCTACAGTCGCGAGCACAGCTCATGAGCCGCGAGACCGTGCGCTTCGGGCACACCGAGCTCCCCGAACGCCAAGCCACGATCCTTCGTCGTGCCATCCGGCTCGAATGGATAACCATCGGCTTTCTGGCCGTGACCGTCACGCTCGTCTTTCTCGTACTCGGTAGTTCCCAGGCGATGAAAGCCGCCTGGATCGAAGACCTGCTGTCGTTCATTCCGCCGATCGCGTTCCTCGTCGCCGTGCGCGTCACCCGCCGACTCCCCACCCGACGGCATCCCTACGGCTTTCATCGCTCCGTCGGTGTCGGGCACCTCGTCGCCGCCGTGGCGCTCGCCACCATGGGCAGCTATCTGCTCGTCGATTCGTCGATCGGGCTCATCCGAGCCGAACACCCCACCATCGGCACGATCGAGTTGTTCGGAGCCTCGATCTGGCTCGGGTGGCTCATGATCATCGTCATGGCGTGCACGGCTCTGCCGCCCGTGATCATCGGGCGCATCAAGCTGAAACTCGCTGACGAGCTGCACAACAAGGTTCTCTACGCCGACGCCGATATGAACAAGGCCGATTGGATGACCGCGGTCGGCTCGATCGTCGGCGTCACGGGAATCGGTCTCGGCCTCTGGTGGCTCGACGCCGCAGCGGCCATCTTCATCGCCGGCAGCATCCTCTTCGACGGCATCCGAAACCTGCGCGCGGCGCTGGCCGATCTCATGGACGAACGGGCCACCACCTTCGACGACAAGAAGCCCCACCCGATCGCCGGGCAGATCGACGATCACCTCCGCGGGCTCCCGTGGGTCGCCGACGCGGGCAGCCGGATGCGGGACGAAGGCCATGTCTTTCACGTCGAGTCGTTCGTCATTCCGAAAGACGACGTGGTGCCGACCCTCGATCAGCTCGAATCCGCGCGCCAGGAGTGCATCGACATCGACTGGAAGGTGCAGGACATCGTGCTCGTCCTCACTCGCGACCTGCCTGCCGTCGTCGCGCCGCGCTGACGGCCCCCTTCAGAAGATCTCAGCCGCGCCAGACACCGAATCCGAAAGCCCGAGGGTTCAGACGTTTGTCGTGCAGGTGCGCGCAGCCCCCGGAGTAACGTCGCACTCGCGCTCCGGAGGGCAGCTGAGAGGGTCAGCGAGCCGACGCCGGGGCGCGCCACGGGAACGAGGACAGCCATGCACGTGCCCAGCGACCTGACACCCGCTGCCCGTCGCGTTCTCGATCAGATCGAGTACCACCCCACGACCCACAACCTCGGTTGGCACGACCTGGTCGTCATGCTCAAAAACGCGGGGTTCATGTGATGACGAGATCTGCCAGCCCATCAGACCAGACCGGAGCGACATCGTGAGCCTGCCCAGCGACCCCAACCAAGACGGATTCGAATTCGCCGGCGAACCGGCCGACGCCGACGCATCCGAAGCGATTCTCAGCGAGCTCGACGACAGCGGGGACGACGCCGCAGAAGACGAGGCATCGACTCTCGATGACGTCGACACCCCCGAGTGATTCAGGCGGGCGCACGGTTCACGCCAGCCTGCTGCTGCTCTCGTTCGGCTCGGGCGCGGCAGACGCGTTCGCGTTTCTCGCTCTCGGCGGCATCTTCACCGCCAACATGACCGGCAACCTCATCTTGAGCGGCATGTTCACGAGACCCGAGTTCCTACAGACCTTCATCGGTTCCGTCACGGCGATCCTGGCCTTCGCGGCTTTTCTCTACCTCGGGTTCCGGCTGACGAGTACGCATCGTGTGCCGACGACCTCGCCCCGCGCCACGACCTGGACGCATCTCTTGATCGGCTCGATCGTGCTGCAGACGATCGTCGTGCTGGTCTGGGTCGCCGGATGGGCCACGGCCCCGAACGGCCAGATTCTCGCGGTGGCGCTCGCGTCTGCGGCGTTGGCCCTGCAAACAGTCGCGGCCAGACGCCTCTCGGATCGCTCCGGCGTCACGACCACCTACGTCACCGGCACGCTGACCAGCACGATGGAGTCCCTCGCCGAACGCAGCTCGTCTGGGCAGTTCATCCGCGTTCTCAGCATCCTCATGCTGCCGCTCGGGGCGATCTGCGAAACCGTCGTCATCGCATCCGCGAAATGGGCCGGGCCGATGCTGCCGTGGGCGGTGGCCATCGCGGCGGCGGCCGCTCTCGGCGTCGCCAGACGGGCCGTTCGCTCGGCATAGTCAGAGGTTGCTCACTTCGTCGAACCGTCTCGCGACAACAGTGTGAGTGGCCGCCGCGAGACCTTCTTTAGCCTGGCGGCATGACGAATCCCCAGCACCGGCCGTTTCCCGCTGCGTCTCGCCCTGGCTCGCGCGCCGCGGCCGAGTTCGCAGGAACGTTCCTGCTCGTCTTCGGCCTCGTCGGAGCAGCGCTGTTCACGGCACCCGACTCGAATGGGGCGACCGCGCAGCCCGGAACGGGTCTCCTGGGCGTCGCGTTGGCACTCGGCCTGGCCGTCACGGCAGGCGGGTTCGCGTTCGGTCCGATCTCGGGCGGACACTTCAACCCGGCCGTGACGCTGGGAACCGCGATCGCGGGACGCCTGCCCTGGCGCCTGGTGCCCATCTACCTGATCGCTCAGATCGTGGGCGCGATCGTGGGGGCGACCGCCGTCTACGGGCTCGCATCCGGAGCGAAGCAGAGCTTTCTCGAGAAGGCCGTGGCGTCGGGATTCGCGTCGAATGGCTTCGATTCGTTGTCACCCGGGCAGTACGGACTGCTTCCGGTTGCGGCAGTCGAGACGATCGCCACGGCGGTATTGGTGTTCGTTGTGCTCGCGGCCACCCACCCGGTCAAGGGAACGCCGTTGGCTCCGCTGGTGGTGGGCCTCACTCTCACGTCGATGCTGCTGGTCGCGCTGCCCATCGACAACGCGTCGATCAACCCGGCGCGGTCGATCGCCACGGCCCTCTTCGGCGGGCCCGAGTGGCTCTCTCAGACCTGGGTCTTCATCGTGTTCCCCCTGCTCGGCGGAGCGCTGGCCGCGCTCGTGTATCCGCGCCTGTTCGCACCGCGCGAAGAACAACCCGCGTCATGAGTGCCCCCGGCCGGCAGACAGCGGTATCACCGGCTCCGGATGCGCCGAAGCCCGACTATCGCACCTGGTCGGCGGTGTGGATGGTGTTTGTGGGCGGAGCCGTCGGAACCCTCGCCAGGGAGTCGCTCGACCTGATCACTCCGGCGCATAATCTGCCGCACACGACCTTCATCATTAACGTGGTCGGCTCGTTCGCTCTCGCGGTGATCTATGCGCTCGTGCAGCTGCGGGTCGAGACTTCGCTCGCTCAACGCCGTCTCCGACTGCTCCTCGGCACGGGCTTCATGGGCGGCTTCACGACCTACAGTTCCTTCTCCGTCGCGGTTGCGACTGAGGCCGTGCGCGGTTCTGTGCGCGACGCGGCGCTTCTCGCCGTGGCCAGCATCGTCATCGCCACCATCGCTGCCGTGACGGGCCGCTGTCTCGTCGAGACCTTCGTCACGGGGCCGCCATCCGGGAGCACCCGATGAACGATTTCTTGCCGCTCACCGTGATCGCGATCACCGTCGCCGGCGGGCTCGGGGCCGTCGCTCGCCTCGTTCTCGGCGGAGCCATCCAACACGCGGTACGCACGTCGTTCCCCGTCGGCACACTGGTCATCAACGTCAGCGGGTCGTTCCTCTTGGGGCTCATCATGAGTTCGGCTCTCGCGCCGGCCGGCCCTGCGTGGCTCGCCATAGCGGGCACGGGATTCTGCGGCGGCTTCACGACCTTCAGCACGGCGAGCGTCGACAGCGCCGACCTGCTGCTCAAACGCACATGGATGCGTGCGGCGATCTACGCCGTCGGCACGGCCCTCGCATCGTTCGGGGCGGCGGCGCTCGGGTACTCGATCTGACGAGAGCCCCTCTCGATCGACGTCTTTTCGTCAAGCCGGGCGCCCGCTGGTCAGAACCTCGAGCATGACCAGTCAGACTTTCATTGTGGCCCGGTGCCCTCGAAAGGAATTGCTATGAGCATGGAGAGCGCGGCCTGGAGCTCGCTGTACAAGATCTCGTCTGCCAGAGACGGCAAGCACGGCTTCTCCCGCGAGTCCGTGCGGCGCATCCTGACGTTCGCGGTGCCCTACCGGGCCAAGCTCGTGATCTTCATCGCGCTCTCCGTCGTGGGAGCCTTTCTCGCCGTCGCAACTCCGGTACTCGCCGGCCAGGTGGTCAACGTCATCGTCGCCCGGGGCGCGGTCAACACGATCGTGTGGCTCGCCGTCGTCATCGCCCTCGTGGCCGTGGCCGACGCCGCCGTGTCGCTCGTGACGCGCTGGTACTCGGCACGAATCGGCGAAGGCGTGATCCTCGATCTGCGCACCGCCGTCTTCAACCACGTTCAGAAGATGCCGATCGCATTCTTCACCCGCACCCGCACCGGCGCCCTCGTGAGCCGCCTCAACAACGACGTGATCGGCGCTCAACAGGCCTTCAGTGGCACACTCTCCGGGGTGGTCACCAACGTGGTTGCGCTGATCCTCACCCTGATCGTCATGCTCAGCACGTCGTGGCTCGTGACGATCCTGGCCGTGATCATGCTGCCCCTCTTCTTGTTTCCTGCACGCCGCATGGGCAGCCGACTCGCTGCCCTGCGCCGCGAGGCCGCCGACCACAACGCCGCTATGAGCACGCAGATGACCGAGCGCTTCTCGGCTCCCGGCGCCACCCTCGTGAAGCTGTTCGGCCGGCCCGACGACGAGGCCGAGGAGTTTCGCGTGCGCGCCGCCCGCGTGCGAGACATCGGGGTGCGCTCCGCGATGCTGCAGTTCGTCTTCGTGACCGCCCTGACGCTCGTCTCAGCCCTCGCCCTCGCGCTCGTCTACGGGCTCGGCGGCTTCCTCGCCCTCGCCGGCCAGCTCGACACCGGCGACGTGGTCACGCTGGCTCTGCTGCTCACCCGCCTCTACGTACCGCTGACCGGCCTCGCGAGCGCCCGGGTCGAGATCATGAGCGCGGTGGTCAGCTTCGAGAGGGTCTTCGAGATCCTGGATCTCGAACCGCTCATCCAGGAGAAGGCCGACGCCGCATCCGTGCCCGACGGTCCGGTGTCTGTCGAGTTCGACGATGTGCGCTTCGCCTACCCGTCTGCCGACAAGGTGTCGCTCGCCTCGCTCGAAGAGGTCTCGACGCTCGACACCCGCGGTGGCGAGGAGGTTCTGCACGGTTTGTCCTTCAGGATCGAGCCGGGCCAGACCGTCGCCCTTGTCGGTACCTCCGGCGCGGGAAAGTCCACGATCGCGCAGCTGCTCTCGCGCCTCTACGACGTCGACAGCGGCGCCGTGCGTCTCGGGGGTACCGACGTGCGTGATGTCACCTTCGCCTCGGTGCGGCACACCCTCGGCATGGTGACCCAAGACGGCCATCTCTTCCACGAGACCATCCTCTCTAACCTGCGTCTCGCGAGGCCGGATGCATCCGACGACGACGTGTGGGACGCCGTGCGACGAGCGCGACTCGAGCCGCTCATCCGGTCGCTGCCCGACCAGCTCGACACCATGGTCGGCGAGCGGGGCTACCGGCTGTCGGGCGGTGAGCGCCAGAGGATGACCATCGCGAGACTCCTGCTCGCCCAGCCACGGGTCGTCATCCTCGACGAGGCCACGGCGGCGCTGGACTCGACCTCGGAGGCTGCCGTGCAGGCGGCCCTCAGCGAGGCGCTCGAGGGACGCACGGCAATGGTGATCGCACACCGCCTCTCCACGATCCGCAGTGCAGACCAGATTCTCGTGATCGAGGATGGCTCGATCGTGGAGCGGGGAACGCACGAGGAGCTGCTGGCTGCAGGCGGGCGGTATGAGGAGTTGCACCGCACGCAGTTCGCGGTGCAGAAGAACGTCGCGGCCGACGAGGACGCGCCGACCTCGCCTTAATCGCAGAGTTCGGTCGCCGCTGAGGCTAGAGGGCGAGCGACAGCACGAGGACCGCGACGGAGAGCAGGAGCATGCCGAGGCAGTTCATCCAGAATGCTTGCCCGGTGTTGCGTGCTCGCACGTGTGCCGCCGCCGCGCTGCAGAAGTAGACGATCACACCGACATTCGCAGAGAAGGCGACGCCGGGCACCCAGATGCCCACGATCAGACCGACCACTGCCAGGGTCTTGATGACGACCAAGATCCACCACCAGTCGCGCGGAAAGTTGACACCGTCGAGGCAGTCGCTGATGAACTTCGGCGGGCGCACTGACATGGCCGCATCGACGAACAGCACCAGTGCGAGAAGGGCCGCCGGCCACCATACGTCGGGAATGAGGATCATCTCGGTTGCTCCTTGCAGGTACAGATAGCGGCGAACGTGGCATGCAGGCTGTCGGCGAGCTCGTTCTCGTCGATCGTGGGGCGCGCCGACCAGCTGAAGAGGGTGCCGATATAGGCGAAGTAGATCGCTTGGGCGATGGGCGCGACGGCTCTGGGCGAGGTGCATCCGTGACGCGAGATCGCGGCCGAGATGTCGTCTACGAGCAGCACGGCGAGACGAGAGAAGAGGGGGGACGGTTCTTTTCCCAAAACCTGGATCGAGGCGTACACCCGGGAAAGATCTTGCCTGCTCGCGAACAAAGACACGAAAGGCCGCACGAGGTTCACCATGCTCTGGGCGCATGACGCGTCGTCGCCTGAGTCGGGGGTCGTGCGTTCATGGCCGGCCTCGATCAAACCGTCGAAGATCCGCACGAGCAGAGCGTTCTTGTCTCCTACGGCCATCACCGAGCCGACGCTCATGCCACTGGCGTCTGCGATGTCTCGAATCGTCGCCGCCTCGAAGCCGCGCTCACGAAAGAGTCGGTCCGCCGCGGCGAGCACCCTCTCGCGGGTCGCTTCGCGCAGCTCTACGCGTGTTGCTGCCATGACTCCTCCAATGAACGTGTTCAGTGAACACGATCAGCGTAGTGCATCCGGGAGCCATTCAGACGCATCCAGACCTAGCCGCCACCGACGGAGCGGCGGGCGATGAGCCACGTGCCACCCGTCTTGCGCAGTGACTGCGAGATGCTGGCGACGGCGCGCACCTCGCCGTCAGCCTCCACGAGGGTGAGCGTGGAGCGGGCATCCGCGGTCGCGTCATCACCTGGTGTGACGACGACATCGCTCGTGACATGCCGCGTGCCGACAGGTTCAGCCGCCCAGATGCCACCAATCGCCGACCGAACTGCGTCGCGGCCAGAGGCGGAACCCTGGGTTCCATCCAGCACCATGTCGGGTGTCGTGAGAGCAAGATACCCGTCGACGTCGCGCGCTGTCGCAAGCTCATCCGCTCGCCGAACCACCGCGATGATCTGTTGCTGATCGGCGCCGGACAGAACGCTCACGTCGCGGGCCTCAGCCATTCGTTGATCTGTGCCACCTTGTCGGGCGAGAACACCCTCTTCGGAACCACGCCATGAACCGTCTTCGCGGGTACTGACGAATACGCGGACCCGGTCTGGTTCGCGAATTGGGTGACCCGAAAGCTCACCGAGAGGCTGCACAGAGCGTAGGCCTCACTCTCCGTGATTCCCGCCGCGGCGTGAAGCCACGCGATGAGGCCGCGCAGACACTGCACGAGCGCGTCGTCGAGAGTGTCGCTGAACCCGAATCCGATCCACTCCGTCTCTGTCTCGACCAACGGCCCAGACAAGGCAACGTTTTTGCGCAGGTCGTAGCGGATCACGAGTTCTTCCGCGGCCGTCTCGATGGCCGTCTGGTCGACGACGCCATCGCCCTGAACGGCATGGATGTCTCCGAACCAGACCCGTCCACCCGGTTTGAACACGGGAAGAAAGACAGAGCTGCCCGCCGTGAGCGAGTTCAGTACGAGGTTGCCGCCATACGGTCCAGAGAGGATGGCGCTCGTCGCACTCTCCCCGGCCGGCTCGGTGCCGATGACTCCCACGAAGGGGTCCAGATCGAATTCGACACCCGGAACGAATTCGGCCCTCCGGCGGTCGTCGTCGAAGCGGAAGTAGTGCAGATAGGGCTCGGAGAAATCATGGGGCAGTGCGCCGACGCCCAGAGGGAAGCTGTTCCAGCCCCAATCGAGGGTCCGCAGCGTCTCGATGGTGCATTCGATGACATCTCCAGGCTCGGCTCCGACGACCTCGACGGGGCCGAGCATCGAGTAAGGGCCCTGCGGATACTTGTGGCGCAGCGGCTCCCGCTCGGCGAACGTCATGCCGAACACGGCCTCGTTTCCCCAGTGGGTCCATGTGTGGGGAAAAGACACGCGATCTCCGGAAGGGATCGATACGACCGGCGGAGCTGTCGGGTCGAGGTAACCGGATCGGATGGTGTCAGCGGTCGATTCCACGACGTGCGGCTCAGTCATTGCTCCCCCACTTGCCTCGTTGATGCCATCTTGCTCGATAGAGAAGTCCCGCGACTGCATCATTTGTCGCGACCTCGCATGTCGTGCACGCAAACGGACCTCAAGCTTCACCCCCGCCTTGAAGACGCTGAACGACCGCCGCTAAAGCCGCCGTCAGGCATCCGGCACCAAGGCGCCGACCGTACGATCATCTTGCTCAGACGATCGTCTAGTGAGATCGACTGGGCGAAGACCATAATTCACCGCGTCACGATCATTGAACGGAACCCGATGAGCACCACACCCATCCACTGGACTGGCGGCACGCCGACCGAGGCAGTCGACCTGCTGTCGGGCGAGGGCGGCATCGCCGTCGTGGCCACGAAGGTCGGCTACATCATCATGACGAGCGACAAAGAGGGTCTCGAGCGCAAGTTCGACGCCAAGGAGCGCAACCGCAACAAGCCGGGCGTCGTGCTGGTCAGCTCCCTCGAGATGCTGCGCAAGCTGGCCCAGCTCACTCCCGAGATCGACTCGCTCTACGAGCGCTGCTGGAATGAAGACGTGCTGCTGGGATGCATCCTGCCCTGGAGCGAATCGGGCAGGGCGTCGCTACCCGCCGACGGTTCAGACGAGCTCATGATGGACACCCGGGGCACGTCGTGCTTCGTCATCAAGTTCGGGCTTCCCGCAGAGAACACGGCCCGCGAGCTCTATGAAAAGCACGGAAATATCGCCTTCGCCAGCTCGGCGAACCCCTCGGGCAAGGGCAACCGGGGCCTCGTCGAGGGAATCGGCGGGCGCATCTTCGAGGCTGCCGACGTGATCATCGAGGCCGACGACTACGTCGCGTCGATCCAGCCCGACAAGGATGCCGACAGCCGCTACGAGCAGGGCGTCATGGTGTCGATGGTCGACGTGTTCGGCACCCTCGTGCCCGAGCAGAACGGTCAGCGATCGATCACGCCGGCGCCGACGCTGATTCGCAAGGGACTGGCGGTCGACCGGATCATGTCACTGCTGGCCGACACGTTCTCGAGCTGGGACTACCGCCAGGGCGAGTACTACTGACCCCGGCTCGAAAACGAGGTGCCGGCCGGGTGCGCGCCTGGCCGGCACCTCTTTTTCTTTCGTTATCTACTCTGGCTATTGACGTTAGCTAAACAGGAATGCATACTAGCCACATGACAACTTCCTCCTCGACTCGTTACATCGTCCGGCCCGAAGGCCGCATCGCTTATGACGTGCAGGGCACCGGCCCTCTCGTCGTCTTGGTTCCCGGAATGGGCGATCTTCGCGCCGCTTACCGCTTCCTGGCTCCCGAGCTTCTCGCCGCGGGCTACACCGTCGCCACCACCGACCTCCGGGGCCACGGCGACAGCGACAGCACCTTCTCGTCGTACGGCGACTCTGCGACCGCCGGCGACATCGAGGCTCTGATCGACGAACTGGGCGGAAAGGCTGTCATCGGCGGCAACTCGCTCGCAGCCGGCGCGGCCGTCATCGTCGCCGCCGCACACCCGGAGAAGGTCTCCGGACTGGTGCTACTCGGACCGTTCGTGCGGAATCCTCACGCATCGGCGTTCCAGATCTGGTTGTTCCGCGCGATGATGGCGCCGCTCTGGGTGTCCACGATGTGGAAGGCCTACATGCCCACGCTCTACAAGGGCACGAAGCCCGCCGACTTCGAGCAGTACCGCGACACGGTGATCGCGAGCCTCAAACGCCCCGGATACGGCAAGGCGTTCTCGCTCACGACCAATCAGACCGACCACGCCCCCGCCGAAGCGAGCCTCGCGCATGTGTCGGCACCCGCGATCGTCATCATGGGCGAGACCGATCCCGACTTCACGGACCCTGTCGGTGAGGCCACCTGGATCGGGGCGAAGCTGAAGGCCGAGGTCGTCATGGTTCCCGACGCGGGCCACTACCCCCAGTCGCAGCGGCCCGACATCACCACGCCCGCTGTCCTGGGCTTCCTCGCCACGGTGACCGCCGTTGCCTAGGGCGGGCCTCACCCGCGACGGCGTCGTCGAGACGGCCGCGGTCATGGCGGATGAGGTGGGGCTCTACTCCCTTACCCTGGCGGCCCTGGCCGAACGGCTCGGAGTGAAGCAACCGTCGCTGTACAAGCACCTCGATTCCCTGGCGGGCCTGCATCGAAGCGTCTCCCTGCTCGCCAAGCGCGAGCTCGGAGAGGCGATCTCGCGGGCGGCGGTCGGCAGATCCGGCTCCGACGCGATCTTCGCGATGTCGCACGCCTACCGCAACTGGGCGATCCTGCACCCGGGCCGCTACGACGTCACGCAGATTCCGGCAGCCCCGGGAGACGTCGAAGACGAGAACACGATGATGGCTGCCGTGCAGGTGATCGCCGATGTGCTCACCGCGTACCGACTCGACGGCGACGATTCGGTGGATGCGATCCGTGCCTTCCGGTCGCTGCTGCACGGCTTCGTCTCTCTCGAGACCACGGGCGGATTCGCCCTCAAGGCAGACATCGATCGCAGCTTCGAACGCTTGATCCACGGCTTCACCGTGGCGCTCGACCACTGGACCGACCCCGTCGAGCACGGCGGCGCGTAGAGCGGGTGCTCCGGGCGCGTCACTACTCAGGAGAAGTGCCCAGAATCGGCAGCATTCGCACTCGGCAGGCCGCTTTTTCCTGAGTTAGAGCGCCAGCACAGGGATGCCGACCCGCGACTCAGCTCTCGCCGTGCAAGATGCGCTTGCCTCGGCGCAGAGCGGTGACGACCAGCACCAGTCCGAGCACCGCCTGCACCCCGCCGATCACGAGCCACGACGTGACCGGCTCGACCTGGTGCAGGAACGCCACGGCGAGATAGTTGCCCACGTGGAACCCGCCGTGAACGCCGACGGCCGCCCATAGCGAACCCGTCCACAGCAGCAGGCCCACAGCGAGCAACGCGAAGCCGAACGGCAGTGCGAGGTAGATCACCTGCTCCCCCACCGACTGCTGCCCGCCGCTCGACACGAGGTGGATCACCGTGAATGCGAGTGTCGTCACGATGACCGCGAGCGCCGGTCGCTCGCGCAGTCGCCACAGCAGCATGCCGCGGAACAGCAGCTCTTCGGGAATGCCCTGCTGCACGAATGCGAGCCCGACGTAATAGGCGATCAACAGCGCGATGATCAGCGGGGTCGCTTCGCCGCCGGGCAACTGCGAGTCGTCGAGCACCGGTCCGGTCGCCGGCAGCAACGCGATCGCCGCGAACGCGCTCCCCGCCGCTATCGCGACTCCGAGAAGCAGCCACAGAATCGAACGCCTGCCCCAACGCCACCCGGCGGCGCGAATCGGGGCGCGCTCGACCCACCGCATCCAGAGCCACACGCAGAGCACCACGATGCACAGCACGATCGCCTGCAGCACGAACCCCAGCGCGAAGACCCACGGCGATGAGCCTTCGACGATCTCGGTCGTTCCGGGTATGAGCAGAAGCACGGCGGGCAACAGCCCGGCGATGACGTTCGCGCTCAGCAGGATGCCGATGGCCACCACGACGCGCACGGCTATGCCGAGCGGGCCGACGCCGAGTCGTGGAGACCCGGGCGACGACGCGGGCGAGGTGGGCGCGGCAGGTGGGGTGGATGCGAGGGGTGCGGTGGTCATATTCAGCACGCTACGGAGCCGCCAGGCATCCGGCCCGCCCCTGGGGTCACGACGAAACGTGACTGCGGTCACGTGCGGACGGCCCGCGCGACTGAATACGCTCGAGGGTATGCCCAGCATTCCGACCCGCCGCGCCCTGCTGCTCGACCTCGCCGCGGCCATCGGGTTGGGCGGGCCGGCGCTCATGGTGCTCGACTCCTTCGACAGCAGGCCCGGCGAGGCCACGATGTCGGTCGTGCTGCTGCTGATCGCCGCCATTGTGATCTGGGTGCTGTGGCGCCGCTCCGGGCAGAGGTCACGCACCGCTGCGATCGCCTTCGTGATCGTCGCCACGGCGACCCTGATGCTCGGCAACGGCGTTCTCTATTACGGCATAATCTGGGCGGCCTGTCTTATGCTCGGCGTCACCTTCGCGAGGGGCGCCGTCGTGTGGGGCTACGCCGCGGCACTGGTGACGTTGTCCGTGGCACTGCATCTCTCGTCCGGCAGCTCGATCGAACTCCTGGTGGCCGAAGCGATCGGCGCCGCGTTTTTCACCGGCATCGCTGCCGCGGTCGCGGTCATCTTGCGAGACAGCTTCAGCGTGGGCGAGGCCCTGCGCGGTGCACTCGAGCAGCTGGATGCGGCCAACGCCGAGCTGCGGGGGCGCCTCGACACCGACCGCGACCTGGTTCTCGCCGAGGAGCGCGAACGCACCGCGCGCGAGCTGCACGACGGCCTCGGCCACCGCCTCACCGCCATCGGCCTCTCGCTCGACTACGCCGCTCGCGTCGACGACTCGGATGCCGGGCGCGACGAGCTGCGTCGCGCCCGCGAGCTGGTCAGCGAGTCTCTGGATGCGATGCGCCGGCTCGTGCGCGCGATGCACCCGGTCGAGCTCAGCACGCTGGGCAACGCGGAGGCATTCCGCGCCGTGGCCGAGGCGTTCAGGGGCACGGGCATCGACATCCGCGTGACGATCGAGGGCGACGACTCGGCCCTGAGTCACGAGCGCTCGCTGCTGCTGCTGCGCTTCGTGCAAGAGGGGCTGACCAACGTGGTGCGGCACTCGAACGCGAGCGAGGCGGAGCTGCGCGTGGTCGTCGGTTCCGGCGGCAGCGACGAGCTGAGCGACGGCGGCGTGAACGCCGTGCTCGAGGATCGCGGGGGCGCGTCGAGCGCGTCGGCTACCTCGTTCACTCAGGGCTTCGGCCTCCGTTCCCTGAGCGCCCGAGCCGAGGCCCTCGGCGGAACGCTCGACGCCACGCCCACTCCGTCCGGCTTCCGCCTGTCGCTCGCCCTGCCCGCGCCGGCGGATACATCGGTCGATGCCCGGCAACTCCCAGCGCGCGCGACGGTGGGCAGCGAGACAGGCGCCGCGGCGCGCGCCGCCGTCGCGGGCTACGCCACGTGAGCGCCATCCGGGTGCTGATCGTCGACGATCAGGAGCTGTTGCGGCGAGGCCTGCGCATGATCCTCGAGACCGATCCGTCTATCGACGTGGTGGGCGAGGCCGAGAACGGCACGCGCGCCCTCGCACTGATCCCCGAGCTGGCCCCCGACGTGGTGCTCGCCGACGCCCGCATGCCCGTGCTCGACGGGCTCGGACTGGTGAAGCAGTGCGCCGCGTCGCATCCGGGTCTGCCCGTGCTCGTGCTCACGACCTTCGACGACGCGCGCCTGGTGCGCGAGCTGCTCGACGCCGGCGCCGCCGGCTTTCTGCTCAAAGACATCTCGACGGATGCGCTCACGGGCGCGATCCGCCAGGTTCTGGCCGGCGGCCTCGTTCTCGACCCCCGCGTCGCCCGAGCCGCACTCTCTCCCGCCCAGCCGACCGACCGGCATCCGGTTCTCACCGACGCCGAACGCGCCGTCGCCGACCTCGTGGCCCGCGGAATGCCGAATGCCGAGATCGCCGCGCGGCTGCACCTGGCGCACGGAACGGTGAAGAACACGGTGTCAGCGCTGCTGCGCAAGCTCGACGAACCCGACCGCACCGCTTTGGCGCTGCGTCTCGCGCGTGGGGTGGATGCCTAACGGCGGTCCCCTCCGCGGCGATTCTCGCCCCTTCGATCAGAAGGCGCTGCCGTACTCGATCGCCTGCCGCGCCGCCTCGGCCGGAGAGCCGTGGAAGGCCGGGCCGTGCCCGGGCAGTACCACGGATGACGGAATCCTCTCGAGCAGTTCGAGTGTCGCGCGCGCCCGGTTCACGTCGCCGTGGAACATCTCGGGCAGCAGCTGCGGCCCCGCCTGCTCGCTCGTCGGGTGCCCGGTGATGAGAGCGTCGCCGGTGACGAGAACGCCGTGTTCGGGGAGGAGGAAGCCCAGATGCCCGCGCGTATGGCCGGGGAGCGGTACGGCTTCGATCGACACTCCCACCACGCTGAGATCGTCGAGGTCGTCGACCGCGATGACCCCCTGCGGGGCCTCGACCTCGAGTCCTCCCGCTTCGACGGCGTGAGTGAGCCACTCCGATACTCCAGGCCTGTCTAGATGCGGTTGCACGTCGGCGAGGCCGACCTGTTCGATGACCTCGCGCTGGATGTTGGGGATCTCGTCTCGCGCCGCGTAGACCGGGCAGCCCGAGAGGCGTGAGACGAACGTGACGTTGCCGATGTGGTCTCCGTGGCCGTGCGTGAGCAGAATGGCGCGCACCTCCTCGACCCCGTAGCCGAGCTCTCGTAGAGCGTCGACGACCGCCTGGCGATCGCCCGGGTATCCGGTGTCGATCAGGATCGGACCGAGAGAGCCCTCGATCACGACCCAGTTGACCGACGGTCCGCGCACGAGGTGCACACCCGTTGCGACGTTGTCGATGTCACTCATCATTCGCCTTTCTGCTCATGCACAGTTCTACCGCCTGCCGGGCCAGAACCGGGCGAGAAGCCAGTCGACCCACACGAGACGTGCAGCCGGCGCCACGAGCACAGCCCAGGCCACCGACGCCAGTGCATCCGTGGGGTAGTGCAGGCCGTCGATGACCACGGAGAGAACGACGACCGCGACGAGCACGCTGCCCACGACCACGCCGGTGCGGAACCAGCGGGTGCCGGCGAGCAAGTAGAGCGCGGCGATCACGAACGCCACCATGAACACGGTGTGCCCGCTCGGGTACGAGGCGTCGACCGGCGCAGGAAGAGTCGGGTGAGCGAGGAGCTGCGCATCCGGGCGAGGCCGATCGACGAGGATCTTCACCAGATCGGAGGGCACCCAGGTGAGCGCGACGACGCCGGCGAAGGCCGCGGCCCTGCGCCAATTGCCGCCAGCGAAGCCGATCACCACGGCGATGAGCGCGGTTCCGACAATCGCCGGTCCCGGTCCGATCGCCACGTAGACCGCCGAGGTGAAGACCCCGAGGGCTCCGACGTGAGCGTCGTTGAACGCCTGCGACAGCTCTTGATCGATGGCATGGGAGCGCAGCAGGAACCCGAGCAGGGTGAGCACCAGGACGGCGACGATCGCGACGATCAGTGTGCGACGGGGACGCGGGTCGGCCCGGAGAATGTACGAGTGCGCCCCGGGGATCGGGGCGGCGTGCTTCACGGAGGGCATACGGTCCATTCGGTTGTTCGCGGGTGCGGCCCGACGAACACTCGCTCGAGCGGACCGCCGGTCACCGACGCCGTCGTGCGGTCGCGACCAAGAGTAGGCATCCGGCCCACCGGCAAGCTGCGAATGGGCCGTGGGCACAGCAAACGTGGTGCAATGAGTGCAGCCCAACCGCGGAGGAGACCCCCATGACGTTGCCCGACTCTCTGCTCGATCTGCTGCGCAAGCCGAGCCCCTGCTTTCTCTCCACGATCATGGCCGACGGCTCTCCACAGGTCACCGAGACCTGGGTCGACACCGATGGCGAGCACGTGATCATCAACACGGTGGCCGGTTACGTGAAGGTACGCAACGTCGAGCGCGACCCGCGCGTCGCGGTGGCCATCCAAGACCCCGAGAACCCGTTCCGGTACATCCAGGTGCGCGGCGAGGTGATCTCGATGACCACCGACGGCGGAGTCGAGAGCATTGAGGCCCTGTCGCAGAAGTACACGGGTCAGCCCTACCCCTGGTACGGCGGGCGCGACCAGCAGCGTGTGATCCTGACGATCAAGGCGAACAGCGTCAGCGGCCAGGGCTGATCAGGCGATTCAGGCCTCTCTTCAGCGCTCGACTCAGCGCTCCACCAGAGCGAACTGCTCGAGCACGACGAGCGACGAGTCGGTGAGCTCGAAGCCGTCTCCGAGTTCGGCGCGCATGGCCGCCGAGGTCCAGAAACGGGTGTGCCCGGCGCGCCAGTCGGCGACCGACTCGTAGCCCTCGCCCTCGGCGATGGCATGCTCCAACGACACGTCCTCGAGAGCTACCACGCGCACGGCGGTCGTCTCGATCACGGCCACCCGTTCTCCGCTCGAGTCGACGACCGCGCCCACGTCGCCCACGAGGGGTAGCGCTTCTTCACCGACCTCGTATTCGCGCAGCAGCGAGCTGGTCGCCGTCTTGGCTCCGGATCGAATGGCATCGACGAGGCGATCGCGGAGGGGGCCGGGGAAGGCGAACTCGACGACAGGAAGCTGGTCACGCATCCGACCAGCTAAGCAGGTGCCGGCCGACTCGAAAAATCAGCGCCGACGCTCACTTCTCAGGCGGCGGCCAGCAGCGACCTGACCTCGTCGAGTTCGTGCAGGTCTCCGACGATCGTGGTCGTGGCGGTCGGGGTCTCGACGATGAGGCTGGGCGTGAAGTAGACGCGGTATCGCAGCGCGTAGTCGGGCTGCTGGAGGATGTCGATCACGCGCACGTGCGACGCCTCCGCCAGACCGTCTCCGATGAGCGTGTCGAGCGTGGCTCGCGCCGATCGCGTCGCCGACGATTCTCCTGCCACGAGCAGGGTCAGCTCGGCACTTCTCGGTGTCGATGTCTCGGTCATTCCTGCTCTCCTTCGCCGTCATTCGCGAGGTTGCCCGACCGACGAGCGGCCACACGAGCTTCGAGCGCCGTGGCGGTTCGCTCCAGCGCGCCGTCTCTCGTCGAGCGCAGCCGATCGAGGTCTCGGCGGCGTAGATCGACCTCGTTGCCGAGGCCCGAGATGCGGCCCTCCAGCTCCGCCATCGAGGCAAGGATCTCTGCTTCGCCCCGCTCGTACTCCACGGCGCGCAGCCAGGCGGCGGTGCGGTCCTGTTCTTCTTTCTGGGCACGTGCCGACCCGAGCAGCACGTCGCCATCGGCGATGTAGGCCGGGCGCAGCTCGATCCCCTCCGAGGTGATCACGAGCTCTCGCACCTGGTTTGTGTGCGCCGTCGCCCTCGACTTGACGATCGTCAGCGCACGGTTCCGTTCGCCGCCGTTCGCGATGTAGGTGAGGTGGATCCAGTTGTCTGCGATCGTCGAGATGTTGCTCTTGGTCGCCTCCTCGTCGAGCGAGGCCGCGCCGTGCAGCAGTGAGGTAAGCAGCACCGTGATGCCGCGCTGACTCAGGCTGGTCAGAAGGTAGCTGAGCGACTCGTCGGCGAACGGATGCCCGGAGCCGGTCAACGCCGAGACGGGGTCGATGACCACCGCGTTGGCGCCCAGCTCGTCGACGGCACGAATGATGCGCAGAGCGGCCTCCTCGGGGGTGCCACCGGCGGCCGACTCCTCGAGAATGCGCAGAGTGCCGCTCTCGAGAGACTCGCGGAACGAATAGCCGACGCTCGCGGTGTGCAGCTCGAGCTGAGCGCGCACCTCGTCGAAGCTCACGTAGAGAACCCGGCCACCGCCCTGCACGACAGCAAGGGAGAACGCGGCTGCGAGGGTGCTCTTCGATGTTCCCGGAGCGCCCGAGAGCAGCGTTCTCGAGCCCACGAGATACCCGCCGCCCAGCAGCGGGTCGAGCTCTGTCACGCCAGTAGGCATCCGCTCGTCTGGCCGCGACGCGGCGGCACCCGCCGCGAGCGACCCGGGAGCCAGCCCGCCGGCGATCACGAGCTCGACCCCGTCGTTCGTCATGACCACCGGAACGATGTGCCCGATGTGAGCCGCGCCCCTGTATTTGGTGACCTGCAGGGTGCGCGAGATGGCATTGCCGGTCAGCAGGCGGTCGAGCACCACCACGCAGTCGGTCTGGTAGTCGAGGATCTCGGCCCGCATGCGTGCTCGTTCGTTCTCGACACTCGCCTTCGCCGTAATCAGCACGGTGAGGCCCTGGTTGCGCACCCAGTCGGTCAGACGCAGAAGCTCACGCCGCTCGTCGGCCTCTTCGAGCAGCAGAGAGAGCAGCGAGTTCAGTCCGTCGAGCATCACGATCGTGGCGCCCGAGGCGTCGGTCACGGCGAGCAGCGTGGCGATCAGCCCCTGCATGTCGAATCGGCCGGAGATATGCAGATCCGTCGGCATTCCGGTCTCGAGCACGATCAGCTCGTCTTCGGCGAAGCCGTTGGCACCCCACGAGAAGCCGGCCATGTCTTCGAGCACGCCGTCGGCGGTCTGCTCGAAGCTGATGAAGACGGCGCGCTCACCTTTACTCACCCTGTGGGCGAGGATCTGCAGCCCGAGCACGGTTTTTCCGGCACCCGCGGCACCGAAGATCGTGATCACGCGCCCCCGCGGCAAGCCACCGCCGGTGATGTGATCGAGGCCGGCGATGCCGGTCTCGAGAACGGATCGTGACTCGTCCTCCTGGTGCTGCGCTTGCTCGTCCATGTCATCCGTTCGTTGATGTCAGGCACGCTTGCCGAGGCCCGGTCTCGCGATCATACCGAGAGAGAGCAAAAGTCAACTCCTGCCCAGCGCGAATTCGTCTGCGTAATGTTGGAGCAATGAGTCCCACGCGTCATCCGGTGCTGTCTGTCGTCTACTCGAGCACCGCCACCACAGCCTTCACCGATTCCGATCTCGCCGCCCTCCTCACCGTGAGTCGGCAGAACAATTCACAGGCCGGGCTGACCGGCATGCTCGTCTCACGGCACGACCGATTCCTGCAGGTTCTCGAGGGGCCAGAGGCCCAGGTCGACCAGCTCATGGCGACGATCGCGCAGGATTCCGGGCACCACAGCGTGCGCGTTCTACTGCGCGAGCCCATCGAGCGCCGCCAGTTCGCCGACTGGACGATGAGCTTCAAGCAGCTCACCAGCGTCGACGAACACACGGTTCCGGGCTACCGGGCCGCCTTCGACGACCTCGCCGACGAGAGCAATGACGTGAACGTGACCACAGCGGCGGTGCGCGAGCTCGTCCGTTGGTTCCAAGACAGGCCGACGCCGACGATGTAGCGACTACGGGTCGCGCGATGAAGACTGCGGTCAGTCGGGGCGCGTGGCGGTAATCGTGGCCGTGACTCCGGCCGGGGTGAAGTCACCTGCCAAGCGGATGAGCTTGCGATAGGGCTGCCAACCGTACTCGCGTGTCTCGACCTTGCCGTCGGTCTCCACGAAGAGCTCGAAGCCCCGCTCCCCCTTCACCGCGTGCACCCAGGCGAGCACCTCCTCGACCGATTCGGCGCCCGTAACACGTTGCGGGTCGTGCGCGGCAGGGCGTTCCACGTCATCGCCGGTCCAGAAGCAGACCCAGTAGATGGCCGCGTCCTCCGGTTGCGCATCGAAGTACGACTCGTCCCATTCCGCTCGCACCGAGACCTCCCCTTCTCTTTCCGTCGCTCGACGCTAGCGCGAACGGCCAAACGGCAAAAGAAGTTACGCAGTCGGTCTGCGGCGCTTGCTAGGCTGGCCGCAATTACGTGACACGGGGTGCCCATCCGGGCTGAGAACACACCCGTCGAACCTGATCTAGTTCGTACTAGCGAAGGGATGTCGCGCTCATGCGCACGTCAAAACTATTTATTGAATCCACCGTCGATGCCCTCGAGCAGGTGCGGCTGACCAGCCCGCTCGTGCACTGCATCACCAACAGCGTGGTCGTGAACTTCACGGCCAACGCCCTTCTCGCCGTCGGGGCCGCGCCCGCAATGGTCGACATAGTCGGCGAGGCCGGGCCGTTCGCGACCATCGCGTCCGGCCTGCTGATCAACCTGGGCACCCCGACGCCCGAGCAACGCGGCGCCATGATCGAAGCGCAGGCCGGAGCCGCAGCGGGCGACACTCCTTGGGTGCTCGATCCGGTCGCCATCGGATCGCTTCCGGTGCGCACACCCCTCGCGTACCGCCTGCGCGATCTGCACCCCACGGTCGTGCGCGGCAACGCCTCCGAGATCATCGCGCTCTCGGGCATGGGCGAGGGCGGGCGCGGCGTCGACGCCCTCGACTCGGTCGAGGCCGCCCTTCCCGCCGCCCGCTCGCTCGCCGAGACCACGTCGGGCGTCGTCGCCGTCTCCGGTGCCGTCGACCTACTCACCGACGGCACCCGCGTGGTGCGCCTCGCCAACGGCGACCCGCTGCTCACCCGCATCACGGGCGGCGGATGCGCGTTAGGCGCCGTGATGGCCGCATTCCTGGCGGCCCACGACGACCGTCTGGCCGCGACGGTCGCGGCGGTTACCGTCTACACGGTCGCCGCCGAGCTGGCCGCTGAGAAGTCGGCCGGCCCGGGAAGCTTCGGCGTCGCCTTCCTCGACGCGCTGTCCTCCGTCGACGCCGACGACATCGCCGCGCGAGCGAGCATCTCGTGAGCCTCGATTCGTCGCTCGATCTGTCTCTCTATCTCGTGACCGACACGGCCCTCGCGACGGCGGCCGGGCATCCGATACTCACGGTCGTGCGCGAGGCTGTCGCGGGCGGCGTGACCGTCGTGCAGCTGCGCGAGAAGAACGCCACGGCCCGCGAGTTTCTCGACCTGGTGTGCCGGGTGGCCGATGCGGTGCCCGACGAGGTCGCGGTGATCGTCAACGATCGGGTGGATGTCTTTCTCGCCGCTCGCAGGCTCGGCGCGTCGGTCAGCGGCATGCATCTCGGGCAGTCCGACCTGCCGCCCGCTCTGGCACGCGAGCTCATCGGCCCCGATGCCGTGCTCGGGCTCAGCGCGTCGACCACGGCGCAGCTGCTCGAGGCCGAGAACGACCCCGGCGCGGTCGATTACGTGGGCATCGGGGCGCTGCACGCGACCACGACGAAGACCGACGCGCCCCGGCCTCTGGGGATCGAGGCGTTCGCGGCCCTGGCCGCATCCACTCGCCTGCCGGCCGTCGCCATCGGCGGTATCGGGCGGGCAGACATCGCGCCGCTGCGCCGTGCGGGAGCGGCCGGTGCCGCCGTGGTGTCGGCGATCTGCTCGGCCCCCAGCCCGGGCGACGCCGCACGAGAACTGGCGAGCGAGTGGAGGAGCGCCCGATGAGCGCCGAGACGGCTCCCCTGGCGACCCGAACGTCTGCGACCCGCGCCGTTCCTCGTGTGCTGAGCATTGCCGGCACAGACCCCACCGGTGGTGCCGGGATCCAAGCCGATCTCAAGAGCATCGCGGCGAACGGCGGCTACGGCATGGCGGTCGTCACGGCCCTCGTCGCGCAGAACACGCGCGGGGTGCGCTCGGTGCATGTGCCTCCCGTGACGTTCCTGCGCGAACAGCTGGATGCCGTGAGCGACGATGTCGAGCTCGACGCGGTGAAGATCGGGATGCTCGCCGACGTCGACGTGATCGCCGCCGTGCGCGAGTGGCTGGTTCGGGTGGCGCCGCCGATCGTGGTGCTCGACCCCGTGATGGTCGCGACCAGCGGAGACCGACTGCTGCGGGCCGATGCGGAGGGCGCGCTTCGCGAGCTGGCCCGGCTGGCGCACGTCGTCACCCCGAACATCCCCGAGCTGGCGATTCTGGCCGACGAACCGCAGGCGACAAGCTGGCAGCAGACGCTCGATCAGGCCGCGCGGGTGTCGGCGCGACTCGGCGTGATCGTGCTGGCAAAGGGCGGGCACCTCGAGTGCGACACCGCACCCGACGCCCTGGTCGACGCGACGGGTGACGAGCTGCTCGTGACCGTCTACGAGGCCTCGCGCATCGAGACGACGAACACGCACGGCACCGGATGCTCCCTATCGTCGGGCCTCGCAACCCGGCTCGTCGGCTCTGTTCGGCCGGCGCACGCGGTCGGCGAGGTCAAGCGCTGGATCAGCGAGAGCATCCGGGGCGGCAGCGACCTCGCTGTCGGCGGCGGCAACGGTCCGATCCACCACTTCGCGGGAATGTGGCAGCGCGCCGGGCTCGACACCTGCCCCACGCCCGGCGAGATCCGAGCCAACTGGTGGGAGAGCATCCGCGAGGTGCGCGAACAGATCGATGCGCTGCCGTTCGTGCTGGGTCTCGGCGACGGATCGCTGCGCGACGACGCCTTCCGCGGATATCTCGCTCAGGATGCGCTCTATCTGCGCGACTACGCACGTGCTCTGGCGACCGCGAGCGCCCTGGCTCCGACCGTCGCAGAGCAGGCGTTCTGGGCCGCGGCCTCGCAGGGGTCGATCACCGCCGAGCTGGAGTTGCACGAGTCGTGGCTCGCCGACGGGGCGTACGACGGAACCGTCGCAGACGACGCGACGAGTGCGTACCTCAATCACCTGCTCGCTCGGTGCGCCGAGGGCAGGTACGACACGCTCATCGCCGCGCTGTTGCCGTGCTTCTGGCTGTATCAGGACATCGGCCTGCGGCTGCTGCCTCGATCGCACGACACCCACCCCTATCGATCGTGGATCGAGACCTACGCCGACGCCGGCATCGCCGAGGTGACCGAGACGGCGGTCGAGTTCGTCACGCAGGCTGCTGCGCGCGCCGACGAGCGAGGTCGCGAGGCGATGCGAGAGGCGTTCACCCGCTCTGCGGAGCACGAACTGGCGTTCTTCGCCGCGCCACTGCTGTCGTAACAGCGGAGGCCGGCGTCGCGCGCGCCACAATTCAGGAGAACTGCCTCGAATCGGGCGACTTCGCACGCGGCCGGCCTGTTCTTCCTGAATTAGAGCGCGCGGGCGGCGGCGAGGTCAGTCCGCGTGCCCGCCCACGTGGTGGCGCAGCCCCCAGAGCGCGGCGTTCAGCCGGTCGCGGCTGCCCGTCTTCGACAGGATGCTCTGCACGTGGTACTTCACGGTCGTGACCTCTACGAAGAGCGCCTGGGCGATCTCGGCGTTGGAGAGCCCGCGGGTGAGCAGTTCGAGCACGTCGACTTCTCGCTGGGTCAGAAGGTCGAGAGCGGCCTGGGTCGGCGATGGGTCAGAGCGGCGCCGCCCGAACTCGGCGAGCACCTTCTGCGTGATCCGCTGGTCGAGCGTGCCTCCGCCCGCGGCGACCGAACGGATGGCCGCGGCGATCGTGCGCTCGTCGGCTCCCTTCAAGAGAAAACCGGATGCGCCCGCCTCCAGCGCCGCGAAAGTGTCTTCGTCGACATCGAAGGTCGTGAGGATGAGCACGCGCACGGCCCCGCCGTGCGCCGCGACGATCTGGCGGGTTGCCGTGATGCCGTCCATGCGCGGCATCCGCACATCCATGCACACGACATCGGGCAGCAGCTCACCGGCCAACAGCACCGCCTCTTCGCCGTCGGCCGCTTGGCCGATCACCGTGAGATCGGCCTCGGCGTCGAGCACGACCGCGAGGCCGGCTCTCACGATGGGCTGATCGTCGACGACGAGCACGGTGGTCATTCGCTGTCTCCCTTGATCGCGGGTGCGGGCACGGTGACCGACAACACGAGTGTCGTTCGCCATCCCGAGGCCGTCGGGCCGGCGTCGAGGGTCCCTCCCACCAGCGCGAGTCGTTCGCGCAGGCCCGCCAGCCCGTACCCGCTGTGCGGCACTCCCAACGATGGGGCCGACCCCGGACCGTTCTCGACCACCACGCGAAGGTGGTCGCCAGCCCAGGTCTCTGTCACCGTGACCGGCGCATCCGGAGCGTGCTTGCGCGCGTTCGCCAGCGCCTCCTGAACACCCCGGATGACCACGACTCCGGCGACGGGCCCGATCGTTGCCGGTTCTCCGGTCGTTCGAAACTCGATGGCCATTCCCCGCTCGACGGCATCCCGGATGATTCGGGGCAGGTCCTCGACGACGGGTGCCGGAGCCGGGTCGGCCGACTCATCAGACCGCAGCAATCCCACAGTCAGCCGCAGATGATCGAGCGCCGCGCGCGCATCGGTCTGCAGCGCGTCGAGGTACGTGCGCTGCTGAGTGCGGTCGCGTTCGGCGAGCGCGTTCGCGGCCTGCGCGCCGACGATGATGCCGGTGAGGTGATGGGCGGCGATGTCGTGCAGCTCGCGCGCCATTTGAGTGCGCTGCTGCTGCACAGCGTGCCGAGCCGCCGCGGCCTGCTCGCGCTCCGCGAGCTCGGCCCGTTCGCGCAGAGCCTCCACGAGCTGCGCACGGCTGACGGCGGCCTCGGCGAACAGCGCGGGCGTAATCAGCAGCAGTACGGCCCGCGCGACGCCGAACGGAACCAGCCACGCGGTCTCGATCCCGGCATCCGGACCGGCGAGCACCGTCGCCACCACACTCACCACGACGAGGGGCGCGAGCCAGGCCACCGCCCGCGCCCGGCTGAGTTCACGCCGTGCGCCGTAGGCCGCGAGCACGACGCCGAGGCCGCCCGTGCTGTCTCCCGGCGAGGCGACGATCAGGGCACTGTCGACCACGACGACCACGGCCAGAACCACGCCGGGAGCCCGCCCGCTGCCGAGAAGCGCCGCAGCCTGGATCACCAGAGCGGCGACGCCGAGGGCGAGCGTGCCGGAGGTCGAGGCCTCCGGCAGCGCGAGCAGCAGTGGCACCAGCAGGAGCACCAGAGCGGCCGACAGCAAGGGTCTGGCATTTCGGGTGATGAACATCGGCACGGCTGGGTGTCCTTCGAGATGCTGTGGTCACGGGCGCCGGCAGCGGATGCGCGGGCGCCGTCGTCTGTTCAGGGTAGTCGGCGGGTCAGGCGGCGCACAGCGCGTCGTTCATGGCCTGGAAGACGCTGCGGTAGCTGTCGGTCAGCGCTTCGTCGTCGGTCGGGTCGACCAGGCTCGAGGGCAGCGTGGTGACCGCGATCGTCACGGCCTCGCCACTGTCACTCACCGCATTGCGTGTCTCGTAGCCGAAGATGTCGCCTCCGTGACCCCAGGCGACTCCCCCGCAGCTGAGCGGATACGCCTGCACGCCGAGGCCATAGGCCGAGCCGGGCCAGACATCGTCTTCAGCGGGAACCGTCGTGAGCATCTGCTTCAGAGACTCGGAACTCGTGAGCTCACCATCGAACAGCGCCTGCATAAAGACGTTGAGTTCCTCAGGAGTCGACACCATGCCGCCCGCCGCCCACGTCGCTCCGGGGTCGAGTTCGGTGCTGTCGACGAGCTCGCCCGTCTCGGGATCGGGGTGGTAGCCGAGGGGGTGCTCGCCCGCGATGGAGCGGTCGCCGCCGTGCGGAAGCACCGTCTGAGTCAGGCCGAGCGGCTGCACGATGCGCTCGTCGGTCTGGTTCTCCAACGGCTCGCCGGTGACTCGCTCGATGAGAAGTCCAAGCACCACGTAGTTGGTGTTGCTGTACTCCCAGCGCTCGCCGGGAGCGAAGACGGCCGGGTGGGTGAACGCCATGTCGAGGATGTCGCGCGGCGACCAGTATCGAGCGAGGCCGCCCTCGTGGCCGATCACGTCGACGACGTACTCGGGCAGTCCGCTCGTGTGCTGCAGCAGCTGACGCACCGAGATCTGCCCGCCATCGATGCCGTCACCCGCCACCAGGCCGGGCAGGTAGCGGTCGATGGGCTCGTCGAGAGAGACCTCGCCCTCATCGACCAACTGCATCACCACCGTGGCGGTGAACATCTTCGTGTTGCTCGCGATGCGCACCTGGCCGTTCGGCTCGGCCGCCCGGCCGCTGTCGAGATCGGCGACCCCGGATGCGATGCTCGCCGTCTCGCCGTCGGCTTCGGTCACCGTGCCCAGTGCGGCCGGGAACCCGGCCTCGACGAGGCCGTCGAGACTGGTCTGCAACTGCTGCGTCGAGGCATCCGGGGCGCTCGTCTTGTCGGTGCCATCGCTGCCGGTCGTCGCCGTGCAGCCGGCCGCCGAGACGAGCACGAGAGCGGCCGCGGCGGTGGCCAGATAGAACTTCGTGGAACGTGTCGTTTTCATCGTCGATCACTCCTGAGGTCGTGTGGTGTCGACGAACCTCGCCGACACGAACAAGTCCACTGGAAGGGCCTAGCCGGCGCCCCGGGCCGAAGGACAGACCCGCCCCCTCCTCGAGAACGGGATCCGGGCGGCGCGCGGCCCCCGTCGCGGGTGGGGTAGCTTGGCCGGGTGCAATTCACTGCGTTCGAGGGCTACGCGGCCGAGATGGGGATGACCGTCACGGTGACCCCGGAGGCGCAGAACAGCGACTACGAGTCGGGAGTCGCGCAGATCGACGACGAGGCGTGGCACATCCGCACCGCGCGGAACACCCCGACCAAGGCGGGAGCCTTCGTCGCGTTCTGGCAGCGCGACTCAGACGGAACGACGATGCCATTCGGCGGCGACGATCTTTCCTCCGGACTGCTCGTCTTCGTGGAACAGCAGGGCAGACGCGGGGTCTTCAGGTTCACCCGCGAGCACCTCGCCCGACTCGGCATCACCTCCGGTCGCCGGCCGGGAAAGCGCGGCTTCCGGGTGTACCCGATCTGGTGCGCGGAACTGAATTCTCAGGCCATGACGACGCAGCGCGCCCAGGCACCGGCGTTTGGCGAGTACTGAGTTCGCGACGCACTAGATGCGCGGAACGACCCCGTTGCGCGTGCGATGCCGGAGCACCGCAAGCACGGTTCCGAGCACGGGGAGCCCCGCCGCCAAGATCCAGAAGATGACAACGCCCACCACCCACACCGTCTGAGCGATAACCATGGCGCGCTCGGCCTCGCGCACCGTCTGTTCGGTCACCGGATCGACGCTGCCGACGGCCCCCTGCTTGACCACGCGGGGCGGGTCGTCGGTGACCACGAGAAAAGACCGCTCGGCCGGGTAGTCCTTCGAGGGCGGGAAGCCCCACTGCTCGCCGCCGGAGAACGTGACGATCTCGTCGGGGCCGCCGTCGGCATCCGGAATCGCGACCTCGTAGTAGCTGGTGGTCTTGGGCAGGCCCGACGTGGTGTCGACGTTCGACAGGGTTCCCGTGAGCACGACGCTGCGGCCGACCGCGTCGCGTTGGAAATCGAGGCCGTTCGCCGCGGCGTCTTTGTTGACACCGAGCAGGGCGAGAGCGATCGTACCGGGAACGAGAATCACGACGAAGAGCACCCAGACCGGCCATGAGGGCAACCTGCGTGGTGGCTTGCGAATCGACGGCAGGGGAGGAAGGGCGCTCATGCCTGTGGCTCTCCGGCCACGAAGCGGTGCTCGCGCCACGACGCGACGCCGTCGAGCGCCGCTTCGAGCACCTCGCGGCGACCCGCGTAACGCTGCGGACTCGGTGAGTGGTTGAGCACCATGGGCAGATTGATGATCAGCGAGTCGGATTGAGCGTCGCTGTCTGATGTGCTCGACCGGAGGACCTCGACGACGAGATCGATCGTTCTTCTTTCGCGCACGACGGCGACCCGACCGATCGAACTCCAGCGCAGAACGATCTCGGGTTTCGTCGGGTCGGCACGGCGGTGCAGACCGATTGCTGTTTCGGACACGACGACGACCATCGATGCCACGACGGGCCCGGCCAGACGCCGACCGAGAAGCTGCTGCAGAGCAGCTCGCAGTTCACGGCTGACACCGAACTCCATCACGACGGCTCGAGGAAATTGCGCTCGTATCGCCGCGAAGCGACGCGCCGCCCGGGCTTCGTAGATGAACATAAAAATCACGAGGGGAACGATGACGACGGAGCCGATGAAGACATGCGCCGAGAGGGGGTAGTCGGGCGGATCCGCACTGCGAGACGAATTCTCGACGACCCACTCGACAAACACCGACAGAGGCAGAATCAGTGGAATCAGCAGCAGGGACCAGAGGGCGTAGCGCCACCTGAACTGGGTCATCACGCTCCTCGGTCGGGCAGGCCGCTCTCTGCGCGCCCTCCATCGACCCTACCGAGCGGTCGCCCAGCACACGAAAAGGCGGCGTGGCCGCGCTCCGAAGAGGAGCACGACCACGCCGCGAGTCGTTCTAGGAGTGCTGGCTCCTTCTCTTCTTGCGGAGCACCACGGCGCCGGCCCCCAGCATCAGGAGGGCGAGCAGGCCCACGAAGCTCCAATCCGCTCCCGTCGCCGCAAGCTTTCCCCCGTTGCCCGCCGAGCCTGTTCCGGCCGCGTCAGAACCGCCGCCGGGAACCGGGTTCGCGCCCGGGTCGGCCGGTCCACCAGGCTCACCGGGCTGACCCGGCTCCCCCGGCTCCCCCGGCTCGGAGCCGGCGAGCTGAACGAACGGAGCCACCGAGATGCTGTCGATGTTCGGCGCATACTGCGACCGCAGCAGCACTCCCGGGAACTGATCCGAGATCAACGTCGTGCCATCGAAGTTCGGCTTCTCCTCCGAGCTGAACGAGATCGTGTTGTCACCCTTCTTCAGCTGCACCTGCACCGTCAGCTCCCAGAAGTTGTTCTGGTGGAACGAGTGCGGGAACGCCACCGTCGACGTGGTGCCGTTGACGTCGAGCGTCGCGAACCGGGCGAGCGGGTCGGGGTTGTAGTGCGTCGCGGGCGACTGCTCCTCATTCGAGTACCGGATGGTGAGGGCGTACGTGCCGTCGGCGTCGACATTCACCTTCGAGAACTCGAGGCTGGAGTCGTTGCCGGGGGCTCCGCCGATGGTGCCGACGGCCTCGCCGCCGGACGCCAACGAGAGCGCACGAGTCGCGGCAGACCCGGTGAGCGTCGCATCTTCGGCCTCATACTCGCCGTTCGCCGCCGCCTTCGCGGCGCTCGCGCCAGGCTTCGAGACGGCGAGCCGGTCGAGCACCAGGGCTCCGGATGCGCCGGTGACGGTCACCTTGTTGACCCCGCCAGACAGGAACACCGTCGTGTCGGCGCTGTCGGTGAGCGAGCCCACGGCCGTGCCGTTGACCGCGATCGCGCCCTCACCTTCTCCGAATGTCGCGAACGACAGGGTCGAATACGAGTCGTCGGCGGAGTAGACCCAGAAGGTGGAACTGGCGCCGGCAGCGAGCGTCACCGTGCCCGAGCCGGATACACCGGCGCGGTCGTAGTCGGTGGTTGCATCCGCCGACAGCGTGGCGTTCTCAGCCTCGTAGAGCGAGACGGGGTCGGCCGCCGGCAGCGACAACTCGATCTTGTCGAGGATCGCGTCGCCCTGCGTGCCGCGTGAGCCATCGAGATTCTTCGCCGAGACCGAGATCGTGTGGACCCCCTTCGTCAGGTCGACCGTCGTATCGGCGTGGTCCCAGACCACCCACTTGTAACCGAGCGGCAGAAACACCTCCTGTTCGGCTCCGCCATCTACCGTGACGAACACGTTGACCGGTCCCTGATCGGCATTGAGGTTGTACGTGTTCAGCGAGCTCGAGAACAGGCTGAGGTCGTAGGCGCCGTCGGCCGGTGCCTCGACCGCGAAGTCGAGCTTCACGTCGGAACCCGTGCGAAGCCCGCCGACGTTGTAGTTGCCGGAGGTGTAGAAACCACCCTGGTTGCTGGGCGTCCCCTCGGGTCCGTTGCGGGTCCATCCGGTGCCCGTGTGGGCTGCGTCTTCGGCCTCGTACTTCGTGCGCCACGTCTCGCTCGGCACGGCCGGCGATGTCGTGTCGGTGCCCGGGGTGATGACGATCTCGTAGGCCGAGTCAATGTCGAGCTGCGGAAGGTCGTCACCGAAGCCGAGTCGCACGGCGTCATTGCTCACAGAGGCGTCGTACTCCTTGACCACCTTTGGTTCGCTCGAATCGCCGAGCTGCCCCGTCCAGCGGATCTCTCTGACGAGAACGTGCACGTTCGAGCCGAAGACGTCTTGCGGAACGTCGTCGAAGTACACGGCCTGCTTGCCGGAGGCGCCTCCAATCAGTGCCTGCGCCCGCTTCTTGGCTGTGTCGAGCGTGGCCACGCCCTGCACGGTGTAGCTGTCGAGCGACGGCGGCGTCACCGCCACGGTGTCTCCGGTCATCTGCCCGTAGGAGTTGAGTAGCCACCACTGGCCGTTGCCCCGGTTGGACTGAACGGCCGAGTCGCTGAGGTTGCCGTCGATGTTCCAGTACGCGATGTCGCCGTCCACCTTCTTGTCTTCGAGCGCCGAGATCCACTGGATCATCTGCCCGGGAACGGAGGTGTGGTAGTTGAAGGCGTACTCGTTGAGGTTGATCGGCAGCTGCTTGCCCTCGTATGCGGTGCCGGCGAAGAGCTCCGGCTCCCAGGAGCGGTAGCGATCGACGTTGCGGCGGATCGCCGACGGGTCGCTCAGCTCGTGCCAGGTGATGACAGCAGGAACGGTGCCCGCATCGAGGGTGTGCTGCATGAACCCGCGCACCTGGTCGTACAGAACGCTCGTGTTCGGTCCGGCGATGCGGGCGTCGGGCATCTTGCCCTTGATCAGCGCGTAGACCTCGTCCCAGGCCGAGAAGAACTGGGCAGGGTCGTCGAGCCAGCTCGTGCCATAGAAGCTCTCGCTGCCGTTGCCGAACATGTTGCCCTCGGGCTCGTTGAAGGGAACGAAGACGATGTTGTCTTGGTACTCGGCGGGCAGCTGCAGCACCTGATCGACCTGCGTGGCGATCTTGGCCTTGAAGTCGGCGAGCTTCTCATCGCCCGTGTCGCCGGGCACCTGGTAGGGGAATCCTCGGTAGATGTCGGTCATGTAGATGTAGACGTCGCCGTTCGAGCTGTCGGCCAGAGGCTTCACGATCTCGAGCGCGTCGGCACCCGGATGCTGTGGGCCGTCTTGGGCCTTCGTGGCAACGGTGCGCAATTTGATGCCCTCGAGCAGGTTGTTCGAGGGAACGTCTTGGCCGTAGACGCCGTAGAGCGTTCCCGAGGCGCCGCCCATGAACGCACCGGTGGATACGCCGAGGTCGACGGTCAATTCGCCGGTTTCGACGACGGTGACGGTGGCGGTGACCTCGGTGTCGGTGCCTGTGACGACGCCCGTGACCGTGAACGTCTTCTTGCGGGTGTCGTAGAGCGTCGGGTCGGACACAGCGTCCCAGGTCACCGGGGCGACACGTTCGACTCCGTCGGAGTAGAGCGCCTGCACCCCGGGGAGCGCGGGAGCCTCGCCGACGGGGGTAGTCGTGTCGACCGTCAGCTGGGTCACCGAGGTGACGGTGGGCACAGCCGGGCCGGCCAGAGAGGCGACCTGCTCGGCGTCGAGGGCTCGGTTGTACACCGTGAAGTCGTCGACGACGCCGTCGTAATAGGGGTGCACGTTCCAGAGCGCGCGTCCGATGAAGCCGCTGTTCTTCGCCGAATCCGGGCTCAGCGTCGCGCCGATATCGAGCGAGGCATCTGCCCGCGCGACCTCGAGGCCGTTCAGATACGACACGATCGTCGACCCGTCGAGCACGGTCGAGACGTTGACCCACGTGTCCTTCGCCATCACCGAGCTGGAGGCGGCGTTCGCCTGGCCTCCGGTCGAGGTCGGCTTGACCGCCGAGACGGTGGTGTTGTTGCCGTCTCGGAATTTGGGAGTGAAGAACACGGAGTTGTCTTGGCTGGCTCCGAGGCCGTAGAGCCACTGGAAGCCGCCGTCGTAGCCCGACCATTTCGTCCACGCGGAGATCGTCACGGCGTCCAGGTCTGTGAACAGACCCTTCGGAACCGTGACGAAGGGCGCCGTCGTCGAATCGGCGGGGCCGCCCGTGAGGTCGATGCCGGTCGTTCCCGGCGAGCGCCCCTCGACGAGCGACTCTGCAGAGAAGTTGGCGATGGTTCCGTCGAGCCCCCGGGCCGACTGGTCGACGACCGTGGAGTCGGTGACGTTCTTCTGCTCGAAGTCGTAGTCGAGGATCAGGGCGTCGTCGGGGATGGGGGCCGCCGTGGGCAGCGCCGCCCTCGGTTGAAGGGCCGCCGGCTGCAACGCCGCTGCCGGCGAACTGACGAGGCAGGCGAGAGCGAGCGCCGTGACGACGCCACCCGCCAGGAGTGGAGAACGCCGGTGTCGGCGTTGAGGGAATGCGATCGGGGCCACGGGGGAAACCTCTCATCGGTGTCGGTGGCGGCGCCTGAGGGGTGTCCCGGAAGATCCGCTCTCGAGCGAGTCCTTCACGTGTCAGCGCCGTTGCTTTCGGGTGTTCGACGTTCATCGAACCGGTTCGATGAGTGTATAGGGCTGTTTTGGGGCGGCGCAAGGCTTCCTTGGCGTGGCGTAGAGCATTTTTCGCTGAAGAAGGCTCGGGTTCGACGACAATGAAGGTGCGGATATCGCATCCGGAAGCCGATAAGTCATCGAATCGGTTCGACGAACATCTGAGGAGAATCGTGGCCACCATCGGAGATGTCGCCCGTGTAGCGGGCGTCTCGCGCAGCACCGTGTCGTACGCGCTGTCAGGCAAGCGTCCGATCTCGGGCGAGACGAATGAGCGCATCCAAGCGGCCATTGCGGAACTCGGTTTCACCATCAACGCCGGCGCTCGTGCGCTGGCCACCTCGCAGACGATGGTGCTGGCCCTCTTCCTGCAGTTCCACGACGACGAGTTCCCCCCGGCAATGCTGCAGTACATCTACGCCATCTCCGAGGCTGCTCGCGAAGAGGGCTACGACCTGCTGATGGTGACCGACTCCGACGGGCCGGGCGCCGTGCGGCGCATCACCTCGTCGAACATGGTCGACGGGGTACTTCTGCTCGACGTCACCCACGATGATCCGCGGCTCGAAGCACTCCGCGGCGCTCGCCAGCCAGGAGCGCTGATCGGGCTGCCCCGCGACATCGATGGCCTCGACGTCTTCGACCTCGACTTCGGCGAGGCGGCACGACTGCTGATCGACCATCTGCACGAACTCGGTCACAGCGAAGTGGTCCTGCTGACGCCGCCCCGCCACGTCTTCGAACGAGGCGGAGCCTATGCCTGGAGGTTCCGCGACGCTGCCATGGAACGCGCCGCCCGGTACAACATGACGCTCTCCAGCTACTACGGAGAATCGCAGCAGCCTGCCATCGATCGCAGCCTCGACGAGATGCTCGACCACCGAACGACCGCGACGGCCATGATCGTGCACAACGACGCATCCATCGCCGCACTGCCACGCGTGCTCGCGCGACGCGGAACGCGAGTGCCCGAAGATCTGTCGGTCGTGAGCCTGTTTCCCCGAGAGTTCGGGCGCAGCTTTCAGCTGCCCTTCACTGCCGTCGAGACGTCGCCCGATGGCCTCGCCCGCGAGGCTGTGCAGCATCTGATCCGCAGAATCGCGGATCCGGACTACGCGGCCTCGGTGGTCAAGTTCATCGACCCCGAGCTCACGATCCGGGGCAGCACGGCCACCCTCTAGCCGAAGAGGATCTGCGCCAGAAGAAGCGGTCCGAGCAGCAGAGCCATGGCGATGATGAAGTGTTGAGCCTGCCATGCCCGTTGCGCCCTCGGCGAAGCGAGCGGCGCACTGCCGCGTCGACCGATTGACTGGGGTCATGCGAAGAGTGCTTGTGCTGGGTGGAACGGGCTGGCTGGGGCGCGAGATCACGCAGCGAGCGGTGGCGGAGGGCGCAGAGGTCATCTGCCTCGCTCGCGGTGATTCGGGGTCCGTTCCCGATGGCGCGCGTCTTGTGCGAGCCGATCGGCTGTCTGCCCAGGCATACGACGGCGTGGCCGGCGAGTGGGATGACGTGATCGAGCTCTCCCACGATCCACGGTTCGTCGACCCGGCCCTCGACGCGCTCGCCTCGCGCGCCGCCCATTGGACGCTCGTGTCGAGCGTGTCGGTGTACAGCCGAAACGATGAACCGGATGCCGACGAGTCGGCCGCCGTGGTGGAGCCTCGCGACACCTCGGAGTACGCCGATGCGAAGGTCGCGGCGGAGCGCTCGAGCCTCGAGCACCTCGGCGACCGCCTGCTCGTGGCCCGACCGGGACTCATTGTCGGCCCCGGCGACCCGAGCGACCGCTTCGGCTACTGGCCGGCGCGCTTCAGCCGCTCAGGCCCCGTGCTCGCCCCCACAACTGCGGATCGGTTCGTGCAGGCGATCGACGTCTCCGACCTCGCCGCGTGGATCGAGCGCGCGGGCCGCGATCGCCTGTCGGGCGCGGTGAATGCCGTCGGCGAGGTGATTCCCCTTGCGGAGTTCCTGCACGCTGCAGCGGAGGTCGCCGGCTACGACGGCGAGGTCGTCGAACTCTCCGACGAGGCTCTGCTCGCCCACGACGTGCAGTACTGGGCCGGGCCCAGGTCGCTTCCCCTGTGGCTTCCGCTCAGCGATGCGGCCTTTGCGCAGCGATCGGGAGCCGCCTACCTGGCGTCGGGCGGCATCCGGCGGTCGCTTCACGAGACCCTGTCGCGTGTGCACGCCGACGAACTCGCCCGAGGCATCGACCGCGAGCGCCGGTCGGGACTCGGCACGGGCGACGAGCGCGCGATACTCGTTGCCCGCCGGCTGCTCTAATTCAGGAGAATCGGCCGGATCTGGGCCGTTCTGCACGCCGACAGTCGGTTCTTCCTGAATTGCGGCGGTGCCACGGCCGCGCTCCACGCCAGCGAGACCGCGCCCTCCTCAGTGGTGGTGCTCGACCATCCACTCGGGGAAAGGATCCGGGTAGCTCGCCCACTCCTCCGGCCCCGCCGCCAGCTCCTCCGCCGTGAGCAGACACTCCGACAGCGCCGCCTCGAGCGCGATCTCGTCGAGGTCGGGGCCGAAGAACACGATCTCCTGCCCGATCGGCGAGCCCGAGCTCCAGCTGAGCATCTCGGTCGGCTCGAGATCGAGCACATTGCCGGCGGTCGCCCACGACCCGACCCGGCCGCCGCGCGTCGCCAGCCGCACGAATCCTCGCGAGCGCGCGATGCATCCGACGTTCTCCGGCGTCAGCCGCAGAGTCACGGCGGCGTGCAGGCGACCCGGGTGAAACGGTCGCGGGTCGCGGAACACGAACGTCGAACACCCAGACACCGGATGCGCGGGCGCACCCTCCACGAGCTCCCGCTGCCAGCCCATCGACGCTCCGAGCCGGCGGGCGCGGCCGCGCACCAGCAACCCTGACAGCTGCATTGCGTGCGCCACGTCGAAGGGCGTCAGCACGAGTGCCGACGGCGCCAGTCGCTCGAGAAGTGCGAGCACGAGCCGCGTGTCTTCGGCGGCAGCCGCGTTGGGAACATGGGTCAGCACGATCATGCTGGCGAACTCGAGGCGAGAGGCCAGGCGCCCGGGCGAGGTGAAGTCGTCGACCTGGTCTGCCGGCTGCCCCGCCCAGCCGAGAAGCTGCTGGCCCACCTCGCGCACGGAGCTCACGGCCACCACGTCGCGAATGCCCACGGGAACGCGCGGCCGACGACCATCGAGCATGTGCTCGAGCACCAGGGCGATCTCGACGATGTCGGCCCCCGGCTCCAGCACGACCACGGTGTTGCCCGTGAGGCCGTCGTCGTACTCGGATGCGAGTTGCTCGGCGAGCTCGACGGCGAACGTCGCGTCGTCATCGCCTCCGAGATCGAGTTCGGCGGGCGACTCCGAGGCTGCGCATCCACTGAGGATGGCGGCGATCTGCTCGGCGCGAAGACGATCACTCGACGAGACGAGCGTGACGGCCAGACCGGCGATACGGGAGATCGGGTGGCTGTCGGAGGACTCGTTCATAGTGAGTTACTGTATGTGAGAATCGTTCTCAATAACAAATGGAGGCAGCTGTGAAGGTCCGCAATTCGATCAAGTCGATGAAGAAGATGCCCGGCTCGCAGGTCGTCAGACGGCGCGGGCGCGTGTTCGTGATCAACAAGCTCAACCCTCGCTTCAAAGCTCGCCAGGGGTGAGAAGCGAAAGCCCGCCAGGGGTGAGAAGCGAAAGCCCGCCAGGGGTGACAAGCCTTGCCCAGCGCGAGGTCGTCTCGTCGATCAGACGTGGTCGACGACGCGGTGCTGTGATGATCGCTGCCCTGGTGAGTGCTGCGATCATCGCGGCGCTGGTCGCGGTGAGCATCGGCCCTGTGCCGATAGCCCCGGCGAGTGTCATCGGCATCATCGGCGACGGCGTCTTCTCGACAGGTCGCGGCGACTGGTCGGACTCCGCTCAGCAGATCGTGTGGGGCACCCGGCTGCCGCGTGTGGCGATGGCCCTGGTGGCAGGCGCGGTGCTCGCGGTGTCGGGAGCGATGCTTCAGGCGCTCGTGCGCAACAGCCTCGCCGACCCCTACCTGCTCGGACTCAACTCCGGCGCATCCACCGGCGTCGCCCTCGTCGTTCTGGTGATCGGTGGCGGCAGTGCCCTGCTGTTCTCCGGTGCTGCCCTCGCCGGCGCCATCGGCGCCGTGCTGCTCGTACTGATGCTGGCCGGCGTGGCCAATCGTCGAGGCCCACTACGGCTGGTGTTGGCCGGCCTCGCCGTCGGCTACGCGCTCAATGCCGCCACCAGCTTTCTCGTGTTCTCGAGCGACTCCCCCGAGGCGGCCCGTTCGGTGCTGTTCTGGCTGCTCGGGTCGCTCGCCGCCGTGCAACCGCTCGCCCTCGCGGCCGCCGCCGTCACCGCGGCCGTCGGTATCGGCATCCTGATCGTGATCGCGCCGATGATCGACGCGCTGGCCTCGGGCGACGACTCCGCCCGATCGGCGGGACTCGACCCCGAGCGCACCCGCATCGCCATGATGGTGGGTGTCTCGGCGATGGTCGGCGTCACCGTCGCCGCGGTCGGCGGTGTCGGCTTCATCGGCCTGGTCGTGCCCCATCTCGCTCGCCGGTTGGCGGGCGGCCGTCACCGCGTCGTGCTGCCGATCTCCGCGCTCCTCGGCGCCATCCTGCTTGTCGCCGCCGACACCGTGGCGAGAACCGCCTTCGCTCCTCAAGAGATTCCCGTGGGCGTCATCACCGGAATCATCGGCGCCCCCTTCCTGCTCCTGCTGCTTCGCACATCCTCCTCACCCGCACACACCTCGTAGCCCCCTCTAGAAAGAACCCGATGAACACACCCCTCCTCCGGCGCCTGCCGGCGGCCCTCACCGTCACCGCACTGACCCTCGCGGCGCTCAGCGCGTGCTCGCCGGCCGCATCCGCGCCCGACGGCGGCGCATCCACGAGCGACGCCGCCGACGCGCCCATCACCATCGACAACTGCGGATCGGAGGTCACTCTTGCGGCGCCCGCGAAGCGCATCGTGCTCGTGAACAACGACTCGCTGCCGAACCTCGAGGCGCTCGACGCCGTCGACCGCGTGGTCGCCCTCACCTCGACCGTGCAGCCGGGCCTCTACAAGGACTCCACCTACACGACGCTCGACTCGCTCGACCTGCTCTCGACAGAGAAGAACGCAACCGGCGGATCGATCGTGTCGCAGGAGAGCATCCTCGGAGCCAGGCCGGATCTGGTGATCGCTCCCGAGAACGCGGTCGACCGAGCCGCCCTCGCCGCCAGCGGAATCGCCGTCTACACACCCAGCGCCTACTGCGCGAACCCCGGCCCCGAGCTCAGCCAACCGGCCACCTTCGACCGCGTCTGGAGCGAAGTCCGCACCCTCGGCGCCCTCCTGGGCGAGAGCGATCAGGCCGAGCAGGTCGTCGCCCAGGGCACGGCGAGCCTCGGTTCAGAGGCACCGGATGCCGGAACCGCCGCCGCCCTCTACGTGTCATCCGGCGGGAGCGTTCTCTCGCCCTACGGCGGCCCGAGCATGGTGACGCCGGTCTTCGCGGCCGCGGGGCTTACCAACGTCTACGCCGACTCCCCCGAGCGGGTCTTCGACGCCAACATCGAGGACATCATCTCGCGTGACCCGGCCACCATCGTGCTGCTCTATTCCAGCGGCGAGCCGAAAGACGTCATCGATAGCTTCATGAGCGCTCCCGGGGTGTCCGCCCTGTCGGCGGTGCAGAAGGGACGCGTCGTAGCGCTGCAGTTCCCCTACACCGACCCGCCCAGCATGCTCTCGATCGCCGGACCGCAGCAGGTGCGCGGGCTTCTCTCGACACTGCCGTGATCGAAGCCGAGGCGGTGACCGTCCGCATCGGCCGCCGGGTGCTTCTCGATGACGTCTCGTTCACCGCACAGACCGGGGCGGTCACCGGCATCGTCGGACCGAACGGAAGCGGAAAGACCACCCTGCTGCGCGCCCTCGTTCGCGCCACGCCACTGTCGTCGGGCCGGATCGCTCTGGATGGCAACGACCTCCGCATCCGGCCCCGACGCTGGATCGCGCGCCACGTCGCCGAGGTGGGGCAGCGCAGCGAGCCCGACCCCTCGCTGCGCATCGTCGACGAGGTGTCGCTCGGTGGGCTCGCCGAGCACGGGGTTCTGCGCTCGGGCGGGGCCGCCTTCGACGACAGAGTCGCCGACGCCCTCGAGGCGGTCGAACTGTCGCATCGGGCCTTCGACCGGCTGTCCACCCTCTCCGGCGGAGAGCTGCAGCGGGTGGCGCTGGCGCGAGCGCTCGCCCACGGTGCGAGCCACGTTGTGCTCGACGAACCCACCAACCACCTCGACATCAGGCACCGACTCGAGATCGTCTCGCTTTTGCGGCGCATCGCTCCGACGGTCGTGATCGTCTTGCACGATCTCGACCTCGCGGCCGAGGTGTGCGATCACGTCGTCGTTCTGCATCGCGGACGCGTCGCAGGCGCGGGGCGCCCGGCCGACGTGCTTCTGCCGCCGTTACTCGACGAGGTGTACGACGTGACGACCCACTCGCATCAGGGGCCGGATGGGCGTGCGCGCCTCTCCTTCTCCCTTCCCTCGCCGAATCCCTCCCCTCGAACAAAGGAAACCGCATGACAGACCTCAGCACCCTCGACACCGCACGCTCCCTCGCGGCACGCTGGGACGCCCAGCAGACCGGCTACATCCGACACCGCGCCGAGCGCTTCGACACCATCGCCCGCGTCGTCGCCGCTGTCTGCTCCGACGTCGCCGAGCCGCGCATCCTCGACCTCGCCGGGGGCACGGGCTCGCTGGCTCTGCACGTTCTCGGTCACGTTCCGAACGGCCGCGCGGTCGTCGCCGACAAAGACCCGGCACTTCTGGCCATCGCCGCCGACCTCGCTGCCGACGATGCTCGCGTGCAGACCGCCGAACTCGACCTCGCCCACGCAGACTGGACCGAGCATCCGGCCATCGCGGCCGCGCCGTTCGACGCCGTGGTCTCGTCGACCGCGCTGCACTGGTTGAAGCCCGGAACCCTCGCCGACGTCTATCGAGCCCTGCCCGATCTGATGCGCCCGGGCGGCATCGTCTTGAACGGCGACCACCTGTCGTACAGCGCTCGGCACGAGAGCACGCTGGCTCGCGTGGCCCTCGCCGACGACGCGGCCATGCAGGAATCGACGTTCGCCGGCGACACCGACACCTGGGACGAGTGGTGGCAGGCCGTCGCCGATGCGCCCCGCTACGCAGACGCCCTCGCGCGACGGTCGGAGGTCTGGGGAGCCGAACTGCACGAGGCACCGCCGAAGGTCACGCTCGGCTTCCACCTCGAGAGCCTCGCGAGCGCCGGATTCGCCGAGACGGGCACGGTCTGGCAGTACCTCGACGATCACGTGGTCTACGGGGTGCTCGCGCAATGACCTCCCGAAGCGACATCGCTCCCACGGTCAAGGCCCTCGACGCGCTCGTCATCGGCGCCGGCCCGGCCGGAATCGGCACGGCGCTGGCCCTCTCGGCGGTCGACGACCTGCTGGTCGGCGTGGTCGATCGCGGTCAGATCGGTCAGACGTTCCTCGACTGGCCGACGAAGCAGACCTTTCTCACTCCCTCGTTCACGGGCAATGGGTTCGGCGCGACCGACCTCAACGCGGTGCACCCGCGCACGTCGCCTGCGTTCAGCCTGGGCGCCGACTACCTCACCGGGCCGCAGTACGCCAAGTATCTGCGCAGCGTGGTGAAGCACTTTCAGGTGCCGGTGCTGTCGGATACCGAGGTGACCGCGGTGGAGGCGGCCGGCGACGGGTTCACGGTGGCGACCTCGCGAGGACCGGTGTCCGCGCGCACCGTCGTGTGGGCCGGCGGCGAGTTCTCCGATCGCCCCGACGCGCGCCTGTCCGGCATCGGCCTCGCCGATCACTCCGCCACCCCCGAGGCCTGGGAGCCGCGCTCGGGCCGGGTGATCGTGATCGGCGGCTACGAATCGGGTATCGATATCGCCTGCCACCACGTCGAGCACGGCGCGCAGGTCACGGTCGTGGATGCCGGGAGCCCCTGGGATGCCGGCTCGGGCTCCGATCCCTCGTTCCGCCTCGCCCCGCGTTCACGAATGCGTCTCGACGCCGCCGCCGCGACCGGCCGGTTGACCCTGACCAAAGCTCACGCGAGCAGCATCAAACGCGACGGCGCCGAGTGGATCGCGAGCCTCGACAACGGCACGCGCATCCGTGCCGACTCTCGCCCGATCGCCGCCACCGGTTTCGGCCCGGGTCTGGGCCCGGTCTCCGAGCTGTTCACGCTGCGCCGCGACGGGTGGCCCGAACTCGACGACGATGACCAGTCCACGAGTACCCCCGGCCTCTTCCTGTCCGGTCCGGCGATGCGGCACGGTGCTCTGAAGTTCTGCTTCATCTACAAGTTCAGACAGCGCTTCGCCCACGTCGCTCGTGTGATCGGCGAGGCGCAGGGCAAGGACTGCAGCGGCCTCGAAGAATGGCGCACCGCGGGCATGCTCACCGACGATCTGTCGTGCTGTGGAGTGGAGTGCGCGTGCTGACCGCAACACCTCGCCCCTGGGCTGTGACCGTACTCTTCGTCGCCGCCATCCTCGTCGGCAGCCTCACGGGCGCACTCGCTCCCGCTGCGGGCGGCGCCCTCGCGTCGATGGTGGATCCGTCGATCATGGTGCTGGTCGGGCTGCTCGTGTTCACCCTGCGGCTCGACAGCCTCGCCGCGCTGAAGCGTGCGCCTCGAACGGTGCTGCTCGCACTGGCCTTCAACTTCGCCCTGGTTCCGCTGATCGCGTTCTGTCTGACCTCGCTCCTGCTGCCCGAGCAGGCGCTGCGATTGGGAGTGCTGATCTACTGCCTGTTCCCCTGCACCGACTGGTTCCTCGGCTTCACCCGCATGGCCGGTGGCGACACGACGACGGGGGCGGCGCTCATCCCGATTCAGATGACGCTGCAGCTGGTGCTCTATCCCGTCTGGCTCGGCCTCTTCGGCGGCCAGCAGGTGGGGAGCTCGCCTGTCGAGATCGCTCCGACGCTCGTCACGTGGTTCGCCGTGCCGGCCGGGCTCGCGCTCGGAGCGCGTCTGCTGCTGCGGCTGTGCCTCGCCGTCGCGACACGGGAGCGCATCGTTGACGCAGCAGACAGGCTGGTTCCCCTCGTGATCGCCTTGGTGATCCTCGGGCTGTTCGGCGGCAACGTCGGAACGATCCTCGCCGACCCGGCCTCGTTCGCGTGGGTGCTGCTGGTCGTCTTCCTCTTCTTCGTCGTCGTCTTCGTGATCGGCGAGGGAGTCGCCCGCCTGTTCGGCCTCGGCTATCCCGCGCGGGCGCTGCTGACCATGACGACCTCTGCTCGCAACGCGCCGCTGATGCTCGCCGTCACGACCGTCGCTCTGCCTGATCAGCCCGTCGTGTACGCGGCGATCATCCTGGGCATGCTCATCGAGTTCCCGCACCTGACGGCTCTGATCCACTTGCTGCGTTGGCAGGAGAAGCAGCGCGAAAGAGCGCGTAGAGCGAGCGTCAGCGTGTGAGCAACCACGCCCAGCTACCGCACGGCATGAGCGCACCATGATGGGGTAGCCGAAACGACGGTCGACAGAGCGAGGAGCGAACGCTGAGCACGACACCCGCGTCGCACCCGACACTGCGCGAGTTGACCCGGTCGGAGTGGCGCTGGACGCCCACGATCGGCATCGCCGCGGTGCTGCTTCTCGTGGCGATCAGAGTTTTGGCGCCGGCCGAGTGGACGTCGTGGATGACCGATCCGGCGAAAGACTTCGTGACACTCTCGGTGAGCGTCATCATCGAGTCGCTGCCGTTCGTCATCCTCGGGATCCTGCTCTCGGCGATCGTGCAGATCTGGCTGCCCGCGGGCTTTCTTCTGAGGAGGTTGCCCAGGAACGCCGTGCTGCGGCGCAGCCTGATCTCTCTGCTCGGCGTGCTCCTGCCGGTCTGCGAGTGCGGCAACGTGCCGCTGACCCGCGGGCTCATCGTTAGTGGCCTCAGCGTCGCCGACTCCATGGCGTTCCTCTTCGCGGCGCCGATCATCAACCCGATCACGATCATCACGACGTACCAGGCGTTCGGCTGGAACGACGGCATCCTCATCAGCCGCATCCTCGGCGGCCTGGTCATCGCGAACCTCGTCGGCTTCATCTACAGCGCCCACCCGGCTCCGCAGACCCTGCTCACGCGAGGGTTTCAGGCAGCCTGCGCCGTCGATCCGCACGCCGAGCACGGCACTCGAACGCGCCGCACCCTCATCAGCTTCGGGCGCGAATCCGCGGCCATGATGCCCGCCCTGATCGTGGGCGCGGGCATCGCAGGGCTCATCCAGGTGGCCGTGTCACGCAACCTGCTGATCACGCTGGGCAGCAATCCCCTGTGGTCTGTGCTCGCACTCATGGCCCTCGCGTTCATCGTGGCCATCTGCTCGAACGTCGACGCGTTCTTCATCCTCTCCTTCGGCTCCACCTTCCTACCCGGGGGCATCGTCGCCTTCCTCATCTTCGGACCCATGATCGACATCAAGATGCTCGCGCTGATGCGCACGACCTTCACCGTGCGCACTCTGGTGCAGGTGAGCGTGCTCATCGCCGTCTGTGCCGCAGCCATCGGATTGGCGGTGAACCTTGTTTTTTAGTCGCCTCATGACGCGCTGGAAGGGGCTGGCTCTCACCCTGCTCGCGGCGATCGCCACAGTCTGGCTCGGGGTCACGGGCCAGCTCGGTCTGTACATCAACCCGCGCTACTACGTGTTCACCCTGATCATGGCCGGCATCGCGTTCGTGCTCACGATCGGTGCGCTCCTCGTCATTCCGGGGCCGCGCGAAGACGACGAGCACGATCACGTCGGGGCCGATGGGCCGGATGGGCGCGGGCCCGACGCCCACGACGTCGCCGGGGCCGGTCGCCGCCGCCCGTTGCTCGCGTTCGGCGGATCGCTCACCGCGCTCGTCATCGTCGCCGCCGCGGCCGTCGCCCTGCTCGTCGTGCCCCCGAGCTCGCTCACATCGGCGGCGGTCGAACAGCGCAGCCTCAACGGCTCGTCGAACAGCCTCGCGAACGCCGGGCCGCCGCCGGGCACGTCGGACGACACCTCCGCGTACTCGGTCAAGGACTGGGCCGCCCTCATCCGCCAGGGCGCGAGCGCCGACGACCTGAGTGGCCGGACGGCAACCCTGACGGGCTTCGTGACTCCCGACGCCGACGATCCAGACAACGTCTTCTTCGTCGCCCGCTTCGTGGTGACGTGCTGCGCGGTCGACGCGCAGCCTGTCGGGGTTCCGGTCTACTCCCCGGGCTGGGCGAGCAGCTACGCCACCGACAGCTGGGTCACGGTGACCGGCGAGTTCGAGGCGAACCCCAGCGTGCTCAGCGCCGCCACGACCGTCGTACGCCCCGACAGCCTCACCGCCGTCGACCAACCCTCCGAGCCCTATGTCTATTGACACCGCCGGCCGCAGGTTCCGCCGGCTGCTCTACGGCAGCATCACGATCGTGTCGGTCGTGGCTGCCGTTCTGGTGGTCGCCAACTTCTCGCACGGGCCAGAGCTGCAGTCGGCTCAGATCAACGTGAACACCGCGGTCGAACGCTCGGGGCAGCGCCTGCTGCTGCAGGCCAACGAGCCTCTCGATCCGTCGGCTGCCGACACCCTCACCGTGAGCCCGGCGGCGGCGACCACCGCAACGGTCGACGGCGACACCATCGATGTGCAATTCACCGGGATCCTCAGCTACAACACCCGCTACACCGTGACCGTGCCCGAGGTCCGCAGCGTCGCGGCCGGTAGCGCGTCCACCATCAGCTACACCTTCACCACGGCGAATCCCACCACCTACTTCTTGTCGCCCGCCACCGGGTCCCCCGGGTCGCAGGTGAGCGATGCCGTTCTGGCCGCACCCGTCGGCGGAGGCGCACCGACACCGGTCTACCAAGCCCCGCGCATCCGGCAGTTCGTGGCGCTCGGCGACACCCTCGTCGTCGATACCGTGAACGACGACGGAACCGACGCTCTCACCATCGTGCCGCTCACGGGTGGTGCGCCCATCGTCGTGAACCTCGCCGGCTCCGGCACCATCACAAGCCTTAAGGCCGACCCGACGAGCAAGCTCTTCGGCTACACCTTCACGCCGCAGCAGTCCCCGCACTACGAGGCGCAGCCGGATCAGCTCTACGTCTACGACATCACCCGGGGCAACGACTACTCGATCCCCATCACGGGCACCGATTTCGAGGTATTGACGGCGAAGGACTGGATGTTCATTCCGGGCACCACCTCGCTCGTCGCCCAGACAGAGGGTTCGGACCTGCTGCTGGTCGACACCCTGGGTGAACGAGACGGCACCTCGGGCCCCGCCCCGATCGGGCACGCAGACGAGCTCCTCGGGTTCGTCCCCACCACGAAGACGCTGATCACGGCAGACGCGGGCAGCCGTGTCGCGACCGACTTCGGGCAGACGGCGAATCCGAGCAGCGCATTCCCGATGGTGGCGGGCGACATCGGCTCCGCGGCAGCCGTCGTGAATGCGGGGGGAACCACCCTGCAGATCCAGGACTCGGGCTCTGGACCGGGTACGGCCGTCGCCAAGGTCGACGCGAGCGGCAGCAGCATCATCTTCGCTCTCGACACCCCCGAGTCGGCGGGTCACGCCGTCACGAGCGTCTGTGTCGCACCCAACGGTCTCTACGCCGCGATCACGACCGACGCACAGCACATCACCTACGTCGACCTCTCGAACGGCACAGCGCTCGGCACCGTCGACGGCCGCGACCCGAACTGGTGCTCGGCCCGCTGACGAAATCGCATCGAAAATGGTCTTGATTCCGACTTTCGAGTGGAGTTAATATGTTGCCGTCCGAAGGTGAAAACCCTCGGTAGCCAGCACAATTACACACGCGATATCAGAAAGGGGACTCCTCATCATGGCTATGTTTTTCGATCCTTTCACCGAGTTCGGCCGCCTCACCAGCAGCCTGAGCGGCGGCCAGGCCGGCCCGCGGTTCATGCCCGTCGACCTGTACCGCGAGGGTGATCACTACGTACTCAACGCCGACCTCCCCGGAGTGGATCCGGAGAGTGTCGACATCGACGTCGATGGTCAGCTGCTGACCATCCGCGCTCAACGCACCGCCGACATCCAGAACGGCGTGAAGTGGCTCTCTCAGGAGCGACCGCACGGATCGTACGTGCGACAGTTCAGCGTCGGCGAGGGGATCGACTCGGAGCGCATCACAGCTCACTACGAGAACGGCGTTCTCTCGGTGCTCCTGCCGGTGAGCGAGCGCGCGAAGCCCCGAAAGATCGAGGTTCAGGGCGGGGCGCCCCGCGAGCAGGCCGCGCTGCAGAGCTGACGGGGTGAGCCATGTTTCTCGTCGCCTCTATCAAGCCTCGAGACGAACCGGGAACGGCGTCGGTTTCAGCGTCTGACCAGGTTCTCGCCGAGGCAGACGACATAGTCGTGAGCGCACTGTTCGACGACATCGTGCGGCAGCTGGTGACGCCGGTCGACGTCACCGAGCCTTCGTCGGGTGCACCATCCGAGCATCCGGATGCGTCGGACGACGGCTCGAGCGTCTGGACCCCCACGCCTCGCGTACACCCGGGCAGGAGCAGGTCTCCGCCTCAGAACCTCAGAACCTCAGAACCCACGAACTGAACAACTGACTCACCAGCGAAGCGGTGCCAGAACTTCTGGCACCGCTTCACTCTTGTGAGGCATAGCCAGGCACCGCCCGCCCGGCAATACCAGAAATCGCATGGCGTGCAATGCCCTCGCCCAATTCGACCACCGGCCTAACCTGATCCCTATGACTGCACGCGACCAGTACACGTTCGGCAACCCGGTCACCCTCTACAACCGGGTCGAGCCTCCCGTTCAGCACCAGCCCGAACCCGGGGTGCAGGCGAAGATGACGCCGGTACCCGATCTCGGCGAGAAGACCTACCGCGGCACCGGCCGCCTCGCGGGTCGCAAGGCACTCATCACCGGAGGAGACTCGGGAATCGGCGGCGCCGTCGCGATCGCTTTCGCTCGCGAGGGCGCCGACGTGGTGATCGTGCACCTGCCCACCGAGCAGGAAGACGCCGATCGCATCGTGGGCCTGATCGACGAGGCCGGCACGAAGGGGCATTCCATCGCTGCCGACATCACCGACGCAGCCACCTGCCGCGCCATCATCGCCGAGGCCGTGAGCGTGCTCGGCGGACTCGACATCCTGGTGAACAACGCCGGCAAGCAGGTCGCCGTCGAGCGCCTCGAAGACCTCAGCGACGAGCAGTTCGAGCAGACCTTCCGCACAAACGTCTTCGCCAACTTCTGGCTCAGCAAAGCCGCCCTCCCCCACCTGCCCGAGGGCGCGACCATCATCAACACCGCATCGCTCGAGGCCTACAAGCCTGCACCCGACCGCCTCGACTACGCCTCGACCAAAGCCGCCATCAACAACTTCTCGAAGGGTCTGGCTCAGCAGCTGGCCCCGCGCGGCATCCGGGTCAACGTGGTGGCGCCGGGCCCGGTGTGGACCGCGCTGCAGGTGTCGCAGGGCGTCTCCGATGAGCAGATGACGGCCTTCGACGACGAGAGCACCTATCAGCGCGCCGGCCAGCCGGCGGAGCTGGCACCCGCCTTCGTGTTCCTCGCCTCCCCCGAGTCGAGCTACGTCTCGGGCGAGACGCTCAACGTCAACGGGGCGATGGTCACCCCGTGACCGCCCACGACGGCACGATCTTCTTCCTCCCCGGCCTCGGATTCGACGCAGCAGCGGCGGCGCCGCTCGCCGCCGCCCTCCACGGCCTCGCCGACGACCGCTTTCGGGTCGTGGGCATCGATCTGCCCGGCCACGGCGGGTCTCCGGATGCGCCGAACGGCTCCGTCTCGGCCCTCGCCGACCGCGCGGTCGAGGTCATCGAGGCCGAAGCCGACGGCGGCCCCTTCTTTCTGGCCGCCCACAGCATGGGCGGCAAGGTCGCGGCCCTTGTCGCCGACCGCATCCTGAGCGGCGACGCGAACGTCTTCGGCCTCGCCGGCCTGGTACTGCTCGCGCCGTCTCCGCGCACCCCGGAGCCCATGTCCGACGACAAGCGCGCAGAGATGCTCTCGTGGGCGGAGAACGGCCTGATCTCCGAGGACCACGCCGTGGAGTTCGTCGCCCAGAACGTCGCGACTCCCCTCGACGACGACGACGAGCGCGCGGCCATCGCCCAAGTGCGACTGATGTCGCCCCTGGCCTGGCGCCGCTGGCTCGACGAGGGCAGCACCGAAGACGTGTCCAACGACGTCGGCCCGATCGACCTGCCCGTCGTCGTGCTCGCCGGCGAAGACGACGACGACCTCGGCGCTTCAGCCCAGCCGCGCCTGCTCGACGGCGTCTACCCGCAAGCTCGTTTCGTCTCGCTCGCATCCACCGGGCATCTGCTCCCCTACGAGCGGCCGAGCGAGGTGGCCGCCGAGATCGTTCGGCTGTGGGATGCGACGGTGTCGGTGAGCCCGCAACTCACGCCCGAATGGGGCCGGCTGGTCGCCTCCGAACGCACGGCTCCCGAGGCACGCGGGTTCCTCTCGCGTCGGGTGATCGCAGACGACCCGCAGTACACGCCGCGAGCGCTGTCTGCCGATCAGCTCACGATGCTGCGCACGCTGGCCGACCGGCTGGTGCCGCAGCCTGAGTCGCCGCGCATCGACCTGGCCGCGCGCATCGACGACGACCTCGCGATCGGTCGCGGCGACGGATGGCGCAACACCGGCCAGCCGGCAGACGTGGCCGCATACCGGCTGGGGCTCGACGACCTGGCGACGCTGTGGCCCGCCGACGACCGCGCCGAGCAGGATGCCCTCATCGACGGCATCATCTCCGGAGAACTGAACGGGTTCGAGGCCCGGGGAGACTCCGCCTGGAACGGAGCCATGCGCCAGCACTGGCTCGACGACGTGCGCACCGACCTGACCCGCGTGTGGCTGTCGCATCCGGCGTCGATGGCCCGCGTCGGCTACGACGGCTTCGCGACCAGCGGGCCGGCGAGCGGCCCCGCCGGATACATCACCGTCGCCGCCGGCGAGCGCGACCCGTGGGAGCCGGCCGAGCTCGGAACTGTCGCATCCGATGACGACGACGAGCAGCACGACCACCCGAACACGAACACAACCCGAACCGTCGAGGAGAGCCCCGCGTGGATCTGAGCCGCATGCGCACGTACGACACCGATGAGATCGTCGACGTGGTCGTGGTCGGCACGGGCGCCGGTGGCGGTCCGGTGCTGGCCCGCCTCGCCGAACGTGGCCTGAAGGTCGTGGCTCTCGAGGCCGGACCGAATACCAACGCCGATGGTTTCACCAACGACGAGATCGAGGCCCCGCGCATCAATTGGATGTCGGAGCGGCTCTCGGGTGGCGACGACCCCACCGCGTTCGGCTCGAACAACAGCGGCTTCGGCGTGGGCGGCGGAACCCTGCACTGGGGCGCCTTCACTCCTCGCCCAGACGCACGCGACCTCCGCCTGCGAACCGAGACGGGATCCGGCGAGGACTGGCCGATCGACCACAATGAGCTCACCCGCTACGTCGTCGAGGTCGAGCGCACCATCGGGGTCTCCGGGCCGACTCCCTACCCCTGGGATCCGGAGCGCGAATACCTCGAGCCGCCCGTCGATCGCAACGCCGCGGCCGACATGATGGCCGCCGGATGCGCACAGCTCGGCATTCGGGCCACGGATGCGCCGGCGGCCATCCTGAGCCGAGACCGCGACCAGCCGCATTTCGGAAATCGTCGGTCGAGCCAGAACCTGGGCAGCATCCACCAGGGCGAACGCTACGGAACCAAGGCCACGACCGCGAACACGTACCTGCCCGCGGCCGTCGCCGACGGAGCCGAGATCCGCGCCGACGCGATGGTGCACGGAATCGAAGTCGATGCGCAGGGTCGCGTCGAGGCCGTCGTCTATCGGCGCGACGGACAAGACTTCCGCCAGCGCTGCGCGAATCTCGTGCTGGCGGGCGGGGGCATCGAGACGCCCCGCCTTCTGCTGAACACGGGCCTCGCCAACTCGAGCGGCCAGGTCGGCCGCAACTTCCTCGCCCATGGCGGCGTGCAGGTCTGGGGCCGCTTCGACGAACAGATCCGCGGCTACCGCGGCTATCCGTCGTCGCTCATCAGTGAAGACTTCGTGCGGCCAGAGGGCGTCGACTTCGTAGGCGGCTACCTTCTGCAGAGCCTGGGCGTGATGCCGCTCAACTACGCCACGAGCCTCGTGCGCGGCGCTGGCCTGTGGGGCGACGACCTCATGAACGCCCTGGATGCCTGGCGGTACTCAGCGGGAATCGGCATCAACGGCGAGTGCCTCCCGTCTGACGAGAACCGACTCGTGCTGTCAGACGAACTCGACGAGTGGGGCGTGCCGCGCGCGGTTGTCTCGTTCACCGCCGGATCGAACGAAAAGGCCATCGAGGAGCACGCCACGGCGACGATGACGCGCATTCTCGAGGCAGCCGGAGCTCTTGAGACCCGCGTGCTCGCTCGCACCGCGCACACCCTGGGCACGTGCCGCATGAGTGCCGACCCGTCGTCGGGTGTGGTCGATTCCGAGGGGCGCAGCCACGACATCCCGAACATGTGGATCTCGGACAACTCGACGTTCCCGAGCTCGTTGAGCGCGAATCCTTGCCTGGTTCAGCAGGCGCTGGCGCTGCGCACCGCCGACCTCATGCTGCGCTGAGGTCAGTCGGCTTGTCGGAGCGAGCCCAGTAGTAAAAGGAGGGCATCGACGTCATCCTCTGTGGTTCGCCATGACGACACCGAGATGCGGAATGCGCTGCGGCCTTTCCACACCGTCTGACCGAACCAGGTCTCTCCCGAAGCCTGGGCTGCCTCTGTGATCCGCCGGGTCTGATCCGGATCGTCTGTCGAGACAAGCACCTGATTCAGGACGACCCGGTTCAGCACGTCGTAGCCTGCATCGCGTAGCCCCTCGGCCACCCGGTCGGCGAGGTGCATGGTGCGTTCGACCAGATCGGCGACACCCACCCGCCCCAGTGTGCGCAAGGCGGCCCAGACGGGAATGCCGCGGGCGCGCCGCGAGAATTCGAGTGTGCGATTGCGTTGAGCATCAAAAGATGGCGACAGGTAGACCGCATCGGATTTCATCGCCCCGACGAGAGCCTCCGGGTCACGGAGGATGACCATGGCGCTGTCGTAGGGGGTGTTCAGCCATTTGTGACCGTCGACGGTCCACGAGTCGGCCCGTTCGACGCCAGCGGTGAGCTGCCGGTGCTTCGACGCCCGCGCCCAGAGGCCGAAGGCTCCGTCGATATGCACCCAGGCGCCCGCGGCTTCGGCACGGTCGATCAGCTCCGCGAACGGATCGAACTCACCCGAGTTGACCTCGCCGGCCTGCAAAATCAGGATCGTGCTCGCGTCGAGCGCGGGCAGCTGCAACACATCGATGCGCCCGTGGTCGTCGACCGGCACCCACTCCACGTTGTCGAGGCCGAAGCCGAGGAGTCTGAGCGCCTTGACTACGACAGCGTGGGCGAGTTCGCTGGCGACGATTCGCACGTTGGGCGAACCGCCGAGCCCAGCCCTGTCGACGTCCCAGTTCTGGGCCGCGAGGATCGCGCGGCGAGCAGCAGAGAGAGCGATGACGGTTCCAGCCGAGGCGCTGGTAGTGAACCCGACGGCGCTCGATCGGGGCAGATCGAGAATCTCGAGTAGCCAGGCGCCGGCCACCTCCTCGATGGTCGCAGCGGCGGGCGATCCTGCAAAAGACGAGCCACTGTTGTCCCACGCGAGCGCCATCCTGTCGGCGGCGGCGGCTACCGGCAGCGTGGCACCGGTCACGAATCCGAAGTAGCGGCCGCCGTTGCTCTCGACGGCTCCAGCGGAGCCCTTCTCGTCGAGCAATCGAAGAGTGGAGCGAGCGTCGTGGCCTTCGACCGGAAGGGGCTCCCGGAATGCCCGCAACTCATCGACGGCGGCGGAATCAGGAAAGACTCGACGCGATCCGATGCCCTCGATGTACGATCTCGCGCGCCGATCGGCATCGTCGATGAGTTCGAGTTCGTCGAGGCGACCGGGTCGTGTCGGTAGTGAGGCGTCGGAGGTCATCCGATCATGATCTCGTTCCTGTCGAACGGGCACGAGAGCCAATCGAACATTGTGGCCTCCTCGTTCGAGCACCGTCACCGAATCTTCGGCACAGGTCAGCGACGCTGGAGCTGAACGATCTCACTGCCTTTGTAGTCTCGCGTCGTCATCGTCTCACCGTCGATGACCGCAGAGGACATTCCGTGGAACGATGTCGTGACCCCCATGCACGCCTTCAGCGTCGACAGATCGAGCCTGAAGCGAACCTCGTCGTCGACCACAGTGGCGGTGCCGGTGAACTTGTTGCACCCGTCGTCTCCCGTGAGGTTCCCACTGCCGTCGATCGTCAGCCAAGCGGTATCCGGATCTGCGGCCTGCCAGGTGCCTTCGGGGTCGGTTGTCGCCGTGTCGCTCGATGCAGAGCTCGCGCAACCGACGAGGCCGAGCAGGGCGCCGCCGCTGATCGCCAGGGCAAGAATCGATGAGGTACGCATGACGCCATCTGATCAGTCGGCACGTCGAGTTTCAAGTAACTGAGATTAACCTTCGAGGTTTCTTTGCTTTTGCCTTGAGTTCTTAATTACGCTCTCAGAGGCGGGGGTATCTCGGCGGCACGTGCAGCCAGAACCAGATCTATGCCCTCAGCTCTTATCGCATACGGAACTAGGGGTAACACTTGTCCACTTGGAAAAAGAGAGCTGCGTACGTCGCAGTTTGCTCGCTCGCGCTGACGGGCCTCAGCGGAACGTTCGGCACGGCCGCGTTCGCCACCGAGGGCGACGACGTCGCTCCCACGTCTGGCGCGCAGTTCGACACGCTCGCACAGTCACTGCTGACTGAAGATGCCGTTCAGGCCGTGGCGACGGACGCCGACGGCAAGGTCGTTATCTACACGACCGCACCCACCCCGGACATCGGTGCCGGCGCGCGCTCCGTTGCAGAAGACAACAGCAACGTGCGCGTCGAGGTCATGGATGCGCCGATCTCCGCGTACTCCACGAACGACGTCGTCGGCGGTGCCGGCTACGCAGCCTACGATCCGCCCCTAGGCGAAAAGGTCGGGCTGTGCTCCATCGGATTCTCCGCCTGGTCTCCCGAGGGCGCCCCGGCCGTCATCTCGGCCGGCCACTGCACGGAGGACAACTCCGCGACGGATAGCGCGCTCACCCTCCCCTCGGGAGACACTGCTGGCGGAGCCCCTGAGGGTAGCCCCGTCACGTTGACGCAGCCGCTCGGCGAGCTCGCCTTCTCCCAGTACGGCGGCCCGGGCAACACCGCCGGCGAAGAGGGCAGAGCAGACAGCGTCGACATCTCGGTCATCGATGTGACCAACCCGGCGCTCAACACTCTGCCGCAGGTCACCGACTGGACGACCTCGGCCAGCGAAGACCTCTCCACCTCGACCCGCCCGGTTCGTTCCGTCGGTGCTGCCGAGGTAGGCGCTCAGGTCAGCAAGAGCGGCCGCACGACCGGCTTCACCTCCGGACCAGTCGAGTCCATCGGATGGGCCAACGTGGAAAAACGCCAGGTCTCCGGATTCCTGTCGATCCTCACCTCGAGCCAGGGCGACTCAGGTGGCTCGATCATCCAGGGTGACCGTGCCGTCGGCGTCGTCTCCGGTGGAACCACCGTCGACGGCCGGTCCGTCATGTGGGGTGCGAACATCCAGAACGGTCTCGCCCTGACCGGCGGCTACACCGTCGCACTCTTCCTCGATGCACCCGCCGTCACCGAGCAGAGCGCCCCGTACTTCACGGACGCTCCCGTCTCGGGAACCGGTCCTGCGGGCGCCACCCTCACCGTGACGCCGGAGAACGGCACCCCGTTCGACGTCGCGATCGATGCCAACGGAGCCTGGTCCTTCCCCGCACCCGGCACCGAGGGCAACTACAGCTACTCCATCGTCGCGAAGAAGGGTTTCGACACCTCGGCGTCCGCCACCTTCGACATCGACGTGGTGCTCGCACCGCCCGTCTTCACCGCACCGCTCGATGGCCAGCTGATCGAGACGTCGCTCAAGGCAGTCACCGGAACCGGCAAGGCCGGCGCGACCGTCACCCTCACCGGTGACGTGACCGGTACCGCTACGGTCGATGGCGCTGGAAACTGGTCGGTTCCCGCCGACCTGTCGTACGGCGCGTACAGCATCACCGCCACCCAGGAAACGCCTGACGTGATCCCCACGCAGAACCGCGAGTTCCAGGCGCTGGCCGCATCGGGCGGCGCCACCGTCGCCTTCCGGGTCGGCCCGGTGGCCCCCGTCATCAGCAGCCCCGCCAACGGCGTGGCCTATGTCGAAGGCAGCGGCCCCACCCAGGTGAGCGGCACCGGCATCAACGGCGCGGTCGTCAGCGTGTCCGTCAACGGCGTCTCGGCCGGCACGGCCACGGTCGCCAACGGCGCATGGGTCCTGCCCCTCGTCGGACAGCTCGCGGCCGGATCGGTGACCATCACCGCCACGCAGGCGATCAACGGCATCACCGGAACCGCAGCGACCTCGACCATCACGATCACCGCGGTCACGGCACCGGCAGGAACCCCGGGTACTCCCGCGGCCCTCGCCAACACGGGTGCGCCCGTGATGCCGCTGCTCGGAGGGGGCCTCGCCCTGCTCCTGGCCGCCGGTGGAATGATGCTCATCGCACGTCGCATCGGTGCCACCCGCACCAACTAGCACGATAAGAAAAGGGGCAGCAGCGACCACCCGGTCGCTGCTGCCCCTTTTCTGCGCGCCGATGACAGGTACGCTGAAACGGCCTTGCCCCCGCACAAAGGAGTCCGCTCGATGTCCATCACCGTGTCCGGCGTCATCGCCCGATCAAAGGGCTCACCCGTCGAACTGACCACCATCGTCATCCCGGATCCCGGGCCAGGCGAGGCCGTCGTCGACATCGAGACGTGCGGCGTCTGTCACACCGACTACCACTACCGCGAGGGCGGAATCAGCGACGATTTCCCCTTCCTCCTGGGCCATGAGGCCGCCGGCCGGGTCAGCGCCATCGGCGAGGGCGTCACGAACGTGAAGGTCGGCGACTTCGTGGTGCTCAACTGGCGCGCCGTCTGCGGCGAGTGCCGCGCCTGCCTGCGCGCCGAGCCCTGGTACTGCTTCAACACCTTCAACGCCACCCAGAAGATGACCCTCGAAGACGGCACCGAGCTGAGCCCCGCGCTCGGCATCGGCGCCTTCGCCGAGAAGACGCTCGTGCACGCCAAGCAGTGCACGAAGGTGAATCCGGATGCCGATCCCGCCGCCGTGGGCCTGCTCGGCTGCGGCATCATGGCCGGCCTGGGTGCCGCCATGAACACCGGCAATGTGACACGAGGCGACTCCGTCGCGGTCATCGGATGCGGCGGCGTGGGCACCGCAGCCATCGTCGGTTCGCAGCTGGCCGGCGCCAGCACCATCATCGCCATCGATCGCGACGCCAAGAAACTCACCAAGGCGACAGCCCTCGGCGCGACCCATGTGATCGACTCCAGCGAGCTCGACGAGGCCGGAGTCGTGGCGGCCGTGCAGGAACTCACGAACACCTTCGGCGCCGACGTCGTGATCGACGCGGTCGGTCGCCCCGAGACCTGGCGTCAGGCTTTTTACGCCCGCGACCTCGCCGGAACCGTCGTTCTCGTCGGCGTTCCCACTCCCGACATGATGCTCGAGATCCCCCTGCTCGATGTGTTCGGCCGGGGAGGCTCGCTCAAGTCGAGCTGGTACGGCGACTGTCTGCCCGAACGTGATTTCCCCATGCTCACAGATCTCTTTCTGCAGGGCCGACTGCCCCTCGACGAATTCGTGACCGAGCGAATCGGCATCCGCGACATCGAAGAGGCGTTCGCCAGCATGGCGAGCGGCGACGTGCTGCGTTCGGTGGTGGTTCTGTAATGGCTGCCCGCATCGAGAATCTCGTCACGAGCGGCACGTTCAGCCTCGACGGCGGAACCTGGGATGTCGACAACAACGTGTGGATCGTCGGCGACGACCGTGAGTGCGTCGTGATCGACGCCGCCCACGATGCCGACGCCATCCTGGCCGCCGTCGGCGAGCGCACCGTCACCGCGATTCTGTTGACGCACGCCCACAACGACCACATCGACGCCGTCGCGGCGCTGCAGGCCGCGACCGGCGCGCCCGTACTGCTGAACGACGGCGATCGGATGCTCTGGGACGCGGTCTACCCCGACACCGCGCCGAGTTCCGGCCTGGTCGATGGCCAGGCTCTCATTGTCGCGGGCACGGAGCTGCACGTGCTGCACACTCCGGGCCACTCCCCCGGAGCGGTGTGCTTCTACGCCCCGTCACTGGGCACGGTCTTCAGCGGAGACACGCTGTTCAATGGCGGGCCGGGTGCAACGGGCCGCTCGTACAGCGACTTCGGCACGATCATCGAGTCGATCACCGCGAAACTGCTGACGCTGCCCGACGAGACCGTCGTGCTCACCGGTCATGGCGACGCGACGACGATCGGCGCCGAGGCCCCTCACCTCGACGAATGGATCGCTCGCGGCCACTGACCCCCTAAGGCTGCGGCTGGGCCCGCCAGCCGCGCTTGTTGGCGCGAACCAGAAGCACGATGCCCTCGATCGGCAGCACGATGAACATCACGATGAACACCACGTGCCACTGCGCCACGAACGCAAAGGCCAGCGTGGGCTGATTGGGCACGCTCGGTTGGTTCTGCCCGATCAGGCTCGCCACGAACGACAGCGCGAGCACGATCAACCCGGCGGAGAAGGGCCGCACCCACGCGACGATCTTCTCGCGGCGCGTCCAGGCCTTCGCCATGCCGACCCACACGAGACCGACGAGCGGACCGAGGATCGGCACGACGAAGGTGCCGATGATGAGCACGAGCACGGCGGCGATCGAGAACGCGCGGCCGGGAACGGGTTCTGCCACGGCGGGTGCGGGAGCCGCGGGCGGCTGAGTCATCTCGGCGCGCGCCTCAGCAGCGATGAGCGCGGGGTCGTCCATCTCGGCGATGCGAGCCGACGCCGCTTGATCGTCGAGACCGGCGAGTTCTTCGCGGATGCCCGACACGATCTCGAAGCGAACATTGGGGTCGACTCCTACGAGCGCCGTATCGAGGCGGGCGAGATAGGTCTTGACGGAATTCGAAGTCTGTTCGGTCATGAGCCGCTGTCCTTTCCGACGAGCTGATCCACGGTGGCAGCAAAGGGCGCCCATTGCTGGCGGAACGAGTCGAGCTGCGACTCGCCTTGAGCCGTGAGCCTGTAGTACTTGCGCACCGGTCCGGAGGCCGATGCCTCGTCGTATGCGGTAACGAGCCCCTGACTGCGCAGGCGGGCGAGCATGGGATAGAGAGTTCCGATGCTCGCGATCAGTCCGCTCGCGACGAGTCGCTCCGAGAGCTCCCAGCCGTACATGGCCTGGCGCGAGAGCAATCCGAGCACACAGAACTCGACGACGCCCTTGCGAAGCTGTGTGCCGACGTCCGCTACCATGCATCACACGTTACGTGCGATGCAAGATAGTTGCAAGTGCGTCGCCGCGGCCGAGGTCGCGATACTGGTGGAATGAGATCGCGTGTCGAGGGCCCCTGCGTGTGGATCACCACACTCCGCGCCGACGGGTCACCCCATACGACCCCGGTCTGGTTCGTTGCGACAGGCGACACCTTCTGGGTCGCGTCGGCTGCGACGAACGTGAAGGTGCGAAACGTCCTGGCGGATGATCGGGTCTCGCTCGCCATCGACGGGTCCGGAGCCGACCCGCACGTCGCCCAGGGCAACGTTGTCGTCCACCACGACATAGCCGGCTTTCCCGACGTCGTCTCACTTTTTATGCGGAAGTACGACGGCTGGAACCTGCTCGATGCGACGGTGGACGGTGCGCGCGTGCTCCTCGAGATCCCGATTGAACGGTGGCTGCTCGGTGGATCGTAAAGACAACGCCTATCCCATCTCCGTGCGTCGGGCCGACCTCGAGGGACCGGACAGCGAAGGGGTGAGTCTTCTCGTCGAGGCCTACCTGAGGCAGACAGAGCGAGAGAAGGCTGCGCACCTCGGTGGCGCTCCCGCCGATGCCTCTGTTCCCTCGCGATATCGAGCGGAGATCGACGAACCGGCGAGAGCGTATGAGGACTCGGTCGTCTATGTCGCCGAGTCGAAGGGTGAACTCCTCGGCGTCGTCGTCGTGAAGACGAACACAGCGACGCGCGAGATCAAGCGGCTGTGGGTCGACCCCGGTGCCCGCGGCCGGCGGGTCGGCGCGGCACTGATCGACGAGGCGATCAGATCAAGAGATCTGCCCGTGCGATTGACCGTATGGGATTGGCGCGCCGACGCCATTCACCTGTACTGCGCGCGCGGCTTTGTGGTGGCGGAGTCGTGGGAAGAGCGGGCGAGACTCGTGTGCATGCAGCTCGAGCCAGAGCGGAGCCTCTAATTGCGACGGATGATCGGGCCTTACTGAACAGATGTCGGAACCCTTGCGCTTTCCCTCGATTGCGCTGTGCAGCGGGGCTACTGTGAAAACGCTCCTCACCTCATCGACGAGCAGAATTCCCACACGCAGTCGTCCCGAGCACGACTTGGTTCGACACGAAAATGGAGGTCAATCATGGCGTTTGTGACCGTAGAAGACGGCACCGAGATCTACTACAAGGACTGGGGATCGAAGGACGCCCAGCCCATCGTGTTCCACCACGGCTGGCCCCTGTCGAGCGATGACTGGGATGCCCAGATGCTGTTCTTCCACTCGAAGGGCTACCGCGTCATCGCGAGCGACCGCCGCGGCCACGGTCGGTCGACCGACATCGGCACCGGGCACGACATGGACCACTACGCGAGCGACGTCTCGGCCGTGGTCGAGCACCTCGACCTGAAGAACGCCATCCACATCGGTCACTCCACGGGTGGCGGCCAGGTCGCGCGCTACGTCGCGAAGTTCGGCGAGCCGCAGGGCCGCGTCGCGAAGGCCGTCCTCGTCTCGTCGGTGCCGCCGCTGATGGTGCAGACCGACGCCAACCCCGAGGGCACGCCCATCGCGGTCTTCGACGGATTCCGCGAGGCCCTCGCAGCCAACCGTTCCGAGTTCTACCAGGCCGTCGCATCCGGCCCCTTCTACAGCTTCAACCGCGAGGGCGCGAAGGTGTCGGAGCCGGTGATCGCGAACTGGTGGCGTCAGGGCATGACAGGCAGTGCGCTCGCCCACTACGAAGGCATCAAGGCGTTCTCCGAGACCGACCAGACCGAAGATCTGAAGGCGATCTCGGTTCCCGTTCTCGTCACCCAGGGTGACGACGACCAGGTCGTGCCGTACAAGGATGCTTCGCTGAAGCAGCACGAACTGCTGCAGAACTCGACCCTGAAGGTCTACGAGGGCTACCCCCACGGAATGCTCACGACGCACGCCGACGTGATCAACCCCGACCTGCTCGCGTTCATTCAGCAGTAACGACATCACGCTCGGCGCTCGCGCCGACAGCAGACGGCGCACCCCGGAGAACCCGGGGTGCGCCGTTCGTCATCTCGCCAGAGAACAGGACCAGGCGACCTCGCGATCCAGCTGACCGGTCTCGACGAAGAGGCGCACCTGGTGGGTGTCGGCGAGAGCCACCGCGAGCTCGTCACGGTCGGCGCCCGTGAAGCCCAGCTTCTGCCAGAACGGGCCGGATCGCCGCGAGAACAACCACGCACGCTCGACTCCCGCGTGTCGCGCGGCATCCATCGCGAAGCGCGCGAGGCGGGAGCCCGACCCGGCCGATCGCTGCTGGGGATCCACCGCAACACTCCGGATAAGCGCGTGTCGGCCATCCGCGCTGAGCTCGAAACCCGTGCTGCCGACGACCCGGCCCGCTCCATCTCGCTCGACCCACAGGCGCACCCCTGGCGCATCGAGTCCGGCCAGAGTCAGATCGGCTGCCCGCAGAAACTCTCGGATCGGGCCGATATCAGAAGGGGACACGCGTTCCAGCTCCACCCCTCGATTATGCCCACGCTCGCTGCGGCGAATCGAATCGCGCAGTCGAACCCTCAGCCGCGACGCGCCGACTACGGAATGAGACGCTGCTCGCGAAGATCTCCGAAGATGCGCAAGAACATGGCCCGGGTGTCGACGTACTCATGAAAACCGGCACGTCTCGATTTCGACGCATCAGCGATGACGTCATAGTCCCACGCGAAGACGAAGTCTCCGAAGGCCCATGACGACACGTCGGAGTATGGGGTGGCGACCAGCCCATGGCGCTCGACCATCGAGTTCCACAACTCCTCTTTGTCTGCCATCACCTCGGTGAGATCCATCTCGAGCGGCGGAGCAACCTCGAGCTCGAAGAACGCCGCAATCTCGGGCCACATCGTCGACCACCGGAAGAGGTCGCCGTTGGTGATGTTGAAGGCCTCGTTGCGGGCAGCCGCGGTAGTGGCGGCCCAGACCGTGGCTTTCGCAAGCAGATCGGCGTCGGTCATCTCGATGAGCGAGGTGTAGGCGCCAGGTCTGCCAGGGAACCGCAGCGGAATGCCCAACTCCTTGCTCATCGAGGCGTACACGGCGATCACCATGGCGAGGTTCATCGGATTTCCGAGCCCGATGCCGGCGACGACGGAGGGCCGCAGGGCAGACCACGTCCACGTCGATCCCACCTGGCGACGCTCGAGAAACTGCTGCTGATCGACGTTGAACTCGGGCGGCATGTGCGGCGGATCGGACTCCTTCGCGGGCGTCGCGAAGGGGCCGAGGTGGGCGCCGTAGACCTTGTAGCCCTGCATGAGGCTGATGTGTTCGAGCGCCGGAGCGACAGCCTCGATGGCATCGACGACATTCGTCAGCATGGCCATGTTCGGCGCGACCAGCTCGGCCCATCGAGGGCGGTCTTGATAGGCCGCGTAGAAGACGTGAGTCACGTGCGACAAGCCCCGAAGCGCCACGCCCGTGGCCTCACGGTCGAGCAGATCGACAGCGATGTGTCTCACTCGCTCCTGGTCGGCGCCGCCTCGGCGCGAGAGGCCGATGATGTCCCACTCCCCGAGCGCCTCGAGGTGCTCGATCAGATTGCCTCCGATCACCCCGCGCGCTCCGACGACGAGTGCGGTCTTCTGTTCCATTGGTCCTCCATCGTTACATCGCAATTTACCGATCTAAGGTCTACCACAACATCGGTAAACCGCGATATTGCGATACTGTGGACGAGTGACAGAAACGCACGAGCTCGATCTGGTGGCCGTCTTCAAGGCTCTCGGCCATCCGACGCGACTCGCGATTCTCGGATGGTTGAAGGAGCCGGAGTCGTTTCCACCGCAGGATCAGCCCGCGTCCGAGGTCGGAGTGTGCCTCAAGCACATCCAGGCCAGGGCCGAGGTGTCGCAGTCCACAGCCTCGCAGTTCATGGCCACACTCCAGCGGGCAGGGCTGGTGACCTGTACCCGCATCGGGCAGTGGTCCCACTACAGCCGAAACGAACCGGCCATCGCGGCGCTCGGCACGCAGCTGTCGTTCAGCCTGTAGCCCGATCGAACGAGACCAAGACCGGCACGATGCGGGCGGCGAGCTCGATTGCAGCATCGACGGACGAGTGGTCGTAACGCCCATCGGCATCGAGCAGGTTGATCGAACCGATGGTCACTCCGTCGTGAATGACAGGCACATTGATGATCGCGCCGCACCCGAGCGACTCGATGAGTTCGTGGTCTGCGAAATTCGCTCGCAGGTCCTCCACATCGAAACTGGCCCAGGGCTGCTGCTGCACCACAACACGGTCATACCAGGGATCGTCGTCGCCCTCCCGAAGCGGCTCTCCTACGCCACCGACCGAATAGCTCGCGGGATCAGTCGAGTACACCCGCGTCATCCGGTTCTCATCGACCTCGATCGTCGAGATCGTCACGAGTCTGGCGCCCGGCGATCGGCGGGCCGCCGCGACCAGATCTCGGAAGGCGTCGTGCGCAGCGATCATCGCGGCGTCTGGAATGCGTTGCCAGAAGCAGGCTCAGGGTCGACGACGGTGTCTTGCCGACGGTCAGCGACCGCGGCTGCCACGTTGTTGATAGCCGCGATCAGGGCGCCGAGAAAGATCGTTGCCACGACGAGCAGGGTCTTGCCGGTCGTGCCCAGCCCGCCGTCCATGAGCGCGAAGACGACAACAGCGACTCCGAGACCATAGGCGGCCCACGACATGTTCTTCATCCGGCCACGCTATCCGCGCGCCCAGGAGAAGTCGACCGCGCGTTGGCTACGAATAGCTCGATGAGCGCGTGATCCTTGACACCCGGGGCTGACTCGACGCCGCTCGAGACGTCGACTCCCGTCGGTTCGGCTTGGGCGACCGCCTGTGCCACATTCTCCGGATCGAGTCCGCCGGCCAGCAGCCAGGGGCCGGAGGGTCGCTGCGTCTGCAATTCCCCGAGATCCCAGCGCTCGCCCGATCCGGCTCTAGGCGAATCGATCAACAACATCTCCTCACCCCACGACTCGAGATGGCTCTCATGCGTCGCCTTGCCGAGCGACGTGGCCCGCCACACGCGCGGAAAGAGCTCCAGCGTGCGCTGGACCTGCAGCCGGTCGAATCCATGCACCTGAAGCACGTCGACGCCGCATCCCTGAGCCACCGAGGCGGTCGCCTCGGGGCTGAGACCTTTCGTCACCAGCACGGTCGTCGCTCGCCGGGCGGTGTACGCGACAAGCCGACGGGCCGTCTCTGCATCGACGAACCGAGGACTGCCCTCGGCGATCACGAAACCGACGGCATCCGCCCCCGCCGCTATGGCCACATCGATCGCGGCCTCGGTGCGGAGGCCGCAGATTTTCACGGTGAGTGCGGGGAGAACCATGCGGGCGAGCCTAGCGGGCGGGGGCAACCATGGCCTCGCGCGAACCCCGCTAGGCTCCCTCGGGTGACGATCGTGCCCGGAACCCCCGCGTACCGCCTCTTCGACACACGCGTCGTTCACACCCGCGCGATCTCGCCGACGTTCGTCCGCGTCACGCTCGGATCGCCATCGCTTCGACACTTCGCTCCGTATGGTCTCGACCAGCGGCTCAAACTCATTCTTCCGCATGACTTAAGCCAGGCGACGGCGCGACGGCAGCCGTGGGAGGGGCCGTTCTCGGGCGACGTCGACGGGCTCTCCGTCGCCGAGTGGCGGGCTGCGCTGGCCAGCATGCCCGCGGGCGAACGTCACCTCGCTCGCACATACACGACCGGCCGCGCGCGACCGCGGGAGTGCGAGGTTGATATCGACTTCTTCATCCATCACCCGGCCGGGCCCGCTTCGACCTGGGCCCGCTGCGCCGTTGTCGGCGACCGCATGCTGGTCTCCGGGCCGGATGCGCGGGCGAACGACCGTCGGCACGGCATCCAATGGCGACCGGCCGAGCCGCCCACCGTCGTACTGCTACTCGGTGACGAGACGGCGGTCCCGGCCCTCACCGGGATAGCCAGCTCCCTCGGCAGTGGCACCCGAGGCGTCATCGTGGTCGAGGCCGACGACGTCGACGCAGGCCCGGCGATCGAGCAGGTTCCGAGCGAGGTGGCCGTGCACTACGTCGCCCGTGAGGGCCGGGCACCCGGCGAGACTCTGGCCGTTGCCGCCGAATCGTGGGCGGCGTCGAATGCACCCGACGCGCGAGCGGCCGGCACGGCTTTCGCCGCATGGATTGCAGCCGAGAGTTCCGCGATTCCCCGGCTTCGTTCTGTCGTCGCCGAGGCCGGAATCCCGCGCTACCTTCTGCACTCTCAGGGATATTGGAACCACGGTGCACGCGGTTCGAAGATTTAGATAGGGTACCCTAACCTGGGTCGCCACCGTCGTCGACGCATCCACCCGACGTCGAACGAGAGCTGCCTTCCATGCCCCTGCTTCCCCCCGCTTCCCCACGCTTTCGACGACCCGCGCTGGTCGCGGGGCTCGTCCTCGCAGCCGTGGTCTTCTCGGGCTGTTCGGCGGCGGCGACCACAGCCCCGGCCGCAACCGACGCCGCGGCGGCAGGCACCATCAGCGTCACGCATGCTCGCGGCGAGTCGGAGGTGCCGGCTCAGGCGAAGCGCGTGGTGGTACTCGAGCCCGTCGCACTCGACGCGTCGGTCGCCCTCGGAATCGTGCCCGTCGGTGCAGCCGTGCTCAACGAGGCTGCCGGCATCCCCGCGTATCTCGGCAAAGAAGCGAGCGGCATCACGTCGGTCGGAACGGTGACCGAGCCCAACGTCGAGAAGATCGCAGCCCTCAAGCCCGACCTCATCATCGGCACCGAGTCGCGCCATTCGGCACTGTACGACCAGCTGTCGTCCGTCGCGCCCACGGTCTACCTCGCCTCGCAGGCCGATCCGTGGAAGGACAATGTGAAGCTGGTGGGCAAGGCCCTCGGCCGGGCCGACGAGGCAGACACTCTGCTTGCCGACTACGACGCCCGCTGCAACGAGGTCAAGACCGAATTCGCGGTGGAGGGGAAGACCGCGCAGCTCATCCGCCCCCGTGACGGGCTGCTGACGGTCTACGGACCCGAGTCGTTCGCCGGCAGCACCCTCGAATGCGTCGGCTTCACCACGCCCCCGAGAGATTGGCAGAACTCGATCTCCGTCGATCTGTCGTCCGAGAAGGTCCTCGAGGCGAGCGCCGATCTCGTGGTCGTGACGACGAGCGACGTCGACGACCCGACAACCATGCCCGAGGCGATCACCGCCAACGCGTCATCGTTCCCCGACGTGCACCTCGTCGACCAGTCGTACTGGATCACCGGGGTGGGACCGATGGGCGGCCTCAAGGTGCTCGACGACATCGAGAGCATCCTCCGCGACGCGCGGTGACCATTCACCCGACCCGCAGCTTCGTTCTCTTCGTCGCGGGGGCCTTCGGGCTCATCGCGCTGCTCGTCGTTCTCTCGCTCGTGGTCGGCGCGAACATGATCGCGCCGACGGTGCTCCTCGACACCCTGACGGGCGGCGGAACGGAAGAGTCGCGGTTCATCCTCTTGGATCAGCGAGTGCCTCGTACCGTTGCGGCCCTCGTGGCCGGCGCCGGACTCGGCGGGGCGGGCGCACTCATCCAGGCCGTCACGCGCAATCCACTCGCCGATCCGGGGATCCTCGGGGTCAACGCCGGGGCCGCCGCCGCCGTGGCCGGTGCCATCGTGTTCCTCGGAGTCGCCAGCCCCGGCCAGTACGTGTGGTTCGCATACGCGGGGGCCTTCGTTCTGACGGCGGCGGCGTTCCTCCTCGGTTCGGCAGGCCCACGTCGGGCCGACCCGCTGACTCTGACCGTCGCGGGCCTGGCCGTCGGAGCCGTGCTCTCGGGGCTCACCACGGGCCTCACCCTGACGAACCCCGATGCCTTCGAGCGGATGCTCGGCTGGTCGGCCGGCAGCCTCCTCGGTCGTGGGTTCGACGTGACGACCCCGGTGCTTCTTCCGCTGGTCGTGGGCATCGCGCTCGCACTGGCGATCGCCGCAGCACTCAACGCCATGGCGCTCGGCGACGATGTGGCCGCGGGCCAGGGAGTGAGAGTTCCGCGAACTCGGCTGCTGGCCGTGGTCGCCATCACCCTTCTCGCCGGAACCGCCACCGCCGTCGCCGGCCCCATCTCGTTCGTCGGACTGATGGTGCCGCACGTCGTTCGCTGGATCGTCGGAGTCGATCAGCGCCGCATCATTGCCGGATCGATCGTCGCGGCGCCCGCTCTCGTACTCGCCTCCGACATCGTCGGGCGACTCGTGGCGCTGCCGGCCGAGATGCCGGTGGGCATCGTCACCGCGTTCGTCGGCGCTCCCGTTCTCGTGCTCCTCGTGCGACGCAACCGACGGGTGACGGGACTGTGATGAACGACACGCGACGGCGCATCCGCCCTGCCACGATCAACCTGGTGCTACTGGTTCTGCTCGCCGCTCTCGCCGCGATCGGAGCGATGTCGGGAGACTTCCCGATTCCGTTCCCCGATCTCCTGAAGGTGATGTCGGGCACCGCGAACGACCTGACCACCACCGTTGTGCTCGAGTGGAGGCTGCCCCGCATCGCGGCAGCCATCGTGGTCGGCGCGGCGCTCGGGGTCGCGGGTGGACTTTTCCAGACCGTCACGCACAACCCGCTCGCAAGCCCCGACGTGCTGGGGCTGTCGAACGGCGCCTTCGTCGGCATGCTCGTCTCGCTCATCGTGGCCGGATCCTCTGTCGAGTCGCGCACGATCGGAGCCCTGATCGGCGGTCTCGCCACCGCGCTGCTCATCTTCGCCTTCTCGCGCGGCGTCGGTTTCGGGGGCTTTCGTTTCATCATCGTGGGGGTCGCGATCTCTTCGATGGCCGCCGCGTTCGGCACCTGGTTGCTGCTGCAGGTCGATCTCGACACCGCCCTGTTCGCCTCGGCCTGGGGTGCGGGTACGTTGGCCGGCGTCACCGCGGGAGGTGTCGCCACCGCCGCGGTGCTCATCGGCCTTCTCCTCGCCGTGATTCCTCTGCACGTGCGTGCGCTTCACCAACTCGGATTGGGTGACGATGTGGCCATCGTGACGGGAGTGCGCATTTCGGTCACCCGCATCACGATGCTCGCGGTCGGCGTGGTTCTCGTCTGCGTGGCGACCACCGTTGCAGGGCCCGTTGCCTTCGTCGCGCTCGCTGCCCCGCAGATCGCGAGACGCCTCATCGGCACCCCGCACATCCCCTTCCTCACGACGGCCATCTTCGGCGCCGTCATGCTCAGTGCATCCGATCTGATCGCCCAGCACGCGCTACCGGTCACGCTGCCCGTCGGCGTCGTCACCGTGGTCGTCGGCGGCTGCTACCTCGTCTGGTTCCTCGTCAGAGAGGCACGGGTGAGACGGCGGGTCGGCTGATAAAGGCACCCACGACTCGAGGTCAACCCCCTATTCGGCGTCCGCCGCACCCTAACTAGCGTCGAAACAGGAGTCCGGACAGCCCGGACCCGCTTCGATACAGAACTGAGGTCGCGTTATGGCACGCTGGACAGCAAGAATTCTCGGCATCATCGTCGCTCTTCTGGCGGTGGTCGGCTTCTTTGTCGAAGGCGAACACCTGGCAGGTATCGCGAATGTCGATCTGACGCTCGACGTCGCGCGCGTCGTGATCGCGGTGGCTCTGCTCTGGGTGGGCTTCGGCCGCACCTCCGCCTCGGCGCTTCGTGCCGTGCTCGCGATCGTCGGCATCATGTACGTCGCGATGGCCCTGCTGGCTTTCGCCGACTCCACCCTCTTCGGCCTCCTCCCGACAGGATTCACGGGCTTCGACATCGGGTTCCACCTCGTCACGGGAATCATCTCTGTGATCGCCGCCTTCGTGCCCGTTCGCGACCGCGCGCCGGTCGCCGCACGGGCCTGACCGCACGTCACGACCAATCCCCGGCTGCTTCCATGCGCATGTCGGGGCACTGGGCGCCCGGGTCACTACTTCGCCAACGCCGCCTTCGCATAGGCGACGATGGCATTGGCGTGGCCGTGGCCCAGGCCGTGCTCCGACTTGAGCGTCGACACCACCTGCATGTGGGGATGGTCGGCGAGTTCGACGACGACGAGGTCGAGCCACTCCTGAATAGGCTTGCCGTAGGTGCTCTCGATACTCGCGAAGTACGACGCCGGGCCCTTGAGCTTCGATCCGTCGGTGGGCTGCTCGGGGGCGAGAACACGCGTGCTGGTCATGCAGTCACGATAGAAGACGCGGTGCGCGGCAGCAACGGTTCGCTCACGTAGATCAGTCGTTCTCTGCCCGGCCGCTCTCGACGAACAGGTAATCGGCGACCTTCGTCCAGTCGTCGCCTGCGACAGGCGTATCGCTGAGCATGTAGTTCGGCATACCGTTGAAACGAACCATCAGGGGCAGGCCGGTCGAGCATCCGCTGGCACCGACGTCGCCCTCGAAGATCATCAGGCATGTGCTGTCTTCGGAGTCGCCGGTGCCTTTCGCCGCGTAGAACGTCGTGTCGCCCTTCTGCCAGAGCAGTCGCGTCGACTCCTGCTCCACGGCGGCGACTACGTTCTCCGTTCCGTTGGCGGGGAGCTCGTCACTCGCGACCTGCTCGCGGTCGAAGACGTCGAGCCCACCTACCGGTGCGCATCCCGAGAGGCCCGCCGCCAGCGAGAGCGCCACCACCGCTACGGCAAGCACCGTCGATCTCTTCATGTCGTCACCCTTTCCAGAGCATCGTCGTCATATGTATGTAAATCAGTCGACCGTCGAGCATCGGGAGGTCGCCTCGATCGTCAGCTTCGGGGGCTGCCCCGCGGCCGAAGGCCTGAGAGTGAACAGCATGAGCGATCGGCTGGCCAGGGTAAGAATCGGTGCCGGCCCCTGCTCGGACTTCATGGTCGCGCTCCACCCCTCCTTGGCCGCGTATGTGGCCGACAGCTCGCGCACCCACCCGGTCAGATCGAAGCCCTCTGCCGTCACGATCGATCGCTCGACGGCGACGAGCGTTCCCTCCCCGCCGCCTGGGCACGGCTCGGTGCGGATCGTGTCTGCGGCCGACACGATCGAGTCCGGCGGAAGCTGCGCCTGCAGATCGTCCATGCCGTCGGTCACCTGGGTCGTGACATCGTCGACGGTCAGCGAATTCACCGACGACGAGAGGGCGAGGCCCGTCGCGACGATTCCCACGAGCAGAACGACGCAGGCGACGGCCAGCACCACCGTCGGATGCTTTCGCAGCACTCGCATCGCGTTCTCTCCCTCGATCGCCCTGCCTCAAGTCTGCCCGGTCACTTTCTCGGGGCAAACGAGCGATGAGACGCCTCGTCCCATGCGGCTCTCGTTCGTTCGGGTGGAGATTCGAGGGGTCCGTGCTCGTATGAGCGTCGGATGCCCTGAATCTCCGCCCGAACGCCCGCCCGACCGAGGGAACGCCCGACCACCCGACCTACCGCAGGATGCCGCGGGTGCGGGCCGCAGACACCGCCGCGGTGCGCGAGCTCACGCCGAGCTTCGTAAAGATATGCGCCAGATGCGACTTCACCGTCGTCTCGCTCACGAACAGATCGCCGGCGACCTCGGTGTTGGAACGGCCGGCCGCCACCAGCTCGAGCACCTCAATCTCGCGAGAGCTCAGACTCGCCTGCGGCGCCCGCATGCGGCTCAGCAGTCGCGACGCGATCACGGGCGCGAGGGCGCTCTCTCCCGCCGCCGCCGCCCGCACTGCCGCGATGAGCTCGTGCGGCGGAGCGTCTTTCAGCAGGTACCCGCTCGCCCCGGCCTCGACCGCGCCCAGGATGTCGGCATCCGAGTCGTAGTTCGTGAGCACCAGAACGTAGGGCGCGGCGTCGAGGGCCCGGATGCGCCTGGTTGCGTCAGCGCCCGTCGCCTGCGATCGGGCGCCGAACTGCAGATCCATGAGCACGACGTCGGGATTCTCGTGCACCGTCGCCGCCACCGCCTCGTCTGGCGTGGAGGCCTCGGCGACGACCTCGATGTCGGCCTCAAGGCCGAACAGCGCGGCCAGCCCGGCGCGAACGATGGGGTGGTCGTCTGCGACGACGAGCCTGATCACGCGATGCTCTCGAGGGCGAGTTCCACGCGCAGGGTCGTTCCTCGACCGGGCGACGACTCCACCGACAACACGCCTCCGAGCTGGTCGACGCGCTCCCTCGCCGCCGTCAGGCCGAACGAATCCGACCGGCCGCCCCGAGCATCCGCCGCCTGAAGATCGAACCCGGCGCCGTCGTCGACGATGGTGAAGCGAAGGCCGACGCCATCCGACTCGAGAGTGATCACCGCGGCCGCGGCGTGCGCGTGCTGAATGACATTGGCCACCGCGCCCTGGGCGATGCGCAGCAGCGCGGTCTGCAGCTGCATGGGAAGTTCGATCGAATCGGAGACCCGCACCGTGACGGCGAGACCCTGCGCCTGCCACTGCCCCACGGCCAGCCGACGAAGCGCACCGCCGAGCCCGTTGTCGTCGAGATCGGGCGGCGTGAGCTCACGAATGAAGCGCCGGGCCTCGGCCAGATTGTCGGCCGCCGTCTCGCGCGCGAGCCGGATGTGCTCCACACCCGGCCGTTCGGGGTCGGCGCGCTCGGCCGCGTGCAACAGCATCTGGATGCTCGACAGGCCCTGGGCGAGCGTGTCATGGATCTCGCGGGCCAGTCGGGCGCGCTCCGCGAGCACACCCGATTCGTGCTCGGTCGCGGCGAGCTGACCCTGGGTCGCCACCAGCTCCTGCATCAGCGCCTCGCGCTGTTGCGCCTCACGGGCGAGCGCCTGGTAGCCGAGGCCGATGAGTAGAGCGACTCCGGCGCCCACGAGCGGTCCGACGACGCCGCCGACCGTCCAGCCGCCATGGATGCCCAGGGCGCAGATCGCGACGACGGTCGCGGCCACGATCGCCACCGACCCCCACCACCGGCCGAGCAGGTGCAGATAGAGAAAGAACAGCGGAAAGACCAAGTACGCGGCCTCGGGCGTGAGCCACAGCAGGGCGATCCACTCGAGGGTGATCGCGGCCAGCCACAGAGAACCCGCGATGCGACGGCGGCCACGAGCCCGCGCCACTACTCCCCCGAGCGCATAGGTGACGAGGAGCAGAATCGCGAGGCCGATCACGACTCCGGCGCGTTCGCTCGGCACGACCACGGCGCGAACGATCACCAGCACCGCGAGCGCCGCGAAGAGAACGTGCAGCCCGGTGCGCAGCCCCACGAAGACGGGGGTGAGCGCGGAATGAGCCATGAATCGAACTCTACGCGCCGCCCCAGCCGCGTCATCCTTCGAAAGTACGACTGCGAGGCCGATAGATCGGCCAGACCACACCGTGCGGGCGACGGATGCCTCGGGCCGGTCTGGGCGGAAAAGTGAGGAGGGTCACCACCCCGGTGACACGAAAGGACGTCTCATGTTCGTCGCACTCCGCGACCTGCGCTTCGCCCGAGGACGATTCGTTCTGATCGGCTCGGTCGTCGCCCTCATCACGATTCTCGTCGGCTTTCTCAGCGGCCTCACCGGCGGCCTGGCCACCCAGAACATCTCGGCCATCCTGCAGCTACCTGGCGACCGCATCGTCTTCTCGAGCCCGGGCGGCGAGGCCGCGAGCTACTCCGACTCCACCGTCACCGAGAAACAGCAGGCCACGTGGGCAGCCACGGCGGGGGTCACCTCCGCCCAGCCGATCGGCATCACGCAGACCCGCGCCGAGGCGGGCGGCACTCGAACAGCCGTCGCCGTCTTCGGAGTGCAGCCCGGCTTCACCTCCACCGCCCCCACGCAGCGCGGGCACGTGAGTCTCGCCGCACCGGCGGCGCAGGCTCTCGGGGTGAAGGTGGGGGATTCCGTGACGATCGGAGCCACGCGCTACGTCGTCGACAGGGTCGCCGGAGATGCCTGGTACAGCCACACTCCGGTCGTCGAGATGACGCTCGCCGACTGGCAGGCCTCCGCGGCGGCCACCGGCAGCGCCGACAGCTATGCGACCGTGCTGGCCGTATCCGGCACCCCCGACTGGAGCGCCGCCGACACGTCCACCGCGACCGTCTCGACGAGCATCCTCGGCTCGCTGACCGCGCTCAGCGCCTTTCGCTCGGAGATCGGCTCCCTGCTGCTGATGGTCGCCATGCTCTTCGGCATCTCCGGTCTGGTCATCGGCGCGTTCTTCACGGTCTGGACGATGCAGCGCAAGGGCGACATCGCCGTGCTCAAGGCCCTCGGCGCCAGCACTCGGTCTCTTCGAACGGATGCGTTGGGCCAGGCGCTCCTCGTTCTGGTCGCCGGCATCGGGGTCGGCCTCGCCGTCGTCACCGCACTCGGGCTGCTCGCCGGCTCGGCACTGCCGTTTCTGCTCAGCCCCGTCACCACCCTCCTGCCCGGCGTCATCATGATCACTCTCGGGCTCGCCGGAGCAGCCTTCGCGCTGCGTTCCGTCACCTCCGCCGACCCCCTCACCGCCCTTGGGAGCACCCGATGATCCGCCTGAACGACATCACCCTGACCTTCGCCGACGGTGACGCCCGCATCACCGCAATCGATCGTGTGTCGCTCGCGACGCATCCGGCAACGGTCACCGGCATCACCGGGCCGAGCGGATCTGGCAAGTCGAGCCTGCTCGCCGTCGCCGCCACGCTCATTCGTCCCGACTCGGGCGAGGTGCTCATCGACGGGGTCGACGTCGGCACGCTGAACGCGACGGAGGCGACCGAGCTGCGCCGCGAGAAGATCGGCATCGTCTTCCAGCAGTCCAACCTCATTCCCTCGCTCACGGCCCAGGAGCAGCTGATGGTCATGAACGAACTGGGCGCGCGAGGTGGTCGAGCCGGGCGGCGAGGCCGAGCCGTCGCATCCGATCGCGCAGCGATGCTTCTCGAGGCCGTCGGCCTGACCGACCAGCGACACAAGAGACCGCACCAACTCTCGGGCGGGCAGCGGCAGCGGGTCAACATCGCTCGAGCGCTCATGAACGAGCCCAGCGTTCTTCTGGTCGACGAGCCGACGAGCGCTCTCGATCAAGAGAGGGGTGCGAGGATCATCGAGCTGATCCTCCGCCTCACCGCGGAGCTCGACACGTGCACGCTGCTCGTCACCCACGACCTCGTGCACCTGCCCCGCATGCACGCGGTCCTGCACTTGGTCGACGGAGCGCTCGTCGAGGTGCCGAGTTCACGGCTGGGCGCGGCCGATCAGCGCGCTGGCAGGGCTTCGAGGAACGCGGTGGTGTCGTCGGCGATCGCGGGCGACTGGCTGTGATGCAGGTAATGCTGCCCGTCGAGAGCGACGACCTGGCCGTGGTCGACGGCGGCGGCCTGCTCGTCGTGCAGTTCGCGCCAGCCGTCGAGCTCGGCATCGTTCTTCACGACGAAGAGCAGCACCGGAAGGGTGGGCGGAAAGGCGAGCTCGCGAGCCGCGCCGAAGTTCGAACTCGCATGGGCCATCTCGTCGAGCATCGTCGGCGAGGTCGAGTTGCGCGTCGTGAGCAGGCGCATCTGCTCGGCGGTGCGGTCGTCGAAGGGCGCGTGATCGGCATCGCCCGAGATCCACGACAGTGCCCGGATGACGCCGAGGTCTCGTAGCGCGACGAGTCCGTCGGTGGCAATGGGTTCGTCCCAGCCGGGCTGATTCGGAACGCTGCTGTCGATGCCGACGAACGCGATGAGCTCGTCGGCGTAGTCGGCGGCATAGCTGAGGGCGTAGATGCCGGCGATCGAGTGCCCCATCAACACGTAGCGATCGATCCCGAGGTACTGCAGCGCCTCGTGGACCTCGTGCGCGATGTTCTGGGATGTGCGCGGGCTGTCGGTCTGGTCGCTGAGTCCGGTGCCGAACGGCTCGACCGCGATGACCCGGTACGACCCCTCCAACTGATCGATCAGGGGCCCGAAGTCGAGGCCGGGCGCCGCCGTTCCCAGGCCGGGCAACAACACGATCGCCTCGCCGCTGCCACCGCTGTCGAGCACGTTCAGCTGCTTCCCCTCGACCGGAACGAGAGTGCCGTACGGGGCGATGGCAGCGAGGTCGGACTTCGTTGCGACGACGTTCACGATCGAGGTCGTGGCGAGGGTCACGATCGGAATGGCCAGGAGGGCACCGATCGTCAGCAGCGTGATCTTCAGGGGTTTTCGCACGACATTCTCGTTTCAGCTCTGCCCGCGAGACGATCGCGCGGGCACAACTCAAGTCAATCGAGCGTCGGCGTTACCCGGAAGTGCCGTGATGTCACGACGTGACATGACATGTGTCACGACGTCAGACGGAACGCAGCTCGTCGACGTCGTCGACGCCGGCGGCCTCGGCCTCGCGACGGCGGGCCCTCAGCGACGGGGCGGCGAGGGCTGCGAGGATCGCGATCACGCCGACTCCGGCCGAGACCCAGAATCCGATGGTGAACGAGTCGTCGGTGGGCGCGCCCTGAGCGGTGACGTTCGACGACAGCAGGGCCGCGATCACCGCGGTTCCCACGCTGCTGCCGATCGTGCGGATGACCGTGTTCGCGCTGATGGCCTCACTCGTCTGCGACGCGGGAACGCTTTCGACGATGGCGTTCGACGTGGCGGCGAGGGCCATTCCGATGCCGATACCCGTGAGAACACCGGAGACGAGGATCTGCCAGTCCTCCGCGTGACCGAGAGCGGGAATGACGAACGCGATCGCGACCGACACTCCACCGACGATCATGGGGATCTTCGGCCCGATCTTGCGGATCAGAATTCCGGCGAGCACGCCCGACAGCACCATCGCCACCACGGTCGGCAGCAGGTACAGCCCAGCCTCGCTCACCGATTTGCCGAAGCCGTAGCCGAGAACGCTCGGCAACTGCAGCAGGGTGGGCACCAGGATGAACGTGCCGAACATCGCGAAGCCGAACGCGAGGGCCACGATGTGGGCGGTCCAGACTCCGCGGTGCTGGAACAGGCGCATGTCGATGAGCGGTTCCTTGACGCGCAGTTCGACGAACACGAAGACGACGATGGCGACGGCCCCGAGAACGAGCAGGCCGATGGTCTTGCCGTCATCCCAGCCCCACTTCTGGCCCTCGCCGATGGCGAGCAGCAACGCGACCAGACCGACAGACAGGATGCCGGTGCCCACCAGATCGAGACGGCCCGGCGTGCGCTTGGTCGACTCGGGGATGCCGAAGATGGCGCCGAGGAGGGCGATCGCCACGAGGATGGCCGGCAGCCAGAACAGCCAGTGCCAGGAGAGCGCCTCGACGATGGGGCCGGCCGCCACGATGCCGACGCCGGCGCCGATGCCGAAGATGGCCGAGAGAAGACCGATGGTCACACTCACGCGCTCCCTCGGCAGCTCGTCGCGCACGATGCCGATGGAGAGCGGCATGACCGCGCCGGCCGCGCCCTGCAGTACGCGGGCCACGATCAGCACGCCGAGGTTCGGTGCGAGGGCCGCGAGCACAGTGCCGACGAGCAGCAGCGCGAGAACGACGATGATCACCTTGCGCTTTCCGACCATGTCGCCGAGGCGACCGAGGATCGGGGTGAGCACCGATGCCGAGAGCAGATAGGCCGTGAGAACCCAGCTCGCGTCGGTCGTCGCGACACCGAGGTCTGACCCGATCGTGCCGAGGGCGGGCGCGACGAGCGACTGCAGCACGGCGAACGAGAGCCCGCCGAGCGAGAGGAAGAGAACGATGGCGACGGAGCGGGAGCCCCGGCCCTTTGCGGCTGTGCCCGACTGGGCGCTGACGGAACCCGTGGTCGGGCCCTGGGCGATGACAGACATGGATCTCCTCGATGTAAACACTTGACGACTTGTCGAGTATTCACCCGTCGATGACGTTTGTCAACAATCGTTTACTTCGCTTATCGCCCGGCTACAGTGGGTGCGGGAGTTGATACATGAACAGCAAGACGACGATGTCGACGGCAGACCCCTCCGAGATCCCGACCGAGGCCGATGACGAGCTGATCCGCTCGGGTCGCGACGCCGCCCTGACGCGACGCGCCCTGGTGCGTGCTGCTCGCAGGCGCTTCGCCACCGATGGGTATCGCGCCACAACTGTTCGGCAGATCGCGGCCGACGCCAAAGTGAACGTGGCGCTGATCAATCGGTACTTCGTCTCGAAGGAGGGCCTCTTCGAGGCGTGCATGCTGCGCACGTCAGACGAGCTCGAGAACCAGGGCTCGAGACCCTCCAAGAGCATCGACGAGGTGATCGACCGGCTCATCGAACACGTCGTCAACGCGCCCGATCGTGACGACCCGCTGCAGCTCCTCCTGCTCCTGCGCTCGTCGGGAGACGAGAATGCCGACCTCATCCGACGCAGGACCCTCGAGCACTTCACCCGCAGGCTCGCTGCGGCGGCGGGCTGGAAAGAGAACGACGCGGCCACCGACGCGATCCTCCTGCGCGCTCAACTCGCGATCGCGACATCTCTCGGAGTCGTGATGCTGCGCACCTCGGCAGCCGTGCAGCCCGTCGCATCTGCGAGCGCCGACGATCTCACCGAACCGCTCAAGCAGATGTTCCAGGTGCTCTTCACACGGCAGCACGACTGACCCTCCCTGCCCACCCTGATCCGATTCACCCGCTCTCAGAACCGGGCGCGGGGCATGCTGCGCGCACCCGCCGGATAAAGCAAGGGTCGAATCTCGATTCGATCTGAGACCTCAGGCTGGATGCATCGGGGGCACACTGCCGCCCGTCGAAGGAGACAGCATGTATTTCCACGTACAGGAATGGATCAACGACATCGCTGAGGACGAGCCGGACCCAGCGGCGGCGAACGCCCTGCAAGAGGGACTCGGCGGGCAGTTCGGCGAGATGCGCACGATGATGCAGTACCTCTTTCAGGCCATGAACTTCAGAGGCCCCGCCGCGAAGCCGTACCGCGACCTCATTCAGGGCGTCGGCACTGAGGAGATCAGCCACGTCGAGCTGATCGGCACTACGATCTCTCGGCTGCTCGATGGCGCGCCGGGCTACAAGGGCAAGCTCACCGACCCGCTCGACACCCCGGGCGCGGGCGGCGCGACTCCCCTGAACATCGCACTCGACCACGGCAACATCCACCACTATCTGGTGGGCGCACAGGGAGCACTGCCCGTCGACTCCGCCGGCAACCCGTGGCTCGGGAGCTACGTCTACAACTCGGGAAACCTCGTTCTCGACCTGCTGTACAACCTCATGCTCGAGTCCACCGGACGCCTGCAGAAGACGCGCATCTATGAGATGACCGCCAACAAGACGGCTCGGTCGACGATCGCGTACCTCATCGTGCGTGACCAGGCCCACGAGAACGCCTATGCGAAGGCTCTCGAGACACTCGGTGTCGACTGGAAGAAGACCCTTCCGATTCCCAAGACGAACGCCGAGCAGTTTCCCGAGGTCAAGAAGCTCGTCGACCTCGGTCTGCAAAGCAAGCAGTTCACCTTCGACCTGAAGGGCGAGTCCGAGGCCGGACGCATCTTCCAAGGGGGCGTCGCCCTCGAACGACGGCACAGACCTCGACGGCAGCGAACAGGCACCCATCGGAACGCCGTCATTCATCGCGCCCGAGCGCCTCGAGGAGTTCTCGCCGGGACTCGACCCCGAGCTGCTCAAGCTCATCCAGGCCACGGCCGAGCAGGAGCTCGCCGAGGTCAACGCGTTCTACGGCCCCACGGCCCAGTAGGTGTTGCCGTTCAACAGGATGGATTGATGACACGCCGGTGTTGGCCATAAGACACACCGACGATGTCTCGATTCATCCTGTTGAACGGTTCGAGCACGTCTTCGTACACTGACTCCGTGAGCACTGCACTCGACGACGGGCCCTTCTTTCACGGCACAAAGGCCGATCTCCGTGTCGGCGATCTTCTCGTGGCGGGACGCCGCTCCAACTACCGCCCCGAGGTCGTGATGAACCACATCTACTTCACTGCGTTGAAGAACGGCGCGGGCCTCGCGGCCGAGCTCGCGGTCGGCGACGGCGAGCCGCGCGTCTACGAGGTCGAACCCACGGGCGAGTTCGAGAACGACCCTAACGTCACCGACAAGAAGTTCCCGGGCAACCCGACCCGCTCCTATCGGAGCACCGCCTCAATGCGAGTGGTCGGAGAGGTCACCGACTGGGAGCGCCTGACACCCGGGGCCCTGCAGCAGTGGCACGAGCGCCTGGCAGCACTGCGCGCAGAAGAGCGCGGCGAGATCATCAACTGACCGAATTATCCGCAGCGGGTGGTCGACGCACCCTCGAGTAAGGACGAAAAACTATGAACGACCGCAGTAAAGGAACCGAGTCCGTCCTCCTCGTGGTCGCGATCATCAGTTTCCTGGTCGTGATCGCCACGCTGGTGTTCATCGCGCAGGGCAGCGGAAACTGGTTCACGGTGGCTGGTTCCGGGCTCACCACGATCGCAGCAGTGACCGCCATCGTGAGATCACGTCGGGCCCGAAGGCGTGTCGCCGATGCGGCCGACGCTGCGGCAGAAGAGCCGGCCCCGTAGTCCACAGAGGCCACGCTTGCCGTGGCCAGCCTGTGTGAGGTGCGTCAGAGCCCGACGGGCGAGCGCCCGGCCGCCGCGCAATCACGGCACCACCAGCCGGTGAAGCGTTCGAGCATCACCAGCTCGCGCGGCGCACCGCAGGTGGGACAGGGCGGGCTGGCCTCGACACCGTCGGCGTGCTCGGCTGCGCGGGGAGCGGTGTCATCCATGAGTGGAGTCTATGCAGCAATCCCGCGGTGACAGCTACAGATGCAGACAGGGGGTACCGGTGTACCGGTACCCCCTGTCTGCTGTGGTGACTAGTGCGTTCGGCGGCGACGCAACCAGAACGCCAGTCCCCCGGCGACGAGCAGCGCGAGCGCTCCGAGGCCGGCGTACAGCGCGCCCGATCCGGTGAGCGCGAGCGGTCCGCCCGACGTGCCGCCGGCATCCACCGACGAACCGGATGCCGGACCGGTCGGCTCGCCCCCGCCCGGCTGACCCGGCTGCCCGGGCTCCGTCGGCTGGCCCGGATCGACCGGCGGCGTCACCTCGTCATCGGCCACGACCACATCGAGCGTGACGGTCGGTGATGCGAGCTCCTCCTCCGGCTCCATGTCGAAGACGGGCAGCCCTTCGGCCGACCAGTGCACCCGTCGCACGAACATGTCGCGCCCGCTCAGGTTGTTGTTGTCGGTGCGGGCGTGGAAGACGTATATCATGTTGCCGTCCTCGTCCTCCGACCACATGCCGTGGCCCGTTCCCAACTGCCAGGCGCCGTCGAAGAGGCCCGACTTCTGGATCGGATAGTTCAGCTTCGACCAGGCGGCTTCGGTGAGCAGATCGGTCTCTCCAGACGCGTCCGCGGTGGCGAGCCCCGTCGTGTAGGTGTCGCCGACCGTCGAGCCCGAGTAGATCAACTGCAGCCTGCCGTCGCGGGTGATCACGTTCGGCCCCTCTGCGATCGTGTTGTCCCACGCGTACTCGGGCGCGAGGATGCGCACGGGTTCCGACGTCAGTCGCGTCGGATCCGTCGGGTCGACCGTGGCGATGAACAGCGAGCCGAGCTGCTGCCAGACGTAGTAGGCCTGGCCCTTCTCGTCTTGGAAGTACGTCATGTCGAGCGAGATGCCGGCAATCTGGTTGAGGTCCGATCCGTCGGCCCGCAGGACTTTGGATGGCTTCGTCCAGTTCGCGGGAACGGCCGGGTCGAGATCCGCACCCGAGGCGTCCTGCTCCAGCTGCATGATCGACGCGCGGCCCGACCACATGTCGGGGTTGTTGCCGTAGCAGGGCATGAACAGGATCGAGAGCCTGCCGTCGATCTCGTGATACTCGGGTGCCCAGAAGCATCCGGTCATCACATTGCCGAGCGCATCCGTGTCGCCGCGCTTCAGCAGGTCGATCTCCTCGGCGCCCGCCGCATCCGACAACCCCGAGATGGAGTCCGCGACGCGGATCGGCATCATGGCCGCGCCCTGCTGCTCGACGTTCGAGCCATAGAGGTCGTTCGTCGCGATCATCAGGTACTTCGTCGTTCCGTTGAAGTCGTACTTGTACACCGAGGGATCGGCGCGCTCGTCGGCGAACGGACGCGGGTACTCGGTCTGCTTCACGGTGCCCGTCACGGTGTAGGTGCCCGGCTTCGAGGTGTCGACGCCGCTGGTGTCCCAGGTCGCGACGGGCAACGAGCCCGTCGATCCGTCGGAGTAGGCGAGCTCGACCTCGGTCGGCAGCTCGAGCGCCGATGCATCGTCGCCCACCGAGGCCGCGATGTCGTCGAAGGGCGCGTAGCCGGTGTTCGTGATGCGTCCGAACCGCTCCTCGAGGGCCGTGATCGTGGCCCCGTCGACCGGCACGGTGCGCCCGGCCACGTAGTCGTCGATTCCGGATGCGGCCGCGACCGCGCCCCGGTCGGCGATCGTGCCGGCCACGATCTCGCCGCGCGTGCTCGCATCGGCGAGGTCGCCGATGGTGGTGTACTTCGGCGTTCCTGAGTCGTCCGTCCAGGCGATGACGTACACGTCTGTCGCCGAGTCGTACACGGCGTGCGGGCCGTTCACGCCGTTGGTCTCGCCGAGATCGAGCATGCCGACCTCCGTGTACGAGAGCAGATCGGTCGAGGTCGCGATGAGAACGCTCGTCTTCTGCGTGCCGTCGGATGCGCCCTCGCGGGCGGTGCGCGTGGAGACGACCCCGTAGCCGCCGTCCTCGAGCGCGAACACCTGCGGGTTGACCAGGCTGCGGATGATGTCGTCAGACGTTCCGCCGGCCGCCGGCGTCACCGACGTCTTGGGAAAGAAGATGCCGTAGTTCTCGTTCAGCGGCGTCCACGCGGAGCCGTCGTCAGACGGCAGGGCGAGGTGCATGCTCAGGGCGACGTCGGCGTTGTTGGCCGTGTTCGCGCTGGTCGGAGTGCGGTGGTAACTCAGCAGCTCCTGCGAGGAACCGGCGGGCAGCACCCGCACGGTGAAGGTCTTCGTCACCGTGACCGCGGGGGTGTCGGTGCGGGAGATGACCGCGTCGACCGTGCCGGTGACATCACCGGCGGCGGCCGCGCCCGCGGCATCCGGTGCCGTGATCGTGCCGTCGGCCGCAACCGCGACCCCCTGCGCGTTCTGCAGCACGACGCTCGTACCGTCGGCCGGGGCGGGCAGGATCGTTCCCGAGATGACGACCGGGGGCAGCACATAGCCGGCCGCTGCCGCATCGACGCGCTCCTGATCGCTGGTCGGCAGCACGGTGAGGGTGATGCTGTCGGATGCGCTGACGCCCCGAACCGTGCTCGTCGCCGTGGCGGTCACCGTCGCCGGGCCGTCCTCCTCCGAGGGCTGACTGACGCGACCATCGGGAGCCACGACGGTCTCGTCCGAGGTGGTCCACGTGACCGCGCCTCCGGCGGTCGGCAGGGCGACGTAACCCGAGTCGACCGTCTGATCGGCGAGGCCCAGACCGTCGAGAATCGACTGCGCCCGCGCGGCCATCTCCGCTTCGTGGATGGTCGCGTCCTGATCCGAGATCGCCGCGACCTCGCTGTCGGCGATCGCGCGGTCGTAGACGCGGAACGCCGAGACCTCGCCGGCGAAGAAACCGTCGGGCCAGGGCGAGCGACCGATCGCGTTGAGCGACTGGTCGGTGATCGAGGCGGGCGTGAGGGCGGTGTTCGCCTGTCCCGTCTTCACTCCGTCGACGTAGAACGAGATCGTTCCCGCGGTTCCGTCGATCACCGAGGTGAGGTTGTACCAGCGGTCGGCCTCGAGCGCGTTCGTCGCCCGGGCGTTGACCTCGCCGCCGTTCGACGCCGTGGTGATGGCGGTGCGCGGCACGTCTCTCACCGAGGTGAAGAAGTACGAGGTGGGTGAGTCGTTGCCGACGTTCCAGAGGAAGTTGAAGGCGGATTTCATCGAGGCGTCGATCTTGACCTCGGTGCTGATCGTCGCCGCCGTCTTGCCCGCGAGGATGTCGTTCGGAAGCCGAACCCAGTTCGCCGAGCTGTTCTTGGCGCCGCCCGTGAACTGCAGCGAGTCGCCGGTCCACCGGTCATCACTACCGTTCACGACCGTGGCGGCCGCGAGCGTGCCGGCGCCCGTGGCGGAGTTCGGCACGGATGCCCCGGCGGTCTGCGAGAAGACATATTCGCCTATGAGGCCATCGGTCGGGGCTGCCGCAGAGGCGATGCCGGCAGCGGAGAGGCCCGTGCCGATGACGGCGAGCGACACCACGGCCGCCGCGCCCCTCTTGATAATTCTGGAGATCACGTGTTCACCTTCGGTTGGAGGTCAGACAAGAGGGACTACGCGGAGCGGCGGCGCCGGCGCACGACGACCGCGATGCCGGCTGCGAGCAGCAGGGCCGCGAGCGACACGATTCCGGATGCGCCGAACCCCGTGGCGGCGAGCTTGTCGCCGGCGGCCGTCGACCCGGGGGTGGATGCCTCCGGTCCGGCCGTTCCGGGCTGGCCGGTTCCGGGATCCACGGGCACGACGACCTCGCCCGCGGCGACGCGCACGGTAGACGTGACCTCGATCGCGGTCGAGCTGAAGAGCTGCTTGTCGGCCGCGTTCCACGCGGTCGATCCGGCGGCTCCGGCCCAGTCGTTGAGATTGGAGCCGAGCGAGCGCACCACTCCGGTGACCGTGTAGTCGCCGGCGGTCGACGTGTCCACGCCGGAGAGATCCCAGTCGACGGCCAGCTCAGCCGTTCCTCGCGCATAGGCCAGGTTCACCGCGGCCGTCGCCGGCAGCGCGGCGGCGACCGCGTCAGCCGTCGCACCCTGGCTGACGCTCGCGACGCCGAGCTCCGTCGAGACCGCCGACGTCGCATCCGCTGCCCGCACCGTGTCGTACTGCGCCTTCGTCAGCGAGATGATGCCACCGTGCTTCGTGCTCGGGGCCATCTCGAAACCGGCCGCGGTCAACTGCGACCAGCCGGCATCCAGATCGTTCGTCACCATCGGCCGGTAGCCGGTCGTCGGAATGACGTCGACGTACAGGTACCACGTGTCGTCGCTGTGGCTCTTGAAGACGGCCGGACCTTCGACGCCGCCCTCGTTGCCTCCCGCCCAGACCGCGCCGATCTTCGTCTGCAGCGTCGTCCAGGTCGTTCCGGCCTCCCACCAGCGGGGCGCCTCGGTCGACTCCATGTAGATTCCGTTGCCGAACGAGTTGTCCTTCGTGATCCGGTAGGTCGTGCCGTCGTTCTGGATCATCGTGGTGTCGATCGCGTTTCCGCCGGTGTTCACGAAGTCGCCGCCGAAGGAGTAGCTGCCCTGCGTGAAGTCGGTGGTGGCACCCCAGAGCACGCGGTTGTACGACGCGGTGTCGTGGGCCGGGTCGTCGTTGGGGAACACGTTCGATGCCCAGTACACGACGAAGGCTCCGCGGCCGTCGGGGTAGTAGTCGTCGACCCAGGTCGCCTCGGGTGCCCAGGCCATTCCGAGCTGTGCCGCGGTGTTGCCCGCGGCGTCGGCCGCCATGTCGATCTGGCGCAGGTCGCCCCACGTCACGAGGTCCTTCGACTCCCAGATGTTGAGCTTCGTGCTGGCGTTCTTGGTCCAGTGGCACCAGGTGGTGCAGTTGCCCGAGCCGTTGTCGCCGCCGAAGACCCGCAGGTCGGTGGCGATGATGTAGTACGTCTGGGTCTCGGGGTTGTAGGTCAGGTACGGGTCGCGCACGCCGGTCGTTCCGAGGTCGGAGGCCAGAATAGGCACTCCGCCGTTCAGCGGATCCCACTGCTCGGGGTTGTCGCCGCGCGACACGTCGAGGTAGATCTTCTCGGCGTAGCCCTCCGAGTCCTCGATGAAGTGCACCATGAGGTAGCCGTAGTCGTCGGCCTGGGCGGCCAGCGGCGTCACGGTCACCGCGACCTCCTTCGAGGCGGTGATTCCGCGCACGGTGGCCGTGGCGGTGAGGGTCCCGCTGAGGGCGGGCTCTCCCGCCGCCGGCTGCACTGCCGTGGCGGTCACGCCGTCGGCGGCGATCGCGATGCCGGGCGTGTTCGAGGCCCAGCTCACGGCGCCACCGGATGCGGGAAGCACGAGCGAGCTGTCGTCGATCGTGACCGGCTCGATCGAGTCGACGAGAGACTGCGCGGCCGCGCCGATGCTGTCGGCGTGGGCGAGGGCATCCTCGTCGGAGACGTCGTCGACCTCCTCGGCTGTGAGGGCCCGGTCGTAGACGCGGAATGCGGCGACCTCTCCCTTGTAGAAGGGGTCGGGCCACGGCGAGCGCCCGATCGTGTTGAGCGACTGGTCGGTGATGGATGCGGGGGTCAGCGACGTGTCGGCCTGGCCGACCCGGGTTCCGTCGACGTAGTACGTGATGGTGCCGGCTGCGCCGTCGATCACCGAGGTGAGGCTGTACCAGCGGTTCGCGTCGAGCGCGCTGGTCGACCGGGCGTTCACCTCACCGCCGCCCGAGGTGGTGGTGATGGCGGTGCGGGTCGTGTCTCGCGCGGTGGCGAACCAATACGCCGCGTTCGTGTCATTACCGATGTTCCACAGAAAGTGGTTGGCGGTCTTCATCGACGGGTCGATCTTCGCCTCGGTGGTGATGGTCGCCGACGTCTTTCCGGCGAGGATGCCGTCGGGCAGCTCGACCCAGTTGGCCTGGCTGTTCTTCGCGCCACCCGTGAAGACGAGCGAGTCGCCCGTCCACTGAGCATCGGTTCCGTTCACCACGGTGGCTCCGGCGACGGCGCCCGCCCCGGTGGCGGTGTTCGCCACCGCGTTGCCCGCGATCTGCGTGAAGAGGTATTCGCCGATCAGTCCGTCACCGGGGGCGGCGGCGTTCGCCGCGCCTCCCAGCGACAGTCCTGCGCCGATCACAGCGAGCGACACCGCTGCGGCCGCTCCCCGCTTGAGAAATGTGGAGATCATCGAATGCCTTTCACTCGTCGTCGAGTCGTGCGCGAACGTTCTGTGTGGTTGTTCTGCGTGGATGTGGTTGTGGATGGCGTACCGAGATCAGACACGTCGGCGGCGCAGGAGGAACACGGCTCCGCCGGCGATCAGCAGCGCGAGCGCTCCGAGCCCCGCGAACAGTGCGCCCGATCCGGTCTGACTGAGGGAGCCGCCGGGGCCACCGGCGCCGGGAGCTCCGGCATCCGGAGCACCGGGTCCCGCAGGCACCGCCTGCACGGTCAGCGCCTTCTCCGCGAGAGCTCCCGACGTGCTTCCCGCAGCGCGCACGGTGTGCTCCCCGGCGGGTGTCGTGAGCGGGATGCGCACGGTCGCCGTGAAGCGTCCGTCGCTGTCGGCGTCGGCCGAGCCCAGGAACACCGGGTCGGAGAACAGGGTCAGCTCGACACTCTCGCCCTCTCCGAATCCGCGACCGGTCACCGTGACCGTGTCACCCGCGACGACACTCGACGCGCTCAGGGCGATCGAGGCATCCGGTGTGTCGGGGCCTGACACGACGACCGACAGCGACCCTGTCGCCGAGGTGTTGCCTGCCACATCGACCGAGCGGTACTCGAGCAACGTCGAGCCGACTGTTCCGAAGCTGAGCGGCCCGCCGTAGGCGGCCCACTCCCCCGCGTTCAGGCGGTACTCCAGTGTCGCCACGCCGCTGGTCGCGTCGGATGCCGACAGCGTCACGACGACGGGCTGCTCGACCGTGCCGACGGCAGTCGACGGCGAAGCGAGAGCGCTGACGCTCGGTGCCGTGCGGTCGACGGGCAGGGTGATCGAGCCGACAGACGACTCCACGGGAACGCCGGCGACGCTCGCCCGGTATTCGAGAGTGCGGGTGCCGTCTTCGGCGAGCGAGATCGGCGCCGTGTAGGCCGCCCACTCGCCGCCGTCGAGGCGGTACTGCAGATCTGCCGGCGCATCCGAGCCCGGTGCGAGGGTGACGGTCGGCGCCGTGCGGTACCAACCCGCGGAGCCATCCGGTGCGCCCGGCGCGGTCGTGGCGATCACGCTCGGAGCCTCGGGGTCGACGTCGTCTCCCACGACGACGCGGATCTTCACCGCGGCGTTCTCGGGAGCCAACTCCTCGTCGGCAGCCATCGCGAACACCGGCAGACCGGCGGCCGTCCAGTGCACCAGGGCGGCGCGGGCGTGCCTGCGGGGGTCGAACAGACCCGCATCCGTTGCCTCGCCCGGGTTGGACGAGTCGTTCACGGTGCGCGAGTGGTAGACGATCACGGGGTTGCCGAATTCGTCGACGGTGAACGAGTTGTGGCCGGGGCCCACCTGTCCGGGAACGTCGTCGGTCGTGAGCAGCGGGTAGGGGTTCTTCGCCCACGACGCCGGGTTCATCAGATCGGCCGCAGCATCCGCAGTGAGCACGCCCACGCAGTACTTGTCGTCGACGGTCGCCGCCGAGAAGGCGATGACGATCTTGCCGTTCTTCTTGATCACGGCCGGGCCCTCGTCGATCGAGTCGCCGTTGTTCTTCTCCCACGCCAGGGTCGGCGCGGAGAGCAGAATCGACTGCGAGATCAGCTGATTCGGGTTCGCCGGGTCGATCTCGGCCATGCGCAGCGTCGATCCGATGGCGGGCTTCTCGGCCCAGACCACGTAGTGCTTGCCGGCCTCTTCGAAGTGCGTCATGTCGAGCGAGAAGCTCGTGAATGCGGAGCCGTCTCCGGCCGCCGCCTTCACGTAACCGAGGCTCGTCCAGTTCGCCGGATCGAGCGCGGCGTCTCCGCCGAACTCGTCGCCGGTGAACTTGAGCATCGCGGGCCGGATGTCGAAGCCGCTCGTGCGTCCGGCCGTGAACAGGATGTACCAGTCGTCACCGATCTTCTCGAGCTCGGGTGCCCAGATATACCGGTTGAGAGCAGAATCGGTGTTCTCGTGCCAGATGGTGGTCTCAGGCGCGTTCTTCAACCCCTGGATCGTGTCCGCGCTGCGCAGCACGATGCGGTCGTAGCCGTTCGGGTCGTCGGCACGGGTCATCGGGTAGGAGCCGGTGAAGTAGTACTTGCCGTCGTCTCCGAGGGTGACGTCGGGGTCGGCGCGGCGCTCCACCAGCGGGTCGGGGAAGGTCGGTCGCGTGACCGTTCCGTCGACCGTGTAGGTGCCCGGCTCGGCGGTGCTGAGCGCGGCCACGTCGTCGGCGTTCCAGTCGACAGGCATCGACGAGGTGTCGCCGCTCGAGTATTCGACCGTTGCCGTCTCGGGCAGCACCGGGGCCTCCCCCACACCGATCTTCACGTCGCCGAACGACTGCACGCCCGTGTTCACGACGCGACCGTAGGCCTTCTGGATGCTCGCGTACTCCGCGGCGGTCACGCCGATGCTCGAGGCTCCGGATGCTCCGGCCGGGAAGTCTCCTGAGCTGTCGGGCGCCGCAGGCGTGAGCGCTGTGGCCCCCGCCGGCGAGCTGAACGTCACGAAGTCAGAGGTCGTCACCTCGAAGCGTGCACCGCCCTGAGCCGTGTAGCCCACGCGGTAGCCGCCGATCCCGTTGTCGTACACGGCCGAGACGTCGGTCGCCGAGACGATCGAGGGAACGAACGACACGAGACGCTCGTTCGTGAACGACGTCAGGTCTGCCGAGTCGTAGACGTAGAGACGCGACCCCTGGCCGTTCTCGATGGCGACGAGACGGAAGGTCCCGTCGGGTGCGCGAAGCAGCACGGGAGGCCCGAACTTCGTCGCGCCGAGTGTCGGATAGAGGATCCCGCGTCCCTTGTTGAGTCCCGTGTAGTCGCCGTCGGAAACCGAGGGCGAGTCGGAAGCCGCGAGGTGCAGCACGTCGGTGCGGTTCGTGTCGCCGTCGGTGATGTACGAGCCGATGCGACCGGTGTCCTGCGCCAGCACGGTGACCGCGAACTCGCGGGTTGCGGTGAGCTCGCCCAGTGTGAAGGTCGCCGTGAGGGTGACCGGCTTCTCCGCCGGCGCCCGGGTGACCGAGCCGTCGGTCGCGATCGCCGCCGCATCCAATGTGGCCCACGAGACGGCGACCTCGCCGATCGACGTGCGCAGCACGATGTCGTCCGTCACGCGGGTGATGGCCAGCTCGTAGCCGTTCGCGGCCACGGTCAGGTTGTTCTGCGGGGTGTCGGCGAGAACGATGAAGGGGAATTCGCGGGTGACCGTCTTGCCGGCGAGCGTGAGCGTGGCCGTGAGCGTCACTGGCACGTCACCGTCGACTGTCGGGCGGGTCACCGTTCCGTCGGTGGCAATCGTGTCGGGCCGGGTCGACGCCCACGTGATGGTCGAGCCGTTTGCACCCCGGGCCGCGAGGTCGCGGTCGGTCGTGATGGCTCCGGAGCCCGGGTTGAGCGCTGCGGCGTCGGCCTCGAGCGCGGCCTGCACGGTCGCCTCATCGGCCCAGGCGTAGTACTCGCTGGCGATCGAAGCGTCGTCGAGCGCACTCGTCCACACCTTCACATCGCGCACGCCGCCCTTGTAGAGGTCGTCGGGGTACGACGACTTGCCGATGTATGACACGAGGTTCGAGCCGAACTGGCTCACCGTTCGTGTGGTCGAGACCGATCCGATCTTCTTGCCGTTGAAATAGCCGGTGATGCGGTTCGGCTCGATCACGGTCGTGTACAGGCCCCAGGCGTTGGATGTCGCGGGTCCCGCGATTCCCTGGCCCGCGTTGGTGGGCGAGATGCCGGCCTCGGTGCCCCACGGGGAACCGGGCGAGCTGCCGTTGGTGATCACCGACTTGAACAGACCGCTCGGGTTCTTGGGATTCAGCAGCCAGTACTGGGCCGGAGGGTTGCTCGCGGAGCCGAAGAACATGGCCGCGTAGTTTCCGGATGCCCGATCGTTGCGCAGCCAGGTCGAGATGGTCAGGGTGTCGCGGCCGTCGAACAGGCCGGTGGGCAACTGCACGTACGCTCCGCTGCTGCCGCTCGAGCCGCCCGGAAGAGCGAGCTCGGGGCCGGTCACCTTGGCGCCCGTTCCCTTGATCACACCGTCGTTCCCGTAGGGAGACGAGTCGGGGACGGTCGTGCCGGTTGTCTTCGAGAAGTCGTAGTGCAGACGCAGATCGCCCTGTGCTGCGGCGACCTTGATCGTGGCGGTGACGGCACGGGCGACACTCGTCACCTCGCCCTTCACGGTGATGGTCTGCGCGGTGTCGGCGTAGCCGGCCGGAGTCTTCTCCCAGGTGACGGGCAGGTCCTGCTGCGAGCCATCCGCGAAGACCACCGTGGCGGTCTTCGGCAGAGCCGCCTCGGTGCCGACCTGCGTGGTGAGTGACACGGGCTTCACCTCGGTGACAGCGGGGAGCATCGCGTCGAACACCCGCTTCTGTTCCTCCGCCGTGATGGGCAGAACCGTGCCGTGTCGGGGTGCCGGATTCGGCAGCGTGTAGTTCGCAGGAATGGTCCAGTCCGCATCCGCCCCGAGCTTCTTCGAGAAGAGCGGAATGTACTTGCGACCGCTGAACTCGTCGACGAAGAGGTAGTAGCCCTTGCCGTTCACGTCACCGGGGTTGGCCTTGACGATGGTCGGGCCCTCCACGGCTCCCGTTCCCGCGTTCTTGCCGATGCAGGTCTCCTGCAGCGCCCAGGCGCCCGTCGTCGAGGTCTTCGTGGTGACGGCGAGCAGATCGGTCGACGTCTCTTCGAACACGTCGAGGCAGCCCATCGACTGCGCCTCGTCTTTCGTGAAGCGGTGATAGGTGTCGCCCTCTTTGATCACGGTGCTGTCGATGCGCGAGACACCCGTGTTCTGCCAGACCTTCGCCTCGGTGAACGTCTGGAAGTCGCGCGTCGTGGCGTACATCATGACGTTCGGCGCAGAACCGGTGTGGTTGGGGTCGTCTGCCGCGTAGATCTTCGACGCCCAGAACACGACGTAGGCGCCGAGAGATTCGTCGTAGAACGCCTCGGGCGCCCAGGTGTTTCCTGCCGTGTCGGGCGAGACCTGCACGTGGCGCTGCTCAGACCAGTTCACGAGGTCCGTCGACTCCCACACCTCGATGAACTTGCTGCCGGTGCGCTGCGAGGCGTCCCAGCTCGTGCCGCCGCCGATCGAGAGATCCGTGGCGATCATGTAGAACTTGTCGCCCTCGGGAGAGCGCACGATGAACGGGTCGCGCAGACCCGTGGTGCTCTTCGTCGAGGTGATGGCGGGCTTGCCACCGTTCAGGGCGAGCCAGTTGCGGGCGTCGTTGCCGGTGCTGGCTCCGAAGTAGATCTTCTCGCCGGCGACGCTGTCACCGGTGAAGTAGCTGAACAGGTACGACTCGTACTCCTGCTTCGCCGGCAGGGCCGGAACCGTGGCGGCGAAGGTGCGCGTCAGAGCGGCCTCGCCCTTGGTGGCCGTCGCCGTGAGAGTGACGGATGCCGCAGGGTCGCCGTGTGCGGGGCGCGAGACGACACCGTCAGTTGCGATCACCTGCGTGTTCGAGGAGCTCCAGACGACGTCGACTCCGGAGACGCTGGAGGCGGGCAGGGTGACATTGCCCCGCACGTCGTCGAGCCCGTGCACGACGATCGCGTCGAGCGCCAGCTGGGCGGCATCGCCGTCAGGCGATGCGGTGGCCGCGACCGTCACGGGAATGGTGCGGGTCACGGTGGCCGCACCGGCCGTGATCGTGGCGGTCAGGTCGACCGTTTCAGTGGATGTCGTGCGGGTCACCGCTCCTGCCGCCGAGACGACGGCGGGGTTCGACGACGCCCAGGTGATGGTCGACCTCGCGGGGCCGCTGACCGGCAGCGAGAGGTTGCCGGTGACGGCGGAGACGTCTCCGAGCGCGGTCTCTGCCCAGATGGCATCGGAGGTGGCGATGGCGGTCGCCGACTGCGTGCTCAGGTCACCGACCTCGGCCGTGGTCAACGCGCGGTTGTAGATGCGGAAGTCGCTGACGACACCCTTGAACGAGTTGTCGAGCGCGTAGGCCGAGCGGCCGATGTAGTTGCGCGTGGTCTTGCCCGCGCCGAGCTGCGCCGGCGTCACGTCGACCGCCGTGTTCTGCGCGACCTGGGTGCCGTTCTCGTAGAGCGTGCCGACCTTTCCGGTCTGTGTGTAGGTCAGACGCTTCCACATGCCCTTGGCCAGGTTCTGGTCGCGGCCCTTCGAGGTCTCCTTCTCGCCGCCCCACGCCGCTGCGGAGATAACCGAGCGGTAGGGAGTCGAGGTGGTGAACAGGTAGCCGTTGCCCGACTGCGGAGTGCCGACGGCCTCATTGCCGAGGTTGTACAGAAAGTGGTTGCCGGTGAGTGCGGGGTCGATCCAGGCATCGAACGAGACGGTGATCGAGTCGAGCCCCGCCGTCAGGTCATTGGGGAGCTTCACGGCGTTGCCGCTGCTCGAGGCGCCTCCGCCGAAGACGAAACCGTGTCCTGCATTCCACCCGGGGGCACCCTCGACGGCAGCGGTGCGTCCGTTGCCCGACGAGTCGGCCACGGAGGTGCCTTCTGTCTCGTCGAGCTTGTACCAGGCGACCAGACCGTCGTCGATCGACGCCGCCACCGCGGGTGCTGGAGGCGCGGCCAGAAGGGTACTGAAGGCGACCGCGAAGGCGGTCAACATGGCGATTCGGGATTTCAGCATGAACTCACTCCGGTGTGGGTTTTCGCGGGTCTTGCGGGGTATTTCTCGGCAATTGCGGGGCCTCGTGCCTGATTTCGAGCGCACGAAGGGCAGGGATCGCACCGCAGAAGCGGCGCGACCCTGGGTGACGGGCTTCTCAGGTCTTGCGTTTGCGCGAGACGACGAGCCTCTGCAGCAGCACGAACACCAGCAGGATCGCGCCGGTGATGATGGTGGTCGCTTCGGGCGGAATGCTGCCGTCGCGGGTGATGAGAACGTTCATCAGACCGAGTACGAGAGCACCGATGACCGAGCCGAGCACGAAACCGGCACCACCCGTGAGGAGTGTTCCGCCGATGATGACGGCGGCGATCGCGTCGAGCTCCCAGCCGACGCCGGTGATGTTCTGGGCGATGCCGAGCTTCGAGGTGTAGACCACGGCCGCGAGACCGGCGAGGGTTCCGCTGATGATGTAGATCGCCAGCTTGGTGCGCACGACGGGGAGGCCCATCAGCGTCGCCGACTGCTCGGATCCGCCGATCGCGTAGACCGTTCGACCGAAGCGCGTCTTGTGCAGAACGTAGAAGGCGACGATCACGACGACCGCTGCGATCACGACGTTCGGTGTGGTGACGAGGTCGTTGATCTTCGGCCCGTCGATCACCTTGATCTCGGTCGACAGCGCACGGATGGGCGACTCGTCGGCCAGGCGCTCCGGCGTCGTCGAGAGCATGGATGCGAGACCCCGGGCCAGGAACATCATCGCCAGTGTCGCGATGAACGGTTGCACGTTGAAGTACTGGATCAGGATTCCCGATGCCGCGCCGAAGACCGAGCCGATGAGGATCATCAGGACGATGACCACGAACGGGTTCCAGCCCGCGTTGGCGAGCATCACCCCCACGAGGCTGCTGATGGCGATGATGGCGCCGACCGAGAGGTCTACTCCACCGGTGAGGATCACGAAAGTGAGTCCGACCGCCAGGATGATCAGGTAGGCGTTGTTGATGAAGAGGTTCGACAGCGTGCTGAATTGCAGGATGCGACCGTAGGCGATCTCGCCGTAGATGATCATGCCCACGAAGATCACGATCGCGGCCAGTGTGGGCAGCGTCTCGAGGTTCGGCTTGAGGCGGTTCACGAGAGACGGGGTGTGCGGGCTCTGCGGCGCGCTCGGGCGTTCGATGACGGAGGTCATGCCGACACCGCCTCCTTTCGTGGCGTGCTGGTTCTCGCACGACGCTGGCTGAAGAGTGCGCGAACCCGCTGCGACTGCAGCAGGCAGATCGCCACGATGACGATGGCCTTGAACGCAGGTGTCGCCGACGACGGGATGGCGAGGAACACGATGGTCTTGTCGAGCGTGGCGATCAGAAGGGCGCCGATCACACTGCCGGTCAGCGAGAACTTGCCGCCGGCCAGCGAGGTGCCGCCGATGACCACGGCGAGGATGGCGTCCATCTCAGACGAGAAACCGGTCTTGGCGACCTCGACGGTCATGACGCTGGCGGTGCTGAAGATGCCTGCCACGCCGGCCAGCACGCCGCTGAGGATGTAGACGAAGATGAGCAGGCCCACCGGTCGGATGCCGGCCATGCGCGCCGCCTTGGGGTTGATGCCGATCGACTCGATCATCAGGCCGAGTGCGCTGCGGCGTACGAGCAGGGCGACGAGCGCCACGATCACCGCACCGATGATGAAGACGACGGGGAACCCGAGGACGGTGCCGTTGGCGATCCAACGGAAGAACTCGTTGCTCGCCGACGTGTTCTGGCCGGAGGTGATGACCTTCGCCAACCCTCGACCGGCCAGCATCATGATCAGCGTCGTGATGAACGGCTGGAGTCCCACGATCGAGACGAGGACACCATTGATCAGGCCGAGGAAGGCGCTGATGCCGAGGGCGAGAGCGATCGCCATGAGGGCGGACCCGAGCGATCCATCGCCCGCGTCGTGCATGAATTCCATCGACACGGCGCCCGAGACGGCCATAACCGACCCGACCGACAGGTCGATGCCACGCGTGGCGATCACCAGTGTCATGCCCACGGCGATCATCATGATCGGTGCGCTGGCACGCAGGATGTCGATGAGGTTTCCCGAGAGATCACCGGTGACACCGTTGACGGAGATGCCGAGGTACGTCGGGTCTTTGATGAGGTTGATGATCAGCAGCAGTACGAGGGCGGCGATGGCCCAGATGTAGGGCTGCTTGATGCTGGTCTTCACGAACGAAGACGCGGCCGATGGGGTGTTCGACATCAGTTGGTGCTCCCCTCGGTGGCGAGAGCGGCAGGCTCCGGCTCGAATGCGTCGACGCCCCGCGTCTCCGCCCCGTCCGATGCGATCAAGTCGACGATCGTGTCGGCGGTGATGTCTGGCCCGTTGATGATCTCTCCGATCTTGCGGTGGTCTTTCAAGACCACGATTCTCTCGCTGAGTCGCACGACCTCTTCGAGTTCTGACGAGATGAACACGACAGACATGCCCTCTTCGGCCAGGGTCGCGATCGCCTCTTGGATCTCTGCCTTGGCTCCGATGTCGATGCCGCGCGTGGGCTCGTCGAGAATCAGCAGTTGAGGCTTCGTTGCGAGCCAACGACCGAGCAGAACCTTCTGCTGGTTGCCGCCGGACAGGTTTCTGATGGGTCGCTCCGGGTCGCTCGGTCGCACATTGAGCTCGACGAGGTACTTGTCGCACAGCTCCTTCTGCTCGCGCTTCGAGAGTGGGCGGGCCCAGCCGCGCCGGGCCTGGACGGCGAGAATGAGGTTCTCGCGCACGGTGAGGTCGCCGACGATTCCCTCGTCGCGACGGTTCTCCGTCGAGAAGGCGATCTTCGTGGCGAGTCCGGCAACGGGGCTGTGCACCTCGGTGTTCTTGCCTCCGATGGTGACCTCTCCCGAATCGGGGCGGTCGGCGCCGTACATCAGACGGCCGAGTTCGGTGCGGCCGGAGCCGAGGAGTCCGGCGAGGCCCACGACCTCGCCCGGGTAGACGGCGATGTCGACGGGTTCGATCGAACCCTTTCGGCCGAGGTCTGTGGCGCTGTAGAACGGCTGCTCGCCGCTCTCTCGCGCATCCCGCCGTCTGTTCGAGCCGAGCGAAGCGAGAGTCTCGAAATCCTTGCCGATCATGAGCGAGATCAGCTGGCTGCGACCCAGATCGCGGGTGAGGTGCTCCCCCACGAACTCGCCGTTGCGCAGCACCGTGAGGCGGTCGCTGATGGCGTAGACCTGGTCGAGAAAGTGCGAGACGAAGAGAATGGCCACGCCCTGGTCACGCAGGCGGCGCATGACCGTGAAGAGGCCCTCGACCTCGTTGGCGTCAAGGCTCGAGGTGGGCTCGTCGAGGATGAGCACCTTCGACTTCGCCACCATGGCGCGGCTGATGGCGACGAGCTGCTGCAGGGCGAGTGAGATGCTCGACAGTGGCTGGCGGGGGTCGAGATCACCCAGGCCGAGGCCGACGAGTGCCTCGTGCGCGGCCTGGTGGGTCTTCTTCCAATTGATTCCGAAAGCGCCGCGGATCTCGTTGCCGAGCATCACGTTCTCGCCCACGGTGAGGTTGTCGCAGAGGTTGACCTCTTGGTACACGGTCGAGATACCGGCGCTCTGGGCGTCTGCGGTTCCCGAGAACTGGCGGGGGCCGCCAGAGACGAGGATGCTGCCGGAGTCGATCTTGTACACACCGGTGAGTGCCTTGATGAGGGTGGACTTGCCCGCACCGTTCTCACCCATGAGGGTGTGCACCTCGCCCGGGTACAGCCGCAGCTGCACGTTCTGGAGGGCTTTGACGCCAGGGAACTCGATCGAGATATCGGTCATCTCGACGATCGGCTCTGTCGCTGCCATGTCTGCCTGCTCGTTCTGCCGTCTGCCGGCCTCGTCTTTGAGTCGCGTGGATTCTCCCACGCGGGAGCCCATTCGGTTCCCCGAGCCGGGTGGCTCGGGGAACCGAATGAGCGGGGTGAATTAGAACTTGCGGTCGGGCAGCGCCGTGGTGGCGGCCTCGGGCGAGTCGAAGGTAACGCTGGGAACGACGATGTCGGACTCGACCTTGTCACCGGCGAGGGCCTTGTTCACCACGTCGATGGCCGTGTCACCGAACAGCGGGTTGTACTCGGCGACGAAGCTGAGACGACCTGCTGCGAGGGCCTCGAGAGCGGCCTTCGTTCCGTCGATCGTGATGATCTTCACGTCGGTGCCGGGCTTCAGGCCCGCCTCTTCGACGGCCAGTGCGGCGCCGAGGCCCATCTCGTCGTTTTGTGCGAACACGAGCTGGACGTTGTTGTTGTTGGCCTTGAGGATCGTCTCGAAGACGCTCTTCGCCTCTTCGGTCGACCAGTTGGCGGACTGGCTCTCGAGCTTGGTGAGCTTGGAGTCGATCGTCTCGTCCCAACCCTTGTTGCGGTCGTTCACGACCGACAGTCCGGGAGGTCCTTCGAGCACGACGTAGTTGCCGCCGTCGGGGAACTGCTCGTTGGCCCACTCGGCGGCCGAGGCGCTGATGCCCACGTTGTCGGGAGCGATGTGGCTCGTGTAGAGCTCGGTGTCGTTCGGCTCGATGCCGCGGTCGAGCAGCACGACGGGGATCTCGGCCTCCTTGGCGCGCTCGAGGATGCTCTCCCAGCCGGTGGCCTCCGTGGCCGACAGCAGGATCGCGTCGACGTCTTCATCGATGAACGAGGTGAACGCCGTGATCTGCGAGTTCTGGTCACCGTTGGTGGCCGGAGCGTACTTCAGCTCGAATCCGTTCTCCTTCGAGAACGAGTCCTGGATGTTCTTCTCGTTGGCCGTGCGCCATCCGCCCTCGGGGCCGACCGCGACGAACCCGATGGTCTTGATGTCGTTTCCGTCGCCCGAGGCGTCGTCTCCGCCGCCGCTTGCCGAGCAGGCGCTCAGGCCGAGGGCGAATGCCCCCACCAGAGCGAGGCCTGCGATGGACCTGAATCGAGGTGCCTTGAACATTGATCTCCTCCTTGAGACCCGTCGGCTAGGGAGTTGCCGACGGAGTGAATGTGAACCGTGATTGATGCAATGGGCTTTGGTTGTGAGGGCTAACAATTCGCTTGGCCGGGCGGCTCTCCAGGGGAGCTTGTCATCTCGTCCCTGAGATCCTTCGGCGTTTTGTGAAAAGTTGTTAGCGCTCACAGTTTGCTTAGCCGAGACGATATCCGCGTCCTGATCCTTGTGTCAAGCAAGTGCAGCCATGGCCTTGGTAACGAATCTGCAACGGAGCCAGGGCCGTCGAATCACCGGGCCCGGTAAGTCGTCTCGACTTGTGCATGCCAAATGTGAGCCCTAACATTCCCCGTGGGAGCACGCGTCCTCGCGTGCACGAACGAGGAGGTTCGCTGTGATGACTCCTCGCTGGAGGCGAGAGTGAACGAGGCCGAGCCCGTCGTCCGCTTCACCGACGTGTCGGTCACTTTCACCGCTACGAGAGCCCTCGACGGCGTCGACTTCCGCCTCTTCCCGGGCGAGGTCCATTCGCTCATGGGTGAGAACGGCGCCGGCAAGAGCACGCTCATCAAGGCACTCACCGGTGTGCAGCCGATCAACGGCGGAACGATCGAACTCGACGGCAGGCCGGTGTCGTTCTCGACACCGGGAGCGGCCCAACGCGCCGGGATCAGCACCGTCTACCAGGAGGTCAACCTCCTGCCCAATCTGTCGGTCGCTGAGAACGTCATGCTCGGCCGCGAGCCCCGTGGCCGCTTCGGCGGCATCGACTGGCGCACCGCCCACGAGCGAACCAGAGAGCTGCTGGCGACGATGCGGCTCGACATCGATCCCCGGTCGATGCTCGCCGACCACTCCCCCGCCGTCCAGCAGCTCATCGCCATTGCTCGAGCAATCTACGTCGAGGCTCGCGTGCTCGTGCTCGACGAGCCGACATCCAGCCTCGACAACGATGAGGTCACCGAGCTCTTCCGCATCATCGCCGGCCTCAAGGAGTCCGGCGTCGCGATCCTCTTCATCTCGCACTTCCTCGACCAGGTCTACGAAATCTCCGACCGCATCACGGTTCTGCGCGACGGTCGCCTCGTCGGCGAGTACCTCACCCCCGATCTGCTTCGCATCGATCTGGTGCAGAAGATGGTCGGCAAGGACCTGCCCGCATTGACCACCATTCGAGAACACACCAGCAACAGCGATGTCGAAGAGGGTCTCTCTGACGAAGAACCCCTGATCAGCGCCATAGGACTCGGCCGCCGAGGAGCGATCGAGGCCTTCGACCTGCGCGTCTACGAGGGCGAAGTCGTCGGCATCGCCGGTCTCCTCGGCTCGGGCCGCACCGAACTCGCTCGGCTGTTGTCCGGCATCGACCGCTCCGACAGCGGTGAACTGCTGATCGACGGCCGTGCCGAGAAGCTGACGAACCCGCGCACAGCCATGCAGCACCGCATCGCCTACGCGTCCGAGAATCGCCGCACCGAGGGGATCATCGGCGATCTGTCTGTGCGCGACAACATCGCCCTCGCCCTGCAGGCCGACATGGGGTGGTTCCGGCGCATCCCCCGCCGTCGCCAAGACGAACTCGCGGCGAGCTACATCCAGGCCATGAATATCCGGCCCGCCGACCCCGACGCGCTGATGGGCACACTGTCGGGAGGAAATCAGCAGAAGGTCCTGCTCGCACGGTGGCTGGCCATCGCGCCGCGACTGCTTGTGCTCGACGAACCGACGAGGGGAATCGACGTCGGAGCGAAGGCCGAGATCCAGACCCTCGTCTCGGATCTGGCCGACAACGGACTGTCTGTGGTCTTCATCTCGGCCGAGCTCGAAGAGGTGTTGCGCATCAGCCACCGCGTCGCGATCTTGCGTGACAAGAGAAAAGTCGCCGACCTCGAGAACCACGACCTCACGGTGGCGCGACTGCTCACGATCATCGCCGAGAACTCAGGCGACGGCGATGATGACTGATCGCGCTCTCTGGTCGACTAGTGTTCGATTCACGACACGATCACGGGCGTGTCGCTGGATAAGGTGGACTACGTGACGGAAGAGGCGCCGCGCCAAGCGACGATCTTCGACGTGGCCCGACTCGCGGGCGTGTCGCATCAGACCGTCTCCCGGGTGGTCAACGATCTGCCCAACGTGCGGTCCTCCACACGCGTGCGGGTCGAAGAGGCCATCAAGAAACTGCGTTACGTGCCCTCCCCCGCGGCCCGGGCATTGGTCACGCGACGCTCGAGAACCATCGGGCTGATCGCCACGGGCGGGCCTGAGTTCGGGCCGTCGTCGACGGTTCTGTACTTCAACGCGGCGGCGCGCGATGCTCGCTGGTCGGTCTTCACCGCAAACATGACCGACAGCGATCCCGGTTCGATCCGAGGGGCGGTCGAAGCCTTCCTCCGCCAGAACGTCGAGGGCATCGCCGTCATCTCGGGCCATGAGGGTTCGGTCGACGTAGTGGCCGGCATGGAGTTGACGATTCCCCTCGTCGCCCTCGAGGCGACCCCTCATGCTGGACTCGCCACGGTGGGAGCGGATCAGTACAACGGTGCTCGTAACGCCGTGCAGCACCTCATCCGATTGGGTCATCGCGGCATCGCGCATCTCGCCGGCCCGGCAGACTCGGTCGACGCGCGCGAGCGCGAGCGCGGATGGCGCGACGAGCTGGGCGCGAACGACCTGTCTGCTCGGGTGATCGGCGTCGGCGACTGGTCCCCGTCATCCGGTCACCGATTCGGCGAGGCCTGCGATCTCACGGGACTCACGGCGATCTTCGCCGCCAACGATCAAATGTCGATCGGCTTGATCCATGCCCTGAACGAGCGTGGATTGACCGTTCCGGGCGATATGAGCATCATCGGATTCGATGACATTCCCGAAGCGGCATATGTCTCTCCCCCGCTGACGACAGTGCGCCAGGATTTCGAGACGATCGGTCGCGACATGCTCAGCACGCTGCTGGCGCGCATCGATGGCGACCGCGCGACCGAGTTGCCCCAGTCGCTGCCTGAGCTCATCGAGCGCTCGTCGACAGGGCCGGCGTCGCCCGCGCTCAGTTCAGCAAGCTCGATACGAGGTTGATCGTCGAGGCGACCACGACCACGCCGAGCAGGAACGACAGCAGCGCATGCCTCAGAGCCTCCGCGCGCAGAACCGAGCTCGTGATGTTGGTGTCCGAAACCTGGAATGTCATGCCGAGGGTGAACGCCAGGTAGGCGAAGTCGAGATACCGCGGCGACTCCTTCTGGTTGAACTCGATGCCGGCCCCGCCGGCGCGATAGTAGAACCCCGCGTAGCGCAGGGTGTACAGGGTGTGCACCAGCCACCACGACGCCGCCAGTGTGGCCAGGGCAGTGGCGATCAGCCCGAGCGTGGCTCTCTCGCCGAGCTTTCCCGCCTCGATCAGCAGCAGTGCGATGGCGCCGAAGCTGGCGATGCTCGCGAGGATCAACAGCGTCTGCGCCAACCGCTGCGACGGATCCTCGCGACTGGCATGCGCAGCCGTATCGGCGGCATCCAATCGCAGAACCGACGACCACACCCAGACGGTGAAGGTGCCCGCGGCCGCTATCCAGCCGACGGCGGGCGCGAACACCCATGAGCCGACGAGCCCCGTCAGCGCGCAGACGACGATGAAGATGACGAGCACGACGGTCGCGCGCACACCGGCGCGATGCCAGAAGCCCGTGAAGTCCTTCGACCGGCTCTCGTCGCTCATGTCGTGGGCCTGATTCGCGACATCGCCCGATCGGCCGCGGCCTCCGGCTCGCTCGAGACCAGGATGCGCATGCCCGGTTCGAGCACGACGACCTGGTCCGCGTAACGAGCCGCTATCGACGCCCGCTCCCAGATGAGGACGCACTCGAGGGCCAACTGGGTGGTGATGGCCCACGGCTGTCTGGTCGCGAGAAGCGTGAACGAGCCCATCGTGTATCCGCCGAGCGCTGCCAGTTCGCCCTGGAGGCCGGCCATGCCGACGACCTCGAGGTCTACCCGGGGCAGGGTAGACGTCTTCTGCCCGAGGAAGGTGGCGACGAACAGGCGCGCGGCCAGGTCGAGCCTGTCGGCGAGCAGAATGCCGCGTGGCCCGTCGTACGGGGGAATCGGGGCGTCGGTCACGGGCATACGCATGACGCTACAGCCTGCGGACGCCGGTCGGGCTGAGCGTCAGATCGACGGTTGCCACGTATCCAGAGAGTCGTCGCGGAGCGGCTTGGAGTAGAAGTAGCCCTGGATGACGTCGCAGCCCATCTCAGCGAGCCGATCCAGCTGCTCGCGCGTCTCGATTCCCTCGGCGACCACGGAGAGGCCCATGGCATGGCCCACATCGATGCAACTCGCGACGATGGCCTCGTCCTCGGCGGAGTCGCCGAGCCCGGCCACGAATGAACCGTCGATCTTGAGCTCGTCGACCGGAAAGTCCTTGAGGTAGGCGAAACCGGCGTGACCCGTGCCGAAGTCGTCGATCGAGAGCCGTACTCCGTGGCCGTGCAGCAGCTCGAGGTTGCGATGAGCGCCAGGGCTGTCTGTGATGAGGCCGGTCTCGGTGATCTCGAGCGTGAGCAGGGCGGGGTCGAGACCGCTCTCGGCGAGCAATTCGCCGATCACCTCGGCTAGGCGCGGATCGCCCAGTTGGCGGGCCGACACGTTGACCGACACCGTGATGGGCGGCGCATCCGCAGACGCGTTGAGCTGCAGGCACCTCTCGATCGCGACGCGACAGGCCCACGCACCCAGCTGATTCACGAGACCGGACCTCTCGGCCACGTCGATGAATCCGGCCGGCCCGATCACGCCGCGTTCTGGGTGGTCCCACCGCATCAGTGCCTCGTAGCCGTGGAGCCGCCTCGTCTCGAGATCGAGCTGGGGCTGGTATTCGAGGCGGAACTGTCCATCGGCGAGGGCGGCTCGAATCTCACCCAAGAGGCGGATCTCGTTGATCGCCGAGTCGTCGAGAACCGAGGTGAATCGTTTCCACCGATTGCGACCCGTCGCCTTCGCCTGGTACATCGCCGACGTGGCCTGTCTCACCTGCGTCTCAGCGAGGCTTGCGGGCGCGATCCCTCCGGCGGTCGTGATGGGACTCTCCGATGCCCCGATGCTCGCGGTGACCACGATGTCGAGGTCGTCGACCAGGATCGGCGCACTCACGATGTCGAGAAGCGTGTCCGCGAAGGACACGCCGCGAGCCGATCCCGGTCCGACCACGACGAACTCGTCGTCTCCCACTCGAGCGCAGAGAGAGCCCTCGTCGGTGAGAGCCAGCAGGCGGTCTGCCACCGCCTTCAGCACTTGGTCTCCGGCCGCCTGCCCGAGGCTCTCGTTCACGACCCTGAAGTGGTCGAGTCCGAGAACGAAGGTCACGAGGTCGCAGGCGGGCGGGGCGTTCCTCACCATGTCGGCCAGCCGCGGCATCAGACCGACGCGGCTCAGCAGAGACGTCAGCGCATCGAACTGGGCTGATCGAGCGAGGTCGTATTCGGCCTCCCGCCTCAGCGCGTCGGCTTTCTCGGCGTGCCGCACCGCGCTGATGAGATGCTCCTGCTCCGCCGTGCGCTCCCGGCGGGGCGTGAAGAGAAAGACCGTCGTCCCGACCAGAGATGGGGCTTCTCCCGCCTCAGGCCGCTGATTGACTCGTGAGGCCGAGAGGTGAACGGGCCGCGCGACGCGGTCCTTGCCGAGCACATTGAACGACAGATCGGAGACGCGCCCGTCGAGAAACAGCAGCGGCATCGCGCGCGCTGAGAAAAGGATGCGGTCGGCGGCCGGAAGGAGACGAGTGAAAGAGGTCCCGACCAGCTCTTCTCGAGAGAAGCCGATCCACTCCAGCATGTGATCGTTGATCTGCACGATCGTGTTGCTCGAATCCGCGATGACGATACCGCCCGGACCCGCCCGGAACAGGGTCTCGTAGTCGACCGCGAGAGGCACGTCTGTCGCCACGGTCAGCGCTCGTCGAGAAAGTGCAGGATCGCGCGGGAGGTCTCGTCGGGTGCGCTCACCTGCGGCACGTGCCCCTCCGCCTCGAGAACGACGACCGATGCACGGGGCATGTGATTCTGCATGTACTCGCCCACGTGGAGTGGGGCGAGGGAATCGTTCGTGCACTGCACGATGAGAGTGGGCACGTCGACGCGTGGAAGCAGGGGGCGCACATCCGACAGGAACGCGACTCGGGCGAACGTGCGCATCACGCGAGGGTCGACCTGACAGAAGCTCTGCTCCAGTTGCTCGGTCAACTCCGGCACAGCCGGGTTCTTCATGATCACCGGGGCCATCATCGCGGCCCAAGCAAGATGGTTGTCATCGAGCGAGTCCATGAGGCCGTCGATGTCTTCCCGGGTGAATCCGCCCTCGTAACCCGTCTCGTCGTCGTCGATGTACGACGGAGTCGGCGCGAGGAGGACGAGATTGCGAAAGATCTCGGGAGACTTCACCGCGGCGGCGATGGCCAAAAGCGCCGAGAAGCTGTGCGCGACCAAGGTCACGTCGCTGAGCTGCAATGCGTCGCAGAGCTCCAGGAGATCGTCGACATACTGATCGAGCGTCGAGTACTTGACGGCGTCGTAGTCTGCGAGGGATGACCTGCCCGACCCCACGTGATCGAACAGAACGATGCGGAATCGCCCTTCGAAGTAGGGCAACAGATGGGAGTACATGGTCTGGTCGCAGCCGAAACCGTGCGCGAACACCAGGAGCGGTGCGTCATCGGGGCCGGAGATGTGCACATTGTTGCGAGCCATCACCTCGGCCGCGCGAGCCGAAGCGTTACGCGTGAGTGCCATAAACTCCACCTTCGCACATGCGAGGCGCCCAGAGAGGGCTTGACGGCTGCCTGTCAATGGCATTGCAGCTCGAGAAGAAGTCGCGTGTACTCGGAAACGTCCGAGTCCGATCCGTCGCCGCGACGGCTCCGAATAGACCCGAGACATATCTTTCTCACGAATTCGGATCACCGCACCATGGAAACATCCCCGCGATGGAACTGACCGCCGCCCTCGACCGTCTTCGTCGAACTCCGTTTCTCCTCGACGTCGTGCGTGCCGCCGATGATCTCGCGCTGACCGCGTCGCGCGCGGGCGGTCGCCAGGCCGTCGGCATCCTGCGTCGAGCGATCGACGACGAGCAGAACCAGCTCGTGGCGATCGCCGCGGTGCACGCCCTCGGTCGGGTCTTTGACGACGAGGCCGACGACGCCCTGTCCGAGCTGCTGTCGAGCGATCGCGCGTTTCTGAGAGAGCACGCCGCCTGGGCCTTCGGCAGCAGGCTCCCGCGACTGGATGCCGTCTCGCGTCTCGTGGGCTGCGTCGTGCAGGCGGGCTTCACCGGCATGCTCGCCCAGCGCACGCTCCAGCAGTGGGCAGTCTCGGCTCCGGATCAGATCGCACTGGCGCTCGAGGGTGCCCTCGTCGCCGAGCGCGAAGTGGGCGCGCGCACCCGGGTCGTCGAAACCCTCGGCCTGGTCTCCGGCCGGGTGGCCGGGCGCGCCCTGCGCGAACTGGCTACGGACTCTACGGAGCCCGATGACGTTCGCATCGCCGCGATCGCCGGCCTGGGCGACCGACGCGGCGACGAGCGTGGCTTGAGCCTCGTCCGCGAACTCGCCTCCATCGACAGCGATGCCGGAGCGAGCGGTTCGCGAGCGATCGCCGACGCAGCCCGACTGGCCCTGATCGATCTGGGCGACTCGCCCGCCGCCATCCGACTCGGTGACGGGCTCACCGTGGCGCAACTGTTTCTGCACGCCGACATCGACCGCGGGCTCACTCGCGCGGGCGCCGGTGACAACGGGGGAGTGGCCACACTCCTCGTGCGTCTCGGTGACGCCCTCGCGAATCTCGACGGCATCGAGCGCGTTCTGACCATGTCTCGCGGAGACGCCGGCGCCGCGGCCGACAGCCTGCTCGACCTTGCGGCGCGCACGGGTGCCGACCACGACTTCGTTCCCGTTCCCCTGCTCTCAGAGCCCAGCCCGCAGGCCCGCTCCTGGCACACCAGGGTCGCGGCCGAACGCGGCATCCGTCGCGCTCTCATCGCGCTCGGCCCCGTCGACGTGCTGCATCTTCGGATGGCCGATGTCGGCAGCATGGCCGCGTCGAGCGTGGCCCGCGAGTTGAACATCCCCGTCGTCTTTACCCTCGCGCCTGATCCGCACGGCGTCATCCGCGCACTCGACGTCGCCGGCTCGCTGACGGCCGCCAACTTCGGCGACGTCGATGAGCACGAGCACTACTGGTTCCGGCATCGCCTCGTGTCTCGGCTGGCAGCTGACGCCGAGCACACCGTGCTGTTTCCGCGGCCCGCCGTGCGCGACGAACTGCAGGAGCTGCTCGGCATCGACATCGACGAGTCGCCCGAGCAGTACACCGTGGTGCCCGAGGGAATCGACCTCGTCACCATCGACGATGCTCTCCTCGAGGTCGAAGCACGCAACGGCACCCGTGCGGCCGACGAGCACGCAGCCATCGATGAGCTCGATGCGCTGATCGTCGCGCTGCCAGAGCACCGTCGGGGTCTGCCGATCGCTCTCAGCGTGGGCCGTCTGCACCGGGTGAAGGGCATGGCCACCATTGTCGAGGCCTGGGCCACGGATCCCGCCCTGTTCGAACGCTGCAACCTCGTGATCGTCGGCGGAGACCTGCTGGCCCCCTCGGCCGACGAGCAGTCGCAGCTCGACGCCATCGACCGGGTGCTGCGTGAGAACCCGCGGGCCGCCGACGGCCTCGTTCTCGCCGGGCATCGCCCCAACGACGTCGTGTCACGCTGGCTCGCGGTGACCCGCCTTGGATCAGGGGACCTCATCGGCGCCTCCGGCATCTACGTGTGCGGCAGCCTGAAAGAGGAGTTCGGCATCGCGATTCTCGAGGCCCTCGCGGCAGGACTCGTCGTGGTGACGCCCGATGCGGGAGGACCCGCGACATATGTCGACGACGGCGTCACCGGCATCCTGGTCGACACCGGATCGGCGACGGGAGTGCGTCGGGGAATGACCGAGGCTCTGCAGATCGCCGCACGCGACGACGCTGCCCGGGTCGACGCGGCCCGAGGCATCGTTCGGGAGCGGTTCACGGTGCAGGCCATGGCCACGGCTCTGGAGCGCGTGTACATCGGCGTGGCCGAGAAGAGGCGCCTCGAGGGTATGTCTCTGTCGAGCACGGGCAACGCGTCGTGACGCTGCTGGTCATCAGCCCTGACTACGCCTCGCATCTGCTGCCGCTCGCGACGCTTGCCACGGCCTGGCGCGACAGGGGAGACGACGTGGTCGTCGCATCCGGGCCTGCCACCTCGTCGATCGTCTCGTCGTTCGGCTTTCGCGGCACGGAGTTGCGGCTCGGCCGCGGCTCCAATCCTGGAACGATCCGCGCCGAGGAGCAGCCCGAGGGCGAAGACGACTCCTTGCGAGGGTTCTTCGACGCCACCCGTCGGGGACTCGTCGACACCCTCGCCTATCAGGCGTCTCAGCGCACGACCGATCTGCTCTGGCAGCCGCTCGACACCGCGAGCGCCGTTCTGAAGATCGTCGACGACGTGAGACCGGATGCGGTGATCGTCGATCACCTCGCCTTCACGGCCCGGCTCGCACTGCAGGCCGCGGGCGTGCGTCACGCCGATGTCGTGCTCGGCCACCCGACGGCGCTACCCATAGCCGGTGAGGTATATGGGCATCCGACCTCGTGGCCTCGAGCCTTCGACCCGGATCGAGACGCGCTCGAGCGCCTGCGCGCGAGCTGCGTGCGCGTGCGCGACCGCTTCACCGAACAGTGGAACGAGGCGCTGGCCGTGTTGAATGCCAGCGCGGCTCCGTCGCAGGACGCCTTCGCCGAGCACGGCGACACTCTGCTGCTCAACTACCCCGGTCAGCTGCACGCCCCCGAACGCACGGCTCTGCTTCCCACCCATGCCTTTCTCGGCTCCGCTGTGCGCGACGAGCCCGTCGACCCCGAGGTCGATGCCTGGCTCAGCCGGGGAGGCGCACCGATCGTCTACGTGAGCTTCGGCAGCTTTCTCTCTGTTCGCGCCGATGTCTTGGCGCGGGTGGCGGATGCGCTGAAGCCGCTCGACGTGCGTGTGGCGTTGGCCGTCGGCTCGGCCGACCGCGACGAGCTGGGCGAGCTGCCCGACACCTGGCTCGTGCGAGAGTTCCTGCCGCAGGTCACCATCCTGAAGCACGCCGTGCTCGCGGTGACGCACGGCGGCAACAACAGCGTCACCGAGGCGGCCACCGCCGGGGTACCCATGCTGGTGCTGCCCTTCTCGACAGACCAGTTCGCGGGAGCCGAAGCCATCGAGACACGCGGCTACGGCCTCGCGCTCGCCCCCAACACGGCATCGGTCGACGAGCTGCGGTCTGCAGCAGCGTCGTTGCTCGCCGATACTGCGGTCGACGACCGCAGTCGCCTGCTGGGCGCCGAGTTGCGCGCTGTCCCCGGCCGAGACAGGGCGTACGAGGCGCTGTCGAGCTAGCCGGTGAACTGGAATACTGGGCGCATGCGCAGATTCCTCGTCTCTCTGGTGGCCAACGCGATCGCCCTGTGGCTGACCACGCTCATCGTCACGGGCGTGACCGTCGACCCCTTCCAAGACGACACGATCGGCACGATTCTCTCGTTTCTGTTCGTGGCGCTGATCTTCGGTGTGGTGAACGGCATCGTCGGCACGGCGATCCGCGTCGTCGCGTTCCCCCTGTACATCCTCACCCTCGGCCTGATCTCCCTGGTGGTCAACGCCCTCCTGCTGATGCTGGCCGCGTGGTTCTCGCAGCTCTTCGGCTTCGGCCTGAACGTGGAGGGCTTCGGCTGGGCGGTGCTCGGTGCCCTCGTGCTCGCCATCCTCTCGGCGATCATCGGCTCGATTCTTCGCCCCCTCGCGGGGCGCGACAAGGACTGACACCAGAGCGCGTCGCCCTGCGCCGACACGAGCGACCACGACTCGGCTCATCGGTCTACCCGGCTCATGGGTCTACCCGCTTGGCGCTGTACTCGGTCGCCGTGCCCGCCGCCGTGCCCGAGAGGAACGGCGCTGCATCGTCGATGAATTTCTGCACCCTGCGATCTCGCGACGAGTCGATCAGCCCGGCCGTCTCTCGATAGGCACCGAGGTCGTGTGACGGAAACGCATCGCCTGTGGGAATAGGCGCATCGTCGTAGAGCGTGCGGCGAACGAGTACGCGATCGTCGCCCGATGCCGTGTCGAGGCCACCGAGGGCCGGAACGAGATCTTCTGTATGCGCGACCGCGAGCGTGGGGGCCGTGGTCTCGAGTTGACCCACCGGCGACCCCAGCGTCACGACACCCTGCACGTTGTAGTCGCCGGACTGCTCGAGTTGAACGGCGAGGAGACCGCCCTGCGAGTATCCGACTTCGAAGACGGGGTCACCGGGCTGGATACCCGCATCGCGCATCGCCTCGACCGCGGCACGGTACGAAGCACCGTCACCCGCGCTCATCGACTCGATATTGCTCGTCATATCGAAGGCCTCACCGGCCGGCATCGCGTTCATGTCGACGGTTCCGCCGAGGTAGACGATGTACGACGGGTTGCCCTCGGCATCGGCATACTTCTCGATCTTGATCTGCGAACCGGTCGTGCTCGTGGCGGGCATGCGCGAGGCCAGCTCTGAGATGCTCGACGGCGCGGTGACCGACGAGGTCGCGACGCGGGTCGTTCTCACCGGCGTCTCGACGAGAGGGCTACGCCCCGCGCCGCGCGCCCCGGCCGCACCCACGGCACCGGCAGCGACGAGTACCAACCCCGCTGCCTGCCTGATGCCGAAGAGGCCGAGCCCGTCGTCGCCGATGACAGCGCCGGCACCGGGAGGAACGCCGAGGAGGCCCGCGATGATGTCGTCGCTCGACGAGAAGAGCAGTCGCACGGCGGCCGTGACGGCCGGGTTGTTGGCGAGTTCCGGATGCTCGCGCATCCACTTCGCGACGTCGGCCGGATTGGTCGAGGTGCCCGGCCTCAGGGCCAGGCCCAGGAGGACACCCGAACCCGCCCCGGCGAGAAACGGTGCACCCGCCAGGAGGAGGAAAGGCGCGATGTGCCCGAGAACGTTGCCGACGACGCCGGAGGTCATTCGCATTCCGTCGACCATCGCGTTCTCGACCATGCCATAGGCTTCGGCAGCCAGCCGCAGAGAGAATTCGAGTTCACCGGCCGAGCGCGACGCGTTCTCGAGATCGGCTGCGGCCTGCGCCGCGAGGGCAGGCACCGTCGGCGCCTGAGCCGCGACCAGCGGATCGAGGCAGAGGTGGAGCGCCCTCAGCCGTGTGGCCGCCGCGAGCGCCTCTGCCTCGATGAACCTGAGCCGAAAAGCGGTCGTCGCGATCTCGTCTGTCGACACCGCGAGGCTGCCTCCGCCCGACACGACGAGTTCTTCTGTGTCTGTGTTCATGGCGTGGCGTCGAGCCTCTCGATGGCACCCGCGAGCAGGCCCGCGACATCGTCGAGATGTGACGACACGCGACGAACGTCGGCTGCCACGTGGTCGCACCGCATATCGAACGACCGCCGAGCGAGACCCTGCCACCCCGGCGCATCGTCGCGTACGAAGGTGGGCAGCAGCTCGGTGCAAAGCTCGACGCTCAGTCTCTGCACGGCGGCCCTGTCGTGCTCGAGCGCGAGGCGCACATGGGTCGAGAGCGGGTTCGATTGATCTGTCACGCCACCAGTGTCGCCGCCGATCTCGGTCGCACCGCCGACCCGTCAGAGATCGGGGGAGTGCCGACGAGGAGACCACTGATGTGGAGGAGAGGAAACTGCACCAAGATAGAGTCATGCCCCACGACGCCACCGAGATTCCCCCTGGGGTCTTTCGGGTCTGCATGGTCTGCACGGGCAACATCTGTCGTTCTCCCATGGCCGAGATCGTGTTGCGCGACCTCGTGCAGAAGGCCGGTCTCAGCCATCGCGTCTCGGTGACCAGTGCGGGAACGGGCGACTGGCATGTAGGGGAGCAGGCCGACCCGCGCACCATTGACGCGCTGGCGGAACGCGGTTACGACGCATCCATGCACCGGGCCAAGCAATTCGACTCGTCGTCGTTCGACGCGCTCGATCTGATCATCGCCCTCGACCGCACTCACGAACGGGCGATCCGCTCTTGGGCGTCGAGCGACTCCGATAAGTCGAAGATCAGGCTGCTCACGAGCTTCGACACCGATCCGGGTCGTCAGCTCGACGTTCCAGACCCCTACTACGCCGACGCAGCGACCTTTGCGGCCGTGCTCGGCACGATCGAACGCGCCTGTTCGGCGCTGTTCGCCCAGCTCGAGCCGGCGTTCCGCGCGCCGCAGACATCCACCCACGCCTGACCGACGCGGCCGGACGGCCGCCCAGCACTGGAGTTACCCGAAACCATGAGCGCTCTTTCCCCCCAGCCCCTCAGCCCCCTCGACGGCCGCTACGCGTCTGCCGTCTCTGAACTGGGAGAGTTTCTGTCGGAGGCCGGGCTCAACCGCGCCCGTATTCAGGTCGAGGTGGAATGGCTGATCTACCTCACCGATCACTCGCTCTTCGGATCGACGCCGATCGAGCTCGAGAAGCAGCGGCAGCTGCGCCAGCTGGCCCCGAACTTCGGAGACGACGAGGTCGCAGAGCTCGGCGCCCTCGAGTCGACCACGAAGCACGACGTCAAGGCGGTCGAGTACTACGTGCGTCGCCGACTCAGCGAACTGGGCCTGAACGACATCGCCGAGCTCACTCACTTCGCGGCCACCAGCGAAGACATCAACAACCTCAGCTACGCGCTCGTCATCCGGGATGCCGTGACCGAGGTCTGGCTGCCGGCCTTCCGTGCGGTCGTCGACGAGCTGCGCGCTCAGGCGGTGCAGTACCGCCTCGACGCTATGCTCGCCCGCACCCACGGACAGCCCGCTACGCCCACCACCATGGGCAAAGAGCTTGCCGTCACGGTGTACCGCCTCGAGCGCATCCGCAAGCAGGTCGAGGCCGCCGAATACCTCGGCAAGTTCTCCGGAGCCACCGGCACGTTCGCGGCGCACCTCTCCGCCGAGGCCGACCTCGACTGGCAGGCGGTGTCGCGTGAGTTCGTGACCTCGCTCGGTCTCACCTGGAACCCCCTCACCACGCAGATCGAATCGCACGACTGGCAGGCCGAGCTCTACTCCCAGGTTGCCCACGGCAACCGCATCCTGCACAACCTGTGCACCGACGTGTGGACCTACATCTCGCTCGGCTACTTCACGCAGATCCCCGTCGCCGGCGCCACGGGCTCGTCGACCATGCCGCACAAGATCAACCCGATCAAGTTCGAGAACGCCGAGGCCAACCTCGAGCTGTCGAGCGCTCTTCTCGACTCGCTCGCGCAGACCCTCGTCACCAGCCGCCTGCAGCGCGACCTCACCGACTCGACCACGCAGCGCAACGTGGGCGTGGCCCTCGGCCACTCGCTGCTCGCCCTGTCGAACATCACCGCCGGTCTCGGCCAGATCTCGCTGAACCGAGAGCTGCTCGCCCAAGACCTCGACACCAACTGGGAGGTCCTGGCGGAGGCCATCCAGACCGTGGTGCGGGCCGAGATCACGGCGGGACGCTCGTCGATCACCGATCCGTATGCCCTGCTCAAGGACCTCACCCGCGGCAAGCGCATCGGGGCCACCGACCTGGCGACCTTCGTCGAGGGCCTCGACATCGGCGACGCCGCCAAGCAGCGCCTCCTCGCGCTCACCCCGCACACCTATGTCGGAATCTCCTCGGCGCTGGTAGAGCACATCCTCTGAGCCCTCTCGGGCGCCCGCGGTAGCCTTGGTGTCTTATGGCACACGACAGCGAGACCCCGTCCCACCACACCGCGTCGCTCGAAGAGCGCATCCAGGCCGCCGTCGACAGCGAGGGCGAGACCTCGGTCGTGCTGCGCGCGCGTTCCCTGCTCGAGGGCGGCTATGAGGGCGAGGAGTTCCTTCGCGTCGTCGGAGGTCCGCACGCCGACGGCATCCTCGCCGGTGCGCCCTCGCTCTACTGGCCCGAGCTGTGGGGCGCCCGCGCCCTGAACTACGTCTGGTCGGATGCTGCGGCGCCCGCCGTCATCGCCGGGCTCGGCAACCAGGCATGGCGCGTACGCGAGATGTGCGCCAAGGTGGCGGCCCTGCGTGCGATCGCAGCCCCCGAGGCCCTCACGACCCTCACAACGGACGACCACGCACGAGTCCGCTCCGCTGCAGCCCGAGCACTCGCATCCACAGGCGACCCCGCAACTCAAGACACCCTGGAGTCCCTTCTCCGAGACCCCGACAAAGACGTCCGCAGAACGGCCCAGCAGTCCCTAAAAACCCTGAAAGAAGCCCTCAGCTAGCCAAACACCACCACCCGGGGAGCGAAGCGAACTCGGCGCGGGGAGGGGTGTGCGTTTTCTTGCGAGTTATGGCTGTGGCTGATGACCCGAAGCAGCGCGAGGAACGAGCGCCGCGGAGCGGTTGTCAGTCACAGTCATTGTCTGAGCTGAAAACGCACACCCCGAGCCGCGCCCTACAGAAAACGCTTAGTGCCCAGAAGGCGGAAGTTCGTCATCGTCGAGCTCCGTCTGCTCCGACTTATTCGGCTTGAACGTCAACACCATCATCGCGATCACAACAAGAACCACGATGAACGCGACGCCGAAGAAGATCACCGCCAGCAGCGGATTGCGCGTGGAGAGCAGAACGGCGAGACCCACGAACAGGGCCATCACCGCCGACAGAACGATGAGTTCGACCGGCTTGAAGACGTCGCGCTTGGATGGCTGGGTCACGGGTTCTGCACCTGCGGAGTCACTGATTCCTTTGTTGTGTGGGCTTCGGCCTGCGTGCCCCAGCGGAGCGAGAGGCCCGCGATGACGAGGTAGATTCCGAGAACCGCTCCGTATGCGCCGAAGAGGCCGACGGCCACCAGGTCTGTGAGCGGAAGGAGGAGGAAGACCAGCGCGAGGACGCCGGTGAGGCCTCCCATGGCGATCCAGTCTTTGGCGGGCGCGTCACCCCGCGAGCGCAGACCGGTCACGAGTTCGAGAATGGCGGTGATCGCGGCCCAGACGCTCACGAGATAGAGCAGGAAGCCGAGCCCGAAGCCCTGCAGCGCCAGGGCGAGCACGCCGGCCACGAGGCTGGTACCGGCCTGGGTGAGAAGAAGGGTGCGGCTCGTGCCCGCGGGCACGGTGCGCAGAGTCAGGATGCCGGTGAGCAGGCCGGATGCGAGGGCGAAGGCACCGAAGACCAGCAGTCCGACGACGCTCGAATGATTCGGCGTGAAGGTCACAACGAGGGCTACGACGATCGCCGGAATCGCCCGGGCGATCGGAACACCCCAGTAGGGCGACTGCGCCTCGAGCGTGGCGTGCTGGGTGGTCACCGCGCGGCCTGCTTTCGAGTTCGAGAACCCCGCTAGTTTACCGCGGTCGATCCTGGACGTTCTCCCTCGCGGAGAATCTTACGAATCGGAGCAGATGGCTCCTCGCGCGTGATACACCACTGCCGGTCCAATGTCACTGCTATTGCAGAACTCGCCTCGCATGGTCTACTCAAAGCAGGAGGTTTGTGTCGCGTTCCCGCTCTGTTGCGGGAAGCATCAATCCGTGAAGACCTTGGGGGTCTGACAATTGCTCATTAGTACTCTACGCCATCGCTACGCGTTTGTCGGCCTCGCCAGCGTGGCTCTCGGCACCGCCATGGTCCTGGGCTTCTCTGGTAGTGCGCAGGCTCTTCCGCCCGAAGCTGGTGGCCCGATCAACCTGGGCTTGGCTTCCAGCTATGGCGTTCTCGCGGCCAGCACCGTCACCAACACGGGACCCACCACGGTGACCGGCGATGTCGGCCTCAGTGGTGACACGGGCAGCGCGGGAATCACCGGCTTCGGCGGCCCGCCCCTGGAGGGCTCCATCGTCAATGGAACCGGCACAATCCGAACAGATCCTGGTGTAGGAGACGCACAGTCCGCGCTGACGGCCGCGTACAACACCGCTGCGGGGCTCACCCCTCAGGCCACCGGGCTGTCTCAGCTCGCCGGCCAGGTCCTCACCCCAGGCGTGTACTCCGGCAACGCACTCGACCTCTCGTCGGGCGGCCTGCTCACCCTCTCCGGCGGCGCAGAGTCCGTCTGGGTGTTCCAGGCCTCGAGTTCGCTTGTGATGAACGTGGGCAGCACCGTGCAGCTGATCGGTGGCGCCAGCATCTGCAACGTGTTCTGGCAGGTCGGGACGTCGGCCACCATCGGCAGCGGAGCAACCTTCGTGGGCACCGTGATGGCGCAGGCTTCGATCACGGCCAACGCCGCCGCGAGCGTCGAAGGCCGTCTGCTCGCGAACACCGGCGCCGTCACGCTCGACACCAACGTGATCACCCGGCCGACCGGCTGCGCGCCGGACATCACCTCGCCGGCACCACCGTCGGGCACCACAGGAACCCCGTACGAGTACGACTTCACGACCTCGCCGACCACGTCGCCGACGCCTACTTACACCGTCGTCACGGGCGAGCTTCCTCCCGGCCTGACGCTGTCGCCGTCCGGCGAGATCACGGGAACGCCGACGACCCCGGGCACCTATACCTTCACGGTGACGGCGAACAACGGCCACGCCGACGATGATTCAGAGACGTACACGGTCGTGATCGAATCGCCGACGGGACCGGTGCCGACGACGCCCGGCGGCAACGGCGCGGGCGGTAACGGCGCGGGCGGTAACGGCGGCGCTCCACGTTCAGGCCTCGCTGCGACCGGATTCGACGGTGGCGGCCTGGCCGTAATCGGCGGCATCGCGTTGGCGGCGGGCCTGGCCTTGACAATGGGCATGACCAGACGACGCCTGCGTCGAAGCTGACACCCGAGGCGCTGAAGCGCTGAGAACGCGAACGCCCGCTCCCCTCAGGGAGCGGGCGTTCGCACGTTCACGAGAGGGTGGCACTGGCCTGGATCGCGCGGATCTCGGGCCAGATCTCCATCGCCTGTGCGGCCGTAGCCGTCGCCGTCACCTGCACCAGGTCGAGGGCGGGCCCGTTCGAGACGAGAGCCAGGCGAACGGCCTGGATGAGCGTGCCGGCCCGGGCATCGGGATAGCTGAACTCGATGCGGAAGCCAGCGCGGCCGAGCACCTCAGGGCGATCGCGACCCAACTCCGCGACTCCTTCGATGGAGCCGACCTTGTCGATCACGGACTGGATCGCCGTGTCGAGGGTGTAACCGGTTCCGAAGCGCGAGATCGCCACGACGACATTCGGCCGGAACTCGCCCTGCGCCACCTCTTTGGCCGTGGCGAGCAACGCTGCCGTGGTCGAGAGCACGTGCCAGTGCGGGCGGAGCCGCGCACGAAGACCAGTCTGCCGCCGAGCTCCGCGGCAGCCGAGGCGGTGGCGCGTGCGATGCGCTCGATGGTGGTGATGGCCTCGGCTGCCCCCGCGAGAGCCCCGCCTGTGTCCTGCGAATCCGTAGGCCGGATCTTCAGAAAAAGAGGTGTTACGCGTTCGAGGTGCTCTCCTGGTCGGCAGCGTTCTTTGCTGCCTTCTGCGAGGCGTCCTCGAGTGCGGCGATGACCTGCTTGAGGGCGGCGGTGTGGGTGCCGCTCCACTCGCTGCGGAAGTTCTCCGCGTCGGGACCGGTCCACTGCACGCTCTGCAGTGCGCTGGTGAGCGTCGTCAGGATCGTCTGGACCTGCTGCGACTGCTGGTTGAGCTGCTTTCCGAGGCTGCGAACCTGGTCAACGTCAAGACCCCATACGGCCATTGTTTTCTCCTTATTTTCCTGGCGATCCGGCGGATCCGGTTTCGCTACATCCTGTGAGTCGATCTCACGTGTTCAGACTAGGGCGAGGTACCAAGGGGAGTCGATGGGGAGAACTCCCCATGCCTCTGCCCGGCCCTTCTCACGCGTCGGGAAGCGCCACCTGAACCTTGGTGATCCGGCCCTGCTGAACCAGGAAACCGCGCCCCGGCGGAAGGTCTGCGCGGCGGAAGCGGCCGAGAGACGTGCCGAGCAGGGTGTCGCCGTCGAGTTCGCCCGGAACCAGCAGCAGGCCGCGCTTGGCGCCCTTGAACGAGCCGGCCAGCGTCCACGCGGCCGACCAGGTGGCCGTCTCGCTTTCGCCGACCACGAAGACGTCGTCACGCAGCGCCCGCTTGATCAGTCGGTCGATGTCGTTCTCAGCCATCGTCCCGGTGAGATCGCCGATGTTCTCCACAAAGATCGCGAGAGTCTCGGGCCGCAGCGTGCCGGCGTCGAGCTGCCCCTGCAGATCGTCGGCGAACGCGGTGATCTGAGCAGGATCAGACAGCGACATCGACCAGAACGGCAGGGGAGTGAGCGAGGTCTTGCGCGGCGAGATGTGCACGATGCGGATGCCGGGCTGCGCGCGTCGCAGAGCGGCGGCCATGGTCGCGAGCGCCGTCGATCGACCGCTCTGGCCCGAGCCCGACACCATGAACGCTCCCCGCGGCGCGATTCCGAGTGGCGCGAGATTGTCGTCGCGCACCGCGATCACGGGCAGTCCGCCCGCCGAGGCCGGAAGGCTCGAGAGCGGGATCGAGTCGGACAGCTTCTGGATGGGCGGCGCCTCGGGGATTCCCTGGCGCCGCATGGCCTCCGCCAGCTTCGAGACCTCTCGCGACTGGATGGCCACGTTGGGGTCTGCGCCCAGCACGGCGATCTGGATCTCGTTGCCGCCCATCAGGCCGCGGCCGGGGGGCGAGATCGCGGTGAGCGTGTCTTTCGGAACGCCGACCAGCTGATAATCGTCCTCGCTGGCCATGCGCAGCACCAGTCGTCGCTGCACGGTCGATCCGAGCGATGCGGGCACCGAGTTGGGGCGGTCTCCCGAGATCACGATGTGCACGCCCACCTGGCGGCCGTCGCTCGCGATCTGGGCGAACGTGGTGAACCAGGCGGAGTGCCCGCCGAACTCGTACTGCTCGCGGAACGCGCCGATACCGTCGACTAAGACGATGATGCGCGGCTCCTCGGGAACCCCGGCGATCCGCCGGTACTCCCCGATGCTTCCGGCCCGCACGGCCGAGTACCGCACCGAGCGGTCGTCGACGGTGTCGCGCAGCATCCGAAGCAGGCGGATGACCCGCTCCTCGTCGTCGCCGTCGATGATGGCGCCCACGTGGGGCAGCTCCTCGAGCATGCTGAGGCCGCTCGATCCGAAGTCGAGGCCGTAGACGTGCACCGGGCCCCCGCGCGGCGTCACGGCCGCTGCGACAGCGATCGTGCGCAGGGTGGCGCTCTTGCCCGAGCCACCGGTTCCGTAGACCGCCATGTTGCCGTCGCGGTCGGGCTCGTAGAACACCGTGGGCTGGATCTGGTTCTCGGGCTCATCGATGACGCCGAGCAGCAGCCGCTCATCGTTGCGCGGGTTGGGCAGCAGCGAGAAGTCGTAGACCGCCGCGAGTTCGTCGAGCCACGGTTTGCGCGGGTCGGGGATGTCGGCCCTGCGGGCCGCCGTGCGAATGGATGCGACGAGTCGCGCGATGTCGTTCGGCCCCGGGTCCGACGCCTCGACCGTCTCGACCTCCGGCACCTCCCACTCGGCTCCGGCGCCGAAGTTCATCTCGCTGATGTCGATGCGCGGACGCGGGGGTTCGTTCGTCGTCCAGCCTCCGGCGTATCCGGTCTGGAACGAGGCGAGGCGACCAGGACCGGTCTTGGCAGCTCCGCGCCCGGGGATCGACTGATCGAAGTATGCGGCCATCGGCGTTCCGAGGATGTCGGAGGAGTCTTCCGCGTCGGCCATGCGCAGGGCGATGCGCAGGTTCGTGTTCGCGCGCAGATTGTCCTTGATGACACCGGCAGGGCGCTGGGTCGCGAGAATCAGGTGCAGTCCGAGCGACCGGCCTCTCTGGGCGACGTCGACGACGCCGTCCACGAACTCGGGCACCTCCTGCACGAGCGCAGCGAACTCGTCGACCACGATCAGGAGGCTCGGCGGAGTCTCCGGGTCGCCCGTCTTCTCGAGCGAGACCAGGTCTTTCGCCTTCTTGCGGTTCAACAGGTGCTCGCGGTAGCGCAGTTCCGCCCGCAACGACGTGAGCGCCCGGCGCACGAGGTGCGGCGAGAGGTCGGTGACGAGTCCCACGGTGTGCGGCAGGGCGACACAGTCGGCGAAGGCGGCACCACCCTTGTAGTCGATGAAGAGGAAGGTCGCGCGGTCGGGGGAGTGCGCCGCGGCCATGCCGAGCACCCACGACTGCAGGAACTCGCTCTTTCCCGCTCCGGTCGTTCCGCCGACGAGCGCGTGCGGACCCTGGTTGCGGATGTCGAGGTAGAAGGGCTCGGTTCCGCTGTGGCCGACGAGGGCCCGCAGGGAGCCCTCCTTCTTGCGCCGCACGGGAGGCGAACCGTCGCGGAGGGCGATCGAGTTGCTCTCGCGCCAGCGCTCGACGACCGCATCAGGCTGCTCGGCGAGCTCGGGGCCGACGAGCGACAGATACGACACCGAACGCGGCAGATCCGACTCGTCGTCGATCGGCGATCCGACGTCGACGACGGGGGCGAGATGGCGGGCGTAGCGGTGGGCGGCCTCGAGCTCGACCGTCTCGCAGACCACCGGGTAGGTGTGCTCGCCCAACCGCACCTGGCCGACCGTGCCGCCCGCGACATCCGAATCGACACTGACGAAGCTGCGGCACGCGGCCGGCAGGTGGGCGATGGATGGCGCAGACCACACGATGTGCACGTTGGCGTCGGCGCCCCGCTCGGCGAGGCGGTTGAGCCGGCCCCGGTCGACGGGCACGTCGTCTTCGATGATCACGATGACGGCGGGGGTGATGGGCAGCGGAACGTCGGACTCGTCGTCTTTCTTCGGGCGCAGATCCGGGCTCTCGAGCGCGCCGCGAGCGCTCGGGGCTCCGGTCGTGCGCTGAGCGACCAGTTCCTCCAGTCGCGACAGCAGGGCGAGTCCCGAGCCGGGGTTGTCGGCGAGGTGATCACCGGCGAGCGGGCTGTGCGGAGAGCCGGTGTGCGGCATCCATTCGAGCCATTCCCAGCTCTCCCGCGATACCGGTGACACGAGGGCGCAGACCACGAGTTCGGCGGGGGAGTGCAGCGCGGTGAGCTGAGCTACGACTCCGCGCGTGACGCCGCGGCGCAGGTCGAGACTGCCGGCCACGCCCAGGGCGCCGGATTCGCGCAGGTCGGCCACGATGGGCACGTTGTCGATGAGCGAGAACTTCTCGGCCACCTCTTCGAGCTGCCCCCAGTACTCGGGAAGGGTGTCGTTGGCCTGAGGCAGGGTGACGCTGTCGCGGCTGTGCGCCGTTCCGAGGCCGAGGCGCACGGCGAGAAAGGCGCCGTGCTCGGGTCGGTGCGTCCAGAGCAGGTGGCCCAGCCGATGCGCCGACTCGAGGCTGTCGCCCACCGAGGGCGCCTCGCCCAGGCGAACGGCACGCTGCAGCCGCTGACGCTCGTGCAGCTTGTCGACGAAGGCCTTGAGCGACAGCGTGAACTGCTTGATCGCGTCTTTCATCTGGCGACGCGTCGTGAGCTTGTGATCGATGTACGTACCGATCATCAGCAGGGGGCTCAGGGCGATGAACACGACGCTCAGGATGTTGCGGGTGAAGGCGTAGAGAACGACACCCATGATCAGCGGCGCGATCAAGGCGACGATCGGAAAGCGCTGCGGCTGCGGGCGGCCGGGAGGTTCGGGCGCAGGATACTTGTCGCCCGGGTAGCGGGCGACCACGCGGGGAGACCGGTTGAACTCGATCACGGGCGTCGAGGGGGCCGCGCCGCCGAGGCGCTGCAGGGGAACGACGCACAGCGCGGTGTCGCCGAGAACCACGACGTCAGCCGAGCTCAGAGTGGTGCGCGCGACTTGCTCGCCACCCATCAGCAGGCCGTTGGCCGAGTTCATGTCGGTGATCTCGACGGTCTCGCCCACGTTGATGCGGGCGTGCCGTTTGGAGATGAGCGAGTCGGTGAGTCGCACATCCACCCCGCGCTCACGACCGATGTAGCTGGTGCCGAAGGGCAGCGCGAACTCGGAGCCGGCATCCGGGCCCGACAGCACGCGCAGGGTGGCCGCGGCCGCGCCCCGATCGGAGCCGGGCGCATTGAAGTCGTCGCTGTGCTGACGGATCTCGATGGTGGAGCCAGAGCGCACGCCCGAGTCGAGCAGATTCGATTGGGGATCGAGCACGCGGGTCTGGCCCGACGTCTCGGTGACCTGCAGTGTCAGGCGAGGAGGCGCGACCTGCACGTCGTTGTTGGGATCGGCCGTATACAGAGCCTCCGCCACATTCGAGACCGAGGTGGTCGCATCCGCCGTGACGGCGACATTCGTCGAGGTGCCGCCGCCGCGGGAGAGCGTGAGTTTGATGTGCATGGACTAGCGGGCATCCTTCGATGGGGTCGCGGCAGGAGCCTGGGGAGTGTCGGCCGTGTCGTCGTCGAGCGCGGGAAGATCGGCGGGGGTGACGAGGCGCGAGAGCACGGCGTACTCGACCAGCCGAGCGCGCCGGTTCGTCGCGAGCGCTCCGACTCCGCCGCGCAGACCGTCGACGCCCTGGCGGCTCAACTTGTCGCAGACGTTATCGAGCTTGCGGTTGAACCGGCTCAGCACCCAGCCGAGCCGCTCGGCCGCCGCCGCCGACGACGGAATCTCGCTCGTGCCCGTTCCCTCACGCTTGAGCATCGGCTCGGAGAGAGCGAGGATCAGCAGCCACTGCGAGCGGGTGAAGGTGACAGCTCCCACGGTGGTGGTGCCGTCGCTCGACGAGACGGGCTTCGAGTCGACGAAGGCCGGCGTCGAGGTGTGCACCACGAACTCGTAGGTCGTGGGGCCGGCGGTGAAGACCACCGAGGTCAGTCCGAAGACCACGGGAAGTCGGGCGCCCGGCGCGAGCCAGGCCTGCATCGACCCCGTCGCATCCGAGATCGACGCCGAGAGCCGCGAGCCGACGTTGATGAGCCACCACAGGCCGTCGATGTACGCGATCTGCAGAAAGCGGCGGTGCAGATACTGGTTGTCGTCGATGTCGAGGTCGGCGTCGCGGCCGATGTCGAAGGGCTTGTTCTTGTTGAGCGTGAACCACTCGCCGCAGTACTCGACGCTGGCATCGGTCGTGGTCGTCTCGGTTGTACTGACATCGGTCATCAGGGCGCGCATCCCGTCGCTGGTTCGGAGGCACGCCCGTCTTTGCGACGCACACTCACTTCGATACAGGTCTTCTGCCCCTCGGCGGGCACGACCGTGACCGTCGCGTCGGTGGTCGACGCGAGGGTGGGTTCGGTTCCGGGAACGAGCAGTCCCCATTGATAGACGTCGCCGGCCTCGGGCTCGGGGTTCGACCAGGTGAAGACGATGCCGCCCTCACCGGGAGCGCCCGCCACATCGACGGGCGGGGCCACGGTGCCTCCGGGGATCACGTCGATCGGGTCGACGGGGTCTTCGGTCTTGACCGCGGCCGGGCTTCCCCCGGCGGCGTTGATCGCGAAGATGGTGCCGCCCACGCCGAGCAGCACGACCAGGGAGATGGCGCCGATGAGAATGGGGAGCTTCTTCGACCGGCGGCTGGTCGGCTCCGCGGCGTACTCCGTGGGCTGCGGGGCGCGATGCTGGGTCTCATCGATCGGCGGCGACGTGAGCCCGAAACCCGAGGGCGTTGGTGCCGGTGCGTACGGCGCGACCGGAAGCTGGCCCCGGCGCTGGGTGGCTTCCACGGCATCCGGCCCGGGTGCGCGATTCGGCTGGCTAAAGGTCACAGGCGGGATGCCCACGGGTGGAACGGGCGGGGCCGCGGCCGAGGGCGTCGGCGTGGGGCGGCGGTTCGCCGTGCCCGCGACGGGCGCGGTGGGGTCGATCGTCACGATGCCCCGGATGCGCGTGTTGCCGTCGTCTTCCTCTTCTTCGGCGGCCGACGGAAGCGAGTCGTCGAGCACGTCAGCCGGTGTGACCGACAGGCTGAGTTCGAGTTGAACCTTCTGCAGGGCTCGGGCGAACTCGAGTGCCGAGCCGAAGCGGTCCTCCTCGCGCTTGGCCATGGAGGTGGCGAGGATCTGCTCGAGTGAATCGGGAACGTCGGCGCGGCCGGTGCGAGACAGGGGCGACTGCTGGATGCGCGTGATGAGGTCGAGGCCGCCGTTGCTTCCGCCGACGACTTCGAAGGGGCTCCGCCCTGCGAGAAGCGTGTACACCGTGGCGCCCAGCGCGTAGATGTCTCCGCCGGGGCCACTCGAGGAGCTCTGCCCGAACACCTCGGGAGGCGACCAGGGAATGGACATGCCGACGGCGGCGTCGTCTCCGCCACCGACCATCGTCACGGAGATTCCGAAGTCCGTCAGCGCGGGGCGGTTGTATTCCGTCGTGAGAATATTGGCCGGCTTGATGTCGCGGTGCAGGATTCCCGCGCGGTGGGCGGTCTCCACCGCACCGGCGACCTGGATGCCGATGCGCAGCGCCTCGGCGACGCTGATCTTCTCGCGTCGGTACCGCGCGGCGAGGTTCGGCCTCGAGCAGTACTCCATGACCAGATAGGGCCGGCCGTCTTGGGCGATGTCGGCCTGATAGATCGTGACGATCGACGGATGCGTCGAGAGCTGCGCCATGAGGTTCGCCTCGGCGTCGAAGTTCTCGCGCGCTCCGGGGGTGAGCGCCTCGCTGAGCAGCACCTTGATGGCGACGCGACGACGCGGCATGCGCTGTTCGTAGAGGAACACGTCGGCGAATCCGCCCGAACCGAGCAACTGCTCGTGCGTGAATCCAGGGATCTCGGGCGGAGCCGATGGTGGTCGACGCGCATTCACGGAAGCTCCTCGAAGAGCAGTGTGACGCCGTCGCCGATGTCGACGATGTCGCCGTTCAGAACGAGCACGGCCTCGCCGGGCGACAGCCGCAGTGGGGGAGTCCCGGCGCGGTGCAGCACGGAGCCGTTGGTTGTGTCGAGGTCGACCACGAGCACGTGGCGTCCCTCGACGCGTACCTCCAGATGGCTGCGCGACACGTCTTGCTCGGGGCTCGGAACAGTGACCAGGTGAGGAAGCACATCGCCCTGCACTCGCTGGGCGCGCGGGCGTCGACCGACGATCACGGGGCGGTCGAGCGAGATCACTTCACCGGTCGCGAGCACGATGCGTCCGGGTCCTTCCGTCGTCGCGGCCTCGTCGGCCGTTTCGAGGCGGCGCATCGCCTCGAGCTCGGACACCGTCACGGTGAGGCCGTCGTGGTCGCTCTCGCTCGGGGCGGGAGCTGCCGGCGCGGCAGGAGTGGACTGCTCATTCCAGTCAGTGGCCGCGGCTCCGACACCGGCGAAGCCCGGCACCCGGTCGATGAGGCCGGTCGGAGGCGGAGCGGTCCACTCTCGCGACGAGGGCTTCGGCGATTCCGGGGGAGTGAAGGACGCGACGGCGGGGGGCTCTGCGGGTGACGCAGGTGCGGCGGCAGTAGGCGTGACGGGCGCCGCGGAAGGACTCTCCTCGTCCGACGATTCATCGTCGTCGAGGCGCACGGCGGCCTGCTCGACCGACTTGACGACGGTCGCGCCCCAGAGGTGGTCGTACGCGTCGTCGGGAAGTTCCGTGACGGTGGGCCCGAAGTCCTCCGCCTCGACCGGCTCGACGTCGTCGACCGTGTCATCGGCATCGTCCGTGTCGTCGACATCGTGCGCATCGGGGGCGGCCTCGAGGTCGAGTTCCGGCGCCTCGACGGGCGCAGGCTGCGGAATGATCGTCTCTGTCGGCACGACCGGTTCAGCGGGCAACACCTGTTCTGCGGGCACGGGCACTACCGGTTCTGCCGTCGCCGCAGGCACGGCAGGCTCCGCAGGCTCCGCAGGCACTACGGGCTCCACGCGCGCAGGAGCCGCGACAGGAGCCGCCTCTACAGCGACGACCGGCGCGGCTGCCCCGGCCTGGCCGTCCATACGGAACGACACCGCGCGACACAGCACGATCCCGCTGCGGATGGCCAACCAGTCCGACGTGTCGGCGCCGTCGCTGCTCACGACGAAGCCGTCTGCACGGGCGACGACGCGCTCGTTCCACGTGGTGACCTCGTCTCCGGCCACGATGACGGGCTCGGATGCGCCCGGCTCGCTCACCTCGATGCGGAACGCACCGCGCACGGCGACTCGCAGTTCAGCGCCCGACGCGACGGCGACCGCGAAGGGCGGTATCGCCTTGAGGTTCGTGCCGAACTCGGCCGTCAGCGCTTCGAGCACACCGCTCAGACCGTGTCCGTCGTCGAGCGTGCGCCAGATGCGCTCGAGCATCTGGCCGTCGAGGGTCGAGGGGAACAGGGCCACGGCTCCGGGCGCGACCACCCCGCGCCACTGCCCGGGCTGGTAGTCGAGTCGGGTCATCGCACGGCTCCTTCGGTTGGGGCGGATCCGCGGGGAATAGTGTCATCGGGCAAGGCCGGTTCGGATGCCGCCTGGGCAAGCGATGCGTCGACCACGACCGCCGTCAGGTTGTCGTGGCCTCCCCGGGCCATGCCCTCACGCACCAGCCTGTCGGCCGCCACCTGAGGATCTTTCTCACTCGAGAGTATTCGGGCGATCGACTCCGTGTCGATTTCACCCGAGATGCCGTCGGAGCACACGAACATACGGTCGCCCGGTTCGACGGGCACGAGCCAGAAGTCCGGGCGATAGTCCCCGCCCGCGCCGAGCGCACGGGTGATCACGTTGCGGGCGGGATGCACCAGGGCTTCAGCCGCGTTGATTCCCCCGCCGTCGAGCAGTTCCTGAACGACCGAGTGGTCGATGCTGATCTGTTCGAGCACACCCGAGTTCAGTCGGTAGGTGCGGGAGTCGCCGAGGTTGAAGACCAGCCACACGGCCGTTCCCTCGCTGTCGACGATCGCCACCCCCGACACGGTGGTGCCCGCGCGGCGGCGGCCGCCCGTGCTGAGCTCGGCGATGGAGCGATACGCGCGGTCGAAGGCGGCGCGCACGTCGATGGGGTCGACCGTGGGTCGCCCCGTCAGGCCGTCGAACGACTCGACCACGATCGCGCTCGCCCGCTCGCCCGCCTCGTGTCCGCCCATGCCATCGGCCACCAGAAAGACCGGCGACGAGGCGAGATAGGCGTCTTCGTTCGTCGCCCGCTTGAGCCCGCGGTGCGTCGCGGCTCCCGAGCGCAGAACGACCGTCGAGACGCCGATTGTCGGCGGCGGACTCACGGGGCCACCGTGAGAGTGAAGACGCGCGTTCCGATGCGCACCCGGTCGCCGCTGCGCAGGGTCATGCGCTGGCCCGGCGTGATCGGAGACTCGACGCCGTCGGCTCGAAGGATGGCGGAGCCGTTGGTCGATCGTCGGTCCGTCACCCAGATGCTCCCGGGCTGCACCTCGAATTCGAGATGGGTCTTCGAGATCGACCGCGTGTCGCCGGCGACCTGCACCAGCTGATCCTCGGGTGCCCCGTAGGGAGACACGGGATCGCGCCCGAGCACGCCGTGTCCGGCGATCACGTAGCTCTCACCCGTGTCGAACAGCAGGGTCACCGTTCCGGCCGGCAGAGCCTGCGCGGGCACGGAGTTGCTGAGCTTCGTGCCGTCGAGGTCTTCGCCTCCGAACGGAGGCAGGGGGTCGAAGCTCGGAATCGCCTCGATAGGCGCGGCCGGCGCGGCCGGTTCGGCGGGTGCGACAGGCGCAGCGGATGCCGGCGGGAACGGATACGACGGAACGTCGGGGTTCGTCGGCGCGGCGGGCGGCACCCCGAAAACGGGGGCAGAGGGAGCCGGGGTGGGTGCTTGCGGAGCGGGCGCCGGAGCCGCCGGAGCGCTCGGGGGCGCGTACGAATACGCATCCGGCGTGATGGCAATGGGCTCGACGACCGGAGCCTGTGGCACGGGAGCCGGGGAAACGGTTGCGGCGGGCGCAGCGACAGGTCGCCGGGTCTTCACGACAGCGGGAACGTCGTCGACGACCTCTCCGGCGTTCTTGGCGAGCGGGTTGGGGCCCTTGGTGACGTCGATCACCCAGGTGCCCGACATGCGGTCGTGCCAGCCGCGCAGTCGCTTGCTCGGATCCCACAGCGGCGACAGGTAGACCAGCAGCGGCCCGATGCCGATCACGATGTTGGAGGCTCCGACGATCACGCCGCGCAGCAGCATCCGACCCAGCCCAGGGCGAATCAGCGTCTCGACCTTGACGATGCGCAGTCCCATGATGCGCTTGCCGAGAGAGAACCCGGTGAAGGCCTGCAGCACGAGCATGGCGAGCGGGTAGATCCCGCCCGCGAGTGTGATCAGGGCCGACGGCAGGCCGGACAGCTCGAACGTGCTGCCGGGAGCGACAGAGGCGGCCACGATCCACAGGATGGGCAGGGCGATGATCGAGGTGAGCACCCCGCCGAACGCGCCATCGATGAGAAAGGCCACGACGCGACGACCGTAGTTGGCGGGCACGATCGTGCTGAGCAGGATCGGAGCGTTCACCGGCGTGGGCTGCCACGCCGCCTGCACGGGCACCTCGGGGCCGCCGAAGGCCGCGGCCTGGCTGCGCGTCGAGGTCGGGGTTCCGCAGGCGAGGCAGAACTGAGAGCTGCGGGGAACGGGCGAACCGCACCGCACGCACGGCGTCGACTGCCCTGCGGCCTGCTGTTGCACGGGGTTCGTCACGACCGTGCCCTCCTTCGTCTGCTCCGACTTTCCAGGCGCCTGCCGATGTACGCACGCAGCGATAGTCGCGCCTGCAGGCGTTTCCACCACCCGCGCGAATCGTGCATTCCCTTGACGATATCGTCGACTTCGGCCCAGAAGGCGTCGACTTCATCGGGCGACGGCTCGCCGGGGCCGAAGACGCCGTGATCCGCTCGCACCGCGACCGCTCCCACGGGCAGGTCCGGCCACGATTCGGCGATCACCGCGGCGTCGGCGCGACGCGTGACGCCGCGACCGACAGCCGTACCCAGGTCGTCGGCACGGTCGACGATCTCGTCCCACCCGCCGCTCAGCCTGTCGGCCGGACGATCTGCGTTCTGGCGCGTTTTGCGACGCCGGGTCTTCAGCGCGCCGATCACCACGACGGGTGTCAGCAGCACGATGATCAGTCCCAGAAGGCTTCCGGATGCGATCAGCACGGTCACGAGGATCGGGTTCGCGTCGGCCTCGTCGTCTTGATCGGTGTCGTCCGTGCGCAGATCCGGCGGAAGGTCCGCCGGCTCCTGCGGCGGGGGCGGGGGCTGAAGCACCTGGGCCTTGGGGTCGGACTTGGGCTTCGGCGCCTCTTCCTGAGGAACCTGGTCTTTCGGGGGCGTCGGATCGAAGGCGACCCAGCCGGCGTCGTCGAAGGCGACCTCGACCCAGGCGTGCAACTGATCTCCTGTGATCTGCTGCTCGGCACTCGCTCCGGCGTACTTGTCGGGGTAGAAGCCCATCACGACGCGCGCGGGCATTCCTGCCGAGCGTGCCATCAGCGCCATGGCCACGGCATACTGCTCGTCGTCGCCGATCATCTGGTCCGCATCCAGCAGAGCCGAGATGCGTTCCGCTCCGTGGCCGGCCCGCGAGGTGGCCTCGCCCTCGAGTCCGTGGCTGAAGAAACCTTCCTGGCTCAACGAGGTCGCCAGATTGCGCACCTGGGTGAGCGGACGATCCGCGTCGCCGATGTACTGGGTCGCGAGCGTCGGCACCTCTTCGGGAACACCCGCGGCCTTCGGCATCGAGAGCGACTGCAGCGCATGACTCTCGAGCTGCTCTTCGGTGAGCACCTTCGGGATCACGACATCCATCGAGTAGCTGTCGCCCTTGGCCAACCCGAGGGTCGAGATCGCCACCCCGGTGGTGCGGTTGTAGTGCAGGCTGTTCGCGAGTTCGTCGGCGCGGTCGCCGGTGAAGCGGAACGAGTCGAGATAGCCGGCATCGGGGATCCACACTCCGGTCAGATCGCCGATGGTGACATCGAGGGTCGCCTTGTCGCCCTTCACGTCGTTCGGAATGTCGCCGCTCACGCGCGTGAATGTGCCGGAGCCGGCCGTTCCGTCGCCCGCCACGTTGTAGACGACGCCGTCGTAGGCGTCGAGCGTCGCGAGTCGCACCCGTGCTCCGTCGGGGAGGCCTTTGACCGTGAACAGGACGTCCTCTTTTTCGTCGCGCACGTACTTGCGGAAGCCCACGAGCGGGCTGGGATAGTCATGAAGGTCGAGCGGCGGAACGATGGCGTCGCGCAGCACCTCGCGGGCGCTGACCGGGGCCAGGAGTCCGCCGGTCGCGAGCCCCACTCCCAGGGCGACGACGAGCAGCCCGGCGCCGAGCGCCAGCCGCGTGCGGGCGAGGCCCGCATCCGGAGCCTGCGCGCCCGCGGAACTGTCGAGCGTGGTCGCGGCGATGCGGCGAGCGCGATCCTGGCTGCGGCGCCAGGCCCACCAGGCCAGGGCGATGCCGGCGAAGACGAGCCCCTGCACGATCGGCGCGGCCGTATCGCGTGTGCCGAAGGCGATGGCGACCACGAACAGCACGCCGGCCGGCAGCAGCGCCCAGGCGGCGCGGCGCAGACGCAGCGCGAAGCTGAACGCGAGAACGGATGCCACGAGCGTGGCCAGGTAGGGAACGATCAGCACCGAGGCGAACGCACCCACGGGCGTCTCGAGGGTCAGCACGTCCTTCCACGAGAAGACCACGCCGAGAACCAGCGCCCGGATCGTCTCGAGGCTGGGAACGACGCCGAACAGCGTCGTCGTCGGCACAGCGAGCGGGCCGCCGAAGATCATGTAGACCAGCAGGGTCGCGGCCGAGAGCATCAGGATGTTGGCGCGCAGACGGGCGCCGAGCAGAGCGATCGCGAGACCCAGCACGAGGCCGCCGAGGCCCGCGACGAGGTAGCCGGTTCCGCCGAACGCGGGGCCGAATCCGACGACGGCGACCACGAGGAGCGCCGCGATGGCGGCGCAGTCGATGACCGTGTCGAGAGCCGAACGGCGGCCGATCTGCTGGGCGGTACGACCGCGTCGGGCGGGGGCGGGGGTCTGTGCGCTCATCAGTTGTTCACCCGTCTGAGGGCGGCCGGCAGCTGGCCGAGGTCGCCGATCGTGAGCAGAGTCATGTCGCCGATCTGCCTTCTCATCGGCTCGTGTCCGGGCTGGCAGCTCACGCCGACGACGCGCACGCCGAGCGGCAGGTGCACCGACGCCGCCTGAAGCTGGGTGGGGGTGACCGGGCCGCCGAACAGCAGAACCGCCACCGAGGCATCCGGAACCGTCTGCCCCGCCACCTTCGACAGCTGCACGATGCTGTCGCGCTTCTCTGACTCCTCGATGGCCGAGAGGTCGTCGAGCAGTCGCCGCCCTGTCTCGGAGTGCAGGGTCGCTCCCTGCACCATCACGGTCACGTCGCGCTCTTCCATGAGCGCCTGGATGCCGAGGGATCCGCACGCAGACACGGCCAGTTCGAACTCGTCGTCGCTGCCGTAGTCGGCCGTGTTGGTCGAGAGCGCGAGGGCGAGGTGGGAGCGCCGCGTCTCCTCGAACTGGCGCACCATGAGGGTTCCCGTGCGTGCCGTCGTCTTCCAGTGGATGTAGCGCCGGTCGTCTCCCGGAACGTATTCACGCAGGGCGTGGAACGACACGTCGTTGTTCGACAGGTCTCGGCTGGCGAGCCCCTCGAGGTCTTTGATGAAGCCCGAAGCCGAGCCCTCGAGGCGCACTGTTCGAGGGTGCACGAAGAGGTCCACGGCGTCGGTCCAGCGCAACTCACGACGCATGAGGCCCAGGGGGTCTCCGCGCACGGAACGCACGGGCCCGACGGTGATGACCTGGCGACGTTGGGTGGGGATTCCGAACAGGTCGTCATGCTCCTGACCCGGGGCGAGGCGAGGAAGCGGGAAGCCGGCGAGCGACGCGCCGACGGGGAGTTCGATGCGCGCTGGCAACAGAGTGCGCTGCGAGGTGTTCGACACCGTGATGCGGCCCACCGCGCGTTCGCCGACGACGACGCGCTCGCTGGCGAGGTCGAGACGCACTGCGTAGGCCGAGCGGCCCAGGGCGAAACCGATCGCGATCACGACCGCGGCCAGTCCGACGCAGCCGACGACCAGGAACTCGCGCCACCCGAACTCGAGCCCGACGAAGAGAAACACAAGCGAGAACGCGAGGACGGCCCAGCCGAAGCCCGACACCGTGGTGAGCACGGGGGAGATGACCCCCCAGGCCGCACGCCCGCCGTTGACCGTTCGCGGCCATCCGGTGCCCGTGACCCAGCGCGCGGGCGCGCTCGTGCGCACCGCACCCGATGCGCTCGCCAGCCGAGGGCCGATCGATGCCATCGGGGAGGCCTTCTTCTCCCCGGTCACGGTCATGCGGCGGGTTGCCTCGCCTGCGGGGCCGCGACGTCGCTGAGCACGCGCGCGAGGACCTTCTCGGCCGTGGTTCCCTGGAACTCGGCCTCGGGGTCGAGCACGAAACGGTGGGTCCAGACGGGGCCGGCGAGCTCGCGGATGTCGTCGGGCAGCACGAAGTGCCGGCCCTGGGCCGCGGCCCACACCTTGGCCGCGCGGACGAGGGCCATGGCTCCGCGAACCGAGACGCCGACGCGGCTCTCGGGCGCATTACGCGTCTCTTCTGCCAGCTGGGCGGTGTAACGCAGGATCGCGCTGTCGACGTGCACGGTCGCCGCGAGGTCGGCCATGTCGGCGACCGCCGAGGTCGTGATCACGGCACTGAGTGCCGACGAGGGATTGCGGTTGGCCGAGCCGGCGAGGATCTTCTCCGCGCTGGCGAGGTCGGGGTAGCCGATCGACGTCTTGATCAAGAAGCGGTCGAGCTGGGCCTCGGGCAGTTTGTACGTTCCCGCCTGCTCGATGGGGTTCTGTGTGGCGATCACGAGGAAGGGGCGGCCCACCTCGTGTACCTGACCGTCGACGGTCACCCGCGACTCCTCCATGACCTCGAGCAGAGCCGACTGCGTCTTCGGGCTGGCGCGGTTGATCTCGTCGGCGAGCACGATGCTCGCGAAGACTGGTCCGCGGTGGAACTCGAACGCGCCGGTCTTCTGGTCGTAGATCGTGACACCGGTGACGTCGGAGGGCAGCAGATCGGGCGTGAACTGGATGCGCTGATGCGATCCCTGCACGGTGGCCGCGATGGCCTTGGCCAGGGAGGTCTTACCTGTTCCCGGGGCGTCCTCGAGCAGCACGTGGCCCTCGGCGATCATCGCCATGATCGAGAGCCTGATGACGTGGGGCTTGCCCAACACGGCCAGCCCCACGTTGGCGACGAGGCGGTCGAAGGTGCCGGCGAACCAGGTCGCCTGCTCGGGTGTCATTGTCATTGAGCGATTCTCTCTCTGGTTACCAGCTGGCGCTTGGTTTGTATGGACCACCGGGACCGTTGACGACTGCATTCACGTTTCTCCCCGGGTAGCCGTAGTAGAACGTGGTCTCCGCGTTGCCGTTGCCGCTGCCGTTGGTGTTGATTGTTATCGTCCCGCGGAAAACACCTTCCGCATACACATCAGCCGTATAGCTCGAGTTCGCGGCGCCGTCTTCGATCGTGACACGGATGTATGCACACGACGGGTCGCCACAGTTCGGCTTGCCGACGGCGGAATTTCCATGCCCGATCGCGACCTTCGTCTTCGGGGGCTCGTCACCGCTCCGCGCCGCCTGCTCGCCAGCAGACGACGTTCCGCCAACCGAGTCCTGAATACGTGCGCTGATGGTGTGTCTCTGCGAGTAGCCGTCGATGCGCTGGCTTCCGCTGTCGTTGACCTGACGTTCCGCGCCGTCGACAGTGATCCACATCGTGAACGGTCTTCCGTTCTCAGCCGGGCGGCTCCAACTCAGCGTCACGCCCGTCGCGTCGCCGGTCGCGGAGACCGAGGGTGCGTTCGGTGCGCCATACGGTTTCAGATTGTCGATGGAGTTGCTGGCGGGACTCGTGTACGACGAGCCGTCAGCCGATGTAGCGGCTCGAAGGGCGACCGAGTACGTTCCGTTGTTCTGAACGCCCGACCGAATGACGTTGTCTCCGGGAAGAGCATTCCAGTTGCCGTTGCCGTTGATCTCGTACTGATACGAGACTTCACTGCTCCGAGCACCATTTGCGGCGCCCGGCGAATATGACACCGTCACTGAGTTGTCGCCCTCAGACGCACTGTTGAGCGTTGGCGCGGTCGGCGGAGTGACCGCACGACGCGGTGCAGAAGCGGGCGAGGTGGCTCCCTGACCGGCCTTGTTGAAGGCGGCCACAGCGAAGGTGTAGTCGTTCTCGGACACATCGACGGTCACCGTCTGACTGGTCGCTCCGCCGCCCACGGGAACCTCACGAGCGCCCGTTCCACCATTGATATAGAGAACGTACGACGAGATCGGGTCGCCATTGGCGTTCGGCGCGTTCCAACTCACGTTCATCTGGGCCTGGCTGCCGACCGAATCGACACGCACCGACGTGGGTGCCGCTGCCGCCGCGGGAACGCCGGCCGGAATCTCCGAAGCCGAGTACGTGCTCCAGTCGCTCGGATCGGGCGCGCGGTTCACAGCCTGCACCCGCACCTGGTACGCCGTTCCGTTCTCCAGGCCTTCCCAGACCACGGAGTTGCCCGTCACGCCGGTCTTCTGCACCGCACCGCGTGCCGGGGCCGGCGAGATCTCGAGGTTGTAGGACGTGACAGCCGAACCCGGGGTGGATGGCGTGACCCAATTGACCGTCATGCTCTTGTCGCCGAAGACCAGCGTCGGGGCGGCCGGGCGGTCGGGGCGGGCATCCGGTCGGGCGACGGCCGACGAGGGCGACGGGTCGGACTCGCCGACGCTGTTCGTCGCCGTGACGGTGAAGGTGTACTCGACATCGTTGGTGAGGCCGTCGAGCGTGCAGGTGGTCGAGGCGCACTGCTTCGAGTACCCCTGCGGGCTCGTGACGGTGTACGACGTGATGGGTGCGCCGTTGTTCACGGGCGGTGTCCACGACAGCACCACGGTGCGGTCCTGGATGCTCGTGACGCTCGGCGTGGCCGGCGCGTCTGGCTTGCCCTGAACGGTCAGGCGGATGCGACCGTCTGCCTCGCGGTCGGGGTCGCCGGTCGAGTCGGCGATGCGGTAGCGCACCACCATCGTTCCGACGAAGTCGGGCCCGGGGGTCACATCGACGCCACTGCCCGCCGGGGTCGCCCGGCCGCCCTCGCCGGTCTCGACGACCGCGTCGAGGATCTTGAGCGGGTTCTCGGGGTAGGGATTGAAGTCGTTCGACAGCACGTCGACCTGGCGGGTCTCGCCCTGGTTGGCCTGGGGCACCACGTCGTCGGTCGCGCTCGGCTTCGGCCTCGTCGAGGTGACGACCGTCACGACGACGGTTCCCGTGCCCGGCTTGCTCTGCCCGTCGGTGACCTCGATCTGAATAGGCGAGTCGCCCTTGGGCGCGTTGCCCGCGGCCTTCACCTTCAGCGTCTGCTTGTCGGGAACGACCGAGAGGCCCTGCGGGAGTTCTCCGACGACCTTGTACGACAGCTTCTCGAGATCGCCCTCATCGGGGTCACGCGACAGCGTGCGCAGGTTGAGCTGTACCTCGTCGCCGCCCGGCTCCACGTTGACGGCGCCGTTGTTCATGGTCGGCGACACGTTGGTTGTCGAGACGACGGTGATGGGAATGACGAGGGTCGACTTCTTGCCATTCGGGTCGTCGGGCCCCGTGCCGTCGGTGACCTCGAAGCTCAGCGCATCGGGGCCGTAGTAGCCGTCGGCCGAGGTGTAGCTGAGGGTGGTCGCGTCGGTCACGAGGTTCGCCCCGTTGCCGTGCGACACAGCGACCTTGTCGGCCTGCGTGATGCGGGCGGCCTCACCGTTGCCGGTGACGACGTAGTCGGAGAGCGGGATGCTGATGGTCTCGCCGCTGTTCACGACGATCGGCTTGGTGCCCGCCTTGAGCGCGGGATGCGCACTCTCGAGCCCGGGAACGAACACGAACGCCGAGGCCTTCTGTCCGTCGACGTCGGTGACGGTGTACGTGATGATCTGCGATTCGGGGGTGAGCGGAATGCGCAACTCGCCATTGCCGCGAACAGTTGCCGTGCCGCTCGTGACCGAGACGTCGAGGGCATCGATCGTGCCGTCGGGATCGTCGTCGTTCTTCTTCACGTCGACGTCGGTGGTCGTTCGACCCACCACGTCGGCGACCTGCACCAGGTCGTCACGGGCGATGGGCGCCTGGAGCGTCGCATCCGGGCTCACCGAGACGAGGAGCTGACCGACGGCAGTCGCACCGTACTGATCGACGATCGTGTACTGCACCGGGTAGTCGCCCGGCGTCTTCGGCGCGGTCACGGTGACCCGACCGCGGTCGATCTTGCCCGTCATGCCGTCGGGCACCTCGAGGCCGTTCTTCTGGATGGCGATCGGGTCGCCGTCGGGGTCGGAATCATTCGCGAGAACGTCGACCGCCACCGTTCGACCGGGCCGCACCGAGACGGTGTCTTTCACTGCGTACGGGCGCTGGTTCGCGCTCGACGAGGGAACGATGCCCACGAGGATCGTGGCCGACGCCTCGGCGCCCTTGCGATCGCGCACGGTATAGGTGAACACATCTGTTCCGACGGAGGTCGGGTACGCCTCGTACACCAGCCATGACTGTCCGACCTCGCTGATGCGGCCCTTGGCGGGCGCGTCGTCTTGGCCCACGAGCTCGACGGAGTCGCCGTCGGGGTCGATGCCGTCGAGGGGGATCGGGATGCGCACGGTCGTGCCCTCGAGAGCGCGCACCGTGACGTCGCGCGGCCGGGGCGGCGAGTTGGCGCCGTCGTCGTTGCCGACGATCTGGATGGTCACGTAGCCCGCGTCGCGCTGGCCCTGGCTGTCGACGACCTCGTAGGTGGCGTAGACGGTCTTGGCCACGGGGCCCGCCTTGAATCGCAGCGTGTTCTGCGCCACGAACATGTCTCCGTCGGCGGGGCCGATCAGGGGAGCGATGAGCGCCGGCGCCAAGGTGATCGTGTCGCCGTTGGGCGAGTAGTCGTTGTCGAGCACGGGAATCGTCGCGACGTCGCCGGCCCTCACGGTGACCGTGTCGTCGGTGGCCACCGGCGGCAGCAGTCTCTCGGGGGCAGGGATCGGAACGATGAAGACCTCGCCCTTGGCCGACTTGACGCCGTTGGTCACGGTGTAGCTGATGCTGGTGGGCTCTGAGATGCCGGTGTCGGTGATGCGCAGCACCTGGTGCTCGAGCACCTCGACGCTCACACCGAGCCCCTCGGGAACCTGCACCGATTGCACGGCGAGAATGCCGCCGGCGGGGTCGAAGTCGTTGGCGAGCACGTCGGTCAGCACCGAGCGACCTTTGGTGAGCAGCGCGACGTCGCGAACGGCGATCGGGGGCTGGTCAGCCGAGGTGTCGCCCACGACCGTCACACGCACGATCCCTGGGGCCGACTTCGGGCCGTCCGTCACGAGGTACTGCACGTAGTAGTCGCCGGGAGCCGCGGCCGTGAAATCGAAGGTCCCCGTCGTGTAGTCGGGCGTGATCGTTGCGCCGGGAGCCGGGTTGACCTTCGCCAGGCGCAGCGGAGCCCCGCTGGGGGCATAGTCGTTCGCCATCGGCGACACGGTGACCTGCTGGCCGGCACGGGTCACCACGTGGTCGCCGTTGGTGACGGGAACGAGGGTGCCGGACTCGCGCACCTCGAAGGCCACCGTGCCCTCTGTGTCGGTGACGCCGTCGGAGACGACGATGGTCACGATCTTGCGACCGGGGTCGGGGTCGAGGGCGGTGAACGTGAGCTCGCCGTCGGCCCGGAACTGCACCTGATTGGCGCCGTCCGCCGTGGCGGAGCGCACGAACATGTCGTCACCGTCAGGGTCGATCCAGTCGGGCAGCACGTTGTAGGAGCAGGTCGATGCCACCTCGCAGAGCACCTTCGGCACGCGCTTCTGAACCGGCGCCTCGTTGGTGCCGGGAGCCTTGACCGTGAGGGTCACGGTTGCGTCGTCTGTGCCACCGCGACCGTCATCGGCCGTGTAGGTGAACGTGCCGGTGCCGGATGCGTCGGGGTCGACGATGATCTGCATCGCGACGCCCCCGAGGATGGGCTGAACCTCGCCGATCGACGGTTGTGGGCCCTTGAGCGTGGCGGTGAGCACGTCGCCGTCGGGGTCGGAGTCGTTGTCGAGCACCGGGAGCACGATGGTGCGGCCGGCCCGCACGCCGAGCTGATCGTCTTCGGCGATGGGCGGATTGTTGATCTCGCTGCGCTCGGGCAGGATGACCTGCAGCTCCTCCTCGGTGCTGTCGTCCTCCTCGTCGGTCTTCGTCTCGTCCGGCGGAGGAACGATGTCGTCCCAGTTCTCGACCTTCTTCATGTCCTGGTTGACGAGCCAGACGGCACCCGACGTGAGGTCATTGAGCACGACCACGTTGCGGTTGACGCGGAAGACGAGCTGGGCCTGCGAAGTGAGGCCGTCGATGGTGGTCTCGACGTCTTTGTCGTCGCCGGCGCAATCGCGCAGATAGGCGTTCGAGACGGCCCACGCCGCATAGGCGCAACCGGCGAGGTACACGGGTGCCGCCGGTTTTCCGGGCTTTCCGGCCGAGGTGGCGGTGGCCGTACCCCCGTCGAGGGGCTGGCGGATCAGGGCGGTGTCGGTGGCGATGAGCACGGCGTCGGATGCCGGCCCCGTCTCCTGCAGCACGCCTCCGGTCGAGTCGGCGACGTCGACCTTCTTGCCGCCCGGCAGATAGGCGATGCCGTTCGCCGAGTCGAACACGACGGCGTCGTCGCCCACGGTCGTCATGGCGAGGGCAGCGTCGTCTTCGGTCTCGGGGAATCCGTTCTTCACGGGCTCGAGCGGCACGCCGTCTTCATCGAGCGGGATGGTGACCATCTCGCCCGAGCTCGGCGACAAGGCGTGGACCCCGCCATCGACATCCACCGTGGCCTCCGCGCCCGAGCCGAGGGTCAGCAGCGGCTTGTCGGGGTCGGGAAGGAAGTTGGCGACATCGCTGGCGCGAGTGGTGAAGAGGTCGCCGGTCTTGTCGATGACCGCGAGCGTGTTGCCTCCCATGGTCACGGAGGACTCGGCCGGCAGGGCCACGGCATTGCCGAGGGTCACCGACACGGGGTCGATGGGCGCCAGCGATCCGGTGGCGTGGTCGACGGTGATGATCGTCTCGTTGTGCTGCAGGATGTCGAAATCGCTCGACGTCATCTTGAGGCCGCCGTCGAGCAGCTGGGCCTGGTAGTTGAGGTGCCCCACGAGCAGCCCGGAGGGCTTCGTGACCCAGACGCCGCCATCGTTGAGTTCGACGTCGGCCGTGGTGATGCCCTGATAGAGGAACGCCATCGTCGTGACGGCGAGCGAGAACACCGTGACGGTCGCCACCGACGCTGCTGTCGCCTTGCGGCGGCGCAATGCCTCGAACAGCCTCACACGGTCCTCGTCTTCACATTGTCACGACACTCTTCAGACGCCACGTACCTCAGAACCGGTCACCCGGCACCGGGACATTCAAACACGACGACCCCATAGAGAGTAAATGGGGAGAAGTCCCCATGCTGCCCCCCTTCGGAGGGGCGTGACGACCGGATGTCGTCCGGCGGCCCCCTCTAGCGCACCCCGGGTTGGACTCCGTTACAGGTCATGTTGTTCGCCGCCTCCTGGAGGGTGAAGCCGGATCCGGCCGTGTCCTCCGTGTACCAGCCCGGAGTGATGCTGTTGTTGGGCCCGTTCAGCGACTGGGTCAGGGTTCCTTGCGAGGTGCGGGTGACCCACCTGCACGTGATCGTGCCCGGGTAGTCCTCGACAGTGATCTTGATCTTGACGCAGTTGTACACCTCGGTGCACCCGCCGCCATTCGAGATGTAGACGATCTTCTGCGGCTGAGGCTCGGCCCCGCTCGTAGCCGACGCGGAATTGCTGATCTCTTGGCCTTCGCTGTCGACGACGCGCACCGAGATCTTGTGCAGCTCGGAGTAGGCGTTGCCGACCTCGCGGCTCCCCGACGACGTCACGACCTGCTCCTGTTCATTGTCGATCGTGATGTAGGTCGTGATCGGGCGGCCGTTCGTCGCAGGGACGCCCCAACTCAACGTCACGCTCTTCGCGTTGCTCTGCGCACTGGCACCGGGCTGGTTCGGCTTGCCGAAGGGGATCGCCTCGTTCGAGCCCGTCTCGGCACCCGGCTGCACCCCCGTCACCGTCGACGTCGCCCACACGTTCACTGTGTACGTCGTGCCGTTCGCCAGGCCCCCGATGCTGCCTCCACTCGCGATCACTCCGGTCGCCCCGGTCTGGTTGACCCGATAGTGGTACTGAAGTTCGTCGTCCCTGGATCCGTTGCCCGCCGCCGCTCCGAAAGTGATCGATACTGCCTGGTCGGCCGGAACGATGTTCACGCCCGCGGGAGCGCCGGGCGCGATGGCCCCGCGACGCGGCGCTGACGGAACGCTCGGCGCCGAGCTTCCCGCCTTGTTCAGCGCCGACACGCGGAACGTGTAGTCGGTCGTATCGACCGCGACCGTGACGTTCGCGCTCGTCCCCCTGACGCCCGGCAACGTGTTCACCACGCTGCCACTCTTGAGCGTCTCGAGGGTGTAGCTGGCAACCGGGTCGCCGTTCTCGAAGGGCGCGTTCCACGACACCGCGATCTGGGCCTGGCCACCCACGGCCGTCGACGGGGTCGTCGAGGGCGCGCCCGGCGCATCCGGAACGCCCGCGGGAACAACCGCAGCCGAGTAGCTCGACCAGTCACTCGGTTCCGGCGCCCGGTTCACCGCCTGAACTCGCACCTGATACGAGACGCCGTTCTCCAGGCCCTCCCAGACCACGGAGTTGCCCGCGACACCGCTCTTCTGAAGTGCACCGCGTGCCGGAGCGGGCGAGATCTCGAGGTTGTACGACGTCACGGCCGATCCGGGGGTGGATGGCGTGACCCAGTTGACCGTGATGCTCTCATCGCCGAAGACCAGCGTGGGCGGCAACGGGCGGTCGGGGCGGGCATCCGGTCGGGCCGGTGCCGATGCAGGCGACGGATCGGACTCGCCGACCCCGTTCGTCGCGGTGACCGTGAAGGTGTACTCGACATCGTTCGTCAGTCCGTCGAGCGTGCACGTGGTCGAGGCGCACTGCTTCGAGTAGCCCTGGGGAGACGAGACCGTATACGTGGTGATCGGCGATCCGTTGTTCACCGGCGGGGTCCACGACAGAACAACGGTGCGGTCCTGGATGCTCGTGACGCTGGGCGTGGCCGGCGCGTCCGGCTTGCCCTGCACAGTCAGCAGGATGCGACCATCGGCCTGACGAGACGAGTCCCCGGTCGAGTCGGCCACGCGATACCGCACCACCATCGTCCCGACGAAGTCGGCGGCCGGCGTCACGTCTACGCCGCTTCCCCCGGCAGCGGCCTGCCCGTCACCGGTCTCGACGACGGTCTCGACAATGGTGAGGGGATTCTCGGGGTACGGGTTGAAGTCGTTGGCGAGCACGTCGACTGAGCGGGTCTCGCCCTGCTTGGCCTGCGGCACCACATCGTCGGTCGCGCTCGGCAACGGCCTCGTCGAGGTCACCACCGTGACCGTGATCGTTCCCGTGCCCGGCTTGCTCTGCCCGTCGGTGACCTCGATCTGAATCGGCGAGTCGCCCTTGGGCGCGTTGCCCGCGGCCTTCACCTTGAGGGTCTGTTTGTCGGGGACGGCCGAGATGCCCTGAGGGAGTTCTCCGACGACCTTGTACGAGAGGTTCTCCAGGTCGCCCTCGTCGGGGTCGCGCGACAGCGTTCGCAGGTTCAGTTCGGCCTCCGCGCCGCCCGGCTCCACGTTGACAGCACCACCGCTCATCGTCGGCGACACATTCGTGGTCGAGACGACGGTGATCGGGATGACGAGGGTGGACTTCTTTCCCTCGGGATCGTCGGGCCCCGTGCCGTCGGTGACCTCGAAACTCAACGCGTCAGGGCCGTAATATGCGTCGGCCGAGGTGTAGCTCAGCGTCGTGGCATCGGAGACGAGGCTGGCTCCGTTGCCGTGCGACACCGCCACCTTGTCGGCCTGTGTGATGCGGGCGACCTCGCCGTTGCCGGTCACGACGTACTCCGACAGGGGCACGCTGATGGTCTCACCGCTCTTCACGACGATGGGCTTGGTGCCCGCCTTGAGCGCGGGGTGCGCGCCCTCCAGACCAGGCACGAAGACGAACGCCGAGGCCTTCTGACCGTCGACGTCGGTCACGGTGTACGTGACGATCTGCGATTCGGGGGTGAGTGGGATGCGCAGCTCGCCCTCGGCGCGAACGCTCGCCGTACCGCTCGTGACCGACACATCGAGGGCATCGATCGTGCCGTCGGGGTCGTCGTCGTTCTTCTTCACATCGATGTCGGTCGTCGTGCGGCCGACGATATCGGCGACCAGGACGATGTCGTCACGCGCTATCGGGGCCTTGAGCGTCGCATCCGGGCTCACCGTCACGAGCAACTGGCCCACGGCGGTCGCCCCGTACTGGTCGACGATCGTGTACTGCACCGGGTAGTCACCCGGGGTGCTGGGCGCAGTGATGGTCGCACGCCCGCGGTCGATCACGCCGGTCACCCGATCAGGCACCTCGAGGCCGTTCTCGCGGATGGCGATGGGATCGCCGTCGGGGTCGGAATCATTCGCGAGAACGTCGACCGCGACGGTGCGACCGGGCCGCACCTGAACAGTGTCCTTCACGGCGTAGGGCCGCTGGTTTGCGCTCGACGAGGGAACGATGCCGACGAGAATGGTGGCCGACGCCTCGGCGCCCTTGCGATCGCGCACGACGTAGGTGAACACGTCGGTTCCCACGGATGTGGGGTAGGCCTCGTACTCGAGCCATGACTGTCCGACCTCGCTGATGCGGCCCTTGGCGGGCGCGTCGTCCTGACCCACGAGCTGCACGGAGTCACCGTCGGGGTCGATGCCGTCGAGCGGGATCGGGATGCGCACCGTCGTACCCTCGAGAGCACGCACCGTGACGTCGCGCGGCCGAGGCGGCGAGTTGGCGCCCTCGTCGTTGCCGACGATCTGAATGGTCACATAGCCCGCGTCGCGCTGGCCCTGGCTGTCGACGACCTCATACGTGGCATAGACCGTCTTGGCCACAGGGCCCGCCTTGAACCGCAGCGTGTTCTGCGCCACGAACATGTCTCCGTCGGCGGGGTCGACCAGGGGAGCGACGAGCTGCGGCGAAAGAATGATGGTGTCGCCGTTGGGGTGGTAGTCGTTGTCGAGAACAGGGATAGTGGCCACGTCGCCGGCGCGAACCGTGATGGCGTCGTCTTTCGCTTCGGGGGGAAGCAACCTGTCTGGGGCGGGAATCGGGATGATGAAGACCTCGCCCTTGGCCGACTTGGTTCCATTCGTCACGGTGTAGCTGATGCTCGTCGGCTCGGAGATACCCGTGTCGGTGATGCGCAGCACCTGATGTTCGAGCACCTCGACGCTCACACCGAGCCCCTCGGGAACCTGCACCGATTGCACGGCGAGAATGCCGCCGGCGGGGTCGAAATCATTCGCCAGCACGTTGGTCAGCGCCGAGCGACCCTTGGTGAGCAGAGCCACATCTCGCACGGCGATGGGGGGATCGTTGGCGGAGGTCTCGCCGACGACCGTGATGCGCACGATTCCGGGGGCGGTCTTCGGGCCGTCGGTCACGAGGTACTGCGCGTAGTAGTCGCCGGGGGCCGCGGCCGTGAAGTCGAACGTTCCGGTGGTGTAGTCGGGCTCGATCGTGCCACCGGGAATCTCGTTCACCTTGGCGAGACGCAGCGGAACCCCGCTGGGGGAGTAGTCGTTCGCCATCGGCGACACGGTGACCTGTTGGCCGGCGCGGGTCACCACGTGGTCTGCATTGGTGACGGGAACGAGGGTGCCCGATTCGCGCACCTCGAAGGCCACCGTACCCTCTGTGTCGGTGACGCCGTCGGAGACGACGATCGTCACGATCTTGCGACCCGGATCCGGGTCGAGGGCGGTGAAGGTGAGTTCTCCATCGGCCCGGAACTGCACCTGATTGGCGCCGCCGGCCGTGGCGGAGCGCACGAACATGTCGTCGCCGTCTGGATCGATCCAGTCGGGCAGCGGGTTGTAGCTGACCGTCGAAGCGACTTCGGAGAGCACCTTCGGCACGCGCTTTTGAATCGGCGCCTCGTTCGTGCCGGGAGCCTTGACGGTGAGCGTCACCGTCGCATCCGCCGTGCCGCCCCGGCCATCGTCGGCCGTGTATGTGAACGTGCCGGTGCCGGATGCGTCGGGGGCGACGATCACCTGCATGGCCACGCCGCCGAGAATGGGCTGAACCTCGCCGATCGACGGCTGCGCACCGTTCAGCGTCGCGGTCAGCACGTCGCCGTCAGGGTCGGAGTCGTTGTCGAGCACCGGGAGGACGACGGTGCGGCCGGCACGAACACCCAGCTGGTCGTCTTCCGCGATCGGCGGATTGTTCTCATCACTGCGCTCGGGAAGGATGACCTGCAACTCCTCCTCGGTGCTCTCGTCCTCCTCTTCCGTCTCGCTCTCGTCCGGCGGAGGAACGATGTCGTCCCAGTTCTCGACCTTCTTCATGTCCTGGTTGACGAGCCAGACGGCACCCGAGGTCAGATCGTTCAGCACCACGACGTTGCGGTTGACACGAAAGACGAGTTCGGCCTGGGCCGTGAGTCCGTCGACGGTGGTCTCGACGTCTTTGCCGTCGCCGGCGCAATCGCGCAGATAGGCGTTCGAGACGGCCCACGCCGCATAGGCACAGCCGGCCAGATACACGGGCGCCGCGGGCTTGCCGGGCTTGCCGGCGGAGGTGACGGAGGCGGCACCGCCATCGAGGGGCTGGCTGATGAGCGAGGTCGCGGTGCCGATGAGAACGGCGTTCGATTCGGGGCCGGTCTCCTGCAGCACGCCTCCGGTCGAATCGTCGATCTCGACTCTCTTGCCGCCTGGCAGGTACGCGATGCCGTTCGCCGAATCGAAGACCACGGCCGCAGCACCCACCGAGGTCACAGTCAGGACGGCATCCTCCTCGGTCTCGGGCAGCCCTTGGGTGACCGGGTCGAGCGCGGCGCCGTTCTCGTCGAGCGCGATGGTGACGATCTCTCCGGATGACGGCGACAGGGCATGAATCCCTCCGTCGACATCCACCGTGGCCGCGGCACCCGATCCGAGGGTGAGTAGCGGCTCCTCGGGATCAGGAAGAAAATTGGCGACGTCACTGGCACGGGTGCTGAAAAGGTCGCCGGTCTTGTCGTCGACGACCGCCAACGTGTCGCCGCCCATGGTCACGGAGGACTCGGCTGGCAGGGCGACCGCGTTACCCAGGGTCACCGACACCGGGTCGATGGGCGCCAGCGATCCGGTGGCCTTGTCGACCGTGATGACGGTGTCGTCGCGCTGCAGAATATCGAAATCGCTCGACGTCATCTTCAGACCGCCGTCGAGCAGTTGAGCCTGGTAGTTCAGATGCCCCACGAGCAACCCGGAGGGCTTGGTGACCCACACACCACCGTCGTTGAGTTCGACGTCGGCCGTGGTGATGCCCTGATATAGGAACGCCATCGTGGTGACAGCGAGCGAGAACACCGTGACGGTCGCCACCGACGCTGCTGTCGCCTTGCGGCGGCGCAATGCCTCGAACAGCCTCACACGGTCCCCGTCTTCACTTTGTCGCGCCGCATCTACGCCTCTCGAAACCCAGCACGCAGCACGCGGCACCAGATTTCAGACACGACGACCCCCACTGAGAGAGTAAGTGGCACGAAGCCCCCATGCTGCCCCCCATCAGAGGGGTGCGACGACGAGACGCCTGTCGACGGCTCTCGACACGCAGGGCATCACGAAGTGTTCACGTTCGCCCGCGGTCAGCACGACATCACGATGATCGGCCTCGCCGTCGATCAACCTCAGCCGGCAGGTACCGCAGGTTCCGCTTCCGCACGAGCTGTCGACGTCGATGCCGGCGTCTTCGAGGGCGCCGAGCATCGTCTTGTCTGCCGGCACGTCGATGGATGTGCCCGACGGCGCCCACTCTAGCTCGAAGGGCACGCTGATCTCACCGAAGGCCGAGACCCCGGCGAAGTCCTCCATGTGCACCCGGCTGGGGCGCCAGTGCATGGTCAGCGCACGCAGCTCGTTCTGCAGCGGTTCAGGGCCGCACACATAGAGGTGCCGCTCGCCGGGAGCTTCGAGAAGGGGCCACCAGTCGAGCGCCCCGTGCAGCGCGCGATGATGCAGGGTGAAAGGCCGCATCGCGCGGTCGCTTCCTGCGACGGCGAGCAACTCGGCCAACTCGTCGAGGTAGGGCGTGTCTTCGCGTGAACGACTGAGATACACCAGCTCGACATCCGTCACACCGCGGCGGCGCAGCTCGATGAGCATCGCGTGGATAGGTGTGATGCCGATACCCGCCGCGACGAGAAGGTAGGCCGGCGCGTCCGCGAGCTCGAATGCGTTGCGCGGACGAGAGATCGTGAGCGAATCGCCCTCCTCCACCTCGTCAACCATGCTGCGCGAGCCGCCTCGACCGCCGTCGTCGCGGCGCACGGCGATCACATAGCGGCTGCGGTCACGAACGTCCGAGGTCAAGGAGTAGCTCCGAGCTTCGCCCGACGGCGTGTGCACCGTGATGTGGGCGCCCGGCTCTGCCTGCTCCAGCAGCCCGCCGTCTCGACGGCGCAACACGAACTCGCAGACCTCGGCTGTGAGCATCCGGCGGCCCGCCACGACGACCGCCAGGTCGGATGCGGCGTCGGCCGTAGCGTCGGTCGCGGTCATGCCGCCGTCTCCGGCTCTGAGACGGCGCCACCGCGTTCGAGGGTTCCAGCGGAGAGCACCTCGGCGAAGACGCCCATGATCTCGTGCCCGTAGTTCTCGTGCAGCAGGCGCACCACCGGAACGTCGCGTCGCGCCGTCGTGGGATCGACCTCGGTCGCCGCGCAGCGCTCCGTCTCTTCGAGCACGCGCACGGTGACGCCGCTCGGGCCTCCGAGCTGCAGCTGCCGACCGATCCAGTCTCGTTCGACCCACGGCTCGAGGCCATCGATGTAGACGTTCGCCCGAAAGCGCAGCGGGTCGAGTTCGCGGCCGATCCGCGCCTCGAACTCGCGAATGGATGCGCGATTGATGAGCGAGATCGTGTTCATCATGCGAAGCGAGTCCTTCGCGTTGTCGGTGAAGTTGTAGCCGGGTTGCTCGGCGAGCACGGGCAGCTCACCGTCGGGCAGATCGGCCACGCGGGCGTACAGCTCGACCAATTCGGCCCGGCCCTCGGCCGTGCCGAGGTCGGCCACCAGTACCGGATGCCCCTGCACGGCCACGCGCATCACGCGCGTCTCAGGATCGAATCTGGCATCGAGCCCAGCCAGACGATCGGTGTTCAGGAGCACGTAGTACTCGCGCTTCGACAGCGGAACGAAGTTGTCGGGGTCGTACGCACCTGAGGGCTTCGCCAGCGCGAAGAGACGGTCTGCGGGAAATGCCAGCCCCGTCTCGAGCTCGACCCTGTCGAGGGGCTCAGGAGTAAGCCCTTTGACGGGGTAGCGGTAGAGCGACTCGATGGTGCCGGGCATATCTCGACAGTACTTGCCGCGTGCTTACTTGCTGGCCTGGAGCTCGGCGAGCAGATCCGGTCCGCGCTTGTCGAGAATCGATCCTCCCCAGCGCAGGGCGATCACGAGCATGCCTCCGCCGAGTACGATCCCGAGGGCCAGCGAGATCCAGCCGAAGATCGCATTGCCCGTGACGAATCCGATGATGGCCAGAACGATCTCGGGCAGCACGAGCACGGTCAGCCCGCCCCACGTCGCGAAGGTCGCCAGGGTGAGCATGAATCCGCCCCCGGGCTTCGCCTTGAAGGGGCTCTCGCCGGGCGCGGGAACGGGGAACACGAATCGACCCGAGATGACCGAAGACAGCGCGAAGCCCGAGAACAGCAGTCCGAACACCATGCCGAGCAAGCCCGGCAGTACCTGCCACGAGTTCGTGAACCACACGGATGCGATCGTCAGCAGCACCGATACCGGAACCGCGAAGACGGCGAGGGCCACCACGCGGCCGAGCCGGTCGTCGCGCCCCGATACTCCCGTCGACAGGTGCAGCGCGAACGCCGTGTTGTCGTACGAGACGTCGGTGTAGATCGACAGGGCCAGCAGCAGCGCCACGATGGGCCCGAGGGCGTTCAGAACGCCCATGCTGCCCATATTTCCCGAGTAGACGAACAGCAGAACGGGAATCAGCGGAATCACGATGAGCGACTGGGCGTAGCGCGGGTCTCGCAGCCAATACGTGAGCGCACGAGCGGCGACTGCACCCCAGGGGGTGGCCGGGAACACACCGAGGAGGCCCAGCTTGCGGGTTCCCTTCATGGCGGGCGACGATGCGCGGGCAGGGTTTTCGAGTGCGTGACGCAGGCTCGAGCGCCAGACGAGCAGCAGGATGGCGAGGGTCGCGAGACCGATGGCGAATCCGGCCGCCGCCCGGCCGAGATCGCCGGTGACGATGTAGCCGGGAACCGACCAGATAGCACCGAGCGGCGTCCACGCGACGATGTCTGCGATGCCGGGAAGGGCATCCGCAGAGCTGCGCAGCAGCGCCGTGAGGCCGATCATGATCGGGCCGAGCAGGATCAGAGGGATGAAGATCAGGATGCCCTTGGCCTCGCGGAAGCGGCGGCCTGATCCGAGCCCCGAGCTCAATGCGGTGATCGCCCGCGAGCCGGCCACGCACGTGAGAACGCCGATCACGGCGCAGACGATCGCCGTGATGGCACCGAGCGGGTGCTGCCACCACGTGGCCGCTGTGGCCAGTGCGGCGATCGAGGTGACGATTCCGGGAACGCCGAGGACACCGCTGACGAGGAGGCCCAGCACCAGCTGGTTGAGGGGAATGGGAAAGATGGCCAGTCGAGAGGGCTCGACGGTCTGATCCGTTCCGGGGCCGATGAGCGGCAGCACGATCCAACCGAGGATCGTGGCCGCGCCGCCCAGCACCGTGACGGTGCGAGCCAGTTCGGTCGGCGCGAAGCTCAGCGCGATGAGCCCCGCGACCACGCCGAAGAGAACGCCGAGCCCGTAGAGCCCGCCGATCACCACGGCGACGATCTGCCAGGGCTTTCCCTTCAGGCTGTTCGCCAGAATGAGAAAGCGCAGTCTTACGAGAGTCGCAACCATTCCGGCCCCTCTCCTGTGCGGCGACCTCCGACGAGTTCGACGAAACGGTCTTCGAGCGTAGAGCCCTGGCGTACTTCTTCGGTCGTGCCCGAGGCGAGCACACGCCCCTGAGCGATCACGGCGACGTGGTCGCACATGCGCTGAACGAGGTCCATGGCGTGGCTCGACACGATGACCGTGCCGCCCGATTTGACGAAGCCATCGAGGATGTCGCGGATGTTCGCGGCCGACACAGGGTCGACCGACTCGAACGGCTCGTCGAGCACCAGCAGACTCGGCGCGTGCACAAGGGCGCAGGCCAGCGCGATCTTCTTGGTCATACCCGCCGAGTAGTCCACCACGAGCGTGCCGCCGGCCGACTCGAGGTCGAGCAGGTTGAGCAGATCGTGCGTGCGTTCGGCGACCGTCTCGCGGCTCATGCCGCTGAGCAGTCCGGCGTAGGTGACGAGCTGCGTGCCCGTGAGGCGATCGAAGAGTCGAACGCCGTCGGAGAGCACCCCGACGAGGCGCTTGGCCTTGAGCAGGTCGTGCCAGACGTTGACGCCGTGGATGCTGATGTCGCCGGCATCCGGGCGCATCAGGCCCGTCGCCATCGACAGTGTCGTGGTCTTTCCGGCGCCGTTGGGGCCGACGAGCCCGTAGAACGAGCCGGAGGGAACGGTGAGGGCGAGGTTGTCGACGGCGACCTTGTCGCCGAATCGCTTCGTGAGGCCCCGGATCTCGAGTGCCGGACCATGGGCATCCGCGACCGGGGGGAGTATCTGAGCTGCGTCGGGGCTGGTCGGGTTTGTGTGGGTCTGGTTTATGTGGGTCTGGTCTGTGCGGGTCTGGTCTGTGCGGGTTATGGGGGTCTGCGCTGGGTCTGTCTGCACTGGGTCTTCCAAGGACATAGCCGCCTGCTTTCCGTCTTGCCGTTTCTGTCTTGCGATTTCCGTCTTGCGATGGACATTCAGGCCGTTTTCGTCGTGCGATCTCGCGATGCGCGTGCTCGAACCCGGCGCGTGTCACCCACCATAGGGGGAGCGGCAGACAGCATGCATCCCCCGCGCGGGGGACATCAAGCACGCTCCTCGGTGTCGCCCGCGGCCGTATCGAGACGGACGTCTGCTTCGCGAGTATTCCTCCACAGGGCGCATTTCCCTGAAGTTATCCACAGCTATATCACCTGATCAAGCCGTGTTTCTTTGTTTCGAGACGGTGTCGGTGGCTGCTGTTTGACTTCTCGTATGTCACCTATCACCCCGCTCCTGGAGCCCGACCCGTACGTGGTCGCGCTCGAGGAGGTCGCCGCCCTCGACAGGCAGATAGCAGCGCTGTCTGCGGTCAGGGCCGAACGCGTCACCGACGCGAGAAACCACCTACATAGGCAAGCACCGTCTGATCGCTCTACGGGTGGTCCGGTGTGGTCGACGGCCCGGGTCGAGAGGGTCGAGCTCGTCACTGAACTCGCCCAGTTGACTCGTCGCACCGAGTACCGGACCGCCACGCTCGTCGACACCAGCGTCGCGTTGGTCGACTTGCTGCCCGCAACACTGGCTGCCGTCGCTGCGGGCGCGTTGTCGTGGGAGCACGCCGAGGTCATAGCAAAGCATTCCGACGGCCTCGAAGGAGATGCGTTGACCGCCTACGACGCCCGGCTCGCGGCACTGGCGGCGGAGGTGAACCCGAAGCAACTCGACCGCAAAGCGAGAGCCCAGGTCGAGCTCTCCCAACCGTCCACCGCGGTCGAACGCGCCGAGAAAGCAGCGGCCACCCGGCGTATCTATGTCGATCCGGGGGCGGATGGCATGGCCTATCTGACGCTGTTCGCGCCCGCACCAGAGATCCACGCGATCGCCGATCGGGCCGCACGACTCGCTGCCGGGCTCAGGGCAGACGGTGACCCGCGCAGCATGGGACACCTGAAGCTCGATGTCCTGTGCGACCTCATGCTCAACGGTGAAACGTCGATTCCGGGGGCGACCCGGGGTGTTCGGGGGCGCGTTCACGTGATGGTTCCGGCGATGACGCTGCTCGGTGTCGGGGAAGAGGCCGCGATCCTCCGCGGCTACGGTCCGATCGACCCGGCGACCGCGGCGCAGTTGACTGCAGAGGCGACGTCGTGGCGCCGGATCCTGACCGATCCGATCACGGGACGCATTCTCACGGCCGACCCGAGGGATTACCGGCCGACGGCACGGATGATCGACCATGCCCGGTTGGTGCATCCCACGTGCGTGTTTCCGGGGTGCACCGTTCCGTCGGAGCGGTCAGATATCGATCACACCGAAGACCACGCCTTTGGCGGGCATACGACCCCGGAGAACCTGGCGCCGCTGAGTCAGGGGCATCACAAGGTGAAGCACCACACGAGATGGCAGATCGTGCAGAACGGAGACGACACCCTCACCGCCACCTCACCAGCCGGCTACGAGTACGCGGTCCGCCCCGAGGGAAGGATGCAACCCGCACCACGAGCACTCATCGACGCCGCAGCAAGCAACGCGTCCGAAGCAATAGACCCCACCTCGGGAACTGCCCAAACATCGGAACCGAAGGACGACCTCGCCGACTGCCCCTTCTAAGACACCCGGAACCGCCCGCGTAAGAAGCCCCTACCCGCACGCGAGTTCGGCTCGTTCTTGGCGTTTGCGCTCAGCTCGTTCAGCTCGTTCAGCTCAGTCAGCGCAGTCAGCGCAGTCAGCGCAGCATCGCGCCCGCCACCGCGAGCGCGCATCCGAGAACAGAGACGGCACAGACACACACCACGAGCATCGCGAGAGCAGACCAGGGCTGCGGTCGACGGTCCGTTCCCGACATGCGCGATCGAAACGGAGGAAGCATTGAAAAGACCACGATTCCGACGGCGACGGCGCCTGCGATGATCGCCACCGCCACGAAGCCCGATCGCACTGCCGTGAGACCGCAGACCACCGCGACCCCGGCCGTGGCTATCGCGGTGCGCCTCCAGGCCAGAGCGGTGCGTTCCGGTTGCAGCCCCGGGTCGCGCTCCGGCCCATCGGAGGCTCCGCCAGCGCCGCCACGACCGCTCACCGCGCCAGGGCCTCGAACACCGCATACCCGGAGAAGACCAGCGCGAGTACGAGTATCCCCACTCCGACCCCGATGAGAATGCGGGGCGCCGGCAACGGCAGGGCCAACCGCATGGCACGCTCCACGCGGCGCCAGCCGACGAGCGCAGACACCGCGACGAGACCGCCGCCCAGGCAGGCGAGCGCTGCCATGATGTCGACGAAGATCGGCAGGTCCGCGACACCCGCCAGAGTCGTCAGCGCGACACCCCCGGCGACCAGGGCCAGACCTGTGCGCATCCACGCCAGCGCCGTGCGTTCGTTGGCCAACGAGAATCGCGCATCCGGTTCGTCGCCGACGCCGTAGACCGAACGGGGTCTGCGGTCGTCCTCGTCGCTTGTGTCAGGCGCCATGACGCACTCCCTCATCGATGGTGGCCAGAGCGCGTGATCGCTGCTGCAGAACGGTCACCGCGATGATCGCCGCCACGACGAGCGTGATGAGCAGCACGGTGATACCGAACGAGACCGCCGGGGCGAGCAGAGGAATGAGCATCACGGCCCCGGCACCCACGAGACTGCTGGCGGGACGGATGGCGGTGTCCGACCCGAGCAGCGGCCGATAGAGCACCTGCATCGCGACCAAGAACACGGCCACGGGAATGGCGATCGAGTACGCCACGGTCGTGCTGTCGACATGGGCCTCGTGGCTCAGCGACCGCACCCCCACCTCGAGTCCGGCCCCGAGGGCCGCGAGCGCGGCGAAAACGAAGTAGTGCCCGAATCCCCAGATGAAGCTTCGCCGACGGCGCTTCTCGAGACCGTCGCCCGCCGGTTCGAGGTAGTAGACCCACCAGATGCCGAAGAGCAGCGCGAGACCCGACGAGGCCAGCAGCACGAACTCGCCCGAGGCATCCCCGGCGGTGACGATGGCCTGCACGCCGACCGTGGCCGCGAGAACCGACTCGCCCAACAGGATGATCGTGAAGAGTCCGTATCGCTCGGCGATGTGGTGCGGGTGCCAGCGGATGTATCCGCGACGCTCCGCCCACAACGGCACGGCGAGCTCGCACGCGGCGAGAACGGCGAAGGTCGCGATCTGCGCGGCGACGGGCAACTCGGCCGCGATGAACAGGCGCCCGATCCACAGCGCCTGCACGACGCTGATTCCCGCCGCGTAGCGCAGTGCGGTCGCCCTGCCTTCCGGGTCTTGGACAGCGGCGCGCAGCCACTGCGCGACGAGCGCGAGTCGCATGATGAAGTAGCCCACGGTGATGAGCAAGAAGTCGCCGTCGTTGAACGCCGCTGGGACTCCGGCCGCCAAGACGAGCACTCCGCCCATCTGCAGCATGGTCAGGAGGCGATACGGAACGTCGTCGGTGTCATAGGCGGAGGCGAACCAGGTGAAGGTGAGCCAGGCCCACCAGATCGCGAAGAACACCATGAAGAAGTTGGGCAGTTCCTCTGCGGCGTGACCGCCCTCGATGCCGTGCGCCAATTGGGTGACCACGGCCTGCACGGCAGCGACGAAGGTCAGGTCGAAAAGCAACTCGAGCGGGGTGGATGCGCGATGCTTCTCGTCGATGTCACGGTGCCGCATGCGAATCACAGGCAGGGTCATGATCCACAGCCTAGGGGCGGTCATTCTCCAAACGACTACCTCTCAGGGGAGCAGGATGACTTTTCCATTGAGTGTGCGCGATTCAGCGAGCCGCAGGGCCGCGACGGTCTCGCTGAGCGGAAATCGAGCGGCGATGTTAGCCGTGATCGTTCCGTCTCGAAGCAGGGCGAGAACGCGGCCGAGATCCTCTTCGAGGCGCCGACGAAAACGTGCGGGCCGAGCCGTGTGGCCGGCCCACAGATCATAGAACGTGGCGCTCCTGCCGTTGGGCAGCGCGGTCCAGAGGAGTGCCTGAGCGATGGCCTTGATGAAGGGCAGCATCAGGGGACCACCGCCGCTCACGGCCGTGATGATCGAATAGGTCACGAGCTTTCCACCCCGAGCAAGCAGAGAGAACGCGGTTTTCGTCATCTCGCCGCCCACGTTGTCGAAGACTGCGTCGACGCCGTCAGGGGCGAGTTCGCGAACACGCGCGGCCAGCTCTGGATCCGCGTAGTCGATCGGCACGACGCCCGCCTCACGCAGGGCGTCGTGGTGTCGAGGCGACGCAGCCCCGATGATGCGCACGCCGTGCAACCGCGCGAGCTGAATCAGGATGCCGCCGACACCGCCGTTCGCGCCGAACACCAGGATCGTCTGGCCCGGCTTCACCCGCGCGGTGCGGTGCAGCATCTGCCAGGCCGTCACACCGTTGACGACCACCGTCTCGGCCTCCTCCGAACTCACCCCGTCGGGAACCAGCACACTGTCGCGCGCCTCGACGGCCACGTACTCGGACCATGCTCCGGTCTTCGTCATGGTGGCCACACGCTGACCGAGCAGCCCGCTATCGCCCTCGGGACCGACCTCGATGACCCGGCCGACCAGGTCGTAGCCGGGCGTGAACGGGAATGCCGGCTGCCCGAAGTACCGGCCGCGGCGCATCGACTGCTCTGCGAACGAGATTCCCGTGGCCTCGACGGCGACGAGCAGCTGCCCGCGCCGCAGCGCGACCACGGGTTCGGTCACGAACTCGAGCCCCTCTGGTTCCACGAGTCCAGGTAGGACGACGCGTGTCGTCGTCGTGGGCCGAGCCGGTGCAGCGGTGTCGTTCATAGCGTTCTTCTCTCTGACTTGTAAGGGGTATTTGTTTAGTTAATACCCTTCACATTATGTAGCTACTGTTACGGTGTCAAGAGACCTCACAGATTGGATGCACGATGGGCGATCAGACGCAGAGACCCACTCGGCGGCAGGAGCGGCGCGTGCAGACCGTCGACGAGATCAAGACGCTGGCGATGCAGCAGATCCGCGATGGTGGGCCGGATGCGGTGACCCTCAGCGGCATCGTGCGCGAGATGGCGATGTCTCCGGCCGCCCTCTACCGCTACTTCGCCAGCCGTGACGCGCTGCTCGCAGACCTGGTCGTCGACGCCTACAACGACTTCGCCGACTCGGTGCTCGCCTCGGCGGCCGACCGGGCAGATCCGCACCAGCACCTCAGGGACGTGTTGAACGGTGCCCGAAGCTGGGCGCTGGCCAACCCCAACGCCTACCGCCTGATCTTCGAGACGAGCATCGGATCGGGTCAGGAACTCGCGCCAGAGAGAACGATCCCCGCCGCATCCCGAAGCATGACGACGATCGTGGAGGCCATCGCGGCCGTCGCGGGCCCAGAGGACGGCGCCGAGGACAGCACCATCGGCGCGACCACGGATCCTGCGCTCGACGTTGCCCTCGATGCGTGGGCAGAACGGTCGGAACTCTCGCAGTACCCACGGAGGGTTCTTCTCCTGGGCCTGGCAGCCTGGACCCGTCTCCACGGAATCATGAGCCTCGAGCTCGGAGGGCATCTTCCTGCGACGGGTATCGATGCTGGCCTCTTGTATGCCAATGAGATCGAGGCGATCAGGGCTGAGGCGTCGGCGCGACCCGTCTGACACCGTCGACCGATGTCTTCGACGAATCGATGACCACCGGCGGCCGGCGCCGCATTACGGTGGGCGTGTGACGACCGAGCCCAGCGCATCCAACCCTGTACTCACCGAGGCCCAGCTCATCCGGCTCCGCTCCTACGGCGAGCCCGTCGAGGTCGTGGCGGGTGACACGCTGTTCCGAGCCGGAGACCGCAGCTACGACCTCGTGCTGATCGACAGCGGCACGATCGATATCGTTCGCGAGGCCACGCGAGATGCCCCAGAGCTGATCGTCGCCCAGCACGGGCCTGGCCGATTCGTGGGAGAGCTCAATCTGCTCACCGGGCAGACCGTCTTTCTGACAGCACGGGTCACCTCGCCGGGAGTCATGCATCGCATCTCGCCCGAGAACTTCCGCCGCATCATGTCGGAAGACCCGGAGTTGTCGAGCATCCTCCTCCAGTCTTTCCAGGCGCGCAGAGCCATGCTGCGCGGAACGGCATCCCGCAGTATCGAGATCATCGGCAGCACCCTCTCGTCGGCCTCGCTCGCCCTGCGCACCTACGCGGCCCGTCTCGAGCTGGCGCACCACTGGTTCGATGCAGACGGCGCCGCCGGAATCGCACTCATGAAGTCTGCCGACGTGGAGGCATCCGATCTGCCCGTCGTCCTCCTCGGCTCCGAGGTGCTCACCCGGGCCACTCCCGGTCACCTCGCCGAACGGATCGGCCTGTCGTACGCGCGGCCGTCGGGCCAGCAGGTCGATCTCACGGTGATCGGCGCCGGGCCGGCCGGGCTCGCCGCGGCCGTGTACGGCGCATCCGAGGGCCTCGATACGGTGCTTCTGGATGCGACGGGCCCCGGTGGGCAGGCCGCCGCCAGTTCCCGAATCGAGAATTACCTGGGCTTTCCCAACGGCCTGAGCGGCTCGGAGCTCACGGGACTCGCCTCGGTGCAGGCGCTGAAGTTCGGAGCGCGCATCTACAGTCCCTGCACGGTCACCGCCCTCGACCCGACCTCCGAGCGGCTCCGTGTTGTTCTCGAAGATGGCACCGAGATCAATTCCCGCGCCGTCGTCATTGCCACGGGGGCTCACTACAAGGCCCTGCCGCTGCCCCGATGGTCGCACTTCGAGGGTGCCGGCATCTACTACGCCGCAACAGAACTCGAGGCACGCGAGGTCGCCGGCAAGCCCGTCACCGTGGTCGGGGGAGCGAACTCCGCCGGACAGGCCACCCTGTTCCTCGCCGGCCGTGGGAGCACGGTATGTCTGGTCATCCGAGGCACGGACATTCGCAAAGAGATGTCGAGCTACCTCGTCGACCGCCTTCTCGCCGACCCTCGCGTCACCGTGCACACATCGACCGAGGTGACAGCCCTCGACGGTCACGACGCGCTCGAGGCGATCACCCTGACCAATCGCGAGACGGGTGCGACCTCCGAGCAGCCGAGCTCGGGCCTCTTCTGCTTCATCGGAGCGACACCCGCCACCGAGTGGCTCTCGGGTGTCGCCTCAGACGAGAACGGTTTTCTGCTCACCGACTCGCAGCTCGACCCGACCGCTCTCGGCGAGACATTCTCGGCTCTCGGGCGCGTGCCCCTGCCCTTCGAGACCAGCGTGCCCGCACTCTTCGCGGCCGGAGACGTGCGGCACGGGTCGATGAAGAGGGTGGCCGCCGCGGTGGGCGAGGGCGCGAGCGCCGTCGCATCCGTTCACCGTGCGATCGGCGTGCACCCCTAGCCCTGCGTCGAAGGTGTGGTCAGCGCCCGTGCGTCGCCATGATCTGGTCGACGTCGATGCGCTCGAGCAGCGCGTCCCAGTCGAGCTCCCTCGCCGCGGCGGCTACCTCCGGCTCCGCATAGGCCTTGCCATTGCGATGCACCACCACGCCCTTCGGGACGATGCGGTTCAATTCCGCGAGCACGGCGTCGTCGATCGCCTCGCTGTCAAAATCTGCGCCGACCTTCGCGAAGTAGTCGGCCGACACGGTGTACGAGACTGTTGCCACTTCTACTGCGGTCATGGTGACCTCCTTGAACGGTCCAGTGAGTCCAGGCATACGAAAGTGCTTCCAGTCTGTGCCCTCCCGGCCCGCAACGCGTCCTTTTTTCGTCGCGACAGCGTCGATTTCCGCGCGACGCGAACACGGGCTGGCCGGGGCTACCTCGCCATTTGACACGGGCGTAGCGTTGGCTCAATGACATCGACAACGCTTCCCGCCCAGGCATCCGGAACCTTCGACCTCGGCGGAGACCTTCCCGTCACCCGACTCGGGTACGGCACCATGCAGTTGACCGGCGAAGGAGTATGGGGCTGGCCCTCCGATCCCGATGAGGCCGTGCGCGTTCTGCGCCGCGCAGTCGAACTGGGCGTGAACTTCATCGACACGGCCGACTCCTACGGACCCGCCGTCGCCGAACCACTGATCGCCCAGGCACTTCGGCCGTACGCAGACGACCTCGTCATCGCGACGAAGGCAGGTCTCACGCGCTCGGGACCTGGTGACTGGCGCCCCGTCGGCCGCCCGGAGTACCTGCGTCAGCAGGCGGAGATGAGTCTGCGGATCCTCGGCGTCGACCGCATCGACCTCTTTCAGCTGCACCGTATCGACGCGAAGGTTCCGCTGGCCGACCAGATCGGCGAGCTCGCGCTGCTTCAGCAAGAGGGCAAGATCCGTCACATCGGCCTGAGCGAGATCTCCGTCGAAGAGCTGAAATCCGCAACCGAGTTTGCGACCATCGCCTCGGTGCAGAACCTGTACAACCTCGCCAACCGCCAGTCGGAGGAGCTGCTCGACTACGCGACAGAGCAGAACATCGCATTCATCCCGTGGTTCCCGCTGGCGACCGGCGAGCTGGCCAAGGCAGGTGGCGTACTCGACGACATCGCCGCGAAGCACGACGCGACGCCCTCGCAGCTCGCGCTCGCCTGGCTGCTCAAGCGTTCACCCGTGCTGCTGCCGATTCCCGGCACCTCGTCGGTCGATCACCTCGAGCAGAACATCGCCGGCGCCGAAGTTGAGCTCAGCGACGCCGAGTTCGACGAACTCTCCGCCCTGGCAGGCTAATCTCCACGCATGACACTTCCCACCGCTGACACGATCGTCACCTACCCGGCGGGAGACCTCACGTCGACCGGCACCGTGCTTCACACAGAAGCGCTGGATGCCGGTCGACGCGTGGTTGTGCTGGATGTCTCTGCCTGTCACCCCGTCGACTCCGCGTGGCCCGACCAGCCGGCCGACCGCGCCGTACTGACGGTGAACGGTGTCGACCTCGACGTTCTCGACTGCGTCGTGGGCGCTACCGACGGCGACGCGCTCTACCTCGGCGGCGACGTTCCCGTGCGCAAGGGCACCGAGGGGTGGGCCTTCGTGACGGCGCACATCGTCGACGACGCCCTCGCGGCAGAGGCAGGTCTCGTCGAGGGCCCCGAAGCATCCATCACGGTCGATGCCGACTACCGGCACGCCCTCTCGGTCGGACACACGGCCTGCCACCTGGCGTCACTCGCGCTCAACGCGGAGCTCGCCGGGTCGTGGAGCAAGGACGCATCGCTCGACGCTCTCGAGCACCCGAACTTCGACGCCCTGGCCATCGAGACGTCACGCATCCACGAGCGCGGCTCTGTCGACGCCTATCGCGTGGGCAAATCGTTGCGAAAGAAGGGGTTCGCGCCCGCCCGCCTGGCTGACGACCTCGGCGAGGTCGAGAGAGGCGTGGATGCGCGCCTCTCCGCGTGGGTCGCCTCGGGCGCTGCGGCCGCCATCCACCGAGACGGCGATCGTCTCACCGACCGTCGCTTCTGGACGACGACGCTCGACGGCCACCCGGTGAGCATCCCTTGCGGAGGGACCCACGTCGCGAGCCTCGCCGAGCTGAGCGACCCGCAGGTGACGCTGCACGCCCAACAGGGCGATGCCGCGCTGGAACTTCGGATGACGACCCGCGCCTGACCGGCGCCAGCAGCTACGCCTGCGGCATGTCCGCGAAACGGGAGAAGTGACCGAGGAAGCTCGCCGTGATGGTGGCCGTGGGGCCATTTCGGTGCTTGGCCACGATGAAGTCGGCCTCGCCCGCACGCGGGTTGTCTTTCTCGTAGGCACCCTCACGGTGCAGCAGGATGACCATGTCGGCGTCTTGCTCGAGCGATCCCGATTCGCGGAGGTCGCTGATGGCGGGCTTCTTGTCGGCTCGCTGCTCGGGGCCACGGTTGAGCTGTGACAGCGCGATGACGGGAACCTGGAGCTCTTTCGCCATGAGCTTCAGGGCTCGCGAGAACTCGGAGACCTCTTGCTGGCGGCTCTCGACCTTCTTGCCGCTGGTCATGAGCTGCAGGTAGTCGATGACCACGAGCTTGAGGCCGACCTTCTGCTTGAGCCGACGGCACTTTGCACGGATCTCGACCAGCGTCATGTTGGGGCTGTCGTCGATGTAGAACGGCGCGTCGTTGATGGTCGAGCGGGTCGACGCGATCTTGGTCCAGTCCTGGCCGTTGACCTGGCCTTTACGCATGATCTGCAGGGGCACGGACGCCTCTGCCGACAGCAGACGCATGGCGATCTCGGCGCGACCCATTTCAAGAGAGAAGAAGATGGCCGGCATGTCGTGCTTGATGGAGGCGGCCCGGCAGAAGTCGAGCGCGAGCGTCGACTTACCGAGCGCAGGACGTGCCGCGACGATGATGAGCTGACCCGGGTGGAAGCCGTTGGTGAGGTTGTCGAGGTCTGTGAAGCCCGAGGGAACGCCCGTCATCTGGCCGTCTTTGCCAGCCGCGGCCTCGATCTCATCGGTGGCCGCTGTGAGGGCGATCGTGAGCGGCACGTAGTCTTCGGTCTCGACGTTGCCGTTCACGGCGTAGATCTCGGCCTGAGCGTTGTTCACGAGGTCCATGACCTCGCCCTCGCTGGCGTAGCCCATCTGCACGATGCGCGTGCCGGCCTCGACGAGGCGGCGCAGCACGGCCTTCTCGGAGACGATGTTGGCGTAGTAGCCTGCGTTCGCCGCGGTGGGGACCAGTCCGGTGAGCGTGTGGAGGTACTCCGCACCGCCGGCGCGGCTCAGTTCGCCGATCTTCGTGAGTTCGTCGGTGACCGCGATCACGTCGGTTGGCTCGCCGTGCGAATAGAGCGTGAGCACGGCGTCGAAGATGATCTCGTGCTTCGGAATGTAGAAGTCGGCTCCGCGGACGACCTCGACGACGTCTGCGACAGCGTCTTTGCTCAGCAGCATGCCACCGAGGGCGCTCTGCTCCGCGAGCAGATCATGGGGAGGGGTGCGATCGCCGCGCGAGTCTGCCCGCCATTCGCCCGCACCACCGGCGGCGTTGCCGCCGCGCTGGCCGTCGCTGGGGCCGGACAGTCCGAGATGGGCTATCGACACGGGTCCTCCTTCGTCTGCGCTCACGCGCAGGATCGTTCTGTGACAGTTGTACCCGCCCCATCTGACATCCCCAACAGGGCCTGTGGATAACCATGTGGACAGTTGGGGAGAAACGCCGGAAGGTCTGGGGGCAAACTGTGGAAACTATTGTGGAAAGTGATGTGAGTTTGTTCTCGTAAATAGTGTCTGAACAGGCTCTATGCCGTTTCCACAAGCGTGGATAAATACATCCTTCGAGCAGAGCTTGAGAGTTTCGATTTGACATTCGGCCTGTGTATAAAGTCGGGCCATTCTTACCCCCGAAGTGGGTCTGGCCCCGGCCTCTCACACGGGTGGTGAAACGACGAATGGCGGTGGAATCATCCACCGCCATTCGTTGTGCGCTCGAGAGAGCGCGGTGTTGCTGAAGGGTGTTACTTCGCTGCGACCACGTTCAACGTGATCGTCGCGACCAGGTCGTCGCGCAGCTTGACCGTGGCCTCGTGGGTTCCGGTGAGCTTGATCGCCTGGTTGATCTCGATCTTCTTCTTGTCGAGCGAGCCGAGTCCCTGAGCCGACACCGCGTCAGCGATGTCAGAGGTCTTGACCGAGCCGAACAGGCGTCCGCCTTCACCGGCCTTGACGGTCAGCTTGACGGTCGCGGCCTCGAGAACCTGCTTGAGGTGCTGAGCCTCTTCGATCGTGGCGTGCTCGCGTGAGACGCGGGCTGCCTTGATCTGCTCGACCTGCTTCTCGCCACCACGGCTCCACGTGACCGCGAAACCCTGGGGGATCAGGTAGTTGCGAGCGAAGCCGTTCTTGACCTCGACCACGTCACCCGCTGAACCGAGGCCGGAGACCTCGTGCGTGAGAATGAGTTTTGACATGTCGGTTCCTTACCTGCCCGAGCCGGCGTAAGGCAGAAGAGCCATTTCGCGGGCGTTCTTGACGGCACGGGCGATGAGGCGCTGCTCCTGGACGGAGACTCCCGTGATGCGACGAGCGCGGATCTTTCCACGCTCCGAGATGAACTTGCGGAGAGTTGCGACATCTTTGTAGTCGATGACGCCGACGCGAATGGACTTCGCGGGAGCTGCGTTCTTGGCGCCCTTGGCACCACGCAGCGGCTTGCGGCGGTCGCCGCTTGACTTTCCAGCCATTTTTATCTGCTTTCAGATGAGTTCTATGAAGAACGAAGTTGTTAGAAGGGGGTGTCGTCGCTGAAGTTGCCCGGCGTGTTCCACACGTCAGCTCCAGCTCCGGCAGCCGGCTGCGCGGGCGCCGAAGCGGCCCACGGCTCGTCGTTTCCACCGCTCGGTCCACCGACCTGGCCGCCGCCCTGGCGTGCGCCCCCGGCTGCCCGGGTGACACTCGCAGTGGCATAGCGCAGGCTGGGGCCGATCTCGTCGATCTCGAGCTCGATCGAGGTGCGCTTTTCGCCCTCTTTCGTCTCGTAGGAACGCTGGCGCAGGCGGCCGGTCGCGACGACGCGGCTTCCCTTGGTCAGCGATCCGGCGACGTGCTCGGCGAATTCACGCCACACGCTCGCGCGCAGGAACAGAGCCTCGCCATCTTTCCAGTCGTTCGCGGCACGATCGAACGTGCGCGGCGTGGATGCGATGGTGAAGTTGGCAACCGCCAGCCCGCCCTGCGTGTAACGCAGTTCAGGATCGCTGGTGAGGTTGCCCACCACGGTGATTACGGTTTCGCCAGCCATGATCGACTACTTGGCGGACTCGTCGTCGGCGGCCGGAGCGGCAGCCTTGGGAGCGGCGGGAGCCTTCGCGGCAGCAGCGACCTTCGACGCGGCGCTCGGTGCGGCCTTGGCGGCAGCAGGAGCAGCGGCGGAAGCCTCGGCGGGAGCAGCAGCGGCCTTCGGGTTGGCAGCCTTGCGGGCGGCCTTCTCGGCGGCGAGCTTGTCGGCGGTGGCGACCATAGCGATGGCCTCCTCGGCACGCAGCACCTTGGTGCGCATGACGGCCTCCGACAGCTTCAGCTGGCGGTCCAGCTCCTTGGTCGAGTCTGCGCTGGCGGTCAGGTTGACCACCGCGTAGATGCCTTCGGTCTTCTTGTTGATCTCGTAGGCCAGGCGACGGCGTCCCCAGATGTCGACACTGTCGACGGTGCCGCCATCCTTACGGATGACGTTGAGGAATTTGTCGAGACTGGGGGCCACGGTGCGCTCATCGATTTCAGGATCGAGGATCACCATGAGTTCGTACTGATGCGTCACAAACCCACCTCCTTCGGACTAGTTCGGTCACAGACGGTCTGTGACAGGAGGGTGTATCTGCATCGGCCCGCCACCGCGTAGGAGATTCCCACTGGTAACGGACAACCTTGGAAGCTTAGCAGAACCGCCTGATCAGTGGTGGGTGGCCTTCCAGTACCCGCAGAACATGATGTTGTCCTTCGGCACCCCGGTGGCGATCCAGTGTCGGCGGGCGCCCGCGACGAGCGCCGATTCGCCCACGGTCCAGGCGAAGCACCGCTCGCCGAGCGGCGGCAGGGCCTCGGCCGCCGCCAGAACGGCACGGCCCGGTGTCGCCTGCGCATCCGGCCGCACGACGAACCGCACGTCGACCTTGGGCGGGCCCACCAGATCTTGGATGTCGTCGGCCGTCGGCACCTCGATCAGTGCGATGCCGACGGTGCCGGCCGGCAGAGACGCCAGAACGCCGGCGACCGCGGGCAGCCCCGTCTCGTCGGCGACGAGCAGCACGCTGTCGGTCTCGGCGGGCTGCACGAAGCCGATGCCCTCGTCGAGGATCGCGACCGCGTCGCCCGGCTCGCAGCGGGCTGCCCAGCTCGCCGCGGGTCCGGCCGTTCCCGCTGCCGCGTCGCCGTGCAGCACGAAATCGACGTCGAGCTCGGGGCCGTCGGCGCCCACCTCTCTATATGCGCGCACCGTGTAGTTGCGCAGCACGGGGCGACGCGTCTTCGAGATCGTCAGGTATCTGGCGTACGAGAGGGTGTTGAGCTTCTTGGGCAGTCGCGACAGCGTCTCTTCGTCGGCGATCGGAATAAAGAGGCGGAACCACTGATCGAACCCCATCGGTACGAACTTCGCGATGTCGCCCGCCCCGAGTGTGACCCTGGCCATGCTCGGCGTGATCACCTGACGGCGGATGACATGCAGCGTCAGCAGTTCGGAGTCCTGAGGTTTGATCCGGCGGGCTGTCTCGGTGCTCTTCGCCATGCTCGCGGTACTCGTCTCTACTCGGGGGAGGGGTAGAGAAGAAAGGGTACCCTAACTTGTTTGCCGAGCCGCCCACCACTCGAGCAGGCGCCGGGTGGCCTCCTCTTCGCCGAGGGGTCCGTCATCGAGACGCATCTCGAGCAGAAAACGGTACGCCTCGCCCACGTCGCGCCCCGGTCTGATGCCGAGGATGCCCATGATCTGCTCGCCGTCGAGATCGGGCCGCACGGCCTGCATCTCCTCTTGTTCGGCGAGCTCGGCGATGCGCGTCTCGAGGTCGTCGTACGCGAACGACAGCATGTGCGACTTGCGGGTGTTGCGCGTGGTCACATCGGCGCGGGTGAGGATGTGCAGGCGCTCGAGCATGGGACCCGCGTCCCGCACGTAGCGACGCACGGCGGAGTCGGTCCAGGCGCCTTCGGTGTAGCCGAAGAAGCGCAGATGCAGCTCGATGAGACGAGCCACATGAGAGATGGTGTCGTTGTCGAACCGCAGCTCACGCAGTCGCTTCTTCGCGATCTTCGATCCCACGACATCATGGTGATAGAAGGTCACCACGCCACCCGGCTCCAGGCGCCGCGTGGCCGGCTTGCCGATGTCGTGCATCAGAGCAGCCAGGCGGAGCACCAGATCGGGTCCCTCGAACGAGTCGCGCGACTCCTCGAGCTCGATCGCCTGATCGAGCACGGTGAGGCTGTGCTGATAGACGTCTTTGTGGTGGTGGTGCTCATCGCGCTCGAGTCGCAGCGCCGGGATCTCCGGCATCACGAGCTCGGCCAGCCCGGTCTCGACGAGCAGCTCGACACCCCGACGCGGGGTCGGCGTCAGCAGCAGCTTCGAGAACTCGTCGCGGATGCGCTCCGCCGAGATGATCGAGAGCGATCCGCCCATGGTGCCCAGGGCATCCAGCGTCTCGGCATCGAGATCGAAACCGAGTTGGGCAGAGAAGCGGATGGCGCGCAGCATGCGCAGAGGGTCGTCGCCGAACGAGATGGCCGGTGTCGACGGCGTGCGCAGGATGCCGGCGAGCAGGTCTTCGACGCCGCCCGACGGATCGACCAGAACGAGTTCGGGCAGGCGGAGCGCGAGCGCGTTGACCGTGAAATCACGGCGAGAGAGATCGACCTCGAGGCTGTCGCCGAACGCCACGATGGGCTTGCGGGTCTGCTGGTCGTAGCTGTCGGAGCGGTAGGTCGTGATCTCGACCTGCTCGCCATCGATGACGGCGCCGATCGTTCCGAAGTCGCGGCCGATGTCCCACGTGCTCTTCGTGAGAGTCGACACGACGGCGAGGATCTCGTCGGGTGTGGCATTCGTCGTGAAGTCGAGGTCTTTTGCCTCTCGGCCGAGGAACGCATCTCTGACGGGACCGCCGACGAGGGCCAATTCGAAGCCCGCCTTGCTGAAGGCCGCTGCGAGGGGCGCTACGGGCGACGACTCGCTGAGAGCGCGCAGCCGAACCATGGATTCTTGAACCGTTCGCTGCATGCCGACAGTTTACCGAGGCGCGCGTTGGGGCTGCTGGCAGAGCGGCCTCCCATGCTTTCAGGCTGCGCAACCTAGAATCTACGCGAGGCCGCATCTCATGCGTCTTCGACGAGAGCACCTATGAAACAGCCTTCCTCCCGACGCCTGCGCGCCCTCCCCGCCCTCCTGGGCCTTGGAGTGGTGGCATCGTCGACGCTCGGAATCGCGCCCGTCGTCGCGCCGGCCAGTGCAGCCGGCGAGCCGGTGCACCTGGTTCTCGCGCCGGCCAACGGGGGAGTGGCGCAGCCCGGCGCCGACATCACCGTCACCGCAGAGGTCACCAATACGGGCTCCTCCATCATCGATGCGTCGACACTGCAGATCGCCCTCGACCGCGAGGTCATCTCCACTCGCGCCGGGCTGGCCGAATGGCTCACCCCTCCCACCGCCGAGTCGACCGTCGACTCCGATGCGATCATCACCACCGTCGCCGTTCCCGCGCTGCAGCCAGGCGACGAGCACATCGTGCAGGCGGTGATCCCCGCTGCCGACGTCACGCTCCGCGACTGGGGCGTTCGCGGCCTCACCGGCACCGTCGAGCGACCGGACGGCACCGAGTCGGTCGCCCATTCGTCGATCGTCTACAACGGCCGAGGCTCGCCCGACCGCACCCCGGTGGCCGTCGCTATCCCCATCACCACGCAACCCGGTCAGACGGGATTGATTCCCGAGGCCACGCTCGCCACCATCACGGCCGACAACGGCTTGCTGACCCGCGAACTCGACTCGGTGATCGGCCGACCCGTCGGCATCCTGATCGACCCCCGCATCATCGTGTCGATCCGAGCCCTCGGCTCGAGCGCTCCGGCGAGCGCCACCGCATGGCTGGATCGTCTGAAGGACGCGTCGAACCCTATATACCCGCTCAGCTATGCAGACGCGGATCTGGCTGCGATGAGCCAGGCGGGCGCGCCGCAGGTCCTCGCCCCCACCTCGTTCGACTACGCCCTCGATCCGGCGAACTTCACGGGAGCCACTCCTCCGGAGGCGAGCCCCACGCCGGTCGCCGGCACGGCCGCGGTCGACCCGGGCAACGACACGACGGAAACACCGACACCCAGCCCGAGCCCCACACCGAATGCCGTGCCCGACACGAGCGCTCTGCTCGCCTGGAATTACACCGGCACGTCGATCGCGTGGCCCCGCGACAACACGGTCGCCCCCAACGACGTGCCCTACTTCGCCAGCAACGGACTCACGACCTCGATTCTCTCGTCGACGAACGTCGCACTGGCGTCGGGGGAGCCCTCCGCCGGAGTCGTTCGCTCGGGTGACAGCACCGTTCTGGTCTCGGACGACACGGTCTCGCGGGCCCTGCGCGACGCTGCGGGCGCCCTCACGCCCACAGACAGGCAGCGCTCGCTGTCCGACCTCGCCTCGAGCCTCGCCGTCGTCAGCAGCGAAGACGAGGACGCGCCGCAGCCCATCCTGGCCACGCTCGATCGCGCGGCGCCCGCCGACGGAACTGCGCTGGCCGACGCACTGGCCTCACTCGACTCGCTGACCTGGTCGTCATCGACGTCGTTCGATGGTTTCGCCGCCCAGGCGCCCACGGCAGAGGCCACCGTCGTCGATCAGCCCGAGCCCGCAGAACGGATCGGCCCCGTCGCCGACATGCTCGCATCCGAGAATCAGGTGGCCGCGTTCTCGAGCATCATCGCCGACCCCCGAGACCTGCTCGGCGAGAACCGCGCCAACATCCTGTCGCTGCTGGCCAACTCGTGGGCCGCGAACTCGGGTGGCTGGAACGTGGCCGTGCAGTCCCAGGCCGCCACCGCGGCATCCACTCTCGCCTCGGTGAAGATCGTGCCGGGGTCGCCCATCGGTCTGTATGGAAACACCGGGCCTCTGCCCGTGCTCGTCGAGAACACCCTCCCGTATCCGGTCACCGTCACCCTCCGGCTCGCTCCCAGCAACTTCCGACTCGTCGTACAGAACGAGATCACGATCACCGTCGAGGCGGCCTCGAGCAAGCAGGCCAAGGTGCCCATGACGCGGGTCACCAATGGCGATACGAGCGTTCGGATCGACCTGGTCACCCCGACAGGTGTCCCCATCTCCAGCGCGCCCACCATCGTTCCGGTGAATGTGGCGGCCGACTTCGAGGTCGCGGGTTCGTGGCTCGTGGGCGGCGTCGTGGCGCTGCTCCTGGTCTTCGCCGCCATCCGACTGTTCTTGAAGCGCCGACACGGTCGGCGGACGTCCGCAGAGGGCGATGCCGCCGAGATCATCGAGGAGCCACGTGGCTGACACTCCCACCAAGCCCGGACCGAATCTGGGCCGAGCGAGCGCGATCCTGGCCTCGGGAACGACCGTGTCCCGCGTCCTCGGGTTCGTGAAGGCGTTCGTCCTCATTCAGACCATCGGCACGATCGGTCTCGGCACAGATGCGTTCACCATCGCGAATCAGCTGCCCAACACGATCTTCGTGATCGTGGCGGGCGGCATGCTCAACGCGATCCTCGTGCCGCAGATCGTGAGAGCCGCCCGTCACGCCGACGGGGGAGCGGGCTATATCAACAAGCTCGTCACGGTGGCCTTCGTCGTGCTCGGCGTCGCAACCCTGATCGCCACGCTGCTCGCGCCCGTGCTCATCACGATCGTGGCGAACCCCTCCTCGAGCGGCCAGTTCGCGCTGGCCACCGCCTTCGCCTACTGGTGCCTGCCTCAGATCTTCTTCTACGGCGTCTACTCGGTGCTGAGCGAGGTGCTCAACGCACGCAACTCGTTCGGACCGTTCACCTGGACCCCGGTACTCAACAACATCGTGGCGATCCTCGGACTGGTCGCATTCAACGTGGCATTCGCACCCAACGCGATGAACGTCGGCGACCTCGACTGGTGGACGCCGGATAAGGTCGCCGTTCTCGCCGGAACCGCGACCATCGGCGTGGCCGTACAGGCCCTCGTTCTCTTCTTCTTCTGGCGCCGCGTGGGGCTGCGCTATCGACCCGACTTCCGGTGGCGCGGCGTCGGTCTCGGCACGGCGGGAAAGCTCGCCGGCTGGACCTTCGGCATGCTCATGGTCACCCAGCTCGCCGGCATCGTCGAGACGCGTGTCGTGGTCACGGCCTCGGGAGACGACGCGTCGACCACCGTCCTCTCGACCGCCTGGCTCATCTTCATGCTGCCGCACTCGATCGTCGCTGTATCCATCGCGACCGCCTATTTCACTCGCATGAGCGAACACGCAGCGGAGGGCGACCTCGTACGGGTGCGCCGCGACCTGTCCGCGTCCATTCGCGTGATCTCGGTGCTCATGGTGCTGGCGACCATGGTTCTCATCGTGGCCGCCTACCCCTTCAGCGCCCTCTTCAGCAAAGGTTTCAACTTCTCAGCGACCGTCGCCATGGGCAACGTGCTCATCGCGTTCCTCGTGGGACTTCCCGCGTTCAGCATCCTGTTCGTCGTGCTCCGCGCGTTTTACGCGCTCGGTGACACGAGAACCCCCTTCTTCATCACCCTGTTCCAGGCCGTGATCTTCTCTCTGGGTGCCCTGGGCGTTCTCCTCCTCGTTCCGAAGGAGTTCATCGGCGTCGGCGTGGCACTCGCCCTCTCCGGGGCCGGCATCCTTCAGGCGATTCTGGCGGCCGTCCTCATCCGGCGTCGACTCGGCGGGCTCGGTGGAGCCACTGTGGGTAAGAGCCTCGCTCGCGACGTCGCTGCGCTGCTCCCCGCCACCGTCGCCGGGGTCGTTCTCGCCATCGTCTTCGGCTTCGCGAACGACGGCGGCTACGGAGTGAGCGGCTACGTCGGCGTGCTCACCTCGATGATCGTGATCGGCCTCGTCATGTCGCTGCTCTACATCGGCGCCCTGCGACTTCTGAAGTCGCCCGAACTCAGCGACGCGCTCACGCCGTTGCTCGCGCGTCTTCGCCGTTCCTCCTAGTTTGCGGTCAGCATTCCGCCGTCCCCTGACGGCGGAATATCCGCGGAATAGGATGTGTTGTACCCGTTCGTGAGGGCCTTTCCGGGCCGTCTCGCGACACCCTTCCAAGGAGCTGACACGCACGTGCGCGACATCATCATCATCGGATCCGGTCCTGCCGGATACACCGCGGCCATCTACGCTGCCCGGGCGGGGCTCAACCCGCTTCTGATCGCCTCGAGTGTCGAGGCCGGCGGCGAGTTGATGAAGACCACCGACGTCGAGAACTTTCCCGGATTCCCCGAGGGCATCCAGGGCCCCGAGCTCATGGGCAAGCTCCAGGAGCAGGCAGAGAAGTTCGGCACCGAGGTGCTGCTCGACGACGTCACGAGCGTCGACCTGACGGGCGACATCAAGAAGGTCAGCACCGGATACAGCGGCGACCAGGAGGCCCTCGCGGTCATCTTCGCCACAGGCTCGGCCTACCGCAAGCTCGGTATCGCCGACGAAGAGCGCCTGAGCGGTCGCGGCGTCTCGTGGTGTGCCACCTGCGACGGCTTCTTCTTCAAGACCAAGACCATCGCCGTCATCGGCGGCGGCGACTCGGCCATGGAGGAGGCGACCTTCCTCACCCGCTTCGCCGACAAGGTCTATCTCGTGCACCGCAAAGACACGTTCCGCGCATCGAAGATCATGCAGCAGCGTGCGTTCGACAACGAGAAGATCGAGGTCGTCTGGAACTCCGAGGTCGTCGGCATCTCCGGTGAGAACGCGGTCGAGGCTCTGACCCTGCGCGACACGGTCTCGGGAGAGCAGCGCGAACTCGAGGTTCAGGGCCTGTTCGTCGCCATCGGCAACGACCCGCGCGTGCACCTCGTTCACGGCCAGCTCGAGCTCACGGCATCCGGAACCATCGCCGTCGACGGCCGCAGCTCGAAGACCAACCTCACCGGCGTCTTCGCTGCCGGCGACGTCGTCGACGACACCTATCGCCAGGCCGTCACGGCCGCCGCATCCGGTACCGTCGCCGCTCTGGATGCGGAGCATTACCTCGCGGGTTTAGCCCAAGCGGCTCACGTCACTCCTGACGTGGCCGCAGAAGAACTCATCCCCGTCAACTAGTTTTCCCCTCTCAAAGAAAGAAGCAATCATGTCCAACGCCAAGGCAGTCACCGACGCCAGCTTCGAAGCCGACGTGCTCCAGTCCGACAAGCCGATCCTCGTCGACTTCTGGGCCGAGTGGTGTGGCCCCTGTCGCGCCGTCGGGCCGATCCTCGACCAGATCGCCGATGAGCACGGCGACAAGATCGAGGTCGTGAAGCTCAATGTCGACGACAACCCGCAGACCGCGGCGAAGTACATGATCACCTCGATTCCTGCGCTCAAGGTCTACAAGGGCGGCGAGGTCGTCAAGACCATCATCGGCGCCAAGCCGAAGGCGGCACTCGAGAAGGACCTCGCAGACTTCATCGCGTAACCCCCGTGCAACTCGTCGGGCCCCCTGCATAGCGCAGGGGGCCCGACGTCGTTAAAGGCCACCTGGATGCCCGTGGCTTGGGATGCGCCCGGCCCGGCGCCCGACACGCCCGGGGCTGGTTAGTATGGAATTTCGGTCTCGATCCAGGAAGTGCGCGTGAACGACAACACTCGAAGTGGCACAGGAAACAACCTCGACCCGTGGTACGGCAACTACGCCGCCCGCGCGGCAGGCCTGGCGGCATCCGAGGTGCGTGCACTGTTCGCCGTGGCATCCAGGCCCGAGGTCGTCTCGCTCGCGGGTGGCATGCCCTTCGTCTCGGGTCTTCCCCAAGACCTCGTGGTCGACGCGATGAATCGGGTCATGACAGACAGGGGCGCAGCCGCGCTGCAGTACGGCTCCGGCCAGGGCGTTCCGGCGTTGCGCGAGCAGATCCTCGATGTCATGGCGCTCGAGGGAATCAAGGCCGGTGTCGACGACGTCGTCGTGACGACCGGGTCGCAGCACGCCCTCGAGCTCGTCAGCAAGCTGTTCCTCGACCCGGGAGACGTCGTGCTCTCCGAGGGCCCCAGCTACGTCACGGCTGTCGTCATCTTCAAGTCGTACCAGGCAGAGATCGAACACGTGCCGATGGACGAGCACGGGCTGATCCCCGATGCGCTGCGTGAGCACATCGCGGGGCTCAAGCGGGCCGGCAAGCGCATCAAGTTCCTCTACACGATCCCCACTTTCCACAATCCTGCCGGCGTCACGCTCAGCTGGGAGCGTCGAGTCGAGATCCTCGAAATCTGCCGGTCAGAGGGCATTCTCGTTCTCGAGGACAACCCCTACGGCCTGCTGTACTTCGAAGAGAGGCCACCTGCCGCCATCCGGTCACTCGAATCAGACGGTGTCATCTACCTGGGCACGTTCTCGAAGACCCTGGCCCCCGGCTTCCGCGTGGGCTGGGCACTCGCTCCGCACGCCATTCGCGAGAAACTGATCCTCGCCAACGAGGCCGCCGTACTCAGCCCCAGTTCCTTCAGCCAGATGATCATCAGCCAGTACCTCGACACCGCCGATTGGAAAGGCCAGATCGATCGGTTCCGCGGCATCTACAAAGAGCGCAAAGAGACCATGCTCTCGGCGCTCACCGAGTACCTGCCCGATCTGACCTGGACGAACCCCAACGGTGGTTTCTACGTCTGGCTCACCCTGCCCGACTACCTCGACTCCAAGCAGATGCTGCCCCGGGCCGTGACCGAGTTGGTCGCTTACACCCCCGGCACGGCGTTCTTTGCAGACGGACAGGGTCGCAACAACATCCGTCTCTCGTTCTGCTATCCCACCCCGGAGCAGATCAAGCTCGGCATCCGTCGCCTCACCTCTGTGATCAATGCAGAGCGTGATCTGCTCGAGTCGTTCTCCGCTACAGGCCCGCTCACCGCGATTCGACGCGACGACAACTACACAGCACCGCCGCCCAACACCAACTAGGGATGAATACCGTGACCTCTCGTACCGTCGTTGTTCTGGCCGGAGGCATCTCGCACGAGCGCGACGTCTCTCTTCGCTCGGGCCGTCGCGTGGCCGACGGCCTGCTCGATCGCGGACACACCGTGATTCTGCGCGAGCCGGATGCCACACTACTGTCCTATCTCGAATCCAACCAACCCGACGTGGTCTGGCCCGCCCTGCACGGCGCCAGCGGAGAAGACGGCGCCCTGCGAGCTCTTCTCGACGCCCTCGACATCACCTACGTGGGATCCCAGCCGGGCTCCAGCAGGCTCGCATGGCACAAGCCCACGGCCAAGGTCATCGTCTCGCGCGCCGGATTCTCCACGCCCGAGTCCATCACCCTTCCGCGTGACACCTTCCGTGAGCTCGGCTCCGCGCAGGTGCTCGACCGCGTCGCCAGCCAGTTCGGAACCGACCTCGTGGTGAAGCCCGCTCAGGGTGGCTCAGCTCAGGGCGTCTCGATGGTCGCCGACACCGACGACCTGCGTCGCGGTGTCGTGGAGGCGTACACCTATGGAGACGTCGCCCTCATCGAACGACGCGTTTCGGGTACCGAGATCTCGATCGGCATCATCGACACCGGCGACGGTCCCTTCGCGTTGCCCGCCGTCGAGATTGAACCGCGGCTGGGTGTCTATGGCTACGACGCACGCTACAACGCGGGGGAGACGCGCTTCTTCACCCCTGCGCGGCTGTCACCTGAGATCACCGAGTTGGCGCAGTCGACGGCACTCGAGATCCACAACATCCTCGCGCTCCGGCACATCTCGCGCGTCGACCTCATCATCGACGATGACGGTGTCGTCTGGTTCCTCGAGGCCAATGTCTTGCCGGGCCTGACCGAGACTTCGCTAGTTCCCCAGGCTATCCAAGCTGCGGGACTCAACCTCGGAGAGGTGTACGAGGCGTTGGGCGAGAAGGCGATCTCAGACGCGTCTGCGTAGCAAGCAACCCGCATGTTTCACGTGAAACATGCTCCTCAGCCCTAACGACGCAACCCCGATGTTTCACGTGAAACATCGGGGTTTTGCGTATGTGGCGCTACGAGAGCCGCGATCTATGTCAGGGTCGGCCGAAGCCCTTGTCACCCAGTTCGGCGAGGATTCGGTTCAGATCGCCGATCGTCGCGAAGTCGATGACGATCTGGCCCTTGGAACGGCCGAGACTGACTTTGACGCGAGTGTCGAGGCGGTCTCCCAACCGGTCAGCGATCTCATCGAGGTGGCCGCGCTTGGTGCCGGCGACGGTCTTTGCCTTGGCCGGCTTGGGGGCGGCACTCGCCGCTGCCTCCGCCGCGCGCACCGACAGATCTTCGTTCACGATCTTGTCGGCGAGGCGGGTCATCGCCTCTGCATCGCCGGCAGAAAGCACGGCCCGGGCGTGACCAGCGCTCAGAACGCCTGCCGCCACGCGCTTCTGCACAGCAGCGGGCAGACGCAGCAGACGGATGGTGTTGGTGATCTGCGGGCGCGAACGACCGATACGAGTGGCGAGTTCGTCTTGCGTGATGCCGAAATCACTCAGAAGCTGCTGGTACGCGGATGCCTCTTCGAGAGGATTGAGCTCCGATCGGTGCAGGTTCTCGAGCAGAGCATCGCGCAGCATGTTCTCGTCAGCCGTGTCTTTGACGATGGCCGGAATACTCTCGAGGCCGACCTGCCGCGTCGCGCGAAGTCGTCGCTCGCCCATAACGAGCTCGTACGTCGGCCTCTCGCCTGCCACGACAGGGAGTGGACGCACAACAACAGGCTGGAGCACGCCGATCTCGCGGATCGACACGACCAGTTCGGCCAGGTCGTCTTCTTTGAAGACCGCTCGAGGCTGCTTCGCGTTGGGCACGATGTCGGCGGGGTTCAGGTGCGCGAGTCGCGCCCCTGGAACCTCGACGAGATCCGCCTGCGGGGGAGCGGCTGCCTCGCCACGATCGGCGAAGAACACGTCTACCGGACGGACCCCGGGGCGCCCTTCGGAGTCGACGGCGTCGTTCGTCGGGATGAGCGCGCCGATTCCGCGCCCCAGGCCCGTTCTCTTCTTAGTTGCCATCGGTGGGCGCTCCTCTGTCTGCGATCTCGGCTGCGGCCTCGAAATACGAGAGAGCGCCGGGTGAATTGGGGTCGAAGCTGATCACGGTCTGACCATAGCTGGGGGCCTCCGACACCCGCACGGAGCGCGGAATGACGGCGGCAAGAGTCTGATCGGGAAAGTGGCTACGGACGTCTTCCGCCACCTGGAAGGCGAGGCGGGTACGACCGTCGTACATGGTGAGCAGAATCGTCGATACAGCGAGACTGGGATTCAGGTGACGTTCGATCAGCTGGATGTTCTTCAGAAGCTGGCTCAGACCCTCGAGCGCGTAGTACTCGCACTGGATAGGAATGAGTACTTCGTGAGCCGCGACGAACGCGTTGATGGTAAGCAGGCCGAGAGACGGCGGGCAGTCGATGAAAACGTAGTGATATGCGAGCCCTGAGTCGAACGATTCCTGAAGGTAGGTGTCGACGCTCGTGCGGAGACGCTGCTCACGAGCGACCATGGGTACGAGTTCGATCTCGGCACCCGCCAGGTCGATCGTCGCCGGCACGCAGAACAGGGTGTCGAACTCGGGGCTTTTCTGGACGAGATCCGCCATCGGCTCGTCTCGGACAAGTGCGTCATAGACGCTCGGAGTCTCGGCCCGGTGATCGACTCCCAATGCCGTCGACGCATTCCCCTGCGGATCAAGGTCGATGACGAGGACGCGAGCTCCGCTGCGGGCCAGGGCCGCTGCAAGGTTGACGGTCGTCGTGGTCTTGCCCACGCCGCCCTTCTGATTCGCGACGGTGAAGACTCGAGTCGTTTCTGGCAGGGGAACGACTCGCTTCGCGAAGTTGCGCCGTCGATTCGTTAGATCGGCAAGTTCACGAGCCAGGGGTGTCGATGCGTCGAACGACGCGTTCCCACCAATTGGTTCCGTTGACATCCACAAATCCTGACTTGCTGAGTTCCGTTGCGACCCGAAGAAACCCGAGGCCGGGGGAGGGGGTGGAAGACACCGACCCATCACTGACGTGATCGGATGTCGAAACGAAATCGTCCCTAGACCAAAGTACCCGGCGTCGCTGGAAACTCTAAGTTGAGACCGAAATCGGTCCATTTTGGTCGCATTTTCGGCCGATCTGCGTCGATCGAAAATCGCTTAGGATCCGTTTGAACGAACGAAAAGTCGGGACGCGCTCTTGACGAACATGTCGCCGATGCATTAGACGGCTGGTGGTCTGCTCGGCGCATCGAAATCATGCGGCCGCTCGATTGTTTCACGTGAAAAATCATGGTCGAAGAAGCCGACGATCGCTGAGGTGGGTGAGGCGGGCAGGGGGAGAGGAGAGAGGGGACACGTCGTTGAGATGGGTCTTGCTGAGTCGAACAGAACCGCACCGAACAAGAGATCGGTCGGGGTCGGGCTGAACCGACCAATGCCGATCCCGCGAAGAGACTCATTGCGTCGGCTCCTCCACAACCCGACCAGAGTACGAGCATGAGCCCCCACCCTGGAACGACAACAGCAGCCCTGGCCCAACCGCACCCTGTGGCCCAACCTACACTCGGGGCTCGAGCACGCCGACACGCACTCATCCATCGCCGGTCCAGACCGAGGTCCTCTACTGCCGAGCACTCGCGCGACGTTCGCCGCGCGTCGTCGCCCATAACTACGGTGGAGGTCTTCAGACGCGCGTGCCCAGCGTTCGCCACGGTGCCTCCGTGTCTGCACAACGCGGCTCACATATGCTCGTCCAAATCCGAATGAATCACCGACATCCACAACGCGCGCGTCGGTCGACCCGAGAACGGCACGTGAAGCTCCACACGACACGTGACCGCGTTGCCGGCTGTTGCAAGCCGACACTCCTCAGTCAAATCCGCCCTTATCGAGGACCACCATCGATGTGAATCCACGCGCCATGCCCTCGCTTAGGACAAGACCTCGAGCACCTCGAGACACATGACCTCCACTGATACCCCGGCTTCATCCGAGATATCGAGCGATCGGGCTCATGCGAATCCCTGCATCGAGCCGACCTGGACCCGCAATCAGCATGCCCGTGAACGCCCTCAAGTACAAGCGCCGGCCACCTGCGCCTGCTTCTGCCGTCGAAAGAAGAGGGACTGAACTCGAAACGTTTGATCAACCAGACAGGTGCGCTATGCACGCCCTAGTTCTCGTACCATGTGTCCCAATTCGCTCACCCGAAGGCCCGACGCCCGCTGCGCTTCTCTCTCCTCCAGGCCTATCCACCACAACCCACCCACCAACCTCGACACAACAACGACAACGATCCGCGCGCGGTGCGGGCTCACCTGACTCACCTCCTGACGCCGCGTTGCTCACAAGGTGGCTGCGGCGTAGCCTCATCTCGCCCCGTCACCGAGCCCCTCAACACGCGTCACGTGGTCAGCGAAGTGCTTTCAGTTGTGCCCGAGGTGCCCGACCGCCGGACTCGGCATAGTCCGCAGCTCGCACGAAACGCGACGCGGCCTGGAGAAGAAATCAGGTCGAAAGTCGCGGCAGACCAGCGGGCGACGGGATTTCAAAGGTCTATATCGTGGCTTCTCCCGATTCCATCCCGACTATGTCCGCTACATCTCCACAGGCTCCCCTCGTCCCTCTTCCGCTATTCCATACAGACACCCGCTGGCACGAAAAGGTCGAAGAGACCGGCCGCACCGCACTGCCGCTCTCGTCGTGTGTCTTCCACAGCATTTCACGCCGACACCACTTCTTTGTGTGCTGTGGTGTGGTCCGTGAGACGGGGTCGCCAGAACTGGCAACATCGCTGCTGCCCCCGGATATCCGGGAGTCTCGGGGGTTTTTTGGCATCGAGAACGACGATGGGTCGCAGTTCTCACGACGACAGCGCTCCCGGCCGCCGAGTTCACATCCTGTCTGGCGCTGCCGGCGACCGAGTCGCCATCCTGTCTGGCTCTCGCGACCGGAGTGACGCAGCGACGATAACCGCGAACCCGACTTCTGCACGGAACGAGCGCGCAGATCATAAGAACGATGCCTGTCTCAAGGCGATCACCAGCCTGTCGCACCTCGTCGATGATGGCACCCGTGGCACCACAGAGGCGTTCTACACAGCCAGCGTCCATCAATCGGTCGAGGGCCTACTGTGACGCCTGACGCCCGCCCGCCTCAATGAGAAGGTTGCGCTCTAGACGCCGACGTTACCAGCCAAGAAAACTCCTGTTCTCGGCGAACCCGGGCCAGGTGCCGTAGAGAGTCGCCTCAGGCCCGGCCCCGGTTGTAGATCGGCGATGACCCAAGAGCAGCCTCATATTCCGTAACGGTGCCAACGTCTCAGGCTGCGCCAACACCTGCACCGGGCGCCCACACGCCGAGACATCTCACGGTTCCCGTTGCCACAACCTTAGATGGGCTCGACATCCCATACGCTTTTGTCGCGCACGCCCGGCATGTGCCGCAGGTTCGTCTTCCCGGGCACGGGTGTCGTCTCGTCAACAGCCGCCGAAGCAGGCACCGACGCTGACACTGACACAGACACAGACACGGACACGGACACGGACACGGACACGGACACGGACACCGGCATAGCCTCGGAGAGCCGCAGAAGCACGTCCCCACTCGGTGACACCATCCGGCGTTCGTAGCGCGGCGGAGTGGACGCGGCGGTGACAGATCCCCAGCGTGCCCCGGGTCTTCGGATACACAGGAGAGGGAGTTGTGCGCCTCCGGGTGCGGGTCAGCACCAGTTGCATGCGCAACTCGAATGTTTCACGTGAAACATTGCCGAGGGCTACGAAACAGTGGCCCTGATCACACGGGTCGTTTCGGGCAGTACACCCTGGCCCAATTCGACGACTTCGACATCACGCAGTTTGAATCGGCGGATCTGCTTCTCAGCAGCATCGATCTCCTTTGCCGCGTTGATGCCCTTCATCAAGATGAACTCGCCACCAGGAACAACGAGAGGTGCGCACATCGGGATGAGCTTGGAGAAGGCACTCACCGCACGGGCAGTGAGCTGATCGAACCCCTCGGGCAGTCTCACATCTTCGGCTCTGTCACGAAGAACATCGACGTTGTCGAGCTTGAGAGAGCGCACCTGGTCGTTGAGCCACTTGACTCGACGCTCCATCGGCTCGATGAGCGTGAAGTGCACGTCTGGTCGGGCGATCGCCAAGACGAGGCCTGGAAGCCCCGCGCCACTGCCGATGTCTCCGACGGTGCCCTCACGAAGCAGGGGAGCCACAAGAGCGCAGTTGAGTACGTGCCGGGTCCACAGTCGGGGGAGTTCCAAGGGGCCGATGAGCCCATACTCCTCGCCGTGGGTGGCCAGCGCGTTCGTGAACTCTCGCGCGAGTGGGATGCGTTCGCCGAACAGATCGACGGCAACCTCAGGCTCGACCTCGGTGTTCTCAGGAATACTCATAGCACTGACCAGGCCCAGGCGTACGGGGGAGTAGTCGTTCAGCCGCGGCTGATGACGGTGTGCCGATCGCGGCCATCACCCTCAGAAGCCGACACCAGTCCGCGCTCGGCGACGATGTCGTGAACGAGTTTGCGTTCGTACGACGACATGGCTGGCAGTGCTGCAGATTCTTCACCGGCGTCGAGACGAGCAACGGCGGAATCGACGAGACGACCGAGTTCGGCCTGGCGCGCCTCGCGACTGCCACCTACATCGAGAATCAACCGGCTGAAGGCACCGGTCTTCGTCTGAACGGCGAGACGGGTGAGCTCCTGAAGCGCGTTCACCGTGTCGGGCTTGGACAGAACACGGATGTTGCTGTCGCCAGACGCATTGACCGAGATGTAGGCGCGGCCACCACGGGTGTCGATGTCGATATCTCCATCGAGATCGCAGATGTCGAGCAGTTCCTCGATGTAATCGGCCGCGATGTCACCCTCGTCGTCGAGGTTGGCCTCGGGCGTCGAGTCGCTCGTCTCAGCGGGGTCGGTACCCACGGCGGACTTGTCGACGGTGATTGCGTTGTCGAATGCCTCGACGTTGTCGTCGGTCGACACACCCGCGGTCTCGGTTGTCACGTCACTCACTTGGATCCACCCTGCTTCTTGGCTCGGTTCTTGCCGACGGGCTGCTGACGCTGCGTCGTCTTCGGTACTTCGTCTGCGACGGGCTCGTCACTCAGAGGACCGTCCTTGATGACCAGTTTTCCTCGCTTGGCGAGACGGGCTTCGCGCGCGGCGGCCGCCTCACTGCCCGGTGTGGGCATGTTGCGAATGACGAGGAACTGCTGTCCCATCGTCCAGAAGTTCGAGGTCAACCAGTAGAACATCACACCGAGGGGGAAGGCGACACCGGAGAAGATGAACACGACCGGGAGGATGTAGAGCAGGATGCGCTGCTGCTTGAACATCGGGCTGTTCTTGGCCTCGGGCGACTGGTTCTTAGACATGATCTGCAGCTGCGTGATGAACTGCGATGCGGTCATCAGCGCGATCATGGTCACGGCGAAGACGATGACGAGGAAGCTGCCCTCGTTGTTGGCGAGAGTCGCCTTCAGGGGAGCACCGAAGAGATCGGACTCACCGAACGACTTGGCCAGCGCCTCGTTGAGTAGACCGACTCCTCCGCCTGCCTTCTCGTGCTGCGCATCATTCAGAACGGAGAACAGTGAGAAGAAGATGGGCATCTGCAGAAGCAGAGGAAGACACGAACTCAGCGGATTCGTTCCGGTGCGCTTGTATAGTTCCATCGTCTCGCGAGACATGGCCTCACGAGAGAACTGGTCTTTCTTGCCCTTGTACTTGTCTTGGATCTTCTTGAGCTGCGGGGCGACTTCGAGCATCTTGCGCTGGCTCTTGATCTGCTTGACGAAGATCGGAATAAGAGCGGCGCGGATCACCAGCACGAGTCCCACGATCGACAACACCCAGGTGAGGCCATCGTCGGGGTTGAGTCCCACCCACGTCCAGACGTAGTGGAATGCGACCAGAATGAGTTCGACGACCCATTTGATCGGCCAAAGTATGGTGCCGAGGAGATCCAAAGCGACTAGCCCTTTCCGTGGCTACGTGGAACAACGAATCCGAACGGCGTCAGCGCGTATCGGGGGTTTTTGGCCGGCTTCACGTCGTCGATACCGCCGGCTGCCCACGGGTGACAGCGTGCGATGCGCAGGATGCCCAGGCCGACTCCCACAGACAGCCCGCGGTGCTGGATTGCCTGGAGGGTGTACGACGAACACGACGGGTAGTACCGGCACACGTCACCATAAAGAGGCGAGATGACCGCACGGTAACCGCGGAGTAGAAGTACCGCAGCATTGCGTGGGACCAGGAATACGCTGATCAGAACGTATTTCCAAGATATAGAGGAGACAGGAACCGTCGTCATACGAGTGCGGATCCCTTCCGAAGCGATGCGGCCAACTCTTCGCAGAGTACGCCGTAAGGCTGGGATGCGGCTCCCGGTAGAGCACGCACCACCACATCGGTTCCCGGTTTCACCCGATCGAGCATCGTGTAGCTCGCCGCTTTGAGGCGTCGACGCACTCGATTTCTGACCACTGCGACGCCGACTGACTTGGCGACGATGAATCCGAATCGGGGGGCGGCGGGCGCGGTCGGCTCGTTTTTGGGTGCGCGAAGGTACGTCACGGCGTTAGAGGACACAAAACGCGTCCCCCGCCGGACCACGCCGCGATAATCATCGGCGGTCGTGATCCGGTTGGCGTGAGCCAACACAGCGAAACGAGCTCGGCTGCTACGCGGAGAGCTCGGTGCGACCCTTACGGCGACGTGCGCCGAGGATGGCACGGCCTGCGCGGGTACGCATGCGCAAACGGAAGCCGTGCACCTTGGCGCGGCGACGGTTGTTCGGCTGGAAAGTTCTCTTGCTCATGGTGTGTTCTCCGTGGCCCGGACCTCATCGCGTGTGCACGACAGGGAACCGGGAAAGTAAATGCGGGCCGATTGGCCACAAGTCAACTGATTAAACCTACGACCTCGGATGCCAATGGTCAAACTTCCTGGGCACAGAGACAGCTATTATCCACAGACTGTGGAAACTGCCTGTGCATGACACGCGTAGAGTCAATACAGTGAGCTTGCCCCGCTGCATGCCAGCAACTAGCTTAGTTATCCAGTTCGCGGACGCTCGGGCACACTCAACACTTCGGCTCGATTCGCCTAGTTTTCCACAGGCAGAATCGATTTTTTTCATATGTTCGACGGGAGTTCCATGGCGGAGGATGACACCTCGACGGAGGGCCAATGGCGCTCCGTCCTTCAGGCACTGTCCCGTGACGAGCGAATCACTCCGCAACTCCGAGGCTTCTTGGGCCTGGTGGTGCCGAAGGGCATCATGGCCGGTTCGTTCTACCTCGAGGTACCCAACGACTTCACCCGGGACATGCTCGAGCTGAGGGTGCGTCCGTCACTCCTCGCGGCAATAGGCCAGCTCGACTCCGGACTGTCCGTCACGAACTTCTCCGTGGTCGTCAACCCGGAGATCAGCGGGAGCGAGATGGCCGGCCAGGCCGAGGCATCCGAACCGGTCTACATCGAAACGCCGACTGTTCACACGGCCCCGACCCCAGCCCAGGAGACCGTCGGCCCCCCACGCAACAACGACACACGCCTGAACCCAAAATACAGCTTCGACAATTTCGTCATCGGCGGATCGAACCGTTTCGCCCACGCGGCCGCGGTGGCCGTGGCCGAGGCGCCGGCCAAGGCCTACAACCCGCTCTTCATCTACGGAGACTCCGGACTCGGCAAGACCCACCTCCTGCACGCCATCGGTCACTATGCGATGAGCCTGTACCCGGGCGTTCGGGTTCGCTATGTGTCGAGCGAAGAATTCACGAACGACTTCATCAACTCCATCGCCAACAACAGGGGCGCGGCCTTCCATTCGCGGTACCGCGACATCGATCTGCTTCTGATCGACGACATCCAGTTCCTGCAGGGCAAGGCAGAGACGCAGGAAGCGTTCTTCCACACGTTCAATACACTGCACGACCACAACAAGCAGGTCGTCATCACATCCGACCTGCCGCCCAAGGCCCTGACAGGCTTCGAAGACCGGATGCGTACCCGGTTCGAGTGGGGGCTCATCACCGATGTGCAGACTCCCGACCTCGAGACGCGCATCGCGATCCTCAGAAAAAAGGCCCAGAGCGAGAAGCTGCGCGTGCCCGACGACATCCTCGAGTACATGGCCACCAAGGTGTCGTCGAATGTGCGCGAGCTCGAAGGAACACTGATCAGGGTCACGGCCTTCGCGAGCCTCAACAGGACGCCGGTCGACATGCAGCTCGTGCAGACCGTGCTCAAAGACCTCATCACGCTCGATGAAGACAACATCATCGCGCCCGTCGACATCATCAATCACACTGCCGACTACTTCAAGCTCTCGGTCGACGACCTCTACGGCTCCTCTCGTTCCCAGGCGATCGCAACAGCCCGACAGATCGCCATGTACCTGTGCCGAGAGATGACGAGCCTGTCTCTGCCCAAGATCGGTCAACTCTTCGGCGGGCGCGACCACACGACGGTCATGTATGCGAACAACAAGATCGGCAAGCTCATGACCGAGAAGCGGTCGATCTACAACCAGGTCACCGAGATCAGCAACCGCATCAAGCACAATCAGCGTTACAAGGACGTCTGACCCGCCTCGACAGAGTCCATCCCCACAGGACTTTCCACAGCTTGTGCAGAAGCTGTGGATAAGAGGCTTAAAGATGTGAGTCGATCGGCTCGAGCTGTGGACTCGTTCATATCGCGTTCTTCAGCCGGTCGAGTTGTGGATGCACTCCGCACACGATTTCTACATGTCACACCGTTGTAGTTCCCTACGGAAAACTGCAATCCACAGAAGTTATCCACATATCCACAGCGGTTAAGACCATTAACGTTAATTTCACTTAATTAAGCCCCCGACAACCTTTTCGATCGGGCGGCCCCTGAATGACAAGAACGTCTCGACGTTCCCACCACCCGCTAGCATTGAGGCCAATCAGCAACCCATCTCAACTGGCCGATCTCGTATGGAGTGCCTTCGTGAAGTTCCAAGCCAACAGAGACGTCTTCAGCGAAGCCGTCTCCTTCGCCGTCAAGCTGTTGCCTCAGCGAACCACTCTCCCGATCCTCTCCGGAATCCTCATCAAAGCCGATGAAGACGGCCTGACTCTGTCGTCCTTCGACTACGAGGTCTCGGCCCAGACGCAGATCGCCGCAGATGTCGAAGAACCGGGCACGGTACTCGTATCGGGTCGCCTGCTGTCAGATATCGCGAACAAGCTGCCGAATGCACCGGTGCGATTCGCCTCAGAAGATTCCCGCATCACCGTCTCGAGCGGATCGGCCAAGTTCACGCTGCTGAGCATGCCCGTCGAGGAATATCCGAGCCTCCCTCAGATCGGCGAGGAATCAGGCATCCTGCCCGCCGACAAATTCGCTGCTGCCGTGGCTCAGGTGGCTGTCGCCGCATCCCGAGATGATGTGACTCCCGTGATCACCGGTGTGCAACTCGAGGTGTCCGAGAACACGCTGTCGCTGGTGGCGACCGACCGCTACCGCGTCGCTGTGCGCAACATCGATTGGGATTCGGGAGACTCCGGTCTCTCCACGGCGAGTGCACTCGTGCCGGCGAAGACTCTGCAAGAGGTCGGAAAGACCTTCGGCAACGCCGGCACCATCTCGGTCTCGATCACGAACACCGACGATCGAGAGCTCATCGCCTTCCGAGCCGACAAGAAGACCGTCACATCGCTGCTGATCAAGGGCAACTTCCCTCCAGTCAAGCGACTCTTCCCCGAGACCGTCGACAACTACGCGGTCATCAACACCGCAGAGCTGATCGAGTCGACTCGTCGAGTCAGCCTCGTTCTCGAGCGCGAGGCCGCGCTCCGCTTCACCTTCACCATCGACGGTGTCACCCTCGAAGCCATCGGCTCCGAGCAGGCCCAGGCATCCGAATCGATCGACGCGCTTCTCACCGGCTCCGACACCGTCGTCTCGCTGAAACCACAGTTCCTGCTTGATGGTCTGAGTGCCGTGCACTCGGAATACGTTCGGATCTCGTTCACCAAGACCGACAATCCCAACAAGCCGGGCCCCGTGCTCATCACGAGCCAGTCGTCTAAAGACCAGCCCGGCACAGACGACTACAAATACCTGCTGCAGCCGAACCTGTTGCTGCGGTAATTCACCGGATGCCGGCGGCCGGGATCCCGGACGCCCTCACCCACGTCTTTCGTCAAGGAGATTCTGTAATGCACATTGGACTCGTCGGTCTCGGCAAGATGGGCAACAACATGCGTGCGCGCCTGCGCAACGCGGGTCACGAGGTGACGGGGTACGACAACAACCCCGCCGTATCCGACGTGGCCGACCTCGCGGCTCTCGCTGCGGCGCTCCCGAGCCCCCGCGTCGTCTGGGTCATGGTTCCCGCCGGAAAGATCACCGACTCGGTCATCACCGAGCTCGGAACGGTCCTCTCTGACGGCGACCTGGTCATCGACGGAGGAAACTCCCGCTTCACCGAGGACTTCAAGCACGCCGCAGAGCTCGAGCCCAAGGGCATCGGCTATGTCGACGCTGGCGTTTCGGGTGGTATCTGGGGCCTGGAGAACGGCTACGGACTGATGGTCGGTGGCACCAAGGCCAACATCGAGATGCTGATGCCGATCTTCGACGCCCTTCGTCCCGAAGGACCTCGCGAAGAGGGCTTCGTCCACGTCGGCGAGGTCGGCGCGGGTCACTACGCCAAGATGGTGCACAACGGCATCGAGTACGCCCTGATGCAGGCGTATGCCGAGGGCTACGAGCTCCTCGACACCCGCAAGGACATCATCAAAGACGTCACGGGAACCTTCAAGGCATGGCAGCGCGGAACGGTCGTGCGCTCCTGGCTTCTCGAGCTCCTCGTTCAGGCGCTGGAGCAGGACCCCGAATTCGAGAACATCGAGGGCTACGTCGAGGACTCCGGAGAGGGTCGCTGGACCATCGAAGAAGCCATCTCCAACGCGGTGCCCGTTCCCACGATCTCGGCGTCGATCTTCGCGCGCTTCGTGTCGCGTCAAGAGGACTCGCCTTCGATGAAGGCCGTCGCGGCGCTGCGCAACCAGTTCGGTGGCCACGCGGTCAAGAAGGCCGAAGACTAGAACGGCACCGCGCTGGTCGAGTAGCGAGGAACGAGCGTATCGAGGCCACGGCACCGTGGTCTCGATACGCCGGCTCCGTTGTCGCGCGACTACTCGACCAGCGCAACCAATAAGTAAGACAGGAGAGAACCGTGCTCGTTCGGCATCTCTCGCTCGTCGACTTTCGTAATTACGCCACAGCAGAAGTCGACCTCGAGCCCGGCCCGAACCTCTTCGTCGGAAGCAACGGGCAGGGCAAAACGAATCTCGTCGAGTCCCTCGGATATCTGAGCAGCTTGGGCTCGCACCGCGTCTCCGTCGATCACGCGATGATCCGTGCGGGCCAGAACGCAGCTATCGTGCGGGCTCGACTCGAACACGAGGCACGCGAGCTGCTGGTCGAGGTGCAGATCAACCGGTCGAGTGCGAACCGCGCCCAGGTCAATCGCTCTGTTATCAAGCCCCGCGAATTGCCGCGGTACTTCTCCTCGGTTCTGTTCGCGCCCGAAGATCTGGCGTTGATCCGCGGCGAGCCGTCGGGTCGGCGCCGATTTCTCGACCAGCTGCTCGTCGCGCGCACTCCTCGTCTCGCCGGCGTGCAGTCCGACTACGAGCGAGTTCTCAAGCAACGCAACACGCTGCTGAAGTCGGCCCGGGCACAGGGACTCCGGGGCGCGAATCTGTCGACGCTCGACATCTGGGACGAGCGACTCGTCGCACTCGGCAGCGAGTTGATCGCCGAGCGCGTAGCCCTCGTCGGCCGTCTGCACCCCCTCGTGGTGGACGCCTACCGCTCGATCGCCGGGGCCGACCATCGCCCGGCGCTCGGCAATCGACTCAGCGTGCTCGCCGCGCATCCGGATGCCGACGACCAGGCTGACGACGGATTCGCCGTACCCGAGGGGACTACGAAGGAGAACCTCACGCGAGAGAGCATCGCCGAGCTCTTCAGGGAGGGCCTCGTTCGTGTTCGCAGGCAGGAGCTCGATCGGGGCCTGACTCTGATCGGCCCCCATCGTGATGATCTGGTCTTCGAGCTCAATGGGCTTCCGGCCAAGGGATACGCCAGCCACGGGGAATCTTGGTCATACGCCTTGTCGCTGAAACTCTCGGCGGCTGCTCTGCTGCGCATCGAGTCGCCCACGGGAGATCCCGTCGTGATCCTCGACGATGTCTTCGCGGAGCTCGATGAGGCCCGTCGCAAGCGTCTGGCGATAGCGGTCGCCGACTATGAGCAGGTGCTCATCACGGCGGCTGTCTACGATGATGTGCCCGAGTCATTGACCCCGCACACGGTGCGCATCAGCGCGGGCACGATCGTCGACCCGAGTGTGCCGTTCCCCGAACCCGATGCGTCCCCCGACTCCTCTCCTGAGCCTGTCGACGAGGACAGGCCGTGAGCGACGAGGTCCCTTCGGCGAGCACGGTCGACGAAGGCGCCGCACCGGCTACCTCGCTCTCGTCATCTGTATACCTGCGCTTCAAAGAAGTATTCGGTGATGCGACGAGTCGACGCTACGGACCGCGCAAGCGTCGCACACGCGAGCCGGTCGTCGAGAGCGAGGCCTACGGTCGCGGTCGAGATCCGAAGGGCATCGCCGACGTGATGACGGCGATGACCAGCGAGTTGGGGTGGGCGACCCCTCTGGCCAAGTCGGATCTGCTTCTGGCGTGGAAGGAGATCGCCGGCGCCGACACCGCCGAGCACAGTTTTCCCCTCGATGTGACAGACGCGGTCCTCACGGTGCAGTGCGACTCCACGGCCTGGGCCACGCAGCTGCGACACATGCGCACGATGATCATGACCCGCATCGCACAGTCCTACCCAGACGCAGGCATCGAGAGTGTGCGCTTTCAGGCACCCCACGCACCGTCCTGGAAAAAGGGCTCCAGATCAATTCCAGGGCGTGGTCCTCGCGATACCTACGGTTGACGTGGCAAATACGGTCACCCCACCAAAATAAACCGCTCAGATCGCCATGTAGCCGTTTAACACACGCGGTCTTTGCTAGAATTAAGGGTCGCCTTCATGACTCACATAGAGGCGGCACTGAGGAGCCCATTTCTATATGTCTGAGTCAGACAAAGTGAACCCCGACAGCGAGTACGGCGCCGACCAGATTCAGGTTCTCGAAGGCCTTGAAGCGGTGCGCAAGCGTCCGGGTATGTACATCGGATCGACCGGACCCCGCGGACTGCACCACCTGGTCTACGAGATCGTCGACAACTCGGTCGACGAGTCGCTGGCAGGTTACGCCGACACGATCGCGGTCGTCATGCGGCGCGACGGCGGCATCCAGGTCACCGACAACGGTCGCGGCATCCCCGTCGACATGCACCCCGTCGAGAAGAAATCCACCGTCGAGGTCGTACTCACGATCTTGCACGCCGGTGGAAAGTTCGGCGGCGGCGGCTACGCGGTCTCCGGCGGTCTCCATGGTGTCGGCAGCTCGGTGGTCAACGCCCTCTCCAGCGAACTCGACGTCGAGGTGCGCCGACAGGGCAACGTCTATCGCCAGAGCTACCGCAACGGTGTGCCCGAGGCGCCTCTGTCGAAAGACGAGACCACCACCGAGACCGGAACGCGCATCACGTTCTGGCCGAGCGCCGAGACGTTCGAGTCGATCGAGTTCGACTACGAGACTCTGCGCGCCCGCTTCCAGCAGATGGCCTTCCTCAACAAGGGCCTCAGCATCAGCCTCACCGACGAGCGGGCGACCGCGGGCGACGACGGCGAGCCGGTAGCGGTGACCTATCTCTACGAGAAGGGTCTCCAAGATTACGTGGAGTACCTGAACCGGGCGAAGAAGAACGACCTCGTGAACGAGGAGATCATCTCGTTCGAGCAGGAGGACACCGTGCGCAAGATCGCGCTCGAGGTCGCCATGCAGTGGACTACGGGCTACACCGAGAGTGTTCACACCTACGCCAACACCATCAACACGCATGAGGGTGGCACGCACGAAGAGGGTTTCAGAGCCGCCCTCACCACACTCGTCAACAAGTACGCCCGTGAGAAGGGCATCATCAAAGAGAAAGATGACAACCTCTCCGGCGACGACGTGCGCGAGGGTCTGACGGCCGTCATCTCGATCAAGCTCGCCGAACCGCAGTTCGAGGGCCAGACCAAGACCAAGCTGGGCAACACCGAGGCCAAGGCCTTCGTTCAGCGCGTCGTCGGCGTCGAGCTCACCGACTGGTTCGATCGCAACCCCGCGCAGGCCCGCGACATCATCCGCAAGGCGATCCAGGCATCCCAGGCTCGTCTCGCGGCACGCAAGGCGCGAGAGCAGACCCGACGCAAGGGCCTGCTCGAGGGCGGCGGCATGCCTGGAAAGCTGAAGGACTGCTCGAGTCGCGACCCTGAGAAGAGCGAGATCTTCATCGTCGAGGGAGACTCCGCCGGTGGCTCCGCCATCCAGGGTCGCAACCCCGAGACCCAGGCCATCCTTCCCCTGCGCGGCAAGATCCTGAACGTCGAGAAGGCGCGTCTCGACCGGGCACTCGGCAACAACGAGGTGCAGGCCATGATCACCGCATTCGGTGCGGGAATCGGCGAGGACTTCAACCCCGACAAGGCCAGATATCACAAGATCGTTCTGATGGCCGACGCCGACGTCGACGGCCAGCACATCACTACGCTGCTGCTCACCCTCGTGTTCCGGTACATGCGTCCGCTCATCGAACTCGGATACGTCTACCTCGCCATGCCGCCGCTCTACCGCCTCAAGTGGACGAACTCGGCACACGAGTACGTCTACTCCGACGCGGAGCGCGACGCGCTGCTGGTCAATGGCCAGGCCGCTGGAAAGCGCATCCCGAAAGAGAACGGCATCCAGCGCTACAAGGGTCTGGGCGAGATGGACTACCGCGAGCTGTGGGACACCACCATGGACCCGGACACCCGCACCCTGCGCCAGATCACGCTCGACGACGCTGCTGCTGCCGACGAGATCTTCTCGACCCTGATGGGCGAAGACGTCGAATCCCGACGCAACTTCATCCAGAAGAACGCCAAAGACGTTCGCTTCCTCGATATTTGATGCGCTCTGCTCGGCGACGGGCTCTACCGCTAGGACACCATGACTGACGACACCACGGGCGACATCCCCCAGGCCCCCGATTCCTCGGGCGCCATGACCGACCGCATCGAGCAGGTCGACCTGCAGCTCGAGATGCAGCGCTCCTACCTCGACTACGCGATGAGCGTGATCGTGGGTCGGGCGCTTCCCGACGTGCGCGACGGACTCAAGCCCGTGCACCGACGCGTCATCTACGCGATGTACGACGGCGGCTACCGCCCCGACCGAGCCTTCTCCAAGTCGGCCCGCGTCGTCGGCGAGGTGATGGGGCAGTTCCACCCGCACGGTGACACCTCGATCTACGACGCGCTGGTGCGCCTCATCCAGCCGTGGAGCCTGCGCTACCCACTGGCGCTCGGTCAGGGTAACTTCGGTTCCGCCGGAAACGACGGCGCGGCGGCCCCTCGATACACCGAGACCAAGATGGCTCCGCTCGCGCTCGAGATGGTGCGCGACATCCACGAGGAGACCGTCGACTTCCAGGACAACTACGACGGGCGCACGCTCGAGCCGGTCGTCCTTCCTTCCCGATTCCCCAACCTGCTTGTCAACGGGTCGGTGGGTATCGCGGTCGGAATGGCCACCAACATCCCGCCGCACAACCTGCGCGAGGTCGCAGCGGGTGCCGTCTGGGCCCTCGAGAACCCGGATGCGACGCGCGAAGAACTGCAGGATGCGCTGATCGAGCGCATCAAGGGTCCGGATTTCCCCACGGGAGCGCAGATCCTGGGAACGAAGGGCATCCAGGATGCCTACCGCACGGGTCGCGGATCGATCACGATGCGCGCCGTCGTCAACGTCGAGGAGCTGCAGGGTCGAACCTGCCTCGTCGTCACCGAGCTGCCGTACCAGGTCAACCCCGACAACCTCGCGATCAAGATCGCCGACCTCGTGAAAGACGGCAAGGTCGGCGGCATCGCCGACATCCGCGATGAGACCTCGGGCCGCACCGGTCAGCGCCTCGTCATCGTGCTCAAGCGTGATGCTGTTGCGAAGGTCGTTCTTAACAACCTCTACAAGCACACGTCGCTGCAAGAGAACTTCGGCGCGAACATGCTCGCGATCGTCGACGGCATTCCGCGCACGCTCTCGATCGACGGATTCATCAGCGAGTGGGTCACGCACCAGATCGACGTCATCGTGCGACGCACGATGTTCCGACTGCGCGAGGCGCAGGAGCGCATGCACATCCTGCAGGGTTACCTCAAGGCGCTCGACGCGCTCGACGAGGTCATCGCGCTGATCCGCCGTTCCAACACGGTCGAGGATGCTCGTGATGGTCTGATGCAGCTCCTCGACATCGATGAGCTGCAGTCGCGCGCCATCCTCGAGATGCAGCTGCGCAGACTGGCCGCCCTCGAGCGCCAGAAGATCATGGATGAGGCCGACGCTCTTCAGCTGAAGATCGACGAATACAACTTCATCCTGTCGTCGCAGGCGCGTCAGCGCGAGATCGTCGTCGAAGAGCTCAGCGAGATCGTCGACAAGTACGGAGACGACCGCCGCACGGAGATCGTATTCGGGTTCGACGGCGACATGAACATGGAAGACCTCATCCCCGAAGAGGAGATGGTGGTGACGGTCACGCGCGGCGGCTACATCAAGCGCACGCGCAGCGACAACTACCGCAGCCAGCACCGCGGAGGCAAGGGAGTCAAGGGCGCGCAGCTGCGCGCAGACGACGTGGTGGAGCACTTCTTCGTCACGACCACCCACCACTGGCTGCTCTTCTTCACCAACCGGGGTCGGGTCTACCGCGCCAAGGCATACGAGCTGCAGGAGGCCGGCCGCGATGCGAAGGGTCAGCACGTCGCCAACCTGCTCGCCATGGCACCGGACGAGCAGATCGCACAGGTCCTCGACATCCGTGACTACGAGGCTGCCAAGTACCTCGTGCTCGCGACGCGAGGCGGTCTTCTCAAGAAGACGGCACTCGACGAGTACGACACCAACCGCTCGGGCGGAATCATCGCGATCAACCTGCGCGAGGGCGACGAGCTCGTCTCGGCTCTACTCGTCGAAGAAGATTCCGATGTGCTGCTCGTGTCGAAGAAGGGCATGTCGATCCGCTTCACCGCGTCGAACGACTCCCTTCGCCCGATGGGACGCAGCACCGCGGGTGTCATCGGCATGAAGTTCCGGAGCGACGATTATCTGCTCGCCGCGTCGGTGGTCTCTGAAGAGGGCTACGTCTTCGTGGTGACCGAGGGCGGGTTCGCCAAGCGCACCCACGTGGAGCAGTATCGCGTCCAGGGTCGCGGAGGTCTCGGCATCAAGGTGGCGAAACTCCAGGAAGCTCGGGGCGATCTGGCGGGTTCGCTGATCGTCGAAGAGGACGACGAGGTGCTTGTGGTTCTTGCCAGTGGCAAGGTGGTACGCTCTGCCGTGGCCGAAGTACCCGCCAAGGGTCGTGACACCATGGGTGTCGTGTTCGCCCGTTTCGCAGACGAAGACAGAATCATCGCTCTCGCAAAGAACACTGAACGAAACCTCGACGCCGAAGCGGCGTCGGATAGTGTGCCAGAGAGCGCCGCCGCCGCACAGGGCGAATCAGAGCCCGACGGAAAGGAAGAATCGACGAATGAGTAATGTCGCCGAGAAACTCGCGAAGAAGTCGTCGCGCCCCGCAGCCACCAAGCAGGTGCGGCTCAAGCTGGTCTACGTCGACTTCTGGTCGATCCTCAAGCTGTCGTTCCTCTTCGCGGTGATTCTCGGAATCATCACGATCGTCGTGTCCTTCCTGGTGTGGTCGCTGCTCAACCAGACCGGCGTCTTCGACCAGATCAACGGCCTCCTCAAAGACATCGCGGGTCAAGACAACTTCGATCTCTTCGACTTCGCTTCGCTGTCGCAGGTCATGGGCTTCGCTGTCATCGTGGCGATCCTGAACGTGATCGTCGTCACGGCTCTCGGCGCGATCAGTGCGGTTCTGTACAACCTCGCAACGAAGATCACGGGCGGAATTCTGCTCGGTTTCACCAACAAGTAAGACGGATTCTCCCCATCCGGGTTCGCTCGGTTTGGGGAAACGGGTGCAGGTGGGATAACCTACTATCTGCCCATCCGGGGGTATAGCTCAGGCGGTTAGAGCGCTTCGCTGATAACGAAGAGGTCCGTGGTTCAAGTCCACGTACCCCCACGAGATGCTTTGAAAGAAGCTTTCTCAACCGGGGCCTTAGCTCAATTGGCAGAGCACCTGCTTTGCAAGCAGGGGGTTAGGAGTTCGATTCTCCTAGGCTCCACCGCAGTGAAGATCACTCAGTGACTTTCACTCGCAGTGAACAAAACAGCAGTCCATAAAACTGGTGGATCGAAATGGCCTTGAGGCGAAAGTCCGATCGGAAGCGAAAGCGCCCGTCGGCTTCGTCCGAGGCCATTTCCGTTTCAGAAGAGGCCGTTCAACGGGCCGTCGATGAAGGTCTCCTCATCGCCCGCTTCGCCGTCGTCATGGATGTGAAGAATCACATCATCGTGAGTGCACTCCGCCACGACGAGCCCTTCGATGCCGACGCCACCGCGCGCGAGGTGAAGCAGTCGCTGGTGCGTCTCGCGGCCGAGCAGTCCGACTATGCGGACCGCGTCACCGACGTGCTGCGAGAGCGTGCGGCACGGGCGCGAGGCAGCGTGCGGCACGAGCACGACTACCATCCCGAAGACCTGGGCAGCCTCGACCTGCGTCACGCCGTGTACTCGCGCGTAGCGGCCCGACTGAGAGTTCTGGCAGACAAGGCCGACTACGTCGCAGAGATCGTCGAGACGGCCAGACAGGCCGCCTGGGGTGACCTGGGCGGGGCCGTCGAGATGCGCCTCGACACGCTTCCGACGTCGCCGGTCAAGGACGCCGACTACACGCGCAACCGAGCCCGTCGCATCCGCACGCTGATCGACGTCGATTTCGCGGCTCTCAAGAAGCAGATGGACGACATCTAGGCGACGACCAGTTTCGGCGATCGACTCGATCGATATCAGCACGAACGACAAGAGCGGCACCCCGCGTGGGGATGCCGCTCTTGTCGTTCGTGCTGGTGTGCTTGCTAGCCGGCGGGCGTCTCGGAGACGGCCTCGTCATCAGCGATCCAGAGCTCGTCGTCTGCACGGAGCGTCTGCCACAGTGCGTATCCGACGCCAGCCGCGGCGACCACGCCGAAGACGATCGCGACGATGCCGCCGACGGGAGCCTTCTTGGGCTGGGTCTTGGCGATCGCTCGCTTGACGGTCGGGTTGTTGGCCACGTGAAGCACCGTGGCTGCCGATCCGAGTGCTGTTCCGACCGAGGGCAGGACATCGTGAGCGAAACGGCTGCGCACTTCCTGCGCCGCGAGCTTCGCGCCCGCGACATTGCGGCCGATGACCGGTCCGATCGAGTCGACCGCTCCGCGGACGCGGGGTACGACTTCTTCTCGGGTCAGATCGGACGCGTGACCGGCGGCGACGCGGGCGATCTGGTTTGCGCGATCAAGGATCTCTTGCTGGTCGAGCCAAAGCTCTTCAGCACTGCCCTTCAACTTCTTGAGCGCCTTGCGACGCTTGCGAGTAAGACTCATTGAAAACCTCCATCAGCGGAACGAGCGCGGTTCCCCCCAATCTTGCCACGCACATCGCTCGCCGCGCACGGCTTGCCCTGGCGATCACCCGCACATACCCTGTGCCTCGTCTGGATGTCTGAGGGTGTATGGGAGAATCAATTCATGCCTGCACACACCCACGTAGCTACGTTCACCACCAACCACGGCGCAATCAAGGTCAATCTCTTCGGCAACCACGCACCGAAGACCGTCGCCAACTTCGTCGGCCTCGCCACGGGCGAAATCGAGTGGACCCATCCTCAGACCGGCAAGGTCTCCAAAGACAAGCTCTACGACGGCACCATCTTCCACCGCATCATCCCCGGATTCATGATCCAGGGCGGCGACCCCATCGGACAGGGCACCGGCGGCCCGGGCTACGCGTTCGACGATGAGATCAGCCCCGAGCTCAACTTCACGCAGCCTTACGTTCTGGCCATGGCCAACGCCGGTCAGCGCGGGGGCCACGGCACCAACGGCTCGCAGTTCTTCATCACCACGGGTCCGACCACCTGGCTGCAGGCCAAGCACTCGATCTTCGGCGAGGTCGCCGACGACGAGTCGAAGCGCATCGTCGAAAAGATCGGTGCAGTCGCCACCGACGCCGGCGACCGCCCCCTCGACAGCGTCGTCGTCGAGAGCGTCACCGTAGAAGCCGTCTGAGCTTCTTTCACGAGATAGAGGCGAACGCGGGTGTCACAGGCTCCGGTGGATGCCGATAACTTCTGTTATCGGCATCCCGGCCGACAGAGTTTCATTCTCTGTCAGCGATGCGGCAAGACCGTGTGCCCTGAATGCCAGGTTCAGGCGGCAGTCGGGGTGCACTGCGTCGACTGCGCGCGGCAGAATCGGCCCGCCCGCCCGAAGCCCCGCTTCGTCACGGCTTTCCGCAGCACGTCGACGCAGCCTGTCGTCACCTACTCGCTGATCGGCGTCACCGCGTTCTTCTTCATTCTGCAGAGCGTGCCGGGCATCGGTCAGTCGGTCACACAGGCTCTGCAGTACGCGGGTGCCTACACGCAGCCGGGCCTTGGCGCTCCACTCGAGCCCTGGCGCATGATCACCTCGATCTTCATGCACGGCGGTGTCCTGCATCTGCTCTTCAACATGTACGCGTTGTTCATCTTCGGGCAGATGCTCGAGCACACCCTGGGTCGCGCGCGTTACCTCACGCTCTATCTTCTGGCCGGTCTGGGTGGCTCGGTCGCGGTCGACCTGATCGCCTCACCGTTCCAGGGCGTCGTCGGCGCGTCAGGCGCGATCTTCGGACTCATGGGCGCGTTCTTCGTCATCCAGCGCCACTTCGGCGGCAACAACGTTCAGCTGCTCGTGCTGGTCGGAATCAACCTGGTGATCGGCTTCATTCCCGGCTTCGGCATCGCCTGGCAGGCGCACCTCGGGGGCCTCGCAGTGGGTGCGCTGGTGGGATTGATCTTCACCAAGACCCGAAACGTGCGTCAGAAGAACACGCAGATACTTCTGCTGGTCGCGACCGGCGTGGGGCTCGTCGCCCTCACCGTCGCGAAGGCCTTGGTCTAACCGACTCTCCACAGAAGTGCAGATTAGTTATTAACAGGGTTATCCACAGCTGGGGATAATTACACGGGTGTAATTCGTAGTTATCCACAGGTTGTGTGGCGTACTAGGTGGTCAGCGCCACCGTGTCGTCATCAGGAAGCCGATGAAGGCGATTCCGAATCCGATGAGGATGTTGCCGCCGCCGAGATCGGCGATCGGGAACTTGGCCTGGCTCACGTAGAACGTGATGATCCAGGCGAGACCGACGAGCATGAAGCCGAACATGACCGGCTTGAACCACACGGGGTTCGGCTTCGTCGACTCATCACCGCTTCGGGTAGCAGTCTTTGCGACTTCGGAACGGGGTGAACGGGTCTTCTCGCGGGCCATAGGCACGATTCTAGCCCGGAATGCTTGGGAACGGCTTGGCTCTCAGGGCAAAGGGCCGCATCGACGGCTTACAATGCAACAATGACCGAATACCAGCCGGGGGATATTCAGCCAGGTTCTGATGCCACGCCGTTGTCACGTCGTGAGGCGCGCAAGGCCGAGGCAGAAGCACTGAAGAGCTCGACATCGTCGACAGAGCAGCCCGACACGACGCCGCAGCCCGACACGGCTGCCACTCGTTCAGATCTGGATGCCCTCTCGGTGTCCGAGCCGCCTGTGGGAGGCGACGAGCCCCTCGTCGCTGCCGGCGAAGCCGCATCCGCTCGGCCGACGAAGCGGCGAACGTCGAAGAAGACCCCGCGACCGCCGGTGAAGCGCAGTCTTGCCACGAAGGTCGTGGGAGTGTTCGGCGAGCTGCTGATCACAGCAGGGGTCTTCGTGCTCCTGTTCCTCGGATGGCAGCTGTGGTGGAACAGCATCGTGCTCACCAACGAGCAGGCATCAGACGCGACTTCTCTGGCCGACGACTGGAAGCTCCCCGTCGTGACCGGAACGACTCCGACGCCGACTCCGACCTCGACCGGGGCCGCTGCAGCACCGGTGAACTACGGAGAACCCGCCGTGATGGGTGCGCCCTCGGCCGGCAGCGACTTCGCGATCCTCTACGTGCCACGCTTCGGCGCCGACTTCAAGCGCACGATCGCAGAGGGCGTCGATCCGCACACGGTGCTGAACAAGGGCGGCGCTGGTCACTACGACGACACGCAGATGCCGGGTGAGGTCGGCAACTTCGCCGTCGCTGCTCACCGCGACGGCTGGGGCAGCGCGTTCATCAAGATCAACGAGCTGCAGATCGGCGACCCCATCTACGTCGAGACGCAAGACGGCTGGTACACCTACCGCTACCGCGACACGGAGTACGTGACCCCGTACGGAATCGGCGTCATCGATCCCGTTCCGCAGGTCGAGGGAGCCACCCCGGTCGATCGTCTGATCACCCTCACGAGCTGCAACCCGCTGTACATCGCGTCGGAGCGCATCATCGCTTACGGGGCGTTCGAGTCGTGGCAGCCGCGATCGGCCGGACCACCGACCGAGATCGCATCCGTCGTCGGATCGGGGAACTGATATGTACGCCGCTCTCTGGAGAGTCCTGCCCGGCCCGATCTGGCTGCGCATCCTCCTCGTTCTGATTCTCGCCGCCGCGGTGGTCTATGCCCTCGCCGCCTGGGTCTTCCCCTGGATCGACGTGATGATCACCCCGACACAGGAAGTCACCGTCGACCAATGACGCGCGTTCTCGTGATCGACAACTACGACAGCTTCGTCTACACCCTGAACGGCTATCTGCTGCAGTTGGGGGCCGAGACCGACGTAGTGCGCAACGACGACTTCGCGGCCGCAGACGCCTCGGCACGGATAGCGGACTACGACGCGGTGCTCGTGTCGCCCGGGCCGGGCACTCCGCACGACGCGGGCGTGTCGATCCCCGTGGTGCACGCCGCCCTTGCCTCGAGCACACCTCTCCTGGGCGTGTGTCTCGGACATCAGGCCATCGGCGAGGCCCTCGGCGCCACGGTGACGTACGCCGACGAGTTGATGCACGGCAAGACGAGCCTCATCGAGCACGATGGCAGCGCCTTCTATGCGGGAGTGCCCGATCCGTTCACGGCCACGCGATACCACTCGTTGGCTGTCGTCGACGGCACGGTTCCCGACGAGCTTCTCGTGACCAGCCGCACCAAGGGCGGCGTCATCATGGGACTCCGCCACAAGGAGGCGCCGGTGTTCGGCGTGCAGTTCCACCCGGAATCGGTTCTCACCGAGGGCGGTTACCGAATGCTCGGCAACTGGCTCGGTGCGGCAGGTCTCGAGAGCGCGCCTTTTGCGGCTCAGAGCCTCAGCCCGCTCATGCGCACGAACTAGAGGCGCATCGGCTAGACCCGAGAGATGCTGGGCCCTAAGCGCCCGTGCAGTACCGGATGGCGATGGTCGACTTCTGGGCCGCGTCTCCGGCCGCGATCGACTGACTCGACACGGGATTGCCGGGAACCGTCTTGCAGCCCGGGTCACCGTCGACGGTGACCTGAAGCGCCAGACCCTGAAGAGTGGAACTCGCTACCTCGAGCGCCTGTCCGGTGACGTCGGGGACACTGACGAGACCGGACGAGATCACCAGATTGACCGAGTCCCCGACGAAACTGGCCGTACCGGCTGCGGGAGTAGTGCGGATGACCGCGTCGGTGGGAGCCGTGGCGTGGTTTTCTTTCGTCGTCGTGCCGACGGTAAGTCCCAGAGCAGTGAGGGCCTGAGTCGCCTCCGCGTCGGGCTTGCCCGAGACATCCGGAATGGATACCGTCTGCTTGCCCAGAGACACATACACGTCGATCACCAGATCGGAGCCCTCGTTCAGCACCGTGCCCGGCTCGGGGTCGGTGCGAATGACGCGCCCCTCAGGAATCTCTGCATCGAAGATGTCTTGTCGTGCTGTTACCAGGCCCATCTGCTGCAACGTGCTGTCGGCAGCGTCGTAGGTCTGGCCGGCGACATTCGGAACCGTGATCGAGTTGTCGGGAACGATCGTGGTGGGCTGGAGCGTGAAGATCCAGAAGACGATCGCGATGATGATGACTGCGACGCTGGCGATGCCCGCCCAGATCCAGACGACCGGGGGCCTGGACTGCGTGCGGACGGCGTAGTCGTCGTCTCCGGCCAGTTGCGTCAGAGCCGAGTCCGAGGTGGCGGTGAGGCTGGGGGGCGCGCCGAAGAGCGACGACTGGAAGTCCTCGACGGGAGGACGCTTCGACGGGATCTTGCCGGCGCCGGCGACCTGGAGGTCGGTGCGGAACTCGGCGGACGACTGGAACCGCGAGAAGCGGTCTTTGGTGAGCGCGTGGAGCACGACCCGATCGATGGCGGGCGAGATGTTGGGGTTGATCGAAGACGGAACCGGAGGCGTCTCGCTGACGTGCTGGTACGCGACGGCAACGGGAGTGTCGCCGCGGAAGGGTGCCTGGCCCGTGAGCAGCTCGAACAGAACGACGCCGGTGGAGTACAGATCTGTTCGTGCATCGACGGACTCGCCGCGTGCCTGCTCGGGCGAGAAGTACTGGGCGGTGCCCAGGATCGCGGTCGTCTGCGCGACGGTGGCCGAGGAGTCGGAGATCGCGCGGGCGATTCCGAAGTCCATGACCTTCACCTGGCCCGAGGTGGTGAGCATGATGTTGCCGGGCTTTATGTCGCGGTGAACGACACCTGCGCGGTGGGAGTACTCGAGGGCTGTGAGGATCCCTTCGGTGATACGGATCGCCTCGGCCGGCGCGACAGGTCCCTCTTTGATGATGTCTTTGAGGAGGCGGCCTTCGACGTACTCCATGACGATAAAGGGAACGACCCCTTCGAACCCGCCCGGTTCGCGCACCTTCTCTTCGCCCGCGTCGAACACGCGCACGATGGTGGGGTGCGCCATGCGGGAGGCGGCCTGCGCCTCCTGCTTGAACCGAGTGCGAAAGACGGGATCGCTCGCCAGCGACGAACGCAGGAGCTTGATCGCGACCTGTCGCCCGAGGCGCTCGTCTCGTCCCGAGTAGACATTGGCCATACCCCCACGGCCGATGACTTCTCCGATTCGATACCGCCCGGCAAGCAGGCGATGTTCATCGGTCACAGTGATAACTCCATGGTTGGTGGGGCGGGGGGTTCTCAGTCTAGGTGTACAGGCTGGTCGTTAATCAGTTGACTGTTCCTGGGCCATTTCCATTGCCGGTCGGCGCCGTCGTCGAGGGCGACTGCGCGGTGAGACTGAGCGCCGGAGAAGCAGGCGACACGATTCCCGAGCAGGTGACGGTGTAGGCGACCGTGACAGGACCGGCGGCCGTCGCCTGAAGCGTGGCCTGCGTGCCGATGCCCGGCTCGGTGAGAACGGTGGCGTTGGTGGCCACGATCGAGTAGGCGTCGAGACTCGTTCCCGAGGGGCAGCTGTAGGCACTCCACGAGACGGTGAACGAGCCGGTTCCGGCGGGAACCTGGTTGGCCGGGAGCGGCGCCGGAGCATCCACACTGCCGAGCTTCGGCGCCGTGGTGGGCGCGTTCACCGTGGGCAGCGGGCCGTAGACCGTGAGCTCGATCTTGGTGCCCCGCTGAACGTTGCCGACCGGGTTGACCTTATAGACCGTGCCCACCTGCTCCGCCGAGGTCGCCGCGTTGCCTGTGACGCTCGACGCGCTCAGCTCGAAGTTGAGTGCATTGAGCACGGCCGCCGCCTCGTCGAACGACTTGCCGACGAGCTCACTCTCGGGAATAGCGACCGTGGTGGCGGTCGGTGTCGGAGTGGGCGTGCTGGGTTTCGGCGTCGGGGTGTCTTTTGTGGGAGGGGCCGACGAGCTCGTCGTCACCGGGACATCGTTCGAGCCGTTCTGGCCGATGACCAGTGCGGTGACGATTCCGCCGAGAACGAGAACGAGGATGGCGATGAGAACGATGAGCGGCCACGTCCAGGGGCTGCGCTTCTTCTTGTTCTTGTCGTCGCCGTCGCCGGTGCCCTCCGCATCGATGGGGGGCAGACCATCGCCGGCACCGGCCGCACCGATGACGGTGGTGGCTTGAGTCGCTCCGTAGGCGACCGTGTTCGCCGTGGGCATCAGGCTGGTGGCCTGAGTCTGAGGAGCGGGACGACCGCCGAGAACAGCAGGAACGGCAGCGGCAGCAGCCGCGATATCGCCCCGGCGCAGCGCCGTCGCAGCGCGCGCGAGGTTGGCCGTCGATGACGGGCGGTCGTCGGGCTTTTTGGCGATGCACGAGAGAACCAGGTTGCGTACCGGCTCTGCAACGGTGATCGGCAGATCGGGCGGCGTCTCGTTGATCTGCGCCATGGCGATGGCGACCTGCGATTCGCCCGTGAACGGGCGCTTGCCGGCGAGGCATTCGTAGGCCACGATGCCGAGCGAGTAGACGTCGGTGGTCGGCGATGCCGACTGACCCGAGGCCTGCTCGGGCGACAGGTACTGCACGGTTCCCATGACCTGGCCGGTCGCGGTGAGGGGAACCTGGTCGGCGATGCGCGCGATGCCGAAGTCGGTGATCTTGACGCGACCATCGGGCGTGATGAGCAGGTTGCCCGGCTTGATGTCGCGGTGAACGAGGCCCGCGGCGTGCGCGGCCTGCAGTGCAGAGGCGGTCTGCGCGACGATGTCGAGCACCCGGTCTGTCGAGAGAACGTGTTCGCGCTCGAGCACGGTGGAGAGCGCTTCGCCCGGAACGAGTTCCATGACGAGGTAGGCGCTGCCCTCCTCTTCTCCGTAGTCGAAGACGTTGGCGATGCCCTCGTGGTTCACCAGAGCAGCGTGGCGCGCCTCGGCGCGGAACCGCTCGAGGAAGCCGGGATCTCCGAGGTATTCGTCCTTGAGGATCTTGATCGCGACGGTCCGACCGATGACCAGGTCGGTGGCCTGCCAGACCTCGCCCATGCCCCCGATCGCAATGCGACTGGAGAGTTCGTAGCGCCCCCCGAAGGTGAGCCCTGTTGTGGGTCTCATTTACTCAGCACCGCCTCAAGTACTTGTTTTGCTATCGGCGCGGCGATGGAATTCCCCGAGCCGGATTGGTTCTCGCCTCCGCCGTCTTCCACCACTACCGCGATGGCTACCCGAGGGTTGTCTGCGGGGGCGAAACCGGTGAACCAGAGAGTGTACGGATCGTCTTCGCCGTTCTCTGCCGTGCCTGTCTTACCGGCCACGCTGACCCCATCTATTCTTGCATTAGTCGCCGCGCCATTCTGGACTGCAGAGACCATGAACTGCGAAAGTGTCGAAGATGTTGTAGAGGTGATCGGGTCGGCGAAGACCTTCGGTTCGAACTGCTGCAACACCGTCAGATCGGGCGCGGTGATGGAGTCGACCAGGTTCGGTTTCATGATGGTTCCTTTGTTGGCGACTGCCGCCGAGAACATGGCGACCTGAAGCGGCGTGACCCGGTCTTCGTCTTGGCCAAAAGACGCCAGAGCGAGCTTGTCGTCGGCCAACGGTGAACGGATCGTGCTGGGCTGCACGGCCATGGGGATGTCGAGATCTTTGGTGAAACCGAAGGCCTTCGCCATGTCGACCAGAGTGGTGTCGCCCATCTGCACGCCGAACTCGGCCATGGGGATGTTGCACGAGAGCACGAAGGCGGTCTCGAGCGAAACGGAATCGCCGCCTCCACAGGTTCCGCCGCCGGCGTTCGACACGGTGTTGTTCGAGCCGGGCAGGGGGAAGCGTGCGAGGTTCGGCTGCGTGTCGGTCGCGGAGATTCCGCTCTGCAGCGCTGCCGACGAGGTCACGATCTTGAACGTCGATCCCGGCGGGTACAGGTTTCCGTCGATCGAACGGTTGATGAGGGGATCTCCGGACTCGTTGAGCAGCGAATCGTAGGTGTCGATCACGTTCTGGCTGTCGTGCACCGCGAGGGAGTTCGGGTCGAACGTGGGCTTCGAGACCATGGCGAGGATGCGCCCGGTCGATGGCTCGATGGCGACCACCGATCCTCTGAGGTCGCCCAGCGCATCCCACGCCGCCTGCTGCACGACGGGATCGATCGTGAGTTCGACCGAGGCGCCCTTGGGCTTCTGCCCTGTGATGATGCTGTTGATGCGCGCGAGGAACTGCGAATCGGCCGTGCCCGACAGGAAGTCGCCCAGCGAGTTCTCGATGCCCGTGGAACCCTGACCCAGCGTGTAGTAGCCGGTCACCTGGCTGTAGAGCGGGCCGTTCGGATACGTGCGCTGGAACTTGTAGTCGTCATCCGACGGAACAGACATCGCGATCGGCTGGCCGTCGACCAGGATCGGGCCGCGCTCGGCATCGTAGCTGGCATACAAGGCACGCGTGTTGCGACTGTCGGCGGCGAGGGTGTCGGTCTGAAAGAACTGGATGCTCGTGGTCGCCACGAACAGGGCGCCGAACATCAGGAGAACGACGATCGCGACACGTTTGAGTTCTTTGCTCATCGGACTAGATCACCAGCCTTGGCTGGTTGCGAACTGTGTCCGACAGCCGCAGAAGGAGCGCGACGATGATCCAGTTGGCCATCAGCGACGAACCGCCGGAGGCGAGGAACGGCGTCGTGAGGCCGGTGAGGGGGATGACCCGGGTGACGCCGCCGATGACGACGAAGCACTGCAGGGCGATGACGAAAGACAGCCCGACGCCGAGCAGACGACCGAAGTCGTCGTGGCCCGCGAAGCTGATGCGCAGGCCGCGCGCGATGAGCAGCAGGTAGAGGCAGAGGATGGCGAACAGGCCGGCGAGACCGAGTTCTTCGCCGATCGCCGAGATGATGAAGTCGCTCTGCGAGAGGGGGGTGATGTCGGGGCGACCCCTGCCGAGGCCCGTGCCGATGAGTCCGCCGTTGGCCAGGCCGAAGATGCCCTGCACGAGTTGAAAACTGCCGCCCTGGTCGTCGTAGTTCTTCTGGCTGAAGGGATCGAGCCAGGCGCTGAAGCGGTCGTTGACATAGGTGAGGGTCTGGCTCGCCACGACGGCGCCGGCGAGGAAGAGGCCACCACCCAGGAGAATCCAGCTCGTGCGGCCGGTCGCGACGTAGAGCATGACCACGAAGAGGCCGAAGTAGAGCAGCGCGGTTCCGAGGTCGCGCTGGAAGACGATGACCGACATCGAGAGCGCCCAGATGACGATGATCGGACCGAGATCGCGTGCGCGGGGAAAGCGCACGCCGAGCACCTTGCGGCCCACGAGCGACAGTGTGTCGCGGCGTTGCACGAGGAATCCGGCGAAGAAGATGGCCAGCAAGATCTTGGCGATCTCGCCCGGCTGGAACGAGAACGGACCGATGTGGATCCACACCCGGGCACCGAAGATCTCCTGCCCGATGCCCGGCAGCATCGGTAGGAGCAGCAGCACGAATGCCGCGAACATGAAGACGTAGGTATAACGCTGCAGCACGCGATGGTTTCGGATGATGACGACCACGGCGATAGCGCAGATCAGCGCGATGGCACTCCACACGACCTGGCGGATGGCGGTCGAATCCCAGCCTGTATCGCCGTTGATCAGATCGACGTGATAGATCACGGCGATGCCGATGCCGTTGAGGATCGCGGCGACGGGAAGGATGAACGGGTCGGCGTTCGGAGCGACGTAGCGCAGCGCGATGTGCATGCCGAGAACGAGAACAGACAGGCTCGCGCCGAGCGTGATGACCGTCGAATCGACGGTTCCGATCGCGCCGAGCTGCACGAGCGCGACGGCGAAGGCGTTGATTCCGCACGCGACGACCAGCAGGAACAACTCGAGGTTGCGGAGTTTTTGGGGCACGCGGATGCGACGGATGCCGCGCCCGGCATCCGGAACGCGCGGCGAGGCCTCGATCACGGGAGACGACCCTTTGACGTCAGCCAACGGGGGCCGCCGGGGCTTCGGGTGCTGGCGTGACCGACGGAGTGGGCGTGGGTGTCGGCGTGGGCTCCGGTTCGACCGCGGCGCCGAGGCGCTTGACGATCTCGAGCGCGGCCTTCACCGAGTCGGCACTGATCGTGTCTCGCACCTGCTCCTGCGTGTAGAAGGGAAGGTCGTCGAGCTGGATGTCGGTGGTCTGGTAGACCTCGGACAGTGCGATCGGCCCGATGCTCTGCTGCACACCGTGGAAGATCGCGACCTGCCCGTCGACATCGCCGACGTAATAGCGGGTCTGGGTCCACTTGTAGCCGGCGAAGGCGCCGGCCGCGATGGCGAGGATGATGACGAGGGCGCCGGCCAGCCAGGCTGTCTTTCGTCGCCTCGAGCGGCGCCGGTTCTCTTCGATGAGCTCGTCGAGGTAGTCCTCGGATTCGGGCTCGAAGTGGCTGGGATCAGCGGGACCGCGAGGGTGCAGGCGCAGGCCCGGCAGACGGGAGACGCGACGACCGAGCGTTCCCTCGAACGCCACCGGTTTGGATGCGGAGCCGACCGTCACCGGTTCGACGCCGTGCTCGTCGAACGACGAGCTGATGTCGACGACCACGATGGTGACGTTGTCGGGGGCGCCACCGTCGAGGGCCTGCTTGACGAGTTCGGAGACGACCTCGGCCGGCGTCATCTCGCTGGCCAGGGCCTCGGAGATGTGGTCGTTGTCGACGACACCCGTAAGGCCGTCGGAGCAGATCAGCCATCGGTCGCCGGGACGGGTGTCCATGACCTGCAGGTCGACATCCGGTGTCGAATCGACGTCGCCGAGCACCCGCATCAGAACAGAGCGGCGGGGGTGGGTCTTGGCCTCTTCGGCCGTGATGCGACCCGAGTCGACGAGGCGCTGCACGAAGGTGTGGTCGGCGGTGATCTGAGTCAGCGTGCCGTCGCGAAAGCGGTAGACGCGGGAGTCTCCGATGTGGGCGAGGGCCACGCTCTGGCCCACGCGCACGAGAGCCGAGAGGGTCGTGCCCATTCCGGTGAGTTCCGGATGCTCAAAGACGGTCTCGGCGAGGATCGCGTTGGCCGCGACGATGGCCTCCTGCAGGGCGAACTCGGCGTCGACGGCCGAGCCGTATTCGCCGTCGATCTCACGCAGCCGCGTGATGGCCAGAGCGGATGCGACATCGCCGCCCGCGTGGCCGCCCATACCGTCGGCCACCGCGAACAGAGACTGCCCGGCGAACCCGGAGTCCTGGTTGTTCGAGCGGATCTTGCCGACATGGGAGATGGCGGCGCTCGATGTGACGAGTGCCATGTGTTAGCGCCGCAACTCGAAGCTGGTCGCGCCGATCTTGATGGGCGTATTGAGGGGGACGTTCACCGGGGAGGTGACGCGCTTGCCGTCGAGGAAGGTTCCGTTCGTGGAGTCGAGGTCCTGCAGCATCCACTCCTCGTTCCACACCATGAGCCTGGCGTGGTGAGTGGAGGTGTAGTCGTCGCGGATGACGACGCTCGAGTCGGTCGAGCGACCGATGGTGAGGGGCATGGTTCCGAGAGGAATCTCGGTGCCGCTCTTCGTGCCGGCAGTGATCACCAGGCGAGACGCGTTGCCGGTCGTGGCGCGGGGGTGGGTTCCGGCAGACGAGCCCTCGAGGGGGGTGAAGGTGGGGACCTTCGACTGGGGCACGGGCGCCTGCTGACGGGGCGGGGTGTTGGTGCTCACGGCGGCGGCCGGGGCCGCAGTCGGGAAGCCGGCCGCGCCCGCGGCCTGCGCATCCGGGAGCTTCTTGACCCGGCGACCGAAGAGGTCGCTGCGCATGGCGTAGACCACGACGAAGACGAAGATCCAGAGAAGGGCGAGGAACGCGAACTGCAGGATCAGGAGGGTGAGTTCACTCAACTGTTGTCCCTCCAGAAGCCGCCCGGATCGTGGCGCGGTCGGTCGGGGCGCGGCGGCAACGGGCGCTGCTCGCGGAACGGCTCGGGAGCGCGGCTCTGGCGCTGCGTGCGCAGATCGGAGTACTGATCGACGCTGGCCGACTGCGCGAGAACGCGGAACACGATGCGTGTGCGGCCGATCTGGATGACCGACTCCGGCTCGAGCGGGGCCTTCGAGACGGCGACCCCGTTGAGCTGCGATCCGTTCGTGGAGCCGAGGTCTTTGACCTGGGCGCGTTTGCCGTCCCACAGGATCTCGACGTGTTTGCGCGAGGTCCCGGGATCGTCGATGGTGATGTCGGCATCCGACCCGCGACCGATGACGGTGCGCGACGAGGTGATGGGGTAGCGCTTGCCGGCGACGTCGAGCACGGGGGTCCAGGTGACCTCGCCGGCCGCGTTGGCCGACTCGATCTGCACCAGACCATCGGTGAGGCGTGCGTTCTGCACGAGCTCCATGGAGATTCCGCCGGCGAACTGGTAGCCCTGCTGCTTGGCGTGGGTCTGGATGAACTGGATGAGGTCGTCGTTGAGCGTGGGGCCGAGGGCCATCATGCGCTGGTAGTCGTTCGGGCCCACGATGACGCGGAACGAGTTGGGCACGAGGATGCGGTCGCGCGAGATGACGGCGGCCTTGGTGTCGAGCTCGCGGCGCAGGGCAGAGGTGATCTCGACCGGTGCCAGCCCCGAGCGGAAGGTCTTGGCGAATGCGCCGTTGACGGCACGCTCGAGACCTTTCTCGAAGTTGTCCAGCAGTCCCACGTGTCTCCCATTTCTTGCGCGCACGCCATTAGTCGGGCGGCGACGCTCAGGTAGATGTTACTTGTGTTGCGTGCAAATCCACCTAGTACGCGTTCCGTGCCGGTATTCCGGCGGATTTCGTACCTCTTAAAAGCAGCGCGCCGATGGAGTGGGCGATCCGAGTCGGAGCGGTGGTGTCCGCGAGTGCCCAGCAGCGCGTGTCGAGGCTCCATTCGCCCTCGAATTCCCCCGCACTGCCCCTTCGTGCTAATCTCTCTAAGTTCGCGCGAGTGGCGGAATTGGCAGACGCGCTGGCTTCAGGTGCCAGTGCTCGAAAGGGCGTGGGGGTTCAAGTCCCCCCTCGCGCACGTGAACGCAACAGAGAGCCGGTCAGCGAGAAATCGCTGGCCGGCTCTTTTCGTCGTGTCTCGTCGAAGATCGACCTGCGCCCTGAGGGCTGCAACTAATCTGAGCGGGTGACTCTGGATACCAGCCCGCTGACCGACAGGATCGACCACCGGGCCCTGCGCGCGTTCCGGCGCACCCTTCCCTCTGCGGTGCGGCCGAGGCTGGCGAGCGTGGTGCTGCCGTTCGTCTTTCTCGCCTTTCCTGTCGTGTTCTTGGCCATGGTGCTCAAGGGTGTGGGGTTCGATCGAGTCATCGGCGACTTCAGCTCGTCGAGCGTGATGTTCCTCGTGCCGGTCATCGCCATGCCGATCATTGCCATTGCACTTCTTGTGCGCGCCCTCAGATCGCGCAACGGTGTCCGGCAGTTCCGCATCGACGGCTTCGCTCGGGCGAACTCGTTCAGCTACGCTCCGTGGTCGAAAGGTCCTCAGCTTCCCGGCATGATCTTCAGCCGTCAGGGGCAGTCGTCTGCCTACTCGACCGACGTCGTCAGCCGTGAGGGCGAGCCACCCGTGACGATCGCGAACCACACCTTGGTCGTGGGGTCGGGCAAGAACCGAACCGTGCACCGGTGGGGCTACGTGGCGATTCGTCTGACCACGCCATTGCCCAACATCGTTCTCGACGCCCAGAAGAACAACGAGTGGGGCAGGCCCGCTCTGCCGGTCGCGCTCTCCGCGGGGCAGAGGTTGTCTCTCGAGGGAGACTTCGACCGGCACTTCGCGCTGTATTGCCCTTCAGGGTACGAAGCGGACGCGCTGTACCTCTTCACCCCCGACGTCATGGCGAAGTTCATCGACAATGCCGCCGCCTTCGATATCGAGATCGTCGACGACTATCTGTTCCTCTACGCCCAGGGAGAGTTGTCGACCCTCGATCCCGACCTGTGGAAACAGCTCCTCTCTGTGGTCGAGATCCTCTCGCAGAGGGTCCGGCAGTGGGAACGATGGCGTGACGAGCGTCTGGATGCCGAAGTCGCAGGATGGACGGGCGGCGTCGTTCCGAACTCCGCCCGACGAGAGGGCGTTGCGCCCCAGGGGCGAAGACTCGCCCGTCGGGCCGAGTGGTGGTGGGTCATCGGCGGAATTCTGGCTGTGATCGGTTTCTACAACCTCTTCAAAGACATCCTGTGACTCTGCTCGTTCGCATGGATGATCTCGACCTGCCCTTCGCGGTCTCCTGCCTGGGCGACGCCTCCGGTCCGGCCGTGATCGTCTTGCCGGGCGGCCCGTGTCGTGGCCCCGAGTACCTCGGAGACCTCGCCGGCCTGGCCGACGATCATGCCCTGGTGGTGCTGCATCCCCGGGGTGCTCCTCACAGCGGAGGACTCTCGCGAGGGTGGTGGTCGGATGCCGATGACGTCGTCGCTCTCGTCGATGCTCTCGGGCTGGCGGATGTCGACATCGTCGCGCACTCCGCCGGAACCCGGTTGGCCCTCGCGACCGCGGCGCGCTTTGGCGAGCGGGTCCGATCTCTCGCACTCGTCACGCCTCCGGCTGCCTGGCTCACCGGTGCATCGTCAGACGTCGCATCGATCGCCGTGAATCGCGCGGAGCCCGAGGTCACCGAAGCCCTTGCTGCGCTGGAGCACGGCGATGCGAGCACTGAGACGGAGTATCGCGCGTTGTTCCTGCGGCAGGCCCCGGCCGGTTACGCGCGATGGACAGACAGAGAACGTGCCCACGCGCAGCTCGGGGCGGTGAGCCTGGCGGCGGCGACCGCCTGGTTCCGCGACATTCCGAGCGACGCGCCCGAGCGCATCCAGGCCATGCACTTGCCACCGCCGACGCTCGTCGTCGGAGGAGATCAGGATCTGCTGACCGGGGTTCAGCCCGTTCGCGACTATGCGGCGGCGCTCGACGCCCGGGTGGCGTTCATCGCGGAGTGCGGTCACTATCCGTGGCTCGAACAGCCCGCTGCCTTCCGGGAGCTGCTCGACACCTGGTTGGCAGAGCGGAGCCGAGCCGCTCGTGGATGAACTCGACGTCATTCGACAGGAGATCATCGACCACCCGTCGAACGCGTGGGCGTCGGAACAGGGGTGGGCGCCCCTGTTCACCGGATCCGCGCGCGCTCGCGTGCTGGTCATCGGGCAGGCGCCGGGCCGAGTCGCGCAGGAGACGGGCCTGGCCTGGAGCGATGTGAGCGGGCGGCTGCTGCGATCGTGGCTCGGCGTGACGGATGCCACGTTCTACGACCCCGAGCAGTTCGCGCTTCTGCCCATGGACTTCTACTTTCCGGGCAAGGGGCCGAGCGGTGATCTGCCGCCGCGGCCCGAGATCGCGCCGCTGTGGCATCCGCGCATCATCGGCGCGCTCAGCGACGTGCGTCTGACCGTGCTGGTGGGCGCGTATTCGCAGCGGTACTACCTGCACGGGCAGAAGCGCCAGTCCGTGACCGAGACCGTCCGGGCGGCCGAGACGTTCCTGCCGTTTTTTCCGTTGGTTCATCCGTCGCCTCTGGCCCGCGGCTGGCGTTCCCGCAACCCGTGGTTCGAGGAGACGACGGTTCCGCTGCTCGCACAGGAGGTGCGGCAAGCGCTGGACGCCGGCTGAGGCGGCGCGCGGGCGTCAGCTCAGAAAACCCGAGGCGCGGAACGCGCGTTCATAGATGTCGAGGATCACTGTCTGTTTTCTGGCGTTGTAGTCCATGACGGCGTCGTCGTCGCGCTGGGCGGCGGCGGCGGCGCGTTTCGTATCGGCGTACAGCTTTCGGTCGCTCGCGCTGGCGCGCAACCAGTTGCGGAAGACGAGATGCTTGATCGGCTCCGGGCTATCGGGCCCGAAGATATGGATGTTCGTGGCCGGGCCGCCGTCGGTCGGTGCGACGCGATCGTCCGAGCGTCGGCCGCCGCGGAACAAACGGTGTTCATGCCACCAGGGCTCGCGCACGGTGAGAACGAATCCCGCCTCCTGCAGTCTGCTCACGTACCCCGCCTCGTCGGCCGGATCGGCGACCGTGACGTCGATGTCGATGACCGGCTTGGCGGGCAGGCCCTCGACGGCGGTCGATCCGACGTGATCGATGCGGATGGCCCGCAGGCCGAGCAGCTCGCTGAGTCGGTCGCCGATCTGTCGGGCCTGCGTCGGCCACGCCGGGTCGTACTCGACAAGCTCGATGGTTGCGGGCATGGGCTCGACGACCCAGGGGTTGCCGGCGGCCGGTTCATCGGAGAACTCTGTGATCTGACGCGTAGAAGGCATCGGGACAAGCTATCAGGGCGACGCGGCCGATAACGCAGGTGGGGATGTCAGCCCATAGGCAGGATGATCGACCCGGTCAGGCCGTCTCGCGCCGGATCGTGGCGAGTGCCGCCTGTAGCTCGAGATCGGTCGCCGCTCCGTAGCCGAATACGATTCCCTCGCGAGGCGGGGCGGTCGGCGCGAAGTAGTGTCTGGCGAGCTCGGTCACGACGACGCCACGACGCGACAGACTTTCTGCCAGATCGGCGTTGCCGCTGCCTGCGGGCGACGAGAGCACGGCGTGCAGCCCGCCGTCGAGCGCGCTGAGCGTGAGAGACGATCCGAGCTCGCGACCGAACGCATCCCGAACCAGGGCGCGCTTGTGCGCGTACGCTCGCCGGGTGCGGGCGAGGTGCCGGCTGAGTCCGCCGCTCTCGAGGTAGTGCGCCAGCGCCTGCTGCGGGATGCCCGACACGGTCTCGCCGACGTCGACCCGGGCATCCAGAATCGCGGCACGCAGCGCCGGGTCGCGCACCACCACGTAGCCGCAGCGCAGCCACGGGGTGATGACCTTCGAGTAGCTGCCGACGTGGACGACCAATCCGGAGTCGTCGAGCGACGCGATCGACGGCAGTGCCCGCCCGAGGTGGCGGAATTCGCTGTCGTAGTCGTCTTCGATGATGATCGAGCCTGTTCGCGCAGCCCACTCGAGCAGCTGAAGCCGCCGCCCCACGTCGAGGCTTCCTCCCAGCGGATACTGGTGGCTGGGCGTGACCAGCAGTGCGGTCAGTCGCTCACTCTGCACGGCGTCGAGGTCGACCCCGCCGTCGATGACGTCGATGGGCACGAGTTCGGCCCCGAACCGTGCGAGCACCGTGCGACTGCCGACGTGGCCCGGGTTCTCGCATCCCACCCGCAGGTGGCGGCCGTGCCGGGCCGCGAGCCCGAGCGCGACCAGCGCGAGCCCCTCTCGCGCGCCCGAGGTGACGATGACATCGTCGGGGTCGCACGCGAGACCACGAGCGTGAAACAGGTGCCGCGCGATCCGCTCGCGCAGGGCGGGCAGCCCCGCTGCGGGCGGGTAGACGGCGGGCACCTCGCCCGCGGTCGCTCGGCGCCAAGCCGCTGCCCAGTCGCCGCGCGTGATCGACGCGGTCGAGGGGATGCCGGGGCGCAGCTCGATGGGTGGGCTCGAGGGGGCGGTCGGTGCGGGATCGCCGGCGTTCACCCGTATCTCCGTGACGACATTCTCAGCGTGCGGCGCTCGCGGAGGCACGCGTGTGGAGACGAAGGTGCCCGAACCCTGAACGGTCTCGAGGTATCCCTCTCCCGACAGCTCGTCGTAGATGCGCACGACGGTTCCACGCGCGATTCCGACGGCGGATGCGACGGCGCGGCTCGACGGCACCGCGTCACCCGGTCGCATCCGGCCGCCGAGGATCGCCGCGCGGAGCCCCGCCGCGAGTCTGTCGGCACCCTCGGGTGCGATCATCTCGACGATATCGACTGCGCGCGCGTGCCTCATGGACTCCCTAACTGGTCTATGCGAGTTCGCCAATAGTGGCATACCCGATGATCCACTGCTGCGCCCAGAATCGGAGGCATGACACTGACGATCGCCCCCACCACCCTCACCGGAACCCACGTCGTTCTCGAGCCGCTCAGTCACGACCACCACGACGGGCTTGCGGATGCCGTGCGAGACGGCGAGCTCTGGAAGCTCTTCTACACGACGGTGCCATCACCCGAGGGCATGCGCGCCGAGATCGATCGGCGGCTGCGGCTGCAGGAAGAAGGCTCGATGCTGCCCTTCACGACCCGCGTGCGCGACGCCCAGACCGGCGAGCCCGGTCGCATCATCGGAATGACGACCTACATGGACATCGATCACACGACGCCGCGACTCGAGATCGGCTACACCTGGAACGCAGCCTCGGCTCATGGAACGGGAACCAATCCCGATTCGAAACTGCTGCTGCTCGGGCACGCCTTCGAGACCCTCGGATGCGTGGCCGTCGAGTTCCGCACCAATTGGATGAACCAGCAGTCGCGCGAGGCGATCGCCAGACTCGGCGCGAAGCAAGACGGGGTGCTGCGCAGCCATACCCGCATGGCGGATGGAACGCTGCGCGATACCGTCGTGTTCTCGATCGTCGAGAGCGAGTGGCCATCGGTGCGCGCGGGGCTGCGGCGCCGCGTCGAGAAGGTTCGAGGCTGACGTCCGATCGATCGTTTTCCGCTGAAGCGAGGATTTTTCTATGCGCATCTTCATCGCTGGTGGTTCGGGTGTACTCGGTCGTTCCCTGATTCCGCTGCTCATAGAGCTCGGCCACGAAGTCACCGCGACGACCCGTTCGGCCGATAAGTTCTCGCTGATCAGCCGTCTCGGTGCAACCCCGGCCGTGTTCGACGCGCTCGACAGAGATGCAGCGTTTCACGCGGTGAGCGAGGTTCGACCCGATGTGGTCGTTCACCTCCTGACCGATCTGAGTTCGGGCGACTCCTCCAGCAATGCCCGGTTGCGTGTGAGAGGCACTCGCAACCTCGTCGACGCGGCGATGCGGGTTGGAACGCCCCGAATGATTGGGGAGAGCATCTCCTGGGTCTACACGCCCGGACTCACCCTCGCCGAGGAAGGAGAGCCGCTCGATGCCGATCCTGCCGAGCCGAGGCACACCACGATTGCCGCTGTGAGGGCGCTCGAGTCGTGTGTGCGAGAACTTCCCGACCATGTTGTGCTGCGCTTCGGCCAGCTCTACGGGCCGGGTACCTGGTTCTCACGCAACGGTCGCTTTGGCGACGACGCACGAGCCGGACGCCTGATGGCCACAGACACGGTTGCGTCGTTCATCCACACGACCGACGCCGCTCGCGCTGCTGTGCTCGCATTGGATTGGGCGAGCGGCGTCTACAACGTCGTCGATGACGAGCCTGCCTCGGGTCGGGAGTGGGCGCCACGGTTCGCTGTGGGCGTCGGCGCATTTGGACCGCTCGACTCCCACTCCCGCCCCGGCGATATCGGCCGACCTGTCTCAAATGCCCGCGCCCGTGCACGTGGTCTCGAACTGACCTACCCGAGTTGGCGCGACGGGTTCCGTTCTCTGTGATTGGCGCCGCCGAGCCGGCCCATCGCATCCGGTGATGGGCCGACTGGGGTCAGACGATCAGGCGACGACGGTCTCGTCGGCGTCAGTGGGCACGACGGGAGCGTGCAGCGGCTCGAGAGCCTTCGACCAGGCCACGAGCTGGTCGAGCATCGTGTCGACCTGCGGAAGCAGGTAGTCGTTGGGCGTGAAGACGGAGTAGTTCTCGAACTCGGTCACGAGCGAGATGGCGACCTGGGCGCGAACCGTCGCCAGCTGCAGCTCGGATGCGACGAGTCTCAGGTGCTCGACCGCGCGGGCTCCACCGACCGAACCGTAGCTCACGAAGGCCGCGGCCTTGTTGTTCCACTCGTTGTAGAGGTAGTCGAGGGCGTTCTTGAGTACGCCCGAGGTGGAGTGGTTGTACTCGGGGGTCACGAACACGTAGCCGTCGAACTGGGCGATCTTCGCCGACCAGGCCTTCGTGTGCTCGTTCTGGTAGTTACCCCACGCGGGCGAGCCGGGCTCGTCGAAGTGGGGGAGCGGGAAGTCGGCCAGGTCGACGAGCTCGAAGGTCGCGTCGTCGCGCTTCACGGCGATGTCACGAACCCACTTGGCGACGGCCTCTCCGTTGCGTCCGGGGCGCGTGCTGCCGAGAATGATTGCGATTGTGGTCATCTGGTTTCTCTCCTTAGGAACTTTTCGTGCGTAACGCACGTTGTCAGTCATACGAAGAGGTCGGAGGCGCGATTTAGTCCCGTCGCCGGCCGCGCACTTTGGAGTGCGTCACGCACACGAAGGGAAGTCACGCGTTATGACGGCACTGTCGATAACGGCCGCTGCAGAATCGGTCGAGGGGCTCGACAAGGCGTGCGAGGTTCCGTCCACTCGAGACCTCGTGCGCGACATCTTCACCATGACGGGGGATCGCTGGTCGATGCCTGTCATCCGAGCCCTCGACGAAGGCCCGGTGCGCTTCACGGCTTTGATGCAGGCCGTCGAGGGCATCTCGCACCGGATGCTCACCCGCACGCTTCGCTCGCTGCAGAGGGACGGCCTGGTCGGTCGCACCAGCTACCCCGAATCGCCACCGCGGGTCGAGTACGAGCTCACCGAGTTGGGCCAGACGCTGAGCGAACCCGTGCGGGCCTTCGTCGCGTGGACGCAGCTGCACCAGTCCGAGATAGAGGAGAGTCGACAGCAGTTCGACGGAGTGAGGTAGTCGCCAGCGCGCTTGCCGCGAATTCTCAGCGCGCACTCATACGGTGGAGGCACTCAACCGGAAGGAACGACACCATGGGTTTTCTCGAGAACGCCAAAGACGCTGCAGAGGCCACCGGTAAGAAGATCGGCGAGGCCGTCGACGACGCCAAAGAACGCCTCAGCGACAAGGCCGACGAGGTTCGAGCCGACGCCGAGGTCAAGCGGGCAGAGGGCGACGTGAAGCGCGCCGAAGCGGAGCGCGACGCCACCGAAGCCAAGAACGAGTACAAAGAGAAGCTGCGCGACTAGTAGCGACAGAACGAACGAGGGCCCCGGGTGACGAACCCGGGGCCTTCGTCGTGCGCGGGCCCTCTTTTCTCGCGCTCACACCCACCATGTGGCGCAAATCGACCCAAACCACGCGGCTTCGGTCGATTTGTGACAGGTGGTGCCGCATATCTGAGCGCGCGTCCGTCCTCACGTTCACCGCCCGCGGAGGGTGACGATGCGGGCGACCTCCAGCCATCCGAGGCTGTCGTATAGCTTGCGCCCGCTGACGCTCGCCATGAGCAGGCCCGTCGCAGCGTTGTTATCGGCAGCCCAAGCTGTGAGACCGGTCATGACCAGACGACCGAGGCCGCGGCGGCGGAACTCGGAAGTGGTCTCGATGCGATCGAACACCACGTCTGCGGCGCTCAGCGCAGCCTGTCCACGGGCCGCGAGTGCACCATTCACCTCGATACGAGCGTGGGCGACCCGGCCGTTTTCTTCGATGATCACGATCGCCGGCGAGGCAGTGGGCACGATCGATGTGGTCATCATGCGTTCGTCGCTCGTGACCGGGTCGAGGCCGCCCACTGCGCCACGGCTCTGCGCGTCGAGGTCTCCGACGAGCGTCAGCCACACGTCCGGCGCGGCGGTCGCAGCCACCAAACGGTAGAGCTCGGGGAGCGACGGTGATTCGCTGATGTACTCCCAAGAGCGCGTCTCAGCGGCCACCTCGACGAGCCAGCTGTCGCCGTCACGCGCGCTCAGCATCCCGCGAGAAACGGCCCAGCCGTCGACCCATCGGTCGACGAGTGCTCTCGTCTCGGTCATGACTCCACGGTAGCCGGTGCCCTTCGACAGGCTCAGGGAACAGCCACAGCCGTATCGACATCGTATGGATGCGCGAGGCGCCCGTTAGGAATCCGTTAGGGCGCGGGATGCCGCCCGAAAGCAGGTATCTACTCGGATGAGCGACCCCGGCCGGGGCGCGTCACGTCACATCATCCGATGGAGTTTTCCGTGCTCGACCTCGTCTACGTTCTCGGCATCTTCGCCGCGTTCGCGCTCGTCGGCGTCATCGCCTGGGGGGTGTCGAAGCTGTGATCGTCTTCGACACGCTCGCGGCGGTGCTCGCCGTCTCGGCCCTCGCGTATCTCGTCTACGCCCTCGTGAAGCCGGAGAAGTTCTAGATGGACTCCTCACTTCTCGCAATCCTGCAGGTCGGCGCCCTCGCGCTCGTTCTCGTCGCCATCCACCGGCCGCTCGGCGACTACATGGCCCGCATCTACTCGTCGACGAAAGATCTGCGTGTCGAGCGCGGCTTCTACCGCCTCATCGGCGTGGATGCCCGTGCCGAGCAGAGCTGGATGGCGTACCTCCGCAGCGTGCTCGCGTTCTCGCTCATCGGCGTGCTGCTGGTCTACGCTCTCCAGCGCGCGCAGGCGGTGCTCCCGTACTCCCTCGGCTTGCCGGCCGTTCCCGAGGGGCTGTCGTTCAACACGGCGGTCTCGTTCGTCACGAACACCAACTGGCAGAGCTACTCGCCCGAGGCGACCATGGGCTACACGGTGCAGCTCGCCGGCCTCGCCGTGCAGAACTTCGTCTCTGCCGCGGTCGGAATCGCCGTGGCCATCGCCCTCGTGCGCGGCCTCGCCCGCACACGCCAGGGCACCCTCGGCAACTTCTGGGTCGACCTCACCCGCGGCACCCTGCGCCTGCTCCTGCCTCTTGCGGCACTCGTCGCGATCGTCCTGATCGCGGGAGGCGTCATCCAGAACTTCGCCGGCTTCACCGACGTGACCACGCTGTCAGGCGGAACTCAGAGCATCCCGGGCGGCCCCGTCGCCAGCCAGGAGGCCATCAAGATGCTCGGCACCAACGGTGGCGGCTTCTTCAATGCCAACTCGTCGCACCCGTTCGAGAACCCGACCGGGTTTACGAACCTCGTGCAGATCGTGCTGATGCTCGCCATCCCCTTCAGCCTGCCCCGCACCTTCGGCGCGATGGTGGGAGACAAACGCCAGGGCTACGCGATCCTCGCGGCCATGGCGGCCATCTTCGTGGTCTCGCTCACCGCACTCACCCTGTTCGAGTTGAACGGCGCCGGCACTGCCCCGCAGCTGGCGGGCGCGGCGATGGAGGGCAAGGAGACCCGCTTCGGCATCGCGGCCTCGACACTCTTCGGCTCGACCTCGACGCTCACGTCGACCGGTGCGGTCAACTCGATGCACGACTCGTTCACCTCGCTGGGTGGCATGATGCCCATGATCAACATGATGCTCGGCGAGGTCGCACCGGGAGGCGTGGGTTCCGGTCTCTACGGAATGCTGATCCTCGCCGTGATCGCGGTCTTCATCGCCGGCCTGCTGGTCGGACGCACGCCCGAGTACCTGGGCAAGAAGCTCGGCCCGCGGGAGATCAAGCTCGCGAGCCTCTACATCCTCGTGACTCCCACGCTGGTGCTCGCCGGAACGGCCCTGAGCTTCGCGATTCCGGCGATCAGGGCGGATGTCGAGGGCACGTCGATCCTGAACCCCGGGCTCCACGGCCTCAGCGAGGTGCTCTACGCGTTCACCTCGGCCGCCAACAACAACGGATCCGCGTTCGCGGGGCTCACGGCGAACACCCCCTGGTTGAACACCACTCTCGGTGTGGCCATGCTGTTCGGCCGATTCATTCCGATCGTGCTGGTGCTGGCGCTCGCGGGCTCGCTCGCCGCGCAGCCGAAGATCCCCTCGACCGCGGGCACCCTGCCCACGCATCGTCCGCAGTTCGTGGGCCTGCTCGTGGGCGTCACGATCATCGTGTCGGCCCTCACCTATTTCCCCGTTCTCGCACTCGCTCCACTCGCTGAAGGGCTGTAACCACAGCTATGTCCATGCTCACCGCAACAGTCATCCCCGCTCTGCCGGGGGCCCTGCGCAAGCTCGATCCACGCCAGATGTGGCACAACCCCGTGATGTTCGTCGTCGAAGTCGGCGCCGTGCTCACGACTCTGCTGGCCGTCGCCGAGCCGTTTCTCGGCGGGCCGGCCTCATCCGGCGGCTCACCCGTGCCGGCCACGTTCACCGCGGGGATCGCGGTGTGGCTCTGGCTCACCGTGGTCTTCGCGAACCTGGCCGAATCCATCGCCGAGGGCCGCGGAAAGGCCCAGGCCGACAGCCTGCGCCAGACCCGCACCTCGACGACCGCGAATGTGATCGCGTCGTACGACGCCGAATCGGATGCCGGTGGCCTGCGCGCCGAGACACGTCCGGTCTCGAGCGCCGAGCTCACGCTCGGAGACCACGTCGTGGTCACCGCGGGCGAGTTGATCCCGGGCGATGGTGACATCGTGTGGGGCATCGCCTCGGTCGACGAATCGGCGATCACGGGTGAATCCGCTCCCGTCGTGCGGGAATCCGGCGGCGATCGAAGCGCCGTGACCGGCGGCACCCGCGTGCTGTCGGATCGCATCGTCGTGCGCATCACGTCGAAGCCCGGCGAGACCTTCGTCGACCGCATGATCGCGCTCGTCGAGGGCGCCTCGCGGCAGAAGACGCCGAACGAGATCGCCCTGAACATCCTGCTCGCCAGCCTCTCGGTCATCTTCGTGGTCGTGGTGCTGACGCTCAACCCGATCGCCGGATACTCCGCGGCCTCGGTGAGCGTTCCCGTGCTCGTCGCCCTGCTCGTCTGCCTGATTCCGACCACCATCGGAGCTCTGCTCTCGGCCATCGGCATCGCCGGCATGGACCGCCTCGTGCAGCACAACGTGCTCGCCATGTCGGGCCGCGCCGTCGAGGCTGCGGGCGACGTGACCACGCTGCTCATGGACAAGACCGGAACCATCACCTACGGAAACCGCCAGGCGGCCGAGTTCTCGGCGCTCGACGGTGTCGCGCCGCTCGAGCTCATCGAGGCCGCCGCCAGCTCGTCGCTCGCCGACCCCACCCCCGAGGGCAAGTCGATCGTGGTGCTCGCCGAGACGAAGGGCTTCGTGACGCCCGACGATATCGACGGGGTGATCGTGCCGTTCACGGCGCAGACCCGCATGTCGGGGCTGGATCTTCCCGACGGATGCCAGATCCGAAAGGGCGCGGGCTCCGCCGTGCTCGCGTGGGTCGAGGAGTCGGGCAGGGCGGCCTCGTCGACCATCGCCCAGCTCGACGAACAGGTGCAGCGCATCTCGAACGCGGGCGGCACGCCCCTGGTGGTCGCCGTGAAGGCGCCGCCCGTCGGAAAGCAGCCGGGCGAAGCCCGCATCCTGGGTGTCGTCTATCTCAAGGACATCGTGAAGGAGGGCATCGCCGAGCGGTTCGCCGAGCTGCGGGCCATGGGAATCCGCACCGTGATGGTGACGGGAGACAACCCGCTCACCGCGAAGGCCATCGCGGCCGAGGCCGGGGTCGACGACTTTCTCGCCGAGGCCACGCCCGAGCAGAAGCTCGAGCTGATCAAGCGCGAGCAGGAGGGCGGCAACCTCGTCGCCATGACCGGCGACGGCACCAACGACGCGCCGGCACTGGCCCAGGCCGACGTGGGAGTCGCGATGAACACGGGCACCTCGGCCGCGAAGGAGGCCGGCAACATGGTCGACCTCGACAGCGATCCGACCAAGCTCATCGACATCGTGCGCATCGGCAAGCAGCTGCTCATCACCCGCGGCGCGCTCACCACGTTCTCGATAGCGAACGACGTGGCCAAGTACTTCGCCATCATCCCGGCGATGTTCGCGGGCGTGTTCCCCGGGCTCGCGGTGCTCAACATCATGCAGCTGCACTCGCCGGCCTCGGCCATTCTCTCGGCGATCATCTTCAACGCCATCATCATCGTGGTGCTCGTGCCGCTGGCCCTGCGCGGCGTGAAGTACCGGGCACTCTCGGCCTCGCGCATCCTCGGCCGCAATCTGCTGATCTACGGACTCGGCGGAGTCGTGGCGCCCTTCATCGGCATCAAGCTGATCGACCTCGTCGTCACCCTGATCCCTGGTTTCTAGGTCTCGATACGGCCGCAGGCGGCCTACTCGACCAGCGCATTCATACAAGAAAGAAGCACGAAAATGAGTTCACGTTCACGCAGCGGCCGCCAGTACTGGGTCGCCCTGCGGGCGATGGTGGTCTTCACCGTCGTTCTCGGCATCGGCTACACGGCTGTCGTCACCGGTATCGGGCAGTTGGCCCTCCCGGCCCAGGCCGGCGGCCAGCCGGTGTCGGATGCCGACGGCCAGGTCGTCGGCTCGGCCCTCATCGGGCAGTCGTTCACCGACGCCGACGGCAACGCTCTTCCCCAGTGGTTCCAGTCGCGTCCGTCGGCCGCGGGCAGTGGATACGACGGAACCGCCTCTAGCGGCAGCAACCTCGGCCCCGAGAACGCCGACCTCATCGCGGCGATCGGTGAACGTCGAGCGGCCGTGGCTAAACTCGAAGGCGTGTCGGAGTCCGAGGTTCCCGCTGACGCCGTCACCGCGTCGGCATCCGGTCTCGACCCTCAGATCAGCCCGGAGTACGCGCGACTTCAGGTCGCCCGCGTGGCGGAGGCTCGTGATCTGCCCGAGGCGAAGGTCTCTGCTCTCGTCGACTCGTTCGTCGAGGGTCGCGATCTCGGAATCCTCGGAGACCCGACGGTCAATGTGCTCGAGTTGAACCTCGCGCTCGCGTCGATGGCCGGCTGATCATGGGGCGCGGCCGCCTGCGTGTGCTGCTCGGTGCCGCGCCCGGCGTCGGCAAGACATACACGATGCTCGAGGAGGGCACCCGACTCGCCGCCGAGGGCCGCGACGTGGTCGTGGCGGTCGTCGAGACCCACGGGCGATCGGCCACCGCGCGCATGCTCGGCGGCCTCGAGGTCGTGCCGCGCCTGGCCGTGACGCATCGCGGGGTGACGCTCAGCGAGATGGATCTCGACGCCGTGCTCGAGCGGCATCCGAATGTGGCGCTCGTCGACGAGCTCGCGCACAGCAATGCGCCGGGGTCGCGCCACGAGAAGCGCTGGCAAGACGTCGAGACCCTGCTGGATGCCGGCATCGACGTGATGACGACCGTCAACATCCAGCACATCGAGTCGCTCACCGACGTGGTCGAGCAGATCACGGGAGCGCGCCAGCAGGAGACGGTGCCCGATTGGGTCGTGCGCTCGGCCGAGCAGCTCGAGGTCGTCGACCTGGCCCCCCAGGCACTGCGCGACCGCCTCGCCGATGGACGCGTGTACCCCGCTGCGCGCATCGATGCTGCCCTCTCGAACTACTTCCGACTCGGCAACCTCACGGCGCTGCGCGAGCTCGCCCTGCTCTGGCTGGCCGACGAGGTCGATTCGGCGCTCAAGTCGTATCGGGCCGACCACGGAATCGCGAGCAAGTGGGAGGCCCGGGAGCGCGTGGTCGTGGCTCTGACCGGAGGCCCTGAGGGCGAGACCCTGCTGAAGCGAGGCGCCCGGATCGCCGCCCGGTCGGCCGGCGGCACCCTCGTCGCCGTGCACGTGACGAGCCAAGACGGTCTGCGCGCGGCTCATCCCGGGGCGCTGGCCGCGCAGCGCTCGCTCGTCGAATCGCTGGGCGGGACATTCCACCAGGTGGTCGGCGACGACATTCCCGCGGCTCTCGTCGACTACGCCCGTGGAGTGAACGCGACCCAGCTCGTGATCGGAGTGAGCCGCCGAACCCGCCTCAGCGCAGCCCTCTCCGGCCCGGGTATCGGGGCGACCGTGATCCGCGCATCCGGTGACATCGACGTTCACATCGTGACGCACGCGGCCGCGGGGGGAAAGCTGCGTCTTCCCCGGTTCAGCGGATCGTTGACCGCGCGTCGCCGGATTCTGGGATTCGTGCTCGCCCTCGGAGGAGGGCCGCTGGTGACCTGGCTGCTCGTCACGCTGAGGTCCGACGAGTCGATCACCTCAGACGTGTTGACGTTCCAGCTGCTGGTGGTTCTGGTGGCGCTGGTCGGCGGAATCTGGCCGGCGCTGTTCGCCGCCCTGCTCTCGGGACTCACGCTCGACTTCTTCTTCGTCTCTCCGCTCTACACGGTCTCGGTCGGCGAACCCCTGCACCTGCTGGCGTTGGCGCTGTACGTCGTGAACGCCGTGCTGGTCAGCGTGGTCGTCGACACCGCGGCCCGGCGCTCGCGGCAGGCGAGGCGGGCGGCGGCGGAGTCGGAGCTCCTCGCGAGCATCGCCGGCAGCGTTCTGCGGGGGCAGGATGCTCTGCAGGCGCTCGTGGACAGAACGCGCGAAGCCTTCAGGCTCAACGAGGTGCGGTTGAAGGCATTGGACGGCAGCATCCTGGCTTCGTCGTCGCTGTCGGAGTTCGAGGCCGAGGCTGGAGCCGGGACTGAGACCGTGTCGCATGCAGCGTCGACGATCGCGGTCGGCGACCGCGCCACGCTGGAGCTCTGTGGCCCGGACCTCGCCGCATCCGAGCGCCGGCTGCTCGGAGTCATCGCGGCCCAGATGGATCAGGCGCTCGAACACAGAGATCTGGCAGCGACCGCGAGCGAGGTCGGTCCTCTGGCCGTTGCCGATCGCATGCGCAGTGCTCTGCTCGCGGCCGTCGGTCACGATCTGCGCCGCCCTCTGACCGCGGCGACCGCCGCCGTGAGCGGGCTCCGGTCGACCGAGGTGGAACTCAGTTCGCATGACCGCACCGAGTTGCTCGATACGGCCCAGGAGAGTCTCGACACCCTTGCCGACCTCGTGACCGATCTGCTCGACGTCAGTCGCGTCGAGGCGGGTGTGCTGGCCGTGTCGATGCACGCGATCGATGTCGAAGACGTGATCGTTCCCGCGCTCGACGAACTGGAGCTCGGTCCCGATCGCGTGGAGCTCGCCCTCGACGGCGACGAGCGGCCGCCGGTGTTGGCCGACGAGGTTCTGCTGCAGCGGGTTCTGGTGAACCTGTTGTCGAATGCGGTGCGGTTCTCGCCCGAGGGGGCGAAGGTGCGGCTCTCTGCCAGCGCGTTCCGCGGCCGGGTCGAACTGCGCGTCGTCGACAGCGGTCCGGGTGTTCCCGGCGAACGGCGAGACGAGATCTTCGTGCCGTTCCAGCGTCTCGGCGACACCGACAATTCCACCGGTCTCGGGCTGGGGCTCGCCCTCTCGAAGGGTTTCGTCGAGGGCATGGGCGGAACGATCGAGGCCGAAGACACGCCCGGCGGTGGCCTGACCATGGTGGTCTCTCTTCCCGCAGTCCAGCCAGCAGCCGAGGAGAAGCCATGAAGATTTTGATCGCCGACGACGATCCGCAGATCCTGCGTGCCCTATCGGTGACTCTCCGTGCCCGCGGATACGACGTCGTGACGTCGCGCGACGGGGCCGAGGCCCTCAACGCGGCTATCGATCAGCACCCCGATCTGGTCATGCTCGATCTGGGGATGCCGAAGCTCGATGGCATCGAGGTGATCGAAGGGATCCGCGGCTGGTCGCAGGTGCCGATCCTCGTCGTGTCGGGGCGCACCGACGGGGCCGAGAAGGTGCTCGCGCTCGACGCCGGCGCCGACGACTACGTCACCAAGCCGTTTGCGATCGACGAACTGTTGGCGCGCATCCGAGCCTTGACCCGGCGGGTGCCGACGGCGGGCGACGAGGCGCTCGTGACGTTCGGCGACGTCACGATCGACCTCTCGGCGAAGCAGGTCACGAGACGAACGGATGCCGGTGGCGACGAGAGCGTTCGGCTCACGCCGACCGAGTGGATCATTCTCGAGACCCTGGTGCGGAGCCCCGGAAGGCTCGTGACGCGAGCAGCCCTGCTGACCGCCGTCTGGGGCCCGAACCACACGAACGACTCCGGATATCTGCGCGTCTATCTCGCGCAGTTGCGCAAGAAGCTCGAACAGGAGCCCGCGAGGCCGCGCCACCTGCTGACCGAGGCCGGCATGGGATACCGCTTCGTGTTGTGAGCCGAGCGCCGTCGGCTCGGTGAGCCCGAGGCCTAGTTGGCGATGCTCGAGGTCAGGACGCCGGCGTTCGTGAGCGCCGTGCCGACAGCGTGAGATGTGGCCTCGAATGCCGTCGCGGTCTTCGACGCACCGATCGCGCCGCCCTTCAGGGCGCCGACCGCGAGGTCGCGCGCGAGGCGAGCGACGAGCTGGCCGCGCTCGTCGACGAAGAACTGCGTGTCGAAGGCCATGTGCAGCTTCTTGCCCGCGAGTCCTCCCCAGAGAACGGTGGCGGCGGTGCTGCCGCGAACGGCGTGAAATCCGCCGTCGGTGTTCATGGTGATCGTGAAGCCCTCGGCGGTCAGCGCGTCGCCGATGATGGTCTTCGCAGCGTTGTGATCGCCGGAGATGAAGAAGTCGTAACTGGATGCCATGCACTGACAATAGCGGCACGACGAGTCCGATCCAGCGATGCCCTGGCGGTAAAGTCGAGTGTCTCCACTCCGCGAAGAACGGAAGCAGCGATGGACGTGAGCGATCAGCCCGGAAAGACCGGCATCCGTCTCGTCGCATCCCTCGCCGGGGTGTCGCACATGACCGTGTCACGGGTGCTCAACGGCCACACGAATATTCGGCCGGCCACCCGCCAGCGGGTGCTCGATGTGATCAGCGAGCTCAACTTCACCCCGAGCACGGCCGCGCGGGCGCTGGCCACTCACCGCTCGAGGCAGATCGGCGTGGTCGTGGAGAGCGCGGTCGAGTACGGCCCGATGAGCACCATTCGTGCCATCGAGGAGGCGGCCCGTGACATGGGCTACTCGCTGACGACAGCGACGAGCCATCGCGGCAAGCTGACGCCGACTCAGTCCGTGGAACATCTGCTGGCCCAGGGAGTGGACGCTCTCTGCATGATCGCCCCGCGCACATCGTCGCTGGTCGCTCTGCGGCAGATGGCCATAGCCGTGCCGGTTCTCGTGATCAAATCGACCGCAGACCGCACCTTTCTCACGGCCGGGGTAGACCAGGTTCTGGGTACGAATCTCCTGGTCGACCACCTCGCCGAGCTCGGGCACCGCGACATCCTGCATATCTCGGGTCCGCTCGACTGGTCTGATGCTCAGTCGCGGTTGCGAGCGTTCCATGCTCGCATTCGCGCTCTGGGCCTGCCGAAACGGCCTCACGTGGTGGGGGACTGGACGGCGGATACGGGGTACGAGTTCGCCCGTGCCCTCACCGGCATGCCCGACTACACGGCGATCTTCGCCGCGAACGACGACATGGCGCTCGGCATCATGCACGGTTTGCACGACCGCGGCATCGCTGTGCCGCATGATGTCAGCGTGGTCGGGTTCGACGATCTACCCACCTCACGACACCTGCGCCCGCCACTCACCACCGTCGAGCAGGACTTCACGGCGCTCGGCGTGAAGGCGCTGGAGCTTCTGCATTCGGCACTGGAGTCCGAGGTGTCGGCCAGGCATCTGAAAATCCCCAGTCGCCTCGTGGTGCGCGAGTCGACCGCGCCGCCACGCTCTGCCGCGCTGTAGCGCGGGCCGATCGACTTGATTAACACGCGTTTCCGGGTGCCGCCTTGTGAGCGCTAACAAAAGTTTCTGTGATTTACTTGACCGTCTTCGAGTGTTCCCGGTAACATCCTGACGAAGGTCACCCCCGCTCGGGGGTAACGCCTGGATCCTGGTTCGCGCTCTGCGACAGATCCGTCTCGCCACAGCAAAGGAGCTGGAATGAGATCGTCACTCTCGATGTCGTCGTTCGTCCCGACATCCCAGCACGGTGCCCTCGTTGTTACCGCTCTCAATGCGTCCGCGTGGGCCGACAGGAACCGCAACCCGCATCGCCGGATTAGTACAACGATGCACCCGCGCCACGTTGCTCCGATCGCGACGTCGTACGACGCCACGCCCTGCGGCTGAGAAAAGCACACCACGTCCAGCAATCAAGGAGGATAAATGGAACAGCTCGTGCACAACCGGTGGAGACGCCGGTCGAAGATAGGACTCGCGGGGATGGCCCTCGCGGCCCTTCTCGCGTCGTCGTTCTCGGCAAGTGCCTCATTCGCCGCGGATCAGGAACTGATCGTGAACGGCGGGTTCGAAAGCGGAACCGCCAATTGGATCGTGAACAACGGCAACGCGACCGACGGCGGCACCCTCGCCACGACCCCGGATGCGACCACGGGAGCCGCAGCGGCCCTGATCACCGGTCGGCTCAGCACCGGGTCCGGTCCACTGCAGGACCTCACCGGCAAGGTGCAGGCGGGCCAGACCTATACGGTCAAGGCACGCATCAAGTACGAGAACACCGCATCGCCCGCGACGAAGCAGTTCTTCGCAACCATGCACTACGGCGGAAGCACGTACACGAACCTCGGCAGCGTCACCGCGACGAAGGGCGAATGGGCGACACTCAGCGCGAACTTCACCATCCCGACTGCTCAGAGCGTCGGCACCGCCAGGCTGTTCTTCGAGACCCCCTGGGTCGCTGGAGCCACGGCCGCGGCTGAGCCGGCCACGCACCTGATGGACTTCAAGGTCGATGACGTCTCGCTCGTCGGCGCCGCCCCGCCCGCGCCCCCGTCGAAGACCATCGAGGTGGTCGGCAAGAACCCGGGAGAGCACAACCCCGTGATCTCGCACAAGTTCGGTGCCGACGCGTTCGGCTTCGTCGACAACGGTCGCGTCTACGTCTACATGACCAACGACACCCAGGGCTACGCTCCCAACCCGACGACCGGCGTCTCGCCGCAGATCAACTACGGCAGCATCAACCAGATCACCGTGATCTCGTCTGAGGACCTCGTGAACTGGACCGACCACGGCGAGATCCAGGTCGCCGGTCCGAACGGAGTGGCTCCGTTCACGACCAACTCCTGGGCGCCGGGCATGGCCAAGAAGACGGTCGACGGCGTCGACAAGTACTTCCTGTACTACGCCAACGGCGGAGGCTCGAGCAACGTGCTCACCGGCTCCTCGCCGATCGGGCCGTGGGTCAGCGAGCGCACCAGCACACTGATCAACAGCAGCACCCCTGGAGCTCAGGGCGTCAACTGGCTGTTCGACCCGGCTCCGCTGGTCGATGACGACGGCCAGGCCTACCTCTACTTCGGTGGTGGCCCCGCCTCGACGAGCCTTCCGGCAGCCGAGCGCTTCAACAACCCGAAGAACATCCGAGCCATCAAGCTCGGAGACGACATGGTGTCGACCGTCGGCGAAGCCGTCGTCGTGGACGCGCCGGTCGCCTTCGAGGCGGCGCAGGTGTTCAAGCGCAACGACAAGTACTACCTGTCGTATTCGTCGCACTTCGGTGGCAACGACTTCGGAGGCAACCAGACCGCTCTTCCCGGCTACCCGGGTGGCGGCCAGATCGGTTACCTGATGTCGGACGACCCGATGGTCTGGGACAAGAGCACCTACCAGGGTGTGCTGTTCCCGAACCAGAGCCAGTTCTTCGGAGCGGGTACGGGCGGTAACAACCACCAGTCGGTGTTCGAGCTCGATGGCAAGTACTACTTCACGTACCACGCACCGACGCTCAACAAGCGCATCAACGGCAACACCACGCAGGGGTACCGCAGCACCCACATCCAGGAGCTGACCTTCAACGAAGACGGAACCATCCAGCAGGTCGTCGGCGACTACGCCGGTGCCGATCAGATCAAGAACCTCGATCCGTACACCGTTCTCGAGGCCGAGACCATCGCCTACCAGCAGGGTCTCGCCACGAAGAAGATCGACGGCGGCTCGACGCAGTTCGGAACGGACGCGCCGAACCTCGTGCTCGACGACGTCGACAACGGCGACTGGACCTCTCTCTCCGCGGCCGACTTCGGTGACACCGGAGCCGCTTCGGTGACGGCCAAGGTCAAGGCGCTCGCGGCCGGCGGCACGATCGAGGTGCGTCTCGACGACCGTGCCTCCGACGTGATCGCCACCATCGATGTCGACTCACCGGTCGGCGAGTGGGGCGAGGTGTCGACCGAGCTCGAGGGAGTCACCGGAGTGCACGATGTGTACTTCACCTTCACCGGTCCGGCCGGGCAGAACCTCGCCGAGGTCGACACCTGGTCGTTCACCCAGGCGGCCGCTGCGCCGGTACTGGATGTCGTGGCGTCTGCTGGTTCGCGGTGTGCTGCGGGCAAGGCGCTGCTGACTGTTCAGGTGACGAACAACGATGAGGTGCCGGTGAAGCTGGTGATCGAGTCGGCTTACGGGTCGAAGACGATCGCTGCCGTGGCGCCGACGAAGAACGGATCTCATGCGTTCACGACTCGTCTGGCGAGTCTGCCTGCGGGTGAGGTGACGGTCACGGCATCGGCCACGATCGATGGCCAGCCTGTGAGCACCGTGCTGCCGGCGTCATACGACGCCAAGCCCTGCGGCTGATCCACCCGCGCGCGGGGCGGCCGGACTCCCGGGCTCGGCCGCCCCGCGTCATCCTCATAGCTCTTACCCCTGCACCATCTGCATCGAACGAAATGGAACCCACAATGCGTAAACGAGAATTCGCCGCCCGAACCTCGGCGGTGGTCGTCGGAACCCTGCTGCTGACCGGCCTCGCCGGCGCCGCCGCGGCCGAAGAGGTCGGAAGCGACGATGTCGATGTGAAAGTCGAGATCGCCGAGATCGAAGGCCCCGGAGTGCTCGCCATGAGCGTCGGCGGCACATCGACGACTCTCACCGAAACGGGCTCGACCGAGCTGGTGCGTCAGTTCACCGGAACTCTGCCGACGGTCACGGTCACCGACACCCGCGCCGCCGAGGACATCCCGGCCGATGTCGGATGGTACGTGCTCGGCTCCTCCACGGACTTCGTGGGCGACGCCGGCCAGGCACCCATCGGAGCCGAGTATCTGGGCTGGATCCCCGCCCTCATCGATGGCGGCGAATCCGGCCTGGTCGCCGAGGGCGACCCGGTCGACACCGCCATCGACGGAGGAGAGGACGGCGTGGGTCTCGTCGATCAGGAGCTGCTCGCGCTCGCCATCGACTCCGGCGCCATCGCAAGCGAGGGCCAGTGGACGGCCAACGCCAACCTGTTCCTGCGCACCCCCGCGACGGTCGCGCCGGGCAGCTACAGCTCGACTCTGACCCTGTCTCTGTTCGAGTAGTCACCGAGCGGGACTGCGCGCCCCCAACAGCGCAGTCCCGCTCGGTCTCGTCATCGGCTGCACCGCCCCATTCGCCCCAGTATTCGAGGTCTCCCTTCCGTGAAACCCAGAGAAACCGCACCCGGCGCCCGTCTCGCATCCGCCCTCGCAGCCCTCGCCGTCGCATCCGGTCTGGCGCTGACCGGCGTGGGGTCGGCCGCCGCCGCCCCTGCCGCAACGGACACCGCCGAGCCCACGATCACGTGGTCCGTGACTCCCGCCGATGCCGCCGGCCCCGACGGCCGGTCATGGATGGAGCTCGAGGGAGACCCGGGCCAGACCATCGACGAGCACCTCGCGGTGCGCAACCTCGGTACGACCGAGGTGACCTTCGCTCTCAATGCCGCCGACGGGTACTTCACGTCCAAGGGGCGGTTCAACATGCTTCCGCACGGCACCGAGTCGGTCGACGCCGGCACGTGGGTCGCAGTTCAGGAGAACGTCACCGTGGCGCCAGGCGGCATGGCCGTCGTTCCCGTCGCCGTCACCATCCCCGAGAATGCCACACCGGGCGATCACGCGGCCGGGCTCGCCGCCTCGATCTTCTCGAAGGGCACAGACGGAGGAGCCTCGGTGGGCGTCGAGAGCAGGGTGGGTTTTCGGGTTCTGACCAGGGTGACCGGAGAGATCGCGCCGTCGTTGGCCGTCGTCTCGAGCGCCGCCACGTACCGCTCGTCGTGGAACCCCTTCGAGCCCGGTTCGACCCGAATCGGCTACACGCTCGAGAACACGGGCAATGCGCGACTCTCGGTGAGCGGCTCCACCGTCGCCGGGGGCGTTCGTCTGCCGGATGCCTCTGGCGAGGCCGCCGCGCCCGTGGAACTGCTGCCGGGTGATCGCCGCACCTTTCAGCTCGAGGTGCCGGGTGCCTGGCCCGTGGGCCTGCTGAGCTACCCGCTCACCGTCGAACAGTCGGTGATCCTGCCGAACGAGGCAAGCGAACCCGCTGCCGCCCTGCAGCAGGACATCGAGGTGTGGGCGATCCCGTGGTCGCAGCTGGTCGTACTACTGGCGGTACTGCTCATCGTGGGCGGCCTGCTGTGGAGCCGGATGCGCCGCACGCGTCAGATGGAAAAAATGCTCGAAGCTGCTCGAGAAGAAGGTAGAAGATCGGTGGTCACCTCATGAACGATTCACGCACGACGACACGGGCCTCGAGAGGCTCCCGGATGGTGCTGCTCGGCTCCCTGACGCTGGCCATCGTGGCGGGTCCCGCGCCTCTCGCCGCGACGGCGGCAGGCATCGACGACGACGGGGTCGGCGTGCACGTGGAGATCACGCCGCGGCCGGGGGAGACGACGACGCCGAGCAATCCCGGTGGATCGGGCGGGTCCGGGCCGGGGTCGGGATCCGGCTCCGGCGAGGGCGGATCTGGCGGTTCGGGTCAGCTGTCGTCGACCGGCTTCGACGGGCTCGGGCTGCTCGCCGCCACGGGCCTCGGTGTCGGCCTGGCGGGCGGCATCCTCACCTTTGTCGGTCGCCGCCGCCGAGCGGACGGCGCCTGACGCAGGAGAACGAAGGGGCGTTACTTCCACCACGAGTCGGCCGGGCCGACGGGCAGGGCGCGCTTGTGGGCCGTCGCCGCGTAGCGGTCGATGATGGCGTCAGCCACGCGGTCTTCGACGTCTTTGCCCTCGAGGAAGTCGTCGATGTCGGAGTAGCTGAGCCCGAGGTTCGCCTCGTCTGTCTGACCCGGGGTGTTGTCGAGCAGATCGGCCGTCGGGGCCTTGAGATAGAGCCGCTCGGGCGCATCCAGTGCTTCGAGCAAGGCCCGGCCCTGTCTCTTCGAGAGGCCGGAGAGCGGAAGCACATCGGCTCCGCCGTCGCCGAACTTCGTGAAGAATCCGGTCACCGCTTCGGCGGCGTGGTCGGTGCCGACGACCAGCAGACCGGCGTCGCCCGCGATGGCGTACTGAGCGATCATGCGGGTACGTGCCTTGACGTTGCCCTTGTTGAAGTCGGTGATCGGAGTTCCGACGGCGTCGGCGAACTCGGCGGCGATGCCGTCGACACCGCGCTTGATGTCGAAGGTGACGACTCGCTCCGGCTTGATGAAGTTCAGCGCCAGCTGGGCGTCGTCTTCATCGGCCTGAACGCCGTAGGGCAGACGCACGGCGATGAACGTCGCGTCGACGCCCTCGCCCTGGAGCCTCTCGACGGCGAGTTGGCACAGCCGACCGGCGAGAGACGAGTCCTGCCCTCCGCTGATGCCGAGCACGAGACCCTTGGCTCCCGTTCGACGCAGGTAGTCGACGAGAAAAGACGTGCGGCGTTCGACCTCGGCCGTGGCGTCGATCGTGGGCAAGACGGTGAGGGCCTCGATGATGTGGGCCTGTTCTTCGCGCATGATGACAAAACTACGCCGAACTACGCAGCGACGCCTCTCAATTCAGGCAGGTCACGCCTGATCCGCCGCGGGCGGAGTCTGGGCACCCGCGGCGGACTCGACGAGGTACGCCGACTGACCCGTGGCGCCGGCCTCGCCGCGACCGAGCGGAATGGCGAAGACGGCGGTTCCGTAGGCGCAGACCTCTGTCCAGTTCGTGCCCATCTCCGACGTGTCGAAGCGCATGGCGACGATGGCGTTCGCCCCCTTGCTCTCGGCCTCGACGACCATGCGGTGCATGACCTCCTGGCGGCTCTCGTAGAGAGCCTTGGTCATCTCGGGAAGCTCGCCGCCTCCGAGGGCACGAAAGCTGGCGGTGAACTGCGCGCCGATATCGCGTGATCTCACGGTGAGGCCCATGACCTCGCCGAAGACGGCATCGATGCGGTGGCCCGGAATCTCATTGGTTGTCACGACGATCATGGCTCGATGCTAGCCCCGGACATCCCCGGGTGCGAGTAGCTTCTTGGTATGAGTTCGTCGCGCCCCGTCCTGTTTCTCGTCTCTGCCGATTCCGGATGCGTGAGGGCCGATCCCGACGCGCCGCACGTCTCCGTCATGGATCTCGGGGTGACTCGCGGCGATGGCATCTTCGAGACGATCAGCGTGTGCGACGGCCGCGCGCAGGCGCTCGAGGCGCATCTCGACCGCTTCGCGAGGTCTGCCCGGCTCCTCGATCTGCCCGAGCCGGATCTCGGCCTCTACCGCCAGGCGATACTCGCCGCGATCGAGGCCCACGACGACCTCGCCGAGCTCTACGTCAAGACCGTGCTGACCCGGGGCATCGAGGGCACGGGAGTGCCGACCGGGTGGGTCTACGCTGCGACGGCGGCCGATTTCACGAGCGCGCGCACCGACGGCATCCGGGTCGTCACCCTCGATCGTGGGCTGAGGCACGATGTGGCGCAGACGTCGCCATGGCTGCTCCAGGGCGCCAAGACCCTGTCGTACGCGATCAACCGTGCGGCGCTGCGCGAGGCCGAGCGCCGCGACGCCGACGACGTGATCTTCACCTCGAGCGACGGCTTCGTTCTCGAAGGCCCGACGGCGAACGTCATTCTGAGAAAAGGCGACACGCTCCTGACTCCTCGGACAGATCAGGGCATTCTCCCCGGTACGACCCAGGCGAGCGTCTTCGAGTTCGCGCAAGCTGAGGGCATGAACACGGAGTACGCGGTCATCCCGGTCGCCGACCTCCTCTCGGCAGACGCGTTGTGGCTGGTGTCGAGCGTGCGACAGGCAGCGCCGATCAACAGCCTCGACGGTGTGGAGCGCTCGATCGACGCAGAGCTCACCGCCCAGATCACGTCGTACCTGCTCGGTCGCCGCGACTGACAACGCCGCCGCTACCTCCGGGGGAGTGCGCGAGGTGCATCCCGCGGGAGGATTCCGTTTGCGGAGGATCGGAGGAGTATCTATCTCAGCGGCCAGAACGGCCGCCCACGATCCCTAGAACGGAACACACCATGACTCACAACTTCGATGAGGGCCACGAGCCCGAGACAGACAACAACAGCAATTCAGATCGCCGCGGCCAGCGCCCCGGCTTCCCGTTCGGCGGACCCGGCTTCGGCGGGCGCGGCGGCCACTTCGGCCCGCGCGGCTTCCGCGGCGGCCGAGGACTCGGCGGGCACCTCGGCGAGGTCGTTCTCGCGGAGCGCTTCGCGCGTGGCGAGATCGACGCGGCCGAATACCGGGAGCGCGTCGCCGTGCTCCGCGAGGTGCAGGCCGAAGGTCGGGCAGCCCACGAGGAGGCCCGCAAGCCGCGCGACGCGTAGCGGCATCCGCGCCGGTTAGGCGTATCGGCGCCCGGTCGACCAGCAGCGGATGCGCCGAAAGGGCGCGGATGCTCAGCGACCAGCGAGCTGCGCCGCCACCGTCTCCATCGCTCCGGCGAACTGCTCGGGCCTCGCGCCCGAGTAGTTGAGGCGGATGAACGCACCGGTCGGCTCGGCCGGAAACCAGTCGGCGCCAGGCGCGACCATCACGCCGGCGTTCCGGCTGCGCTCGACCAGACCCGAGACATCCACGTTGTCGGCGAGACGCACCCACAGGTTGAGCCCGCCGCGCGGCACGAACGTCAGCGCGTCCGGCCCGAGATGCGCCTCGACCTGGCGGGCCAGCTCGTCTCGGCGATCGCGCAGCTGGGAACGCAACCGGACGAGGTGGCCGCGCCATCCTGGATCGCGCAGCACGTCGACGGCTGCCGATTGCAGCACGCCGCTCACGTAGAGGTCGTCGACCGTTCGATCGGCCTGGATGCGCGCGAGCGCCGGCCCCCGCGCGATGACGGCGCCGACCCGCAACGACGGGCTGAGGCTCTTGGTCAGCGAGCGGATGTACACGACGTGCCCGTCGGCATCCTCGGCGAGCAGGGGCAGAACGTCGCCCTCGATGGCGAAGTCGTGCGCCCAATCGTCTTCGATGAGATACGCGCCCCGCGCCCTGACAACCGACATGATGTCTCGGCGCTCTTCGGGGTTCCACTGTGCACCCGTGGGGTTCGCGAAGTGCGGCTGTGCGTAGAACAGGCGCGCCCCGCTCGCCGCGAACGCCTCGTCGAGGTCTGCCGCCGACGGTGCGCGCGATCCCCGCGCCACCGGAATGATGCGCAAGCCGGCCTGCCGCGCGGCGGCGATGGCACCCCAGTAGGTGGGCGACTCGACCACGACCGCGTCGCCAGGGGCCGCGAGAGCTCGGAAGATCGAGGCGAGTGCGCTCTGGCCGCCGGGCGTGATCATGACGTCGTCGCTCGAGACGGGGGCGGGCGCGGATGCTCCGACCGGAGCGATCTCCGCGGCGAACCAGCTGCGCAGCTCGGGCAGGCCGTCGACCGGCCCTCGGCTCAGAGCGGATGCCCCGCGCGAGGCACGCACGAGGGCCGCGCGCACGAGACGACCCGGAAGCAGCTCTTCTGTGGGATAGCCCGAGTGCATCGCGATGACAGACGGGCCGACCGCGGCCATGGCCGTGCCGACGGCAGACGTGTCGACGCGGGGCGCGCCGAGGGCGGTGGTCTGCCACGCGAAGTCGGCCTGCCGTACGGCACGTGGTCGGGCCACGAAGCTGCCTGCGCCGGGGCGCGTCTCGATGAGGCCCTCGCCGACCAGACGCCGCACCGCGCGCTGAACAGTCACGGGGCTCGCGGCGTGCTCGGCGACGAGAGCGCGCGTCGAGGGCAAGCGTGAGCCCGCCGGCCGAGACTCGACGAATCGGCGCAGGTGACGCTCGATCGTCGAAGTGCTATCGTCGCTCATGACTAGAGACAGTAGCGCTACCACCTCGTCTGCACCAGCGCTATCGACGGTTGCAGGTCGCACGCGGATGACGCGGGCCGGACTCGTGTTCGGGTTTGTCGGCGTGCTCGCGTTCTCGTTCACGCTGCCATTCACGCGCATCGCGGTCGAACAGATCGACCCGCTCTTCATCGGCGCCGGGCGTGCCGTCGTGGCGGCCGCCCTCGCCGCACTCGTGCTCGCCGCTACTCGGCAGCGCCTGCCCAAAGGCGCTCAGTGGCTGCGTCTGTGCGTCGTCGTGATCGGAGTCGTGGTGGGGTTCCCGCTGCTCACGAGCTTCGCGTTGCAGACCGTTCCCGCCGCTCACGGCGCCGTGGTCATCGGCCTGCTGCCCGCCGCGACGGCCATCGCGGCGGTGATCCGCGCGAAAGAGCGGCCATCCATCACCTTCTGGGTCGCGTCGGGCGCGGGCGTCGCGTCTGTGATCGCGTTCATCGCGCTCGCGGGCGGCGGCCTCGAAGGGCTGCATCCGAGCGATCTGCTGCTGCTCGGCGCGGTGGTGCTCGCCGCAGTCGGCTACGCCGAGGGCGCCCTGCTCTCTCGCGAAATCGGCTCGTGGCAGACGATCTGCTGGGCGCTCGTGGTGGCGCTGCCGGCGATGATTCCGCTGACGGCCGTCTCGGTCACGACTCATGGCTGGCCTCAGGCGGATGCGTCGCACTGGCTGGCGTTCGGGTACCTCGCGCTGGTGAGCATGTTCCTGGGATTCTTCGCCTGGTATCGAGGCCTTGCCATCGGGCCGATCGCCCAGGTCAGCCAGATTCAGCTCGTGCAGCCGGTGCTCACGATCGTCTGGTCGGCGCTGATCGTGGGCGAGCGCCTCGACCTGTTGGTGTGGCTCGGCGCCCTCGTGGTGGTGGTGTGCGCGGCAGCGGCGGTGCGTGCCCGCATCGCGTCGAGCACCCGCGCCGGTTAGGCGCATCGGCGCCCGGTCGACCAGCAGCGGATGCTCCGAGAAGGCGCGGATACTCAGCCGGTAGGGTCGGGCGTCATGTGGGGTCGCATTGTTCTGCTCGTGGTCTGCGCTGCGGCAGCGCTGCTCGTCAGCGCGCCCGGGCTGTTCGGGGTGCAACGCCAGCTCGTCTTCGCGCAGCTGATCGCCTTCCGCGGGATGCTCGCGATCGGCTTCCTGATGCTCGGTCTCGTCGGCGCGCTGCTGTTCTGGATGCTGCGGCGCCGGGCCCGCACGACGCGCGCGGTCATCGGTGGGCTGGCCGCGATCGCACTGCTCGCGGCGGGGGCAAACGTCACCGTTCAGGCCAGCCGAGGGTTCAGTTCGGAGGCGGCGACGGGCTCCGCGACCGACACGATCGACCCGGCCACAAGCATCCGCATTCTCACCTGGAACACCTACGACACCGTGTCGGCCGACGACATCGCCCGCGTGGCTGTCGGCGAGGGCGCCACTGTGCTGACGCTGCCCGAGACCTCGCGCGAGACCGCCGAGGCCGTGGGTCGAGCCATGGATGCGGCGGGTCGGCCCATGCAGGTCTTCGCTGCCGAGCGCGGCGATCCCTCGGCGACCCCGCCGACAGCGTTGCTCGTGTCGGAGGAGCTCGGCGAGTACGAGGTCACCGACGAACTCGGCGACACGGGCGCTATGCCGAGCGTCGTCGCGCGGCCCGCCGACCGAACCGGGCCGGTGATCGCAGCGGCGCATCCGATGCCGCCGCTGCCATCGATCATGTCGTCGTGGCGCAGCGACGTCGACTGGGTGCTGTCGCTCTGCGATCAGCCCGAGCTCGTTCTCGGGGGAGACCTGAATGCGACGCTCGATCATCTCGGCCCGCTGGGCGGATGCTCGGACGCACTCACCGAGGCGGGCGGCGGCGCCGAGGGCAGCTGGCCCACCTCGCTGCCGCCGCTTCTCGCGGCCCCGATCGACCACGTGCTCACTACGGGCGGCTGGAGCGCTGTCGAGGCGCACGTGCTGAGTACTGAAGACGCGGCCGGCAGCGATCACCGCCCGGTGGTGGCGACCCTGAAACGTGCTGGCGGAGCCCGCTAGAGCAGTTGCGCGCGCAGCTGATCCATGGAGTGCACCACGTGGATGGCGCCGGCCGCCTCGGCGGGGGAGCCGTAGCCCCACTCCACCATGATCGTGGGGATGCCGTGCTCGGCCGCGCCCTCGATGTCGTGATGGCGGTCGCCCACCAGAACCATGTTCGACAGATCGACGTTCTCTGCACGCAGGCGCACGAGAGCCTCGGCGACCACGTCGGCCTTGGCGCTGCGGGTCTCGTCTTCGCTCGAGCCGGTGATGGTCGCGAAGAGGTCGGCGATGCCGAGGTGCTGCAGAATGCGCACGGCCTGCACCTCTGATTTCGAGGTCGTGATGGCGAGGGGGATGCCCGCCGCGTGGATCTCGCGCAGGATCCCGAGGATTCCGGGGTAGACCACGCTGTCGCCCTCGGGCCCGTCTGTGGCGGCGAGTCCGCGGTACACGACGAGCGCCTCCTGCGCTCCCGCCGCGTCGATGTCGGCGACCGCGCGGAAGCCGTCGAGAATCGGCGGACCAACAAACTTGACGAGCTCGGTGGGCGGCGGCACGGGGTGGCCGAGAGCCTCGAGAGTGCGCGCCAGCCGGTTCAGGATGCCGGGGGCCGAGTCGGTGATCGTGCCGTCGAGATCGAACAGGATCGTCGACCAGGGCTTGGAAGGGGCGTGGCTAGTCATCGCAGACATCCTATTGGGAGGCCCTCGGTACTGCGGGCTTTCGGCGTCAGTGGATGACATGCCCCGGGTGGGATACGTCGTAGTGATGCCGGGCCGCGGCGATCGCGGGTCGCTGCTGGATCGACCAGTCGGCCAGTGCCTTCACGAGGTGAGTCAGGCTTCGACCTGAGTCGCTGAGTTCGTAGGACACCTGCGGGGGCACCGTCGGATAGACGGTGCGCTCCACCAGACCATCGCGCTCCAATCGTCGAAGGGTGAGGGTCAGCATCCGCTGCGAGATTCCGTCGATCGCGCGCTGCAGCTCGCGGAATCTGCGGGTGCCGGAAGCGAGCTCGACCACCACGAGAACGGACCATTTATCGCCCACCCGGTCGAGCACGTCGCGGATGCCGCAGTCAGGATGCTCGTCCTTCGCGCACGGCTCGAGGTCTGCGGTTACTTCGGTGTGCGTGAGTGACATAGAAGTGCCTTCTTGTGACGGTGTGAGCTGTCGGAACAGAATCAGCCTAGTTACCGAAGAGAACCACGAAAGGCGATCTGTTGATCCTCGTCACCGGCACCACAGGCAAGCTCGGCCACGCCATCCTGTCTCACCTCATCGACCGCGGCGCGCCCGTGACCGCGAGTAGTCGCGGCGGCGTCGGCGCATCCCGCGCACTCGACTTCGACCGACCAGACACCGTTACTCTGACCGGCGTCGACACCCTGGTTCTCGTCTCTGCCGGCGAAGCGGAGGACGACGTGGTGATCGCTCGGCACGAGGCCGTGATCGCTGCGGCTGAGCGCGATGGAGTGGCTCACGTGGTCTACACGAGTCTCGTCGGCGAGGGAGACCATCTCGCGTTCGCTCTCGCCCATCGGTGGACGGAGCGTCGACTGCAGCAGAGCGCGCTGTCGTGGACCATCTTGCGCAACGGCCTCTACGCGGAGTTGTTCGGCTCGCTTCTGCAGTGGTCGGGGGCGGGCCTGACGTCGGCCTTCGGCGAGGGGGCCCTGGCCGCGGCGACCCGCGGAGACCTCGCCGAGGCTGCCGCCGTGGTCGCAATGGATGCGTCCGCGCATTCCGGGCAGACGTACGAGCTCACCGGTGCGCCGATCACGGCTCATCAGGTCGCAGCGCACGTGGGGGTGACGCTGATCGACATCACGCTGCAGGAGCGGCGCGAGCAACTCGATCACGCCGAACTGAAACCCTTTCAGCCGGCGATGCTCATCTCGATCCACACTGCTGTCAGGCATGGTTTTCTTGCTCGCACCGGAGACGACCTCGCTGGGCTGCTGGGCCGCGAGCCGAGCAAGACCGTCGCCGTCGCGGCCGAGGTGCTACGCGCATCCGAATAGTGGCCGTCGCGCCGCTTAGCTCGAGGACACGACGTGCACGTCCACCCTCATCGATGAGTCCAGTCCTTCTCGGCTCTCCAGCATGTCGAAGATGCGCTGGTGGGGCTCGTCGAGCGACGGATCGTCATAGTGCCGGTCGAACGACTCCTGGTCGCGGTAGAACTCGAACGCCCACATCACATCGGGGTTCTCGTCATCTCGGCTGAGCACCCAGTCAACGGGGCCATCGGGATCCCCGGTGTAGTGCAGGTCGGTGACGAAAGTGAACAGAGCGTCACCCTCACCCTTCTTTGCTTGGAACCGCAGGACAACGCCGGGCTGATTCTTATTCATGACATCCTTCTCTCTTGTTGGAACGGTGTTCCAAAGACGATTATGGAACGTCGTTCCATCGTGTGTCAAGATGGGTGCATGCCATCCCCGACACCCGCTCGCCGGTCGCGGCGAACCGATGCACTGTCTGCCGACGCCATCATCGATGCGGCGATCGCGGTGCTCGACGCAGAGGGCGAGGACGCGCTGACCTTCCGGGCTCTGGCGAATGTGCTCGAGACAGGACCGGGCGCGATCTACCACCACCTCGCGAGCAAGCAGGAAATATTGGCCGCCGCGGCACGCAGACTCGTGGTCGACGCGCTCGCGGACGTGCCGACGGATGTCGACGGCGAGAACGGGATTCGCGCGGTGATGCTCGCGTTCTTCGACCTATTCGGCGCTCATCCTTGGGTCGGAACGCAGCTCTCGCGCGAACCATGGCAGGCCGCGCTCCTGGAGATGTTCGAAGCCATCGGCACGCACCTCGATGCGCTGGGCGTCGACGAGCGCTACCAGTTCACCGCGGCCTCGAGCCTGCTCAATTTCGTGCTGGGCGTCGCCGGCCAGCACGCATCGGCAACTCGCCTCGCGCAGGATCTCGATCGCATCGCATTTCTTCGAGACATCGCCGACGGCTGGAAAGAGGAGGCGACCGCCGCGTCGCACCCGTTCTCTGGCCGGATGGCAGACCAGCTTGCCCAGCACGACGACAGACAGCAGTACATCGACGGAATCGATTTTCTCCTCGCCGGCATCGCAGCCGTCGCGAACGCTGTCGCGAAGAGATTCTGATGAAGCCTTCTCGCGCCTCGCTGTCAGCAATCGAGTCATAGAATCACCTTCATCGAACAGCATTCCTCGGCCGCGTCGGATTCCGCCTCCACGCCCTCGCCCCCCGGTCGTCGCGGTCTCATCGTCGTCGTCTCTCTTCTGGCGGCGTCGTTCGTGGTCATCGCCACCGGCATCCTGCCGTGGCGCGACACACTGGTGCTCGCCGACCGGGTCGTGCCCGTACTCGGCTTCGTCGCCGCGATCACGATCGTCACCGAGCTCGCCGCCGAGGCCGGGGTCTTCTCGGCGCTCGCCGGCCGTCTGGCGCGCTGGGGCCGCGGCCGCCGCATCCTGCTCTGGCTCTTCGTGCTGGCGCTCGCGGTGGTCTCGACGATCTTCCTCTCGCTCGACACCACGGCGGTTCTCGTGACCCCCGTCGTCGTGCTGCTCGCTCTGCACGCCGGCCTGCCGCCGCTGCCCTTCGCACTCGCGACGGTGTGGCTGGCCAACACGGCGTCACTGCTGCTGCCGGTCTCGAACCTCACGAATCTGCTCGCCGAAGGGCGAATGGATGTCGGTGGCCCGGCCGGATTCGCGGCCCTCGTCGCCGCTCCTGCCGCCGTCGGCATCCTGGTGCCGGTCATCGTGCTCAGCCTCATGTTCCGCAAGGAGCTGCGCGGACGCTACTCGGCGCCGCCCGTCGAGCGCGCTCCCGATCGCACACTGCTGCTCGTGAGCGCGATCGTGGTCGCCGCGCTGCTTCCTCTGCTGGTATCTGGCCTGCCCGTCTGGATTCCGGCCGCCGCCGCGGCCGTGGTGATCGTCGTGCTGTTCGGCATCCGGCGCCCCGGCGCCCTCAGCCTGAAGCTCGTGCCGTGGCAGCCTCTGGGAATCGCGGCGGGGCTCTTCGTGCTCGTCGAGACGGCCCACGCGCGTGGCCTCACCGCCTTCATCTCGAACATCGGCGGAAACGGAACGGATCTGCTGAGCCTGCTGCAGCTGTCTGCCCTCGGCACGGTCTCGTCGAACGCGATCAACAACCTGCCCGCCTACCTGGTTCTCGAGCCGATCGGTCACTCACCCGTGCGGCTCGCGGCGCTGCTCATCGGCGTGAACCTCGGCCCGCTGGTCACCCCGTGGGCCTCGCTGGCGACCCTGCTCTGGCACCAGAAGATCACCTCTCTCGGGGTGACGCTGTCGTGGCCGAAGTTCATGCTGGCGGGTCTCGGCGTAGTGCTGCTGACGGTGCCACTGGCGACGGTGGCCCTGTGGCTGACCACGGGCATGCGTTAGGAATTCGTTAGGACTGCAGTGATGCTGTGCATCTGAGTGAATCCGCGTCAGCAGAACCATGCAAGCTGTACTCATGACGACTACTCCTGCGCGGCGGCGCGGCTTCGGGGCCTGGCTTCTCGACGGCCTGGCTGACGACTCGGGCGCGCACCAGGGCCCGCACGCCGCGAAGATCGAGAAGACGCACTCGTGGTGGCGCGTGATGTGCCTCACCGGAGTCGACTACTTCTCGACCCTCGGCTACCAGCCGGCGATCGCTGCCGTCGCAGCGGGTCTGCTGTCTCCCTTCGCGACGGTCGTGCTCGTGCTGCTGACCCTGTTCGGGGCGCTGCCCGTATACAGGCGAGTCGCCCGTGAGAGCTTCCGGGGTGAGGGATCGATCGCCATGCTCGAGCGCCTGCTTCCGTGGTGGGGCGGCAAGCTCTTCGTGCTCGTGCTGTTGGGCTTCGCGGTCACCGACTTCATGATCACGATCACGCTCTCGGCGGCGGATGCGACGGCGCACGCCGTGGAGAATCCGTTCGCACCGAGCTGGTTCCACGGCAACGAGGTCGTGATCACGCTCGTTCTCGTGGCGCTGCTCGCCGCCGTGTTCCTGCGCGGCTTCAAAGAGGCGATCAACATCGCCGTGGTGCTGGTCGCGGTGTTCCTCGTGCTCAACGCCATCGTCATCGCCGTATCGATCGGGCACGTGGCCGAGAACGCCGTGGTGATCACCGACTGGTGGGCGGCGCTCACCGCTCAACACGGCAACCCTGTCGTGATGGTCGGCATCGCCCTCATCGTCTTCCCGAAGCTCGCGCTCGGCCTCTCCGGTTTCGAGACGGGCGTCGCGGTCATGCCGCAGATCTCGGGAAAGCCCGGCGACACCGAGGCCGACCCGGCCGGTCGCATCCGGGGCGCGCAGCGACTGCTCACGACGGCCGCGATCATCATGTCGACGTTCCTCATCACATCGAGCATCGTCACGACATTTCTGATTCCGCAAGAGAAGTTCAAGGCGGGCGGCGAGGCGAACGGGCGTGCCCTCGCGTACCTCGCGCACGAATACCTGGGGCCCGCGTTCGGCACGGCGTACGACATCAGCACCATCTGCATCCTGTGGTTCGCGGGCGCCTCGGCGATGGCCGGCCTGCTCAATCTGGTTCCTCGCTACCTGCCGCGCTACGGAATGGCGCCGCAGTGGGCGCGCGCCGTGCGGCCGATGGTGATCGTCTTCACGCTGATCGCGTTCGTGATCACGATCGTGTTCCAGGCGAACGTGGATGCGCAGGGTGGCGCGTACGCGACCGGCGTGCTGGTGCTCATTACCTCGGCATCTGTGGCCGTGACCCTCTCTGCCCTGCACAAGAAGCAGCGCAAGCGCACGTTCGGATTCGGCGCGATCGCCGTGGTCTTCGTCTACACGACCATCACGAATGTCTTCGAGCGGCCCGATGGCGTGCGCATCGCGGCGCTGTTCATCCTCGGCATCCTGGTGGTGTCGATCGTGTCGCGGGTGCAGCGCTCGTTCCAGCTGCGCGCGACCAGCGTCACGTTGGACGAGAGGGCGCAGGACTTCGTGCTGGCCGACGCGGATGCCTACGACCAGGTTCTCATCGTGGCCAACGAGCCGGACGACGGCAGCGCGAGCGAGTATCGACAGAAGATCTCAGAAGAGCGACGAGACAGCGGAATTCCGTCGCGACGGCCCGTGATCTTTCTCGAGGTGTACCCGAGCGACTCGTCGAACTTCGAGGAGGATCTGGAGGTGCGCGGCGTCGTCAAGCACGGAAACCGGGTGCTCGAGGTTCGCAGCGGCAACATTCCGAACACGATCGCCACGGTGCTGCTCTCCATCCGCGATCTGACGGGGACTGTGCCCGACATCTACTTCGAGTGGACCGAGGGAAACCCCATCTCGAACATGTTCAAGTACCTCATCACGGGTGGCGGCGAGGTCGCGCCGGTGACCCGCGAGGTGCTGCGCCGGGCCGAGCCGAAGCGCACGCGCCGCCCCGACGTGCACGTGAGCTAGGGCTCGTTGATCGAGTCCGCGGTGCGGAGTCGGCGAGCCTGACGCTAGAACGTCGGGCGGCTCGCCGTCGATACGAGCACGGCCGCGACCACGGCGGCGATCGAGACCCCGAGAGCCGTCGCCCACATCCGACGCGACAAGACCCGCCGGATGGCGACGAGCAGGAACGCGAGGAGCGCCACGGCCGCGAGACCGGCCACCACGGTGCCGACGACCGCTGGCTCGAACACGGCCACCTGCTTGGTGGCGACGCCGGTTTCGTCGGGTGCGCTGTACCAGGTCACGCCGATCTGGCTTGCAGTCACGACGAGGGCGAACCCGGCGATCAGGATCAGGCCGGACGCGGTGACGATGCGCTGCACGCGGGACATGGACTCAGTATGCATGGCTAGAGCGGATACGCCGGGTCAGGCGAGTCCGAGCAGCGTCATCGGGAGACCCCCGAAGAGGAACAGCGGAACCGGAAGGACGACCGCGGCGATGCCGCCGATGAGGCTCCTCCTGGCAGCCAGTGCTCCCAGACCGGTGGCGCCCGCGGCCTCGGGAGTCGACGCCCAGCGCAGCCCGCGCCGCGCAAAGACGATGGCGCGGATCGCGAAGTACCAGATCACCGGAATGCAGATGAACACGAACGGCGCGAGCACGAGTTGGCCGTCTTCTCGAAGCAGATAGAGCGGCGCCCACAGCACGACGAACCCGATGGCGGTGAGGGCCCCGGCGAGAGTGGCGTTGACGGTGGCGACCCGTGCCGCGCTGTTGACGAGCGGTTTCGGAAGCAGCTTGAGCGCGCTCTTGTCTGGTTCCATGAAAATGACTCTACCGACGCGCCCTTCGTAGGCTCAGGGAGCGGGAGTGGCCAGCGCCTCGTCGACGAAGCTGCGCTTCACGATGATCTGGCGGCTGCCCGGGTCGAACTGCACGGCGACGATGTCGGCGCTCTGCACGATCGCGAGGGCGTCGCGGCCGGACAGGATCGTGCCCTGCACCTCGGCGCGCTCCGCCTCGGGCACCGCGAGCCCGAGCTCGGCCAGGCTGGTGAACAGGGGCAGCACCAGCTGGCCGTCTGTGGAGGTGAGTGTGCGCACACGCGGGCCGGACTCGGGAGTCGAGCCCGTCACATCCACAACCAACCCGCCCGACGTCGCGAGCGAGAGGACCTTCTGGATGCCGGCCACGCTCGGTTCGGCCTCGAATGCCACGAGGGCGTCGCGTACGGCGGTGTTGACGTAGCTGCGGGGAAACGGAATGGGGCGCTTGGCCATGGGGGCTCCTAGAAGAGTCGGGAGTCGCTGTCGTCGAGGCCGCGCATGGCGTCGTAGTCGAGCACTACGCAGCGGATGCCGCGGTCTTGCGCGAGGGTGCGGGCCTGCGGCTTGATCTCCTGCGCCGCGAAGACCCCCTGCACGGGCGAGAGGTGGGGGTCGCGGTTCATCAGTTCGAGGTAGCGGGTGAGCTGTTCGACGCCGTCGATGTCGCCGCGACGCTTGATCTCGACGGCCACGGCCGCCCCGCCAGAATCGCGGGCCAGGATGTCGACGGGCCCGATGGCGGTCATGTATTCGCGGCGAACGAGCGTGTGCCCGTCGCCCAGCAGGGTGATCTGCTCTGCGAGCAGCTTCTGCAGATGCGCCTCGACTCCGTCTTTCTGCAGTCCGGGGTCGATGCCGAGTTCGTGCGAGGAGTCGTGCAGTACGTCGTAGATGCTCACGACCAGAACGTCGTCGGTCTTCTTCTGCGTGACCTTCCAGAGCTGGGTGATGCCGGCATCCTTCTGCACGTCATCGGGCTCGTCGAAGGTGATGTAACACGGTGGGCTCATCCAGTTGAGCGGCTTGTAGGAGCCGCCGTCGGAGTGCACCAGGATCGATCCGTCGCTCTTCAGCATCAGGAGTCGGGTGGCCAGCGGCAGGTGCGCGCTCAGGCGGCCTGCGTAGTCGACGGAACAGTTCGCAATGACGAGACGCACCCGTCGAGTGTAGCCGCGCCCTGTCGACCCTCTCGTCAGACCCGAACGCGAAGGGCCGTGACGAAGGTGGGAATGGTGACGATCACCTGCACGAGAAGGGCCAGAACTAGCACGGCCGTGATCTCGTCGAGCGGCCACCACGACTGGCCCATCAGCACGGTCGCGAGGCAGGCGAGGAGTGACGCCGTAGCGAGAGCCCAGTACGAGCGCGAGAAGATCTCTCCGCGCAGCTGAGCCTGGCGCTCGTCGAGAACCTCGGGCGAAAGTTCTTCGACCCCGCGGGTCGACGCCTTGAGGGCGCCGAGCAGCATGACGCCGGCGAAGATGACGACGACCATGATGCCGATGAACACACCGATCGGCATGAGGCCGACAGTGAAGAAGGCCGCGATCTCGACGATGAACACACCGATGAGGGCTGCAGCGAGAGCGCGTCGCGCCTTCGGATTGCGTAGCTTTTCCATCGACGGGTCGTCTAGGCGGGCCGCGCGGCGTTCCTGGTAGCTGTTCGTGGGGGACATGGTTATTCCTCTTCTCGGCTGGTCAGGGTGGGGTAGATCTGTTCGGACATGGTGGCAAACGGCTGCAGCGAGAACACCGCGTCGAGCGGCAAGCGCAGAAACTGGGCGATGCGCAAGGCGAGCACGAGGCTCGGGCTGTACTCGCCCCGCTCGAGGTAGCCGACGGTCTGGTAGTGAACTCCGACCGCGTCGGCGAGCTCTTTTCTGCTCAGACCTCGCTCGGCCCGGAGGACGGGGAGCCGCGTGTAGAACGGCGGCTCTCCGTCTTGTTTTTGCTTTGCCATGTAGCAAATGTACTACATAAAATCGCAAACCAACATCGTTGCGGGGCGTCAGCCCGGCGGACCTACTTCGTATACGTGCGCTCGCGGGTTGCCGGCGAGGCGAAGAACGACAGCACCAGCAGCGCCAGAATCACGTAGAGGGCGTTCAGGATGCCGAAGTGCTCGCCCAGGAATCCAAGCAGCGGCGGACCGGCGAGGAACGCGGTGTAGCCCACGATCGCCACGGCGCTCACGCGTGCGGCCGAGTTCTTCTCGTCGTCTGCGGCCGCACTCATGCCCACGGGGAATCCGAGTGAGGCACCGATGCCCCAGAGGATCGCGCCGATGATCGTGACCCACATGTCGGTCGAGAGGATGAAGAGCAGCAGCCCCGCGATGCCGATGACCGCCGTGACGCGCAGCGTCGGAACGCGCCCGAAGCGGTCGAGCAGAGGGCCGCCCGCGACACGGCCGACGGTCATCGCCGCGACGAAGATGCCGAAGACGATGGCGCCCGTGGTGTTGGACTGCTCGTGACCGTCGACCGTCGCGATCGCGATCCAGTCATTGGCGCTGCCCTCGGCAAAGGCCATGCCCAGCATCACCGCGCCGATGAGCAGCAGGCGGGCGTCGGCCCAGACGGCCAGGCTCGCCTTGAGGCGCTGGCCGAGCGGGATGCGCGGGGCCGAGGCCGTGGCATCGGCCTGATCTGCGGCATCCAGATCGTGGGGGATGAACCTGACGGCGGCGATCACGGCGACGACGAGGATCACGGCGATCGTGACCAGATGGGCGAAGACCGGGATGGCGAGACCGGAGGCCAGCGCGCCGATGCCGGCGCCGAGAACTGTTCCGCCAGAGAACATGGCGTGCATCAGGGGCATCAGCGTCTTGCCGATGGCTCGCTCGGCTGCCGCGCCCTCGACGTTCATCATCACGTCGCACGCGCCGTTGCCGAAGCCGAAGAGCACGAGGCCGATGAAAGCGATGGTCACGGCGGGAACGAGGCCACCGCCGATTCCGATGAGAACGAGGCCCGTGGCGACCAGCGAGATGCAGAAGGTGATGCCGGCGCGCGGCCCGAAGCGGCGCAGGATGGCGGGCGCGACGATGAGTCCGACCACCGAGCCGGCCGACATTCCGAAGATGAGCACGCCGACGTTGGCGGTGTTCAGCTCGAGTCCGTCGCGGATGGCGGGGAGCCTCGCGACCCAGGTGGCGATGCTCACTCCGCTCAGGATGAAGATCACGAAGACCGCGTTGCGCCAGGCGATGAGAGTGCGTTGCGGATGCACGGCGACGTCGCTCGTGGGAGTGGTCATGGGGTGTCCTGAAGAGTCGGAGGAGCGGTATCGCGCGAGATCGAATCGATTCGACTACGCTACCAACATGACTGCGAGCGATCAACACACCCGCCGTCCCACCCTGGCAGACGTGGCCAAGGCTGCAGGCGTATCCGTGTCGACAGCCTCGATCGCCTTCAGCGGTTCGGGCCCCGTGTCGGATGCGACGCGCCAGCGCGTGCTCGCCGCCGCGGCCTCGCTCGGCTACGACGGTCCAGACCCTCGGGCGCGCTCGCTGCGTCAGGGGCGGAGCGGCGTCATCGGTGTCGTTCTCGAGGGCAGCCTGCTGTACGCATTCCGCGACCCCGTGACATCCATCACCCTCGACGGAGTCGCCACCGCCCTCGGCCCGCAGGGCGCCGGCCTGCTGCTGCTCACCGATTCGGGCGAGGGCGCGGCCACGATCGACACCGCCGCCGTCGACGCCGTGATCCTGCTCGGATGCTCGACCCGCGTCGACCACTCGATCGAGGTCTTCGGTCGTCGAGACATTCCCGTCGTCTCGGTCGAGGGGCCCTCACGCCCCGAACTCGTCGAGGTGACCCTCGACAACCGCGCGGCCTCGGTGGTCGCCGCGCGGCACCTGCAGTCGCTGGGCCACGAGCGCGTTGCCATCGCGACTCTGGGCACGGCCGACGGCCAGCCTGCGGGCCCCATCCACGACGACACGCCTATCGCCGTGTCGGTCACCCGCGAGCGACTGCTGGGCACTCGAGAGGTGTACCCGGATGCGCCGGCCTACTCGTCGGCGCACAACACCCCCGAAGACGGTCGGCGTGCGGCGACGGCACTGCTCTCGGGCGCCGCATCCGAACGGCCCACCGCCATCGTGGCGCAGGCCGATCTTCTGGCCGTCGGAGTGATCGAGGCCGTCGAAGAGCTAGGGCTGGTGGTCGGCGTGGATGTGAGCGTGATCGGTTTCGATGGAATCCGCATCGACGGCTTCGCGCACGACCTCACCACGATGGTGCAGCCCGCCAGCGCCAAGGGCCACGCCGCGGGAGCCGCGGTCACGTCGCTGCTATCGGGAGAGCGTCCGGACACCCCGATCGCGTTCACCTGCGAGCTCCACGTCGGATCGACGACGGGTCCCGTTCGCCCTTCGTGACTCCTGTTACTGATTCAGGAGGAGACGCCCGCCTCGTGGATAGTGGCGTCGACCACACGCTCCTCCTGAATTGATTACAGGATCGGTGATCAGCGCTACGAAGGTCAGCGGGTGAAGACCTTCACCCAGAGGTTCGGGTAGTGCCAGCTGTCGGACTCGGCGAAGCCCGCATCTTCGATCGCCTGCTCGTTGACCTCGCGGTCGCGGCCGCTCGACACCAGGATCACCGTGTCGTGCCCCTCGAGCATCTGCGTGTCGACGGGGTTCGACGTCTCCCAGAGCCGGGGCAGGGAGCCCACGGGCTTGTCGAGGGCGACATCGTCGAGCGAGGTAAACGCCCACGGGTACGAGTACTCGACGACCCGTGCGGTGGCGGTCGGATGCCACGCGACGCTTCCGAAGACAACAGCGGGATCGGAGCCGGCCGGCAAGGTCGAGGCGACCTCGCCCACGCGCCAGGCGGCCTGCGACCACGAGGCCTTCTGCTTCGCGCCCGTCACGCGCTGACCCGCGTAGCTCGGCTGTGTGAGCAGGGCCAGAACGAGCACGCCCGCGACCGCGGCCAACGCCGTCCACGGAACCGATCGCATCCGGGCCGCACGCGGGCCCTTCGAGAGCCGAGCCGCCAGTCGGGTCAACCGGCCGAGGCCCACGATGCCCCCGGCGATGGCCACGGCCAAGGCGGGCATGAGGAACGTGAGATAGCGCGGCGAGTACAGCGGGGTGATCAGCACAGAGGTGAGCACGAGCACGACGGTCGGCACGACCAGCCACGGCAGCACCCACGCCATCAGGTCGCGGGCCGCGCGGGCGCGCGTCGCGGACGAGCGCCGGGCCACGATGAAGGCGACGATGCCGACGAGCACGACGATCCAGGTGAAGATCGCGAACGGCGCGTTGCGCGGGGCGAACTGGGTGACCAGGATTCCGGTGAGCGTGCGCTGACTGATCGGGTCGATCCAGGCGAGCTGGCCCGACTGCCCGGCCACGATGAGCACGAAGGGGATGCAGACCACCCCGAGCGGAACGACCGTGCAGACGAAAGCGAACAGCTGCCGACGCGTGAGGGTGCCCGAGATCGTGAGCACCACGACCGTCACGGCGTGTGCCACCACGATGAGCGACAGGTAGACGAAGATTCCCACCGAGAAGAGCCCCACGCCGGCGTACGCGAGCCAAGGCCAGACGGCCGCCCAGCGGGTCGACGGGGCTCGGGCAGCGTCGAGCGCCCGCATCAGCAGCAGGGTCAGTGCGACGGCGAGCAGAGCGGTCAGGGCATACGAGCGACCCTCGATTCCGGCCCAGGTGAAGCGCGGGATCGTGATGAGCACGACTCCCGCGAGCAGCGCGAACCCGCGAGTCCCGAAGCGCGAGGCGAGCAGCATCGTGAGCGCGACCGTGCCGCCCGAGACGAGCGCACTCGGCAGCCGCAGCGTGAACGGCGAGTAGCCGACGATGTCGAACCACACGTGCATGAAGGCGTAGTACAGCCCGTGCACCGCGTCGACCGTGTGCAGCATCGCCCAGAGTTCCGGCCAGGTGCGCGTCGCCGACACGATCGTGGCTGCTTCGTCGTACCAGATCGACGGGGTGTCGCTGCCGATGACGACGATCACGATGGCCGCGAGCGACACGAGAGGGATCTCGATGCGGCGAGCCAGCAATGCGGTTGCGCGCGTCACGATGACACCTCCTTGATACGACCGGATGCGTCGGGCCGGCTCGAGAGCCGGCTCCTGCCCGGTAGGTGCAGGCCGCCGCCTTGAGCGAGGTGCTGCCGATAGAACCACGCGGCAACGACGATGACCGTGGCCAGCGCGAGGCCGCCGCGCATCACGTCGACGGTGGGCACGAACAGGCGCACGGTGAGGGCCAGCGCGACGGCGAACCACTCCCAGTGCTGGCTGAGTACGATGAAGGGGATGAGCAGCAGCGCGTACCAGGGGTAGCGAGGGCTCACGATGATCAGGATGCTGCCGATCAGCACCAGCTGCGGCAGCCACGGCGACGTCGGGCTGGCGCGCCACCAGGTGAGCCCCGTGATCACGGCGATCAGCAGCGCGGCCACGATCACCGCGGACTTGCCGGGCAGGACCGTCGAGAGCAGGGCGAAGCTGGTCCCGTCTTCGTAGCCCTCTTCGGACAGGTATCCGGGAAGATAACCGAGCACTTTGATGCCCGAGCTCAGCACGTAGGGAACGTAGAGCGCGGCGAACGTGGCGACCGAGACCAGGATGAGGGTGAGGGGCCGCTTCTTCAAGAGGGGTGGGGCGACGATCACGGGAATGAGCTTGGTCGCGATGGCCGCGCCGAGCGCGATGCCGCCCCAGACACGTCTGCCGGATGCGACGAGCAGGCTGGCCGCGAGGGCCAGCGCCACGCCGAGAACGTCTACGTGCGAGTTGGTGATCGCCTCCGTCGCGACCAGGGGGCACCAGGCCCAGAGGGCCGCCCACCTCGGATCCATGCCGCGGCGGCGCAGGGCGACGAGCAGCATCCAAGTGACGCCGAGCGAGATGAGCAGGCCGCCGACCTGGAACGGCCAGTATTGGACGCTCGGATCGACGAGCGCGCGTACGCCAGCGAAGTAGAGCTCGGCCATCGGCGGGTAGATCGTGGGATCGTGCGGCCGGTTGATCGCCGTGCAGAGCAGCTCTCGCGAAGGCGAGGACTTGGTGTCGTTGTAGCGGTTTCCGACGCCGGGGCAGTCCGCGTCGTGGTCGACGTCGTTCTTGCCGGCGGCAGCGCTGTCGGCGACGGCCGTGCCGGCGGGGGTCGGAAAGAGCCAGTCGGGGCGCAACTCCTTCGTGGAGTCGGCCACGGGAATGTGTGCGTAGGGGGAGACTCCGGCGTTCGTGACGATGCCGTCCCAGGCATAGCGAGCGGAGTCGGTGCTGGTGTTCGGCGGCCCGAGCAGCGCTGCCCCGCCGATGGCGAGCGATCCGGCAATGATGACCGCCGTCACGTGACGTGCCGGGACCTTTCTCAGCGCGAGGAAGGCGAGGGCGAAGAAGATCCAGGCCGCTCCGATGACGACGATGAAGGTCGGAGCGTCATCGCGGGTGAACAGTTGCAACTGGGTCGTCGCGAAGCCGATGGCTGCCGCGACTGCCGCGGTGGCGGCAAGGGTTAGAACTGTTCTCACTGATCGATCTTTGCATCATCGGGCTGGGAAAGTTTCGGGGTAGCAGAATGGCCCGCCACGTTTGTGGCGGGCCGTTCTGGTTGTGCGGGGGGTGTTACTTGGTGTTGACGGTGATCTTGGCGACTCCGACGAGGAGGCCGGCCTTGACGGCGTCGGTCTTGAACGTGTCGTTCAGGAGGCCGGCG
>NZ_LMOQ01000003.1:0-884617 GCF_001423605.1 Agreia sp. Leaf335 | reverse complement strand
CCCAAACAATCACCAAACGATGACTGCCCGGGGTTTTTGGCATTTGACTTAGTGCACGCTGTTGAGTTCTCAAAGATCGGACGCACCCGAACATCCACCACACCAACCGGCGCAGCCTCAACTCGGGGCAACTTCTCAAACCTAGACCCTGTTGAAGTTCTTGTCAAATCGAGCAATTCGAGCGACCGGATCGGAATCAGGCGCACCGAATCGAACTAAACGACTTTCGACAGGGTGAGGTTTACATCCTAGAAGGAGATGCGGAGTCGTTTATAGACTCTGATCTGAAACTATGGGATGGTCCCGCTTGAGGCCGGAAGCTCTTCGGCTTTCCGAACCTGTGGGGTGACAAGAGGAAACATTACGGAAACACTCGGCGCTCGTCAAAACCGGCGTGCAGCCCGGGCGTGTCGTCACCCGCATCCCCGGAATCCCGCGGAAGTGGCTCCCTTCGACAAGCTCGACGAGCGAAGGGCTCAGGGAACGCGGGGGCTGTTGTCGATCGAGACGACGCGAACAACGGCCACACCCTGCTCGTTGGACTCGGCGAGATCGACGGTCGCCGAGATACCGAAGTCGTGATCACCCGCCGGGTCATCGAAGATCTGACGCACCGACCACTCCCCCGGCCGCTCGTCGATGATGAGCATCGCGGCGCTGCGCGCATCCGCACCCGTGAGCAGTTCGTCGTGCTCGTCGAAGTAGTCGTCCATGGCATTCGCCCAGGCATTTGCGTCGAAACCTGACGTCGCATCCAATTCGCCGAGCGCTTCGTAGTTCTCGAGGGCCGCGAGCTGAATCCGGCGGAACATCTCGTTGCGCACGAGGATTCGGAAGGCGCGCGTGTTCGAGGTGAGCAGTCGCGGTGCCGGAGGCACGATGCCCGGATTCTCGACGTTGACCCCATCGTCACTCGGATTGATCAGCTCTTCCCACTCGTCGAGCAGGCTCGAGTCGACCTGACGCACGAGTTCTCCGAGCCACTCGATGAGATCGTGCAGTTCTTCGGTCTTCGCCTCGTCGGGGATCGTCTGCCGTGCCGCGCGGAATGCGTCGGACAGGTATCGCAAGACGAGACCCTCCGAGCGGGAGAGCTTGTAGAAGTTGATGAAGTCGCCGAAGGTCATCGCTCTCTCGTAGAGATCGCGCACCACCGACTTCGGCTTCAGTTCGAAGTCTCCGATCCACGGCTGCGAGGCGCTGTAGACCTCGAACGCCTCGCCGAGAAGCTGCTCGAGCGGCATCGGCCAGGTCACCTGCTCGAGTAGTTCCATGCGCTGCTCGTACTCGATGCCCTCGGCCTTCATCGAGGCCACGGCCTCGCCCCTCGCCAAGAACTGCTGCGCGGACAGGACCGGGCGAGGATTCTCGAGCGTCGATTCGACCACAGAGATCATGTCGAGCACATACGTCTCGCTGTCTTCGTCGAGCAGGTCGAAGACCGCGAGCGCGAATGGCGACAGCGGCTGGTTCAGCGCGAAATTGGGCTGCAGGTCGACGGTGAGCCGGATGCGATCGGGCCCGCCGCCCGGTTGCGGCACCTGGGTGACGACCTCGGCCGTGCGAAGGGTGCGATAGATGGCGAGCGCCTGGCGCAGGTGCGCGAGTTGTTTCGCCCGGGGCTCGTGGCTCGTCTCGATGAGCTGCCTGAACTCGGTGAAGGCGTCGCCCTCGCGGGCGATGACGTTGAGAACCATCGAGTGACTCACCTGCATGCTCGACGACAGGGTCTCGGGCTCTGCGTCGACGAGCCTCAGGAAACTGGGTTCTCCCCACGAGACGAAGCCCTCGGGGGCTCGCTTCTTGACGATCTTGCGCTTCTTCTTGGGGTCGTCGCCGGCTTTCGCGATCGCCTTGAGGTTCTCGGTCTCATGCTCGGGGGCCTGCACCACGACGGTGCCGGCGGTGTCGTATCCGGCTCGGCCGGCGCGACCCGCTATCTGGTGGAATTCCCGTGCGTTGAGCTGGCGCATCCGTACACCGTCGAATTTGGTGAGTGCCGTGAGCAGCACGGTACGGATAGGCACGTTGATTCCGACGCCGAGCGTGTCCGTACCGCAGATGACGCGCAGCAGACCCTGCTGAGCGAGCTGCTCGACGAGGCGACGATATTTCGGCAGCATGCCGGCGTGATGCACACCGATGCCCGAGCGGATCAGCCTGTTCAGCGTCTTACCGAAGGCTGTGGTGAAGCGGAATCCCCCGATGACCTCGGCAATCTCGTCTCGCTGTTCTCTGGTCGCAACGCGGATGCTCGTGAGCGCCTGAGCGCGCTCGAGCGCAGCGAGCTGCGAGAAGTGCACGATGTAGACCGGCGCCTGGTGAGTCTCGAGCAACTCCTCGACGGTTTCTTGAACGGGCGTCGTGGCGTAGTAGTAGTGCAGAGGAACCGGCCGCTCGACGCCCGTGACGACGGCCGTCTCGCGATCGGTTCGAGCGGTCAGGTCCTTCGCGAGCCAGGTGACGTCGCCGAGGGTGGCCGACATCAGAACGAACTGCACGTCGGGAAGGGTGAGCAGCGGGACCTGCCAGGCCCAGCCGCGTTCGGGGTCGGAGTAGAAGTGGAACTCGTCCATGACGACCTGCCCGACGTCGGTGTCGGCACCATGGCGCAAGGCCAGATTCGCCAGGATCTCGGCCGTGCAGCAGATGATGGGCGCATCCGGATTCACCGACGAGTCACCCGTGACCATGCCCACGTTGGCCGCCCCGAACACCTCGACCAGCGCGAAGAACTTCTCGCTGACCAGCGCCTTGATCGGGGCGGTGTAGTAGCTGCGCTGACCCCGCACGATGGCGGCGGCATGCGCCCCGATGGCGACGAGGGATTTACCGGTGCCCGTGGGCGTCGAGAGGATGACGTTCGCCCCGGAGACGATCTCGATGACCGCCTCTTCTTGGGCCGGGTACAGCGTGATGCCTCGTGAGCTCGCCCACGTCTCGAAAGCACTGAAGATCGTGTCTTCGTCGAACTGCTCGGGAAGGAGCGACAGCAGTGAGGCGCTTTCGCCCCCGTCGCCCGAGGCGGTGGCGTCGTCGTTGTCGGCGGCCTCGGGAAGAGTCACGGTCATGATGTATCGATCCTGCCCTCTGCCGGGCCGAGCGCCTAACCGACACTCGCGATCCGATTGACATATTCGAACATATATTCGAACATTGCAGAATGAGTTCGGTCGCGGCATTCGAGTCTCCTGCCTCGGTGAGGCAGGCTCTGCAGGCGCGCATCAGCTCGATGCAGTCCACGCGGCTCGACGAAGACGCCTTCCCCGTGCTGCCGATGATGCGGGCGGTGCTCGGTCGCGGTCTCCGCCGCGGAACGGTTTATTCGATCACCGGGTCGACGTCACTCGCCCTGGCCCTCGTCGCCGCCGCGTCGCAGAGCGGCGAATGGTGCGGGGTGCTCGACGTTCCCGATCTCGGGCTCGAGGCCGCGGCCGGTTGGGGAATCGACCTGGATCGGCTCGTCTGGGTCGCCGATCCGGGCGATCGGTGGATGTCGACGGTCGGCTCGATGGCGGATGTGCTCGGTCTGCTCATCGTCAGGGCTCCCGCGCGGGTCACCTCCGCTGAAGCGTCCCGGCTCCTCGCCCGGCTGCGGCAGACCCGATCGACGATGCTCGTGCTCGGCGAGTGGCCGCAGTCAGAGTCGCAGATCCGCGTCGTCTCGTCGTCGTGGACGGGCCTGGGCGCCGGTCACGGCCACCTGGCCGATCGACACCTCGAACTCGAGGTGCGCCAGGGGCAGAACGCGGGCGCGCCCCGACGGTCTCGGCTTCGAGTGCCGGCGGCGATTTCTCCATGACATCGTCAGACGCCCGTGTTCTCGTGGTCTGGCTGCCCGACTGGCCCGTCATCGCCGCCCGGCGCAGTCTCGAGCTGCCCGCCGATCAGCCACTCGCGCTCATTCACAAAGGCGTCGTCTTCGCCTGCTCGAGCGACGCTCGCACCTCGGGGGTGCAGCGCGGCCTCGCTGTTCGCGAGGCGCAGCTCAGGTGCCCCCAGCTTCTGGTCGTCGCCTACGACCCACAAGTCGATGCACGTGCCTTCGAGCCCGTCGTGGCGTCGCTCGAAGACCTGGTTCCCGGCGTGCGCATTCTTCGACCCGGGCTGTGCGCCATTCGCGCCAGGGGGCCCGCCCGGTTCTATGGCGGCGAAGAGCGCGCGGCGTCGACGATTCTCGAAGCCCTGGCGAGGGCTGACATTCCCGCGCGCCTGGGCATCGCCGACAGTGTCTTCGGCGCCGAACGTGCAGCCCTGAAGACGAACGACGTCACGCCCCTCTCGATTGTCGACGTCGGCACAACACGGCAGTTTCTGTCCGCTCAACCCATCTCGACGCTCGACGACACCGCTCTGGTGCCCGTCCTGCGTCGTCTGGGCCTTCATCGCCTCGGCGACTTCGCCGCACTCGACCGAACGGCGGTCGGGGCGAGGTTCGGAGAGGCAGGACTCCGAGCTCACGCCCGTGCATCCGCGACCGACAGGCTGTCTGGAGCCGAACACACGCCCGAGGTCGACTTCGGCGTCGATGTCATCTTCGAGCCCGCGCTCGATCGTGTCGATCAGATCGCTTTCGGCGTCAGAACAGCATCCGAGTCGATGGTCGATCGGCTGGCCGAGAACGGCATGGTCTGCACGGCCCTGCGCATCACCGTCACGAGCGAGTCCGGCGAGCGGCGAGAGCGATCCTGGTCGCATCCTCACCATTTCTCGGCGGCCGACGTGGTCGACCGCGTGCGCTGGCAGCTTCAGGGGTCTGGCGGCGGCAATGCCGGGCTGACGTCTCCGATCGAGCGAGTCGAGATGTCTCCCGCCCGAGTCGACGCGAGCGCCAACCACGAATCCGGCCTCTGGGGCACCTCGCTCGACGAGCGCGTGCACCATGCCCTCGCCAGACTGCACAGCATCCTCGGCCACGGGGCGGTCGCCACCGCGTCGCTCGGCGGAGGCCGCTTTCTGAACGAGAGGCAGGTTCTCGTCGCCTGGGGAGACGAGACCCCGACGTCGAAACGCGCTCTCCCCTGGCCTGGCAGCATCCCGCCACCGGCTCCTGCCACCGTCTTCGCCCACCCGAGACCGGCAGACGTGCGTGGCCCCAGCGGCGAGCCGGTCGAGGTCGACGCCCGAGGCATGACCACGGCGACTCCAGCATGGCTCGCGCTCGACCGCTCCCCCGCCCTGAAGGTCTCGTCGTGGGCCGGTCCTTGGCCGGTCACGCAGAGATGGTGGGACGCCGACGCCCGCAGAAGCGCGCAGCGATTCCAGATGGTCGATTCAGAGGGCATGGCCTGGCTGATGATCCTCGAAGACCACGAGTGGGCGGCCGAGGCACGCTATGACTGAATACGAGACGCCATGAACTGGGCGAACCCGCCGATCCCCTGGGCCGACTTCGAACGCCTCGCATCGGGCACGACTCGGCGCGATGATCGCCCGCACGGAGCCGACGGGGGCGACAGTCCTGCCTGGTCGCGCAAACGCGCGCCCTACGAACCGCGCGCCCGTGTCGAGAGACCGTCCGGAACCGTCGTCCCCTACGCCGAACTGCATGCGCACTCGCACTACAGCTTTCTCGACGGCGCCTCGTCGCCAGAACGCCTCGTCGAGGAAGCCGTGCGACTCGGGCTCACCGGCCTCGGCCTGACAGATCATGACGGCCTCTACGGAATCGTTCGTATGGCCGAGGCCGCCGAACGCATCGATCTGACGACCGTCTTCGGCGCCGAGCTCTCGTTGGGTCTCGGGGCCCCCCAGAACGGCGTCGCCGATCCCGAGGGCGAGCACCTCGTGGTTCTCGCGCGAAGAGAAGCCGGCTACCACCGCTTGGCCGGCGCCATCACGAGCGCCCAGCTCGCGCCTGGCGCCGAAAAGGGGCACCCCGTCTACTCGCTCGACGACCTCGCGCGAGCGGCGCAGAACTCGTGGCTCGTCTTGACCGGATGCCGCAAGGGTGCCGTCAGAAGAGCTCTCGAGAGCGACGGAGCGCCGGGGGCCGCCCGAGAACTCGACCGTCTCATCGACCTCTTCGGTCGAGACAACGTGGTGGTCGAACTGTTCGACCACGGGGATCCTCGTGCATCGAGCATCAACGATGCCCTTGCTGATCTGGCGGCGCGGGCTCATCTGCCGGTGATCGCGACGAACAACGTGCACTTCGCGAGTCCCGAGACGTATCCGCTCGCATCGGCCCTGGCGGCGATTCGCGCGCGCCGCAGCCTCGACGAGATGGACGGCTGGCTGCCGGCATCCAACGGTGCCCATCTGCGCAGCGGGGCCGAGATGGCCGCCCGATTCTCTCGTTACCCGGGGGCCGTCGAACGAACGGTCGAGATCGCCGCAGATCTGTCGTTCTCCTTGCGATCGGCGCGGCCGAATCTGCCGAAACTCGACGTGCCGGCCGATCACACGCCGATCAGCTGGCTGCGCGAGCTCGTGCGAAGGGGTGCGCAGAAGCGCTATCCGAATGCGACACCGGAGATTCGCGACAGGCTCGAACGCGAGCTCGGTGTCATCGAAGACAAGAACTTCCCCGGTTACTTCCTCATCGTCGAAGACATCGTGGGTTTCGCCAGAGGCAGGGGAATCCTGTGTCAGGGGCGTGGATCTGCGGCCAACTCAGCCGTCTGCTACGTCCTGGGAATCACCGCGGTCGACTCCATCGCACGCGGGCTCCCCTTCGAACGCTTCCTGTCGGCACTCCGAGAAGAAGAACCCGACATCGACGTGGACTTCGACTCCGACCGCCGCGAGGAAGTGATCCAGTACGTCTACGAGCGTTACGGCCGACGAAACGCAGCGCAGGTGGCCAACGTCATCAGCTACCGCCCCAAGAACGCCGTCCGCGACGTGGCGAAAGCGCTCGGCTACAGCCAGGGTCAGCAAGACGCCTGGTCACGGCAGATCGAGCGATGGGGAAGCCTGACCGAGACCCACGATCACGACATTCCGCCGGCGGTGACCGATCTGGCACAGCAGCTTCTCAAGGCCCCTCGGCACCTGGGCATCCACTCCGGCGGCATGGTGCTGACCGAGAACCCGGTCGGCGAGGTGGTGCCCATCGAGCACGCGCGCAAAGAGAACCGCACCGTTCTGCAGTGGGACAAGGACGACTGCGCGTGGATGGGCCTCGTGAAGTTCGACCTGCTCGGCCTCGGAATCCTCGCGGCCCTGCAGTACACCTTCGACCTCGTAGCGGAGCACACGGGTGAGCAATGGGATCTCGACAGCATTCCCAAAGAAGAGGCCGGGGTGTACGACATGCTGTGCCGCGCCGACGCCGTCGGGGTATTCCAAGTCGAGAGCCGGGCCCAGATGGGCACGCTTCCGAGGCTTCTACCCCGGCGCTACTACGACCTCGTCATCGAGATCGCCCTCATTCGGCCCGGCCCCATCCAGGGTGGCGCGGTGCACCCGTACATCCGGCGCAAGACGGGAGAGGAGAAGGTCACCTATCCTCATCCCCTGCTCGAGCCCGTCCTCGAACGCACGCTCGGAGTGCCGCTCTTCCAGGAGCAGCTGATGCAGATGGCCGTGGCGGTCGGGGGATGCTCTGCCGCCGACGCCGATCTGCTTCGCCGGGCCATGGGCTCCAAACGCGGCGTCGAGCGCATCGAGTCGTTGAAAGCGACCCTGTTCGAGGGCATGGCCCGAAACGGACTCGACCTCGAGACCAGCGAGGACATCTACTCGCGTATCCAGGCGTTCGCCAATTTCGGCTTCGCAGAGAGCCACGCCCTCAGCTTCGCCCTTCTGGTCTACGCCAGCGCCTGGCTCAAGCTGCACTACCCCGCGGCGTTTCTGGCCGCGCTCCTTCGAGCCCAGCCCATGGGTTTCTATTCACCCCTCACCCTCACCGCGGATGCCCGCCGGCACGGCGTCGAGGTACGCCGGCCGAGCATTCAACGGTCTCTGGCCGACGCCACGCTCGAAGAACTCGACAGCGTTGTCCCCGCCGACACGCAGAACCGCGCGGAGTGCTGCGATCCGAACCAACCTCCCGTCGGCGCGTTCGATCGTGCGGCGCCCGACCTCTCGGCTTCCCACCGTCGAGACGGTCGCTTCGCCGTGCGACTCGGCCTGGCCGCGGTCACCGGCATCGGGGCCGACCTCGCTCAGCGCATCGTCGTCGAGCGACAGCAATCAGGCGACTTCACCGACCTCGCCGACCTCGCACGCCGGGTGGGGCTGTCGACGGAGCAGCTCGAGGCGCTGGCCGCCGCCGGAGCCTTCGATTCGTTGGGCATCAGCCAGCGCGAGGCATTCTGGCAGGCCGGGGAGGCATCGGCGGAACGCCCGGATCAGCTCGCGGGCTCCTCCGTCAGCGTTCAGCCGCCCCTGCTTCCCGTGTTGACGTCGACCGAGCGATTGGCCTACGACATCTGGTCGACCGGCATCTCTCCCGACGACCATCCGATCAGCCAGGCGCGCGAGGCGCTCACCGCTCGCGGCGCGTCTCCCATAGCCAGCTTGACCACGGCCGAGACGGGCAGACGCGTTCTCGCGGGCGGGGCGGTCACCCACCGACAGCGACCGCAGACCGCCGGCGGCATCATCTTCATGAACCTCGAAGACGAGACCGGCCTGCTCAACGTGATCGTCAGCACCGGTGTCTGGAATCGGTACCGGCGTCTAGCGAGGGAATCGCCCGCACTCGTCGTGCGGGGCATCCTCGAGCGCTCGCGGGAGGGAATCATCAACCTCGTCGCAGACAGATTCGAGGATCTCCCCCTGCAGACCCAGAGCCGCTCCCGCGACTTTCGCTAGCCCCTCCCCGCGCGGCTCGGGGTAGACCGCTGTCGGCGGTCGGGTCGAGACTGGAGACATGCCCGAACTCCCCGAGGTCCACGCGCTCGTCGCAGATCTGAGCGCACGGCTGGTCGGCCGAACCATGGCACGCCTCGATCTGGTGTCGTTCTCCGCACTCAAGACCTTCGATCCTCCGGCCTCCGCCCTGCGCGGCCGTGTCATCACGGCCATAGATCGGCATGGCAAATTCCTCGACTTCTCGGTAGGCGATCTGCATCTCGTGATGCACCTGGCTCGCGCCGGCTGGATCCGCTGGCGCGACAGCGAACCTGCGCCGCGCACCCGGCCGACATCCGGTCCCCTCACGGCTCGACTCGTTCTCGACGACGGATCCGGGTTCGACGTCACCGAAGCGGGAACGAAGAAGAGCGTCGCCATCTGGATCGTTCGGAGTGTCATCGAGATCCCGCAGATCGAGCGCCTCGGGCCCGACCCCCTCGACCCCGCTTTCACCCTTGAGGTCTTCACCCAGATCCTGGCCTCCGCCGGTCGAACGCAGATCAAGGGCGTGCTGCGCGATCAATCGCGGATCGCCGGCATCGGCAACGCCTACTCCGACGAGATCCTTCACGTGGCACGCATGTCGCCCTACAAGCCGGCCTCTATGACGCCAGACGAGGCGGCCCGACTCTACGACGCGACCCGCGAGACTCTGCTGGGTGCCATCGAGCGGTCTGAGGGCGTCAGCGCGGCGAACCTGAAGCGAGAGAAGAAGACCGCCATGCGCGTGCACGGCAGGGCCGGGCAGGAGTGTCTGGTCTGCGGCGACACCGTGCGACAGGTGATCTTCGCCGACCGCACTCTGGAGTACTGCCCCAGCTGCCAGACGGGCGGAAAGCCGCTGGCCGACCGGGTGCTCTCGAGACTGCTGAAATGATCGGCCGTCAGCCCGCCTCACGAATCGCTGCGGCCACGGCTGCCGCGATCACGGTGAGTCCCTTCGACACGGGGTGGATGTCGTCGAACTGCATAAGCTCGGGCTGGCCGGCGAGAGGCTGCCCGATATCGAGGTAGTCGGCGTCGACAGCCTGTGACGCCGCGAGGATGTCGGCGTCGAGCTCGCCGAGCTCGTCGGGCGGGGTGGTGTCTCCCCAGAAGGCATTCAGGGCGAAGATGCGCGCCTCGGGCAGTTCGTCGCGCAGATAGCTCATGGTCTTCATGGTCTGGATGGCGACCTCGTCTGGGTCTTCGTCGAGATCGTTGCTGCTCGCGGCGATGATGACGATGGAGGGGTTCAAGTCGACGGCCTCCACGGCCTGATCCTGAAACGTGCCGCCATCGTCACCGACGGCCACGAAGCCGCTGCCGTCGGCCGCCAAGTCGGTGAGCTGCCAATTCGTGGCCGCGCCGATGAGCTGCGGCCAGGCATGGCTCGACTTCACATTGTGGCCGTCCATGATCGAGTCGCCGATGGCCACGACCACAGGTCCGGGCTCTGAGGCGGCCTCCACCGTGCCCGGGCCCGGGGCCGTGGTCGGCGGGGTCGTCGCCGACAGAGCTGCCGATCGGGAGTCGATGTGGATGTGCTCGCCGGACCCGTGGGTGACGCTCTGCACGACGACCGAGACGACGCCGGCCGAGACGAGCATCGAGCCCGCAATCATCACCGCGACAGCGCGTTTGCTACGACGCTCAGGGCTCATCTCTCGACCTCACTCACCAGTTCGACAGTAGTCGGCAGCCTCGCTCGGCGGTCGTAAGGACCCTGGACGCGGGCTATGAATTCACCCGGGTCAGAACCCCGACCCGTCGCGCGAGCCGAGATAGGAATCGACGACGGCAGCACCGAGATCGTCGAGCTCAGGTGAGACCACGCTGCCACCGACCCGCTTCGCCATCGAGTCGATGAACCGGGCAAGCCCGGGGTCGTCGCCCAGACGGAAGAACGTGGTCGACGCTCCGAGACGCATGGAGTTCTCGAGTTCCCGAACGGCGACCGCGATCGTCAACGGATGTGGCGGGTAGTCGAAGAACACCTCGCCGCTCGATTCGAGGTGGGAGGTCGGCTCGCCGTCGGTGACGATGAGCAGAACGGGCTGGGCATTGGGGTGCCGACGGAACTGCCTGTTCGCGAGCAGAAGAGCGTGATGAAGATTGGTGCCCTTTTCATACTCGGCTTCGAGACCCGTGAGCTGCTCGATCTCCATCACCCGAGCCTCTCGGCCGAACGCGATCAGCTGAAGGTCGTCCCCACGAAAGCGGCTGCTGATGAGCGTGTGAAGAGCCAGCGCCGTGCGCTTCATAGGAACCCAGCGGCCGTCCATGGCCATCGAGAACGATGTGTCGACCAGCAGTGCGACGCAGGCTTGGGTTCTCGCCTCCGTCTCCTGCACCTCGACGTCGCCGATCTCGATCCGGATGCCCTCCCCCGCCGCGCCGCCGTCGCGCGCGGTTCGCGAGAGGGCGTTGGTGATCGTGCGGGTCACGTCCCACGGCTCCGTGTCGCCGAACGACCACTCCCGAGTGGCACCCGACAGCTCGCCGGCGGCACCGGCATGCCTGATATCTCGGTTGCCCTGGCGCCCCGACAGCCTCTGGGCGACGTCGCGCAGCAAAGAGCGACCGAGAAGCCGCATCGCTTTCGGGGTCAGTTTGAGAGTTCCGTCAGAGGCGCGCTTCATCGTTCCCGAATCACGCAGCGCCTTCTCGAGTTGAGCGAGGGTGCGGGCATCCGCCGAAGCCTCGTCACCGAGTTGCCGCGAGAGCGCGTCGAGGTCGAGGTCGTCGAGACGCGAGCCGCCGTAGCCCTGCGAAAGCTGCTCAGACAACTCGTCGAGCTCAGCGATGTCTTGGAACACGCCCGTTCCGTCGCCGAGACCGAGACCGTCGGGCCCTGACATGCGTTCGGACCCGCTCCAGTCGGCATCCGGTCGCAGAGCCTGCAGCTGATCGTCGAGTTGAGAGAGCGACGACATCAGCTCGGGCGAGCCGAAGGCAGTGGATGCGAGGGCGTCGAGTTCGTCGCGCTGCTCCTGGGTCATCGAGTTGCGCATTCGAGCGGCCGCCGCGGCTCTCGCGGCCAGAGTGTCGATCAGTTCGTCGATGGTGCTCGGGTTCTCGGGAAAGAACTCGCCGTGAGTCTGCATGAACTCATCGAACTGCTGCTGGCTGGACTCACCGCGTGCATGGTCGTCGAGCAGACCCGTGAGGTCGGCGAGCATGGCGGCGATGGCCGCCCTGTCGTCGTCATTCGCATTCTCGAGTGCGCTCTTGAGCCCGGCGAAACGTTGATCGAGCATCTCTCGTCCGAGCAGATCCTTGATGCGCTCGAAATCCTGTCGAGCCTCCGTGCTGCGCCAGGAATAGTCACCGAGTTCTTTGACGGCCGCCGCGGTCGAGGGCGATAGTGCTCCGAGCTGCATCTCGGCGAGGGCACGCGAATCATCGTCGAGCTGCACATCTCGAGCCAGCTGCTTGCGTTCCTCGAGCACCGCCTTGTCGAGCAGTCGCCTCACCTCGTTCAACGTGCCGTCGAGGTTGTGCTTCGCGGTGAGCTCACGCCGGCGCTCCGCAACACGGCGGGCAAGGTCGTCGAGTCCCGCACGATCACGGGTGCCTCGGCGCAGCAACTCCCGCAACGAGGCCTCGGGAGAGTAGCCCTCCATCACATCGTTGCCGATGGCGTCGAGCGCCTCGCGCAGGTCGATGGGAGGGGCGAGGGGGTCAGGTCCGCCCGCGTACTTGCCGTAGCGGGAAGCGCGGGTCAGGCGACGATTCGCCCTAGCCATAGATGGTCTCGCCTCCGCCTGAGGCCTTGCTGATGCGTCGGTCGAGGAAGAGTCCCTCGAGGGCGAGCTCTATCGCTCCCGCGCGCTGACCGTCGCTCTTCGCACCGAGCCGGTCGGCGATCTGGTCGTAGAGCTCGGATTCGCCGAGCGTCGGGAGCCCCGCGAGGAACTCGCGAGCCGGAACCTGTTCGCCCGTCGTGACCACAGCGCCCTCCTCGACGGCGGTGACAAGCGCCCTGAAATCGAGACCACGGAAGTATCCGTGCACCGTTTCTGCGGTGGCGCGACGCAGCAGGTGGTCGAGAATCTCATCCTCTCGACCCTCCTCGCCCGACTCGAATTCGATCTTGCCGCCGAGCACGTCGACGGCCGTTTCGAGATCGACGGGCCGGGCCACGGCATCCGGTTCGCCCTGCCGCGTGGCGCGATGGATGGCCGCCGCGGCGATGGTCTCCGCTCCGGCGATGGCGAAGCGGGCGCTCACACCGCTGCGCTGATCGACCGACGGAGACTCCCGCAGCGCGCGTGTGAAGCGGGCGAGGATCTCGACGAGATAATCGGGCACCTCGGCCACGAGATCGGCCTCCTGCCGGATGATCGACACCTCATCGGCCAACTCGAGCGGATAGTGGGTTCGGATCTCGGCGCCGAAGCGGTCTTTGAGCGGTGTGATGATGCGGCCGCGGTTCGTATAATCCTCGGGGTTGGCGCTGGCTACGACGAGCACGTCGAGGGGAAGGCGCAGCACGTAGCCGCGAATCTGGATGTCGCGTTCCTCCATCACGTTCAGCATGGCCACCTGGATGCGCTCCGCGAGGTCGGGAAGCTCGTTGATGGCCACGATGCCGCGGTGGCTGCGCGGGATGAGTCCGAAGTGGATTGTCTCCGGGTCTCCGAGGCTGCGGCCCTCTGCCACCTTCATGGGATCGACGTCGCCGATGAGATCGGCGACGGAGGTGTCGGGCGTCGCGAGCTTCTCCGCGTAGCGTTCCTCGCGCGAGCGCCACGATACGGGCAGGTCGTCTCCGAGCTCGAGGGCACGACGCACGCTCTGGCTGGAGATGGGGTCGAAAGGATGCTCGCCCAACTCCGATCCCTCGATCACGGGCGACCACTCGTCGAGCAGTCCGACCATCGTGCGCAAGAGCCTGGTCTTGCCCTGTCCGCGTTCGCCGAGCAGCACGATGTCATGACCGGCGATCAGGGCTCGCTCGAGCTGAGGGATGACCGTGGCCTCGAACCCGTGCAGGCCCGGCCAGGGATCGCGGCCCTCTCGAAGCGCGGCGAGGAGATTGTCGCGGATCTCGACTCGAAGGGACTTCTGCTCGTGGCCCGAAGCCTTGAGCTGACCGACTGTGGCGATGAGTGGACGCGTCATTCAGTCCACGCTACCCCCGGGTAGGGGGCGTTAACCCGCGTCATCGAAACCAGTCAATCCCCGCGAGAGATTCTCCCCGAAAAGATCAGGATGAAGAGACGGAAGATCCACTGGAGGTTCATATGTCTGACACGGGCACGATGACGAGTTCTGCACTCGCCGGCATCTATCGCGACCATGCCGAGTACACGCAGGTCTACCTCGACATGTCGGTCGACACGGCCGATCCGCCCGGAGTGCAAGACGAGCGCCGCACCTCGGTACTCGATCGGCTCGCTCTCGCAGGATCGCCACAGAGAGACCTGGACTGTGTCGCCGACGTGCTCGCGACGGCGACGGCGGGCCCGAGTCCGTTCTGCCTCTTCGTCTTGGTGCGCGACGGTGTCGTCGTCGTCGAAGAGGTTCTGCCCGGATTGGCCGTCGAACCGGAGATCACCTCATACGGGCCGCTGCCCGACCTCGTGCCGCTTCTGAAGGCCCAGCCTCTGGAGTTCACCTATCTGACCGTCGAGACAGCGAGGGATGGCGGAGAGGTACAGCTGTTTCGCGCGGGTTCGCGGGTGGCGGAGTCGGAGGACCACGTTCAAGGCCGCACGGACACCCTCCACAAGATCAAGGGCGGCGGGTGGAGACACGACCACATGCAGAACCACGCCGAGGAGATCTGGAGACAGACTCAATCGGAGCTGGCGAGCACGGTCGACGACATCGTTCGCACCCGTAGACCGCGGCTCCTCGTCGTGGCTGGAGACATTCGCGCACGTCAGCTTCTCGAACAGGAGCTGTCGGAAGCCAGTCGGGCGATCCTCTCCATCGAGCCGACGAACACGCGCGCCGACGGCTCGACGGATTCCGCTCTACCCGACCGCGTCGATGAGGAGATCGAGCGCATCCTCAATGACGACAAACAAGCCGTGCTCGATCTTCTGGCACTTCACGACGGTCGGGGCGACAACCTCGTCGAGCTGAACTTCGGCGGCGTCATTCTTGCCTTGGCAGCCGGCCAGGTCGACACTCTCATCGTCGACTCCGACCGGCTTCGTGAGAAGCAAGCGCTGGCTCTCGATGCGGAGCCGTGGGTTGCATCTGCCCCGGAAGACGCGCTCGGAGCGAGGATCCTCGGTCCGGTTCCCGCTCAGCTGGCTCTGTGCCGCGCGGCTCTACTGACCGACGCCCGCGTCCTTTTCACCGACTCGTTCCGTGTGCCCGACGGACAGGACGCGGTGGCGCTGCCCAACGAAGCCAGTGCCGCCGCAATCCTGCGCTGGCGCACCGGCCCGCCGGTTCCCGGAACCTGACACCAAACGACACCCACAGGTGCAACAGCTGATCGACTATGAGACCGAACACGGAAACCGGCTACCTGTTCAGGTGGTGCTCGAACAGCGTCTCGATGCCTTGAAGAACGGGGCGACACCGAGCGGCCAGATCGACACCGAGCACCCCGAGATTCCGGCAGCGTCGACATCCCCCGGCGTGAGCCCTGCCACCACGACAGCACCGGCCATCAACCCCACCTCGCACGGCGACCCCACGAACCCCTCCTGATTCATGGGTACTGCCGGCGACCTGCCGCCACAAGCAAAAAGGTCCCGGCTATAGCCGGGACCTTTTCGTGCTGTTCTGGTGGAGCATAGGAGATTCGAACTCCTGACCTCTTCGATGCGAACGAAGCGCGCTACCAACTGCGCCAATGCCCCGGAACTGCCTTGGAAGACTATCACGACCAAGGCGGCGACTCCGAACCGAACGGGGTGCTCAGCCCGCCCTGCGACGTGCCAGAACCTCGTCGAGGTCGAGGCGCGAACCGTCGGTCGTGTCGACGATGCCCATGGATGCGAAACGGCTGGGTGCACGGGGCGCTACAGGTTCGGCGACGGGGGCGAGCGGGAGCTCGATAGGTGCGACCGCGGGGCCGGCGGAGGCCGCCGCGCGCAGGGCGTTTTCGGCATCCGCTGCGGCCCGACGGAGGTCTGCCTCGATCTCGAGCGACACCTCGCGAGCCACCGACGGCAATGCCGTCGCCAGACCGGGGGCCGAGACGCGCGCCGCGTACAGGGGCTTGGGAAGCGGGATAGGGGTCCACTCGCTCGGAATGACGGCCTCGACGACCGGCACGGGCTCCGCCTCGAGGAACGATCCCCCATGGTCGACAAGCGTCTGGTCGTGAACGGTGAGGCGAGGAGCGGGCAGACGAAGACTGCGGCCCGCACGGGCGAGCTTGCCCAGCATCACGACGCAAAGAGAGGCGACGGAGGCTCCGATGAAGACGACCACCCAGGCACCGGCGAGCGTGATCTGAAAACCTGCGAGAACCGCCACCGAGACGGAGAGGAGGAAGATCGCACTGGTCACGGCGCGAGAACGCTTGATGCGAGCGGCGATGAGAACGGCGACCGGTGTGGCGTCTTGTGAGACCTGGCGCAGGTAGCGCTGCTGCTCGGCAACGCTGCGAGCCGTCGTGGCCACGCGGATCTCGTCGGGCACCTCGCTCGTCTCGGCGAGGATGCGCAGCGTCTGCTGCAGCCGCACCGCGTTGCGCTCGGTCGCGAGAAACTCTCGCCGCCGAGACCAAGTCGGCATGAAGTAGATCAGCCACAGCCCCGCTGCGACGGCGATGATGAGGCCTCCGCCCAGCCAGTCCGTTGTCATGGCTCTACGGTATGAGAGCGAGAGCCGGTTGGAGCCCTCTGGCAGCGTGTGTCGCGAACACCCGTGCACCAATTCGTCGGGTCAGCGAGGAATCGTCTCGATGGCCCGCTGCGCGGCCTCCCGGTCGACGAGCGGAACAGAGCCGCCGCCCGCGGGAACCTGGCCGTCCTTCCACCGCCGCAGCACCCCGACGGGGAGCTCTTCGGCGACCAGGGCGAAGCAGAAGTGATCGCGCCAGTCTCCATTGATGTGGATGAACCGCCGACGCAGACCCTCGTAGCGGTAACCGAGTTTCTCGACGACCCGCAGACTCGGGGCATTCTCGGGCCGGATGCAGATCTCGATGCGATGCAGGCCGAGCTGGAAGAACGCGTAGTCCGAGGCCAGGGCGACCGCGGTCGGCGTGATGTTCTTGCCGGCGAACCGCTCGGAGACCCAGTATCCGATGCTCGCCGACGACACCGAGCCGTAGCTGATCGACGACACGTTGAGCTGGCCCGCCAGCTCGCCGTTGTACTCGATCAGGAACGGCAGCCCGTAACCGGCTCGGGCATTGCTCTGCAGAGACCGGATGCTGGCCCGCGTGTCGAACGACATCGGCCCGTGAGGGTTGGTCGCCTCCCACTTGCGCAGCCAGCCGCGGTTCTCCATGAGCTCACGCTCGAGCGCTCGCGCATCCCGCACTCGGATGGGTCGGATGACGATCGGTCCGTCGGACAGGGTGGGAACAAACATCGGCGGTGACAGTCATGCCTTCTGGGTGGTGGTCGATCGACGGGGGCCTACAGGCCCTTGACGTACTCCTTGAGCCACGGTCGCAGGTCGCCGCCCAGATCTTCGCGATCGCTCGCCAGCTGGATGATGGCCTTGATGTAGTCGAGCTTGTCACCCGTGTCGTAGCGGCGGCCACGGAAGACGACGCCGTAGACGCCACCGGCAATGGAGGTGTCGGCCGCGAGGGTCTCGAGCGCGTCGGTGAGCTGGATCTCGTTGCCCTTGCCCGGCTCGGTCTTCTCGAGAACGTCGAACACCTCGGGCTGCAGAACGTAGCGACCGATGACGGCGTAGTTCGACGGAGCGTCTTCTGCAGACGGCTTCTCGACCAGGCCGGTGATGCGAACGACGTCATCGTCGTCGGTCTCTTCGATGGAGGCCACACCGTACATGTGCACGACGGACGGGTCGACCTCGAGCAGGGCGACGACGGTGGTCGTGCGGCTTTCCGCCACCTCGATCATGCGGGTGAGCAGCTCGTCGCGCGCATCGATCAGGTCGTCTCCGAGCAGAACCGCGAAGGGCTGGTGCCCGACGTGCATACGTGCACGCAAGACGGCGTGGCCCAATCCTCGGGGATCGCCCTGCCTCACGTAGTGCATCTCGGCGAGCGCCGTGGCCTCGTTGACCATACGCAGTTTGTTGCCGTCGCCCTTCGACTCGAGGGTCGCCTCGAGCTCGGTGACACGGTCGAAGTGATTGGCCAGGGCGTGCTTGTTGCGACCTGTGACCACCAGGATGTCGTCGAGTCCGGCGTTGACCGCCTCTTCGACGACGTACTGGATGGCCGGCTTGTCGACAACCGGAAGCATCTCTTTAGGAAGCGCCTTCGTGGCGGGCAGGAAGCGAGTTCCCAGTCCGGCTGCAGGAATGACGGCTTTTGTGATCTTTGTCCCCATAAGGGCAAGGGTATCCAATGCCGAACGGTCGATGCGCCGGATTGCGAAACACCGCCGATACATCCATGCATCTAAAATCGGTTAGATGGTCACCGACCCGATCAATATCAAGCGTGCACTGCGAGCGGAGCTCCGTGAACGACGTCGAACTCGAACCTCTGTCGAGCGGGCGTCCGCTACCGAGGGCTTCACCCGGAACCTGCAGAAGCTGGTCACCGACACGGGCGCGCAATTCATCTCGTGCTACCTGTCCGCCACCCACGAACCGAACACCCGGGAGTTTCTCAACTGGGCGCAGGCGAAGGGAATCCGCACCCTGTTCCCCATCGCGAGGGAGGACGGGCTGCTCGACTGGACCCACGGTGACGGCGAATCCGAGGCCGAAGGCCTGTTCGGAATGCCCGAACCCGTCGGCGAGATCCTCGGACCGATGATCATCAACGACGTCGATCTCATCATCATCCCCGCCGCCGCGGTCGACGCCTCCGGGGTCAGACTGGGCTGGGGTCGGGGATACTTTGACAAGACGTTGGGAAGCATGCAGAAGTGCCCTCCCGTCTACGCCGTGATCTTCGACGACGAGCTCCTCGAGAGCGTGCCCCGCGAGATTCACGATCAGCCCGTAGACGGCGTCGTCACCCCCACGCAGATCCACACGCTCTAACCCGCGCCGCTCGGCACGCCGTTCCACCGTTTTCAAGGAGTCTCCTCGTGCCCACCTATTCCTACCGCTGCACCGAGTGCACCAACGCCTTCGACATCCACCAGGCGTTCACCGACGACTCGCTGAGCGTGTGCCCTGTCTGCGGCGGCAAGCTTCGCAAGGTGTTCAGCGCGGTGGGCGTGACCTTCAACGGTTCGGGCTTCTACCGCACGGACTCGCGCGCGAGCGACACCTCGAAGGGCTCGACCAGCTCAGGCAGCACGAGCAAGGCGAGTGGATCGGGCGAATCGTCGTCATCCTCGAAGCCGGCAACGCCGTCGACGTCGTCGGGCTCCGGCACCTCCAACGGATCGTCGACACCGGCCGCATCCGGCAGTTCAGCCAAGTAGAGAAGCGAAGGGACACACCATGCTCAAGGGATTCAAGGAGTTCGTTCTCCGCGGTAACGTCATCGACCTGGCGGTCGCCGTGGTCATCGGAGCGGCGTTCACCGCCGTCGTCAACTCGATCGTCGAGAATGTGTTCAACCCGATCATCGCGGCAGCATTCCACGCGGAAGACCTCGTCGGTGCCTTCCCGATTCCGATCGGAGACAGCGCGATCCAGCTCGGCAGCGTGCTTGCGGCCGTCATTCAATTCTTGATCGTCGCCGTGGTCGTCTACTTCGCCTTCGTGCTGCCGATCAACCACCTCAAGAAGGTGGCCTTCATCAAGAAGCAGCAGCCCACACCCGCGGAGACGGTCAAGACTCCCCCGACCGAGGCCGAACTGCTCACCGAGATCCGCGACCTGCTCGCCAAACAGCAGGCCTCGTCATCGGGCCCGACGCACCCGACCGCCTGATCGCTCTAGAGGCCTGACTCGCTCACCAGTGAGGCGGCTTCTCGAGCTTGAGCCTGTCGTCGTTCTTGTCGCTGCCCCGCGGAGAAGGATCGCCCCACGACACGTCCGTGTCTTCGTCGGCCTTCTCTACGGGTGAGCCATCGGCTCGCTGGGGCGTCGGGTCTGAGCCGGCCACGGCATCCGTCGTCACGCGGCGACGCCCCGTGCGGCGAACCGGCGGTACCGGTGTCGCGGAATCGGGGTCGTTGGTCTCTTTCGGCACCTCGGGAGCCTACCTGGAGAACGGAAGCGGCGCCGTCTCGTCGGTGCTGGGCGACGTCGGCTGCCTGTCGACGGCCTTGAGCTCGCGCACCCCGATGACCTGGGCGATGCGCGACGCGACGGCCTCGGGGTCGCTGAACAGTTCGAAGCTGTGCACTCTGAGGTAGTGCCAGCCGAGTCGGCGCAGCATGTCGGGGCGCAGGCGCAGTGACTCGCGCAGGCTCGTGGAATGCACCACCGAATCGGTCTCGATGGCGATGGCTCGGCCGTCGTGCGACGCGACAAGGGTGAGCTTGCCGCGGTGTTCGAACGCCACGTCGAGACCACGAGATCCGAGTCGTCGCGCCAGGTCGATCAGCAGCGCGTCGCCGGGGCTCGAGAACGTGTCTGGCGTGGGCCCGGACTCGACCTCGGTGAGGATCTGTCGCAGCGCCACGATGCCGTGGGCCATGCGCTCCTCGTCGATGTCGTGAGGGTGGAAACAGCTGATGATGTCCATGGAACGGCGGGCACGGGTCATACCCACAGCGAGGAGTCTCTCGCCGCCGGGGCGCCCGAGAGCTCCGAAGTTCGTGAGCACGCGACCGTGGGTGGTCTTGCCGTACCCCACCGAGAAGATCACGCGGTCACGACTCTGGGCGACCGACTGGTCGAGAGTGGCGACCATGAACGGCTCGGCCCGGTCTTTGAGAATGAAGTCGCTCAGATCGCTGCGCTTGGCGAAGGCAGAGAGAACGGCCTGCTGCACGCGCACCGCGTGACGGGGGCTCGCCGTGATGACCATCAGCGATTCACCCGGGTAGTTGATTGCGTGGTCGAGCACGAGCGCGACGACCCGATCGACCTCGTCGTCGACGCTCTCGACCGCTCCGGTCTCAGCGTCGGGCATGCCTCCGCGGCCCTCCACATAGTGCAGCGCGAGGCTGCCGTGACCGAGGAAGGTTCCGGCCCAGGGCAGGGAGTCGATCTTTCCGCCGTAGAAGCGGTGATTGACGAGCTCCGCCAGGTCTTCGCCGCCCGCGCGGTAGCTGCGCGTAAGGGGAAGCGTGGGAACCAGTTCTGCCAGACGTGCCAGCGCGGACTCGGCGTGCAGCTCTTCGACCGACTGCTCGGCTTGAGCGCGGCTCGACGACTCGGGCGTCGCCGAGATGGCGATGTCGAAGCGCGAGGGGGTCTGCGTCACCGGGTCGCCGAACGCCACGACCTGGCGGCCACGTCGGATCGCGCCGACGTTCTCGGCCAGGGTCGTCGCTCCCGCGTCGACCAGAATGACCGTGTCGAAGTGCAGCGAGTCGGAGATCTCGGCGATCTCGTAGGGAGAGGCGAGCCAGACGGGAGCGAGAACGCGTCCGAGGTGGGGAGCCGCCTCGTGCAGAGCCTGAGCATCGACGCCGTCGGTGCGCAGAACGTTCTTGAGAGCCGCCGCCTCGTCTGGATGATCGACGAGTCCGACGCTCCACGTCTCGGCGAGTTGCCACGCCAGAAGGGCGCCGCTGGCTGAGGCGTGCGCCTCATCGACGAGCCTGAAGTCTGCCTCGAGGCGATCGAGCACCGAGGTGTTCGCGCCCAGCAGAGCCCTGTCGTTCGCGAGCATCAGCTCGAGGACCGACTGCCACCAGGCGAGTTCGAGTTCGTCGGCCACGGCGCTCTCGGGCACATGCCGTTGCGAGAGGTCGGTCAGCAGCGGGTCGAGCGAGTGCTCGCGAAGAGTGTCGAGAAGCGCGGTGCGCTCCTGCAGGTTGGCGAGCACCTCGGAATCAGCTGCGAGCCCGTCGACCATCGACACGAGCTCGTCGATGGGCAGGCTGGTCAGCTGACGGGCCGTGCCGACGGTGCCCAGCGGCACATCGAGCTGCGCGAGGTCTTCTGTGACCCGCTGGTATGCGACCTGCACATCGGCGATACCGATGGGGATTTCCGGCGGAATGCCGGCGGCAGCGAAGCGGTACCACAGGGTGCGCTGCTGCTGGATGTGCTTGAGGGCCTCGTTGAGGTCGCCGATGTGCACACCCGGACGCACGTATTCGCGCGCCAGGCTGCGCAGGCGGCGGCGGCTCGTCGACGAGAGCTGCGGTGAGTCGCGGCGGTTGGAGGTGGCCGCGATCAGCTCGGTCAGCGAACGGTCGAACACGACGGGAAGGAACTTGTCGAGCGTCTCGCGCAGATCGAGCAGCAGGCGCAGGTAGACGCCGAGCTCGGTGAGCGTGGCGAAGGGTCGCATGCGGGTCTGGCCGATGAGCTCCCAGGCGCCCGAGAGCAAAGTCGGAAGGTCGGACCGGTGCAGCTTCTTTGCCAGCTGGTGGGCGCTGTGCGCGTCGTCGGACGAGGCGAAAGCGGCGCCGTACCAGGGCGAGTCGTCGGGCCCGTAGCGGAACTCGCCCAGGGCCGCGGCCTTGCTCAGTGTCTTCGCGGCCTGGACCCGACCGGATGCGAGCCCCTCGAGAGCGTGACGGTCGAGGCGGGCCTTTGTGGAGGGAGGCGTCTGGAGCAGTTCGAGGCGCGCGAGTTCGCGCAGCGCATCGAGAACCGAGACCTTGAGCACGGGATCGACCCGGCCGAGCGAGCTGCGGTAGTCGAGCAGCACTCCTCGCAGGCGCACGAGGGCCTCGTCGACGTCGGCGACATGGGGCTGTCGGGCCTTCTCGTTGCGACCGATCGACTGGATCAGGTCGCGGCGGAGCGTGCGCGGCGATACGGCGACGCCGGGCAGACCGACGTCGGTGAGTCGACGGGCGATGCCGCGCAGGCTCAGGCGGCGGGGGCTCACGACGAGAACACGCTTGTTCTGTGCGATGAGGGCGCCCACGGCGTTCACGATGGTCTGGGTGCCACCCGTGCCCGGCAGAGTCTTGACGACGAGCGAGTTGCCTGCACCGATCTGGGCGATGACGTTCTCTTGCTCGGGGTCGGCGTCGAGCAGGAGCGTGTCGGTGGACGGCGGGCGCTGGTCCTGCGGCGTGGCGTCGACGGGGTGGTAGCCGTCCTGCACTCCTCGGCGGGCGGTGACGTTGCCCGCGAGCGCGTCGAGAACCGGATGCGCGAGGTCGACGGCATCCTCGACCAGCGCATGGCTGACATCGGCGAACGTCGAGACGGCGAGTCGGGGGCTGACGCTGAACCACGCCAGCTGCGAGGTGAGGCCGCGCAGCTGGTCGATCACCGGCTGGGGCTTGAAGACGCCGTTGTTGACCGCGAGCGCGACCAGGGCGTCGGCGTCGAGTTCGATCTGGAACTGCTCGGACAGGGCGCGAACGAGTTCGGGGTTGACCGTGGGCCCGCCCCGCAGCTTGAGTTCGAAGTCTCGCCCGTAGCGACGCACCGACACAGGGCGCAGCAGAACCGGAGCGCTGAAGGACTCCTGCTCGAGTCGCCACTCGGCGAATCCGATGCCCAGGTTGACGGCGTCGATGCCTCGAACGCTGCGCAATTCGACACCCTTGTCGGTGATCGCTGCGGCAGCGAGCCGCGCGGTGCGCAGAGCCAACTCGTCGCGAATGAGACTCGAGAGCAGCGTGGCGTTGCCCGTGATGAACTGCGCCAGCCCACCGGGGTGGGTGGCCGACAGGTCGATGCGGTTTCGGGGCGAGTCGTCGAAGTGGATGAGCGGAGATACTCCGCCTACCCTGCTGAGCTCGTCTCGCCAGCGTTCTCGACTGGGCTCGACCCGGCTTTCGCTGGAGAGGTTGGTGAGAGGTCGACCGCCCTTTTCAGGCGCGGTCTGGCGACCCCAGGTCGACGAGTCGTCGTCGGCCGCAGTCGGGATTCCGTCTGCATCTAGTTTCTTATCGGCGCGCCACACACGGTTACCTTAAGCTCGCCACGCCCGAAAACCTGGCATCTGCAAGGGGTTTCGCCGCATTTGCCCGGTTTCGACCGCGAGGTTCGCGAGCGCGGAATACCGGCGGACATCCGAAGCGTTGACCCGAACGATGCTCAAACTCTCTGTTCTCGACCTCCTGCCCGTACGCACCGATCAGACGACCGGCGACTCCGTCGCCTCGGCCGTGTCTCTCGCGCGACGGGCCGACGAGCTCGGCTTCACCCGATTCTGGGTCGCCGAGCACCACAACATGGAAGCCGTCGCCGCGACCTCCCCGGCCGTGTTGATCGCCCATCTGGCGGCGAACACGAGCCGAATCCGGGTCGGCTCGGGCGGCGTGATGCTGCCCAATCACGCACCACTCACGGTGGCCGAGCAGTTCTCTCTGCTCGAGGCGATGCATCCCGGTCGTATCGACCTGGGCATCGGGCGCGCGCCCGGCTCCGACCCCGTGACGGCGTACATGCTGCGCGGTGGGCGGGCAGAGGAGTCCGGGGTGGATTCGTTCCCGGGCGACGTCGAGCTGGTCGCCGGACTTCTCGGTTCCGGCGACACGCCGATCACCGACGCTTTCGACACCGCTGCGCAACCCGGGGTCGTCATTCCGCTTCGCGGCCGCGACTACGCATTGCGCTCGACCCCGCGCACCGCGTCGTCGCCCATGCTCTGGCTGCTGGGCTCCAGCACCTACAGCGCCCAGCTGGCCGCCCGGCTCGGGGTCGCGTTCGTCTACGCCCACCATTTCGGGCAGTCGGGTATCGACAGCGCCCTCGACCTGTACCGACGAGAGTTCCAGCCGTCGCCCGCGCTCGCCGAGCCGACCACCTTCCTCACGGTCAACGCCGTGGTCGCCGACGCGCGCGAAGAGGCCGAGGCGCTCGCACTCCCGCAGCTCATCACGATGGCGAGACTCCGCTCGGGCGGCGTGCTCGGCCCTCGGATGACGGTCGAGCAGGCCCAGGCCGAGGCCCTGAACCCGATGGAGGAAGATCTCGTGGCCGATCAGGCCGCGCGGTGGATCATCGGAACGCCCGACGCGGCGTGGTCGCACCTGACGACGCTGGCCGCGAAGTACGGCGTCGACGAGGTCATGGTGTCGCCGGTCGCCTCCGACCACGACGGTCAAGACGCTCGAGTCGGCGCTGGCGCAGAACGCACTCTCGAGCTACTCGCCGCGCAACAGAACCGGTAGCTCGGCGTCTGCGTCGAGAACGCTGCGGTTAGCCCGCCACGGCTCGCAGCACCTCTGCGTACCCGTCGGGCGCACGGCCCAATAGTCGCGATGACGTGAGCACGGCGGCGCGCGCGGTGCTCACGACCTCGAGTCCGAGGTTCTCGAGCGCCGTGACGAACGTCGCGTCTTCCCCCGTCGCTACGGCGGCGAATCCTCCGGCCGCCAGGTAGTGATCGGCTCGCATCCCGAGATTCGCCCCGTGCACATTCCGGTGCGTTTCGCGCAGCGGATGCCGCCGAAGGTAGTGCGCGAGCCGCTCCGCGTCGAGCCCCTCTTCGTCGGGCCGAACGGCCCCCAGCAGGGCGGCGTGCCCCGCCTCTGCCGCCTCCAGCTGCACGCACAACCAGTCGGCCGGCACCGCAGAGTCCGCGTCGGTGTTCGCGATCCAGATGTTCTCGGGCGCTGACGCCGCAGCCGTGAGCGCACGCTCGATGCCACGCGCTCGTGCCACGCCCACCTTTCCTGCAGAGATCGCCACGGCATCGATGCCCGGACGGCGGGCGACGATGCTCGCGGTGGCGTCTGTGCACCGGTCGAGCACAACGACGATGCTCACCTCGGGGCTGTCCAGCGGACGGGTCTCGTGGAGTCGCACCAGCGCCGCCTCGAGCGCGTCGAGGCAGCGATCCATCGTCTTCTCTTCGTCTCGGGCGGGCACGACGACGACGAGCTGCGCGATGCGCACGTTCACGCGAGTCCCTCGGCAGCGGCCACCGACACCGTTCCTGGAGGGCCGAACACGTCGAGGAGAAAGTCGTCATCGGCATAGCCCCCAATGCGCACGAGACCGGCCGAGCGACGGAAGGCCTCGTGCACGTCGTCGCCCCGCATGGGATAGTCGCTGACCGGGTGCCTCCAGTGACACGCGATCACAATGCCTCCGTCGTTCAGGCTGTCAGCGGCGCGGTGCACGAGGTCGTCCAGACGATCCGGAGAGAGGTAGTACCCCACCTCGGACACGACGATCAGGTCGTAGCTCTCGTCGGGCCACTCCTGGGGAAGTGCGCGGCGCTCGAAGCGCACCTCGGACCGGCCTGCCAGGCGTTCTCTCGCGGCATCGAGCGGCGCCTGGGCGATGTCGGTGGCCAGCATGTCGTCGACGCGATCGGCGAGTTCAGCGGTGAGCACGCCGATGGAGCAGCCGATCTCGAGGGCTGTGCCGAAGCGCCGACGCGGGAGGGCAGCGAGCGTGAGAGCGCGTTTGCGCTCCTCGTACCATCTCGTCTCGAAGCCCCACGGATCGGTGCGGCCCTCATAGAAGGTGTCGAAATACCCCTGGGCCAGCGACTCGGCCGACGGCGTCGGTGCGGACTCGCGGGTGACGACGAAGGTCTCGAAGTCACGACGAAAGTGCTCGACGAACGACGAAGAGACGATCGCTTCGTCTCCCGGAGCATCGGAGAGCGGTTCAGTCTGACTGCGGTGGAGCTCGAGCGCCGAGACCTTGGCCGCAACGGCGTCGCTGCTCAGGGCGAGGGTGCGGATCCTGTCCCACGGCCACTCGGCCGAATCCGGCGCGCGCCAGTGCCAGCCCCAGATCGGGTACTCGGCGAGTGTCGCCCCGACGGCGTTCGCCGCCGCACGCGCCGCGTCGCCTGCGGCAGTGTGATCCGGATGCCCGTCGCCGCGCCAGGGCGACGCGATCAGCACTGTGGAATGGTCGCCGATGCAGGCCGTGACCGCGGCTGCGAGAGCGGGAACGTGCTGGCGGAGCTCTCCGTCAGGAAGACCCAGGAGCTGGACCGCGGCCCCTGGCGCCAGAGCATCGATCGCCGCCACGACCTCGGCGCGGCGAATGACGGTGAGGCGCTCCGGGGTGAAGGTCTTCGAGTCGGGATGCGAGCGCTCGCCGGCAGTCGCGACGATCACGACCACGGGAATACCTTCCGCGTGCGCCGTGGCCATGAGTCCTCCCGCTCCGAGCGTCTCGTCGTCGGGATGGGCGGCGACGACGACGAGCAGTTCGACGGCGCGAAGGTCCATCGGCTCGACACCCGCCCAGCCGTCCGCGGAGAGCCAGGCCGAGTTGGTGGTGCCCGCGTCTCGATGGTCGAAGGTCACTTCGCCGACTCCTCTGCGAGGATGCGTCGCCCCAGCGACGCTTCATCACGCTCGGCGTGATGCTGGCGTACATACAGTTCGAGATCCGCAACCCGTCGAGCGTGTTCGACCTCGAGAGCGAGCGGCGCCGGTCCGAGCGAGTGGGCTACGCGGCGGAGTACGTCTTCGACGACAGTTGCGACCACGATACGCACGCGGGCGGCGAGCATCCGGCCCTCGCTGCCCTCGGCCCTGCCGTCGTCGATGCGGCGACCGGCATCCTCCAACGCGGTCCGCGCGGCGAACAGTCCGGCGTCGACGGCGCCGAGGTGCATCAGCGCGATCTGATCGGGCTCCCGGTTCGCAGAGTGCGCACCCGTCAGCAGCCGACGCGCGAGGCCTTCGGCGCCTCCGAGCCAGCACGCCGCCACGCCGATCCCGCCCCAGGCGAATCCAGGCCGATCGAGGTACCAGTCGTCGGCCCCGACGGGCGACGCGACGACATCGTCGAAGTCGACCGAGCCGCTCGGCACTCCCTGCAGGCCCAGCGCGACCCATTCACCGCTGCGCACCGTCACGCCGGCGGCACGGAGGTCTACCTCGAACAACCGCCGATGCCCACCAGCGGTGTGCGCGGTCACCAGAGCACGATCGAGCAGCTGGGCCATCGAGCACCACGGCTTCGTTCCCGACAGACGGAAGCCGCCCTCGACTTCCTCGGCATCGAGACGCACTCCCGGACCCTCGGCGGCGAATACTCCCCAGCCGCCGGCCTGCGGTTCGTGACCCGCCTCGGCGAGGATCGCACGAGCATCCAGATGAGCCTCGACGACCCGCGCCGCGGTGAGATCTGCGCGACCCAGCGCACGGAACAGCTCGAACAGAGCCGGCGTCTCGCCGGATGCCGGGCTGGGCGTGGCGTCGCCGATCATCAGAGCGAGATCTACGGCCCGCTGTGCGTCGCCGGCGACATCCGCGGCCCTGCCTGCCCAGGATTCGAGGGATTCAGCGACGGTCACCCGGTACTCCTTGCGTCAAGAAAAACTCCCCATTCCAGACGAATGCCGGGGCACCTGTGGTACCCCGGCATTCCGGTCGTTGTGTGTCAGCCTCTGGCTGCGCGAAGACCGTCAGTGCTTGAAAGCGTCTTTGACGTTCTCTCCGGCCTTACGGGCATCGGCGCCCACCTGGTCGGCTTTGCCTTCGGCTTCGAGTCGCTCGTTGTCTGTGACCTTGCCCGTGGCTTCCTTCGCCTTACCGGCTACGTCGGTTGCGGCGTTCTTGACTTTGTCGTCGAGTCCCATGGCATCCACCTTTCGTCATGCCGGAATCTTTGTGAATTCCGACGTGACTTTTACGCTACGCCTCGAGCCACCCGGGCGGGTGGGGCTTGTGATGCCTCCGGTGATCCGTTAGACACCGACTGGTCAGTTGGGGATCTCGCCGGGAGCGTCACCGACCAGTTCGTACGAGACCGGTTCGGGCGTCACCGGGACCACCAGCTTCCAGACCCTCTCCTGAGCCTCGCCCTCGACGTCGAAGACCTCGACGATCGTCTCGCGCGGCTTGCCGTCGACGAAGTTCTCGACGGTTTCCTTGCCTTCTGAAAGCCCGCCTGATTGAAGCAGTGCACGATACGTGTCAGCCATGGAATCCAACCCCTTCGTCGATTCCGGAAAGAGTTCCGGTTGCTCTCAGTGTCACGGATCGAGCGGTCCCGCGTCCAGCCCCTCAGATCGCCGCGCTGGATGCTGTCACCAGCGTGAGCACGGCCCGACCGTATGCTTCGGCCGGGTCGGCAGCCAGGTGACTCGACGGCACACCCCGAAAGACGATGTCGACGCGATACTCCGGCGCCGCGTCCTCCGAGGTCTCCAGGCGCACGAGCGAACGGAACGCGCCGCGAAGCATGTCGCGAAGCTGGTCTTCGCGGGGCAGCCACAGCGCCTCGTGCAGCTCGACCGAGTCGAGAGCCCACTCGGTCGTACCGTTGAAGCCGAGGATCGTGCCCGTGGGGTAGTGCTGCGCTTCGATGGTCATGTCGCTCACGGTGAAGACCTCGGCATCGAGAGCCTCCGGATCGAAGGCCGGAGTATCGATCGAGAATCGGTCCCCCGACGACGGCTTCCACACGAGGCCGGCGTCGCGCAGCGATCGGGCGAGTTCGACGGTGATCATGCAGCCATTATCGCTGGGCCGCCTGAACCGGAGACTCAGAGAGACCGGCCCCCACCCGCGCTATGCTCCGGCGATGACCACAACGACAGCGAGGGCGGGCTCTCTGCTGCTCGATCTGCTGGACTTCGGCGTCAAGCAGGCCCTATCGTGCCTGTTCGCCGTCTCGATCGTCGCCGGCCTGGCGATCACCCACTTCGTCGACTTCGGGCTGGCCCGCTACGACACGATGCTCGTCTGGTGCATCATCGTGCAGATCGTGCTCCTTGCGACCAGGATCGAGACGCGCGACGAACTGCTCGTCATCTGCGTGTTCCACCTGCTCGGCCTCGCTCTCGAGGTCTTCAAGGTCGCGGTCGGCTCGTGGAGCTACCCCGACGAAGGGGTGCTTCGCATCGGCGACGTTCCCATCTACAGCGGGTTCATGTACGCGGCGATCGCGAGCTACATCTGCCAGGCATGGCGCAGATTCGATCTCGACATCGACGCGGTGCCGATGATTCCCACGATGATCACGGCCATCCTCTTCTACGTGAACTTCTTCACCAATCACTGGCTGCCCGACGCGCGCTGGCCACTGCTCATCGTGGTCGCGGTGCTGATGCGCAGAACGTGGGTGCGCTTCACGGTGCGCCAGACGGTCTACCGGATGCCGCTGCTCGTGTCGTTCCTGCTCATCGGCTTCTTCATCTGGTTCGTCGAGAACGTCGCGACGATGCTCGGGGCCTGGAGTTACCCGGGCCAGGAGGCCGGATGGACCCTCGTGCACGCGAGCAAGATCGGCTCGTGGATGGTGCTGGTGATCTTCAGCTTCATGCTCGTGCTCTGGTTCAAGCAGCGCAAGAAGTCTCTCGTCGACTGACTACCGGTCGAGAAGGCGGTGCAGGAACTGCTTCGTGCGCGCCTCGCGGGGATTCTGCAGCACCTCCGAAGGCGGGCCCGACTCGACCACGACGCCGCCGTCCATGAACACGATCGTGTCGGCCACGTGCGAGGCGAAGGTCAGCTCGTGCGTCACGAGCACCATCGTCCACCCTTCCGTCGCGAGCTCTCGGATGACGTCGAGAACGTCTCCGACGAGCTCTGGATCGAGCGCCGAGGTGGGCTCGTCGAAGAGCAGCAGCTGCGGCTTGAGCGCCAGAGCGCGAACGATCCCCACCCGCTGCTGTTGGCCGCCCGACAGCTCGAACGGATACGCATCGGCCTTCGCGCCGAGACCCACGCGCTCGAGCAGCGCACGAGCATCCGCCGTCGCCTCGGCCTTCTTCCGTTTCTGCACCTGTACCGGGCCCTCGATGACGTTCTCGAGAACCGTGCGGTGCGGAAAGAGGTTGAACTGCTGGAACACCATGGCGGAGCGGTCTCGCAGCGATGCAAGCTGTCTCTTCGAGGGACTCTGCGAGAAGTCGACGACGTCGCCACCCGAGAATTCGACCGTTCCTGCCTCGGGCACTTCGAGGCCGTTCAGCGATCGCAGCACGGTGGTCTTGCCAGACCCGGACGGGCCGATCAGGGCCACGACATCACCGCGCGGCACGGTGAGATCGATCGACTTGAGTACCTCGACGTCGCCGAAGCTCTTGCGGATGCCGCGGGCCGTGAGGAGGGGGGCGACGGTGGCGGCGTCGGCGGCCTCCGGCATCAGGGGGTCAGTGGGCGACATAGCGGTCCAACCTCTTCTCGAGCACGGACTGGGCGCTCGAGAGCACGAGACAGATCACCCAGTAGACGACGGCGGCCTCGATGTAGAGCGCCATGAACTCCTGGCTGAACGCCGCGATCTGCTGCGCCTGCCTGAAGAGCTCGGTCACCAGGATCAGCGACGCGAGCGAGGTGTCTTTGACGAGGCTGATGAAGGTGTTCGACAGCGGAGGGACGGAGACTCGAGCGGCCTGCGGCAGGATGACCCGCACGAGTGTCTGCGCCCTCGACATGCCGATCGTGTATCCGGCCTCCCACTGTCCCTTCGGAACAGAGAGGATGGCCGCCCTGATCACCTCGGCCGCGTAGCCGCCCACGTTCAGAGAGAAGGCGATGATGGCGCTCGGCCACGGGTCGACGAGAATGCCGATCGACGGCAGGCCGTAGAAGATCACGAACAGCTGCACCAGCAGCGGCGTGCCTCTGATGATCGAGATGTACCCGCGGGCGAGGCCCGACACGATGAGGATGCGCGAGAGCCGCATCAGCGCGATACCGAGGGCGATGATCAGCCCCAGCACGAAGGACATCAGCGCGAGCGGGATGGTGCCGGTGAGCGCCCCTCCCACGATCGGGAGGAGCGATCGCAGCAGCAGATCCCACAGCGATTCGGTCATTCGTCAATCCTCCCGCACCGGGGCGTCATCGATCGACCCTTTTCGCTACAGCCTTACTGCGTGACGTCGCTTCCGAAGTACTTGTCGGAGATCTCCGCCAGCGTTCCGTCGGCACGGACGTCGTCGAGCGCCTTGTCGACGGCCTGCTGCAGCTCGGTGTTTCCCTTGGCGAAGACGAAGGCGTTGAGCGAGGGGTCATCTGTCTCGGCCGCGATCTTGAGACCGGTGTCGCCCTTCTGCTTCTGGTAGTCGAGGAAGGTGAGGTTGTCGTTCACCGTCGCGTCGACGCGACCCTGCTCGAGTAGCGCCACGGCCTGGGCCCATCCCTCGACGGCCTCGACATTCGCGCCGCTCTTCTGGGCCAGTTCGTACCAGTTGCTGGTCAGCGACTGCGCCGTGGTCTTGCCCGACAGGTCGGCGAACGACGTGATGTCGGAGTTGTCATTCTTCACGACGATGACCCCGGGGCTCACGGTGTAGGGCTCGGAGAAGTCGTACTTCGCGGTGCGCTCGTCGTTGATCGAGACCTGGTTGGCGATCACGTCGAAGCGTCCGGCTTCGAGGCCCGCGAAGATCGCGTCCCACTGGGTCTCCTCGAACTTCACCTTCACGCCGAGCTTGTCGGCGACGGCGCTGATGATCTCGACGTCGTAGCCGGTGATGTCTCCCGTGCCGTCTTCGTGGTAGCTGAACGGCCGGTACGTGCCCTCGGTGCCGACCGTGAGGACTCCGGCCTCCTGGATCGCGGCCAGCGAGTTGGCCTTCAGCTTGCCCTCGCTCGTGGCGCCGTCGGATGTCGACGACGGGCTCGCGCATGCGCCCAAAGCAAGAGTTGCGGCTGCGGCGAGCGAGACGAGCGCGACGAGGGAGGAGGAGCGTTTCACGGGTGATCCTTTGCTGTGTGACTGAGGTGTTCAGGGTAGCCAGCGCTCGAGGCCCCTCGAAAATTCCGTGACGCCGCATGACGGTGAAGGCGAGAATCGGGGCTCGGCGCCGCGCGTATAGTTGAAGGCAATCAGCGCGCGGGCCTGGATTTGGGCTCAGCGGCACTCTGTCGAGTGCCGGTTCCACCCCTCCCCTCGCAGAAAGACGCTGATGACAGACGCTTCACCCGCCCCCGCGATCTCCGAGATTCAGGATGCGCTGGGTCGCGTCGAGCGCGACGCCCGCGTGTCGCAGGCCGATGCGGAACTTCTCTTCTCCGCTCGTGGCGACGAGCTCGATCGGCTGCTCGCCGTATCGACGCGGCTGCGCGACGAGGGGCTCGACAGCTCGGGTCGGCGCGGCATCATCACCTACTCCAAAAAGGTCTTCATCCCGGTCACGCACCTGTGCCAGGACCGCTGCCACTACTGCATCTTCGTCGAGACCCCCAACAAGCTGGCCACCAAGGGCAAGCCCATCTACATGTCTCCCGACGAGATCCTCGAGGTGGCCAGAGCCGGCGCGGCCCTCGGCTGCAAAGAGGCGTTGTTCACGGTCGGCGACCGCCCGGAGAACCGCTGGCCGGTGGCGCGCGAGTGGCTCGATGCCCACGGCTACGCCTCGACCATCGACTACATCAGGGCGATGGCGATTCTCGTGCTCGAGGAGACGGGTCTGCTTCCGCACCTGAACCCGGGGGTCATGTCGTGGAGCGAGCTTCAGGCGCTTCGGCCGGTCGCGCCGTCGATGGGAATGATGCTCGAGACCACCGCCACGAGGCTGTGGTCGGAGAAGGGTGGCGTGCACTACGGCTCACCCGATAAGGATCCGGCCCTCAGGCTCCGCGTTCTCGACGACGCGGGCCGGTCGAAGGTTCCGTTCACCACGGGAGTGCTGCTGGGCATCGGCGAGAACAATGCCGAACGCGCGGAGGCGCTCTTCGAGATCCGCGCCTCGCACGACCGCCACGGGCACATTCAAGAGACCATCGTTCAGAACTTCCGCGCGAAGCCGCGGACTGCCATGCAGAACGAGGTCGACCTCGCGCTGCAGGAGTACGTTGCCGCCGTCGCCGTCGCCCGCGTCGTGATGGGCCCCGACGCGACGATCCAGGCCCCGCCGAACCTCACCGATGCGCACGAGTTGGGATTGCTGCTGCGCGCGGGAATCGACGATTGGGGCGGAGTGAGTCCGCTCACCGCCGACCACGTCAACCCCGAGCGCCCCTGGCCCGAGCTCGACACCCTCGCGGCGCTGACGTCAGACGCCGGATTCGAACTGCGCGAACGGCTGACCGCGCATCCGCAGTTCGTGCTCGAGCCCGAAGAGTGGATCGATGAGCGCATCAGGCCGCATGTCGACGCGCTGTCCGCGCCGTCGGGCCTCGCCGAAGAAGACGCGCCCGTCATCGGTCGCCCCTGGGGCCGCGCGCTCGACACGTCGAAGGCCCGTTCCCTGAGCCTGTCGAAGGGAACGCCCGCGAACGCTGCCATCCTCGCCGCTTCGAACGCCCCCGCCGCCCTCTCAGACGCTCACTACCTCGAGCTCCTCGGGGCATCGGGCGCAGAACTCGACGCTCTCACATCACTGGCCGACGACATCCGTCGCGACGCCGTGGGCGACGACGTCACCTTTGTGATCAACCGCAACATCGACTCCTCGCTCTACGGCGTCGACCCCGAGAGGGGTGGACTGAGCGTCGAGACGATCGGCGAGCTCGCCGACGAAGCGACTGCGCTGGGGGCGACCGAGCTGTGTGTGCAGGGCTCGGTCGCCGCCCACATGCCCGCCACGGCATATCTCGATATCGTGCGCGCGATCAGAGCCCGGCAGCCCGGACTGCACGTGCACGCCTACCGCCCGACCGAGATCGCCGACGGGGCACGCCGCCTCGGCCTGCCCCTCGGCGAGTATCTGCTGGCACTGCGCGAAGCGGGTGTCGACAGCGTTCCGGGAACCGGAGCTCGCATCCTCGACGACGACGTGCGTCGCGTGCTCAGCGAGGGCGGGGACCCGCCCGCCTCCGAGTGGATCGCCTCGATGACGGCTGCACATCGAGCGGGACTCCGCTCGACCTCGACCATGATCTACGGCCATGTCGAGACCCCGATTCAGCAGCTGGCGCATCTGCGCGCACTCGCACGCCTTCACGACGAGACGGGCGGTTTCACCGAGTTCATCCCCATGCCCTACGTGCGACTGGATGCGCCGGCGAGCGTCACCAGGATCGCCGGACCAGGCCCGGATGCCCGGCAGACCCGTGCTCTGCACGCCGTCGCACGACTGCTGCTGCACGGACGCATCGACCACGTACAAGCGGCTTGGACGAAGCTCGGACTGGCCGAGAGCCAGGCGGTGCTGACCGGCGGCGCCGACGACCTGGGCGGCCTTCTTCTCGACGGAACGGCCAAGCCGGAGGCCGGAGCCGAAGCGCATCGCTCGCTCACCATCGCCGACCTCGAGCGTACGGCCAGTGAGATCGGGCGCGGCGTGCGGCAGCGCACAACGAGCTACGGTTCTCCGACGGCCGAGCAGCTGGCGTTCGCACGGCGAGCGGATGCGCCTCCCGCGACGCGGCTTCAGCTGCCGATCTCCGAGCGCCGCGGCGCGCTCCTCGCCGTTCGCTCATGACGCAGCCCTCGGGGCGCTCGACGATCGTTCTGCTCGGCGCGCCGGGAAGCGACGAGGACATGGCTTTTCTCGCTCCCATGTTGGCACGCACCCGCCACGTGATCGCGCTCGATCCGATCGCACTCTCGGGCGGGTGCTCCGAAGACGGTGCACCCGCACTGACCAGGGCAGGTGACGAATGCTGCCTGATCGCGATCGGGGCGCACGCCGACGCCGCGATCCAGGCGGCGCGCCGCGCGCCCGGTCGCATCACTCGAATTGTGCTCATCGATCCCGAGTACGCCGATGCTGCACCCGAGACCGACGTGCTCGGCGGGCCCGATGTGCTGATTCTTGCCTCGGAAGAGCGGGGCCTCGACGACGTTCGCCGCGCATTGCGGGAACAACCGGCACGCATCCTGAGCCTGATCGAGGAGTTCCTCGACGACGCTCCCCCGCGGCCCGTCGGCCGGAGCACGACCACCGGCGCGCAGACGTCGTTCGGGCCGCCCGACGTGACCGAGATCGACACCGTCACCGAGATCGACACCGTGATCGTCGGTGCCGGGTTCGCGGGGCTCGGCGCGGGCATCCGGCTGAAGCGTCGGGGCGATGCGTCATTTGTGATCCTCGAGCGCGCACACGACGTGGGCGGAACGTGGCGCGACAACACGTACCCCGGTGTCGCCTGCGACATTCCCTCGCACCTGTATTCGTTCTCGTTTCTGCCGAACCCCGACTGGTCGAGCTTCTTCGCCAGCGGCAGCGAGATCCACGACTACCTGCGCGACGCCGTGCGCTCGGAGGGCCTCGAACCGCATCTGCGACTGGGGTCGGAGGTGCTCGAGATGCGCTGGCTCGCCGACGAACTGCGCTGGCGGGTGACGACGAGCTCGAGTGAGTTCGTGTGCCGAACGCTCATCGTGGCCGCCGGGCGACTCTCGGATGCCCGCATGCCCGGCGTCGCCGGGCTCGGCTCCTTCACCGGCCCCGTCATGCACTCGTCGGCATGGGACGACTCCGTCGAGCTGGGCGACCGACGCATCGGGGTCGTGGGAACGGGAGCGTCAGCAGCCCAGTTGATTCCCCGGCTCGCGCGCCTCTCCTCGAGTGTCGTCGTCTTCCAGCGCAGCGCGCCCTATGTCGTTCCTCGTCCCGATCACGACTACTCCCCCGAAGAGCAACGAGACTTCGCCGACCCGATCGCTCACGCGGCGATGCGCGACGACCTCTTCTGGGGCGCAGAGACGGCTTTCGCCGAACGGATGCGTCTGCCCGGTTTCATCGATCGGCTGCGCGATCGTGCACTCGGTCACCTCGAGAGCCAGGTCGCCGACCCTGCCGTGCGAGCCGCCGCCACACCCGACTACGAGATCGGTTGCAAGCGCGTGATCATCTCGAACGACTACTACCCGGCGCTCTCCTCCACCTCGGTCACCCTCGAGCCGTCGGCGTTGCGCTCGGTCTCCGGTAGCGTCGCGACATCGGCCGATGGCGCACGATTCGAACTCGATGTGCTGGTGTTCGCCACCGGATTCGAGTCGACCCGGCCGCCTTTCGCGAGACGTACCTTCGGGGCCGACGGAGTGCGCCTCTCCGAGGTGTGGTCAGCCGGCATGCGCGCCCACGCGTCCACTGCCGTGCACGGCTTTCCGAACATGTTCGTGCTCGACGGACCCAATGCGAGCCTCGGCCACAACAGCGCCATCGTGATGATCGAGGCGCAGATCGACTATGTGCTGGCGGCACTCGATCACCGCGACGCCGAGGGTATCGACGCTCTCGATGCCTCGCTCGAGGCACAGGATGCCTACACTCGCGAGATCGACGCCAAGGCCGCGTCGACCGTGTGGCTGACCGGTGGATGCGAGAGCTGGTACGTCGATGTGCGCAGCAGACGGCTGACCCTGCTCTGGCCCGATTTCGCGTACGCCTTCCAACGACGCCTGTCGCGTTTCGACGCCGAGAACTACGACGTCGTCGCTGCGCGTCGACACGTCTGCACCCTCTAGAGCTCGATGCCGCCGTCGTAGTCTCGACCACCGGAATGCCGCGCGTGCTCCGTGGTCATCACGTCGACGCGATGCCCCAGCTCTGCCGCGAGCGCCACGACGCGATCTCGCTTGGCGCTCTCAACGAGAACGATCGTGTACGAATCGGAGTCGATGCCGAAGACGAGCAGTACGAGGCCCGCCGGGGCGAGCAGCGCGTTCGCCCGCAGCATGCCGAACGTGAGGTGCGCATCCGCGTCGTCGACAGACTGCAGGTCGACGCCGCTCGAGAGCACCGCGCTCATGCGGCTCAGGGCCCACGCCAGCTCCGCGGCATTGTCCTTCCAGTCGAGCTCATGTGCCAGCTCGTTCTCGATCAGCCAGTCGACGAGGGCGAACCACGGGTCGACATCGTCGTCTTCGAGGCCTCGGTTCTCGGCCTCCGCGGCGTGCAGCTCGAGGTACGCGGATGGAGCCGAGTAGGCCTGCAGCACCACCTCCGCCAGCCCGGCGTCCGGCGAGAGCAGCTGCGAGAGCTCGCGCCAGCGTGCGGCATCGTCGTCGTCGGAGGAATGTCGTTGGGGCGCCGCGTCCTGCTGCCGAGTCTCGTCCGAACCCGATGCGCGGCGGAACGGATTCCATGCCATGACCGGCCTCCTCCCCTCGCACGCCCTTGCACTCTCAGCCTGACAGCCCGAGACCGTACGCGCATCCCCCCTTGCGTTCACCTACGCTGAAGGCGTGACCCGACCCGAGAGCCGCCGACTGCCTCTCTACGAGGCCGGCGAGATCGAGGTGCCCTTCGTCATCGCGGGTCATAGCGAGTTGATCGATCGCGACACGCACTGGGAAGAGCATTCGCATCCCACCCACGAGCTCCTGTGGAACGAGGTGGGAACGTCGAGGGCGATGATCGGATCGCGCATCTACACGATCACCCCGTCGATCGGTCTGTGGATCCCGGCCGGTATCGCGCATTCGGGCTGGTCGCCTGGCGGTACCCGTCAGCGCGCAGCGCACTTCGGCATTCGGCGCGTGCCGTCGATCTCACCCGATCCTGTGGCGGTCGACATCTCATCCCTGCTCCGGCTGCTCCTCGACCGCGTCGACAGCACGGAGCTCGATGATCGCTCCCGAGAAACGGCTGAGGCCATGGTGATCGATGTGCTCCAGCCGGCAGCACACGAACTCCTCCTGCGCATCCCCGAATCCGCGATGCTGCAGCCGGTCGTCGACGCGGTGCGCACCGACCCGGCAGATGCGACGACCCTGGTGGAGTGGTCGACCCGGCTCGGCGTGAGCACCCGAACCATCACCCGCCAGTTCACGTCGGAGACCGGAATGGGGTTCACACGGTGGAGTGTCGCCGCGCGGGCGCAGCATGCGATCGTCCTCCTGGGCGAGGGCCGCGAGATCGACGACGTCGCTGCGGCGGTGGGCTATCGATCGGCCAGCTCCTTCGGAACGGCATTTCGCCGGGTCACGGGCATGACCCCCGGTCGTTTCCGTTCGCAGTAGCCGCGAGCCGGAGTCGAGACGGATGTCCGTTTCGCGCTATTCACTGTCTCAAACACTGGATTGCGTCATCGCCGTTGGGCGGCTAACTTTGGTTAGGCAATCCTAAATACGCCGCACCCCTGCCGCGGACGGGTCGCACTCCATCACACGCTCGACTGTCGCCGGTCGCGCCGGCCACCGCCCGCGCTCGGCACATCCGGTGCGCCCGCGATCGGGTGCCCCGTGACGACGTCGACAGAGCACGCACCGCACCACAACCGAAAGGCATCCATGCCCCGCGCGTCCCGACTCCTCGCTCTCTCCGCCGCAGGCCTGCTCGCCGTGGGACTCGCGGCGTGCTCTTCCACGCCCTCCGCCGACACATCGGCGGCCGACGGATTCTCGCCGATCACCATCAAGCACGCCCTGGGCACCACGACGATCGATACCAAGCCCGAACGCGTCGCCACGGTCAACTGGGCCAACCACGAAGTACCTCTCGCTCTCGGCGTCGTTCCCGTCGGCATGGCCGCAGCGAACTTCGGCGACGACAACGGCGACGGCATCCTGCCCTGGGTCGAGGAGAAGCTCACCGAGCTCGACGCCGAGACGCCCGTGCTTTTCGATGAGACAGACGGAATCGACTTCGAGGCCGTCGCGGACACCCAGCCCGATGTCATCCTCGCCGCGTATTCCGGTCTGACCCAAGAGGACTACGACACCCTGAGTGAGATCGCACCCGTCGTCGCGTACCCCGAGACGGCGTGGGGAACGTCATGGCGCGACATGATCGAGCTCAACAGCGAGGCCATGGGCATGGCCGAGGAGGGCAAGGCCCTGGTCGCCGAGCTCGAGACCGAGATCAGCGACGCCGCCGCGAAGTACCCGCAGCTCGAGGGCGTGTCGGCTGCCTTCCTGACCCACGTCGATACCTCCGACCTGAGCGAGGTCAGCTTCTACACGACACACGACACCAGGGCGATGTTCTTCGACGACCTCGGACTGGCCACGCCGGAGAGCATCGGTTCGGCCTCCGCCACGACCGACAAGTTCTCGTTGACCCAGAGCGCCGAGCAGGCCGACGCGTTCAATGACGTCGACATCATCGTCACCTATGGAGGAGACGAGATGCTCACGGCTCTCAGCGGAGACCCGCTGCTGTCGCAGATGCCCGCGGTCGCGAACGGCGCCATCGTGAATCTGCCCGGCACCAGCCCGCTGGGCACGGCCGCGAACCCCACCCCGCTCTCGATCTCGTGGGTGCTCGACGACTACCTGCAGCTGCTGGCGGCAGCGGCCGACAAGGCCGAGTGACCGCGACAGTCGCACCCCGCGTCTCGGGCGTCGTTCTCATACGGCGCTCGAGGCGCATTCGCGCGCTCGGACTCCTCGGCGCGCTCGTCGTTCTCGCGGCCGTGATGGTGGCGTCGGTCATGATCGGCTCGCGCGATGTCGGGCTCGGGGATGTCGTCGCCGCGTTCGGCGGATCGGCCGACGGCTTCGAACAGGCCGCTGTCGTCAAGCGCATTCCCCGCACTCTGCTCGCGGTGCTCGCCGGGGCTGCTCTGGGTGTCTCGGGAGCGGTCATGCAGGGTGTGACACGCAATCCGCTGGCCGACCCCGGCATCCTGGGCGTGAACATGGGTGCGTCGCTCGCGGTGGTCGCGGGGTTGGCCTTCTTCGGCCTCGCGTCGCCCAGCCTGCAGATCTGGGTCGCTATAGCCGGCGCCGCGGTGACGGCCGTCTTCGTCTACACGGTCGGCTCGCTCGGTCGTGGCGGCGCCACTCCGTTGAAGCTCGCACTGGCCGGTGCTGCGACGTCGGCCGCTCTCGTCTCGTTCATCAGCGCCGTCGTTCTCGGCCGCAACGACATCGCGGGAACCGTGCGCTCGTGGCAGATCGGCGGAGTCGGCGGTTCGACGTTCGCGAGCATCGAACAGGTCCTCCCGTTCCTCGCGATCGGGTTCGTCGTGTGCCTCCTCTCGGCCCGCGGCCTCAATTCGCTGGCGCTGGGCGACGATCTCGCGGCCGGCCTCGGAGAGCGCGTCGCCGTGGCTCGCGGATCGGCTGCACTCGGCGCCGTCGTGCTGTGCGGAGCCGCCACCGCGGTGACCGGGCCCATCGCCTTCGTCGGCCTCGTCGTGCCGCACGCGTGCCGCCTCATCGTCGGCGTCGATCATCGCTGGCTGATTCCCTTCTCTGCTCTCGCGGGTGCGATCCTATTGACCATCGCCGATGTTCTCGGCCGCATCGCCTCGCGGCCGGGAGAGGTCGATGTCGGCATCGTGACCGCACTCATCGGAGCCCCGTTCTTCATCGCCATCGTGCGCCGACAGAAGATCCGCGCACTGTGAGCGCCGACATGAAGCAGGCACGGCCCGCGCGAACGGCGTCGACGCCGCCGCCCACCCAGCCGAGCCCGACGACGCAGACCGTGCTGCGCGGTCGCGTCGCCCGAGTCGCGCGCCGGCGCACCGTCGTTGTCGTGCTGGCGGCGCTCATCGTGATCATGTTCGGCGTCACGCTCGTGGTCGGTCAGACGATCTACTCCCCCGGCGAGGTCTTCCGCGTGATCCTCGGCGAGAACGTTCCTGGAGCCACCTTCACCGTCGGCCGGCTCCGGCTGCCCCGCGCTTCGCTCGCGCTGCTTGCCGGGCTCTGCTTCGGCCTCGGCGGCGTCACGTTCCAGACGATGCTGCGCAACCCGCTCGCGAGCCCCGACATCATCGGCATCAGCTCCGGCGCCAGCGCCGCAGCCGCGTTCGCCATCGTGACGCTGGGACTCGGCGGAACCCAGGTATCCATCTTCGCGATCGTCGTCGGGCTGGCCGTGGCTCTGCTGATCTACACACTGTCGTTCAAGAGTGGCGTCGCCGGCACCCGCCTTATTCTGATCGGCATCGGCATCGCCGCGATGCTCGACAGCGTCACGGCGTACATCCTGTCTCAGGCCGCCGACTGGGATCTGCAGGCCGCCCAGCGTTGGCTCACGGGCAGCCTGAACGGCGCCGGATGGGCACAGGTCGTTCCCGTTCTCGTCGCGGTCGTGGCGCTCAGCCCCGTGCTTCTCGGGCAGTCGCGCAATCTCGCCGTGACCCAACTCGGCGACGACGCCGCCTCTGCCCTGGGCGTGCGCGTCGATCGCACCCGACTCATCGTCATCGTCACCGCCGTGCTGCTGATCGCGTTCGCCACCGCGGCCGCCGGCCCTATCGCCTTCGTAGCGTTCCTCTCGGGCCCTATCGCGGCGCGCATCGTCGGGCCCGGGGCCTCGCTCCTCGTGCCCGCCGCACTCGTGGGTGCCCTTCTCGTACTCGTGGCCGACTTCATCGGACAGTTCGCCCTGGGCACCCGTCTGCCCGTCGGCGTGGTCACCGGAGTGCTCGGCGCCCCGTACCTCATCTACTTGATCGTTCGAAGCAACCGCTCGGGAGGCTCGCTGTGACGACAGCCCATTCGCTCACCATCGACACGCTCACGCTGGGCTATGGCGATCGCGCCGTGATCGAGAACCTCGACCTGCTCATACCGCCGGGCCAGGTCACGGCCATCGTGGGAGCGAACGCGTGCGGAAAGTCGACTCTCCTGCGATCGATGTCGCGCCTTCTCTCGCCCCGCACCGGTCACGTGCTCCTCGACGGACACGACGTGCAGCGCATTCCAGCCAAGCAGCTCGCGCGCACTCTGGGCCTGCTTCCGCAGTCGCCCATCGCGCCGGAGGGCATCACGGTATCCGACCTGGTCGGCCGGGGACGCCACCCCCACCAGGGCATGTTCTCGCGCTGGAGCCACGCCGACGACATCGCCGTCGCCGACGCGCTCGACGCCACCGACACGGCAGCGCTGTCTGACCGACCGGTCGACGAGCTCTCGGGCGGTCAACGCCAGCGGGTGTGGATCGCGATGGCGCTCGCGCAGCAGACGGATCTGCTGCTGCTCGACGAGCCCACCACCTTCCTCGATGTGACCCATCAGGTCGAGGTGCTCGATCTGCTGACCGATCTCAACCGCACGCGGGGCACCACGATCGTGATGGTGCTGCACGACCTCAACCTGGCGGCACGCTATGCCGACCACCTGATCGCCCTGGCGAACGGCGGTGTGCACGCGTCGGGGCCACCTGGCGACGTGCTGACCGAAGATACGGTGCGTGTGGTCTTCGGGCTCGACAGCCGGGTGATCATCGATCCCACTTCGGGACAGCCCCTGATGCTGCCGATCGGACGTCATCACATGAGGCACTCGTCGCCGGCCTGACCGCTGCCGAACCATGAAACACAGAACGGGCCGCGCTCCCACCGATAGTCGGCGGAGCGCGGCCCGTTCGTGATGCCGGTGCGTCAGCTCTGCATCATCGAGGTTGCGACGATGGCCCCGAGGATCATAGACACGATGTTCGCCGCGATTCCCACGAAGCTCAGGATGATGCCGACGAGGGCCAGGGTGCGTGCCTGCGGCTCGCGCTTGCGCGACATGAAGCCGAGGATCACACCGGCGATGGCCAGCAGGATCCACAGGATCGGCAGGAACAGGCTGAAGACGATGCTTACGGCGCCGAAGACGAGCGACAGAATCGCCATGGTCTTCTTGCTCGAGGCGGTCGGTGCGGGGCTGTACGAGGGTGTGGTCATCAGGCTGCTCTCCATAAGTAAAGGGACATGTTCCTCACAGGGAACGCGCACACATTACCGTGAGTTCACCGCCCGAGAACACCCCTCGCCGCTCCGTGCAGAATTCGGGTTCTCCACGCCTCGGGCAGCGCGAAGAGAACCCGCGCCGGTCCCCGCACGATCAAGCGATGGATGCCGAGGGCCGCCAGCACGATCAGTGCGGTTCCGAGCACGGGAGCGAGATACCGCACGGGAGCGAATTCGAGTGACCACTCGACCGGAGGAAGCAGGAAGAGCGTCCAGATGAGGGGAAGCTGCAGCACGAAGATCGGCAGGGTGCGCCGGCCGACAGCGGAGGCGACCCTGTCGAACGGCCGCCAGCGCACCAGCAGCGAGATCAGCACGATCGACACCGCCACGGCGGCCCCGTCGCGCAGCAGCCGCAGCCCCGTCTCGAGTACAGTCCCCTCGACGCTCTGCTGCCACATCAGTTCGAAAGCGACGAACGAGGCCACGCCGAGCGCGAGCGCGAACGCGCTGCGCACGCCCGCGAGATGCGTCAACACCGACGAGCCGTAGACGCCCACGGCGAAGAACACCGCGTAGTACACGACGTGCAGCCAGAGCGCCTCGTCGCGCGTCACAGGCAGAGCACCGGATGCGATGGCCAGCACCGCGAGCACACCCAGTATCGCGGCGGGCGGCACCCGGTTCAGACTGCTGAGAACCACGACGTAGGCGGCGAGCGCGAAGATGAACCAGAGCATCGAGTCGGGAACGAAGAGCTGCTCAAGGTAGTGCAGCGGCGTCATGACCCGAAACGGCACGCCCGGGTCGATGACCACGATCGAGAGCACCGCGTACACCGTGAGCCAGACGACGTAGAGCCACGACAGCGAGACGGCTCGAAGCACGGTTCGACGGTCGCTCCATCCCGCACGCACCCGGCGCGACGCCACAAACCCCGACACCGCGAAGAGCAGCGGCAGCCTGAACGCCCCGAAGAACTCCGTCAGCTGCGTCCAGACCGCGACCCCGTTGCTCGGCGGCACGAGGGGCTCGTAGACGAAGATGCGCACGTGCAGCAGAACGACCAGCAGCACGCAGATGCCGCGCGCGGCATCCACCCACGCGAGCCGGGTCGCGCTCACCGCACGCCTATCGAACGACAACCGCCCGACGCTCGACCGGCTCGAACATGCGGTCGAACACCACCCGACGGTCGAACTGCAGGGCGTACTCGCGGGCGCGTGCGGCCCATTCGTTGCGCTCATCGGCTGTGGTCTCGACGATGGCGCGCACGAGAGCGCGGGCGATCGCATCCGGGTCTTCGACGGGAACGACGATCGCGTGATCGCCGATCGCCTCGCCGATGCCGCCCGTGAGCGTCGTGATGATCGGGCCGCCTCCGGCGAGCATCTTCTCCGCGAGGGCGATGCCGAAGGTCTCCACGAATTCGGGCCGAGGCTTGCTGGGCAGAACGAACGCGGCGCATCCCTTCATCAGATACGGCTTCTCGGCGTCGCCCACGTCGTCGAGAAAGCGGATGCGCGACGCGACCCCGGATGCCGCCGCGGCGGCGCGGAACGCGTCGGCCTGCGGTCCGCGGCCGGCGATCACGAGGGTCTTGTCGCGGTGCACGCCGCTGCGCTCGAAGCCCTCGATGAGTTCTTCGACGCCCTTGGCGTGGGTGAGGCGAGAGAGGAACAGCACGTAGTCGTCGCGCTCGAGCCCGCGCGCCGCCAGCACCTCGCCCAGCACCCCGTCGTCGAGATCGACGTAGGCATCGGCGTCGATCGCCGGGTACGACACCGTGATCTTGGCGCGGCACTGCTCGGCGAAGCGCGTTCCGTGCTGTTCGTCGACCCGTTCGGCCTCGCTGATGATGAGCTGGCGGGTGTAGTCAGAGACGGCGACGCAGTAGTCCTGGCTGAGATAGCTCGTGAGAATGTGGGCGGCGGCGCCGAGACGACCTTCCTCCACGGCGGTGCGCACGACGTTGGTCACGTCGGAGCCGACGGCCTCGGCGATCGTGGTCACGTTCACGGGCAGTCCGGTACCGAGAGCAGCTCGAACCGCGTCGGCGGCGGCGATGGTGTGCGGGCTCAGGTAGAGCGAGAGGCACACCGTCGGCACTCCATCGGTGAAGAGTTCGACCAGGCGACCCGTGATGCCGGCGAGGTGGCGCCCGTCCGGCACCTTGTAGTCGCCGACCGGGGCTGGTCGCTCGACGATGATGCCGTCGCTGTACGGCAGTACCGAGTCGAGAGGTTTGAGCGGAAGCCCGGCACGCTCGAGCACGTCGATGGGCCAGGTCACGATGCGCACCTCGTCGAAGCCGCGCTCGAGCGCGGTCTCGGCCAGGTTGCGCGCCTCGACCGAGTGGCCGCAGATCACCGGATCTGCTCGCACGATGATCACAAGACGGTTCTCGATGGTGGTCATGGCTGTGCTCCCGGGTGTGTGGGGGTGAGGGGTTCACGAACCGGGCCGGAACGCGAGGGGGGAAGATTCGTGGTGGCCCAGGCGCTGGGCTCGGGGCCGAGTTCGACGAGCATCTCGCCTCCGCGGTGCAGCTCCGCTCCGCCGATCCAGCTGCGCTCCAGCGGCTCGCCGTTCAGCAGCATCGACTGCACGTACTGCACGGGGCCGCCGTGCACGGGCTCGACGTAGTTCTTGGTGCGCACCCTGAAACTCTCGTCGCCGACAGCGATGGTCGCAGACGAGAACAGAGGAGCACTCACGAGAAAGATGTTCTGGCCGGCGACGGGAAACAGGCCGAGCGACGCCCACACGTTCCACGAGCTGAGCCCGCCCGAGTCGTCGTTTCCCGGCAGCCCGCCGCGGCCGGATCCGAACTGCTGCAGCAGAACGTTGTGCACGACCTCGGCCGTTCGATCGGGGCGGCCAGCGTAGTGATACGCCCAGGGCGCCTCCATGTCGGGCTCGTTGTTGAGCCCCTCGAAGCGGCCCAGCGCGTAGCCGGCCAGCATCTCCGCCACGGCCGGCCTGTTGCCGGGCTGCGTCACGGCGGGGGCTCCAAAGCCGAAGAACTCGTCGAGCTGCGCCACGAACGCGTCGGCGCCACCGCTCAGCTCGATGCGCGAGGCCATGTCGTGCAGCAGCCGGAACGAGTAGTTGTAGCGGGTGCCCTCGTAGTAGGTGGAGTCCTTCAACAGCCCGCTCTCCGGATCGAAGGCGTTGACCCAGCGTTCCGCGAGCGCCTCGAATTGCAGAGCGAGCGCGGTGTCTCCCACCCGCCGAGCCACCTTCGCCGTGGCCCAGTAGCCGAAGGCCAGGTCGAGGGTGTGACTGATCGGATGCGTCTCGCCGTGCAGCAGGAATTCCTCGCCGTAGGTGCGGCGCAGGTCGTCCGACATGTGCACCAGTGCCCATTCCCAGTCGATGCCGGGCAGTCCTAGCTGGCACAGATCGGCCAGGAAGGTGTGCGCTAGAGCGCTGCCCTGGCGCGAGAAGCGGTCGCTCCCTCGGGCCATGCGGTAGCCGATCGGAAAGTTACCCTCCTCCTCGCAGATGGTGAGGAGCGCGTTGGCGAGCTCGACGGCACGCTCCGGCAGCAGAGCTGTGAGCAGTGGCAGCTGGGTGCGATAGATGTCCCACATCGTGCTGATGTCGAAGGCGAACGGTCCGTCGCTCGGCCAGAACGGGCTCTCCGAGGGAGCCAGGCAGGGCTTGATCAGCGAGTGATACAGCGCGGTCGAGAAGACGGTCTGCCGCTCGGTCGAGGTCGTCTTCACGCTCACCGACTTCAGCTGCTTGCGCCAGTGCCGTTTGGTCTTCTCGCGGCGGTGATCGAAGCGACCCGGCCCGTCGCCGCAGTCTTCGCGCAGGTTGCGCCGGGCCTGCTCGACACCGCGCAGTGAGAAACCGATGCGCAGTTCGATGGTCTCTCCCGCCCGACTCGGCCCCGCCCACATGAGCCCGAACGGGCGCAGGGTCGTGGGCCTGATGTGGTCGAAGTCGAGCCTCTTGCCACCCGGCATCAGACGGCGGTCGTAGAACAGCATCTGCCGCCACTGCGGGGTGTCGCACTCGATGTACACGGCGATCGGCGTGCCCTCGACCACGATCTCGCCCTGCGCGACTCCGGGCTCCAGCGTCTCGAGGTGAGCACGCAGCGGAATGGTCGCGCCGTAGGGAATCGACAGCCCGCCCAGCGAGAAGTCGATCACCACGCGTGCCCTCGGGTCTTCGGGGAACGTGTACCGGTGAACGGCGCTCTTCGGCCCCACGGTCAGTTCTGCTCGCACGCCGGAGTCCAGCGTGGCGCAGTAGAAGCCGGGCTCTGCGGTCTCGTCCGTGAGATCCCAATGCCGACCCAACGCATCCAGCGGCTCGACCATCGGCGTGACGCGAAAGTAGTTGTAGTACTTGCGAATCGCGCCGGTGCCCGATTGCTGAAAGTGGGTGAAACCGGATGCCGTGGGCCGGTCGTGCAGGGTCGAGGGCACGCCCTCGAGGCTCAGATCGAAGCGGCCGTAGCCGGTCGGATAGGCGCCGGAATAGGCGCAGGCCGAGACCATGCCGAGCGGGTAGGTGGCTCCCGGATGCGTGTTGCCGATCTGCGGCTTGGGCCACCACCAGCTCGCGGCGAGCCCGGTCTGCGCGGGGAGGTTCGTGGGCTCCGACCCGAGGAACGGGTCGACGTGGCCGATCACGCGAGGGCCCGTCGTCGATTCATGATGTGACGCTAAGAGCCGGCGGCATCCACGACATGAACAAGCCCGAGCGCCGAGGTGAACGGCCCACCAACGGTGGCCTGCAGCGGCGCCCTCATCGGGCGCGCTGCTCGGTCAGTCGCTGAGGTTGTCGCTGAGGATCGACAGCACGGTCGACCGCGACTGCCTCGCCACGTCGCCGAGCCTCGCGGCCACCACCTCGACGAGCGACTCCAGCAGCACCACGTGCGGGATGCGCGAGGTGTGCTCGAGTTCATGCCGGAACGATCCGCTGGCCGGAGCCACCACGAGAGCGGCGTCGGCGAGTGTCACCAGCGGCGATCTCGCGAACGAGGTGACCACCACGAGTCGGGCGCCCGCCGCCCGCACGGCGCGGGCCGAACGCAGGCTGGACTCGTTCGCGCCGCTTCCGCTGATCACGATGCACGTGTCGGCGGGGCTCAGTTGACGCGCGGCGATCTGCTGCCCGATGGGGTCGGCGACGAACTCCGTGGGTCGGCCCACGGCGGTGAGCCGCATGGCCAGGTCGAGAGCGAGCGGCGACGACAGGCCGTTGGCGATGGCGAGAAGACGTGAGGCGCCGACGATGAGCTCGAGCGACTTCTCGACCGACTCGTCGGTGAGCACGCTGGCGATCTGCGGCAGGGAGGCGGCGAGCGCATCGATGTCGGCGCGGATGCTGCCGAGGGCTCCCGAGCCGTAGTCGCGCTCGCGCTCGCGGCCCTCGCCCTGAGCGAGTTCGCGGGTCAGCGCCACACGCAGCTGCGGATACCCGCGGTAGCCGAGGCTCTGGCAGGTGCGGATGACCGTCGACCTGGCGACTCCGGCGCGGTCGGCCAGGTCTTGCGCCGTGGTCTCGACGATGCCCTCGAGATCGGCGAGGATCAGCTCGACCACACGGCGTTCGCTGGGCAGCAGCGAGTTGATCACCGTGGCGATACGCGTCGTGGGGGTGACGTCTTCGCTACCGCTCCAGGTCATGTACGGGTGCTCCCTCGGTTATCCGTCGGCGGATGGCCCCCGAGATCGCGTCGAGGGCGATCGTCACGATCACGACGACGATCAGCAGCATTCCGACAACGCCCCACTGCCGATACTGAGTGTAGGAGGTGAGCATGTCTCCGATGCCACCCACACCGATCAGACCGAGCACGGCAGACGCGCGCACGTTGATCTCGAAGCGGTAGAGCCAGAACGACAGGAACTCGGGGCTGGCCGACGGCCAGACTCCCCAGCGCAGCACCTGCGACGTCGAGCCACCGGCGGCGCGCACGGCTTCGATCGGGCCGCGGGGAACTCCGTCGATCGACTCGAAGCCCCACTTGCCGAGCGTTCCGATGCCCCCGACCGCGAGCGCGAGCGCACCCGTCAGAGGCGTGAGACCGGTGACAGACAGAATGATGATGGCGATGATGATTTCGGGCACCGCCCTGATCACGGCGAAGACTCCGCGCAGCGCGGCCTGCACGGGCGGCGGGCCGAACCCCTTCGCGGCAAGAAAGCTCAGCGGCGTCGCCACGATGATGCCGAACACCGTTCCCACCCATGCCATCTCGACCGAGCGCCAGGTCTGGTAGAGCGCCTCGCCGAGCTTCGACCAGTCGGGGGCCGAGAACATGAGCCAGAGGTAACGAACGATCTCGGAGGGCAGATTGCCGAGCCTGGCCCAGTTGATGTCGACAGACCAGAAGGCGACGACCACGATGACGCAGACGATGGATGCGACGACCCGGCCGCGCGTGCGGGAGGGGCGGGGTGGGGCGATGACACTCATACGAGCCTCTTCCGGATGGCGCTGGAGACGAGCTCGAGCAGGATGACGACGACGAGGACCTCGAGGATGATGACCGACAGCTGGTCGTAGCGGAAGTAGGTGCGCACGGCGTCGATGAGCAAGCCGATGCCGCCGGCGCCCACGAGACCGAGAACGGTGCCGGAGCGAACGTTGAGTTCGAGAACGTAGAGCACCTGGTTCACGAAGCTGGGCCACACGTCGGGCAGGGCGACGGCGCGGTTGATCTGCGCCTGGGTGCCACCGGCGGCGCGACCCGCCTCGAGCGGGCCGGCGTCGTTCGACTCGATGGCCTCGGAGACGAGCTTCACGATGATGCCCACATTGAACAGCACGAGCGCCAGGATGCCGGGCAACGCGCCGACGCCGACCATGGCGACGAGGATCGCGGCGTAGAGCAGCTCTGGCACGGCACGCACGATGTTGAGGATCACGCGTACGATGCCGCGCCCGACCCAGTTGGGATTGGTCAGGCGGGCTGCCCAGAGGCTGAGCGGAAGCGCTATGAGAGTGCTCACCGCGGTGGCGATGACCGCCATCTCGAGCGTCTCGAGCATGGGCGGGATGGTGCGGGGAAAGAACGACCAGTCGGGCTGCAGAAGCTGAACGATCTTGGCGGCGCCGTTCTGCCAGTTGCGCGCGATGGCGTCGAGCGAGAACGCGATCCCGAGCTGCGGGCTCAGCGTGACGGCGGTGATCAGGGCTATCACACCGAACGCGAGCCACGGCTTCCATCGGCCAGCGGGCCGCGGCGGCGGGGTGGCGGCAGACGACGCCGCCCTCGCCGTCGCGGCCGGGGCGGGCACGGATGCGGGTGCAGTCATCGGTCGAGCACGTCCTCGGCCCGAATAGAGCGGCCGTAGATTTCTTCGAAGACGGCGTCGCTCGCGTCGTCGACAGAGCCGTCGTAGACGACCTCGCCGGCGCGCAGGCCGATGAGGCGGGTGCCGTACTCACGTGCAAGGTCGACGAGGTGCAGATTGGTCAGCACCGTGATGCCGAGCTCGGTGTTGATGCGACGCAGGTCACGCATCACGGCGTGCGCGGTGGGCGGGTCGAGGCTGGCCACGGGTTCGTCGGCGAGCACCAGGTGCGGCTCCTGCGACAGGGCCCGCGCGATCGCGACCCGCTGTTGCTGGCCGCCCGAGAGCGACGAGGCGCGATCCCATGCCTTGGCCAGAATGCCGACCCGCTCGAGCGCGTCGAACGCGATCTGCTTGTCGGCGGTCGTGTGCACGCCGAGCAGCGTGCGCCACGTCGGAGTGTGCGCGAGACGACCGACGAGCACGTTGTTCAGAACGCTCGTGCGACCGGCCAGGTTGAACCCCTGGAATATCATGCCGATCTCGCCGCGCAGGCGACGCAGCTCGCGACCCTTCGCCTCGCCGAGATTGTGCCCGCCCACGGTCAGCTGACCCGACGTGATGGGAACGAGCCCGTTGATCGTGCGGATGAGACTGGACTTGCCGGAGCCGGACAGGCCGACGACCGAGACCATCTCGCCCGGCTCGATGTCCATCGAGATGCTCTTGAGCGCGACGACGCCGTTGGGGTAGCGCACGCTGACATCGCGCATGCGGATAACCCACGGCGCGGAGGCCGAGGCGACTGCCCCGACCTCCGCAGTGTGCTGAGTCACGCTACTTCAGTCCGAGCTTGTCGGCCGCGCGGGCGACGACGTCGAGCGAGCCCGGGTCGGCCGGAGCCAGCTTGGTGATCGAGTAGATCGCGGTAAGTTCCTTCGACCCCTCGGGGGTGTTCGAGTAGTCCTCGAGCGCCTTGGTGATCTTGTCCTGCATGTCCTTCGGCAGGTCCTTCGTGAGCGCCACTCCGTCGTTGGGGATCTCGTCGGAGAGGGCGAAGACAACGACCTTCTGTCCCACGTCGGGCTTGTCGCTCTTCACAATGTCGCGGGCGTCCCAGAAGCTGAATCCCACCTCGGCGTCGCCGTTGTAGACGGCCAGAACGCTGGCGTCGTTGGCCGTGACGGGCAGCTGTTCGATGTCGTTGTCTGTGTCGATGCCGGCCTCCTGCAGGGCGAGCACCGGGTAGATGTAACCGGCGGGCGATCCGGGGCCGAGCATGGCCACCTTGACGCCGTCTTTGATCTTCGAGATCGAGTCGAGCCCGGCCGGGCCCTTCAGAGCGTCGGCGCCGTTGCAGAAGAGCTTGCCGTCGCGCTCGACGGGGGTGTCGTCGCAGTACTTGTCGGGGTTGTTCGTCATGAACTGGGCCGGGTAGGTGATGTTGCCGTTGCGCTCGGTCTGCAGCACGACGGATGCGCCGTACATGTCGCTCGCCTGCCACAGCTGCAGCGACGGCAGGAAGCCGATCTGCGCCTGGCCTGCACCCATCGCCTCGACGGCGGCCTGGTAGTCCTTCGACACCACGCCGGTGACGGGGATGCCAAGGGCCTTCGTGAGCATGTCGGTGAGCGGCTTAGCGGTGTCGACGAGCGCGCCCTGGTCTTGCGAGGGAACGAGGGCGAGCGTGAGCGAGGTCGGGTCGGCCTGGGCCGCGTCCGTCGAGCCGTCGGTCGAGCCGGAGGCCGAGCATCCGGTGAGGGCGACGGTCGCGAGGGCGACGGTGGCCGCCCCGGCGAAGGTGAGGCGCTTGCGAGAGATCATGGAACTACCTTTCGGAGGGTGTGATGAGAGGAGCGGGTGAGGAGGATGAAGAAGAGGAGTCGCGGAGCCACTCGGTGATGGCCGGGTAGAGGTCGGGCAGGTGGTGCGCCGAGAACGTGGGCGTCACATCCGGCGTCTCGTCTGGGGTCGAGCCGACGAGAGCTGTCAGCGCCCCGCGTGCGTGAGCGGGAGCGAGATCGTTGACCCAGACGTCGCCGATGCTCAGAACCTGGCCGCGGGGCAGCCACTCGTCGAGCACGGCGCCCATGCCGTTCGGCTTGCCGAGTGAGGTGTAGGTGGCATCGAACAGGCCCGCGAGACCGAGCATCTCGAGGGCTGCATCGATGCGGATGTCGGGTGCGTTGGTGGCGACGATGAGGTTGGCGTGCTGGCGCGCCTCGCTCAGAAACTCGGCGAGGCCGTCGGGGGCCACGACGGGGGCGAGCGGCGAGCCGAGGTGTGCACGGCTGGCCAGATAGGCCTTGCCGAGCGTGTCGGGCCGGATGCCGTGGTCGGCCGACATGAGCCGCACCAGGTCGTATCCGTCGATGGCGCTCGTGCCGGGAGCGCGGCCGGAGGGGTGCTGCTCGAGCATCGCGACGACGGTCTCGACGAAGGCGTCGGCCTGGTCAGCGGACAGCTGCTGAGCCGCAGCGCGGGCGTAGGCGACGACCGGTCCCACCCCGAGGGAGAGCGTCCCATCGAAATCGAACAGCAGGCTCTTGTCGCGGTACGGCACGCTTTTCCTTTCACTTGTGGACACAGCGTCCATGATAGGTAGAGCGTATAGACGCAATGACCACGCTGGGTGAACAGCATGTAAACGATTTTTCGAGCGGCCGTCGCCGCCTACGATGGCGACGTGACGATCGACGACCTGCTGGCTGCCTCCGCCCGGATAGACGCGGGTGAATCACCGCGGGCCGTGCTCGAGGGTTCGCTTCTCGCGCGCCAGATCGGGCAGGATGCGTCGGCCCGGCGGTTCTCGCAGTGGGGCCTGTCGACCGTCGTCGACGAGAACACGGGCACGCCGGTCATCTCGCCCGAGCTCTTCGCCGAGTTGCACCGACTGGCCGGCCTCGACGCGACCTGGCCCGTCGGCAATGCCGGGCTCATCCACGTCTACGGCTATCTGCTGTCGACCGTGTCGACGCCCTATGGACTGAAGCGCGACCGCTGGGTGAACGGCGATGTGGCGCGTGCCCTCGGCCTCGAGGCATCCGTCTTTACTCCGTGGTTCGGGCCCGCGTCGGCGACCACTCCCCTGCACCGGCTGGCGGTCGCGCTGTCGCCCATCTTCGATTCTCCCGACCAGGCGCCCGGCGTCGAGTTCGTGATGCACGAGAGCTCGGATCGCATCGTGGCCACGACCGTTCTGGTGCGCCACCCGGGTAGCGGGTATTCGGCGCTCCTCTACGCCGTCGACGGCAAGCTGCTCACCGCGTTCCCCTTCGAGATCACGGCGGCGAGTATCTCGTCTCTGCAGGCGGAGCCACCGAGCCTGCGTTACAACGCCGTGGTCGACGCGCCGAGGCAGCCGCTCGACAAGCGCCGCGTGCTGATCGACGCAACATCCGACCCCGAATAAAGCAGCGCCGACTCCCCCGCTATCCCTAGTGTTAGAGCCACACGAGCAAAGGAGCACGGCATGGCCGAGTCGAGCGCAGGGCTGTCAAAAGAGGAACGCGACGCCGTCAAGGAGCGGGCGAAGGAGCTGCGCGAGGAGGCCAAGGCAGGCAAGAACCGCGAGGCCGGCGAGAAGGCCGTGGCGAAGGCGATCGAAGAGATGCCCGAATCGGATGCCGCTATCGCGGGCCGCATCCACGAACTCGTCGCAGAGCACGCGCCCCAGCTGATGCCGAAGACCTGGTACAGCCAGCCGGCCTACGCGAACACAGAGGGCAAAGTCATCTTGTTCGTGCAGAGCGCGGCGAAGTTCAAGACGCGCTACTGCACGCTGGGCTTCAGTGAAGACGCGCAGCTCGACGACGGGCAGATGTGGCCCACGTCGTTTGCCGTGCTCGAGATCACGCCCGCGGTGGAGAAGAGGATCGCGGAGCTCATCCTGGGCGCGGCCGGCTGAGATAGCTTCGCGCCGTTGTTGGGCGTAGGAGACTGCGCACGACTGTGCGTGAGACTAGAACAACGGTCACGAACTCGAGGGTACGTATCGCGCTTATTCTCGGCGCAACGTTGCGCGAATTCTCGGCACCGGCACCGACCTCGTCGAATACGCCGACCGCTCGAGGGCAACCGGCTGAGTCTTCCACGGAACGGCGACGCCAGTTCCGGTCGCATCATCCGCGTCTTTGACGCATCTTCAGAAGCACGATGTTTCCTCTCAGGGGAGTTGACGAAGCCTATTAGACGATTGCTTCGTTGTTCCAGGCACCAGCGAACGACCGCATGTACCTGAGGTTGGAGTGCAAGCAACCACCGTAATCCGGGAATGACTTCCGCCTGTCGTGCGCGGGCCACTCAACCTCCCAGACGTACTTTCCCCGCCGAGGCTCCCTGTCCAAGATGCGGCGTCTAGCTGCCTTTCAACCCATAGCATCTACACATGCCGAAGAAGATGCCAAACCGCGTGATCCCAGCCGAATGGACGTTGGTTCGGGAAGGGTGGGAGGATGCGACCGTCCCCGGAACCTTGGAGATATCACCAGATCATCCAACACACACCATCCGTCTCCATAAGGAGTTCCCTGATGTCTCCGAAGCCGATGTGTTCGCAGCGATCTTCTTAGGTAAGAGCAAACGGGAGACGTATCCCATTCTCTATGGGGAAACCCTGGAGGGACTTTTTACCGCGATCGACAGCACCATTGTGCATCGGCAGCATGGTTCAGGGATATCTGATGTGAAACTCATCCCGAGCTTCGTGCTCCACGGCCACTTCTCCGAAGAAGAGTTGTTCATCACGGAAGCCACGGTTCGCTTTTGGGATATGGATCACTGGGCAACGTTCGAAAGCTTCTCGATCGAGCCGTTAGAGAACGCGAGTGAAGGCGTCACCATAACCCAGCACCGTATCCCAGAGAGCACCGCCGAGTACAAGGGAGCGACCGTGACCCTCGAAGATTCAGCAAGGCAAACGTTCAGCGGGTTGGGCAGGATCACCCTGCTGCAGCGAGCTCAGTTCAAGTTAAAGTTCCCTAACTCGATACCTCTACGCGCGTTTATAGGTGAATGGCTCAAGCCACTCCAGTTCTGGGTTTCTACCGGAACCAGGAGAACGACCGGAGTTGAATACCTTTACATCCACAACCGTGAATGGAAAGACCCAGCAATACCGGAAGAACCCTTTCCGCCCACCCAAATGATCCCGCGCAATCCGAAGCGTAACTATGACGCGGAGGACCACCCAAGCATGCTTCACCACCTCAGAGATTTCGATTACCAGAAGCAGCTGCCGGTGGTGTTCGACACGTACTTCGCTCATGGCTTCGTAATTGATCAGTTCCTTGACTTCATTCACCAGCCCTCAATACGGCCGCTCACTGCATTTACCTCATTGGCTTCCTTCACGGAGGCTTTCGATCGTTCGTTGAACCCAGACCCTGAACCTAGCCCTGAGGTGAAAGATCACGCAGCAGCAATCATGGAGTTAGCTACCGAGAACCTCGACCATCCTGAGCTTGGACAATATGCCCGTGATCTGTCCAGAGCAGTGCTACAAGCTCACTGGGCAACCCTAGCTAGCCGTCTAAGCCGCTTGGACAAGCAAAGCGGTTCATTCGTGAGCACAACCCTGGGTGATAAATCGTGGAAGACGAGAGTCCCTGATGTGCGGAATGCTGTCATCCACGGCTTACCTAGCGCGGACTTCTTCAAGAAGAACATGATCCCAATACAGGTTGGTCGGGATATTTTACGGATGCTGTTCGAGGTGCGCCTGCTTGTGGCTCTCGGTTTCACCACCCATAAGGCGGGAAAGATCATGTCGGAGAACCCGCGCTTCTTCCGACAGAAGCACCTCATCACTGATTACCTTGATGTGTTCGAAGCATTCGCCGAAGCAAACAAGCCTGTAGTTCTCGAACAGGGCGAAGACGCAGCTGGTCAAACTCCAACTAACAATGCGAAGGCGTGAATATCGAAATCGTTCGGTAGGACTGCCGTGATCTCCAAAGACGAGCTCATTCGCTTATCACGACGCCGGTCTGTCGGCCGCAGAGGTCGCCGTGATGGAGTTCGCCGAGAAGCTCGGCGCCGACTCGGCAGCGATGACGGATGCCGACAGCCTGACCCTTCGCGATCACGGGTTCACCGATCGGGAGATCGTCGACATCGCCCTCGTGGCTGCCGTCCGGAATTACTACAGCCGGGCGCTTCATGCACTCGGCGTCCAGGTGGATGTTGCGTCCGGGCTCAGCGAGCCGCTCCGGTCGGCGCTCCTCAATGAGCGATAGATCTGGAATCGCTCGGGGCTGCGGCGCAGAGTAGACCCTACGGCGAGGTTACGTCCCAGATCGGACGCCGCTGTCGCGGACATGCGAACAAACTCGACACGAAGCCCGCCCGAACTCATGCCGAGGCCAGCTGGACGTCGAGAACAACAGGGCTAAATAATCCCGACCTACTGAGTGGCTAAAAGTGCAAGATGCAATTCCACGCAAGGGCCGCGAGCGAAGACGCGATCCTCGACGACGCGAGATCTGGCCGACCTCATTCGCGTTGATCGAACTGATCTCCGCAGTGAGGAAAACAACGGCTGCCTCGCTCCACGCGAATTGACAAAACGTCAATATCTGCCTGGATACAAGTACCGATTCCTCTCGCGTTCATTCAAGTGGGTGGGGATAATTACACCGTGACACACAACCTGTCGGTCGAGCTTCTAGGGTTTCCGAATCGCTATGCGCGCCAGATAGAGATAGATGTGAGTCGAGAGGAATTGTTTCTCGCAGCGATAACCACGGGCAAGGGTGGCGACCTACTGGGCACCAGGATCCCCTTCACAGTGGGTGAACTGGTTTGGAAACTCGGCGTGCTGGACGGCTGTGTAGAATTCGACGAATCCGGTCGACTCAATATCAATGACGGGGTAGCACTTCTAGACCCTAGTGAGAAATCGGCTCTGGCATATATTCTCTCCAACGCTCAGACCGGCCTCATCGCGAATCGGGTGTTGGGCGCTACCCACGTGCTTCATCTAAAGGCTCTATCGCTTGACCGATCTCGGCGGACCGCAGGTGTCCGCAACCTTCCGGACTTTGTTGGGATCGATGCGCTTTCACTTAATACTTTCGTCATCGAAACGAAGGGAACGGTGCGGCGCAAGGTTGACGCGGAGGCAGAACGAAAGGCGATTCTGCAGCTCGGTACCCGCGTCTCGCTCAAGGGCTACCGAAATACGCTCCGCTACGCGCACTATTCAGAATTTCCGAATGGGGTCTGGCGCGCTCGCCTGCAGTACGAATCAGGCCGATCGAATTATGTGCAATCTACCGGGGGTCGCGCTCTATGGGCTTACTATTTTCCTCTCGTGGATTGGCTGCAGAAGCTGCCAGCCCGCGTAGACAGCGGATCCCGTTACCGATGGGCGAAAATCGGCGAACTTAACGTCGAGTTTGGAATCTCGCATCGCGTAGTGGACGCGGTTGAAGTAATCACAAGACATCGATCACAGCTACCCGAATCCTCCACTTTCGCAACCGAGCTTCTTTTGCACAAAGGAGACGATTTCGGGTTCGACGGACTCAAAGCTGTCGCCCGCGACGAAGCCATGACCCAGAACTCCAACGACGGCGAAGTTTATATGGGCGCTGACGGGCTAGCAGTGCGTTCAAGCTCATAGTGATGAAGCCCGCAGCGCCTGAGACTTCGACTTAATCATGGTTTCTGCTCGGTATTGTGCAACGAACAGCCATAATGCAACTAACCGTCCTGTTTAACACAGGCTTTTCGGATTAGGAGACTTCGTTGGCCACTTACCCATACACGTCCGGTCAAGGAGCGCTTGTTAAGGCGTTCGAGCAATTCCGAAAAGCCTTCCCGCCCGTATTAGATGCCTCGACACTCAAGCGATTTAACATTGCCCCAGCAAACGAATCGTATGTTATCAATATTTATCGTTTCTTAGGCCTCATCGACGACGAAGGAAAAAAAGTCGACGGTACGACGGACCTTTTCTTTCACGGAGAAGATGAATTCCGAAGTGGGCTCGAGGGCTTAATCCAAACAGCCTATGCCGACCTGTTTGCGGATCACGGAGCCACGGCATGGGATGAAAGTCGAGACACCCTCGCTACGTGGTTCCGGGTTAAGGACAAGACTTCCGACCTCATCGGTGGTCGACAGGCTTCCACCTTTCTCACTCTGGCCGCACTTGCCGGACACGGAGATCCGGTTCGCCCTAGCATCTCAACGAAGCCAGCCGCTTCCCCGAAGCCTGTCGTCAAGAAAGTCAACAAGTCGGATAAAGCAGATTCGACCTCGACTTCAGGCCCCGGCTCTGTAAGCACAAATCCTTCGACGGGCGAGGGGCGAGACGATATCGGGTTGACCGTCCGCATCGAGGTAAACCTGCCCGCAGCGGGAACCGCCGACGTATACGACGCGATATTTGCAAGCATTAGGAAGAACCTAATCGACCGTGCTTGACCTCAATTGGTTCGAGGACGTGGTCCGTCGTGCTCATATTTTTACTGAATCGACCCAGGAGGATGCCGAGCAATTACATCCCTTCGAGACAAGAGATGTCCACCCGGATCTTCCAAAAAAAGTTCGCGCACTGTACGACGATGGCTACTACGCAGAGGCGACGTTTGAAGCATTCAAGTATGTTGAAAAGGAGGTCAAACGAATCAGCAAGATTCAGGGCCTAACCGGCAACAAACTGATGATGGCCGCTTTCAACGAGCAGAACCCTATTGTCGCTCTCAACTCAATGGCCACGGATTCGGACAAAGACGAACAGTTCGGCTATCGCTTTATCTTTGCAGGTGCGCAGTCGGCCATTCGGAATCCTCGCGGTCACGAGACAGATCTGACAGATTCACCTGATCTCTGTTTGGATCATCTTTCTATCGCATCAGTCTTATTGCGGAAGCTTGACGAGGTCGGCGCACGCTGAGCTACGAAGGTGTGGTGCCCCTGGAGGGACTCGAACCCCCAACCTGTTCCTTAGGACGGAATTGCTCTTCCATTGAGCTACAGAGGCTGGCCTTTAGGAGTTTAGCTTAGAGGCGAGGGTGAGTGGTCTCGATACGGTCGCTGCGGGACTCGCTCGACCGGCGCATCCGGCGAGGTGGTGGTCTCGATACGCGTCGGCCGCAGGCGGCCTTTGGCTACTCGACCAGCGCGAATCCAGCAAGCGCGGCGAAGCCGCCCAATCGGATGGGCACGGCGAAGCCGTTCAATAGCGCTAGCTACGCCGCGCTCTCGATGTAGCCCTCCCACGCCGGCTCCGCGCGCTCCGCTCCGCGGACCGTCCAGCCCGCCTGGTGCGGCATCTTCGGAGTGGCTCGCAGAGTCCAGCCCATCTCGGCCGGGGTGCGATCGCTCTTGATGTTGTTGCAGCGCAGACAGCAGGCCACGAGGTTCTCCCACGTGTCCTTGCCTCCGCGCGACTTGGGCATCACATGGTCGATGGTGGTGGCTGATCCCCCGCAGTAGAGGCAACGCATACCGTCACGGCGCAGCACTCCGCGGCGCGACACGGGCATGAGCCTGGTCGAGGGAATGCGCACGTAGCGCGTGAGGATGATGACACTCGGTCGGTCGAACAGCCCCGAGGTCGCCCACACCGGATGCTCGACGTCGCTCTCGATGATCGTCGCCTTCTCGTTCATCACGAGAACGATGGCGCGCTTGAACGAGACCACTCCGAGTGGCTCGTATCCCGCGTTCAAAACAAGTGTTCGCATTGTTGCCCTTTCGAATTGCCCTGCACGGCTTGCAGGGACCCGATGTGTCACCCATCGATTTCTTCGCGATCAGAGGAGCAAATGGACACAAAAAAGGGCACCGTCAAAATGACAGCACCCTAACTCAGCCGAACCCGGCTCAGACAACGTCCACTCGTGTGACTCCTGACGGCAAGCAGGCGGCAACCCGTGGTGCGGATGCTCCTGCCAGCTATCACGAGGTCTCCTCTAAAGGCTCGAATAATTGCAGTAAGAGTAACCCACGAACGGCGTACCACAAACCTTGTGGCACGCCGTTCGGGTGAGCTGTAACCGATTGTTCACAAATCGGCCAGCGACGAATATCGCTAGACGATGCGCACGAAGTAGTAGCTGCCCCACAGCGCACGGTGCTCGACCATGCGGCCCCAGTCGGGCGAATCGATCACTCCGCCGGCACCGTCGTAGATGCCGATGTGGTACATCGGCCACACCACGAGGTCGCCGGGCTGGGCGTCTTCGGGCGAGACGCGAATGCCCATGGCGGCCTGGTTGCCGACGATGCGGGGCAGGTACACGCCGAACTGGCCGAACACGTACTGGGTCAGCCCATCGCATCCGAAACCGGCCTCGGGAGTGGCGCCGGCGCTATACGGAACGACGCCGACGAACTGCTCGGCGTAGTCGACGACGGCCTGGCCGCTGTACGCGCCGGAGGGCGGGTTCACGGCGAAGGTTCCGGCGGTGGGCGTGGTCGAAGCGGATGCCGTGCTGGCCTCGGTTGCGGCGACCGCGGCGGCGGCCGCATCGCGGGCGGCCTGCAACTGCTCGCTCGTGGGAGCGGTGTAGGCGTCGCGGCTCACAGCGAGTGCGGCGGCGGTGTCGTCGACGGTGAGGGTCTGCGCTCCCCCGGCCAGATCGGTCGAGTTCTTCGCGTCGAAACCAGCGTTGCCATTGCCGAAGGCGTAGGCGGGAAGCGCCATCGTGGCGATGAGCCCCACGGCGAACGCCATGACGACGCCGCCCGCGACGTTGCGCTTGGTGGGCATCTTGAAGCGGCGCGGCGGTGCGGTCTGAGCACTCTTGGCGACGGCGGCGGATGCGCGGGGCGCCGCAATCACCGACGTAGCCGAGCGGGTCACCGGGGTGAGGGGTCGCGGAACGGCCGGAACGATGGCGTTCTCGTCGATCGAGGTGTTCGGGTTCGGCTGGTCGTTCGGGGCGTCCAGCGACTCACGAAATTCGGTCAAGTCTGTACCTCCGGCACCTCGCGCGGCCTCTAGGGTGCCGTCCCGTCCCACTGAATTGTCTGCGGGGTATACATGCCAAGAGACGGGGAAAGAGGTGTCTTGGAACGGTCCATTCGCCATGCTCCGGCTGTCTGGACTCGTCCGATGCTACGTGACCGTTACCTATTTGTCACCTAAATGACACCGAATTTAACGGATTGGTAACGGCGGGAATGAAAAAAGCTCAGCGCGAAGGGCTACTTGAAGTCTCTGTCGAGGTTCACGTTCAAGGCACCTGTCGTGCTACCCACGTCGATGTGCATGTGGGTGCACGAGTCGGGGAACTCCTTGAAATTCAGGAGGTTGAGGGAGACTCCCGCAGACGCGCGGCACTCGCTCTGACCCAGGTTCGAACCGGAGGGCATGATCGGGTCGAGCACCTCGGCGAACTTCACCGTGTTCTGGTCTGCGCCGGGCAACGAGGCACCGTTGATCAGATAGAAGTCCACGGCGTGGCCACCGCCGTTGATGTAGTGCGACGACCCGGTTCCCGCGCCCTCGATCTGGCCGGTGCACTTGCGGTTGATGTCGCTCACGGCGACGGTGTCGAAAGTGCGCACGGCGATCACCATCACCTGCAGAATGCGCAGGTCGATGCCGCAGTCCGGCTTCACGATGCCGTCGGCCAGGGCCTGGATCTCGGGGATGTGATCGGGCACCGACCCCTTGAGCTTGCCCGCGGCCACAGCGGCCATCAGCTCTTGAGCCAGCTTCTGCGACTCTTTCGAGACGTAGCTGTTCGTGGTCGAGTAGAGCGAGCCGGGGGCGCCTTCGGCGTAGAAGTCGTCGCGCACAGCGTTGAGCGCCGGGCCTTCGCCGACAGAGAGATTCTGGCTGTCGGTGACGTCACCGGGCGTCTGCTTGGCCGCGAAGTCCGACGGGCTCGCGAAGCCCAGCGAGGGAATCGAGATCGAGACGACGAACAGAGCAGCGATCATCATGACGAAGCCCGCGAGAATGCGTCGCTTGATCGGCTGCGACCGCGCGTGCGACACGAAGGTGCCACTCGACGACGACAGCAGCTCTGCAACGGGAAGCGAGCGCCTGATGCGCGGAGAGGCGATCGGCACGGGACGCACGGGGGCGTCGTCGCCCGCTGTCGCTAGGGCGGACATCACCTCGGAAGCCGAATGCGGCGCGACGATGTCGATCTCGGTGCTCACCGTGCTCGGCTCGATCACGACGTGATGTTCGGCGAAGTCGACCTCTGCGCTCATCACGGTCTCGGCGGCGATGTGCTCGGCCGTCTCGATCTCGAGCATCGGATGCTGCGCCACCAGTTCGATCTCGAGCGGCACCGTCTCGAGGTTGGCGACCGCGAGCATCCGCTCGTCGATCGCATGCTCTGCGGATGGCTCCGCCTCGAGCTCCTCGGCGACGACGGGAGCCTCCTCGGCCTCCGCTAGCGGCGTCTTCTCGACCTCGACGGAGGGGGTCGCCGCGATCTCGATGGCGGGCGTCTCTATCCGCGCACGGCGGGCTCGCCTCGACGTGGGTGCAACGCGTGCGGGCTCAGGCTTTGGCTCTGGCTCTGGCTCTGGCTCTGGCTCTGGCTCTGGCTCTGGCTCTGGCTCTGGCTCTGGCTCTGGCTCTGGCTCTGGCTCGATTACAGGCTCTGGCTCTTCGACGAGGACAGCCTCGACGACAGGCTCTGGCTCGGTCACACGCTCGGCGGGAACGTCCGAGTCGGGGGCGACCACGGCATCCGGAGCAGCGGCCGGCGCATCGCGCCTGGTGGCGTAACGCTCTTCGTACTCGCGCTCGCGCCGCTCTCGACGGCTCAGGCCGGCGGCCGCCTGTGCGGCAGCAGCTCGGTGCTGAGCCTCGGCTTCGGCCTCTGCCTGCTCCCGATCACGCAGCTGCCGGCGGCTCAGTGCGGCCGCGGGCTGCGTCGACCGTGAATCGCGGCGGCGGCGAGTGTTCTCGGCGTCTTTCTGCGATTCGGCGGGTTCGACCACGGGGCTGAGTATCCTTCGATGCCATGACTGGCAGACGTGTCCGACCGTCTTGGCGCAAAACGGGGCCGGGTAGTGCAGGAGACAGTCGGAGGGCGCATCCTGATCCGGAGCTCCGCCGCTCTGACGAGCAGCAGGAACTGTTCGAGGGTATGCGAATCCGACCCCCGTGTCACACTGACCCGGTCACCTGACAGCGCGCCTCCAGCGCACAAACAGGATCGGAGCAGGCGAATCAGATGCCGACGAAGATGTGACCCGCGACCTCGTTGGGAAGCTCGAGCCCCTCGGCGAATCCCTCGACCTCGACCAGAATGTACGAACCGACCTGCGAGAACGCGGCCGTGTTTCCGGGAACGACGCCGAACTGCTTGAGCTGCAGCAGCAGCTCCGGGTCGACCTGCGCGGGCTCGCCGAGACGGCGGATGGTCTTGGTCTGCGGCCCGACGGCCCCGTGCACGAGGGTGAGCAGGTTCACGACACCGCGGGTGAAGGGAACCGAGGGAGCGTCGCCGAATTCGTCGAGACCGGGGATCGGGTTGCCGTACGGCGACTCGGTGGGGTGGTCGAGCATCTCGATGATGCGCCGCTCGACCTGCTCGCTCATGACATGCTCCCACCGGCATGCCTCTTCGTGTACGTACTCCCAGTCGAGACCGATCACGTCGCTAAGCAGGCGCTCGGCCAGGCGGTGCTTGCGCATCACGTGAACGGCCTTGGTGCGACCGGTGCCGGTGAGTTCGAGGTGGCGGTCTCCCGAGACGACGACGAGGCCGTCGCGCTCCATGCGGCCGACGGTCTGCGAGACGGTGGGGCCGGAGTGTCCGAGGCGCTCAGAGATGCGTGCGCGCAGCGGAATGATGTTCTCCTCCTCCAGTTCGAGGATCGTGCGGAGGTACATCTCCGTTGTGTCAATGAGATCGGCCAACGATCACTCCTTAGGAAGTTGCGCACGTACGCCTCCACCATAACGTTTGGACGCGTTGGGTAAGGCTCGGCTCACTAGACTCAACATCATGCCTGAACTGACAATTCCCAGCGCCCTCTTGCCCGTCGACGGTCGTTTCGGTTGCGGCCCATCGAAGGTTCGCCCCGAGCAGCTCGTCGACCTCACCACGCGCGGGGCCTCTCTACTGGGAACGTCGCACCGTCAGGCGCCGGTCAAGAACCTCGTCGGATCGGTGCGCGAGGGACTCTCGACGCTGTTCTCGCTGCCCGAGGGCTACGAGGTCGTTCTCGGCAACGGCGGATCGACCGCCTTCTGGGACGCGGCGGCATTCGGTCTCATCGAGAAGCGCAGCGAGCACCTCACCTTCGGCGAGTTCGGCTCGAAGTTCGCCGCGGCGGCCAAGGCCCCGTGGCTCGAGGCACCCCACGTGATCAACGCACCGGGCGGCTCACGAAGCGAGATCGAGATCGTCGAGGGCGTGGATGTCTACGCCTGGCCGCACAATGAGACCAGCACCGGTGTGATGGCACCGATCAAGCGCGTTCACGGCGACGCGGGCGCTCTCACGGTGGTCGACGCGACCAGCGCAGCCGGCGGCATCCAGTTCGACGCGGCCGAGACCGACGTCTACTACTTCGCCCCGCAGAAGAACTTTGCGTCTGATGGCGGCCTGTGGTTCGGCCTCTTCTCCCCCGCCGCCCTCGAGCGCGTCGAGCGCATCGCGGCGTCCGACCGCTACATCCCCGAGTTCCTCAGCATCAAGAACGCGGTCGACAACTCGCGCCTCAACCAGACCCTCAACACCCCCGCCATCGCGACCCTCGTGATGCTCGACAACCAGATCGAGTGGATCAACGGCAACGGCGGCCTCGAGTGGGCGTCTGCTCGCACCGCGGAGTCGTCGAGCGCGCTCTACGACTGGGCCGGCTCTGTCGACTACGCGAGCCCCTTCGTCGAGAACCCCGAGCACCGCTCGCAGGTCGTCGTCACCATCGACTTCGACGACGCGATCGATGCAGCCGCCATCGCCAAGGTGCTGCGCGCCAACGGCATCGTCGACACCGAGCCCTACCGCAAGCTGGGCCGCAACCAGCTGCGCGTCGCCACCTTCGTGGCCATCGAGCCGTCCGACGTGCGCGCACTCATCTCGTCGATCGAGTACGTGGTCGAGAACCTCTAGCGCTCCGAACGCAGAGAACGGGCGGAGATTCGGGGTATCCGACGCGCATAGAGCGTCGGACCCGCGGAATCTCCGCCCGTTTGCGTTCTCGCTCGCCGAATGCCGCCCCTTCGACGAGCTCCGGAGCGGCGCGGCTCAGCGCAGGTCTTCGGGGGCGTCTTCGTCGTAGTAGACGCTCGAGCGGGGCTCGGAGTCGTCGAGTTCGACCACGGTGAGGCCCTCTTCGTCGACATCGACCGTCTGCTCCGCCTTGGCCGGGGCCGGTGCGTCGTCGCCGCGAACGAGAACAGACGCGTCGAGAACGGCCGCCTCAGCCTGCTCGTGAACGGCGTCGTCGAGCACGTCGTCGTCGAGAATGTGGTCGTCGAGATCGAGTTCGTCGTCGTCGAGGTCTTCATCGTCCGAGTCGTCGTCGACATCGTCTTCATCGTCGTCGTCTTCGTCCGCCGCGAGCGCCGCGGCGTGCTCCTGCGCGAGCTTGTAATCCTCGAGGCGATCCGACCATGGGGTCCACTCGGGCGCCAGAACAGAGGTCTCACCCGGGAGCAGCTCGGTCTCGAGAACCGCGGGTTCACTGTCGGCGTCGATCCGTGAGAGCGTCGCGGTCCAGTGCCAGTCGGGGTAGCCGGGCATCAGCGACGCGAAGTGCAGGCTCAGCACGTGCTCGTCGTGAGCGGTGTGCCCGACGACCGCGCCGATCGTCGAAGCCGGAGTGATCTCGAGAAGCGCCGCGCGCGCCTGATCGACGGCCGCCAGAAGAACAGGATCCGCCTCGAAGACGGGCGCTGTGTCGACGGTCTCGCCCTCGACCTGGTCGTCAGACGACTCGTCGGGGGTGGGGTCGGAGTGCTGCACCGGTGTCTACGCGTCCAATTCGTCGGCGACCTTGCGCAGCAGCGCAGCGATCTTGCGGCTGTGCGCCGTGTCGGGGTAGCGGCCCCGCTTGAGGTTCGTACCGATGCCGTCGAGAACCTTGACCAGGTCTTCGACGATGATCGCCATGTCGTCGGCCGGCTTGCGGCTGAGCTTCACGAGGCTGGGCGGGGCTTCGAGAACGCGCACCGAGAGGGCCTGGGCGCCTCGCTTGCCATCGGCGATGCCGAATTCGAGCTTGGTGCCCGCCTTGACCGTCGTACCGGCGGGCAGGGCTGACGCGTGCAGGAAGACCTCTGAGCCGTCATCGGAACTGATGAAGCCGAAGCCCTTCTCATCGTCGTAGAACTTGACCTTGCCGGTAGGCATTCGCGGATCTCCTTGTGTGAATACTGGCCGCCACGTGGCTGGCGGGCACACGATAGCCTAACCGGCCTGCGCGGAGACCGTATCCTTAGGGGTGTGACAGACAATCAGACACAGCCGGTTCGCTCAAGCGAGCGCATCCTGGCCTTCATGATCGCCGGCATCATCGGGGCGTCGCTGCTCTGCTTCGCGTCGTTCCTCATCGCGTCGCTGGTGGGAGTGCGCGGCGAGGCGCTGTCGCAGGGCGTCTGGCCCGTCGTCGTGATCTTTCCGCTGATCGGCCTCCCGATCGGACTGGTGCTCATCATCGTGCTGCTGTTCATGAATCTCCGCCGCCGCGCCAAGGAGGCACCGAAGCCTCGATGAGCGACACTCTCGCTCTCGCCGGTCGACTCCAGCTTCTGGATGACGACGCGCTCGTCGCGCTCGTCTCCACACGTCTGTCCGATGCCCGCGGCATCAAGGACTTCTTCGATCTCGCCGACCGGCTCCTCGACCCGGCCGCCGTCGACGCCGCACTCGCCACGCTCCCCCGCCGCACTCTCGCGGCCCTCGCGCATCCGTCGCCCGACACCGACCCGGCCGATCTCGAGCCGGCAGACCGACTGTTTCTGACCGACGGTCAGACGCCGGGCGGGCCCCTGGATGCCGTCGCCCGCGTTCTCGAGTCGTGGCCGGCCCGAGGCCTGCCGTCGGCCGAGCAACTCGCGAACGAGCCTGCACCGGAGGACACCGACCGCGCACCGCAGCGCGACAGCAGTGACCGGATGGCCGCCGAACGCGCGTTCACCGCCACCGCCGGCATCGCCGAACTCCTGCACGAACTGCGTGCGACTCCCGTGAGGGAACTCGCCAAGGGTGGCGTCGCAGCCCCCGACGCGAAGAGGCTGCTCGCCTCTCTGTCGATCGAGCCCAACGACCTCGACGCTCTGCTGCGCATCGCGCGCCGAGCCGGTCTCGTGACTCTCGACGATCTTCTGTGGACCGCGACCGACAAGGCGCTGCCCTGGCTGCTCAAGGGTTCGGCAGATCGCTGGATCGCCCTGGCGACCTCGTGGCTCGACGCCCTGGCGACCGACATCGGAGAGGTACTGCGCTCGCGCAGTCGCCGCCCGTGGGGCGCCGACGCCCAGCGCACCATCGCCTACCTCTACCCGGCGGGCGGAGATGCGCTGCGGGGACGAGTCGCCTTCGTACTCGACAGCGCCGAGTATCTCGGCATCACTGCAAACGGATATCCGGGAGCAGCCGCTCGGGCGCTTCTCGACAACACCACCGAGCCGCTCTCCGACGTGGCAGCAGCGCTTCTGCCGTCGGAGGTGTCGAACGTGTACCTTCAGCACGACCTCACCGTCATCGCTCCAGGACCGCTGACTCCCGACGTCGATGTGCGGCTGCGAACGCTGGCCGACATCGAGGGCCGCGGCCTCGCATCCACCTATCGCATCTCTGCGGCGAGCGTCACCCGAGCGTTGGCCGAGGGCGAGACGGCCGAGGGCATCCTGTCGTTCTTCCGCTCTGTCTCGCTCACCGGCGTTCCTCAGCCCGTCGAGTATCTGGTCACCGAGGCCAGCTCGCGCTACGGCAGGCTGCGGGCGGGTGCGGCGAGCCCCGAGGACGAGTTGCGCGGCATCGGCAGCTACGTGCGAAGCGACGACGACGCGCTCCTGAGCACGCTCGCGGTCGACCACGGTCTCGCCTCGCTCGGCCTCGAACACGATGGCGGCGACAGGCTCACGAGCCGGTTCCCTTTCGAGACGCTGTTCTGGATGATCTCCGACGCGAGGTATCCGATCGTCGCCGAACGAGCATCCGGGGCCACATTCGCGCCGGTGCGCGCCCGCGTCTCGCAGAAGACGCCCGCGCCGAAGCCGCGCCCCTTCGTCGACCTCGTCGCACGCCTCCGTGAATCCGCTCACGCGGTCAGCGACGCCCCCGAGGCGTGGATCGCTCGGCAGCTCGACGTCGCCATCAAGGCGAAGAGCCCGCTCGCGGTCAGCGTCGGCATGCCCGACGACAAGACGGTGGTCTTCCTGGTGACTCCGCTCTCACTGGCGGCGGGCCGCCTCAGGGCGATCGACGAGAAGGCCGGAGTGGAACGCACGCTTCCCCTCCGCAACATCACCGCCGTAGCGCCCGCCCCGTAACGCGCAAGCCCCATGCGGGCAGGGCAGGGTGCGCCCGGCAGCCGGTAGGCTCGTACGTTATGCCGTCTGGCCCATTGATCGTCCAAAGCGACCGCACCGTCCTCCTCGAGGTCGCGCATCCCGATGCCGAGAGCGCGCGCCACGAGCTCGCGGTGTTCGCCGAACTCGAGCGCGCTCCCGAGCACATCCACACCTATCGCATCACGCGACTCGGGTTGTGGAACGCGCGAGCGGCAGGCCACGAGGCCGCCGAGATCCTCGGCACGCTCGAGCGCTACTCGAAGTTCCCGATTCCCCAGGCCGTCTCGATCGACATCGAGGAGACCGTGGCCCGCTACGGCCGCCTCGTCATCGAGCGCGACGAGGAGGGCGGGCTGCTGCTGCGTGCCACCGACTCCGCGGTGCTCAGCCAGATCGCGTCGGGCAAGAAGATCGCTCCGCTCCTGGTCGAGCGACGCGCGCCCGACACGTATGCCGTCGCCCCCTGGGCGCGAGGCCAGCTCAAGCAGGAACTGACCAAGCTCGGGTGGCCCGCAGACGATCGCGCCGGATACACGCCGGGCACCCCGCATGAGATCGCGCTCCAAGAAGACGGCTGGGCGCTGCGCGACTACCAGAAGCTCGCCGTCAGCAACTTCTTCGAACGGGGCTCGGGCGTCGTCGTCCTCCCCTGTGGCGCGGGCAAGACTCTCGTCGGCGCGGGAGCGATGGCGACCGCGAAGACGAACACCCTCATCCTCGTGACGAACACGGTCTCGGCTCGGCAGTGGCGCAGCGAGCTCCTGAAGCGGACGACGCTGACCGAAGACGAGATCGGCGAGTACTCGGGCCAGCTCAAAGAGGTCAAGCCCGTGACCATCGCGACCTACCAGATCCTCACCGCCAAGCGGAAGGGCGCCTACGCGCACCTCGAGTTGCTCGACGCCCTCGACTGGGGACTCGTCGTCTACGACGAGGTGCATTTGCTTCCCGCGCCCGTGTTCAAGCTCACCGCCGAGCTGCAGGCCCGTCGCCGCCTCGGCCTGACGGCCACGCTGGTTCGCGAAGACGGCCGCGAGGGCGACGTGTTCAGCCTCATCGGCCCCAAGAGATTCGACGCTCCCTGGAAGGAGATCGAGGCCCAGGGCTTCATCTCGCCCGCGGAGTGCTTCGAGGTGCGCATCGATCTGCCTCAGCACGAGCGGCTCGAATACGCGGCGTCGGCCGACGACGAACGGTATCGCCTCGCCGCGACGGCTCCCGCGAAACTGGATGTCGTCAAGCGGCTCATCGAGAAACACTCCGGCGAGCGCATCCTGGTGATCGGCCAATATCTTGACCAGCTTCAGCAGCTCGAGGCGGAACTCGGAGTGCCATCTCTCACGGGCGCCACCCCGGTGGCCGAACGCGAGCGGCTCTACGAAGCGTTCCGCGACGGAACCGAGCCCATCCTCGTGGTGAGCAAGGTCGCGAACTTCTCGGTCGACCTGCCCGAGGCGAGCGTCGCCATCCAGGTGTCGGGGTCGTTCGGCTCGCGTCAGGAGGAGGCCCAGCGGCTCGGCCGCCTGCTGCGACCGAAGGAGTCTGGCCTGTCGGCCAACTTCTACACGCTCGTGGCGCGCGACACCGTCGACCAGGACTTCGCGCAGAACCGGCAACGTTTCCTCGCCGAGCAGGGCTACAGCTACACCATCCTCGACGCCGACGAACTGAGCCCGCAGCCCGCCCTCTGACGAGCGGGCCTCAGTACAGGATGCGCTGCGTGAGCAGGTGGTCTTGCCAGAGACCCGCGATGTTCAGATAGGCGGGGGCGACACCGATGGGTTCGAACCCCGTTCGCTCGAGAACGCGCCGAGACGCGGCATTGTCGGGCAGGACGCTCGCCTCGAGTCGGTGCAGCCCGATCGCATCACGGCTGTGAGCGATGAGCGCCTCCAGCGCCGCCGTGGCCAACCCGCGCCCTGTCTGCGAGGCGTCGATCCAATAGCCCACGCTCGCGCTCTGAAACGGTCCTCTCACGATGTTCGAGAGATTCAGCCGGCCGACGATACGATCCCCGGCGGCGAGAACGAGCGGCAACCCGGTTCCGGCCTCGTACTGCGCGAGCTGTGCGTCCGCCGCGCCTGCTTGGTGCGCCACCGTGAAGAATTCTTCCGTGCGCTTCGGCTCCCACCGCTCGAGATGCTGCCGGTTGCGGGAGTAGGCCTGCGCTATCTCGTCGGCATCCTCTTTGCGAAGGAGCCGGAGAGCGATGTCGTCTGTCAGAGTTGCGGCGAAAGTCACCGATCGATCGTAATGCTCTCTGCACGATCGACGTGCGATAGCACGGCTCCCAGGAAAGTTGACTTTTGTTCCCCAACTACTCCCAGACAACGCCCAGAATACCCGCAGATACTAATCTCATGACTGGACCCCGAATCCTTATCGTCGATGACGAACCCAACATCCGCGACCTGCTTACCACGAGCCTCCGTTTCGCAGGCTTCGCCGTGCGCGCTGTCTCCAATGGCGCGCAGACTATTTCCGCCGTTCTCGAGGAAGAACCCGACCTCATCATCCTCGATGTGATGCTGCCCGACATGAACGGTTTCGGCGTTACGAAGCGACTGCGGGCATCCGGTTATACCGCTCCCATCCTGTTCCTCACGGCGAAAGACGACACCGAAGACAAGATCACCGGCCTTACCGTCGGTGGCGACGACTACGTCACCAAGCCGTTCAGCCTCGACGAGATCGTCGCGCGGATCAAGGCGATCCTGCGTCGCACGATGCAGGCCGACGAAGACGCCATCATCCGCGCCGGCGAACTGACCATGGACCAGGACACCCACGAGGTCTACGTCGGAGACGAGGCCATCGAGCTGAGCCCCACGGAGTTCAAGCTGCTGCGTTACCTGATGCTGAACCCCAACCGCGTGCTGTCGAAGGCGCAGATCCTCGACCACGTCTGGGAGTACGACTTCAACGGCGACGCCGGCATCGTCGAGAGCTACATCTCGTACCTGCGGCGCAAGCTCGACGCGCATTCCGAGGAGTCACTCATCCAGACCAAGCGCGGTTTCGGATACATGCTGAAGGTCTCGAAGGCATAGGGCGGTTTACCCAGGCGCCTGGCGTAATCTGATCTGCGACATGCAGCACATAATCCTCAGGCGCTGGAACGCGATCTCCTTGCGCAACAAGATCACCGGCGTGACTGTGCTGATGCTCACCTTCGGCCTCGTCGTGTCGGGCATCGGCACCATGACAGTGCTGCGCACCTACCTGATGAATCAGGTAGATGTGCGTCTGCAGAATGCCTATGCGGAGCCCACGTCTGTTCTCGGTCCCGACGCGAACCAGCGCGGCTTCGACCTCGACGATGTGCTCTCGGCACCGAAGACGTACTTCGTCGCCCTCCTCGATGCCAACGGCCAGCCGATCGTCACCAACTGGAGCGGCACCGGGCTCCCGGCGCCGATGGTCGCAGGCATCGGCATGTCGACGGCAACGACCTTGGCCGACGCGCGCTTCACGGTGCACAGCACCAAGGGATCAGCGGATTGGCTCGCCGTCGCGATGGTTCTGCCGGTCGACGACTACGGAACGAACAACACGCTCGTGATCGCCCAGTCGCTCGAAGACACCGAGAACACGACCACCACCTACCTGTCGATCTTCTTGGCCTTCGGTATCGGTGTGGTCGTGCTCGGTGCCATGCTCACCCGCTTGCTCGTGACCAGCACTTTCGCTCCCCTCAGGCAGGTCGAACGCACCGCGGCCGCCATCGCGGACGGCGGCGACTTCAGCCAGCGCATGGCTGTCGAGACGCCGAATACAGAGGTGGGTCGACTCAACAAGTCGCTCAACACCATGCTCAGCCGCATCGACAGGGCGTTCGACGACAGAGCCCGAACGATCGAGCAGATGCGTCGCTTCGTCGGCGACGCCAGCCACGAGTTGCGCACTCCCCTGGTCTCCGTGCGCGGTTATGCCGAGCTCTACCGCATGGGCGCCCTGCAGACCCCCGACGATGTGAGCCAGGCCATGGACCGCATCGAGAAGGAGGCGATCCGTATGGGGTCGCTCGTCGAGGACCTCCTCGAGCTCGCGCGACTCGACGAGACCAAGCCGCTGAAGCTCAGTCCGGTCAACCTCATTCCGATCGCCATGGATGCGGCCCTCGACGCGCGGGCCTCCAGCCCGGGCCGCGTCATCCGAGTCTCGACCTCGCGGCCGTCCGATCCCGTCATCACGTTCAACCCGGCCCTGGCCGTGGCGCCCGAGAGAGCGCAGGATGCCGACGGCACGTCGTCGCAGCCCGACCAGTCCGCGACCGGCTCGATCCCGTTCTCGTCTGCGTTCGCCCGGCTTCGCCGTCGCAGCGGACGAACGGGTGCGACCGCGCCTGATTCATCGGACGATCTCGTCGTGCCCGCGACGGTGACACCCTCGTTCGAGCTCGAACACGCCACAGATGAGAACGCGATTCAGCCCCTGGTGATGGCCGAAGAGAACAAGATCCGCCAGGTGCTCGCCAACCTCATCGGCAACGCCCTGCGCTTCACCTCCGACGACAGCCCGATCGAACTCGCCGTCAGCGTCGACGAGCGCAACCGGCTGGCCACGGTCGACGTCATCGACCATGGCGAGGGAATCCCGCCCCAGATCCGCGAGAAGATCTTCCAGCGCTTCTGGCGTGCCGACAGCTCCCGTACCCGAGAGACGGGCGGCAGCGGCCTCGGCCTCGCGATCGTGTCGTCGATCGTGGCCGCGCACGGTGGAACCGTGCGCGCTCTCGAGACAGACGGCGGAGGAGCGACCTTCCGAGTGTCGCTTCCTCTCCTCGTCGAGCAGGCCTCCTCCGAGTCATCCACAGAGGGCGCTCCGACCGTCTGACCCGGAGCCGCTCGCGTCTACCGTTGCAGCTGCCGATCGATTCATCGGCGTCAGAGCAACAGAGACGAGAGAGCAGGCACCATCATGAGCCAATACCAGGTCGACAGCGAGGCCGTCAGCGCGAGCGCCGCATCCATCCGCAATACGATCGAGCGCATTCAGGCCGACGTCACGGCCATGCACGGCCAGCTGACATCGCTCGAGGGCAGCTGGACAGGCCAGGCGGCTGTGGCGTTCCAGGCGGTCGTGCTCGACTGGCGTGGTACCCAGACCCGCGTCGAAGAGAGTCTCGCCTCGATCACCCAGGCGCTCTCGGCGGCGGCACAGACCTACGCCGACGTCGAGCTGCAGAACATGCGCATGTTCTCTGCGTAGCCGGCACCGGCCGCCTGCGGGGCGGCTCCCGAAGGAGCCGCCCGCCTGTGTCTTGTCTACTCAGACCGGAGTCTGGTCGGACGTGGGACTTAGAAGTCCATGCCACCCGTGGGGTCGCCGGCCGGAGCCGCAACCTTCTCGGGCTTGTCTGCCACGACCACCGACGTGGTGAGGAACAGACCGGCGATCGACGCAGCGTTGACCAGCGCGGAGCGCGTGACCTTCACCGGGTCGTTGATGCCGGCGGCCAGCATGTCGACGTACTCACCGGTCGCGGCGTTGAGGCCGTGTCCGACGGGCAGGTTGCGAACCTTCTCGGCGACGACACCAGGCTCGAGGCCTGCGTTCTGAGCGATCTGCTTGAGCGGAGCATCGATGGCGACGCGAACGATGTTCGCTCCGGTCGCCTCGTCACCCGTGAGCTCGAGCTTCTCGAACGCGGTCTTGCCGGCCTGGATGAGGGCGACGCCACCACCGGCGACGATGCCCTCTTCGACGGCGGCCTTGGCGTTGCGCACGGCGTCTTCGATGCGGTGCTTGCGCTCCTTGAGCTCGACCTCGGTCGCGGCTCCGGCCTTGATGACGGCAACTCCACCGGCGAGCTTGGCGAGACGCTCCTGGAGCTTCTCACGGTCGTAGTCGCTGTCGGTGTTGTCGATCTCGTTGCGGATCTGCTGAACGCGTCCGGCGATGGCGTCGGCGTCGCCGGCTCCCTCGACGATCGTGGTCTCGTCTTTCGTGATGACGACCTTGCGAGCCTTACCCAGCAGGTCGAGGGTCACGTTCTCGAGCTTCAGGCCGACCTCTTCAGAGATGACCTGTCCGCCGGTGAGGATCGCGATGTCCTGCAGCTGAGCCTTGCGACGGTCGCCGAAGCCGGGAGCCTTGACGGCAACCGACTTGAAGATGCCACGGATCTTGTTGACCACGAGCGTGGCCAGAGCCTCGCCGTCGACGTCTTCGGCGATGATGAGCAGCTGCTTGCCGCTCTGGATGACCTTGTCGACGATCGGCAGCAGGTCCTTGATGTTCGAGACCTTGCTGTTGACGATCAGGATGTAGGGGTCTTCGAAGACGGCTTCCTGGCGGTCGGGGTCGGTGACGAAGTACTGCGACAGGTAGCCCTTGTCGAAGCGCATGCCCTCGGTGAGCTCGAGCTCGGTGCCGAACGTGTTCGACTCCTCGACCGTGACGACGCCCTCTTTGCCGACCTTGTCGATCGCCTCGGCGATCAACGCGCCGATCTCGGGGTCTCCGGCGGAGATTGATGCGGTTGCCGCGATCTCTTCCTTCGTCTCGATCTCTTTCGCGTTGGCGACGAGCTCGGCGGTCACAGCGGCGACGGCCTTCTCGATGCCGCGCTTCAGCGTGATGGGGTCGGCGCCGGCCGCGACGTTGCGCAGGCCTTCGCGGACGAGCGCCTGGGCGAGCACGGTAGCCGTGGTCGTTCCGTCGCCAGCGACGTCATCGGTCTTCTTGGCGACCTCCTTGACGAGCTCTGCACCGATCTTCTCGTACGGGTCGTCGAGTTCGATCTCTTTCGCGATCGAAACACCGTCGTTCGTGATGGTGGGAGCGCCCCACTTCTTCTCGAGGACGACGTTGCGACCGCGCGGGCCGAGCGTGACCTTGACGGCGTCGGCCAGAATGTTCAGTCCACGCTCGAGGCCACGGCGGGCCTCTTCATCGAAAGCAATGATCTTTGCCATAAGTGTTTCTGTCCCTCCCGGAGACAATCAAAGAATTAGCACTCCATTGGAGAGAGTGCTAAGACAATATTGGCACTCAGGGCAGGCGAGTGCAAGCTGCGACGACGAACGCCGCCCGCTTTCGCGGACGGCGTTCAGAGTGTCGGGCGTCGCCGGTCGGCGACGCGCTGTGCGGGCGAGCAGGGCTAGGCGAGCCTGACGGCTTCGGCCTGAGGTCCCTTCGCTCCGGTGCCTACTTCGAAGACAACCTGCTGGCCTTCTTCGAGCACCTTGTAACCGCCCATCTCGATCGCCGAGTAGTGCACGAAGACATCCTGTCCTCCCTCGTCGACGGTGATGAAACCGTAGCCCTTTTCAGCGTTGAACCATTTCACGGTTCCGTTCGCCATTGTTACTCCCCATTGCCGAATGTGTGTCGTCAGGACACCCGCTGGAACACGGGCGACCAAGGCCGATACTAATCAGCGAGATGGCCCGAATTCAGGCGTTGACATCGAAACGGAATATCCGTTTCCGCATCTCAACATGACGGAAACATCACCGAAATATGGGGTCGAGGCGGCAGGCTCCGAGAACTACTGCACGGGCTCGTCTGTCGAGCCGTCGGCAGACGGCTCGATGAAGTCTGCGCCGAGAACCACGGTGAGCTGAGCGCCTTGGAACTGATCCGACTGCTCGACCCTGATCGCGGTGATCGACAACGTGACTCCGTTGGCCGCGGCATCGGCCGTCGCCTTGGTGAACAGTGAGTTCGCCAGCCCGAGAGCGGCCGCCTCCTGAGCGGGGTCGACGTAGTAGACCGTGGTCGTCTTGAAGTCGGTGGCACTCGCGTTGGCGGTCGAGCCGATGCCCGCCCATCCGGCCTCACGCATCGCGTCGCCGACGCTCGCGGCGAGCCCGACCGTCTCTGTGCCGTTGAGCACGGTGACCGTAGCCGCGGGGTCGACGACCGGTGTCACCTCGGGTGTGGGCGTCGGAGTCGGGGTCTGCGTGGCAGCGGTCGTGCCGCCGCCGAGCAGATCGTCGAATTTGATGCTGTCGTTGATGACGGCGAGAGTGATGACTCCACCGGCGACGATGACGCCGGTTGCGAGAGCGGCCCACGCGAACGCGATCCATCCTCGGCCCTTGCGCCGCGGCCCGCGGTGCGCTCCCGTGCGATGGAGATCTGCGGGGATGGTGTCGAAGCGATCTGTTGGAGGCTTGGCCATGGTGTGGTCTCGGGTCCTAGTCGTCGAGGGACGTGAGGCGCACGGATCGTGCCGCCGTCCTGGCATCCCGCACACGGTGCAGTCTCTTGATGAGCATCGGGTCGTGAGCGAGGGCGGAGGGCGAATCGATGAGAGCCCCCAGCAGTTGATAGTAGCGGGCCGCCGAGAGCCCGAATTCGTCGCGGATGGCCTGTTCCTTGGCGCCCGCGTGCTTCCACCATGTGCGCTCGAAGGCCAGGATCGCGATGTCGCGAGCGCTCAGGCGCAGCGTCGAGCCGTCGCCCTCATGCTGCTCATCGAGATTCTTCGCGACACCCACGCGGCCTCCACATCCTGCCGGGAACCGTCGGTCCCCGATCCTGAACATCCTATGGTTCGCATCCTTTGCATCACCCGAATGGGCCGGGCATGCCGCGATACCTAGGTGCTGGCCCTGAACATCGTGCGATGCGAGATGCCGCCCTCGACGAATTCATCGCCCACCACGACGAAACCGAACGCGGCGTAGAGGCTCTGGATGTAGCTCTGCGAGTGGAGCAGCATCGGCTCCGCCCCGAACAGCTCGACGACCCGGGCGAGGAGCAACTGGGCGAGCCCGCGGCCCCGGTACGCGGCGCCGACGACCACCCGGCCGGGCAGGCGATGCGCGTCGCCGTACTCCGCTATCTCGTCGCGGAGCACCCGGAGATAAGCGGCCACGTCCCCGTTCTCACCCGGGATCCACAGGTGGACGGTGCTCGCCTCCCTGTCGCGACGGTCGAGTTCGCTCTCGTCGACTCTCTGCTCGACGAAGAAGACATCAGTGCGGAGCTTGATGATCTCATACAGCTCGACCGTGGTCAGCTCGCTCCAGCTCTTCTGCACGATCGCGGGTACGGGTTCGAGGGGCATGGCAGAGAAGTTTACTGTGATGATGGAAGAGCCCTGACGATCGCGATGCCGTGATCAGACGGCGACACAGGAGGGTCTTTTCGATGGGTTACGACGTTCAGAAGAGCGATGAGGACTGGCGCGCGGAGCTGTCGGCCGACGAGTACGCCGTGCTGCGTCAGGCCGCGACGGAGCGTCCATGGACGGGCGAGCTGCTCGACGAGGGCCGCGAGGGCATCTACCGGTGCAAGGCGTGCAGCGCAGAGCTCTTCCGCAGCACGACGAAGTTCGACTCACACTGCGGCTGGCCCAGCTTCTACGACCCGTCGACGACCGACGCCGTCGAGTTGATCACGGACTCGACGCTCGGAATGGTGCGCACCGAGGTGCGCTGCGCCGCGTGCGGCTCGCATCTGGGCCATGTCTTCGACGACGCACCGCAGACCCCCACGGGTGACCGCTACTGCATGAACTCGATCTCGCTCGAGTTCGATCCTGCCGAGTAACGGCGTGGCATCCGTCTACGATGCCCTGCACGAGCGCCGCTCGAGTTCGAAGGTCTCAGACGAGGCGCCGAGTCACGACGAGATCCTCGAGTTGGTCGAAGCCGCCGGCCAGGTGGCCGACCACTCCGGCCTGACTCCGTGGCGGGTCATCGAGATCCGAGGAGAGTCCCGGCGGCTCGTCGGCGAGAGCCTCGCCGCGGCATCCGGCCTGCACGGGCACGACGCAGAGAAGAGCATCCGCAAGTCGTTCCGTGCACCGCTGCTGCTCGCGGTGGTCGTCTCGCCGCGGCCCAGTGTGAAGGTGCCCTACTGGGAACAGGAGGCCGTCGCATCCGGTGTCGCCCATGCTCTCACCCTGCTGCTGCACGAACGCGGCTACGGCGCGATGTGGCGCACGGGCATCCAGACGCGCAGCGAGCCCGTGCGGATCGCGCACCGTCTCGGATCCGACGAGCAGATGCTGGGTTGGATCTACACGGGTCGGCGGGTCGATCGCCCCCGGGAACGACGGCGCTCTCGAATTGACGTCGCCAGGCACGTCTCGACCCTCTGAACGAACCTGGGTCGAATCGATTCGAACCGCGGTCCTCCGAGGGATAGGATCGAGTTCTCGTGACTGAATCCGACGCACCCACCCAGACCATCCGATCGACGACCCCCTCGAACGACGGGGCCGCTGTCGATGCGCCACGCGTCGGACACCTGCAGTACTCGCCCCGGCGGCGGTGGTTCGCGCTGCTCGCACTCGCTCTGGGCGGTTTCGGCATCGGCGTCACCGAATTCGTGTCGATGGGTTTGCTGCCGAACATCGCGCAGGATCTTCTCCCGACGCTGTACGCCTCGAATTCGGCGGATGCCAACGCGACGGCTGGACACCTGATCTCTGCGTACGCGCTGGGAGTCGTGGTCGGAGCGCCGACCATCGCGGCCGCCGCGGCTCGATGGCCCCGTAAGCGCCTGCTCACCGTGCTCGTGGCCTGCTTCGTGATCGGCAATCTCGCCACCGCGATCCTTCCCTCGTTCGGCTGGGTTCTCGTCGCGCGCTTCGTCTCTGGGCTTCCCCACGGCGCGTACTTCGGCATCGCCTCGCTGGTCGCGGCCACCCTCATGGGCCCGGGAATGCGCGCACGCGGTGTGGCGTTCGTGCTCTCCGGCCTCACCATCGCGAACGTCATCGGCGTTCCGATCGGCACCTACCTGGGCCAGAACTTCGGCTGGCGAAGCGCGTTCTGGCTCGTGACGGTGATCTTCGCGGCGACGCTCGTGGCGATCCTCGCGACGGTGCCGTTCCAAGCGGGCAATCCCGAGAGCACGATCCGCAACGAGCTCAGGGCATTCTCCCGTCCGCAGATCTGGCTCACGCTGGCCATGGCCTCGATCGGCTTCGGCGGAATGTTCGCGGTCTACAGCTACGTCGCCCCGGTGGTCACCGACGTCACCGGCCTCGGGGCGGGAGTCGTGCCGCTCGTTCTGGTGACTTTCGGCGTGGGCATGACCATCGGCAACTTCATCGGAGGCTGGGCCGCGGACAAGTCTGTGACGCGCTCTCTTCTCCTCTTCATGCCCGGCATCGGCCTCGCCTGCCTGGCCTTCGGGCTCACCGCGGCGAGCGTGCCGGGGCTGTTCATCTCGATCTTCTTCATCGGCGCGTTCGTCTCGGCCGCGTCGCCCACGATCCAGGCTCGACTCATGGATGTCGCCCACGACTCGCAGTCGATCGCCGCGGCCCTCAACCACTCGGCGCTCAACCTCGGCAACTCGCTGGGCGCCTTCCTCGGCGGCATCGTGATCGCCGCCGGCTTCGGATACATCGCGCCCGCCTGGGTCGGTATCGGCCTCTCGATCGCCGGCGTGAGCATCCTTCTCGTCTCGCTGGGACTCGATCGCCGAGCTGCCCGCCGCAGCTGACCAGTCGCACTGCAACCATCGCAATTGACCTGTCGCATCGAGTGCGGCGCGAGATGTCGCGAATGGCTTGATCTGACCTCGATCCCGCCGCCATGTGCGCCATCTCAGCGGCTGCTCTCCGCTGGCGCACCGCACGCGTCGACGACGCGAAAATGCCCCCGCATCTTGGGAGATACGGGGGCATTCGGTGTCAATGGGGCCGGCGGCGGGACTTGAACCCCACAACGCGCCAGCGTTGTGCGTCACTCACACCAACCATCTCGGTTGGTTAGATCGGTCTATGGGGCCGGCGGCGGGACTTGAACCCCACAACGCGCCAGCGTTGTGCGTCACCCACACCAACCATCTCGGTTGGTTAGGTCGGTCTTTGGGGCCGGCGGCGGGACTTGAACCCGCAACCCCCGCTTTACAAGAGCGGTGCGCTACCAATTGCGCCACGCCGGCAGATGGAACACCTCATTCTAGCCATGACCTGCGGCCGAATGAGGCGCTCCGGTGACGCGCTACTGCGCGACGGTGGGCTCGGGCGTCGGTGCGGGCGTCGTCGTCGAGTACGCCTCGCTCGCGACCTGTAGCACGAACGCGGAGAACGCGTCGGCGTCGGTCAGGGAACCCGAGTACTGCTGTCCGTTGACGAGAACGGTGGGGGTGCCCTGCACCTTCTCGACCTCGGTGTTCGGCAGCGGGCCCTTGAGGGCGCGGGCCGTCGAGGCGCTCACCCAGTCTTTGAACTCGGTGTCGTCGATGCACTTCTCGATCTGCGAGACCTTCTCGGCCTTGGCATCGGTGACGTAGCCCTTGAGGGCGGCGTTGTCGAGACCCTCGGTATTCTCGGCGGGCTGGTTCTTGAAGAGCAGAGCGCTGAACGCGTAGAAGCTGTCGGGCGAGTAGTTGGCGACACACGCTGCGGCGTTGGCCGAGCGGGTCGAGTACTTCGTTCCGAGCGAGCCGCGATCGAGGATGGCGAGCGGGTGGGTGGTGAGCGTCGCCGCGCCGGAATCGAGCCACTGGCCGATCTGCTCGGAGTTGGTCGCCTCGAACTGGCCGCAGAACGGGCAGAGGTAGTCGACGTAGACCTGGATGTCGACGACTCCCTTGGAGTAGTCGGGCGTCGGTGCGACGGGTGCCGCGTCGGCCGGCTGCGACGGGCTCGTCGTCGCGACGAACCCCTTGCTGACGGTGACGCCGTCGCTGGCCATGTTCATCGGCCCCGGTCCGGCGGGCTTGATGGCGCTGACGATGATCAGCGTGACCGCGACGCCGATGGCGATCACGACGACTCCAAGGCCTCCGAAGAGGAAGATCCTGTTGCGGATGTCTTTCTTACGCTGCTGCTCGCGAAGCACCTTCGCCTTTTCGCGGGCGGCTTCGCGTCGTTCGTTCTTAGAGAGACGACCATCTCCGGCTGAGCCATAAGACATACGTGTAGAACTCCGGGTGAGAGAAGAGAAAAATCGATCGGGCCGAAAGCGGCCGGAACCCCCAGCGTAGAGGGCCTAACTGGGAAATATCCAAACAGCCCAGCAGGGGTGCCTCATTCGGGGGCCGTGAACCGTGACATAATGAGCGATGGACCGACGCTGTCGTCTGTCCAGTTCAATCCATCACAACGGATCGTCCGGCACGTACCTGCCGGTGAAGGAGATTAACACCCATGGCATCTGTCACTTTTGACAAAGCTACCCGCATCTACCCCGGTGCAACCCGCGCCTCGGTCGACAAGATCGATCTCGAGGTCGCTGACGGCGAGTTCCTCGTTCTCGTCGGCCCCTCCGGCTGCGGAAAGTCGACCACGCTGCGTATGCTCGCCGGCCTCGAAGAGGTCAACGAGGGACGCATCCTCATCGGTGACCGCGACGTCACCGACGTTCCCCCGAAAGACCGCGACATCGCCATGGTCTTCCAGAACTACGCCCTCTACCCCCACATGACGGTCGCCGAGAACATGGGCTTCGCGCTCAAGATCGCCGGCGTTGGCAAAGAAGACCGCGCCACCCGCGTTCTCGAAGCCGCGAAGCTCCTCGACCTCGAGCCGTACCTCAGCCGCAAGCCGAAGGCCCTCTCCGGTGGTCAGCGTCAGCGCGTCGCGATGGGCCGCGCCATCGTGCGCCAGCCCCAGGTGTTCCTCATGGACGAGCCGCTGTCGAACCTCGACGCCAAGCTCCGCGTCCAGACCCGCACCCAGATCGCGTCGCTCCAGCGCCGACTCGGCGTCACCACGGTCTACGTCACCCACGACCAGACAGAGGCGCTCACCATGGGTGACCGCATCGCCGTTCTGAAAGACGGACTGCTGCAGCAGGTCGGCACCCCCCGCGACCTCTACGAGAAGCCGAACAACGTCTTCGTCGCCGGCTTCATCGGCAGCCCCGCGATGAACCTGTTCAACGCCGACGTCGTCGATGGCGGAATCGCGTTCGGATCCTCCGTCGTTCCCGTCGACCGTGAAACCCTGTCGCAGGCCACCGCGAAGAGCGTCACCGTTGGTGTGCGCCCCGAGGACATCATCGTCTCAACCACCCAGGGCCAGGGCCTCGCAGTCGAGGTCGACCTCGTCGAAGAACTCGGCGCCGACGGCTACCTCTACGGCCACTCCGAAATCGACGGCAAGCGCACCGACATCGTCACCCGCGTCGACGGCCGCTCACACCCCTCACTCGGCGACACCGTGTACCTCACGGCCACGCCGAACCACGTGCACGTCTTCGACACGGAGTCGGGCGAGCGCCTCGGCAACAAGGCAGTCGTCTCGAGCTAGTCTCCGCAGACACCGTCTGACGAACATCACAGTCGAGCTCGTCGCTTGATGCACCAGCCCTGCGGCTCGGTGCACAGGCGGCGGGCTCGTCGTGTTTCTCCCCGCAGCATCCGCGTCGGTCCCCTCCGACAGCGTTCTATCTCGCACATCAGCAAGGAGCAGCTATGAGGGGTTCCCTCACCATCACCTCGGCCATCACCGACCCCGCCCTGCTCGACCTGCCGTGGGACGTCCCCCTCGGCGAATGGGACGACCAGTACATCGCAGCACTGCCCAAGGGCCTCTCGCGGCACCTCGTTCGCTTCGCCCATCTCAGCGGCCACGTCATCGCGATCAAGGAGACCACCGACGACATGGCCGGAGGAGAGTACAAGATGCTCCGCCTGCTGCAGAGCCTCGAGATCCCGTGCGTCGATCCGCTCGCCGTGATCACCGACCGCACCAACGACGATGGCGAGCCGCTGCCCAGCGTTCTGGTCACCCGGCACCTCAAGTTCTCTCTTCCCTACCGCGCCCTGTTCTCGCAGCAGCTGCGACCCGACACCGCCACGCGGCTCGTCGACGCTCTCGCACTGCTGCTCGTGCGCCTGCACGTCATCGGATTCTTTTGGGGCGACGTCTCGCTCTCGAACACGCTCTTCCGCCGCGACGCCGGCGCCTTCGCCGCCTACCTGGTCGATGCCGAGACGGGCAAGCTCTTCTCGGGCGGGCTCTCGAACGGCCAGCGCGAGAACGACCTCGAGATCGCGCGCGTCAACATCGCCGGCGAGCTCATGGATCTCGAGGCCGGCGGGCGCGTCGACGACGAGCTCGACCCGATCAAGGTGAGCAACGGCATCCTCGCCGCCTATCGCACGCTGTGGTCTGAGCTCACGGGCAAGGAGTCGTTCTCGTCGAGCGAGCGCTGGCGTATCAATCAGCGCGTCGACCGGCTCAACGAGCTCGGCTTCGACATCGAGGAGCTCGATATCAAGACCGACGACGAGGGCACGACGGTGCGCATCCAGCCGAAGGTCGTGGATGCGGGCCACCACCAGCGCAGGCTGCTGCGTCTCACCGGGGTCGACGCTCAGGAGAATCAGGCCCGTCGCTTGCTCAACGACCTCGACGACTTCAGCGCGCGGTACAGCAAAGACGACTACGACGAAGAGATGATGGCGCACGACTGGGTGGCCAAAGTGTTCGAGCCCGTCGTGCGCAGTGTTCCGCGCGATCTCAAGCGCAAGCTCGAGCCCGCCGAGTTGTTCCACCAACTGCTCGAGCACCGCTGGTTCATGAGCGAGCAGCAGGGGCGCGACATCCCGCTGGCTGAGGCTCTCAACGCCTATATCAATGACGTGCTCCGCCACCGGCGCGACGAGGCCACGGTCATCGACCCGCCCACGGGAACGATCACCCTGCCCGTCGACGTGCAGACGGGTTCGGTGCCCGTCGAGGCAGAAGACGACGAGGACTGGCGCCTCAAGGTCTAGCGCGGTTTTGCGCTGATCGAGTAGCCGCTCCGACTTCGGAGCGGCCTACTCGACCGGCGCAGAGTGGTCGATCGGCGGAGGCCCCTACTTCTTGGCTGCGCGCAGACGGGAGATCTCGTAGAGCGTGACGCTCGCCGCGATTCCCGCGTTCAGCGACTCCGTGGCCGCGGTGATCGGAATCGACACGACGGCGTCGCAGGTCTCGGTGACGAGACGCGACAGGCCCTTGCCCTCGCTGCCGACGACGATGACGACCGGACCGTCGGCGAACGAGAGGCCGGGAAGCGACACGTCTCCCCCGCCATCGAGGCCGATCACGAACACGCCCTTCTGCTTGAAGGCCTTGAGCGTGGCCGTGAGGTTCGACGCCATCGCCACGGGAGTACGAGCGGCCGCTCCGGCCGACGTCTTCCATGCGGATGCCGTGACGCCCACCGAGCGGCGCTGGGGAACGATGACGCCCTGGCCACCGAAGGCCGAGGTCGACCGGATGATGGCGCCGAGGTTGCGGGGATCGGTGATGCCGTCGAGCGCGACGAAGAGAGGGGTGTCGCCCCGCGAGATGACCTCGTCGAGCAGATCGACGGGGTGCGCGTATTCATACGCCGGCACCTTGAGAGCGAGTCCCTGGTGCACGGAGTCGAAGCTCGTGAGCCGATCGAGCTCGGGGCGCATGACCTCGAGAATCGGGATGCCGCGGTTGGTTGCGAGAGCCAGCGCCTCTTTGACACGCTCGTCCATCTCGATACGGGTCGCGAGGTACAGCGCCGTCGCAGGGATCTTGGCACGGAGCGCCTCGACGACCGAGTTGCGGCCGGTCACGACCTCGAACTCCTCGTTCTTGGCGCTGCGACGCGGGGCCGGCTTGCGGTTCGGGTCTTGAGATGCGCCCCGGCTGCTGCCGCCCCGACCGCCCTTGCCGCCGGCGGCGATGAAGCGCTCTTTGGCAGCCTTCGCCTTCCCGGCGGGGTGGTACGGGCGATCCTCTGCCTTCGGCGTGGGCTTCTTGCCCTCCAAGGCCTGCCGACCCTGGCCGCCCGATCCGACGGCCTTTCCGCGACTCGCCTTGCGTACTGCGCCTGCCCTTGTGGGCTTGCTCGCTCCTGATTTAGCCATCGAGACTCCAATGCGATCCCGAAGGACCGTCTTCAATAGTGATGCCGGCTGCGTTCAGTTCATCACGAACTCGGTCGGCCGTGACGAAGTCGCGACCTTCCCGGGCAGCCTGGCGGTCTTCGAGCAGTCGTTCGACGAGCGCGGCGAGGGCGACATCGGTCGCTCCGCTCGAGCTCGTCGACCACTCGCTGGATAGGGGGTTGATGCCGAGCACGCTCGTCATCGCGATGACGGCGCCCAACGCGTGCGCAGCCTCGACCAGGTCTTCGTTGTCGAGGGCAGCATTGCCCGCACGAACGGTGTCGTGCACGACACCGAGGGCCTGGGGAACGCCGAGGTCGTCATCCATGGCCGCGACGAACTCGTCGGGCATGACCTGAACGGCGTCGGAGGCGAAGCGGGTGTCCTCGAGTCGCCGTTCCGCGCGCTCGAGGAATCCCTCGATGCGTCCGAGTGCTGCCTCGGCTTCAGCCAGAGCTCCATCGTGAAACTCCAGAGTGGAACGGTAGTGGGCCGCACCGAGGTAGTACCGCAGCACGAGCGGGCGCGCCGAGGCGATGAGCTCCGCGGCGAAGATCGAGTTGCCGAGAGACTTCGACATCTTCTGCCCCGAGACCGAGACGAGTCCGTTGTGCAACCAGTAGTTCGCGAAGGGGTCACCGGCCGCCGTGGACTGCGCCAGTTCGTTCTCGTGATGGGGAAAGCGCAGATCGATGCCGCCGCCGTGGATGTCGAACTGGGCACCGAGGTACTTCGTCGACATCGCGGAGCACTCGATATGCCAGCCGGGGCGTCCGGCGCCCCAAGGGCTCTGCCATGACGCCGACTTCGGCTCTTCGGGCTTGCGTCCCTTCCAAAGCGCGAAGTCGCGCACGTCGCGCTTGCCCCGGGGGTCGGAGTCGGTGGAAGGAGCCATGTCGTCGAGGCTCTGGTGGGTGAGTTCGCCGTACAGGGGCCAGGCGCGCGCATCGAAGTACACGTCGCCCGACTCGTCGTCGGCCGGATAGGCGAAGCCCTTGTCGATGAGGCGGCCGATGATCGCGTGCATCTCGGGGATGCTCGCGGTGGCGCGAGGCTCATAGGTGGGCGGGAGCACGCCGATGGCGTTGTAGGCGGCCGTGAACTCGAGTTCGACGCGGTACGCCAGAGCCCACCACGGCTCGTCGCTGCCGGCCGCGTTCACGAGCACCTTGTCGTCGATGTCGGTGACATTGCGAACGAAGGTGACGTGGTGTCCCGAGTGGACAAGCCAGCGGCGCAGCTGGTCATAGACGAGAGCGCTGCGAAGGTGTCCGATGTGCGGCGACGACTGCACCGTGGGTCCGCAGACGTAGATTCCCACCTGGTCAGGAACGAGGGGAACGAAGTCGGACAGGGTCCGGCTTCTCGAGTCATACAGTCGAAGCGCCACCCAGTTAGTTTAGGCGGCGCGGAGCACGTGTTACGTGACCGCGCCCGCAGCGGGCTGGGTCGCCGACGCGATGAGGGCGGTCGCGATGGCGGCGACGCCCTCGCCCCTGCCCGTGAAGCCGAGAGAATCGGTGGTCGTCGCCGACACCGAGACGGGGCAGCCGACCAACGCCGAGAGGAACTCCTCCGCCTCTTTCTTGCGCGGCGCGAAACGGGGACGGTTTCCCACCAGCTGCACCGAGACGTTCGACGGCGCGAAGCCGGCGACAGCCAGGAGCCGTACGGTCTCGAGCACGAAGACGTCGGCGTGCGCTCCGTCGAGCCGTGGGTCGTCGACGCCGAAGATGCCGCCGATGTCTCCAAGACCCGCAGCAGAGAGCAGTGCGTCGCACAGAGCGTGCGCGACGGCGTCTCCGTCGCTGTGGCCCGCGAGCCCTGCCTCTCCGGGCCAGAAAAGACCGGCGAGCCAGAGAGGCTGGTCTGCATCGAGAGCGTGCGCGTCGACACCGACACCCGTTCGAACGGCCAATGCGGATGCCGATGGCCGGCTCGCCGACGATGTCTCGGCCAGCAACTGCTGGGCACGGCGCAGATCCCACGGCGTCGTGATCTTGAACGCGAGCGGATCTCCGGCGACGATGGCGACCGACCCGCCGGCGTGCTGGATCAGCGCCGCGTCGTCGGTGAACTCGCGGTCTGCGGCGGCGTAGGCCGCCACGAGTTCGGTGCGGGGAAAGGCCTGCGGGGTCTGCACGGCCGACAGCTGCGCGCGGTCGACGGTCTCCAGCACCGTCGCGGATGCGTCGACCCTCTTGATCGTGTCGCTGACGGCCAGGCCCGGGATCACACCGCGGCCCGCGGACTCGACCTCGGCGACCACCCTCTCGAAGAGAGAGCCGGGAGCGAGTGCACGTGCCGCATCGTGCACGAGCACGATCTCGATCGAGGGAAGGAGGGCGGCGAGGCCCGACGCCACCGACGACTGTCGGGAGTCGCCTCCGACGACGACGCCGCAGGCATCCGATGCCGCACCCGCGCTCTGCTCGACGATGTCTCGAGCCTGCTGGAGATGGCTCGACGGAGCCACCACCACGACCTGCGCGGGGTCGGCAAGACCGAAGATCGGATCGAGGGATCTCGACAGGATGCTGCGCCCGTCGAGGTCGACGAAGGCCTTCGGCACGGGCTCGCCGAGGCGCGTTCCGCTGCCGGCGGCCACGACGATGATCGCGACGCGAGGCGCCGTTCTAGGAGCGGTCACGACCTAGGAGGCCAGAACCTCGTCGAGAACCAGGGATGCCTTCTCTTCGTCGGTCTTCTCGGCGAGCGCCAATTCGGAGATGAGGATCTGACGGGCCTTGGCGAGCATGCGCTTTTCTCCGGCAGAGAGGCCGCGGTCTTGGTCGCGGCGCCAGAGATCGCGTACGACCTCGCTGACCTTGATGACGTCACCCGACGCCAGCTTCTCGAGGTTGGCCTTGTATCGGCGCGACCAGTTGGTGGGCTCTTCGGTGAACGGAGCACGCAGCACGTCGAACACGCGGTCGACGCCCTCTCGACCGATGACGTCGCGCACGCCGACGAGCTCGACGTTCTCGGCGGGCACCTCGATGGTCAGATCGCCCTGGGCGACCCGGAGCTTGAGATAGGTCTTCTCTTCACCCTTGATGATGCGGGTCTTGACCTCGGAAATCGTAGCCGCACCGTGGTGGGGGTAGACGACTGTCTCGCCGACTTCGAAAATCATCGATGGAATCCCTTCAACGACCTCCAGGATACCACGACGCGTCTTTTCACCCCGGCCGCGAAGGGCGCTCGAGCCCCTTCCGCTCGCGCGCGACGACCGAATGCACGGCCCGCCATTCGGTAGGCTAGAGGAGTCCGCGTCCGGTCTCCTGAAGAGACCGCGCCGAACCACTTCTGGAGGAACTTGTGAGAGCACGACTCGGGGCCGCACTGGCCATGGCCGCCCTTCTCGGGCTTGGCACGGCCGGCTGCGCATTCATCACCCCGCAGGCGACCACAAAAATCGTCGAGGCGGCGAACGGCGTCAACGGAAAAGTCGGAACCGTCGACATCCGCAACGCGACGCTCATCAGCGATGATGGCGAGAACGCAAGCCTGCTCGTCACCTTCAGCAACAGCGCCCGAGAGAGCCGTGCCCTCACCCTTCAGTACGAGGCCGACGGTACGAAGTCGGAGATGACCATTCCGGTCGCCGGCAACGGCAACACGAGCTTCGGTGCAGACGCCGAATCGCAGGTCGTGCTGCGCGGTATCGATGCGAAGGCAGGCTCGCTCTTCCCGATCTACTTCCAGTACGGCGACGCCGAAGGCAAGCAGCTGCTGGTGCCCATCCTGACGACCGAGTTCGAGGAGTACACGGGCCTCGCCCCCACTCCCCTGCCCACCGTCACGCCGACGCCCGTTCCGTCGACGACCCCGCCGCCCGCCGACGGCGATGCGACGCCCACGCCCGAGGCGACGCCCGCGCCGTAACGGCTCGGTTCGACCTCAGGGCGGAGGCGCCCCTCGGTCACGCCTCGAAGCGGTAGCCGAGACCTCTCACGGTGACCAGCAGAGTGGGCTCCGACGGAACCTGCTCGATCTTCGAGCGGATGCGCTTGATGTGCACGTCGAGGGTCTTGGTGTCTCCGAAGTAGTCGGACCCCCAGACGCGGTCGATGAGTTGACCGCGCGTGAGCACGCGACCGGCGTTGCGCAGCAACAGCTCCAGGAGCTCGAACTCCTTGAGCGGCATCGCCGTGTCGACGCCGTTGACCCGCACGGTGTGCCGCTCGATGTCCATCTGCACGGGTCCGCTCTCGAGCACCGGCTCGGCGAGGTCGCTCGGCTCGGTCTGTCGACGCATGATGGCCCGGATGCGTGCCAGCAGTTCGCGTGTCGAGTACGGCTTCGTCACGTAGTCGTCGGCGCCCAGCTCGAGCCCGACGACGATGTCGATCTCGGAGTCCTTCGCCGTAAGCATGATGATTGGCACGGAGCTGCGGGTGCGGATCTCCCGACACACCTCGGTACCCGGGATACCGGGGATCATGAGATCGAGCAGCACGAGCTCGACGCCGCCGCGGTCGAACTCGGCGATCGCGGCCGGGCCGTCTGCCGCCACGGTCACCGTGTAGCCCTCGCGACGGAGAAGGTAGGCGAGGGGCTCGCTCAGGGCGTCTTCGTCTTCGACGAGAAGAATGTGGGTCATCGTGAATCTCCTTGTGCTGCAATGGCGACGGTTGACGCCTCGGGAAGCCGGATCGTGAAAGTAGAACCTCGGCCGAGCTGCGACCAGACCCTCACATCGCCGCCGTGGTTCTCGACCACGTGCTTGACGATACTGAGTCCGAGCCCGGTGCCCCCGGTGTTACGGGAGCGCGCCTGGTCGACGCGGAAGAAGCGCTCGAACACCCGGTCGAGATCTTCGCTCGCGATGCCGAGACCTTGATCGGTGACGGCGATCTCGACGACGCCGTCCTCGACGCGCACACCGATGCCGACGCGCGAGTTGTCGAGCGAGTACTGGATGGCGTTACCCACGAGGTTGTGCAGCGCCATGATCAGCAGCGCCTCGTCGCCGAACACGTGCACGTGTTTGGCGCCGCCCTTGACCAGGGTCGTTCCTCGAAGCTCGGCCTGCACGTGGTTCTGGTCGATGGCCGAGGCGATGAGATGGTCGACGTCGAGCAGCTCTGCCGAGAGCAGGGTGTCTGCGGCCTGAAGTCGAGAGAGTTCGATGATCTCCTGGGTGATTCGCGTAAGCCTGGCCGCCTCGGTGTGCAGTCGCTTCGCGAACCGACGAACCTGCTCGGGGTCGTCGGCAGCGGGATCGAGCGCTTCGGAGAGCAGGGCGATGGCACCGATCGGGGTCTTGAGCTCGTGACTGATATTCGCGATGAAGTCGCGACGCACCTCGTCGAGGCGGAAGGTCTCGGAGTGGTCTTCGGCGAGAAGCAGGATGTACCTCGACCCCAGCCGCGCGACGCGCACGAGGAAGTGCATGCTCGCATCACCGAACGGTCCGCGGGCGAGTTGAACAGGCTGAACGATCGGTTCGCCGGTCGAACGCACGGTATTGACCAGGTCGATGAGCTCGGAGTGCACCAGCACCTGCTGCGAGACGAGTCCTGTCGCCAGAGCACCGGGCGATGCCTTGACGACGTTGTTCGACGGATCTAGAACGACGCCCGCAGACTCCAGTGCGTCGATGACCTGACTGACGCCGTCCGGCACGGCCGGATTGACGACGTCGACGGCCGAGTTTCCCCGTCGTTCAGCTACGTGGAAGAGCGCCATGAATCCGCCCCCAACGACCAGGCCGAATGCCACGGAAAGCAGCACCAGCCAGCCTGAATCCATAGTCCCCACACTAACGACTCGGCTCATGGGACAATTCACGAGGGAAGATGATCGGGGGCCATTTTCCCGATTGTTCAGGTCTTCGGCACCATCCGTTAACCTGTTCTCGCCAGAATGATCCGGGCGTCAGTCGACGCCTCTCCCCTCGACGCTGCACAAAACTCGCTCAGATCGAGTGTCGAGACGAATCCGTGAAAGGACCTTACGCATGCGCGAAGTATTCCAACAGGAGCTGCGGGAGGTACAGGACCGCCTGGTCGAGATCTCGTCTCTCGTCACCGTGGCGATCACCAACGCCACGACCGCGTTCAATGAGTCGAATGTCTCGCTCGCCGAGTCCGTGATCGCCGAAGACCACAAGATCGACGCGCTGGCGGTGAGCCTCGACGAGCTCGCGATCAACATCCTCGCCCTTCAGCAGCCAGTCGCCCGCGACCTGCGCATCGTCGTGAGCGCGCTGCGCATCTCTGCATCGCTCGAGCGCATGGGCGACCTCGCCGAGCACATCGCCCAGCTGGCTCGCTACCGCTACCCCGACAAGGTCGTGAAGAAGAGCCTGCGTGGAACCTTCACCGAGATGGGCCGCCTCGACGTGGCGATGGCCAAGAACCTCACGGTTCTGCTCACCAACGAAGACCTCGCGCTCGTCGAGGTCATCCGCGAAGACGACGACTCGCTCGACGAGCTGCACGTGAGCGTCTTCGACGCTGTGCTCGGAGAGACGTGGAAGGGCGGAGCGGTCGACACCGTCGACGTGACGCTCGCCAGCCGCTACCACGAGCGCTTCGGCGACCACGCTGTCGCCATCGCCAAGAAGGTGCAGTACCTCGCGACCGGCGACTGGGCCGGAGCAGCCGAGTAGCACGACGACCGACTTCTGAAGAGACCGACCGCCTCCTGGCGGTCGGTCTTTTCTTTGCCCGGCACAGGTCGTCAGAGAACGGAAGCTTGCCTCTGCGGAGCACGCTCCCCCATGCTGGGCGTATGAGCTACGCCCCGCGTCCCCAGACATCCCCGCCGTCGCAGACGCTCGCGACCCGGTGGCTTCTCGCACTCGTCACGGTCTCGCTCGGCGGCTACCTCGTCGTGCAGAGCCTCAGCGGGCAGTTCATCCAGCTCTTCCTCAACGCGCGGTTAGACGCGTCGGTCGGGGCCCTGCTTGTTCTGCAGCTGCTCTTCGCCGTCGCGGTGACGGTGCTCGGTTTCTTCTTCGCTCCGGCGACGGTGGCGCGGCGGTCTATCGCCGCTGGAATCGCCGTCGCCGCCGTGCTGCTCGTCGCCCTCTTTCAGGCGGTTCGCCTGACGGCCCGCCTCGGCAGGGGCGGTTTTCTCCTGAGCTTCACCGTCGCCGACGTCTTCGTGATGATGACTCTAGGCTTGGGGCTGGCCTGGCTCATCGTGCGTTCACGCCCCGGGCTGTCGTTCGTCTCTCTCGCGCTCGTCGTCGTCTTGTCGCTCGCGCACTGGGGGCTTCTCATGGGCGGAATCGAGTCGGCCACGACGCAGATCATGATGCTCATTCTGAGTGCCGTCGTCGTAGCAGCGATCGGCTGGGGCGGGGTCCTCGCATCACGGATGTCAGGCCGCGGTGCTGCTCCGTCCCTGTACTCCGCCGCGGCGCAACCGCCTCACCAGCAGCCGCCCCACACACAGCAGAATGACCGGCCCGCAGAGCGCGGACCGGTCATCTGACCATCTCGAAAAGAGGTTACTTCTTGCCCTGGTTGGCGACAGCCGCAGCGCCCGCCGCAGCCGCCTCGGGGTCGAGGTAGGCCGCGGGCTCGATCGGAACGAAGTTCTCGTCGAGCTTGTAAACCAGCGGGATGCCGGTAGGAACGTTCAGCTCGGCGATGTCGTCGTCTGAGATGCCGTCGAGGTGCTTGATGAGGGCGCGCAGAGAGTTGCCGTGCGCCGTGACCAGCACGACCTTGCCGGCCACGAGGTCTTCCGTGATGTCGGAGTGCCAGTAGGGCAGCATGCGGTCGATCACGTCTTTGAGGCACTCCGTGCGGGGCACCTCGCCGTCGATGTTCGCGTAACGGGGGTCGCCGACCTGCGAGTACTCGGCGTCGTCGTCGATGGGGGGCGGCGGCACGTCGAACGAACGACGCCAGGTCTGGAACTTCTCGGGGCCGTACTCCTCGAGGGTCTGCGCCTTGTCTTTGCCCTGCAGGGCACCGTAGTGGCGCTCGTTGAGGCGCCAGCTGCGCTTGACGTCGATCCACTGCCGGTCGGCCTCCGCGAGCGCCAGGTTGGCGGTCTCGATGGCACGCGACAGCACAGACGTGTACAGGATGTCGGGCAGAACGCCCGACGACGCGAGCAGCTCGCCGGCGCGCTTCGCTTCGGCGATTCCCTGCTCGCTGAGGTGCACATCGACCCAGCCCGTGAACAGGTTCTTCTGGTTCCAGTCGCTGTTGCCGTGGCGCAGCAATATCAAGGTATAAGGCGTAGACATGCTCACAAGTCTAGGGGCGGCGGCCTCTCGCTTTCGTGGTGAACTTGATGCATGCCGATCGGTGAAATCACTCGGGGGACGACGAACACGAATCGTCTTCGCCGGGTCGACCGTTTCATCAGCACGGTGCCCGCGCTGCGCCTCTCTGCCGACCCGCTCGTCGTCGATCTGGGATACGGGGCGAGTGGCGTGACGGCTTTCGAGCTGCAGCAGAGGCTCGCGCGGTTCCGCTCCGACGTCGAGGTCGTCGGATTCGAGATCTCTCCCGACAGGGTGCGCACCGCCACCCAGCAGCTCGAGGCCGTGCGTGCCGGCTCCACCTCGTTCGCTCCCGACGCTCGCGTCTCGTTCGCCCTCGGGGGTTTCGAGACCCCGCTCCCCCACGGCCGACGAGCCGCCGTCATCCGTGCCTTCAACGTGCTGCGCCAGTACGACGAATCAGAGGTTGCCGACGCCTGGACCCGCATGGTCGCGAGGCTGCAGCCCGGCGGCGTGCTCGTCGAGGGAACCTGCAACGAGATCGGGCGGGTTGCGAGTTGGGTGTCCGTCACGTCTGCTGGGCCACAGACCTTCACGATCTCCCTGAGGCTGTCTGAGATCGAGAAACCGTCGATCGTCGCCGAGCGACTACCGAAGGCCCTCATCCATCACAACGTGCCCGGTCAGCCGATCCATGCGCTGCTCAGCGATCTCGACAGGGCGTGGCAGCACAACGCCGGCGTCGGCGTGTATGGCGCGACCCAGAGGTGGCTCGCCTCGGTCGAGGCACTGGATGCCGGCGGCTGGTCGATCCTCGGCGCCCGCTCGCGTAGACGGCTCGGCGAATTGACCGTTCCGTGGGCGCAGGTCGCACCCGTCTGAGAAAGGCTGTCAGCTCGACATGTCGGGCATGGCCGCCCGCGCCTCGTCGACGGTGAGCCCCGAGGCCATCAGCAGGTCCATCACGAGTGGTCTCATGGCGAACACGACCGACGTCTCGGCGAGGGGCTGCCCAGGAAGAAGTTGTGCGGGGTGCAGCCTGACCGCGATGAGGATGAGGTTCTGCCGAACCAACGGCACGAGCTCGGGTTCGGTGAGGCTCTGCGACAGCAGGTTGACGCTGCTCACCACGCCCGAGAGAATCTCGGCGATCTCGGGCCGGGGCCGCCCGTCTCGGTCGAGCACCGAGAGCCGCCGGGTGACCACGCGAAGGTTGCGCATGGCGAGATCCATGTTCTGCTGCATCACGTGCTGCCGTTGCAACTCGGCGAGGTGTCTGCGAAGGAAAGGCGAGATGCGCGCGACGGCCACAGCCGAGTCGAGCGAGGCACGCCAGGAGTCGACGAGGGGCTGCGTTCGTCGGGCCTGCTCGAGCACCCGGTCGGTCTCGGTCTCGCTGCCGACGCGCAGCACGGCCACCAACGACGCGACGACGTCAGTGAAGGCAGAGAGAAAACGTCTCGCGTCGCGCAGGGCGCCGCGTCGCGGATCGCGAGGGATCAGCGCGGTGCACAGAAGCGCGATCGTTCCGCCGATCACGCCGTCGATCGTGCGTGTGAACGGTCCGCCGGCCTGCACCGGGAGAACGGCGACGAGCACCGACTGCACGCCGGCCACGATCGCGAACGATGCGGCGGGCGACAAGAGCCGCGCGATGGTGAGCGTCACGCCGAGGGCGAGAGCGAGTTGCCACACCCCCTGACCGAAACCGAGAACGATCGCCTCGCTCAGCGCGATACCCAGCGTCACGCCCAACGCCGTCTCGACCACGCGGAGCGGACGGGCATCCCGCATGAAGCCCAGGCTCGAGATGGTGACTGTCACCGCGGTGACAGGCGCCGGATGCCCCAGCAGATAGCGGGAGATCGAGAACGAGATGACGACCGCGATGACGATCTGCACGATCGCGGGGATGCTCGTCGTGAGCCGGTCGATCGACGCTCCGGGCGCGTAGACGGTTCCGGGCAGGCCGGTAGATGCGACGGCTCGCCGCAGACTGCGTACTGCCGCGCCCGGCCTCACTCGTCTCGGCACGGCGCGTTAGCGCCGCATCACGCCGAGTCGAGGCATGCGCCTGATGCGACCGACGACACTTCCGGCCTCGGGCGGCACGATGACCTCCTGGCCCGCTGCGACGACGATGCCGTCACTCAGAACACCGAGGTCTGGATCGACCGGCGTCGAGCGCCGCACCACGGCGAGCGCGATAGGCCCGAGCTCGTAGTGGATCGCGCTCGACGTGATCTGACCGACCACGTCGGGGTCGTGGTCGCGGTCATCGTTCTGAACCGGAAGCACCACGTCGTCGCCGGGCTTCGGAAGGACGTTGTCTGTTCCGTCGAGATGCAGGAAGACCAGGCGGCGCGGCGGATGGCCGAGGTTGTGCACCTTCGCCACCGTCTCTTGACCCCGGTAGCACCCCTTGGAGAGATGCACGGCGGACCGCATCCAGTCGAGTTCGTGCGGGATCGTCTTCTCGTCGCCCTCCGTGGCGCGACGCGGCCGCCACGCGGCGATACGCAGGGCCTCGGCGGCCAGAACGCCCGCTGCGGAGATCTCGCCGGCGCGGACACGCTCGGCAAGGGCCCCCAGGTCATCGCGGCTGACGAGCGTCTCGCGCCACAGCCACTCGGCCCCCGGGTGATCGGCGACCTGAGCGTACTGGTGCCCGCCCGCCGACACCGCGGACCAGGGGTCGTGCCAGATCAGCGCGACGCCGTTGGGCGACGCAGCCGCCGCATCCAGGATCTCGTTGGAGGCACCGATCGAGCCGACGGTCGCGAACTCCTCGGTTCGGTCGGCGATGACGACGCGCAGCGTGAAGCGCATCTTGAGCAGCCAGGCGAGCAGGGCCGACAGTTCATCGGAGTCGACGAGCAGCCAAGCCGTCTCGCCGTCGTCGACGACCCGCATGTCGAATTCGACACGGCCGGAGACTCCGAGCAGCAGGGACTCCGTCGACTCCCCCGGCGCCAGGCCGGTGAGGCTCTGGCTCGTGAGCGAGTTGAGCCAGGAGAGCCGATCGGCGCCGCTGACGGAGATGACGCCGCGGTGCGAGAGGTCGACGACCGCCCCCGCCAGCAGCGCACGCTGCTCGGCGACGGGATTGCCGTAGTGAGCGGGCACGCCCTGGTCGGCCGCCGCCGAATCGACTGCTCCGGGGAGGGCGAGGAACGGGGAGCCTGCGGAGGTCATCGAGGTCAATCTGTTTTGGCGAGTCGAGCGGATGCGTGGGTGCGGAGGTTCTGACCGAGGGCGGCGATGTCCCAGGCCCAGAGGAGATGGGAGTCGACGAGTCCGTAGATTCGTGTGGCGGCCGTGTACTCCTTGGCGCCGTGCGAGCGCACCACCGCATCGGTCGAGAGGTCGATGCGGGCGCCCGCGACCTGGCCGATGTAGAGCTCCATCACCCCGCCGGGGTGCACGAGGGCGACCTCGACGTCGAAGCCGTTGGTGGCGTTGCGCAGAGTCTCGACCTCATCGGCTGTGGTGAAGGGCTTCTGCTCGGCACCGGGCAGCATCCCCGGGCCAGGGTCGGCCTCGACCAGGGGACGGCTGAGCCGCCAGTATCCGGTCTCCGTGGCGAGAGGCGTGGGTTCGTCGTCGCCCTCGCCGATCAGCCACGCATAGGAGTTGTAGTTCAGGTGAGGCAGGCCGTCTTGGCTGAAGCTCACCCGCTGGCCGAACTCGCGCGTGATCTTCTCGTCACCGACCGTGTAGTCGATGACGCCCGTGCCTTCCCAGACGCCGATGAGCCACGAGAGAGGAACCAGTTCGGCATTGAGCCCGATAGGCAGCTCGATCACGGTCAGCGCTGGCCGCGGAAGAGCTTGAAGATGACCATGCCCGAGATCCAGGCGATGGCCAGGCTCGCGAGACCGAGCAGTCCCACGAAGAACAGTTCGAGCGCGACATACGATTCCATGCATCGATCCTAACCCGACTCCCTCGCCGGGGAGCTCTGAAATCAGGCGGCGAACGAGAGGGGGGCGAGCACGATGGTGGCCAAGACCAGGATGACGACCGCGCCCGTGACACTGGCCGTCACTCGATTGACGTAGCCCTCTTTTCGCCGAATGCCCAGTTGGATGCCGAATGTCAGGAGGGTGGTCACCCCCAGCACCACGGGAAGAAAGACGAGATAGTTCTCGGGCTCGGCGAGCACTGCGACCGAGACGGCGCCGAGCACGGCCACCAGCCAGACCGGCGCTACGCTCTTCATCAGGAGACTCACCCTCCTATTCTGCCCGATAGTATGACGGCAGGCTTTCTTGGAGGACCATACGTGGCGCAGCTGTTGATACTGACCTCTGCGGTCGACCGCGAGGTTCTGCCCGCGTTGTCTCTCCTGAGTCACCGCGCTCGGCAGATTCCCGCCGAACCCGCCCAGCTCGTGAACACTCCCAATTGCGACCTCATCTTCGTCGATGCCCGAACGGATCTCGCGTCTGCGCGTTCGCTCTGCAAGATCCTCACGACCACGGGTATCGGGGTTCCGATCCTCTTGATCATCACCGAGGGTGGCCTCACCGCGGTCAGCGCTGACTGGGGTGCGGCAGACGTCGTGCTCGAGACGGCCGGTCCTGCAGAGGTCGACACCCGCATCCGTCTCGCCATCGGTCGACAGGTGCAAGACCAGTCGACGTCGAAGATCCAGGCGTCGGGTGTCGTCATCGACGAGGCCAGCTACTCGGCCAGGGTGCACGGCCGGCCCCTTGACCTCACTTTCAAAGAGTTCGAGCTGCTGAGGTTCTTCGCGATGCATCCATCGCGGGTGTTCACGCGGGAGCAGCTCCTCTCCGAGGTGTGGGGCTATGACTACTTCGGCGGCACGCGCACGGTCGACGTGCACGTCAGGCGCCTGCGTGCGAAGCTCGGCGACCTCGAGTCGCTCATCGGCACCGTGCGCAACGTGGGCTACCGATTCAACTTCTTCGAAGACGACAATGAGCGCATCGCTGCAACTCAGAGCAAGTAGTCCCTCCGATCTCGGGGCGGCCTTCACCCGGCTGATCTCGCGCTCGTCGATGGTCGACGGCCAGCCCCCGTTCAACGACCAGGCACTCGTCGACGCGGCATCCGGCGCGCGAACCCTGATCGTCGCCGAGCACGGCGACGTGATCGCGGGCGCGGTGCTCATCGGCCAAGGCGAGTTCGAGTTCGTCGTCGATCCCGAGTTCCGCCGCAACGGCCTCGGCGGCATTCTGCTCGAGCGCATCCTCGACGGAGCCGAGCCCGGGATCGCCGGCTGGGCGCACGGCGATCACCCGGCCAGTCGCATCCTGGCTGAGCGAACCGGCTTCGAGCCGGTACGCACCCTCTACCAGCTTCGGATGCCCGTGCCCGCCTCCCCGTCGACGGACTCGGTGAACGAGGGGCAAGGTTCGGCGAACGAGGGGATCGTCGTCGAAGCGTTCCGGCCGGGTGTCGACGACGACGCGTGGGTCGAGCTCAACGCCCGCGTCTTCGCCGACCACCCGGAACAGGGCTCCATCACCGTCGACGATCTGCACGCGCGCATGGCCGACGCCTGGTTCGACGCGGGCGACTTTCTGATCGCGCGAGACGGAGACAGGCTCGTCGCCTACAACTGGCTCAAGGTCGAGGGGCCCGACGAACCGGGCGAGATCTACGTGGTCGGCGTCGACGAACGCTACGCGGGACAGGGCCTCGGGCGCATGCTCATGCAGCGCGCGTTCGATCGCTTGCGCGAGCGTGGCGTCTCGACCGCGGCGCTCTACGTCGATGCCGACAACGTCGGAGCGGTGCACCTGTACCGATCACTGGGATTCACAGACCATACGGTCGATGTTCAGTATCGGCGCCCTCTCGCCGGGTGACATGATGTTTCCATGAGTGGCGACAACATCCTTCTTGATTCGAACTTCGGCTCCGACTTCGATGACGACGACGAGATCATCGAGATCCTCGACGACCCGTCTCTGCCCGAAGGCCGCTACCTCGACCGTGAGCTGAGCTGGCTGGCGTTCAACACGCGCGTGCTCGAGCTCGCCGAAGACCCGACGCTGCCCGTGCTCGAGCGCACGAACTTCTTGGCGATCTTCTCGTCGAACCTCGACGAGTTCTTCATGGTGCGCGTCGCCGGCCTGAAGCGTCGCATAGCGACGGGCCTCGCGGTTCCGACCAACATCGGCCGCAAGCCGGTCGACGTTCTCGGCGACATCTCGCGCGCCGCCCACGAGCTGCAGCTGCGGCACGCTCGCGCCTACCAAGAACTGGTGAAGCCGGCGCTCGACGAGGCCGGCGTGCACATCGTCACGTGGGACAGCCTCGACGAAGACGACCGATCGCGTCTCAGCGACTACTTCTCGACGCAGATCTTCCCTGTGCTCATGCCGCTCGCCGTCGACCCCGCCCACCCCTTCCCGTACATCTCTGGCCTCTCACTCAACCTCTCGATCCGCGTGCGCAACACCAAGATCGACAAAGAGGAGTTCGCCCGCCTCAAAGTTCCGCAGGTCATTCCGCGCTTCATTCGCGTCGACGAGACCGAAGACGAGACGAACGTTCGACTCATCGCGCTCGAAGACCTCATCGCGAACCACCTCGGCCACCTGTTCCCCGGCATGGAGGTGCTCGATCACCACGTGTTCCGAGTCACCCGCAACGAAGACGTCGAGGTCGATGAAGACGAGACCGAGAACCTCATCCAGGCACTCGAGAAGGAGCTTCTGCGTCGGCGCTTCGGTCCGCCCATCCGTCTCGAGGTCACGGAGGACATGGACGACCGCACGCTCGAGCTGATCGTGCGCGAACTCGACGTCACCGAGCAAGAGGTCTACCGACTTCCCGCGCCCCTCGACCTCTCCGGCCTGTTCGATCTCGCCAAGATCGACCGCCCCGAGCTGCACTACCCGAAGCGCGTTCCCACGACCTCGGTCGCACTGCAGCCGTCGGAGCCCAACGCGAAGCCCGACATCTTCAATGCGATCGCCCGTCAGGACGTGCTGCTGCACCACCCCTACGAGTCCTTCGCCACGAGTGTGCAGGCCTTCCTCGAGCAGGCCGCGGCCGACCCGCACGTGCTCGCCATCAAGCAGACGCTATACCGCACGTCGGGCGACAGCCCCATCGTCGAGGCACTCATCGACGCAGCAGAAGCGGGCAAGCAGGTTCTCGCCCTCGTCGAGATCAAGGCCCGATTCGACGAGCAGGCCAACATCTCGTGGGCGCGCAAGCTCGAGAAGGCCGGCGTGCACGTCGTGTACGGTCTCGTCGGACTCAAGACCCACTGCAAGCTCGCACTGGTGATCCGCCGCGAGAAGGGCGTGCTGCGTCACTACAGCCACATCGGAACGGGTAACTACAACCCGAAGACGAGCCGTATCTACGAGGACTTCGGGCTCCTGACCGCCGACGACCAGGTAGGCAAAGACCTGACTCGGCTCTTCAACGAGCTCTCGGGGTATGCGATCGAGAAGAAGTTCAAGCGCCTGCTCGTCGCACCCCTGCACCTGCGCAAGGGCCTACTCAAGCGCATCGCCCAGGAGGCGAGCAATTTTGAGCAGGGGCTGCCCGCGGGCATCCGCATCAAGGTCAACTCGATCGTCGACGAAGCCATTATCGATGCGCTCTACCGCGCCAGCCAGGCGGGCGTTCCCGTGGAGATCTGGGTGCGTGGAATCTGTGCGATCAAGCCAGGCGTGCCGGGTCTCAGCGAGAACATCACGGTGCGCTCGATCGTGGGCCGCTACCTCGAGCACTCGCGCATCTTCTCGTTCGTGAACGCGGGCGAGCCGGAGACCTGGATCGGAAGTGCCGACATGATGCACCGCAACCTCGACCGTCGCGTCGAGGCGCTGGTGCGGCTCACGAGTACCGATCACCTGCGGGAGATCAGCGAGCTGTTCGACCTCGCCATGGACGAGAACACCATGTCGTGGACGCTCGGTCCGGACGGCGACTGGGTCCGGCGCAGTATCGATTCCGAGGGCAACCCACTCGTCGATCTGCAAGACGTCGTGATGAAGCAGATCACCAAGCGCCGCAAGCGAACGGGCATCAGCCGATGATCCGGGCGCGGGAACGGTCGCTGTGACCGTCTTCGCCGCAGGAGCGGTCTGCTGGCGCGTCGTCGACGGCAAGATCCTTGTGCTCCTGATCCATCGGACGCGCCATAAAGACGTCTCGCTTCCCAAGGGAAAAGTCGACCCCGGCGAGGTTCTGCCTCAGACCGCCGTCCGCGAGATCGCCGAGGAGACGGGGCTCAAGGTCAATCTCGGCCTTCCGCTCGGCGTCACGAACTACGTCATGCCGAATCATCGCGAGAAGGTCGTGCACTACTGGGCGGCCGAAGTCACCGAAGAGGCAGTGCTCGCCTCGACCTTCGTTCCGAACAGCGAAGTGGCCGCACTCGAATGGATGCCGGTGAGTCGGGCGCTCACATCGATCAGCTACAAGCGCGACGCCGAGATCCTGAAGCGCTTCCAGGCCTTCGTCGACGACGGGCTCGTCAGCACCTTCGCGATCATCGCCCTGCGGCATGCGAAAGCGATCCCCGCCTTCGACTTCGACGGCAGAGACTCCGCACGCCCGCTCACTCAGCGCGGTCTGCTCGAGGCGCAGTCCATCGTCGCGGGCCTCAGCGCCTTCGGCCCCACCGTGCTCCGCTCCTCGACGGCTCTGCGTTGTCAGCAGACGATCGCGCCGACCGCCGCCGCACTCGGCCTCGACGTCAAGAAGACCGATTCGATCAGCCAGGACGCTTTCGAGAACGGCACCAGCGACATCCGGAGCATCGTCGGAAAGCGCGTGCGTCGCCGCGCGACGGCGATCCTCTGCAGCCACGGGCCCGTGCTGCCCGAGATCATGCGAGAGGTCGCGCTCGCCACCGGCACCACGAAGCCCGCATCCATCGCGCGTGCCGGCGACCTTCCGGTGGCCGGCTACACGGTCATCCATCTCTCGAGAGAGCGCCCGGGTTCCGGCATCATCGCCGTGGAGACGCACGTCCCGCACTGAGGACTCCTCGCTGTTCACCTCCCGTTTACCGAAATGCGCCACTCTGGCCACGATGCACGGCTACGTTTTCTGAGGGCCAGCACCGGCCCGCCAGCGTGCATCTCTGATATCCAGCTACAGTCAACGATCTTGATCGGCATGTGGTCTCAGACGTCACCTGGCACTACCCATTTCGAAGGGACCACACACAGTGAAGTTCAAGAATGTTGCTACGGCGGGGGCCATCCTGGTCGCGTCGGCTATCGCACTTTCTGGCTGCGCCAGCAGCACCCCCGAGTCCACCACCTCGGCCACGCCTTCGGCCGCTGCGGTTGACTACAGCGCTCTCTCGGGCACGATCACCGCCGGTGGCTCCAGCGCCCAGGCGAACGCCCAGGCCGCATGGACCACCGCATTCACCGCCCAGGCCAAGGGCGTCACCATCAACTACGACAAGTCGCAGGGCTCCGGCGGCGGCGTCACCAACTGGACCGCTGGCAGCTACGACTTCGCCGGCAGCGACTCGCCCCTGAGCGAAGAGCAGCAGACCGCGGCCACCCTGTGTGGCCCCAACGGCGCGATCAACCTGCCGATCTACCTCGATGGCGTCGCCATCGTCTACAACCTCGCCGGCGTCGACAAGCTGAACCTCTCGGCCGAGACCCTCGCCAAGATCTTCTCGCTGTCGATCACCACCTGGAACGACCCGGCCATCGCGGCAGAGAACCCCGACGCCGAGCTGCCCGCAACGGCCATCACGACCGTCACGCGTTCAGACGGATCGGGAACCACCAAGACATTCACGAACTTCCTGAGCCAGACGGCCAAGGATGTCTGGACCTACCCGGCCGACAGCGCGTGGCCGATCGCCGGCACCAGCGCCCAGAAGGGCACCTCCGGCATCGTGCAGGCCGTCGGAGCCGGTGACGGAACCATCGGTTACGCCGACCACAGCGCCATCGGTGAGCTCAAGGCCGCCTCCGTCAGCGTCAAGGGCGAGGACTTCGTGGCATTCAGCCCCGAGGCCGTCACCGCGGCGTTCGACGCAGCCGCGTCGACCACCGACACCGGCATCGAGGGCGACCTGGCCCAGACGGTCGACTTCACCGCCATCTCCGGCACCGAGGCCTACCCGATCCCGCTGGTCTCCTACGGAATCCTCTGCACCACGTTCAAGGACGCCAAGCAGAAGGAACTGGCTACCGCCTACCTCGGCTGGATCGGTAGCGACATCGGCCAGCAGGTCGCCGCGAAGAACGCCGGCGCGGCTCAGATCCCGGAGAAGCTCCTCACCGAGATCGCGGCCAGCCTGGCCCTCGTCAAGTAACACAGCCAGACCAGACCGTTCTCCCGACCTTCTCGAGAAAGACCGCCATGAGCGACCGAACCTCAGTTGAATCTGTTTCCTCGACGCAGCCTCGGCAGAACACGACGTCTGACAGCACCACCCCGCGTGGGGGGAAGGAGCCTTTGCAGGCTCCCTCCCCCGCGCGCAGCAGTCGGGTTCGGCCCGCGGATGCAATCTTCCGCGGGCTGAGCACCGGCAGCGCGATCTTCATCATGGTCATCCTCGCCGGCGTCGCCCTGTTCCTCATCGTTCAGGGCATGCCGGCCATCGTGGCCAACTGGCAGAGCAACCCCGAACTGAACGACGGCTTCACCTCGGCGTTCGACAGCTTCTGGGCCTACGTGGGCCCGCTGCTCTTCGGAACGCTCTGGTCGGCTGCCATCGCCCTTGTTCTGGGCGCGCCGATCGGTATCGGTATCGCCCTCTTCATCTCGCACTACGCGCCCCGCCGTCTGGCCGGCCTCCTCGGCTACGTCGTCGACCTGCTGGCCGCCGTTCCGTCGGTCGTCTTCGGCCTCTGGGGCATCATCGTCATCCGCCCCTTCCTCCTGCCGCTGTCGGACTGGCTCAACACCTACCTCGGCTGGATCCCCATCTTCGGCGGCCAGGTCACCACGACCGGCTCGACCATCCTCGCGGGAGCAGTGGTGCTCGCCGTCATGATCCTGCCGATCATCACCTCCATCTCGCGAGAGATCTTCCTGCAGACGCCCCGCCTGCACGAAGAGGCCGCGCTGGCCCTCGGCGCCACGCGCTGGGAGATGGTGCGCCTCGCGGTCTTCCCCTACGCCAAGTCGGGAATCGTCAGCGCGACGCTGCTCGGCCTCGGTCGTGCACTCGGAGAGACGATGGCCATCGCCATGATCATCTCCCCCGCCGTCATCGTCTCGTTCCTCGTGGTCACAGAGGGCCAGAACTCGCAGACCATCGCGGCCAACATCGCGCTGAACTTCCCCATCGCCTCCACACTGCAGCGCCAGGCCCTCATCGGCACCGGCCTGCTGCTGTTCGTCGTCTCGCTCGCGGTCAACATGATCGCCCGCTACATCGTGACCCGCGGCTCGTCGAAAACCGGCGGCAAGAAGAAGCGGCGACCGAGGCCGCTCGTGGTTCCCACCGGTGACGCCACCTCCACCCTCACCCGCGACCTCGTCGCCGACAAGAACACCGCCGCCGGCCCTGAAGGAGCATCCGCATGACCGCGCTGAGTCCTCGAACCGTCGAAAAGGGTCCCGTTCCCAATTCGCTGACAACGGGGCAGCTTCCCCGCTTCGCCGAGCTCTACATCTTCGGAGCATCGGCCGTCGTCTCCGGCGTGCTGCTGATGCTCATCGGCTTCGACGTCATCGGCTGGCTCGTTCTGAGCGCCGTCGTCTATCTCGTGCTCCTCGGCATCCTCTCGAGCCTCGTCGAGAACCGACGCAAGGCCATCGACCGCCTCGTGCGCGGACTGGTCACCGTCGCCTTCCTGCTGGCGATCATCCCGCTCGTATCGACCCTCTTCACGGTCGTCTCCAAGGGCATCGGTGCCCTGTCTTACCAGTTCATCACGCAGACCGGCGGCTCCTCGTTCAACCCCGACACGCTCGAGGTCACGAACACGCCCGGCGCCCTCCAGGCCATCGTCGGCACGTTGATCATCACCGGCATAGCCGCACTGATCTCGGTTCCCATCGGCCTGTTCACCTCGATCTACCTCGTGGAGTACGGCCGCCCCGGCCAGTGGCTGTCTCGCACAGTGACGTTCCTCGTCGACGTGATGACCGGCATACCGTCGATCGTCGCGGGTCTGTTCGCCTTCTCGCTGTTCACCATCATTCTCGGCCCGAAGGCGTTCAGCGGATTCTCCGCCTCGGTCGCCCTCTCCGTCCTCATGATTCCCACGGTCGTCCGGGCGTGCGAGGAGATGCTGCGTCTCGTGCCGCACGACCTGCGCGAGGCCTCGTACGCGCTCGGCGTGTCGAAGTTCGCGACCATCGTGCGCATCGTGCTGCCGACGGCCATCGCGGGCATCGTCACGGGCATCATGCTGGCCATCGCCCGCGTCATCGGTGAGACGGCCCCGATCTTCATGGCTGCGAGCTTCACCGACAACTTCAACTCGAACCCCTTCGAAGGGCCGATGCAGACGCTGCCCGTCATGGCGTACACGGGCTTCGCGTTCCCCGGAACCGACATCGCCGCGTCGAACAACTCCGCCTGGGGTGCCGCCTTGCTGCTGGTGATCCTGGTCGTCATCCTCAACCTCATCGCACGCGTCGTCGCGAAGGTGTTCGCCCCCAAGGGCTCCCGCTAGCCCTCCACCCCAGACCTCTCCCCCTTTCGCACCACAGAATCCGAAGGAATCGAATTGTCCAAGCGCATCGAGGTCAAAGACCTCAACGTCTACTACAGCGACTTTCTTGCCGTCGAGGGCGTGTCGATCACCATCGAACCCCGCACGGTCACCGCCTTCATCGGTCCCAGCGGCTGCGGCAAGTCGACCTTCCTGCGCACCCTGAACCGCATGCACGAGGTCATCCCGGGCGCCCACGTGAAGGGCGAGGTCATCATCGATGGCAACGACCTCTACGCCCCCGGCGTCGACCCCGTCATGGTCCGTCGCCAGGTCGGCATGGTCTTCCAACGGGCGAACCCGTTCCCCACGATGTCGATCCGCGACAACGTGCTCGCCGGGCTCAAGCTGAACAACAAGCGCCTGTCGAAGAGCGAGGGCGACGACATGGTCGAGAAGGGCCTGCGCGGCGCCAACCTCTGGAACGAGGTCAAGGACCGTCTGAACCTCCCGGGCGGCGGACTCTCCGGTGGCCAGCAGCAGCGCCTGTGCATCGCGCGCGCGATCACGGTCTCCCCCGACGTTCTCCTCATGGACGAGCCCTGCTCGGCCCTCGATCCGATCTCGACGCTCGCCATCGAGGACCTCATCAAAGAGTTGAAAGAGGAGTACACGGTCGTCATCGTCACGCACAACATGCAGCAGGCCAGCCGCGTGTCCGACCGCACGGCCTTCTTCAACATCGCCGGCACGGGCAAGCCCGGCAAGCTGATCGAGTACGACGACACCACGACCATCTTCTCGAACCCGACCGTCAAGGACACCGAAGACTACGTTTCGGGTCGCTTCGGATAGCGAGAGATCTGCAGCACGAACGACGAAAGCCCCCTCGATCTCGAGGGGGCCTTCGTCGTTCGCGCTGAGCGGCTACGCGCTGGCGATCGCCACGATCGGCGTCGTCGTCGGCGTCTTGGATCCGCCGGCAGGCTCGACCGTGACGCCGACCGTGTCTCCGGCCGACATGGTTCCGTCGAGCAGGTGCCACGACGTCTTGTGGGCGCCGGTGGCATCGAAGGTGCCTGCGGGAGCAGCGCCCGCGTCGTTGATGTACCAGGCCTCGTACACGCTGCCGTTGGGCAACGGTGCGAGACCGTCGACGACCACCGCGGAGCGTCCGAGCTCACCTGACCAGACGAGCGTCGCGACACCGCCGCCGTCGACCTCGCTGCGCACCGACTGCACGTCGGATGCAGCATAGATCTGAGCGAGGCCCGCAGCCTGCTGATCGACGACCACGGGCGTATCGCCCGTCACCGCCGAGCCCACGAAGCCTCCGCCGACGAACAGGCCGATGGCGGCTGCGGCCGAAACGAGGATGGTGGCGGGGCGTGCGAACCAGCGTGTACGAGCCTTCTGCTCGGCCGCGCCTGCCTCGGCCGGCTGGGATCGAGCATCCTCGATCATGCTGGATGCCGACGGCGCGGCGATATCCGCGTCGACCGTCGGGCCGGCTGTATCGCGGGGCAACTGCGGAGTCGAGGCGATGGCAGCCATCAGGTCGACTTTGAGCTTCGCGGAGGGCTCGACTGGAGTGGATGCCAGACCGAGGAGCACCGCAGTGGCGCTGAGGCCGTCTGCCTCGGCGGCAAGCTCGGGGTCGGACTCGGCCGCCACGAGAAAACGCTCGAGTTCTTCAGGGCTCAATGCACCGAGGGCGAACGCCCCGGTGTTCATTCGAGAGTCGTCATTTATGGCCATCAGGCGACTCCCATTTCGTCTCGAAGGCGGATCATGCCGTCTCGGAGCCGCGTCTTGACGGTACCGATCGGTATCGCCAGGATCTTCGCGACCTCGCTATGGCTGTATCCCCCGTAGTACGCCAGAGAGATGGCTTCGCGCTGCAGTTCAGTCAGCTGAGTCATTGCTCTCTTCACCCTTTCATGTTCGATTCTGATCTCGACCGATTCGGCCACTTGATCGTATTCACGGTCCACATCCCGGATACCGATCTTGATATCCCGGTCGTGAGAGGACTGCGACGCGCGCACGCGGTCGACTGCCCTGCGGTGAGCCATCGTGAGAACCCAGGAAAGAGCCGCGCCGCGTTGCGGATCGAAGCGCGTGGCCGTGCGCCAGATCTCGAGAAACACTTCTTGGGCGACTTCCTCGGACTGCGCATGGTCGATGAGCAGTCTTTTGATGAGGCCGAGAACCCTCGGCGCGACCCGGTCATACAGTTCGGCGAATGATCTCTGATCGCCGTCGGCGACCCGCAAAAGCAGGCTCTCGACCGAGTCGAGCGCCTCCACAGGAGTGCCGTTATGGTCGCTATCAGAGGTCACGAGCTTAAGCATGACAGGTTTCCCGCCTGAGGCATGTTGTTCGTGGTCCGTTCACACCAATGATTCGGCGCGGAGGCCATGCCGGTTTGGTGGGTATCAGACCTTCTCGTATCCGTCGCGATTCTCACGGCGAGCGATGAGCCCGGCTTCTTCGAACGCCTCGAGCCAACCGATCATCGGCCACCTGCCCCACCGGCGGTGGAACAGGGCAGCGTTGCGCAGGATGTCGTCGAGATGCGACACGGGAGGCGACTCGACGGCATGGTGCTGGTGATAGGCGCGGGCCGAACCGATCCACGCGAGCTCGATGTTCTTCTGGGCGGCACAGGCGGAGAAGTCCGTGTCTTCCCCTCCGTACCCGATGTAGGCCTCGTCGAAGCCACCCATCGTTCTCCACGTCGCCGCCGTGACGGCGAACGACAGAGACCAGAAGAGGTCGTGGTCTCCCCCACGAATGACCGCGCCGGGTTCGGGGGCAGGGCGAGCCGCGTGCGGCGCGGCGAGCGTGTCGATGTCTGCGAGGTCGTAGCCGCCCTCCGATGCTGGCGGGAGATAGGCCACGGGTCCGCACAGGATGTCTCCGCTCAGCTCGGTGGAGACGGCGGCGGCCTCGTAGGCGCCGATCAACTCGGGACCGGGCACGCAGTCGACGTCGAGGAAGACGATCACATCGGCGCCACTGGCCAACGCGGCCTCCGCGCCGGCATTCCTCGCCGCAGCGATAGGGAGACCGAGCCGGTGCGCGGCGATCTGTATGACGCGCGCACGGCTTTCAGCAGCCTGGGCTACGAGTTCATCGTCGACAGCAACCACCACGTAGTCGTCGGGCGGTCGGACGCTGCGGGCCACAGCCTGCATCTGCAGCGCCAGGTGTGCATGACGACCGTGTACGACGGTGACGACGGCCACGCGGGTCATGCGACCTCGGAATCGACGGCAAGGGTGAGCTCGGAGTCGATGACGGCCGCGGCCGTCCTGGCTCCACGCCCGTCGTTCCAGGTGGACCACCGATCACCATCGAGCGCAGCCGCCTCGTCGAGAAGCGCCTGCCACCCCGTCTCGGGAAAGTCCCACCGCACGATCGCGGGCCATCTGCTGCTGCCGGCCAGAACCGAGGCAGTGGTGACCTGCTCCTCGTGCGGTCGCGCCTCCGGAATCACGATCGCGGGGCGACGCGCGGCGGCGACGTCCGCGAGCGCGTTCTGGCCCGCGTGAGTGACCACGACATCGGCCGAGCAGATCTCGGGCCACGGATCGTCGACCCATCGACCACCGCGGCTCCCCAGGACCGTCCAGTGCCAGTCGGGGGTCGACGTGCGCGCCGCGGAGATCGTCGACGCGTCGAGGGTGCTGCCTCCGGCACCGCCGAGAAGGAGGACGCGGCGCTGCCCCTCTGCTCCGAGCGCCGGATGACCCTCGTCGCCTCGCGAACCGAAGCGCGAGATCGCGCCCACACAGTGCAGACGACGTCGGGCGGGCGCGCTGAGACCCGAGATCATGCCCTCCGCCTCCTTCGGCCAGGCGGCGATGATCGCCGCCGAGATGTCGTAGCCGAGCTGATGCGCGTCATCTGCCCGAATCCCCGGAAGTGCCACCGAGATGACCGGCACCCCGAAAAGCCTGGCGAGAAGGGCGACCTCCACCGAGACATCCACGACGATGAGCTGCGGCTTCGTCTCCGCGATCCACTGCGAGAGCACGGCCATCCGACCCCGAAGCCCGGAATCGTGCAGGGGAACCCAGTGCAGCCGGCCTTGCGCGTCGACGTCTCGAGGCTCGATCGACTCGTCGTCGCGAGGCAGGTCGAGCCAGTCACCTCTCCACCCCTCCGGGCGCGGCTGCGACGACAGACCTACAACAGGCTCACGCAGCTCGGCGGCGATCGCGAGCGCCCGGTTGAGGTGGCCGCGGCCCTGATGGTGGATGTAGTAGCCGATCATGCGGCGATGTCCACATCGATCATGGAGTCGTAGAGACGCTCGTAGTCGTCGACCATGCGCTCGAGCGAACACGACGTGACCGCTCGATGCCGGGCATCGCTGCGTGAGAGTTGCGAGGCCCCCACCATCGCCTCGCCGAGTGCAACCACGTCTCCGGGCGGGGCCAGACGTCCGGAGAGCTCGTCGAGGATCTCAGGCACCCCGCCGCGTGCGAATGCGGCGACGGGGGTTCCGCAGGCCAACGATTCCGCCGCGACGAGGCCGTATGGCTCATCCCAGTTCGGCGTCACCACCGAGACACGAGCCCTGCCGACGGCTCGCATCAGCTCGTCGTGTCGCAGATGCCCCAGGTAGCGGGTCCTGTTGTCGAGCAGAGGGGCGATCTCTGCGTCGAAGTAGCTCTGGTCGAGACTCGGGCCCGCGAGATCGAGACTCATCCCCACCTCCCGCGCCGCGTGGATCGCCAGGTGCGGCGCCTTCTCGGGAACGAGACGCCCGAACCAGATCGCCGCGTCGCCGCCGGGCCCGGGCATCCACCGCGCGGTGTCGACACCGTTGCGGATGACCGTGCTCTCGACCACGTGACGCCACGCTGTCGACGTGTGCATGCTCACGGAGGCATAGGCGAGGCTCGGAGCCGCCAACTTGGCCGCCGATTCGAGCCATGGCACAGGAGGAGTGTGCAGAGTCGTCACGAAAGGGAGCCCTGTCGCCTCTGCCATGGCGACGGGCAGGTGGTGGAGGCTGTTGTTGTGCACGATGTCGTAACGGCCCGGGTCTCGGTTCAGATCCAGCATCAGCTTGAGGTACGCGTGATGTTCGCGCATCCACTGCTCGGGTCGGGCGCCCACGTCGGCGCGGGCGGCCGGACTGCTGCTGAATGGCTCGACGCCGAGTTCGGTGACTCCGAGAGCCGGATCGGAGCCCGGAGCCGCGAAGAGGGTCACCTCGTGGCCCCGCCTGATCAGCTCGCTCGCCAAGCTGTGCGTGTGTGCTTCGAGCCCGCCCGCGAAGGGTTCCGCTACGGGGAACCGGCTCGAGGCGATCAGGCAGATGCGGAGAGGCCCCGTCATCGAAGCAGATCGCGGTAGAGCGCAGCGTGCGCGTCTGATACCGCCTCACGCTGGCGTCGACGCTCGTCGACCGTGATGGAGAAGGACGGTCGATCGTAGTAGGCCCGGGCGACCGCGCACCCGAGCGAGTCGGCGTCGAGGCCGTCGTCGTCGTGCAGGTAGAGCATCACCGGGGCCTGATCGCGGTAATAGCCGCACGTGGGCGCGAGCACGGCAGTACCCAGGTCACGGCAGGCCTCCAGCCAGCCCGAATGGGTGCCGAAGCGGTAAGGCAACACCGAGAGATCGAGTGACGCGAGGTACTGCCACAGGTGCGCGTCATCGAAATAGTCGTGGATGCGCAGATCGATGCGGCCCGCCGCCGCCTCCTCGCGGAGAAGGTCGGCAAGGCCGGCGTCGTAACGCGGACCGGTGGGCTCGAGAAGATCGCGATGACCGTCGATCTGCAGGACAGCGTTCGGAAGACCGTTGATCGCGTCGAGCAGCGCACCGATGACCGGAATCGGATTCATGTTGGCGCGCAGGCTCTTGAGGTGCAGTCCGATGCGATATTCGGCATGGTCTCGGTCGTGCTGGATGTCGATTCGAGCGCGCTGTATGTGGTGCATCGTCTCGAAGTCGACGACGTGCGGATGCGGCAGCACGATCGCGCGACGAGCCCAGCGGCGCTTGATCTCGTACGCGGCCCCGTCGGTCAGCGTGATGATCGCATCGGCCGCAGGAACGAGGACGTCGAGCTGAGCATCGTGCTCGGCTCGGTTCTCGTGATGCGGGTTGCGCAGGTCGTGCACCGTGTAGACGAGGGGCTTGCCGGCACGCCGCAGCTCGTCGACGAGGTCGCGCAGCTGCTCGGGCGTTCGCGCATCGAAGCCGAACTGCAGATGGAAGACATCGAACTCGTCGGCGTGACCGCGGACCCACTCGGCGTCGAGCATGACGGGCGGCCACCATCGCTGCAGAGCCGACCGGGAGGGATCGTCGGGATCGGGGTCGGCGAGCCGGGTGACGCGCACGCCGCCGTCTCGGGACGCTGCCGCGGGCCCGCCCGGCTGGGCGACGTCGCCGTCGATCGGTGAGATGTGACGCACGTAGACGTGGGATGCCGGTACCGATGCCACACGCACCGACTGAGGCTCGGCAGCGGCAAGAGAAGCGCGATGGGGCAACTTCTCGGAGGCGGAGCCGTCTCGGCCCGACTGCGAAAGAAGGCTCGTCATATGCGCCTCCGTTCCATGGGTTGGTGCGCCGCTGAAGTGGTCACCTGGGCGCCCTTCAGCATGTCACTCGATTGCGAGGCGCAAATTGACCCTTGCCAAACGGTCGACGCTGCCCTACACGTTTTCGATCAGAGTCGCCGTCTGCTCGCGATCACGATCGAGCCGACGACAGCAAGAGCTTCAGCCGCCGCCGCGACGATGCGCAGCTGCAACCAGGGACCGGCCGGAATCGTCGGGAGCCCGAACGGAAGCTCGATGGGTGCGACGGTGCTCGACACCGTCAGGGCGAGTCCCACCACCGACGCGGCGGTCGCGACGAACGCAGACCACCGGCGGGGCCGAACGAGGATGAGGATGGCGAGGATCACGTTCGCTGCCGCAGCGACTCGAAAGAACTGACCGAGGGAGGCGACGAAGCCGTTCTCGAGCCGCGTCTGCACGAGATCGAATTGGGGAGCGAGCCAGAAATGCACCACCGCGTTCACCGCGAGGGCGAGAGCGGTCCAGATGACGGCGGCGGCGCGAAATGCCATGACGATCAGCCTGCCTGGTCACTCGGTCTCGAGGCTTTCGGTCAGAAGTAGTGCCAGGCCGCGGAACGCCTCTCGGCGGAAGGCCGTTCGTAACGGCGGAAATTGGAGCCCGGGGTTACCACGGCCCGGCGAGATACGACTTTACCCGACTTCAGTCGAGACTGTCCGTTCTCCACAATTTTGCGCAGATAGCGAACTCCGACGCTGTCTCCGCGAAGCGATTGGCGCGTACCGTGAATTCCGACGCCCGCTCGGCCGAATCCGATTCTGTGTCGTCGGCCTCCGCGGCTGCGCCGAGAGACATGATCCGGCAGAAGGCGGCAGCCCTTTCGAGAGCCACGGCGAAGTCGCCGTCGAAGATGCCACGCAGAATCTGGTCGGCGAGATCGGTGATCTCCTTCGGCCCGGTCGGCGAGGTCGCACCGGCGACAACCGGGTCGATGGTGATGCTCAGTTCGCTGCCCTTCTGGAACAGGAAACTCGACTGCTCGGGATCTTGTCGGATCAGGGCGCGAAGCAGGTAGATGCGCCAGAGCGCACCGGGAAGGCTGTGAGACGACGCCCGAGACCAGAGTTCGGCTATCGCATCGATGCCGTGCAGGTCGGTGTACTCGATGAGTCTGTCGATGACGCCGGGGTCTGGATCTGCGCGGACCCGGCCCAGCAGCGCGCTGGCGGTGTCATGCGCGAGACGCGAGATCTGGGCGGGATCCTCGCCTCCCTTGAACGCCTCGAACTCCGATCCGCCGAAGAGTGCGGGTTTGCGATGCTCGCTTGTCATGCATCCATCCTGCCTCGGTTAGATGAGAGCGCAAAGACACGCTAGATTAGTCGCTGCGGGCCTCTAGCTCAGTTGGTAGAGCATCGGACTTTTAATCCGCGGGTCGCCGGTTCGAGCCCGGCGGGGCCCACCGTATTCACGGCTTTTCCGCATCGATTGCGCGACGAGGAGCCCTATGAAGATCGCCATCACCGGCGGCGCCGGTTTCGTGGGCCGCCACCTCGCCGAGAGATTCGCGCCAGACGACGTCGTGCTCGTCTCTCGCCGGACCGGCACCGACATCACCGATGTCGATGCTCTGGCCGCCTCATTCGCCGGCTGCGGCGCTGTGGCGCACTGCGCGGGTATCAACCGAGAGATCGGCGACCAGAGCTATGAGAAGGTGCACATCGAAGGCACCCGCTCGGTGATCGAGGCAGCCAAGCGTGCCGGTGTCTCCCGCATCGTGATGCTCAGCTTCCTGCGAGCCAGGCCGGAGTGCGGGTCGGCGTATCACGAGTCGAAATGGGCCGCCGAAGAGCTGGTCCGTTCGAGCGGCCTCGAGTTCACCGTGCTGAAGGCGGGAATGATCTACGGTCACGGCGATCACCTCGTCGATCACCTCAGCCACTCCGTTCAGACTCTGCCCCTCTTCGCGACAGTCGGACTGCGCGAGAAGAGCATCCGGCCGATTCCGGTGAGCGAGATGGTCGACGTGCTCGTGGCGTCCGTCGAGGGGCGCCTGCCTAACGCGACCTTCGCGGTGACAGGGCACGAAGAACTGTTGCTGAGCGAGGCCGTGCGACGCGTATCGCGCATTGTCGGCCGTCGCGTGGCGGTCGTTCCGTCGCCGGTGTGGGCGATTCGCGCGATCGCGCAACTCACGGAGTGGACGATGAAAGTGCCCCTGATCGCGAAGGCCCAGGCGACGATGCTGGCCGAGGGTGTGTCGATCGCGGCTCCCCCGACGCCGGAGCTGCCGGTCGAGCTGCAACCGCGGCTCGATTTCTCGGCGGAACAGATCCGCAGAGCACTGCCTCCGCGCGGAGGTTTCGGGTTCAGCGATCTCCTCATCGCCAGGTAGATCCACACCCCGTGCTGGCATCATTGTCGGGTGCAGCTCTCCGACTTCTTCGCCCTCACCTCCGGTCCGGCCCCGCTCGTGACGGGCTCTCGGGGTGAACTGTCGGTGCACGATCTCGGCACCCTGCGTGTTCCCTCGGGCTCTCTCGGGGCGGCCGATCCTTTCGTCGCCCTCGACATGCCCATCACGGTGCCGATTCCGCCGGGCGACTACCGTGTCTCGGTCACGATCGCGGATGTGTCGACCGAACAAGACGGCTCGCACCTGCGTGAGGCGTATCTGTCGTTGATCGTCTCCGACGCAGTAACAGCCTCCGTCGAACCCGTGCCCGGCCCCGACGGTCCCCCCGAACACGGCTCGTTCTTCGGAGTCGCCGTCGATGCCGGCACGGTCGCGTTCTTCGACGCCGCCGCCGTCGAGTCGTCGATGCCGGGCGAAGCCGACGACTGGTACGACGAGGTGTTCGATACGGGCGAGCCAGGGTCGTGGTTCGACACCATGGACTCTGAGACGCCGCTCAGGGCGGGCACCGCGAACATCGAGATGCCGCTCGCTCGCGCCGGTGAGAACGTCATCCTCGCGCACTCGGGCTGGGGCGACGGGTTCTATCCCGTCGTTCAGACCCGGGATGCCGACGGCCGCCTCACAGGCGTGCATATCGATCTGCAGGTGGTCGGCTCGGCACCCGACCCGGAGCCTTCGTCGCCACAAACGAGCTGGGTCTCCCGCGTGAAAGGCTTCCTCAGGTGATCGACGTCATCGTCGTCATCGTGCTCATCGCCGGCGCCGTGACGGGCTACCGTCTGGGCCTCGTGAGATCGCTGCTCGGACTCGCCGGTGTGATCGCGGGAGGAGTGGGTGCGTACTTCGCGATCCCGCCCGTGGTCGCCTGGATCTCCGAGCCGGAATGGCGGATCGCCGGCGTCATCGGAACGGCTTTCATCCTGGTCACCGTGGGGTACCTGCTCGGCGCCACGATCGGACGACTGATCGGGCGGGGCGTGGCGAAGGCGAAACTCCGCTTCGTCGATCGCGGTCTGGGGTTCATCGGCAGCGGCATCGCTGCAGCCCTCGTCGTGGTGACCGTCGCGTCAGGGGTCTCGACTCTCGGCGTCGCCCCGCTCACTCAGGCCGTGGCATCATCGTCGATTCTGCGAACCATCGACGGCCTCGTTCCGCCCCAGGTGACGACTTTCCTGGCCCAGTTGCGCACGGCCGCGGTCACAGACGGAGCCCCGTGGGTCATCGACGCTCTGGGTGCGCCGACCACGGCTCCGTCCATTCCGACGATCAGCACCGACAGCCCTGCGCTCACTGCTGCGGCCCGATCGATCGTTCGCATCACGGGCACTGCATACGAGTGCGGCGTCACGATGTCGGGAAGCGGTTTCGCGATCGCGCCCGATCGGGTCGTCACGAACGCCCACGTGGTTGCGGGGATCTCCGAGCCCGTGGTCGAGGTCCCGGGACAATCTCCGCGATCGGGGCGCATCGTCTACTTCGACCCGGCTGCGGATCTGGCGGTGATCGCGGTCGACGGCCTGCCGGCGGACGCGCTTGAGTTGACCGAGACGCTTCCGCCGACGAGCCCCGCGGTCGTCGCCGGCTACCCCTTCGGCGGACCCTTCTCCATCGCCGGGGCCGAGGTCTTGGCGGCCGGTCCCCTGCAGCTGATCGCAGACGGCACGGCCGGGGCCACGCGGGATGCCTACACGCTGGCGGCCGATATCGAGCCTGGCAACTCGGGGGGCCCGCTTCTCACGGTCGATGGTCGCGTTGCCGGCGTGGTCTTCGCTCGGGCCAGCACGGTGAGCAATGTCGGTTACGCCCTCACGATGCAGGAGCTCTCTCCCGTGGCAGCGCAGGCGCCGGGTCTCACAGCGCCTGTCAGCACCGGGGCGTGCTCCGCCTGACCCTGGTGGCCTCCGCCGTCAGAAGACGTCGTAGTCGAGGCTCGCCTTGCCGTTGCCGCTGTCGATACGCGCCGTGTTCTCGTGCGACTGCGCCTGCTCACGCACGCGCTCCGCGACACCCTGGGTCTCGGGCTCGGCGTACGACACGGTCTCGTGCTGGCTCATGATCTGGCTGGTCGGGCCCAGTACGAGCGACACCGGGGTCGGCGCGCCGTCGGCGTCGAAGCCGGGAACCACCAGAACCTGATTGCGCCGGTTGCGCGGAACGGTAGCCGCGAAGTGCACGAGCGCATCGGCCACCTCGTCACTCGTGACGAACGTCCCACCGGCGTAACTCATCTTCTTCATCTCTTCAGGGTCGCGCATTCCGGCCGCTCGGACCCGGGCATTGTGATCGACACCTTACTGAGGTAACAGAGTGCAGGACTACCCTTCGGCGGCACGTCCCCCGTACGATGAAGTCCCATGTCGCCCGCTCCCGCTCGAAGCGCCGTCCGCCAATTCTTCGACGGGGTCGCCTATCTCGGGCGCGGGCTGAAGATGTGGGGTAGCGACCCTCGCCTGATGCTCTTTGGCGCTCTGCCGGCGCTCATCGTCGCCGCGGTCTATCTCGCCGTGCTCGTCGTGCTCTTCGTCAACGCCCCGACGCTGGCCGAGTGGGCGACGCCCTTCGCCGACGAATGGGACGAGGGCTGGCGAACCACCCTGCGCGTGACCGCCGTGATCGCATTCCTCGCCCTCGGCGCCCTCCTCGTGGTGTACACGTACACCGCGATCACACTCGCGGTCGGCGATCCGTTCTACGAGAAGATCTGGCGAAGCGTGGAGAACCGTCTCGGCGGGATCCCCGACGAGGTAGAGACGGCATTCTGGCCATCTGTTCTGCGCGGAATCCTCGATGCACTGCGCATCCTGTTTGCGACGGCGCTCATCGGCATCTGCCTGTTCGCGCTGGGATTCATCCCCGTGCTCGGCCAGACGGTCGTTCCAGTGCTCGGCGCAGCGGTGGCCGGCTGGTTCCTCGCCCTCGAGCTCACGGGCAAGGCGTTCGAAGCCCGGGGTCGAACGCTGCGGCAGAGGAGACGGGCGCTTGCGGCCATGAGGCCCACCGCGCTCGGCTTCGGGGTCGCGAGTTACCTCGTGTTCCTCATTCCGTTCGGGGCAGTGTTCGTTATGCCCGCCGCGGTGGCCGGTGGTGCGCTGCTCTCTCGGCAGGCCCTCGCCGACGACGCTGGCAGCGCGGGCGCGCTATGAGCCGCTGGATTCGCCGTGCTCGTCGGGCTCCGGCACCGGCCTGAGACCGCCCGTGCTGTTCGCAGCGAGCATGAGGTCTTCGATCCATACCCGGTTGAGCGCCGGAGACTTGTTTCCGTAGAAACGGAAGTGAAGCGGAATCGACGGGTGCACCCAGATGGTGCTGCGGCCGCTGCCTTCTTCTGTTCCGTGCTCCCACGAGAGCATAAAGGCCTCGTTGCGACGCAGCTTCGTCGAGATCACGACTTTGAGGTGAGCAAGCAGCCGATCCTCGAACTCGACGTCTGTATCTCCGGTGCCGTAGATCAGTCTGCCCATATGAAAAAACGTCCGTTCCTGACAAAGGGCCCACGCGGATCCGATTCCACGTGAGCTCCCTCACCAAGGTAGTCGCTCAAAATGCTCCGTTTTCAGGGTTGCCAATAGGGAACCACTTGTGCGAAGCGATCCAGATGTGCGACTAGCGCGAGAGTGCGTAGAGCGCGCTCTTCGCGTCGTCTGCGGTCTTGTACAAACCACACACGTTGCCATAGGCATCCGTCAACTTCGCCGGATGTCCGGGCAGACCCTGCACCATCCCGGCGAATCGTCCGTCGCGGCGGGCGAGCCACACCCCGTCGAAGACGAGCTGCCAGCGGAGGTGGGTCGGGGCACTATCTGTGACGGAGCCGGGTGCCGTCGGCGCCGACGGCATGCTGTCGATAACGAGAGACATTAATCCACTCCTTTCAGAGTTGCTTGATGCCTTCAGGCTAGGTGTGGACACCACCCCCCAACAAGGGGTTTACGGCACCCCCGTCACCCGCTACGGGCGCCCGTCAGGACGCGGCACGATAGCGGACACCCCAGCTGAGCATCCATGATGCTCCCGGTTCGATCCAGCGAAGGCCCTCCCCCGTGTTGAAGGCGTTCGCCGGGGCTGTCATGGGTTCGAGAGCGACAGCCATCCCTGTTCCGGTCTCGAAGGGGAACTCCCGGGGGTTGTACGCCTGTACGTACGCGAAGTTGAGGTCGGTCCACAATTCGACCCGCTGCCCGTCGGGCGAGACGAGCGAATGGATGTTCTGTCCCCCCGTTCCGGTCAACGAACCGAACGCGTGGTTGAGGTCGAGGTCAGACAGAAGGCGACCGGCCCGTAGATCGAGTCCGGCATCCTCGACCGAGACCTCGGCGGTCGGTATGAACGCGTCGTCGTACTCGAAGACCGTGTCGGCCGCGAGGGTGAGGGTCAGATCCTCGGTCGGGACGGAGCCGATGACGAAGTACGGGTGTGCCCCGACGGCTACCGGCGCTGGAGCATCCGACTCGTTCGTGATTGCGTGAGTGACGGTGAGACCGGCTTCGCTGAGCTCGTAGCTCACCGAGGTGTCGAGCAGGAACGGGTAGCCGTGCTGCGGGAACACGCGGGCGTTCAACGTCAGAAAGCCCTCCCCCTGCTCGGCAACCGTGTACGCCGTATTGCGCAGGAGGCCGTGCGTGGCATTGCCGGTGGAGGGCTCGGTGATGTCGAGTTGCTGCTTGACCCCGTCGAGCACCCAGGCTCCGTGTGCGATGCGATTCGGCCAGGGAACGAGCACGATGCCCTGGCCCATGGGCGGCAGCGACTGCTCGGGGTACTCACGAACCACCTCGACACCGTTCAGCACGAGGCCACGAAGACCCGCCGCCAGCTCGGTGATCGTCGCTCGGGAATCGCCGAACTCGACGGAATACTGGGTGCCTGTCGCTGCTCTCACGGGACAAGCCTACGGTGTCGCCCGGCCCCGGGCATCCGGATACCGGAGCCGGGCGACGCGCGGGTCAGGCGGCGGGCGCCGGCCCGTCGGTCGGCTCGGCGTCTGTCGGCAGAGACTCCTCGATCTCCTCGAGGACAGTGTCCTCTTTCTCGCCGGCCGTCTTCTTGCCCGGATCGCGAGGGATGGGATGTTCGTTCGTCATACGTTCCTCCTTCTGTGGTGGGATCGTGCTCTCGTACCGCGACTACGGCGTCGCGGCATCGACCACGTTCTGTACGAGCAGAGCCCGAGTCATCGGACCCACTCCGCCGGGAACCGGTGACAGGAACCCGGCCACGTCTGCGACGCCAGGATCGACGTCGCCTCGCAGCTTCGCCTTGCCGGTCTCGGCATCGACGACCCGGCTGATGCCCACATCGAGTACCGCCGCGCCGGGCTTGATCCATTCGGCCTTGATGAGCCCGGGCACGCCGACGGCCGCGATGACTATGTCGGCACGACGCACCTCGGCCTCGAGGTCACGCGTGCGGGAGTGGGTGAGCGTGACGGTTGCGTCGATGCCCTTGCGCGTGAGCAGAAGACCCAATGGGCGACCGACCGTGAGCCCGCGACCCACGATCACCACGTGCTGACCGCTCAGCGGAATGTCGTATCGACGCAGGATCTCCACGATTCCGGCGGGGGTGCACGGAAGCGGAGCGGGCCGACCGGCGCTCGACGCGGGGTCGACCGTGAGCACGAGACGCCCCAGATTGGTCGGGTGCAGCCCGTCGGCGTCCTTAGCCGGATCGATGAGCTCGAGCATGGCGTTCTCGTCGATGCCGTTCGGCAACGGAAGCTGCACGATATAGCCCGTCACAAGCGGATCGGCATTCAGCGCAGCGATGGCGTCGCGCACGTCTTGCTCGCTCGCCGTGGCCGGCAGGTCGACCCTGATCGACTCGATGCCGACCTCGGCGCAGTCTCGGTGCTTGCCCGCCACGTACGAACGGGATGCCGGGTCGTCGCCGACCAGGAGCGTGCCGAGGCCGGGGTGGATGCCCTGCTTCTTCAGCTCGAGGACGCGCTGCGCGAGCTCGGACTTGATGGCCGAGGCTGTGGCGACACCGTCGAGGACGACGGCCGTCACTGGACGAGGCCCGGGTAGAGGGGGAACGCTCCGGTCAGGGCCGAGACGCGAGTGCGCAGGGCAGCCGTGTCGGCACCCGGCTTGAGCGCCTCTGCGATGATGTCGGCGACCTCGGTGAACTCGACGTCTCCGAAACCGCGGGTTGCGAGCGCGGGCGTTCCGATGCGCAGCCCGGAGGTGACCATCGGGGGGCGGGGATCGAAGGGCACGGAGTTGCGGTTGACCGTGATGCCCACCTCGTGAAGGACGTCTTCGGCCTGCTGTCCGTCGAGGGGCGAATTGCGCAGATCCGCGAGCACGAGGTGCACCTCGGTTCCGCCCGTGAGCACGTCGACGCCACCGGCGCGTGAGTCTTCCGCGGTCAGGCGCTCGGCGACGATGCGAGCACCATCGATGGTGCGCTGCTGGCGATCGCGGAACTCCGGCTCGGCGGCGAGCTTGAACGCCGTCGCCTTCGCGGCGATGACGTGCATGAGCGGACCGCCCTGCTGGCCGGGGAAGACGTTCGAGTTGAGCTTCTTGGCGAGTTCGGTGTCGCGGCTGATGATGAAGCCGGAGCGCGGACCGCCGATGGTCTTGTGCACGGTCGACGAGACGACGTCGGCGAAGGGAACCGGCGACGGGTGGAGGCCTGCGGCGACGAGCCCGGCGAAGTGGGCCATGTCGACCCACAGCTTGGCGCCGACCTCGTCGGCGATGGCGCGGAAGGCAGCGAAGTCGAGGTGCCGCGGGTACGCCGACCATCCGGCGATGATGACCTGCGGGCGGTGCTCGAGCGCCTTGTCGCGCACCACGTTCATGTCGACGAGGAACGTCTCGGGGTCGACCCCGTATGAGACGGCGTTGTAGAGCTTGCCCGAGAAGTTCAGCTTCATTCCGTGGGTGAGGTGGCCGCCGTGGCTCAGCTCGAGTCCGAGGATGGTGTCTCCGGGGGTGGCGATCGCCGAGAGAACGGCCGCGTTCGCCGTGGCGCCGGAGTGCGGCTGCACGTTGGCGTACTCGGCACCGAAAAGGCTCTTGGCCCGAGCGATGGCCAGCTCTTCCGCGACGTCGACGAACTCGCAGCCGCCGTAGTAGCGGCGGCCGGGATAGCCCTCGGCGTACTTGTTCGTGAGAACCGATCCCTGCGACTGCAGCACGGCACGCGGAACGAAGTTCTCGCTGGCGATCATCTCGAGCGTGTCGCGCTGGCGACCGAGTTCCTTCTCGAGAACGGCGTAGATCTCGGGATCGACCGATTCGAGGGGCTCGTTGAACGAGGAAGACGTGTGATCAGACAAGGCTGGCTCCTAAAGTGACAGAAACGGAAAAGGTGCCGCCGCGCGAACGACGGGGTGAAGCAGTATCCGGATCGACCCAGGCGCGCGGCCGAATTCGTGTCAGTCGCTTCCCGATGGTGACCATCTGAACGCCAGTTGCGACAGCAAGAAGCCTACAACAGGCATCCCGTAAGATCTCTGGTACAAGTGGCGTCATAGACGCCACCCTCGCGTGTCTCTGATCGTGAGGGGGGAATGGGGACCCCTGCAGTACCGTCCCGATTCCTCTTGATAGAAGGAGTGTGCGCCTGATGGCTGCTCGCCTCGATCCGCCCTCCCGACCTTTCGTCGACGCTTCAGACATGGAGCTGGTCGAGTACACGAGAGAAGGCGACTCTGCCGCATTCGGCGAGTTGTGGATCCGCCACTCCCCTGCGGGCCGTGCCGTGGCCAGGAGCCACCGCTTCGATGCAGACGACTTGCTCTCCGAGGCATTCGCTCGTGTGCTCCACGCCATCACCTCGGGGGGCGGACCGACCGCCGCTTTCCGCCCTTACCTCTTCACCACGATCCGCAACGTGTCGATGCAGTGGGCTCGGGCGAAGAGCGCCCACGCGAGCGAGGAACTCGACCTCATCGCCGATCCGTCGACCGAGGAGGACGCCTCTCTCGCCGCGCTCGACAGGAGCCTCACCGTGAGCGCGTTCCGCAGCCTGCCCACCCGGTGGCAGGAGGCGCTCTGGTACAGCGAGGTCGAACAGCTCTCGCCGGCTGAGGTCGCCCCTCTTCTCGGAATGAAGGCCAATGCGGTCTCTGCTCTGACCTACCGGGCACGCGAAGGTCTCCGGCAAGCATGGATTCAAGCCCATCTTCGGCGCACGGCCGATCCGGAGTGCTCGGCCGCGATCGAACGTCTCGGGTCGTTCACCCGTGGCACTCTCGGCCCCCGAGAGTCGAAGCGTGTTCGCGAGCACCTCGACGACTGCGCATCGTGCTCGATCGTCGCCGACGAGGCTCGCCAGGTAGGGTCGCGTCTCGCCCTCGTTCTTCTCCCTCTGGCGGCCGGCGTGTCCGGTGCCGCCGGATTCCTGTCCTGGGTTCAGGCGGGTCGCGGCTCAGCATCGTCCGCTTCGGCCAGCGGCGCGGGAGTCGGCGTGGTCGGCGTGGTCGCTGCTGCCGTCGGCGCGGTCGCCGTCGCCGCCACCGTCGTCGCTGCCGTGGTCCTCGGACCCGGCCTGTGGCATGCGCCATCCTCCGCCACCCCCACCGACTCGAGTGACCTCTCAGCCCAGGGCGACGACTCGACGATCGACATCCCTGCCGTCACTGCGGTGCCCACCGCCGAACCGCAGCCGAGCAATCCGCCGACCCCGACGGAGGAACCGGGTCCCGTCGACCCGCCCGAGCCTGTCGCCCCGCCTGCGACCTCGCCACCGCCCTCTACGCCGGCCGTTGCCCCGGTCGTGGTGTCGACGACGCCACCGGTCGAGCCTGTGCCGGTTCCGGTTCCGGTTCCGGTTCCCCCGACGGTCACTGTCGCGCAGACCCCGGATCGGCTCACGTTTCCCCTCTTCAGCGGCGTCGCCGAGCCGATGGCATCGGTGCAGATTCTCAACTCAGACGGAGCCGTACTCGTGTCGACGACCGCCGACGAGGCCGGTTCCTGGTCGATCACGGATTTCGGATCCAGCATCACGGGCGACCCGAACGGGCGCGAGGTCACCGTAAGGCAGGTGGTGGCCGGCGTCCCCTCACGCGCGAGCGCCCCCGAGCACCTCGTGGTACTCGAGGCACCCGTCATCCAGAATCCTCCTGAGGGGTCGGCGATCGCCTTCACCGACGACTATGAGGTCACCGTCCTCGGCGTGCCCGGCGCCAGCATCCAGCGGATCGTCAACGGCGAGGTGCGAGCCGATGTCCACAATCTGGATGCGGCGGGCCGATGGTCGCAGATCTATAGTTCGGCCGGCCCCGGCCCGATCGCACTGGGAATGCGTTACGTCGACCCCGAGTCAGGCCGCTACGGACTCACTCGCCTCGTCTCTTACACGATCAGCTGAGGCGTGCGGCCTTCCGGCGGGAAGTGAGTTCCGCAGCGACCAAGAGCGCGCCGGCCACGACGAGGGTGATGAGGTACGCGACAGGCAATGACGTCAAGCCGAACCCGTCGAGCAGGGCCGCGCCGACGAGCGCTCCCCCGCCGATGCCGATGTTGAACGACGTCGAATAGAACGCGCTGGCGGTGTCGCGGATATCGACCGAGGCGACGTGCAGCAGTCGAGCGCCGAGCAGCGGAGGCAGCGTTCCGAAGACGAGACCCCACAGCACGAAGGCGGGAATCGCGATGAAGGGGTTGGCCGCGAACACCGCCATGACGGTCACGGACACGGCGGTGACGGCGACCCCGATCACGACGCCGAGCGTGGGACGGCGACCGAACACCGTGCCGGCGAGCAGAAGTCCGCCCGCCCCCGCCAGACCGAAGATCGCGAGCAGCAGGCCGACGTGGCTCGAATCGACGCCGAGTTCACCCGTGAGATAAGGAGCGATGAAGGTGTAGAACGAGTAGTGGCCGATCATGATGACCGCGGCCAGCAGGCATAGGAGGGCGACGGCGGGAACCGTCGCATCCAGCTTTCGCCGGCCAGACGGATGCCGCTCGGGCAGCGCGTCGGACTTGGCGGGACGCTCCACTCGGGGCAGCAGCCACAGCATGAGCGCGGCGCCGATGATGCAGAGAACGGCGATCGCTCCGAAGGCGCTGCGCCAGCCGATCGCCTGGCCCAGCACGGTGCCGAGTGGCACGCCGAGCACGAACGCGAGAGTGCCGCCGCCCGTGGTGATCGCCACAGCGCGACCGAGCTGCTCCTTGGGAACCAGGTACCCCGAGTAGGCGCCCATGACAGCCCAGAACAAGCCGTGCGCCATGCCTCCGACGATCCGGGCCCCCACGAGGATCTCGAAGGTGGGCGCGATGGCGGTGACAGCACTCGAGAGCGAGACCACGATCAGGACGAGAACGATGAGGCGGTGACGCGACACCCTGCGGGTCAGCCGCGACAGCGGGATGCTCGTGAGCACCACTGCGAACGCGAAGACGGAGACGAGCAGGCCGATCTGCGATTCGCCCACCCGGAGCTCTGTGCTCATCTCGGGCAGAAGACCGGTGGGGAGCATCTCGGCGGTCACCGAGAGGAAGACGGCGGAGGCGAGCACGAGGAGCCCGCCCCAGGGAAACGGTCGGCCGGGAGCCCCGGTCGGGACGACGGCGATGGGAGAGGTGAACGGCTGAGTCACTGCGGTAGAACGAACCAAACTAACGAAAGAAGGCGAACAGAGGCGGCGTCACGCCAGCCTGACGAGGGCGGCATCGGAAGGATCGGACGACACCGCACGACGGGCACTCGACCTCAGGAACCGATGACGACGTCGTGCATGCCCGGGGCCGAACGAGATCCGTCGGCCACCCGCTAGTGTATCGGGAGGCAGAATCGGATGGAAGAGGCGAGAGCGTTGACGAGTTCCCATTGGGTGTTGACCTTCGTCTGCGCCGACCTCCCGGGTATCGTGCACGCGGTGAGCGGCGCGGTCGTGCAATCGGGCGGCAACATCACCGAGAGCCAGCAGTTCTCCAGCGCCGATACGGGCCGATTCTTCATGCGGCTGCAGGTCGAGTCCGAATCCGATCGGGCCGTCTTCGAATCGGCGCTCGCGCCGGTGATCGAACGCTACGACATGGACTGGCAGCTCGACGTGGTCGGCCGCCCCTTGCGTACTCTCGTTCTCGGCTCGACGGCGGCGCACTGCCTCAACGATCTGCTCTTCCGTCAGCGCGCGGGCCAGCTCGCCGTCGACATTCCGCTCGTCCTGAGCAATCACTCGGTTCTGGCGGAGCTCGCCGGGTTCTACGGTGTCGCCTTCGAATCGATGCCGGTGACGGATGCCGAGAGCAAGGCCGCCTTCGAACGTCGGGTTCTCGACGTGGTCGAGCAGCACGACATCGAACTCGTCGTGCTCGCCCGCTACATGCAGATCCTCTCGCCCGAGCTGTGCGCCGCGCTCGCCGGCCGCGCCATCAACATCCACCACTCTTTCCTCCCCGGGTTCAAGGGCGCGAATCCCTACAAGCAGGCCCATGCCCGGGGCGTGAAGCTCATCGGCGCGACGGCGCACTTCGTGACGAGCGACCTCGATGAGGGTCCGATCATCGAGCAGAACGTCGTGAGGGTCGACCACTCGCGTACCGCGTCTGAGCTCGTCTCGATCGGCCAAGACGAGGAGAGCCGCACGCTGACACAAGCCGTGAAGTGGTTCTCCGAGCATCGGGTGCTGCAGGACGGCGCCCGCACGATCATCTTCCGCTGACGCGGTCGGTACGCTTGAACCGTGAATCGAGAGACAGAGACCGCCGCCGGCAGAATCGGCATCGCCGACGTGATCCGGTTCGTGCTCGAACTGTTCGCGTTCGTCAGCCTCGGAATCTGGGGGTTCCTCGCGTGGCCGGGTCCGTGGCTGAACATCGTCCTCTGCATCGCCACACCCCTGTTCGCCATCCTGTTGTGGGCGCTGTTCCGCTCTCCCCGGGCCGTCGTGAAGCTCGACGCGTTCGGCAAGGCGCTCATCGAGATCCTCATCATGGGGTCGGCGGCGCTCGCCTGGCTGACCCTCGGGCAGCCGATCGTCGCGGTGGTCTTCGGCGTCGCAGCGACTATCAGCGGCGTGATCTCAGGCCGTAGAGAACTCAGCTGATGCTGCTGCACGGCGCTCGTAAGCTCGACGCCGACGGGATCGTCGACGACTTCTGGATGCTGCTCGTCGGCGACACGATCTCCACCACGGGCACCGGAGACAGCTGGCAGGCCCTGGCTCCGTCGGTCGCCGACAGTGCTCGGTTCGATGCGCGCGGCCGCTGGCTCACCCCCGGCTTCATCGATCTCCACGCGCACGGAGGAGGAGGCGCCTCGTTCGACGACGGCATCGACGCCATCGGCACGGCCCTGGCGGTGCACCGCGCGCACGGCACGACGCGGTCTGTCTTGAGCCTCGTCACGAACCCCCTGGATCGTCTCGCCGAGAATCTGCGGGGCATCGCCGATCTGGCCTCGGGCGATCCGCTCATCCTCGGCTCGCATCTCGAGGGGCCCTTTCTCTCTCCGCTGCACCGCGGCGCCCACGAGCCGCAGTATCTGATCGAGCCCGACCCGGCGAACGTCGAAGAGCTGCTGCAGGCATCCGCCGGCACCCTGCGACAGGTCACGATCGCGCCCGAGCTGCCGGGAGCCCTCGACGCCATCGACCGTTTCGTGAACGCGGGAGTCGTGGTGGCGGTGGGCCACACCGATGCCGGGCTCGAGGTCACCGCAGAGGCCTTCGATCGAGGCGCCTCGATATTGACTCACGCGTTCAACGCCATGCGAGCCATCCACCACCGAGCTCCCGGACCGGTCATCGCCGCGTTCGAAGACTCCCGGGTCGCCCTCGAGCTCATCCTCGACGGTGTGCATGTCCACCCCGAGGTCGTGCGACTCGCCTTTCTGGCTGCGCCTCAGCGCATCGTCCTCGTCACCGATGCCATGGCGGCGGCGGGGGCGCCCGACGGTCGCTATCGGCTCGGGTCCCTCGACGTGACCGTGGCACACGGCGAGGCGATGCTGAGCGGTACCGAGACCCTGGCCGGATCGACCCTGACCCAGGACGCCTCACTGGCCAACGCGATCGAACTCGCGCAGATCGATCCGGTGCTCGCCGTTCGGGCGGTCACGGCGAGCCCGGCCCGAGCTCTAGGGCTCGATACGCGTTTCGGCTATCTGCGCCCCGGATACGCTGCGGACGCCGTGCTGCTCGACGAGCGGTGGCGCTCCACGACGGTGTTCGCGAACGGCCTGCGGCTGGTGTGAGCCGCGCTCGTCGCCTGCACGCGTCTGCCCTGCGACAAAACACTCGGCGCCGCGCCCCCGAAGGAGGACACGGCGCCGGGTGGTCAGCAGGTTTCGACTAGGCCAGACGGGCCGCGAGGTTCTTGTCGAGCGTGTCGAGGAACTCCTCGGTGGTCTCCCACTTCTGCTCGGGGCCGACGAGAAGAGCCAGGTCCTTCGTCATGTGCCCGGCCTCGACGCTCTTGATGACGACGTCTTCGAGAGTCTCGGCGAACTCGGCGAGGGCCGGATTGCCATCGAGCTTGGCGCGGTGCGACAGACCGCGGGTCCAGGCGTAGATCGAGGCGATGGGGTTGGTCGACGTCGGCTTGCCCTGCTGGTGCATGCGGTAGTGCCGCGTGACCGTTCCGTGCGCTGCCTCGGCCTCGACGACCGATCCGTCGGGCACGCTGAGCACGCTCGTCATCAGGCCCAGCGAGCCGAAACCCTGGGCGACGGTGTCGCTCTGCACGTCTCCGTCGTAGTTCTTGCACGCCCAGACGTAGCCGCCCTCCCACTTCATGGCCGAGGCGACCATGTCGTCGATGAGGCGGTGCTCGTAGGTGAGACCGGCAGCCTCGAACTTCTCCTTGAACTCGGTCTCGAAGATCTCCTCGAAGATGTCCTTGAAGCGACCGTCGTAGGCCTTGAGGATGGTGTTCTTCGTCGACAGGTAGACCGGGTAGTTGCGGGTCAGACCGTAGTTGAGGCTTGAGCGCGCGAAGTCGCGGATCGACGCGTCCTGGTTGTACTGCACCTGTGCGATGCCGTCGTCGGGTGCGTCGTAGACCTCGAACTTCATCGGCTCGGAGCCGTCTTCCGGCGTGAACTCGACCGTGAGCTTGCCCTTGCCCTTGAACACGAAGTCCGTGGCCCGGTACTGGTCGCCGAAGGCGTGACGGCCGATGATGATCGGCTTGTTCCACCCGGGCACGAGGCGCGGAATGTTCGAGATGATGATGGGCTCGCGGAAGATGACGCCGCCGAGGATGTTGCGGATCGTGCCGTTCGGCGACTTCCACATCTTCTTGAGGCCGAATTCCTCGACCCGCGCCTCGTCGGGCGTGATCGTGGCGCACTTCACGCCGACACCGTGCTTCTGAATGGCATGGGCTGCGTCGATCGTGACCTGGTCGTCGGTCGCGTCGCGATGCTCGATGCCGAGGTCGTAGTACTCGAGATTGATGTCGAGGTAGGGATGGATCAGCGTGTCTTTGATCGCCTGCCAGATGATTCGTGTCATCTCGTCTCCGTCGAGTTCGACGACGGTTCCTTCAACCTTGATCTTGGACAACGGCCACTCCTTCGCGTGTTTTCGGACTGTTCCACAGCTTAGCCGCTCACCGATATATCTCTACGTCGAGATATATATCCGTTTGTACAGATGAAAGTGGCGGGCGGGTTCGAGGCGGGCTAGCCTTGCCCCATGGGTGAACTGAGACTGGTTGAGTTGTCGGCGAGCAACATCGTGGCGGCGAATTCGCTCACGCTCAAGCCCGGCCAGGAGCAGTACGTGGCCCCTGTTTCGCACTCCATCGCCGAGGCCTACGTGAACCCGGTCACCGCGTGGCCACGCGTCGTTCTCGACGACGACGAGGTCGTCGGCTTCATTCAGGGCAACTTCGATCCCGAGAGCGACCACGAAGAATTCAAAGGTTGCATCTGGAGCATCAACGTGGCGGCAGCAGCCCAAGGCCGAGGCGTGGGCCGCTTCGCCGTACTCTCCCTCGCCGACGAGGCACGATCGCGCGGCTACGACCGCATCACTGTCATGTTCGAGCCGGGTGAAGATGGGCCGGAGGCCTTCTTCTACCGCCTCGGATTCTCCAGCATCGGAGAGACGCAGTACGGCGAGACCATCGCCGCACTCTCACTCTGACCCGCTGCCGTGGCGTCGCCAGCCGCGGCCGGTCACGAGTTCGCCCTCGACGTGCTCGACCTCGTCGACTCGATACCGGTGGGTCGCGTGCTCAGCTACGGCGATCTCGCCGCGATGCTCGGCTCCCGCGCATCACGAGCGGTCGGCACGGTCTTACGGCAGTCGGGGTCGGGTCATGCGTGGTGGCGAGTCCTTCGATCCGGAGGACATCCGCCGGTGGGGCATGAAGCGCGCGCCTACGAGCACTACATCGCCGAAGAGACCCCGCTCGTGCGCACGGCGACAGGCTGCGGCTATCGCGTCGACTACGCTGTAGCACGGTGGATTCCGACGGAGCCCCCGACCGAAGCCGTAAGCCCACGAGAAAAGGAGCAGCAGTGAAGCGTCGTCTGCTTGTTGCCGCCCCCATCCTCGCCATGACCGCACTCCTGTCCGGATGCACGCTGGCGAATGCGATCAACCCGCCCATCGAGAGCGCCATCTACGCGACCCAGCCCGAGGCGGCCGGGGCCACCGGCAGCGTCGCGCTACCCGACTTCGTGCAGGCCGATGCCACCACGATCCGCATCAAGACCGACACCGCGGACAACACCAAGATCCTCGGCTACAGCATCCCGGCTCCGCTCGCGGCCCCGATCGGCTCCGAGTGCTCGAGCCCCAGCACACCCGCTCTCGACGACACCTGGTGGGCCGAGTCCATTCCGACCGACGCCGCCATCACCTGCTCGGGCGCGTGGCACATCTACGTCGCCGGACAGACCATCTTCGCCTGGACTCCGTAGGCCCCGATCACGCCAGCGATTCGCGCCAGGAGGCGTGAAGCGCCGCGAAGCGACCCGTTCCGGCGATGAGGTCGGCCGGGGTTCCGTCTTCGACGATCCGACCGTGCTCCATGACGAGAACGCGATCCGCGATCGCCACGGTCGAGAGTCGGTGCGCGATGATGATCGCCGTACGATCCGCCAGGAGCGTCTGCAGGGCATCCTGCACGAGCCGTTCGCTCGGGATGTCGAGCGACGCCGTCGCCTCGTCGAGGATCAGCACCGCCGGGTCGGCCAGGAAGGCCCGCGCGAACGAGATCAACTGCCGTTGACCGGCTGAGACACGCCCTCCCCGCTTGTTCACATCTGTTTCATAGCCGTTAGGCAGGCCCTCGATGAAGGCGTCGGCGCCGACGGCTCTCGCGGCCGCCTTGATCTCGTCGAACGACGCCTCGGGCTTGCCGATCGCGATGTTGTCGGCGACCGTACCCGAGAAGAGGTACGCCTCCTGGGTCACCATCACGATGGCCCTGCGCAGATCTTTCGGGTGGAGCGACCGCAGGTCGATGCCGTCGAGAGAGACCTCGCCGGTCGTCGGGTCGTAGAACCGCGACACCAGTTTCGCCAGCGTCGACTTGCCGGCGCCGGTGGACCCGACGAGGGCGATCGTCTGTCCTGCCGGGATATCGAGGTCGAACGTCGGCAGGATGACACGATCGCCGGAATAGGCGAACTCCACGTCGGAGAAACGCACGTGGCCCTTCGACGTCCAGAGATCGACGGGAGCCGTGGGATCGGGGACGCTCGGCTGCTCCTCGAGAACGCCGGAGATCTTCTCGAGAGCCGCGGCCGCCGACTGATAGGAGTTGTAGAACATCGCCATGTCCTCCATCGGGTCGAAGAAGCGGCGGGTGTAGAGCACCACGGCCAGCAGCGCGCCGACGGCCAGCTGACCGTCGAAGACACGCAGCCCGCCCACGAGCAGCACGACCGCGACCGTGACGTTGCCAATGAGAACGAGTCCCGGGTTGTAGATGCCGAACAGGCGGATGACCTTGGCGTTGACCTGGCGGTAGTCCTCGACCAGCTCACCGAAGACGTGCTCGTTTCGAGACTCGGTACGGAATGCCTTGACCGCCCGAATGCCCGTCATCGTCTCGACGAACTTGACGATGACGTTGGCCGATGCCGTGCGCGTCTGCCGGAAGACCCGCTGCGACCGCAGCTGGAACCACCGGGTGAGGATCGCCAGAGGAACGAGCGACACGAGAAGCACGCCGGCGCTGAGCGGGTCGACGAGGAGCAACGCCACGCCGACGAAGACCATGTAGAGCACGCCCTGCACCAGGTTGTTGATTCCCGAGTCGAGGAGTTCGCGGATCGAGTCGAGGTCGCTCGTCTGGCGCGAGATGATGCGCCCAGAGGTGTAGCTCTCGTGGAACTCGAGGCTGAGCCGCTGGGTCTGAAGGAAGACCCGGCGTCGCAGATCGAGCAGCACGGCCTGACTGATGCGAGCGGAGAGGACCGTGAACCAGGCGACCAGAGCGGCGCCGATCACCCCGGTGGCGAGGTAGGCCGCTCCGGCGAGCGCGAGCGGCATCCAGTCGTTCTTCATGAGGGCCGGCAGACCGCTGTCGATGCCGAATGCGATGAGGGCGGGGCCGGCCACCTGCGCGGCCGTCGACACGATGATCACGACGATGCCGAGGATCAGCCGGGCGCGGAGAGGCTCGAGCAACGACCCGAGGAGACGCATGCTGCGGCTGCGGATCTGTCGGCTCTCGGCGCGCGTGAAGTCGTCGCGCTCCTCGCCGCTGGTTCCGGTGACGCTGGTCTGGCTCATGAGAGGTTCTCCGTGTGTGCAGGCTCTGCCTGTGTCTGGTTGTCGAGGCTCGAGATCACGAAGCGATAGTGCTCGTTGCTCGCGATGAGCTCGCTGTGCGTGCCCACGGCCGTGATGCGCCCGTCTTGCATCAGCGCCACCCTGTCTGCGAGCGACACCGTCGAGGGGCGGTGCGCGACGATCAGCGCGGTGGTCGACGCGAGCACGCGCCTGAGGGCCGCCTCGACCAGCTGCTCGGTCGTAACATCGAGGGCAGACAGCGGGTCGTCGAGCACGAGCACCGCTGGACGAGCAGCAACCGCGCGAGCCAAGGCGAGGCGCTGACGCTGGCCACCTGACAGGCTCAGCCCCTCCTCGCCGACGCGAGTGTCGAGCCCGTCTGGCAGATCGAAGACGAAGCGGGCCTGCGCGATATCGAGCGCCTCCTCGAGATCGGCCTCCGTCGCATCCGGTCTGCCCAGCAGCACGTTCTCGCGAACCGTCGCCGAGAACAGCGTCGCATCTTCGAACGCCATCGCGATGTGGGTTCGCAGCTCGTCGAGAGAGAGGTCACGAACGTCGACGCCGTCGAGGGTCACCGAGCCCCCCGTGACGTCGTAGAGGCGCGTCGGCAGCGCCGTGAGCGTGGTCTTGCCCGATCCGGTGAGACCGACGAGCGCCATCGTCTCTCCCGGCTCGATGACGAGGTCGATTCCGTCGAGCAGATCAGGAAAGCGACTCGGCGAATCCTGGTAGCGGAAGTGTGCGTCGGCGAAGACCAGTCGCCCCTCGGGCCTGTCGATCGTCTTCGGCGAGACAGGGTCGACAATGGTGTTGACCTCATCCATGACCTCGAAAAAGCGATTGGTCGCGGTCTTCGCGTCGATCGTCATGGCCAGGAAGTAGCCCATCGACTGGATGGGGAACAGGAGCACCGTGCCGGTCGCGAAGAAGGCGACCAGCTCCCCCACACTCGACTGACCCGACTGCGCCAGCCATACGCCTACGACCAGTGCCACGGCGAAGGCGACATCGGGAACGAGCAGGAGCCAGAGCCAGATGCCGGCCACGGCCCGCGCCTTCTCGAGCTCTGTGCCCTGCAGCTCTTCGGCCTGCGTTTCGAACCGCTTGAGCGCGTGCGAGCCGCGCCCGAATGCCTTGAGAACCCGGATGCCGTGAACGCTCTCTTCGACGGCCGTCGCCAGATCGCCCTGCTGGTCTTGACCACGGCGAGCCGCCAGCGAATAGCGCTTCTCGAACGCGTAGCCGTAGATGAGCACGGGGATCGATGCGGCCACGAAGATGAGCCCGAGGATCCAATTGAGCGAGACGAGGATGACGAACCCGATCACCAGGGTCAGCGAGTTCACGATCAGAATGACGAAGCCGAACGCCATCCACCGGCGGATCAGGTTGAGATCGCCGATCGCACGCGACAGCAGCTGTCCGCTCGGCCATCTGTCGTGGAAGGCCACGGGAAGGCGCTGCAACTGCCGATAGAGGCTGTTGCGCATGTGCGCCTCGACGTGGGTTCCCGGAGTAAGGACGAGCCAGCGGCGCAGGGCGATCAGGGCGGCCTCGGCGACACCCAACGCGAGCACCAGGCCCACCGAGAACCACACGAGCGATACATCTGTGCCGGTCAGGGGCCCGTCGATCAGCCACTGCAGCACCTGCGGGATCGCCAGCGCCACGAGGCTCGCGAGAAGAGACGCCACGATCGCCACGTAGATGCGCGGCATCGCCGGCTTCGCGTACCGGTACAGCCGTCCGAGGGAGGCCAGGGTGGACGGGGGCGGGGGCGTTGACACGGAGAAACCTCGAAAGAAGGGTGGGATTCCGCCCGAATGCGGGCAGCCTTTCAGGCTACTCTCGAGTCGTACTCGAGCGCAACGCGCGTCGCGCGAATCAGCGCACGCGCACCGACAGGCACGTCACGCAGGCCTCGAGCTTCTCGAACTCCGAGATGTCGACGGCGATGACCCTGTAACCCAGACTCTCGATCAGCTGAGCAGACTCGGGCGCCGCCGACGACATGAGCACCGTGTCGTCGGAGAGGATGACCACGTGCGCCCCCGCCTCCTCCGGCACGGCGAGGAAGCGGTCGAAGATCTTGGGATCGTCGACGACCGGCGGATATCCGATGACCGTGCCGTCGGGCAGAGCCGTGACGGCGCTCTTGAGATGCAGGACCTTCGAGATCGGCACGGCGATGACGGTATAGCCGAGAGGGCTCAGGATGTGCCGTAGCTGCCTGATTCCCTCGGCGTTCGTTCGGCCACCGCGCCCCACGTAGACGCGCTTCTCGATCTTCAGCACGTCTCCCCCGTCGAGGGTGCCGGGCTGCACGATGCGCGTGACATCGAGGCCCAGCGATCGCACGCTCTTCTCCACCTCGTCGATCTCTGCGACGCGGCTGGGCACCGCAGGGCTCGCGAGCACGGCGAGGCGACCGAACATCACGACGGAGTCTTCGACGAAGACCGAGTCGGCCAGCCCGTCGGCACGCTCGACCTCCACCGGCTTCCACCCCGCCCCGATCAGGGCGGCGACGTACGACTCCCACTGCTCGTCGGCGAGTTCTGTGTCGACCTCGGTGCGCTCGAGGTGGGTCACGATCCCCTCGGCCAGATTGTCGGACGGGCGTCGCACCAGAACGGTTCCCGAGACGGTGCGTGGCGGCATCTCGGAGTGGCTGAGCGCCGAGTACACCCGGCGGCCCAGCGTGGCCGTCGCCACCGTGGCGGTGAGCACGAAGATGAGATTGATGTTGCCGAGAGTGCTGAGAACGTACGCGATCACCCGACCGTCGAGTGCATTGCCCTGCAGCAGGGTTTGGATTCCCGTACCGACGACGGCCGCGATGACGCCCGAGACCACCCCGGCGATGGCGGCCGTGTACCAGCGCGTCAGCCGGGCGATCATGGCGAACACGAAGACCAGCACGAGCAGCACGAGCGTCGCCGGCACGAAGAAGTTGTTGATCTGCAGCAGCACGATCGCCTGGGGATCGCTGCCGACGAAGAACGACAGCATCGTGGCGAGGTGCGTGATCGCGGCGATGAGCAGCGCTGCCACGGCGGACGCGATGACCGGTCTCGGTCGGAGGAAATGCATGGGTGCGACCTTACTTCGGGTTTCTGTACGCACGTCGAGGGGTTCTAGTGGAAGAAGTGGCGTTCCCCTGTGAAGTACATCGTGACGCCTGCGGCCTGAGCCGCCTCGATCACCTCTGCATCGCGGACCGAGCCGCCCGGCTGCACGACCGCTTTCACGCCCGCGTCGATGAGCACCTGCAACCCGTCCGCGAAGGGGAAGAAGGCGTCGGATGCGGCGACCGATCCGGCGGCGCGCTCGCCCGCTCGCGTCACGGCCAGATGGCAGGAATCGACACGGTTGACCTGACCCATGCCGACGCCGACCGACGCCCCGTCGGACGCGAGCAGGATGGCGTTGGACTTCACGGAGCGGCACGCCTTCCAAGCGAACTCCAGATCGGCCAGGGTGGCGTCGTCGACGTGCTTGCCGGCGACCCGTTGCCACTTCACCGAGCTGAAGCCGTCGAACCCGTCGGGCTTCTGCGCGAGGAAGCCGCCGCTGATCTGGCGGATCTCCGTCTCGTCGCGGCGGAAGCCCGCGGGCAGCTTCAGCAGTCGGAGGTTCTTCTTGATCTGCAGGATCTCGAGGGCCTCCGGCTCGAAGTCGGGGGCGACGAGGACCTCGGTGAAGATCTCGGCCACGCCTTCGGCCATCGCCCGTGTCACGGTGCGGTTGGCGGCGATCACGCCTCCGAACGCGGAGACGGGGTCGCAGGCGTGCGCTCGAGCGTGGGCACCCGCGATCGCATCGGCGTCGGCCGGCTGCGCGACGGCGATGCCGCACGGGTTGGCGTGCTTGATGATCGCCACGGCGGGCTCGGCGAAGTCGAACGCGGCGCGAACGGCCGCATCGGCGTCGACGTAATTGTTGTACGACATCTCCTTGCCGTGGAGCTGGGTCGCCTGGGCGATCCCCGCCCCGTTCTCGCGCACGTACAGTGCGGCAGGCTGATGCGAGTTCTCGCCGTAGCGGAGGGTCGCCGACCGGGTGCCCTCGATCGTGACGGCGTCTCCGAGACCGGCCGTGTCGAGGCCGGCGCCATCCGTCGTCTCGCCCGCGAACCACGCGGCGACCGCCGCATCGTAGGCGGCCGTGTGGGCGAAAGCCTCGGCGGCGAGCGCGCGACGACTCTCGAGCGTGGTTCCGGCAGGCAGCGATTCGATGATGCCGGCGTAGCTCGAGGGCGACACCGCGATCGCGACGTTGGCGTGGTTCTTGGCCGAGGCGCGCACGAGCGCCGGGCCTCCGATGTCGATCTGTTCGATCACGGCCGAGCTCTCGGCACCCGAGGCCACGGTCTCGCGGAACGGATACAGGTTCACCACGACGAGCTGGAATGCGCGGATGCCGAGCTCGTCGAGCTGGGACTTGTGCGACTCGAGCCGGAGATCGGCGAGGATGCCGGCGTGGACGGCGGGGTGCAGCGTCTTCACACGGCCGTCGAGAGACTCGGGAAAGCCCGTGACCTGGCTGACCTCCGTGACCGCGAATCCCGCGTCGGCGATGGTCTTCGCCGTCGAACCCGTCGACACGATCTCGACCCCGGCATCGGCGAGGGCCGCGGCGAGCTCGAGGAGCCCGGTCTTGTCGCTCACCGAGATCAGTGCGCGCTCGATGCGCACGACGTCGCGGTGGGCGTAGAGGTTCGGATCGTGAATTGGACCGCTCATGCTGTGGCTAGCTCCCTGAGGTTGACTCTGCTGTTCGCGATGTCGAGTACCGCCTGAGTGAGCAGGCGACGCTCGACCGTCTTGATTCGTTCGTGAAGTTCCGGCTCCGTGTCATCGGCCTCGATCGCCACGACCTCCTGGACGATCACCGGACCGGTGTCGACACCCTCGTCGACGATGTGCACGGTGACGCCCGTCTGCGCCGCCCCGGCGGCGAGGGCGTCGCGCACGGCGTGGGCGCCTGGAAACGCGGGCAAGAGAGCCGGATGAGTGTTGATGAGGAACGGGCTCAGGGCCGAGACGACCCGAGGGGGCAGGATGCGCATGAAGCCGGCGCAGACGACCAGATCGGGATTCCACACTCGGATCTGCTCGAGAAGCTCGTCTCCCCATGCGGCGCGCGACTCGAACGACGTCGGTGGCACGGTGAAGGTGGGCACGCCGAACTCCTCGGCGTGGGCCAGGCCCGCGGCGTCGTTGTCGGCTCCGACGGCGACGATCCTCGCGGGAAACTCTGCGTCTGACTGCGCGTCGAGAAGGGCGCGGAGGTTCGATCCTCCGCCGGAGATGAGTACGACCAGCGACAGCACCGTCACAGTTTATTGGTATCCGCATCGGCGCCCGCGCGGTCGAGTCCGCCGAGACCGTCGAGGCCGCCATCGGAGTCCGCTTCGGCCCCGGTGCCGTCGGACATCCGCGAGAAGAACCGTCGCGTGAGCCCCACTGTGAGCCCGAGCACGGCGCTGGGGCCGAGCTCGAGCGCCGACCAGATCCACACGGCGGCCGGATCCGGACCGACGTCGACGAGCCTTCCGGGTCCGGCGGCTCCCCCGGACCAGATGGCGAGCAGCCCGAGCACGCTGGCGCCGACGACTCCGACTCCGATACCCGACAGCACCAGGACCAGCGGCGACGACCCCGCACCCGCCGCCGTCAATCGAGGCTTGAGAACGACGCCCACGACGAAGCCGACGACGACGGGAACCACGACAACCGCGTAACCGATCGCGGGCGCCCCCTGTGGCAGGGCGCCGAGGATCGGCAGCCCTGGGAGCAGGCCCACCTGTGTTCCCAGCGGCGACACCACGCTGCCCGAGCCGAGGGCGAAACCCGGCCCGAGCAGCCACGAGGTGGCCCAGACGACCATGTTGGGCACGATCGAGAGCTGGCCCATGGTCAGGGCGATACCGCCCACGAGTTGCGACTGCAGGGATTCGTACAGCGAGATGATCTGCCCGTAGTGCCCCAGGATCAGGACGAACACCAGAATGCCGGCGACCGCCGTGAGCCCGGCGACCGCCATCGCGCCGCCTCGGGCCGCGAGAGACACCACCGTCGCGACGGGCGCCGGCACGCGATCGACGATCTCGCGCAGGCTCCGGGTGAGGATGTCGACGGCTTGGCCAGCGGGATCGGCCGGATCCGCGGCGGCCGAGAAATCGGCGCGGGAGAACAGGCTCGTCGCCATGCCGATGGCATAGACGGCTGCGGGGAAGAACAAGGCCTGCACGATCGACGGTCGCGCACTGTCGGAGCCGGCCCCGCTGGCGACCAGCCATCCGATCGCGACGACGGTGAGTACGCCCACGGCGGCGCCGAGGAGGCGGTGCTCCGAATCGGCGAGACGCCGGCCCGATCGCCATCCGAGGAGCACCGTGAGCACGGCCATACCCAGGGGCGCGAAGCCGATCTCGAAGGGCACCCCCGCCCCCTGCAGGGCGAGTTGCAGCGCGAGCGTCGGATCGATCGTGACGAGCAGATCGACGCCATTGCCGAGCAGCCAGAAGTTGGCCGCGACCCGCCAGAACGCGCCGAAGTCGACGGCGAGCTCGAACTGCGTCAGCCAGAGGATCGTCAACGGAATCAAGAGGATTCCGACGCCGAGTACCCCGACGAGGAGCGCGTCGAGAAACGCGAGGAATGCGGTAAATGGTCGATTCATGCCGTGCCGAGCGTACCCCCTGTCGGCTGAGTCGACACCTCACCCCGCCGCTCTAGTGGAGGACTGCCTTGAACACGATGATGACCAGTCCGAAGAGAGCCGTTCCGACGCCGCCGAGCAACCTCACGGGCCACGGACTGCCTCTGTCGGCGAACGCCATCCAGCCGAGAACGCCCAGCACCACCATGCCCACGATGAGCGCCACGAAGTACGCCGTGTCTTCGTCGAGCACGCCCGTCGCTCCGAGGACGAGGAACACGAGCGGCACGACCGAGGCGTACAGCAGGCCCTTCGAGTGATGCACGCCTTCGCGGAACGCCTGACCGATGCCGATGATCCTGCCCCCACGCATGCCGTGATTCGCCACGGCGGTCGCGAAGACGTGCGCGGCCCAGAAGACCAGCATCGTCACGATCGTGACCACGAAGACATCGAAGTCGTCGTCGTCATCATCGGCGACGGCGATCACGGCGGAACTGACGATGGTGCCGTAGATCAGCTCGGGTGTGACCAGGGCGTGCCGGACGCGCTGCCTCTATCCGAAGATCCGCGAACGAGACGTGCACACCCGGCCGACACCACGGTTGGGCGGTGTCGCCATGTTCATCGGCATCGCAGGTCGTGCTGGGGATCAGAGCGCCGCGTAGACCTCGCGCAGCAACGCGGCCGTCTCGCTCGGCGTCTTGCCGACGCGCACGCCGGCGGCCTCGAGGGCCTCTTTCTTGGCCTGCGCGGTTCCCGCGCTGCCGGACACGATGGCGCCTGCGTGGCCCATCGTCTTGCCCTCGGGTGCGGTGAAGCCTGCGACGTAGCCGACGACCGGCTTCGTCACGTGGGCCTTGATGAAGTCGGCAGCGCGCTCTTCTGCGTCTCCACCGATCTCGCCGATCATCACGATTGCCTTCGTCTCGGGATCGGCCTCGAATGCCGCGAGCGCGTCGATGTGCGTGGTGCCGATGATCGGGTCTCCGCCGATTCCGATGGCCGTCGAGAAGCCGAGGTCGCGCAGCTCGAACATCATCTGGTAGGTCAGCGTGCCCGACTTGGAGACGAGTCCGATCGGGCCCTTGCCCGTGATGTTCGCCGGGGTGATGCCCACGAGCGACTCGCCGGGCGTGATGATGCCGGGGCAGTTCGGGCCGATGATGCGCGTCGTGTTGCCCTTCTGCTTGGCGTACGCCCAGGCCTCCGCCGCGTCTTGCACGGGGATGCCCTCGGTGATGACGACGAGCAGCGGAATCTCTGCATCGATCGCCTCGATGATCGCGTCTTTCGCGAAGGCGGGCGGAACGAAGGCGATCGAGACGTCGGCTCCGGTCGTGGAGATGGCCTCGGAGACGGTGCCGAAGACCGGCAGCTCCACGTCGCCGTGGGTCACGGTGGTGCCCGCCTTGCGAGCGTTCACACCGCCCACGATCTGGGTGCCTGCGGCCAGCATCAGAGCGGTGTGCTTGGTGCCCTCGCCGCCCGTGATGCCCTGCACGATGACCTTGGAATCCTTATTGAGGAAAATCGACATTCTTTGTATGGTCCTTACTTCTCGCGAGGAATCGTCAGAGGGAGGCGAGTTCGGCGGCCTTGTCGGCGCCCTCGTCCATGGTGGTCGCCAGAGTGACGAGCGGGTGGTTGGCTGCGGCGAGGATCGCACGGCCCTCATCGACCTTGTTGCCATCGAGTCGAACGACGAGGGGCTTCGTGGCGGAGTCGCCCAGCACCTCGAGTGCACCGATGATTCCGTTGGCCACCGCGTCGCACGCGGTGATTCCGCCGAAGACGTTCACGAAGACGCTCTTGACCTGGGCGTCGCCGAGGATGACGTCGAGGCCCGCCGCCATCACGGCCGCAGACGCTCCGCCGCCGATGTCGAGGAAGTTGGCCGGCTTCACGCCGTTGTACTTCTCTCCCGCGTAGGAGACGACATCGAGGGTCGACATCACGAGGCCCGCACCGTTGCCGATGACTCCCACCTCGCCGTCGAGCTTCACGTAGTTGAGGTCGGCAGCCTTGGCCTTGGCCTCGAGCGGGTCCGCCGCATCCTTGTCTTCGAGCGCCTCGTGGTTGGGGTGCCGGAATCCTGCGTTCTCATCGAGCGTCACCTTGCCATCGAGCGCGATGATGTCGCCCTCTTCGGTGAGGACGAGTGGGTTGACCTCGACGAGCGTGGCGTCCTCACCCGTGTAGACCTCCCACAGCTTCACGAAGACGGGAGCGACCTTGTCGACGAGTTCCGCCGGGAACTTCGCCGAGACCGCGATCGACTTGGCGGTGTCGAGGTCGATGCCCGCGATCGGGTCGACCTCGATACGGGCGAGGGCCTCGGGGCGCTCGACGGCGAGCTGCTCGATCTCCATGCCGCCCTCGTAGCTGGTGAGCGAGAGGTACGAACGGTTGGCACGGTCGAGGAGCACGGAGAAGTAGAACTCCTCGGCGATGCGCGCGCCTCCGGCGACCATGACCCGCTTCACCTCGTGACCCTTGATGTCGAGGCCGAGGATCGACTGGGCGGCCTCGAAGGCGGCCTGCGGATCCTTCGCGACCTTGACTCCACCGGCTTTGCCGCGGCCTCCGACCTTGACCTGAGCCTTGACGACGGTCACGCCGCCGAGCTTCTCAGCCGCGGCACGCACCTCTTCCGGGGTGTCCGCCACGATTCCCGGAAGAACCGGAACCCCATAGCTTTCAAACAGGTCTCGTGCCTGGTATTCGAACAGATCCACGCTCATCCAATCCGCTTAGGTCTCAGCCGGGCACGGGGGTTGGTGCTCGGCTCGAAGAGTACTCCTGCGAGTCGCGGCCGACAGATTTGCTGCTCCGCCGCAGACTTTCGCCGTCTGCCACCTTACCGCCCGAACAAGAGCCCCACATGCGAGCAACGGAGACGCCTCGTCCTCCACAACCCGGCGATCGAGACCGCATTCCACGGAGGACCGACGCGCTCCCCGCTACGCGTGCCCGGTCCGAGAAGGTGATCGGCATGACACAACCACGCCGGCGCTTCGCCGCCATACTCACCGCACTCACCACGGTCGCGACGACCATCGGACTCCTTCTCTCCGGCGCACCTCCGGCGACCGCCGCTGTGTCGACCGGGCATGGGGTCGGCCACCTCGCCGAGAACGGCGTTTCATGGATCGGCTCGTACCGGCTCGACGACGGCTCGCTCATCTTCTGCCTCGAAGTCGGCAAGAAAGCGCCGACCGGTCACGACTATCAGTTCGTCGACTCGGCCGCTCTCGGCCGCTTCACCCCTGACGACCTTGCTCGCCTGGCATACATCTCACGCACCGCCGCGCCCTCAGCCGACCCGACCGAGGCTGCGGCCGGCCAACTCGCGACCTGGAGGATCGCGGGTCTCGACGGCCGGAGCCCGGAGTACTACGCCGCGCGGGCGGGCGCCTCCGCCCAGGCCGTGCTCGATCGGAGCAGCCAGCTCCTCGCGGCCGCCGACGCTCCCTCGGGCGCATCGCGGGGTGTCATGGGGTCGGTCACACTGACACCGGCCGACGACGACAACCGCATGACGGTCACCAGCGGCTTGACGGTCGACTTCCTCGCGAGCGGGCCGACTGCCCTGGCTCCGGGTGTCCATTCGGGCACGATGAGCCTGTCGGGTGCTGTTTTCGACGATGGCCGAGCAGAACGCACGGTATCGAACGGCGAGACCGTGTCCATCACGACGACAGGAACCGACCCGGCGTCGACGGTCGCCGCCATGGTGCGCTACAACGACCTCCCCTACGGCTCCGCCTTCACGGCCGGCCACGCAGGAGATGATGTTCAGCAGGTGCTCGTCGCTCGCCCCGGGTCCGCCTCAGGCAGCGCCACGATCCTCTCCACGGTGCCGTCGACCAAGCCGTTCCAGCCTGTCGTGAACACGAAGACCAGCAAAGCCACGGCCGCCGCGGGCGAGGCGATCAGCGACGAACTCACCGTGTCGGCGCTGGTCGACGAGAGCCGCGACGACCTCCTCCCGGGCTGGGGCGTCTACCGGCCTGCGACTCCCCCACCCGCCGGGTCGGTTCCGGCCGTCGACGAGAACGGCATGCTGCCCATTCCTGTGGTGGTCGAGAGTTCCCTCCTCGGCCCGTTCAGCGATCCCATCGAGCCCGCGGCTGAGCCGCCGGCGGGTGCTCCGGTCGTGTGCTCCGTCGAGGTGCGCATCGAGACCGGTCCCGGAAACTATCGGACTCCCGAATGCGTCCTTCCCGGCAGCGGTTACTTCGTCTGGGTCGAGCGCATCAGCCCCGATCGAACCCCGGTCGAGCAGGGCGGCAGCCGCATCCTGCCATGGCAGTCGCCCTTCGGCACGGCGAGCGAGGTCACCTTCGTCGCCCCTCCGCCCGCGCCAGAGCTCCCGCCGGCTCCCGCTGCTCCTGCAGCGGCGCCCGTTCTCGCCGACACGGGCAGCGCCGACACCGGCTTCCTCCTCCTCGTGTCGGCCACAGCGCTCACGCTGGGAAGTCTCCTCGGCGTCGGGGTACTGTGGCGTCGTCGGCTGACGAATCACCTCGCACCGACGACGACCACCTGAGCCGACGGGGTTCCTCTCCGATCCCCGCGTCGGGTTCGGCGCCCGAGAGAGGGGAACCCCGTGGCTTCTTCCGCGTCATCCCCGCAGTCGGGCACGCTGGGTATCCGAGACATCGCCGCGGAGTCGGTGCTCGTGGGCGCCGGGGGTCGAGCCATCCTGCTGCAGCTCGCGAACCCGGCGGTGGGACGCGGGGTGGCCGAGCACAGCGACTTCGCGGCACGTCCCCTCGATCGGCTCGTGCGCACGCTCGACTACGTCTACACCGTCGTCTACGGCACGCCCGAGCAGGTCGACGCGGTCGTTCGGGCGGTCTCTCGGGCGCACGGGCCGGTGCGCGGGGTGGAGGACGGCACAGCCCCGTCGTACTCTGCGTTCGACCCGCGGCTGCAGCTGTGGGTTGCGGCCACACTCTACGACTCGGCGATCGACATGCACGAACGCGTATACGGACCACTCGATGATGCATCCGCGGAGCGGATCTACCAGGACTACGCGGTGCTGGGAACAGCGCTCCAGGTTCCGCCGCAGATGTGGCCCGCGGATCGGGCTGCATTCCGCGCCTACTTCACGCACGAACTCGCGACGCTGCATACAGACGAGACGACGAGGCGCGTCGCGTCCGCGCTCCTCCATCCCGTCGCTGCGCCGCGCTGGCTCCGAGCGGCAATGCCACTCGCCCGGTTGGTGACAGCGGGGCTCCTCCCACCGGGGATCAGAGAGGACTTCGGTCTGCCCTGGTCCGCAGCGCGCCAACGCCGCTTCCAGGCACTGATGCGGGTCGTCCGCGTCGTCTATCCACGACTGCCGCGCGCGCTTCGCCACCTGCCCCGCAACCTGGCGCTGCGGCCTGGCCGCAATGAGACTAGGCGGGAACGGCGCTCAGCTTCGCCGAGATGACGCGAGCCATCTCCTTGTACCCCGCCGAACTGAGGTGGATCGAATCGTACGGAGACTTCCAACCGTTGGGATCACTGGCCGATGTGAACGACATGTACTGGCCGACGTCGAAGTAGTCGACGGTCCGGGTCGCATCTGCGACAGTCTTCAGCCCGGCCCGAAGATCGGCCCAGGAGCAGACCGCGTTCGTTTCCGACAGCGGTTGAAACGGCACGATAAGAAGGATCGGAGCGGCAGTGTGCGTCCGAATCAGGCTGATGACCCTCGACGTGTCGCTCATGATGTCGGCTTTGCTCTTCTGCTTGACATCGTTGGTGCCCCACGCCATTGTCACGAGCGACGGCGAATACCTGTCGATAGCATCCGCCCATGAACTCACACCCGTTTGACCTGGCAGCGGCCCTTTCGAACCGGCGGAGAACTGCCACATCGCGGAACCCGACTGGCCGCCCTCGACGACGTGAATATTGCGATTCTCATCGCCGTTGAAGAGCCAGACGCCCTCTATCTGCGGGTAGTCGGGGTCCTTGTAGCTGGCATCGCTATTCGCCACCGGTCTGACCTGGAAGGTCTGGGCCCCCGCGGACGACCCGTCTACTCGAAATGTGTTTTCTCCCACTCTTTCTCGCTCAACCGGGAGCCAGCCCCCCTCACCGACCTTCACCTCAATCGAGCTCTTCGTCGAAGGCGCACGCCACGCCAGCATCAGCGACGAGTAGTTCTGGCCCGCAAGCGTTGCTACTGAATCCGGATCGAGCCTGACACTCCGGCGTCCGACGCCATAGAGGCTCGCGAGGACGACAGGCCCGGTGAAGGTGAAGAGCGTCTCCCTCCATGGCCGCGCCCCCTCACGGAAGAGCTGATGCCGGGCGGCAACGTAGTCGCGCCCCGTGCCCGATTTGGGTGAGAACTGCGCGCGAAGCATCTCTCGCACCTGCGCAGGGTAGCCATCCTGCAGATCACCGGCTCCATACCCCTCCGTGAGGGAATCGCCCAGCATGAGGATGGTGGCTTTCTCTGACACCGCACGATTCCGTTGCGCATAGAACGGCGCGAGCTTGTCTTCTGGCCCGTAGGTGAACGTCGGCAGCACCGTCTGCGCGGCGAGCGCTCGCTGCGCCGGAGCGAAGGCGGCAAGGCCGACACCGATCGCGGCCGCACCACTTCCGGCTAGAAAGGTGCGACGAGAAAAAGACGAACCAAGCTGTTCCATGTTGTGCCCCCGATGTCACGGGGCAGCACACTCGCCACGTCCGTTACCGAGACTCTAAGCCGCAGCGCCTCCGAGCAGAACAGCTGATGGCGGCTAATATTCATTGCCTCGACAAGGCCGTATCGAAACGACGACGTAGTGGGCCTAGATCTTCTCGATGGGCGCGATCTTGATCAGCAGCTTCTTGGCTCCGGCGCTCTCGAACATCACGTGCGCCACACGCTTCGTGCCCTCGCCGGTGACCTGACTCACTCGACCCTCGCCGAAATCGCTGTGCCGGATGCGGTCGCCGGCCGCGAGCTCGAGGTCGCCGTTGTCGCGCACCTTGTTGGTGATCGTGTTGGCCCACTCTGCTTTCGGACGCGGCGGAAGCGGGGGGAAGTCGCTGGTCGACTGCGAGCCCGTCGACCCCCACCCCTGCCGCGACGAGCGATTCGCGTTGAGGGCGCGTGGCTGAGTTCCGCCGCGCGAGGTGGCCATGCCAGGAGACTGCACCCATTCGATCAGTTCGGCGGGGATCTCCTGCAGATACCTGCTGGGCATCGCGACGGCGGTTTCGCCGTATTGAGCGCGAGTCATGGCGAGAGACAGATAAAGACGCTTGCGAGCACGGGTGATGCCCACGTAGAAGAGGCGGCGCTCTTCTGCCGGTCCGCCCGGCTCGTTGGCGGACATGCGGTGCGGCAACAAGTCTTCTTCGATGCCGGTGAGGAACACCGCCTCGAACTCGAGACCCTTGGCGGTGTGCAGGGTCATCAACGACACCGTTCCGCTGGAGTCGTCGAGGTCGTCGACGGCCGCGACCAGAGACACCTCGGTGAGGAAGTCGACGAGCCCGCCGTCGGGGTTGTTCTTGCCGAATTCTTTGGTGACCGCGAGGAGCTCCTCGACGTTCTCGGCACGCGCCTCGTCTTGCGGGTCGCGCTTGGCTCGGAGTGCGGTGAGATAACCGCTCTTCTCGAGCAGGAGGGCGAGGACGTCGAAGACAGGGGCCGGGCCCTGTTCGCGCTCGGGGTCGATGAGTTCGGAGGCTTCGTCGAGCAGGCCCGCCAATTGGAGGATCGCGGATGTGACCTTGGGCCCCAGTCCGAGCGAAGCTGCGCGACGCATGGCCTCGCGGTAGGTGATCTCGTTGGCTTCGGCGAAGCTCGCGAGCTGAGTTTCGGTGGCCGGGCCGATGCCGCGCTTGGGGCTGTTGAGGATGCGCCGGAGAGCCAGCGCGTCTTGGGGGTTGGCGACGGAGATCAGATACGCCATCACGTCTTTGATCTCTGCGCGCTCGTAGAACTTCGTACCGCCGAGCACCCGATACGGCAAGGCCGATCTGATGAAGATCTCTTCTAGGGCACGCGTCTGCGCGTTCGTGCGATAGAAGACGGCGATGTCTTTGTAGGCCGTTCCCGCGTCGTGCAGTTTGGCGATCTCGTCTGCGACGAATTGCGCCTCGTCGTGGCCCGAATATCCCGTATAGCCGAGAATCCTGTCGCCGTCGCCGATCGCGGTCCACAGCTTCTTGTCTTTGCGATCAAAGTTGTTCGAGATCACGGCGTTGGCTGCAGAGAGGATGTTCTGCGTAGAACGGTAGTTCTGTTCGAGCAGAACGACCTTTGCACCCGGATAGTCGCGCTCGAACTCGACGATGTTGCGGATATCGGCTCCGCGGAACGCATAGATCGACTGGTCGGAGTCACCGACCACGGTGAGCGACGCGCCCTCGACGGGCGGCTGGCCGGGGTCGACCGACCCGGGCGACAGGGTGAGCTCGTGGATCAGCGAGTACTGCGCGTGGTTCGTGTCTTGGTACTCGTCGACGAGGATGTGACGGAAACGGCGTCGATACTGCTCCGCTACACGCGGGAAGGCGCGGAACAGGAAGACGGTCTGGCTGATGAGGTCGTCGAAGTCGAAGGCGTTGGCCGCCTGGAGGCTTCGTGTGTACTGCCGGAAGATCTCGACGAAGAGAGCTTCTTGGGGGTCGGCGAAGTTCGCCGTGCGTGCATAGCTCTCGACGTCAGCGAGCTCGTTCTTGAGCTTCGAGATCTTGGCCGAGACGGAGCCGACGGTGAAGCCGAAGGTATCGGCCTGGAGCTCTTTGATAATGCGCTTGATCAGCACACGGCTGTCGGCCGAGTCGTAGATGGTGAAGCTCTTGGTGAAACCGAAGTTCTCGGCCTCGCGGCGCAGGATTCGCACGCACGCAGAGTGGAAGGTCGAGATCCACATGCCCTGGGACGCCTGCCCCAGCAGCTGTTCGACGCGCTCGCGCATCTCGGCTGCGGCCTTGTTCGTGAAGGTGATCGCCAGGATCTGGCTCGGCCACGCCTCGCGGCTCTCGATCAGGCTCGCCACTCGGTGGGTGAGGACGCGGGTCTTGCCCGACCCCGCACCCGCGACGATGAGCAGCGCGGGGCCACGGTATTCGACCGCCTCTCGCTGCTCGGGGTTGAGGCCGTCGAGCAGATCGCTCTGCGTGGCTTCCGGCCCCTGGCCGTCGAGGATGACGGGCTTCAGGCTCGCGGTGCCGGAATCGGTCGAGGGAAGGTCGAAGAGGCTTGTCATGTCGGCTCCAGTTTAAGCCGAACCTCCGACAGTTCCCCGCGCCCGCGAGGATGCCGCGACGGCGTCTCGGGCGGCGACCGCAAGGTCTGCATGATCGGCGAACACCCCGTCAACACCGGTGGCGAGAATCAGCCCGAAGTCGCTCTGCCAATCGCCGAAGCCCGAGGAGCCTCCTGCTCCCCGGAAGGCACGGTCGAGAAACCTGTTCTCGGGCCGCAGGGTCCAGCAGTAGATCTCGAGTCCCGCGTCGTGCGCGGCCTCGACCAGCGCCGACGACACCCTGCCCGAGTCCGGGTCGGTTCGAGGCAGGATCATCTGCCTGTCGACGCTGATGCCCTCGAGGTCGCGCCGCAGCATCCGAAGACCGTCGCCGGTGAGGAATGACGCGTAGCTGTCGGCCATCGTGCCGAACCGGGCGACCAGGTCGGGCGGCGAACCCGCCGCTTCGAGCAGAAAGACGTTCTTCGAGCGGATGCCCCGACTCCTCAGCTGGTCGAGCACCGTCTTCTCGAACGATTCGACCGTCAGCCGGCCGTCACCCGAATTCCACCCGGCATTCGTCAGCTCCTCCGCAACCAGTTCGTCGAGGGCGAGGCCGATGGACTCGAAGTAGGCGGCGTGCTTGATCTCGGCGACCAGGCCGATCGACCGACCGGACTCGTCGCGGGTGTCGTCGAGCAGGTCGAGCAGCTCCGACAGACGCATGATGGGCGACTGCAGATCGAACGACGCGCTGGAGTGTCGGATCTTCGGCAGACGCTCCCGAGCGCGCAGCGTCGACAGTTCGGCCCAGGTGAAATCCTCGGTGAACCACCCGGTATGCCGAATGCCGTCGATGGTCTTTGTCGTGCGGCGCGACACGAACTCGGCGCGGGAGCCCACGTCGGTGGTTCCCGAGATCTCGTTCTCGTGCCTCAGCACGAGAACTCCGTCTCTGGATGCGACGATGTCGGGTTCGACGGCATCGGCACCGAGCGCGATGGCCAATTCGTACGACGAGCGGGTGTGTTCGGGACGGTACCCCGGCGCGCCCCGATGTCCGATGACGAGAGCAAGGCGGGGTGCGGTCACGCCACCACGGTAGCCGGAATCGACTCCGCCCTGCGCGAAAACCCTGCGAAACGACCGCATTCACGGGCACGGTTCCACCCATAACCGGTAGATTTGAACTCCGTCCACCTACGTACAAGAGGAACTCATGCCGTCGGCGAACCCCGCGTTCACACGCAACCCTGTCTTCAACGGAAAGGGTGCGGCTGACGCTGCGCCCACGATGTCGAGCACTCAGCTGCAAGATCTCTACGAGCGCCCGTCCGCCACCCCGGCCGACACCTCGCGCATGACCTATGACGACACCATCGTCAAGACGGCGTTGATGTTCGTCGTGCTTCTCGCGACCGCTGTCGTCGGATGGGTGGTGCCGGGCGTCTGGATCGCCGGTGCGATCGTCGGACTGGTTCTCGGACTGGTCAACTCGTTCAAGCGCGAGCCGTCTGCGCCGCTGATCCTGCTCTATGCCGCAGCGCAGGGCCTCTTCATCGGTGGCATCTCCCAGTTCTTCGAGCAGCGCTTCGAGGGCATCGTCGTTCAGGCCGTGCTCGCCACCCTTGCGGTGTTCGGAACCACACTCGCGCTCTTCGCCAACGGTAAGATCCGCGCGTCCAAGCGCGCGACCAAGATCTTCCTCATCGCGATGATCGGCTACGCGGTGTTCTCGCTCCTGAACTTCGTGCTCATGATCGCCGGGGTCTTCCCGGCAGACAACATGTTCGGCGCGCGTTCCGGAATCTTCGGAATCATCATCGGCGTTCTCGCCGTGATCATGGCGGCCTACTCGCTCGTGCTCGACTTCGACTTCGTTCAGCGCGGCGTCAAGGCGGGCGCTCCCCGCAAGTACGGATGGTCCGCGGCCTTCGGCCTCACCGTCACGTTGGTGTGGCTCTACGTCGAGCTGCTCCGCCTGATCGCCATCTTCCGCAACTAGCTTCACGCGAAGCGTGTCGACACACGACAACGGCGGGGCCGTCCTTCGGGGCGGCCCCGCCGTCGTCGTGACCCCAGACGGCGTCACGCGCATCCCCGGGCTGGACGCCGCACGAGGGCTCGCCATCCTGGGCATGCTGGCGGCACACACCCTTCCCGGCGACGGAGATGCCTTCTACGACGGGCGCAGCTCGATCCTGTTCGCCACGCTCGCGGGCATCTCGCTCGGTCTGATGACGGGCGGCGAGCATCCGATCGCCCGCGCGGCGGCCGGTGGGGCATTGCGACGCCGAGCCCGACTCTCCATCGCCATCCGGGCCCTTCTCCTCATCGCCCTCGGTCTCGGCCTGTGGCTGCTCGAGACGAATATCGCGATCATCCTCGACTCCTACGGCTTTCTGTTCCTCGTCTGCGTGCCGCTGCTCTTCACAAACCGCTGGGCACTGGCCGCCGGGGCCCTCGTCTGCGCCGTAATCGGCCCTGCCGTGATCGACGCGATCGGCGCGGCAACCTCGTGGGACGGGCCCCTGCCTGTCTCCGCCGAGAACCCGCTGTCCATTCCGCTCTCCTGGCTCGACTCGTACTATCCCGCGCCTGTCTGGCTGGCCTATGTTCTCGCCGGCCTCGCGCTCGCCCGATTCGGTGTCGCCCGGGCTCGAGTGCAACTCGTGATGATCGTCGGAGGCTTCGCGGTGTCCGCCCTCGGGTATGGCCTGTCGAACGCGTTCGGCGATCCCGTCGTGGCGCACACCGACACGACGATGGAGGCGATTTCGTCGGGAGCGCTTGCCATAGCCGTGATAGGCCTGCTCGTCGCGGCTGTCGGGCGTGTGCGCGGGGCGGCAGGGCGCAGGCTCATTCGCCCGCTGACCGCGGCGGGAGCGATGCCGCTCACCATCTACACAGCGCAGGTCGTCGCCATCGCGATCGTCGGAGCGCTCTTCCCTGACGCACACGACGACGCATTCTCGTGGGCGCTGTTCCTCGGGCTCGCCATCGGCTCGCTCGTGTTCGCCGTGGTCTGGCGGTTGCGTTTCATGCAGGGGCCACTCGAGTGGCTCTTCGCACGCCTGACGCTGCGCCGACCGTGGAGAGTTCCACGGGGCGCAGCGGGCTCGGATCAGGTGAGTCCGAGCACTACTCCCACTCGATAGTTCCCGGGGGCTTGCTGGTGACGTCGAGTACGACGCGGTTGACGCCGGCGACCTCGTTGGTGATGCGGTTCGAGATCCGCGCCAGGAGGTCGTAGGGCAGGCGAGTCCAGTCGGCGGTCATCGCGTCTTCGCTCGAGACGGGTCGCAGCACGATCGGGTGACCGTAGGTGCGTCCGTCGCCCTGAACACCGACAGAGCGCACGTCGGCCAGGAGCACGACCGGGCACTGCCAGATCTCGTCGTCGAGACCGGCTGCGGTCAGTTCCGCGCGCACGATGGCGTCGGCCTGACGAAGCAGCTCCAGCCGCTCCCAGGTGACCTCTCCGACGATCCGGATGCCGAGGCCGGGTCCGGGGAACGGCTGGCGCCCCACGATCGCCTCAGGAAGACCGAGCTCGCGCCCGATGGCGCGCACCTCGTCTTTGAAGAGAGCTCGGAGCGGCTCGACCAGTTCGAATTGGAGGTCCTCGGGGAGTCCCCCGACGTTGTGATGGCTCTTGATGTTCGCCGTGCCGGTTCCTCCGCCGGATTCGACGACGTCGGGGTACAGAGTTCCCTGTACGAGGAACTTCACGGGCTCACCGTCGGTCGCGGCCGCTTCGAGCACGAGCGCTTCAGCCGCGGCCTCGAAGCTGCGGATGAACTCCCGACCGATGATCTTGCGCTTCTGCTCGGGGTCGGTGACGCCCGCAAGGGCATCCATGAACTGCTCGCGGGCATCGATGGTGATGAGCCGCACACCGGTCGAGGCGACATAGTCGATCTCGACCTGCTCGCGCTCGCCCTGGCGCAGCAGACCGTGGTCGACGAAGACGCACGTGAGCTGGTCGCCGACGGCCTGGTGCACGATCGCGCCGGCCACCGACGAGTCGACGCCGCCGGAGAGGGCGCAGATGACCTTGCCGTCACCGACCTGCTCCCTGATCAGGGCGACCTGATCGGTGATGACGTTGTTGCTCGTCCAGTCGGCGGGGATCCCTGCCGTGTCGTGCAGGAAATTCTCGAGCACGCGCTGCCCGAACTCGGAGTGCTTCACCTCGGGGTGCCATTGCACCCCGTACATGCGTCGCTCCTTGGAGCCGAACGCGGCGACGGGGGTAGACGTCGTGCTCGCCAGGACCTCGAAGCCCTCGGGCGCCTTCGAGACCGAATCGCCGTGGCTCATCCAGACGGTCTGCGACTCGGGCTGACCGCCGAGGAGCGATCCGCCCTCACCGGTGACCGTCATGTCGGTCGAGCCGTACTCGCGGAGCCCCGTGTTGGCGACCTCGCCGCCGAGGGCGCGTGCCATGACCTGGAAGCCGTAGCAGATGCCGAACACCGGCACTCCGAGGTCGAAGATCGCCGGGTCGAGCTCAGGCGAGCCGGGCTCGTAGACGCTCGACGGGCCACCCGACAGCACGATACCGACGGGAGACTTGGCGGCGACCTCCGCGGCGGTGATCGATGACGGGACGACCTCGGAATAGACGCTGGCCTCGCGTACCCGACGGGCGATGAGCTGGGCGTACTGGGCGCCGAAGTCGACGACGAGGACAGGCCGGGACTGGCTGTCGGGGCTGGGCGTGCTAATGGGTGACCTCCACGGGGGCGGATGCGGACAGCTCGGCCTCGCGGCCGGCCAGGTACGTCTTCACTTCGCGGGCGATTCTGACCTCGAGGAAGAAGGAGAGCAGCGGCACGATGCCACCGAGAGCGATGAGGACGAACTTCCAGAAGGGCCAGCGCATGCGGCTCCAGAGCTGGAAGTCGGCGAAGAGGTAGAGCACGTAGAACCAGCCGTGCGCGATGAGGATGCCGGTCGACAGGTTGACGGCCGTGACCGTGCCCTCGGGCACGAGTGCGAGGAAGCCCTGCGGACCGCCCAATTCGAGTTCGACACCAAACGCGGGGATGTACTTGAGCACGACTTCGAGGCACAGAAGCAGAAGCATCACACCGGTGATGACCGAGGAGACCTTGTACAGCTTGACCGCGCTTCGAATGCGCGGAAAGTCGCGGGGTTTGGGTTCGAGGGCCATGTCTCTAGTGTATTCCGTGCTCGACGAGGCTCCGGTCGTCGGAGTCGCTCTCGGCTTCCTCGAGCTCTTCCAGCTCGCGCTCCCAGGCGTCGCGCGCGAGGCGGTACCAGAGGAACACGGCGAAGCCCGCGAAGATCACCCATTCGGCCGCGTAGAAGATGTTGAGCCAGTTGAGCTCGACCGACCGATCCGGCTCAGGGGCGGCGATGAGTTCGAGTCCGGCGGGAGCGGTGCTCGAGATCACGTACCCGCCGTAGACGTCAGTCGAATCGGTCAGCGCCGTCCAGATGTTCACCAGGGCGGCGGGGCTCATAGTCGTCAGGTCGTACGAGCCGCCATGCGAAGAGTCTGCGTCGTCGACGGTGGGCGCATCGGGGTCGACATAGCGACCCTCGATCGCCACCGGGGTGGATGCGCGGGGCTGGGCGGCCAGACGGTCGCGTACGGCGACGGCCGACTCGCGGTCGGGGGCCCAGCCGAGCGCCACGGCGAGAGCAGGACTGCCGGATTCATCGACCGCGAGGTGCGCGATGACCCAGTATCCCGATTGCTCTCCGTTCAGCCTGTCGGCGAGGATCCCGTAGTCGGCGGGTTCGAAGATGCCCTGCGTCTGCACTCTCTGCGCGGCCTCCACCGCGAGCACCGGCTGCTGTGGAGAGGCGACCTCCGACAGGGGCTTCACGGTCTCCGTGGGCCGGTCGTCGACTTGGCCGCTCGAGACGGCACGCTCGAGCTGCCACTGGCCGAGCCCGGCGAAGATCGCCGCGATGGCGAGGGCGAGTACAAGGGCGGCGATCCATCGCGGTCGCCGCATCACGCTGAACAGGGTCAATATTCGCTGTCTCTCTCGCGGGGTTCGCGATCACGGGAGCCCAGATCGTCGGACTGGCGCATGGCCTGTTCGATCAGGGCATCGACGTCGCCCGTCACCGGCTCGTGAGAAGTCGCCTGAGCGAGCGGCGTGGTGTCGAGTGTGGGCTCGGATTCGTCGTCGGCCCTGGGCAGCGACACGTCTTGTCCGGCTGTGACGGCGGCGACGAGCGCGATCTCTTCGTCGAGCATCGGGTCGCGGCTCTTCTGCCTGACTTTCGCCTTCGCCGAAGCCGACCTGGGGCGAAGGATGAACGACGAGATCTTCTCGGAGTTGGCGGCGAGGATCGGCCCCATGATGGCCATGATCAGCACGTACAGTCCCGCGAACGGCTGGATACGTTCGTCGAGTCCCGCAGACAGAGACAGCGTCGCGAGGATGAGGGCGAACTCGCCTCTGTTCTGCAGGATCACGCTCGCGTTGATTCCGGCGCGGGGACCGAGCTTGTTGAGCCACGCGACGAACTGCCCCGCTCCCGCGTTCAAGACCACGGTCATCAGCACCGCGCCGAGGACGGGCACGATCACAGGAGCGAACTTCGTGGGATCGAGACCGAGCCCGAAGTTGAGGAAGAAGAAGGCCCCGAACACGTCGCGCAACGGGATCGCGATGTGTTCGATGCGGTTGCGATACCGGGTCGCGCCCAATACGAGACCGATCAGGAACGCGCCGATCGCATCCGTGACACCGAGAATCTCGCCGATGCCGCCGAACATGATCGCCAGACCGAAGAAGAGGATCGTGAAGAGCTCGTCGTCTTTCGTGCGGAACAGCCGCGACACGAACCGGCCGCCCCATCGCGCCACCGTGAACATCACGATGAGGAAGAGGAAGGCGATGCCGAGCTTGCCGACGACAGGCCAGATCTCCGTCTCTCCAGACAAGACGACCGACACGATCGCGAGGTAGATGGCGATGAAGATGTCTTCGACGACGGTGACCCCGAGGATCATCGGGGTCTCGGGATTGGCCAGACGCTTGAGCTCGATCAGCAGCTTCGTGACGATGGCGCTCGAACTCGTCGCGGTGATGCCGGCGACGATGAGCGCTTCGCGCGTTCCCCAGCCGAGCATGAACCCGAACGCGAACCCGGCCCCCATATTGAGCGCGATGTACGAGCCGCCGGAGATGATGAGCTTGCCCGCGTTCGAGAAGAACTCGTCCTGATCGAACTCGAGACCGAGGTTGAACAGCAGCAGCACGAGACCGAATACGGCCATGAGTTCGATGTACTCGGTATGCACGAATTCGAGCGGGAAGAGGTGGAAGTTGGGGCTCGCCAGAAGACCGACGGCCATGTAGATCGGGATCGCGGGCAGACCGATGCTCTTGCCGAGCCGGCCGAGCACATACGCGATGACGAAGAGGGCGCCCAGAATGAGGAGGTCGGGCCCGAAGTGCATCGCCTAGCGCCCGGGAGAGCCGTCGGCGGCGCCGCTCTTGGAGCGCATCTCACCCGTGCGGAAGAAGTTGAACGCCTTCGCGACCTTCTCAGGAGACCCCGCGACGACGAGCGTGTCGCCAGGGAAGACCTTGAAGTCGGGCGCGGGCGCGGGGTTCGCCGATTCGCCGCGGACGACGGCGACGACGGTCAGACCGACGATGTCTCGTTCGGCCGTGTTGCCCAGCGGCTGGCCCGCGATGTGGTCTTCGTAGTCGACGGTGAACCAGTCGATGCTGAGACCTGGAATCTGGTCGAGGGCCGTCAGCGACTCGGTGATCTGCGTGCCGCCCAGGAGCTCGGCGAGCGTGCGCGCTTCGTCTTCGCTGAGCCGGAGAGAGACCTTGGCCGCGTCGGACGTGTTGTCTTCGTCGGAGAACGTGATCAGGTCGCTGTGTCCCGAGCGGTGCGCGATGACGCCGACCTTGCCGCCGTCTGCCGTCACGAAGGTGTGCAGCACTCCCACGCCCGGCAGCTTGACCCGTCGGACATCGACCATGACTGAACTCCTCGGGTAGCTTGACGATCGGGCGTAAGACCTCAGTCTACCGGCGCTCGGATGACGTCGTCCGTTGCCCGAGCCCCTCGTCGGGGCTACACCTCTGCTGCGATGTCGGGGGCCTCGAGCCGGATGCGATCGGCCGACTCGTCGTCGGGCTGCTCCTGGCTCGCACGCTCCGCCGCGACCCGGCGAAGGTAGTTGGCGATCTCGCGCTCGATCCGAGCCTCGTCCCAGCCGAGCACCCCGGCCATGAGTCGGGCCGCCACAGGCGCCGCTGACACTCCCCTATCCCATGCCTCGATCGAGATGCGGGTTCGACGAGCGAGCACGTCCTCGAGGTGCAGAGCTCCCTCGTGGCTCGCGGCGTACACGACCTCGGCCGCGAGGTAGTCGTCGGCACCCGGCAGGGGCTCGGCGAGTTCGGGGTTCGACGAGATGAGATCGAGCAGTTCGTCGGTCAGCGTTCCGAAGCGGTTCAGGAGGTGCTCGATGCGCGCCGTGTGCACGCCGAACTTGCGGGCTATCTTGCTGCGCTTGTTCCACGCGGCCTGGTAGCCCTCGGCGCCGAGGAGGGCGATGTCTTCGGTGACGCTGCCCGCGATCTTGCCATCGAGGGCAGACACCGCGGCGTCGATCGCGTCTTTCGCCATGACCCGGTAGGTCGTCCATTTGCCACCAGCGATCACGACGAGGCCGGGCACAGAGTGAGCGACGAGGTGCTCGCGAGACAGCTTCGACGTCTGATCGCTCTCACCGGCGAGAAGCGGCCGGAGCCCCGCGTAGACGCCTTCGACGTCGTCGCGGGTGAGCGGCACGTTCAGAACCGTGTTGACGTGCTCGAGGACGTAGTCGATGTCTGCCGCCGTCGCAGCGGGGTGGGCCTTGTCGAGGTGCCAGTCGGTATCGGTCGTGCCGACGAGCCAGTGACGGCCCCACGGAATGACGAACAGCACGCTCTTCTCGGTGCGCAGCAGCAGACCCATCGACGACTGGAAGCGATCACGGGGCACGACGAGGTGGATGCCCTTCGATGCCCGCACCTTGAACTGTCCGCGTTCGCCGACCAGAGCCTGGGTGTCATCGGTCCACACACCCGTGGCGTTGACGACCTGCTTGGCACGGATCTCGAACTTCTCGCCGGTCTGCAGGTCGTGGGCGTGCACGCCGACGACGCGCTGGCCCACCTTGATGAATCCCTCGACACGAACGCGGCTCGCCGCGTGCGCCCCGTAGAACGAGGCCGTGCGCACGACGCTGGCGCCATAGCGTGCGTCGTCGACCTGAGCGTCGTAGTACGTGATTCCCCCGATGAGCGCATCGTGCGCCATGCTCGGGATCGCCCGCTGGACCTGACCGCGGGTCAGATGGCGGTGGTGCGGAACTCCGGGCGGACGCCCGCCCGTGTACGAGAAGAGGTCGTAGAGCACCATGCCCGCGCCGATGTAGAAACGGTCGATGAAGCGGCGCTTGAGCGGAATGAGAAAGCGCACGGGCTTCACGAGGTGCGGCGCGATGCGCTGCAGCAGCAAGCCGCGTTCGATCAGAGCCTCGCGCACGAGACGGAAGTTGAGCTGCTCGAGGTAACGCACTCCGCCGTGGACCAGCTTCGACGACCGCGAACTCGTGCCGCTCGACCAGTCGCGAGCCTCCACGATGCCGACCCGCAGACCACGGGTGGCCGCGTCGAGCGCCGCACCGGCGCCGACGATGCCGCCGCCTACGACGAGGATGTCGAGCTCTTTGGTCTTGAGCGCCTCGATTGCTGCTTCGCGCTCTTCGGGTCCCAGCTTGGCCGATCGGGACACGTTGTTCGTTTCAGCCATCGTCAGGCCTCCTCGTCATAGAGAATCGGTGGCGCCAGTTTACCCGCGGCGGGTGGCTAGTGGGCGAGATACGGCGCGACCACGACGTCGATGCGCTGGAACTCCTTGAGGTCGGAGTACCCCGTCGTGGCCATCGAGCGGCGGAGCGCACCCATGAGGTTCGCCGTGCCGTCCGCGACCGGCGAGGGTCCGTTGAGGATCTCTTCGAGCGGAGCGACCTGTCCGACGTGAACGCGGTTTCCACGCGGAAGCTGGGTGTGGTGAGCCTCGCTGCCCCAGTGGTAGCCACCGCCGGGAGCGTCTGTGGCGCGGGCCAGAGCGGTGCCCAACATCACGGCGTCTGCTCCGACCGAGATGGCCTTCACGATGTCGCCCGAGGTGCCGAGACCGCCGTCTGCGATGACGTGCACGTAACGGCCGCCCGACTCGTCCATGTAGTCGCGGCGAGCGCCGGCGACGTCGGCGACGGCGGTGGCCATCGGCGCGTGGATGCCCAGGGTGGCGCGAGTGGTCGAGGCGGCTCCCCCGCCGAATCCGACGAGGACACCGGCAGCCCCGGTGCGCATGAGGTGCAGTGCCGCCGTGTAGGTGGCGGCGCCGCCCACGATGACCGGAACGTCGAGTTCGTAGATGAACTTCTTGAGGTTCAGGGGTTCGGTGCTCTTCGAGACGTGTTCGGCCGAGACGGTCGTACCGCGGATGACGAAGAGGTCGACGCCGGCGGCGACCACGGTCTCGTAGAGCTCCTGGGTGCGCTGCGGCGAGAGGGCGGCGGCGACGGTGACTCCGGCGGCGCGGATCTCGGCGAGGCGGGCCGTGACGAGCTCGGGCTTGATCGGTTCCGCGTAGATCTCACGCATGCGCGTCGTCGCGGAAGCCGCGTCGAGTGAGCGGATCTCTTCGAGGATCGGCTCCGGATCCTCGTAGCGTGTCCACACGCCCTCGAGGTCGAGCACTCCGAGACCGCCGAGCTGCCCCATTCGGATCGCCGTAGCCGGCGAGACCACGGAGTCCATGGGTGCCGCCAGAACGGGCATATCGAAGTGATAAGCATCGATGGTCCAGTTGATCGACACGTCCTGCGGGTCGCGGGTGCGCCGCGAGGGCACCACCGCGATGTCGTCGAACGCGTAGACCCGACGGCCCCGCTTGTTGCGGCCGATTTCGATTTCCATACTCACCCGACAACCCTACCGGTCGAGCGAGAGGCTACCTGCGGTAGTTCGGCGCCTCGACGACCATCTGCACGTCGTGGGGGTGCGACTCCTTGAGACCGGCCGCGGTGATGCGAACGAAGCGGCCCTTCTCTTTGAGCTCCGCGATCGTGCGCGCACCCGTGTAGAACATCGACTGCCGCAGGCCTCCCGCGAGTTGGTAGGCGACGCTGGCCAGCGGGCCGCGATACGGCACTTGGCCCTCGATGCCCTCGGCGATGAGCTTGTCGTCGCTCGGCACATCCGACTGGAAGTAACGGTCTTTGGAGTACGACGTCTTCTCGCCGCGGGTCTGCAGCGCTCCGAGCGAACCCATGCCCCGGTAGTTCTTGTACTGCTTGCCGTTGACGAAGACGAGATCGCCGGGGCTCTCGTCGCAGCCGGCGAGGAGCGATCCGAGCATCACGGTGTCGGCACCGGCGACCAGGGCCTTCGCGATGTCGCCCGAGTACTGCAGGCCACCATCGGCGATCACGGGGATGCCGTGCGGCTTGGCCGCCAGCGACGCCTCGTAGACGGCTGTCACCTGGGGCACGCCGACACCCGCCACGACGCGGGTGGTGCAGATCGATCCGGGACCGACGCCGACCTTGATCGCGTCGGCACCGGCATCCACCAGAGCCTGGGCGCCCGAGCGGGTCGCCACGTTGCCGCCGATGATGTCGACGGCCTCGAAGGCGCTGTCGCGCTTGAGGCGACGGATGATGTCGAGCACTCCGGCACTGTCGCCGTTGGCGGTGTCGACCACGATCACGTCGACGCCGGCCTCGAGCAGGCTCGTGGCGCGCTGCCAGGCGTCACCGAAGAAGCCGATGGCGGCACCGACGCGCAGGCGCCCGGCTGGATCTTTCGTCGCGTTCGGGTACTTCTCGCTCTTGTCGAAGTCCTTGACCGTGATGAGGCCCGTGAGGCGGCCCTGCTCATCGACGATCGGCAGCTTCTCGATCTTGTGCTGAGCGAAGATGGCGATGGCGTCGTCGGGGTCGATGCCCTGTCGCCCGGTGATGAGAGGAGCCTTCGTCATCACGTCGCGCACGAGCGTGGTGGCCTTCTCGAAGGGAGACACGAAGCGCATGTCGCGGTTGGTGATGATGCCCACCAGCACACCCGCTTGATCGACGACGGGCAGACCCGACACGCGGAAGTGTCCGCAGAGCGCGTCGACCTCGGCAACGGTGGCGTCGGCCGTGGTGGTGACGGGGTCGGTGACCATGCCCGACTCGCTGCGCTTGACGAGGTCGACTTGACTCGCCTGATCGGCGATCGACAGGTTGCGATGCAGAATTCCGAGACCACCCTGGCGGGCCATCGCGACGGCCATGCGCGACTCGGTGACCGTATCCATTGCAGCGCTGAGAAGAGGAGTGGCGACGTCGATGCGACGTGTCAGCCTCGAAGAGGTGTCCGCTTCGCTCGGAATGACGTCGGTGTGTCCCGGCAGGAGCATCACGTCGTCATACGTCAATCCGATAAAACCAAAGGGATCCGCCTGGTCCAAATGACACCTCGCCTCGTAGAAAATTTCTCTTGTCAAGAGTAACGGTTAGGCGACCGCGATATTCCGGTGTAAGAAAGTACCTGCGCGCCCCGAGGTTTCCTCTCTGTCGAAACATGGAGGCAACAAACGGGCGCTATGTTCTAGCAACGTCGCTCGACCATAGATAACGGAGCCCGGTTACATCCGAGGCTTCCCACAGGAGGTGCACCCTTGCTCGCTGGCATAAGACCCGGGCAGTCGGCTCGATTGATCGCGATGCTCATCGCGTCGGTCGTTCTCTGTCTATCCGTCGTCCTCGGAGGATCCGCCCTCGGCGCATCAGCTGCTGAGACGACCGCTTCCACATCCACTGCAACCGAGCAATCGATCCTCGTCTGGGTTCGCACCGACGCAGACAAAGTCGGTGTGGCGAACGTCTCCGTCACCGTCGAGGGCGAGGGCGGCACAGAGACGGGGGTCACCGGCGCAGACGGCAAGGCCGTCGTCCCCGTGAGCGAGCCAGGCACCTATTCGGTAACGATCGACGAAGACGCGCTTCCGGCAGAGACCGGCTACCCGCGGCCGTCGACGAACCCGGCCGAGGTCGAGGTCTTCGCCGGCAACACCGAGGTGCCCGCCATCTTCTTCCTGTCTCCCGACAACGCGAAGGGCGCGGTCGCCGCTCCCACCGACGAGTCGACGACGACACCCACACCCGGCGCGAGCGACGAGGCGGGCACCGGCACGACGACCGCTCCGGTCACGGCCGACACGTTCTGGCTGAGGTTCTGGCCGCAGCTGGTCACGGGCCTCATCTTCGGTCTGCTCATCGCGCTCGCCGCGATCGGCGCATCCCTTATCTATGGAACGACGGGGCTCAACAACTTCGCCCACGGAGAGTTGGTGACCTTCGGTGCGCTGATGGCCTATCTCTTCTCCGGCATCATCGGGCTGCCTGCGATCATCGCCATTCCGGCGGCGATGATCCTCGGCGGATTGTTCGGGTGGGCGCAAGACGCCGGCATCTGGAGGCCACTCCGCAAGCGCGGTCTCGGCCTGATTCCGATGATGATCGTCACCATCGGCCTCTCTCTCGCCCTTCGCTACGTCTTCGTCCTCCTCTTCGGCCCCGACCGCCTCACGCTCCCCAACAGCACCAAGCCGTTCCTCGTGATCGGCTCCGTCAGCCTGAAGTTCACCGACGTGGCCGGCGCGGTCATCGCGATCGTCGTCATCCTCGGCGTCGCCCTGGTGCTCACGAAGACCAAGATCGGCAAGGCCATGCGCGCCGTGTCCGACAACCGGGCTCTGGCCTCGGCATCGGGCATCAACGTCGAGCGGGTCATCCGCGTCGTCTGGGTCGGCTCGGGCGCCCTCGCCGCTCTGGCCGGCGTCTACGTGGGCTACTACCAGTCGCTCCGCTGGGATACCGGAGCGTCGATCCTGCTGCTCATCTTCGCGGCCATCACCCTCGGTGGACTCGGCTCAGCCTATGGAGCGCTCGTGGGAGCCGTGATCATCGGCCTCATCATGAACCTGTCGACGCTGTGGATCCCGGAGAACCTCAAGTTCGTCGCCCCGCTCGTGCTCATGATCATCATCCTGCTCGTTCGGCCCCAGGGCATCCTGGGCCGTAAAGAGCGCGTCGGCTAGGGAAGGTCCTTATGAACGGCAATTTCATCTGGCTCGCAATCGGGCAGATATTCGACCCCACCGTCGCGGCCTATGCGCTGGCCACGATCGGCCTCGTCATCCACTTCGGCTTCACCGGCCTGCTCAACTTCGGGCAGGCGGGCTTCATGGCCGTCGGAGGCTACGCGTTCGCCATCACCTCGGTCATCTACGACTGGCCGCTCTGGGGATCGTTCCTCGCGGCCATCGCGGCGGCCACCGTCTTCGCACTCATCCTCGGTATACCCACGCTGAGACTCAGGGCGGACTATCTGAGCATCGTGACCATCGCGGCGGCGGAGATCATCCGACTCTCCGTGAAGACGCCGGAGTTCTCCGATGTCACCGGTGGATCGGAAGGCATCAACGGTGCCGCCCGCGCGTTCAACGACGTGAACCCGCTTCCCGACGGCAGGTTCGGCCTGATGGGTACTCCCCTGGTCTACAACCAGGACCAGTGGTGGATCCGCATCGTCGGCTGGGGACTGGTGGCGCTCGCGTGTCTCCTCGTCTTCCTCCTGATGCGCAGCCCCTGGGGCCGCGTCATCATGGGAATCCGCGAAGACGAAGACGCGGTGCGCTCGCTCGGCAAGAACGTCTTCTCGTACAAGATCCAGGCGCTGATCCTCGGTGGCGTGCTGGGTGGTCTGGCGGGAGTGGTGTTCATCCTGCCGCGGTCGCTGCAACCCGACAACTACGGAACCCAGCTGACGTTCTTCCTCTATACGATCATGCTGCTCGGTGGAGCGGCGACCGTGTTCGGCCCGGTGGTGGGTTCCATCATCTTCTGGGTCACGCTGTCGCTCACCGACGGACTCCTCAGCCTCGGCATCGAGGCCGGAGTCCTCCCGCTCACGACGACCCAGACCGGCCCGATCCGCTTCATCGTGGTCGGCGTCGCCCTGATGCTCCTCGTGATATTCCGTCCGCAAGGAATCTTCGGCAAGAAGAAGGATCTGCACTTTGCCTGAAAAAACTCTCGTCTCAGACATCACCGACGATGTGATCGTTCCGGGCGTCAAGAAGAAAGACCCGATCGTCGTCGCTCACGCCGTGAGTCGCCGCTTCGGCGGCCTGACGGCCGTCGATGTGGCGCACCTCGAGATCCCCCGCGGCTCGATCACCGCTCTCATCGGCCCCAACGGCGCCGGTAAGACCACGTTCTTCAACCTGCTGACGGGTTTCGACAAGCCGAACACGGGCAACTGGACGTTCAAGGGCAAGAGCCTCGCCGGGGTTCCCGCGTTCAAGGTCTCCCGCATGGGCATGGTTCGTACGTTCCAGCTCACGAAGGCGCTCAGTGGCATGACCGTGCTCGAGAACATGCGCCTCGGAGCCACGAAGCAGGGCGGTGAGAACATCTTCGTCTCGCTCTTCAAGCCGCTATGGAAGGCCAAGGAAGACGAGATCACCGAGCGGGCCATGCAGCTGCTCGCCAAGTTCAAGCTCGACACCAAGAAAGACGACTACGCGTCGAGCCTGTCCGGAGGACAGAAGAAGCTCCTCGAGATGGCTCGTGCCCTGATGTCGAGCCCCGAGCTCGTCATGCTCGACGAGCCGATGGCCGGGGTCAACCCGGCCCTGACGCAGTCGCTGCTCGGACACATCGTGAACCTGAAGGACGAGGGCATGACCGTGCTCTTCGTCGAGCACGATATGCACATGGTCAACACGATCGCCGATTGGGTGGTCGTCATGGCCGAGGGCAAGGTCGTGGCCGAGGGTCCGCCCTCGACGGTCATGTCCGACCCCGCGGTGATCGACGCCTACCTCGGTGCGCACCACGCCACCGACCTCGGCACGATCGAAGGGCAGCTCGAGGTGGCCGAAGACATGGAGTCCGACCTGATCCGCTCCGAGGTCGAGCAGGACGCCGAGGCCGCTGGCATCGCCGTTCCGAGCCATGGGGTCTCCACGACCACCGATGCCGCATCGACCCCGGTCGATGGAGAGGAAAAGAAGTGAGCACCGAATCCGATCGCGTCCTTGTCACCAAGGAGCTCTTCGCCGGCTACGTGCCGGGCGTCAATATCCTCAACGGCTCCAACGTCTATGTGAAGCGGGGCGAGCTCGTCGGCATCATCGGCCCCAACGGCGCGGGCAAGTCGACGCTGCTCAAGGCCATCTTCGGCCTCGTGAACATCCGCAGCGGCTCCGTCGAGCTCAATGGCGAGGACATCACCGGGCTGAAGGCAGACAAGCTGGTCTCCAAGGGCGTGGGCTTCGTGCCGCAGAACAACAACGTCTTCCCGTCGCTCACCATCGAGGAGAACCTCGAGATGGGCATGTACCAGAAGCCCAAGCTCTTCAAGACGCGACTGGCCTTCGTCGAGGACCTGTTCCCCGAGTTGTCGAAGCGGCTCAAGCAGCGCGCGGGATCGCTCTCCGGCGGAGAGCGTCAGATGGTCGCCATGTCGCGGGCTCTGATGATGGACCCGAGCATGCTCCTCCTCGACGAGCCGAGCGCCGGTCTCTCCCCGATGCGTCAAGACGAGACCTTCGTGAACGTGCAGCGCATCAACCGCGCCGGCGTCTCGATCATGATCGTCGAGCAGAACGCCCGACGCGCCTTGCAGATCTGCGACCGCGGCTACGTTCTCGACCAGGGAAAAGACGCCTACGAGGGGCCAGGGCGCGAGCTGATGAACGACCCCAAGGTGATCGAGCTCTACCTCGGAACCCTCGCCACGACGAACGAGGTCACCACCTCGACGCCGACGGTGGGCGGCTGACGACCCGCACCGTGCCGAGGCCCAGCTCCCGAGCCCCGCGAATCGCCCTCACCGGCATCGTGGCGGCCGGGATGCTGGGCCTTTCCGCGTGCCAGACGGCACCCCCGCTCGAGGACCTTCCCGAGGGCGTGGCCGTCGGCATCCACCAGAACCGCGACGACTACGGGCCCAGGCGCCTCGAGATCTCTGTCAGCAATGACGGTGACACCGATCTCACCGTGACCCGTGCCACCTTCGAGAGCTCCGTCTTCGCCAGCGGCTCGTCCACCGGCCGCAGCTCGGAGATCCCGAGCGGAGTGACCCGCGACCTCAAGGTCACGCTCGGCGACACCCTGTGCGCCCCGCAGCTGGTCGACACGACACTCGTCCGGGTCGAATTCCGGATGCCTGACGGCCGACGCGGGGCCGCCACGGTCACGCCCGCCGACGAGTTCGGAGCCATCGCGCGCGTGCACGCTCAGGACTGCCTGGAAGAGACCACGCTGGCGATCGTCGACATCGAGCCGTCCGACACGCTGCGGGTCGTCGACGTCGCCGGGGTTCCGACCGCGCAGCTCGACATCGCGATCACGCCGCGTACCGCCTCGGATGGCGGGGGACGGTCACGGTGGAGTCGATAGGACGCACGGTTCTGATCAGGCCACCCGCTAACGACGCCTGGTCGGTGGGCACCACGTTCTCTGCGACGAGCGGCCCCGCCGTGGTCACGCTCGACATCCTGCCGAACAACTGCAACTGGAGCTGACGCTCCCGCAGATCTGCATGACCACGCGACGTCGAGACGGCGTGACCGCGTGACGGCACGACAAAGGGGCCCGGTCCGAAGACCGAGCCCCTCTCTTCAGTATCGAAGAATTAGTCGAGCTTGCCGAAGACCTGCTCTTCGAACGAGGTCTTGTTTCCCGTCGAGTACTTGTAGATCGACACGTAGGCCTCGGTCGGGTCACCGTTCTTGTCGAACGTGATCGGGCCGGAGATGCCGTCGTAGTCGATGTCCGTGCCATCGTCGATGAGCTTGGCACAGTCAGCGAACGACTCGCACTTGGTTCCACCCTCGGAGACCGACTGCAGGTTGTCCTTGATGGTCGCACCGTCGGTGCCCTTGCCCTGAAGCGAGGCCAGCGCCAGCAGCGTGGTCGCGTCGTAGGACTCGGCCGCGTAGCTGAAGACCGTCAGAGGGTCGCTGCCCTGTTCTTTGACGAGCGCCTGCAGCTTCTCCTGGAACTCGGCCTTGGCCTCGACGCCGGGGTTGGTGAACTGCGCGCCGGCGATGTCGACGTTGGTGTCCTTGTCGGTGATGACGCCGTAGTTTCCATCGGCTCCGTAGAGCTTCGAGAAGTCGAAGCCCTTGGCCGCGAGCTGCTCGGCGATGGTCTTGATCTCGTCGAACGAGATGACGACCAGCGCGTCGGGGTCGGTGGCGAGAACGCTCGTGAGAGCCGAGTTGAAGTCGGTCGACGCCGGCTCGAAGGTCTCTTCTGCTCCGACGGACGCGCCGCCGGCTTCGAGGGCCTCCTTGACGTTCTTCTCAAGACCGGTGCCGTAGGCGTCGTTCATGTACAGGATCGAGACGTTGGTCTTGCCGTCTTTCACGATCTTGTTTCCGAGGATGCGGCCCTGGAGGACATCGGAGGGCGCGGTGCGCCAGTAGTACCCGTCGTCTTCGTACGACGTGAAGTCGGGCGAGGTGTTGGCGGGCGAGATCTGCACGACGCCGGCCTGCGTGACCTGGTCGATGAAGGTCTTCGAGACGCCCGATGAGGCGGCACCGATCACGGCGGAGACGCCGTCGGCGATGAGCGACGTCGCCGACTGCGAGGCGATGTCGGTCGTGGTGTCGCCCGAGTCCTTCTGCGTCACGTCGATCGAGATGCCGGCTTTGGCATCGTTGATGTCTTTGGCGGCGAGGTCGACACCCGCGATCTCGGGCGGGCCGAGCACGGCGAGCGTACCGGTCTGCGGAAGGATCGTACCGATCTTGAGGGACAGGTCACCGGAGTCGCTGCTGCCGCTGTCGGTCGAGCCGCTCGAGCAGCCGACGAGAACGAGCGCGCTGATTCCCAGAATGGCCGCGCCACCGAGGGTGGTCTTCAGCGACCGGGAACCGGTCTTGGCGAATACGCCCATGATGCTCCTTGAATGTGATTGTTTTGTGGTGCACGGCGTAACGAAGTTGGCCGTCCTGCAAAGCTAATGGCCCAAAGTCGCACCGACAATACATTCCTGTTACGGGCTTGTAACGCGACCCAATCGTTACTTTTGCCCCGTCAGACCGGCTCAGCGACAGGCATCCGGCCCGATCGGCTCGTTCTGACCATGTCTACTGTGAGCGCGATCAATGCGAGCCACACCAGACCGAATCCCACCCATCGTTCGACGGGCATCGGCTCATGCATGACGAAGACTCCGAAAAGGAACTGGAGGATGGGTGCGATGTACTGGATGAATCCCATATAGACGAGCGGGAGCCTCTTGGCAGCCGACGCGAACAGCAGCAGCGGAACGGCGGTGATGACCCCCGCACCCACCATGAGCACGACGTGCGCGGTACCCGAGGAGCCGAAGGCGAGTCCCTGCGGGGTGGCGGCCACGATGACGGCCTGCACGGCGGCGACGGGAAGCAGCCAGAGGGTCTCGAGAGTGAGGCCCGACACGGGGTCGACCACGGGCCCGATGCGCTTCTTGACGAAGCCGTAGAGCCCGAAGGAGAAGGCGAGGATCAGAGCGATCCACGGAACGGATCCGAAGCCCACCGTGAGCACGCCGACGGCTACCACGCTGATGCCGAGCGCGATCCACTGCACCACTCGCAGTCGCTCGCCGAGAAGGACGACCCCGAGGAGGATCGTGACGATCGGATTGATGAAGTATCCGAGAGCCGTCTCGACGACGTTGCCGCTCGTCGCGCCGATGACGTAGGTCTGCCAGTTGACGTAGATCAGCAGACCCGCGAGGCCCATCGTGAAGAGCAGACGAGGCTGTCGCACGATGGCGATGAGGGCGGGCCAGGCGCGGGTCACCGTGATGATCACCGCGCAGAAGGCGAGCGAGAAGAAGATCCGCACGGCCACGATCTCGAACGGACCAGAGGGCAGGAGCAGCAGAAAATAGGCGGGGAGAAAGCCCCACATCGTGTACGCGCCTACGGCGTAGAGGATGCCCGAGCGCGACGGCTGGGCGCCGGAATCAGGGGATGCGGCGGGAGAGGCGGCGGGTCGGGACACTGATGAATGCTACCTCCGGCCCGGATGACCCGATCGCCTCGGGCGACAAAAAAGACCCGGATGGCAGAGCCACCCGGGTCTTTGTCTGTTTATCTAGGTTCAGCGAACCACGACGGCGAGCACGTCGCGAGCCGACAGCACGAGAAGGTCTTCTCCGCCGTACTTGACCTCGGTTCCGCCGTACTTGGAGTAAATGACCTTGTCGCCCACAGCGACGTCGATCGGAACGCGGTTGCCATTGTCGTCTACGCGACCGGGGCCCACGGCCACGACCTCGCCCTCCTGGGGCTTCTCTTTGGCAGTGTCAGGAATGACCAGGCCCGAGGCTGTGGTCTGCTCCGCCTCGACCTGGCGGATGACGATGCGATCCTCGAGCGGCTTGATGGAGACCGACACGGTTGACCTCTTCTTTCTTCACGTCTGATTAGCACACTCACACCGAGAGTGCTAAGACGAGTTTAGGGGGTGGACTGGCACTCGGTCAATCCGAGTGCCAACCGTCGTGGCACCTCGATGAGAACCGACCGCCGTCTAGGCTGGCGGGGTGAACAGGCGCAGCGAATGAACAAAGACGAGCTCGGCCTTGTGATGACGTCGGCAGCCCTGCGGCTGCTCGATTCACTGCCCGAATACTCCGACTCCACCGATATCGTCAAGACCGTCGCGGCGCTCAGGCGCGACGGCCACCCGGCCGATCTCGTGTCGGCGGTGCTCACGCAGTCCCGGCTCCGGGCGAAGGCCACGGGCAAGTTCGGCGAGTTCGCCTCGCGCATGCTGTTCACCGAAGCCGGACTCGAGCAGGCCACCCGCCTGCGGGTGGCCGCGCTTCACGCCGGGCGCTACCAGGCGGCCGGCATCCGGAGCGTCGCGGATCTGGGTTGCGGCATCGGGGCAGACGCCCTCGCCTTCGCCGCCCTCGACCTCGAGGTGCAGGCGGTCGACGTCGACGAGGTCACGGCGGCCGTCGCCTCGTACAACCTGGCACCGTTCACGAACGTCGCCGTCAGCCTCGGCGACGCGGTCGATCACGATCTCGCCGGGGTCGACTCCGTGTACATGGACCCCGCTCGGCGCACCTCGGGGCACTCGGACACTCGCCGCCTGCCCGATCCACGCGACTACTCCCCCTCGCTCGACTTCGCTTTCGGTGTGGCGCGCACGATGCCCACGGGCATCAAGCTAGGACCCGGATTCGATCGCGAGCTCATCCCCGACGAGGCCGAGGCGCAGTGGATCTCGGTGGACGGCCAGCTGGTGGAGAACAGCCTGTGGTTCGGCCCGCTCGCCCGTGTGGGCATCAAGCGAAGCGCCCTCGTGCTGCGCGGGGGCCACAGTGCCGAGTTGGTGGCAGCAGGCGACAGCGTCGATGCCGACGTGGCCGAGCTCGGCACCTACCTCTACGAACCCGACGGGTCGGTGATCCGCGCACGACTGATCGGCGACCTCGCCCGGGAGCTCGACGCGAGGATGCTGAGCGAGCAGATCGCCTACCTCACCTCCGACACCCTGGTATCGTCGCCCTTCGTCTCCGCTTTCCGTGTCGTCGACACGCTGCCGAGCGATGAGTCGAAGCTCAAGAAAGAGCTGCGCCGGCGCGGCATCGGGCGCCTCGAGATCAAGAAGCGCGGCGTCGACATCGATCCCGCGGTGTTGCGCAGACGATTGTCTCTGTCAGGTGACGCGGAGGCCACCCTCGTGATGACGCGGGTGGGCGGCCGTCACACGGCGATCCTCGCCGAGCGCGTCTGAGCCGCACAAGAGAAAACGCCCTCCGTCGCGCGACGGAGGGCGTTTCTTCGTTCAGTTCTAGTAGCTGCTGTAGCTGTCGGCGCTCATGCCGGCGACGATGATGACGACCCAGAAGATACCCCAGATCAGCGAGATGCCGATTCCGACGAAACCGGTGATGAGGGCCGTGAGCCAGAAACCCTTGGCAGCCTGCTCGCGCTTCTTGCCGAGGAATCCGAGGACGACGGCGCCGATCGAGAAGATCAGACCGAACCCGCCACTGAACAGCGAGATGACGACGCCGGCGATACCGGCGATCATGCCGATGAGGCTGAGGGTCTTCGGGGCAGAGGCGACCGGCGAATACGGCTGTCCGTAGGGATTCGCATTCGGAGCCTGCGCGTACGGGTTGGCCGGCGGGGCCTGCTGGTAGCTGGGCGCTCCGTACGACGGGGTCGACGGCTCGGCGGGAGGCGTGTACGCGGGCGGAGCCGAGGGCGTGCTCGGGGCGCCGTAGCTGGGCGCAGACGGGGTGGACGGGGCCGTGGGAGGCAGCGGCGGGACCGACGGCGTGCCCTCGGTCGACGGGGTATTGGGATCAGTCATGGGTCAACACTACTGAAGCGCGGTCACCCACATCTACGGGACACCCCGATTGCGCCGAGCGACGGGCCTCGCGGCTCAGAACGACGTCGGCGGCGTGGGTCCGGAATTCACGAACAGCACCAGGGCGACGAGGGCGGCGACGGTCGCGATGAACCCCAGATAGCCCAGCACGAGGCCGACGACCGCGAGGATTATGCCCGACTGTCGGCGACGTCTCACCTGCACGATGCCGATGTGCCCCAGAACGATGGCGACCGGAGAGATGAGCAGCACACCGGTGATCAGGGAGAAGAGGGCCGGCATGTTGAGCGTCCGGCGCGCAGGAGCCTGCGCCGCCGCCTGCGACCCGGGAACGGCCGATGAAGGGTCGGGCGAATACGGCGCGTAGACAGGCTGGCTCGACATGGATCGAGCCTAGCCGACCTGGATATCCGTGACCGGCAGCGTCGAGTCGGCACCGAACCCGAGACCCGACGGAGCATGACCCGCCATGATCAGCTGAGCGCCCAGCGCCGCGATCATGGCGCCGTTGTCGGTGCAGAGGCTGAGCGGCGGGATGCGCAGGGCGACGCCGGCCCCGGCGGCCCGAGCTGCGGCGACCTCGCGAACACGGGCATTGGCCACGACACCGCCGCCGAGGAGAAGGCGGGGCACGCCGTATTCGGCGCAGGCCGCGAGCGCCTTCGAGATGAGAACGTCGACGACCGCCTCGCGGAAGCTGGCGGCCACGTCGGCGAGCGGCACCTCTTCTGCCGCATCCTGTTTCTTCTCGACCCAGCGTGCGACCGCGGTCTTGAGCCCGGAGAACGAGAAGTCGTAGCGGTGCGCCTCGTGGTCTTTCGGCAGGCTCAGGCCACGCGGAAAACGGATGGCTTTCGGATTGCCGCCCACCGCCGCCCTGTCGATCTCGGGCCCGCCCGGGTACGGCAGACCGAGGAGTCGCGCCACCTTGTCGAACGCTTCCCCCGCCGCATCGTCGATGGTCTCGCCCAAGAGCTCGACATCGGACACCAGATCGCGCACCAGGAGAAGAGACGTATGTCCGCCCGAGACGAGCAGCGCGATCGTCGGGTACTGGATCTCGCCGGCGTCGATCTCACTCGATCCAGCGGTCGCGCTCTGCGGAACGCGCAGCACGTCGGCGCCGACGTGCCCCACCAGGTGGTTCACGGCGTAGATCGGTTTCTCGATCGCCAGGGCGAGCGCCTTGGCTGCCCCGACTCCGACCATCAACGCCCCGGCGAGGCCCGGCCCGCTCGTGACCGCGATGGCGTCGATCTCGTCGAGCGTGACCCCTGCATCGGCGAGCGCGGAGGTGATCGCGGGCGTCATGGCCTCGAGGTGGGCCCGAGCCGCAACCTCGGGCACGACTCCCCCGTAGCGCGCGTGTTCATCCATCGATGACGCGATGGTGTTGCTCAGCAGCGTGGTGCCTCGCACGATTCCCACGCCGGTCTCGTCGCACGATGTCTCGATGCCGAGAACGAGAGGGTTGTCGATGTTCACGATTCGATCTCCTCACCCTCGTCGATACCGGCCCAGCGCGTCTGCGGCTCCGGGATTCCGGCACGCATGACGATGGCATCGACGTTGTCGGGCTGGTAATAGCCGGGGCGCACCCCGAGCCGCTCGAAGCCGAGCGATGAGTACAGCGCCTCGGCACCGGGGTTGTCGGCACGCACCTCGAGGAAGATCTCCCGAGCACCCCGGCGCCGGGCTTCGTTCATGAGACTCGTCATCAGCACACGACCGAGGCCTGAGCGCCGGGCTTCGGGAGCCACGGCGATCGTCTGGATGTCGCCCTCCTTCGCCCCGCGAGGCGCGAGCAGCCCCGCGTAGCCCGCGATCCGAGCGGTGCTCGGCGAATCGTCGGCGGCACGGGCGACGAGGTAGTAGCAGTGCGGGCTCGACAGGTCGGCGCGCATCGCGTCGGAGGTCCAGGCATCGGTCGTGAACACACTCGTCTCGATCTGCATGATCGCGTCGAGATCCTCGATACCGGCTCTCCGCAGCTGCCAGCTCACTGGGTCACCCGTTTGATCCCGGATGGCATCGTCACGTCGGGCGAACGGAGATAGAGCGCCTCGTCGGATGCAAGCGGCAGCCCGGCGGCGAGGAGGGCCGCGGCCGCCAGCGCGAGCTGAGCGCCGGGGATCTCTGCGGCGTCGACCCTGCGGGCATCGGAGTGCGGAAGCGCATCCGGCTTGGACAGACCAGGACCATCGATGCGCACCGGCTCGGCACCCGAGAGGTCGTACAGCGACCAGAAGACCTCCTTGCGGCGGGCATCGGTGACGACGATGATCGTGTCGGACCTTCCCGCCACCTTCTCCTGGCGCGCGACGGCATCGGCGCTGACCATGGGGTGAAGCGGAAGCCCGGCTCCGAGGGCGAACGTGCGGGCGGCGGCGATACCGACTCGGAGGCCGGTGAAGGGACCCGGGCCCATCCCCACGACCACGCCGTCGAGCGACGAGGGCCGAACACCCGCGGCGGAGAGGGCTTCGGCGAGCAGCGTGCCGATGACCTCGGCGTGCCTCATGGTGTCGGGCGTCGATCGCAGGGCGACGATCGAGCCTGTCGACGGGTCGACGATGGCGACGGAGGTACCCGCGGAAGTGTCGATGGCCAGAAGCACGAGTTATAGGTTAGTCGCCCGCGCGCGCACCGGCGCCCGTGCGCTCACTGCCAGCGTGGACCGACCCCGTCGATGGTGACCCGCCGCGGTTCGATCGGCTCCTCGTCGTCGCGCCCCTCGGCATCCGGGTCATCGGATGCGCCGCGCGGCCGCTCGATCGTGATCGAGAGCCACGAGTCGGTGAGATCCTCGACGAGGCCCGCGCCCCACTCGATGACGACGATGGAACGGTCGAAGTCGATGTCGAGGTCGTCGAGCTCCACCGCGCTCGACAAGCGGTACGCATCGACGTGCACGAGCGGCGGCTGGGCTGCATCGAGACGCGGATGCGTTCGGGCGAGCACGAAGGTCGGGCTCGTCACCGCGCCGCGAACCCCGAGCGCCTGGCCGAGGCCCCGCGTGAACGTGGTCTTTCCCGCGCCGAGCTCGCCCGTGAGCAGAATGACGTCACCGGCAGAGAGCGACGCCGCGACCTCGTGTGCGAGGGCCGCCATCTGTTCGGGATCGGCGATGACGAGCTCCCTGTGCAGCGAGGTCATCGGGAAACCTCTCGATCGATGTAGCGACGGGGAACGCGGCGGCCGATGCGCGCGAGGATCTCGCCCGCGGTCGACGCGGAGTGCGCGGCCCAATCGGCCGCGGTCGGCTCTGCCTCGACACCCGGCCCGAATGCGACCGCGCGATCGCCCGGCTCGACAGCCGCGTCACCCACGTCGAGCACCACCTGATCCATGGCGATGCGGCCGGCGATCGGGTATTGCCGGCCGTTGATCGCCATCCGGCCCGAGCCCGTCGCACCCCGGGGAATGCCATCGGCGTACCCGAGCGGCACGAGGGCGAGAGACGTCTCCCGTGCAGCTCGATACACGAGTCCGTAGGAGACCCCGTGCCCCTCCGGCACCCTCTTCACCGAGAGCACAGGGGCGGAGAGTGTCATCACGGGAACGATTCCGGCCGGCGCACCGTCGGTGAGTTCCCACCCGAATCCGAACGCGGCGATCCCCGATCCGGCCGGGGGGATGGCGAACCGCGACGTGTGCCAGCAGCGCACGTCGATGCTGATGCCGGCATCGGCGATGCTCTCGACATCGCTTCGATCGCGCACGCTCAGGATGTCTGCACCCGACTCCGCCGCGACTCGGGCGAGTGGAACGAGTCCGTGGCCATAGGCATCCGCGGTCATGTCGATCACCAGCGGGCCGCCGACGGCCCGAGCGGCGAGGATGGAGACGTTGGTGCGGAAGACGCCGAGGTCGATCGCCGCGTCGCGCCCGGTGGGCGTCGGATCAGCGGCGGGATCGAGCGCGCTCATGAGGCGTACTCCCTGGGCACCCGGGCACCCAGTCGAGTGACGATCTCGTAATTGATCGTGTCTGCAGCTCGCGCCCACTCGTCGGCGGAGGTGACGCCAGTCGCCGGATCTCCGAAGAGGGTGACGGCATCTCCGCGTGCGGCATCGGCCCCGGCCGAGACCGGCTCGACGACGAGATGGTCCGATTCGATGCGCGTCACGAGAAGACGACCCCCGTCGCCTGTCACATGGATGCGGCCTGCGGCCTGCAGAGGCACGCCGTCGCCGTAGCCCAGGGGCACGATGCCGGATCGGCCCGAGAAATCCGCATCGGACGAGGGTGCGACGGCCACGATGGTGCTGCGCAACGTCATCGCCGGGCGAAGACCGAGTTCGACGGACGGTACGTCGTCGAGCGGCGAGAGCCCGTAGGCGCCGATGCCGACCCGCAGGAGATCGAGCCACGTGGCCGGCAGCCGGAGTGCGGCGGCGGTCGAGGCCAGGTGGCGCACCTGCGGCTGCAGCCCGGCCAGGCGCGCGGACTCGATTCCGCGGTGCAGGCGCTCGAGCTGACGCGCATCCTCGTCGTCGTTCGCGTTGGAGAGGTGACTGAAGACACCTCTGACCGTCAGGTGACCCGCGAGTTCGAGTCGTCGCGCCTCATCGAAGAGGGCACCCCAGCTCGGCTCCCCTGCCCCGTTGCGCCCCAGACCGGTATCGAGCTTCAGGTGGACCGAGGCGGGGGCACCCCCGGCAAGACGCTGTGCCCGAGCCAACGAGGCAAGCTGGCTGATGTCGCTCACGCCGATGTCGATTCCGGCCTCGAGCGCTGCCACGAAGTTCTCGTCGGTCTCGTGCAGCCAGGCCAGCACGGGCTGCGTGATCCCCGCGTTCCGCAATTCCAAGGCTTCGGCAAGGTCGGCCACGCCCAGCCACGTGGCGCCGCCCTCGAGCGCGGCGCGCGCGACCTGCACGGCGCCGTGACCGTAGCCGTTCGCCTTGACGACCGTCATCACCCGAGCTCCGTCGGCGAGAGAGACGAATCGAGCGACGTTCTGGCGCACAGCTACGAGGTCGATCAGAGCGACCGAGTCGTGCTCCGCGCGCGATTCCGCGTCGGACGCGCTCATCGTGCGATTCCCCCGGACTCCTCGGCGCGCTCGGCGACGACGAAGGCGAACGCCGAATCACCGTCGTGACTCAGCGAGAGGTGAATGTGCCCGACTCCTCGGGCACGCGCCGTCTGCGCGACCTGGCCGGCGAGCAGGAACGAGGGCTTGCCGTCCGAGTCGGTCACCACCTCCATGTCGTGCCACCGAAAGCCGGACGAGTCGCCGAGCGCCTTGATCAGCGCCTCTTTGGCGGCGAACCGGGCAGCGAGCGACCGAGGCGGCCGACCGCGTTCGCCCTCAGCGAACAACCGCTCGACGAGTCCAGGGGTGCGATCGATGGATCGCACGAATCGAGGCACGTCGACGAGGTCGACGCCGATGCCCACGATCATGGACGAGTCCTATTCGACGGTGACCGACTTGGCCAGGTTGCGTGGCTGGTCGACGTCGAGACCCTTCGCCGTCGCGAGCTCCATAGCGAAGATCTGCAACGGAATGACGGCGAGGAGCGGCTCGAACAGCGGGCCGGCCAGCGGAATGCGGAACACGTCTGATGCGTACGGGAGCACGGCCACGTCGCCCTCTTCGGCGATCGCGAGGACCTTCGCGCCGCGAGCCTTGATCTCCTGGATGTTCGACACGACCTTGGCGTGCAGCGAGTTGGGGTGACGCGGGCTCGGCACGACCACGAACACGGGCTGGCCCGGCTCGATCAGCGCGATCGGTCCATGCTTGAGTTCGCCCGCCGCGAAGCCCTCGGCGTGGATGTACGCCAGCTCCTTGAGCTTCAACGCACCCTCCAGGGCTACGGGGAACCCGACGTGGCGGCCGAGGAAGAGGACGGCACGGGAGTCGCTCATCCAGTTCGCCAGCTCGGTGATCTCGCCGTGCTGCTCGAGCACCCAGCGGATCTTGTCGGGAATGGCCTGGAGTTCGACGATGGACGTGGCGATCGTCTCCTCATCGAGCGAGGCGCGCACGCGGGCGAGATGCAGACCGAAGAGGTAGAGCGCCGTGATCTGCGCGATGAACGCCTTCGTCGACGCGACGGCCACCTCGGGGCCGGCGTGGGTGTAGATGACCGCGTCGGACTCTCGCGGAATCGTCGCGCCCTGGGTGTTGCAGATCGACAGCGTGCGGGCACCCTTGGCCTTCGCCTCTTGAACGGCGACGAGGGTGTCCATCGTCTCACCGGACTGGCTGATGGAGATCACCAGGGTGGACTCGTTGACCACCGGGTCGCGGTAGCGGAACTCGTGCGAGAGCTCGACCTCGACGGGGATGCGGGCCCACTTCTCGATGGCGTACTTGCCGAGCATCGCCGAGTACGCCGCGGTGCCGCAGCCGAGGATCACGATGCGGTCGATCGAGGTGAGCAGCTCGTCGATGCCTTCGAGCTCGCCCAGAACGACGTGGTCGTTGTGGATGCGGCCGAGGAGCGTGTTGGAGACAGCCTCGGGCTGCTCGCTGATCTCCTTCGCCATGAAGCTCGACCAGCCGCCCTTCTCCACGGCGGAGGCATCCCACGACACCTCGTACTCGTGCGCCTCGACGCCGTTGCCCGCGAAGTCGGTGACCGAGACCGAGTCGGGCGTGATCGTGACGATCTGATCCTGTCCGATCTCCATGGCACGGCGGGTGTGCTCGATGAAGGCGGCGACGTCTGATCCGAGGAAGTTCTCGCCGTCGCCCAGGCCGATGACCAGCGGCGAGTTGCGGCGCGCGCCGACGACGACGCCGGGCTCGTCCTGGTGCAGCGCCAGAAGCGTGAAGGCACCCTCGAGGCGCGCCACGACGCGGCCGAGCGCGGCGGCGAGGCCTCCCTCGCCCTCGAGGTACTCGCGACCGAGGAGCTTGGCGGCGACCTCGGTGTCTGTCTCGCTCTCGAAGGTGTAGCCGTCGGCGAGCAGCTCGTCGCGGAGTCCCGCGAAGTTCTCGATGATGCCGTTGTGGATGAGGGCAATGCGACCGTCCGCGCTCAGGTGCGGGTGCGCGTTGACGTCGGTGGGACCACCGTGGGTGGCCCAGCGCGTGTGACCGATGCCGGTGCTGCCGTCGGTCAGGGCGGATGCCTCGAGGTCGGCCGCGAGGACGGCCAGCTTGCCGGCTCGCTTGCGCGTGACGAGCTCGCCCGACTCGGTGATGATCGCGACGCCGGCGGAGTCGTATCCGCGGTACTCGAGACGACCCAACCCGCCCATCAGAACATCGAGACTGGAGTTGTTACCGACATAACCTACGATTCCACACATCCCTCGAGTTTACGGCCTGGATGAGGCGTGGGGCACAATAGGTGATCTATGGCTGACACCGGGCACTCCCCCCAATCCACGGGCCACCCGACTCCCTTCCGCGACATCGCCCGCAGCGAATGGGCTGATCTGGCGCCCTCGACTCCCCAACCGCTCTCCGAGACGGAGATCGTTCAGTTGCGCGGACTCGGAGAGCCGCTCGACATGACCGAGGTCGCCGAGGTCTACCTGCCGCTCAGCCGTCTGCTCAACCTGTACGCGGCGGGAGCCAAGCGGCTGCACGCCTCGACCAGCGATTATCTCGGCGAGCGACAGACGGCCACACCGTTCGTCATCGGCGTCGCCGGCTCGGTGGCGGTCGGCAAGTCGACGATCGCTCGCCTGCTGCGCGAACTCCTGGCCCGGTGGTCGGACACACCGCGGGTCGAGCTGGTCGCCACCGACGGATTCCTGTACCCGAACGCCGAACTGAACCGTCGCGGCATCATGCACCGCAAGGGGTTTCCCGAGTCGTACGACAGGCGCGCGCTGCTGCGCTTCATCAGTGCCGTCAAGAGTGGAGTGCCCGAGGTACGCGCACCGTTCTACTCGCACCTCGCGTACGACATCGTGCCCGAGGCCCAGATCGTGGTGCGTCAGCCCGACATCCTCATCGTCGAGGGGCTGAACGTGCTGCAGCCGCCGCAGCCCGGCCAGGGCCTCGCGGTGAGCGACCTGTTCGACTTCTCCATCTACGTGGATGCCCGCACCAGCGATATCGCCGCGTGGTACGTCGATAGATTCCTGGCTCTCAAGCGGGGGGCATTCGCCAACCCGAACTCGTTCTTCCACCGTTACGCCGATCTGAGCGACGACGACGCGCGCTCGACGGCCGCCGAGATCTGGCGTTCGATCAACGAGCCGAATCTGGTGGAGAACATCCAGCCCACGAAGTCCCGCGCCACTCTGGTGCTGCGCAAGTCGTCGACGCACGCCGTCGACCGCGTGCTGCTGCGCAAGATCTGAGCGTCACCGCGGTCACCTCAGCGAGAAGCCGCCGTCGCTCGTGAGCACCTGGCCGACCATCCATCGGCCCTCGTCTGACACGAGCCACGCGATCAGGCGCGCGGGGTCGCTCGGCAGTCCGAACCGTCCCAACGGCATCGACCGCAGCACCTCCTGCTTGACCTCGGCCGGCCGGTCGGTCGGTTCCTCGTCGAGGTAGCCGGTGTTCACGGGGCCCGGATTCACGGTGTTCAGCAGAATCCCTCGAGCAAGGAGCTCGGCGGCGACCGTGGGGGTGATGCCCGCGAGAGCCGCCTTGCTCGTGGCGTAGGCCACCTCGCCAGGCATCGGCCCTTCGTGCTGACCCGACGTCATCCAGATCACCCGGCCCGTGGATCGCTCGTCGATCGGTTCGGTCAGGTGATGCCCGGACGGGATAGGGCCGAACTGCTCGGCGAAGTACCGGGTCAGCAGCAGTGTCGAGCGCGCGTTGACTGCCCAGTGGGCGTCGAGGCTCTCCGCCGTCATGTCGAAGATGGAGCCGTCGCCACCGCTCTGCGCGTGATTGCAGATGAGGATATCGAGATGACCGAAGGCATCGACCGCGGCCTCGATCAGGCGCCGAGGCGCCGTAGGCTCGGCGAGGTCGAGGCCCCAGTCACCGAAGTCCGCACTCGGCGTCAGGGCGGAACGGATCGCCGCCCGGACGGAGTCGATGTCATCTGCACCCCACGGCTGATCGGCATCGTGGGCCGAGTAGTGCTGCACGAAGACACTCGCGCCGAGCTCCGCGAGCCGCCGACTCACCCCGAGCCCGATGCCGCGGTGACGCGACACCCCGGTGATCAAAGCCGTGCGACCTGCGAGCGGAAAAGAAGACGGATCGACGGTCGTGTTCATCACGCCAGGCTACGCCGGGCGCAGGTTCAGAGACCGAGGCGGTCGCGAACGACGTCGGCCAGTGAGTGCGCGATGCGATCTGCCGTGCCTTGATCGGCAGCCTCGACCATCACACGCACGAGCGGCTCCGTGCCGGACTTGCGAAGCAGCACACGACCTGTGTCGCCGAGTTCGGCTTCTGCGCTGCGCACGGCCTCGGCGAGCACCTCGTCTGTGTGCACGGCGTGGTGGTCGACATTCTTGACGTTGACCATGATCTGCGGGAACACCGTCATGACCTCGGCCAGTTCGGCGAGCGTCTTGCCGCGCCACGCCATCTCGGCGACGAGATGGAGGCCGGTGAGGATGCCGTCGCCCGTCGTGCCGAAGTCGCTCATGATCACGTGACCGGACTGCTCGCCACCCAGCGAGTAGTTGTGGGCGTTCATCTCTTCGAGGACGTAGCGATCGCCGACACTGGTCTGGATGACCTCGATGCCGTTCTGGCGCATGGCCACCAGCAGGCCCAGATTGCTCATGACCGTGGCCACGAGGGTGCTGTCGCGCAGCGCGCCCCGTTCGTTCATGCCGATCGCGAGGATCGCCATGATCTGGTCGCCGTCGACGATCTTTCCGTCACGGTCGACCGCCAGGCAGCGGTCTGCGTCGCCATCGTGAGCGATACCCACGTCGGCGCCGTGCAGAAGAACCGCTTCGGCGAGCTTGTCTAGGTGGGTCGAGCCCACACCGTCGTTGATGTTGAGGCCGTCTGGATCGTCACCGATCACGGTGACGCGAGCACCCGCATCCGTGAAGACCTGGGGCGAGACGCCCGCCGCGGCGCCATTGGCGCAGTCGAGAACGACGTGCAGACCGTCGAGGCGATGCGGGAGGCTAGCAAGCAGGTGGACCACGTAGCGGTCCTCGGCATCGGCGAATCGGCGGATGCGGCCAACGTCTTTGCCCGTGGGAGCCTTCTTGGGGCCTGACATCGCCGCCTCGATGCGGTCTTCGACCTCGTCGGGCAGCTTGGTGCCGCCGCGAGCGAAGATCTTGATGCCGTTGTCGGGAGCCGGATTGTGCGAGGCCGACACCATGAAGCCGAAGTCGGCATCGATGTCAGCGATGAGGAACGCGATCGCGGGCGTCGGGATGACCCCCGCGTCGAGCACATCGACGCCGGAACTCGCCAGACCGGCCGCTACCGCCGCGGAGATGAATTCGCCCGAGATGCGGGGGTCGCGAGCGACCACCGCAACAGGACGCCTCCCCGTCGCCGCGCGAGCGGCCGCACTGCGCCCCTGGCCGAGGACCACCGCGGTGGCTTGAGCGAGAGAGAGTGCGAGGTCGGCGGTGAGATCGGCGTTCGCGAGTCCGCGAACGCCGTCTGTGCCGAACAGACGGGGAGGCATTGTGGTGCTGTCTTTTTAGAGCAGTCGACGGACGACTGCGATTAGCGCTTCGAGAACTGAGGAGCCTTGCGGGCCTTCTTGAGACCGGCCTTCTTGCGCTCCTTGACGCGAGCATCGCGGCTGAGGAAGCCCGCCTTCTTCAGCGTCGCGCGGTTGTTCTCTTCGTCGATCTCGTTCAGCGCACGAGCGATGCCCAGGCGCAGAGCACCGGCCTGGCCCGAGGGGCCACCGCCGGAGATCTTCGCGACGACGTCGTAGCTGCCCAGGAGGTCGAGCACCTTGAACGGGTCGGTGATCAGCTGCTGGTGCAGCTTGTTCGGGAAGAAGTCGGCGAACTCACGGCTGTTGACCGTGATGGTGCCGGCACCGGGAACGAGGCGCACGCGGGCGATGGCCTGCTTGCGGCGGCCGACGGCCGCGCCCGAAACGGTGAGCGCGGGGCGCGGGGCGGCCTGTGCGGCTGCCTCGGCGGGCGTCTCGGTGGAATAGCTCTGCTGCTCCTCGGTGGGAGCAACGTCAATCTGGTCTGCGATCTTCGCCACGATGGTTACGAATCCTTAGCTTGTCTTAGAAGAAGTGTCTGGGCCGGTCGCTACTGGGCGACCTGGTCGAGGGTGTACGGCGTCGGCTGCTGGGCAGCGTGAGGGTGCTCGGAGCCGGTGTACACCTTGAGCTTCGTCAGCTGGGCGCGACCGATCGAGTTCTTCGGGAGCATTCCACGAACAGCCTTCTCGATTGCGCGAGTCGGGTTCTTCTCGAGGAGCTCGGCGTACGTCACCGACGACAGTCCGCCCGGGTAACCCGAGTGGCGGTATGCCAACTTCTGCGCGAGCTTCTTACCCGTGAGGGCGACCTTCTCGGCGTTGATGATGATGACGAAGTCACCCATGTCCATGTGGGGGGTGAAGGTGGCCTTGTTCTTGCCGCGGAGGATGACCGCTGCGTGGCTGGCGAGGCGGCCGAGGACTACGTCTTCGGCGTCGATGATGACCCAGTTACGGGTGACCTCGCTGATCTTGGGGGAATAAGTGCGCGTCACAGTATTACTGCTTTCTTTGTCGAAATGAGGAGTCCGTGAAATCCCACTCCGGTGGCGTGTTCCTCAATCGACTGAAGTCGACCACGGGCAAGAAGCCCGGGAACGCGGCCCGTGGAGGGCTCAAGTTCGGGCGCCACACGAAGCTGCGTGGACACCAAGAATCGACACTAGCCTATTTGTGCCCTCGCCGCGACTCCTCGGCCCGGTTCACGCCCGTCTGGCGCGAGTCTGAACGGCACGGTCTGCGAGACCGGATGCCTCGGGGTAGCCCACTTCGCGCAGGATCAGGCCGCGCGCCGGCATGACTTTGAACGCACTCGTGCGCTCGAGGGCGTCGCTCAGCGAGACGAGCTCGCTCGTGTCGAAACGCCGCTCCCCCACTGCGACACACGCCCCCACCAGGGCCCGCACCATGCTGTGGCAGAACGCGTCGGCCTGCAGCCTCGACACCAGTACCCCCTCGTCATCGCGCTGCCAGGTGAAGGACTGCAGGGAACGGATCGTCGTCGCGCCCTCTCTCGGCTTGCAGAACGAGGCGAAGTCACGCAGGCCGAGCAGGCTCTGCGCGGCAGCGTGCATCAGATCCACGTCGAGGGAGCCCGTGTACGCGGCGGTGAACGTGCGCTCCAGCGGATTGCGCTCGGTCGACGCGTCGGCGAGACGGTACTCGTAGCGACGCCACGTCGCCGCGAACCGTGCGTCGAAGTGCTCGTCGGCCGGCGCGCTCGAGGTGACCACGACATCCGATGTCGAACCGAGCACGCCGTTGATACGACGAGCCAGAGCCGCTGGCGCAACCCGACCGGCCTGGGCCGGCGTCAGGTCGAGGTGGGCGACCTGCCCCGTGGCGTGCACCCCGGCATCCGTTCGACCGGCGACCACGAGCAAAGGTGCGGGCCCGTGGCGATGGTAGATGGTGTCGAGAGCGTCCTCGAGAACACCCTGCACCGTGCGCAGAGTCGGCTGCTTCGCCCAACCGGAGAATGCCGTGCCGTCGTAGGAGATGCCCAGGCGAACACGAATGAGCTCTTCGGCACTCGGGATGAGCGTCATAACGGTTCTCCGGTCGGTCGTGTCTACGAGCATAGAACGCGAGAACGCCCCGTCATCCGAGTGGATGGCGGGGCGTTCTCAGCTGGTGCTGACTACTTGGTGTCGTCGGCCTTGTCGGCGGCGTCGGCCTCGACCTCGGCGGCGGCGTCGGTGACGACCTCGTCTTCGATCGGTGCGCTCTGCTCGACGGTTTCGGTCTCGTCGACCGGTGCGTCTTCGACAGGGGCTGCGACGGGAGCGTCGGCAACCTTCTTCGACTTGGACTTCGACGGCGTCTTCACGACGGGCTCGAGCACGAGCTCGATCTGAACCATCGAAGCGTTGTCGCCCTTGCGGAATCCGAGCTTCGTGATGCGGGTGTAGCCACCCTCGCGCTCGGCGACGAGCGGAGCGATCTCGGTGAAGAGCTCGTGCACGACGCTCTTGTCGCCGATGACGCCGAGGACGCGACGACGAGCGTGCAGGTCTCCGCGCTTGGCGAACGTGATCAGGCGCTCGGCGACCGGACGAAGGCGCTTGGCCTTGGTCTCGGTGGTCTTGATGCTCTTGTGGGTGAAGAGGGCGGCAGCCAGGTTGGCGAGCAGCAGGCGCTCGTGCGCCGGTCCGCCACCGAGACGGGGTCCCTTGGTGGGCTTAGGCATGGTGTTTCTCCAGAATCAGTTCAGGTAAGTAGGTTCGTGTCGACGTACAGCGCGCGACTAGATGTTCTCGTCGTCGTAGCCGCCGTAGAAGTGGGCTCCGTCGAAACCGGGAACCGTGTCCTTCAGCGACAGGCCAAGCTCAACGAGCTTGTCCTTGACCTCATCCACCGACTTCTGTCCGAAGTTGCGGATGTTCATGAGCTGGGTCTCACTCAGGGCGACCAGTTCGCTCACCGTGTTGATTCCCTCACGCTTGAGGCAGTTGTACGAACGCACGCTCAGGTCGAGGTCTTCGATCGGAACAGCGAGCTCGCTGGAGAGGACGGCGTCGACCGGCGCGGGGCCGATCTCGATGCCCTCTGCGGCAGTGTTCAGCTCGCGGGCGAGGCCGAAGAGCTCGGTCAGCGTGCGGCCGGCCGATGCGATGGCGTCGCGCGGCGTGATGGCGTTCTTCGTCTCGACGTCGACGACCAGACGGTCGAAGTCGGTGCGCTCACCGGCACGAGTCGCCTCGACGCGGTAGGTCACCTTGAGCACGGGCGAGTAGATCGAGTCGACCGGGATCTGGCCGGCTTCGGAGAACTCGCTGCGGTTCTGAGTGGCGGAGACGTAGCCGCGACCGCGCTCGATGATGAGCTCGAGCTCGAACTTCGCCTTCTCGTTGAGCGTCGCGATGACGAGCTCGGGGTTGTGGATCTCGACACCGGCCGGGGCCGAGATGTCTGCAGCCGTGACCTGGCCCGACGCGTGCTTGCGCAGGTAGGCGGTGATCGGCTCGTCGTGCTCGCTCGAGACGACCAGTCCCTTGATGTTCAGGATGATCTCGGTGACGTCTTCTTTCACACCGGGGATCGTCGAGAACTCGTGCAGAACGCCGTCGAGACGGATGCTGGTGACAGCGGCTCCGGGGATCGACGACAGCAGGGTGCGACGAAGCGAGTTGCCGAGCGTGTAACCGAAACCGGGTTCCAGGGGCTCGATGACGAACCGCGAGCGGAATTCGGAGATGTTTTCTTCGGTGAGCGTGGGGCGCTGTGCAATAAGCACTATTGATTCCTTTCGGCCAGATGTCCGCTATATGACACCTTGCAGTGACAACCGGGTGGCGGGCCCGGCTGGTTATTGAGTTATGAAACCACGTACAACCCGGAGATCGGAGAACGAGGCACGAGCCTCGTTCTCCGATCAGCGGTTGGCTTAGTTAGACGCGACGGCGCTTCGGCGGGCGGCAACCGTTGTGCGCCTGCGGGGTGACGTCGTTGATCGATCCGACCTCGAGGCCAGCGGCCTGCAGCGAGCGGATGGCGGTCTCGCGACCCGATCCCGGTCCCTTGACGAAGACGTCGACCTTCTTGACGCCGTGCTCCTGAGCCTGGCGCGCGGCCGACTCGGCGGAGAGCTGCGCGGCGAAGGGAGTCGACTTACGCGATCCCTTGAAGCCGACGGTTCCCGACGAAGCCCAGCTCAGCACAGCACCCTGGGGGTCGGTGATGGTGACGATGGTGTTGTTGAACGTCGACTTGATGTGGGCCTGGCCCACGGCGATGTTCTTCTTCTCTTTACGACGCGGCTTACGAGCGGCCGATTTTGGTGCTGCCATTGTTTTCTCCTAAAACGTTTATGGCGATGCGTGAGGCTCTGGGGCCTCTCGCTATCGGGCCTTCTTCTTGCCGGCGACGGTGCGCTTCGGGCCCTTGCGGGTGCGAGCGTTGGTCTTGGTGCGCTGTCCGTGAACGGGCAGGCCACGACGGTGACGGACACCCTGGTAGCTTCCGATCTCGACCTTGCGGCGGATGTCTGCTGCGACCTCGCGACGAAGGTCACCTTCTACCTTGAAGTTGCCTTCGATGTAGTCGCGCAGCGCGATGAGCTGGTCATCGCTGAGATCCTTGACTCGGATGTCGCCCGAGATGTCGGTGTCGGCCAGAGTCTTCAGCGCACTGGTGCGGCCGACTCCGTAGATGTAGGTGAGTGCGACTTCCACGCGCTTGTCGCGCGGAATGTCTACGCCTGCTAGACGTGCCATGGTGGTGGCTCCTGTTGGTGAGTGGAGGTCTGCAGCAGAACCGGTGCCGCGGCCTCCGACCGCGGGTGTCCCCGATCAGCCTCTCGGCCGATCGGATCTGGTTCTGCTGTTGTGTTATGAGGGTGAAACGGGTGGAGCTGGCTGCTTAGCCCTGGCGCTGCTTGTGGCGCGGGTTGCTCTTGCAGATGACCATCACGTTGCCGTTGCGACGAATGACCCGGCAGTGCTCGCACATCGGCTTGACGCTGGGGTTGACCTTCATGGTGATTCCTTGCTTTCGCTGTCTTCGTACCCGGGGGATGCCCCGGGCCGTTACTTTCCAGCGATCAACATCGCTCGAATGAGCGTTACTTGTAGCGGTAGACGATCCGACCGCGGGTCAGGTCGTATGGGCTCAGCTCTACGATCACCCGGTCCTCAGGGAGGATTCGGATGTAGTGCTGACGCATCTTGCCCGAAATGTGGGCGAGTACTTTGTGTCCGTTGGTCAGCTCAACACGAAACATCGCGTTGGGCAGAGCCTCGACCACTGCGCCTTCGATCTCGATGACACCGTCTTTTTTGGCCATTACTCACTATCGCTAAAGTTATTGATTGCTGGTCGTGCGTTTGGATGGGTGATCGCGCCGAGAAAGACCCGAACGCGGCACGCCGAAAAGGGCGTACAAACACCAAAGATCGAGCTTAGGTGATATGAGCCTTTCTGGCAAGTCGCTCCCGGTACGATTCAGGGGATGCCCGCCCTCGTCTTCGCCTCCCAACTCGCCTCGCTGCTCGCCATCGTCCTCGTGCCCGGAGTGATGCTCATCGTCGTGCTGAAGAAGGGGTGGATGCGACGGCTCGCCGTTCCACTCGATGCCGACGCGATGTGGCGTGACGGCCGCCCGCTCTTCGGCCCCACGAAGACCTGGCTCGGCGTCGTCATCTACGTCGGTGGCGCGATGATCGTTGCGGGAATCCTGGGCCATCCCGACCTGGGCGAATGGGTCGCGCCGGTCTTGCGAGGGCCTCGATCCGTCGCGATCGGATTCCTGCTCGGCCTTGTCTATGTCGTCGGCGAACTGCTGAACAGTTTCGTCAAGAGACGCGTCGGCATCGCATCGAGCACCGAGACGACGTCGAGGTGGCGACCGGTGCAGCGGGCGGCCGACCTCGCCGATGGAATCGTCGCGGTGTCGGTGCTTCTCATCGCTCTGGGCTCCTCTCCCCTGCTCGTCGCGGCCACTGCATTGGTCGGTGTCGCGGTGCACGCGGGCACCGACGTCGCGATGCACCGGCTGCGACTCAAGTCGCGCTGATCCGCGCCGACCCTCGATCACCGCGCGAGTCACAGAACGGCGAGAAGTGCCGCCGCGACGAGCGGGATGCTGATGTTGTCGGTGCCCAGTGGCGAGTAGCGCTCCGTCGCCGTGGCGAGGAGGGCGACGACGATCACGGGAACGAGGCCGAACCCGCAGAGGGCGAGCGCGATGACACTCACCCCGAGAAAGGCCCCGGAACCCCACCACGTCTTGCGACTCGAGCGCAGGTAGTCGCCGACCAGCCCGGCGGCGACATCCGCCAGGCCCAGAATGAGCACCGCCGCCACGAAGACCGCGGCGTCGCTCCCGCCGAGGAGGGCGGCGACCCCGATTCCCAGGGGCAGGTAGACGTCACCGAGTGACCTGCGACGAACCTTGTGGATCGAGGTGAAGACATGGAAGTGCCGCGAGAGCCACATGAGCGCCGCGAAGACGACCGAGCACACGATGAAGAGCCAGAACGGCAGGACGACGTGCACGAGGAGAGCGAAGAGACAGGCGAGAACGTGGGCGACGCGACGAGTGATCTCCGTCGGAACGTTCCGGGTTCGCACGAGGCGCTCGAGCACGACGAACGACGCGGCGAGCCCCACGGTGGCCGCGCCGAAGACCAGGGCGCCAGACAGCCCGCTCACAGTCCGGGCCTCGTCCAGGTGAGATAGATGGGCGCGGCCTCGCTGGTGTGCCGAGCCACAGCCGCGAGTCGCACGGGGCTGAGTCGACGAAGCAGAAAAGTACCGTGCGACAGTGCGATCACGCGCCCGATGCTCGCCCGCTCGAACCCGTATGACCGCTGAAGCCAGTCGGCGAAACCGGGCCTGAACGTCACGGCGACGGCGTGCCTGTCGATCTCGAGAAGCTGCGCCAGCATCCGGTCGAAGATCTCGCCCTTGCGCAACCGGCTCTCGACGAAGAGATAGCCGAGCTCGTGCGCGCCCCCCGCGCCCGGCTCGGAGAGGAACCAGCCCACCACGCGCCCGTCATCCGTCGCGACGGCGAGGCGTCGCCCGCGCAACGCACGACGGAGCTGCCGGGCGCTCCGCTCCGACACCTCGGGATGCGCACGGGCGATCGATCGGATCTCGTCGGCGAGGGCACCGTGGCGCTCTGCCGCGAACGACGTGGCTACGTCAACCACAGGAGCGAGCCGACGGCCAACGGCACGACGAGGGCCGCCCACCAGATCTGCCGCCCGGTCTTGCGGATGCGGATCAACGAGAGCTGCAGGATCGAGAGCACGATCAGCGCCGCCGCCGCCACCCACGGCAGCCACCCGGCGTCGGGCCAGAGCTCCGTGAGAATGAGGAAGACGATCGCGCAGAGCGACAGATGGCACACCACGATGCCCCGGTAGTACTTGATGGGCTCGTCGTCGGTGAATCCTTCGATGTTGAACCGGATGAGCCGCAGGATTCCGGTGGCCACGATCACGAAGCCGAGAGCCCAGCCCGCCACGCCCGGAATGATGTGGAAGCCGACGAGCACGGCGGCGTAGAGCGAGTAGTTGATGACGTCGATGAAGCTGTCGAGCTGTCGCCCGAACTCGCTCGAGACCCCGAGACGGCGGGCGACGAAGCCGTCGAGCATGTCGAGCAGGAATGCCCCCAGGGCGAACAAAACACTCACGCGGAGCGAGCCCGATACGGCGAGGCCGATCGCCACCCATGCCGCGAGGAGGCTGGCGAGAGACACGGCACCCGCCGGCCCGATGGCTTTCAGCCAGTAACTAGAGCGCGGCATCGATGTCCCCCGTCGTTCCGTTGATCGTGATGACCTGCCCCGTGCTCAGCGCGTCGACGGCGCCCATTGCAGCGACGACCGCGGGCATGCCCAGTTCTCGGGCGATGATCGCGACGTGGGACAGCGCGTTGCCTCGCTCTGTCACGACACCGGCGGCCTGCACGAACAGAAGTGTCCAGCCCGGGTCGATATGACTCGTCACGAGGATCTTGCCGCGCACGTCGATGGTCGGATCGAACGCGTGCACGACGATCACTTCCGCGGTGAGCATTCCGGGGGACACACCCATGCCCGCTGCCATGCCCGAGGCCGACCGCTGCTCGTCGTCGCGCAGCTCGGCAGGCGCGATGAGACCAGAGCCCACGACCCGACGCGCCAGCGAGCGCTGCTCGAACGCCCCGAATTCCCCCCTGCGCCGGGCAACCGTCGCGCGGGGATCCGAGTTCCACGCGTGGCCGAATACGGCCTCGTCGAGCTCCTGCTCGGTGAGCCAGAACACATCGTCGGCCGCCTCGAGCATCTCGGCGTCGACCAGCCGCTGCCCCAGCGCCAGATACGCCGCGCGTGCGAGACCGTAGACCTGGGCCCTGTTGAACCGGAACCGTTCCCGCCAGTCGATGGCCTGGCGGGTATTGCGGCCGATGAACCGCGTGCCGAACCGGCCCTTGATCGACCGGGCCGAGGCATCCACGGGCGGCCGCCCCGCGGGATCGGTGCCGAGCGCCAGCGCGAGAAGCGAGCCGTAGTCGTCGGCGAGGCGCGGGTTCTCGAGCTGCAGCTCGTCGGGCGCCCGCCCGCCGAAGCGCGCGAGATAGTCGTCGACCAGCGCGCGCGTCGCCGTCCAGTCGGGCGATGACAGGATGCCCTCGGCCGTCGCTGCGTCGCCGTGGCGTTCGCGCAGCTGGTTGCCGAGAACGCCGAGCGCCGTGAGGGGCGCGATCGACGCCCTGTCGCTGAGCCCGTGCAGGTAGCCGAGGTAGTCGGCGTGCTGCTCCGGCCCGAAACTGTAGGTCTTGAGCAGCCCGTGGAAGATCATGACGCGCAGGTCGTTGAACACGGGCGTCGCCCACAGGGTGAGCAGTTCACTGCGCATCGTCTCGAGTGTCGAGAGGATCGCGTCGGCCTGCAGCGTGTTCCAGTCGACGGCCTCGAATCTCTTCAGACGCTTCTGAAAGGTGCGACGGAATCCGTGCGACATCGAATTCGACCGCAGGAGAAGGAACCCGAGCCTGCCCACGAGCGGGGCCATGGTGATCGCACCCCTCAGGCCCAGGCGACGCCGCGGGGCGTCGCCGGGAGTGCGCTGAGGCTGCAGCATCGCGGAGAAGAACGCCTGATTGCTGCTCGGCCCGGGAATCAGTCGCACCATCTCGTACCAGTTGTCGATCTGGTAGTAGACGTGCCCGCCGAGGTAGCCGAGGGTGTTGCGGAAGACCTGCTGCTTCGCATCCAACACCTTCTGGTTCACCCCGAGCTTGCGGAAGAACGCGGGATAGACGCGCGAGTAGAGGCCTCGGATGAACGAATAGGTGAGCGGCAGCGTGATGCCGGGATAGTTCTCGGCGATGTTCGTGCAGTCCCACGCCAGCTCGTAGTCGAGCGCGACCGTGGTCTGAGGGCGCAGCTGCAGCAGGGCGAGTCGGTTTCCGCGCGCGGCCCACTCGATGTCGACCGGTCGACGGTTGCGCGCCTCGCTCTCGATCGCGATGTCGAGCAGCCGCACGGGTGCGGGAAGGCCGGACGGCCAGTCGGCGACCTTGGACGCGCGCAGTTCGAGGGCGTTCTCACCCTCGACGGTGGTGTTGCGGGCGGTCGGGGTCCAGGCGAGCGTGAGCTCGCCGCGGCCGTTCTCGCTGAAGAGCACTCCGCTGGTCGTCCCGACGAACATCTGCTGCACGACGATCGATCCGCCGATGTCGAGAGATGCGATGCCCCGGGCCCGCGCGTAGGCGGCAACGCGCGCAGAGAACAGGCTGGCGACCGACGTGACGATCGCATCGCCGATGGCATTCCGCTGCACCGCCACATCGAGCGAGGTCTCGTACTGACCCGCGAACGAGTGTTCCGCCCCGTCCTCCGCGAGCGCCGAGGTGCGCACGCTGACCGAACCCCAGCCTCCGCACGACGCGAGGCCTGCGTCGACGACATCGTCGACGAGGGCGATGGATGCGACGAGTCGCGCCGATCGCTCGGCGTACGTCGCGTCGTCGACGCCACCGGCGCAGTACTCGGCGACGAGCGCGTGCGCCGCGGCACGCAATCCCGGCCAGTTCCCGACGAGGTCGCCGAGAGGGAGCACGATGAACGGGGGCACGAGACCCGGGTAGAGACGGTCGAGCTCGACAAGGCCGAGGGCCTTGCTGCCGATCGAGGGGCCGGACGCCGCGGCCGAGTCTGTCACGATGGTCGACGCGCTCACGAGAGCATCGCCGCCGCCTGGAGCGGGAGGTGAATGGCGACGACGGCGGTGACCCAGCGATCCGACCCAGGACGCACCAACAGGGCGACAGCGGAGACGGCGGCGACCACGGGCGAGGCGACACCCGCACCCGCTGCCAGCGCGAGGATTCCACTCAGAACAACCAGCATGACCATCGCCCCCAGCGTACGGCCCCTCCCCCAGACGGCAGAATACGTGTCGAGCACCACCGCCCCGCTGGTGTCGAAACGCGGGCTGAACTTACGCGCAAGCTCGACCGAGACGAACAGCGCGGTGCACGCGAGGATGCCGGCGACCGTCTGCCAGTTTGCGGCCGCGCCGAGCACGACGGCGACCCAGGCGAACACGGGCAGGTAGATCGCCTCGTGCAGGAGGAACGACAGGGTGAAGTGCCGCTCGAGCCAAGCGCCCGCGAAGAACTCGAATACGGTGAGAGCCGAGTAGGCGAGAACCGCGAGATAGAGAAGAAAACCGACAGCACCGCCGAGCAGCATCGCGCAGAGCAATTCGGCCACGAAAGCGCCGATGCCGATGCCGAGGAGGGCGCGAGGCGAGATGACGCCGCGCTGCACTGGCCGGTCGGGATAGACGGCACTGTCGTGCGCGAAGTCCTTCCATTCGTCGGTCACCCGATAGCGCAGCAGGAGCGCGAGGTACATCACGAAGAGCAGGATCGCGGACGTCCACACGTCGTCGGCGTACGCGCCGGCTGAACGGCCGAACATGCCGAGGGCCGCCGCGGCGAAGGCGGCCGACATCAGGGCGACGAGGGCAAGAGGAAAACGCTCGCGTAGATAAATCCACGCGCCCCTCATAGTGTTGTGCCGATGGTCATCGTCTCCGTATGTGCGTTCGGCGCCGTTGTGGCGATCCTGGCGCACCTCGTGATTCTCCCCCTGGCGAAGCGCCGACCCGTTCTCCTCCGCGGGGCGGAGGCCTACGCGCTGGGAGCCTTGGCCATTGTAGCCGTGGCGTTTCTCGGCATCGGAACGCTGCCGGTGCTGCTGTTGCTCGTCGCGCAGCTGGTCGTCGCCCGCATCTGGAGGCCCTGGCTGGTGGTCGGACTCGCGACCAAGCAGGTGCTGGCGGCCGTGATCAAGGCATCGACGATGGTGCGCGTCAAACGTCTGGTCGTCGACGACCGCACCTTCGTGATGGGCGAGCGATCGACTCTGATCGTGCGCACCGTCGCGCCCCGCATCCAGGCGGTCACGGTTCGCGTAAGCGCCTCGAACGAGACCGGCCTCAAAAAGATCGCCCTCTTCCGCAACGTGTTACGCAAGACTGTTCAGAACTACTCCCTCGGTCGAAGCTGACCGGCAACGAAGGAAGGAACCGCAATGGCCAGCGCCAAAGCACTCATCGTCATCCGCAAGCCCGTCTCCGAGGTGTTCGAGTACACCGCGAGCGCAGAGAACGGCCCGGCGTTCATCCCGAATCTCAACGAGAACACGAACATCACGCCCGAGAAGGCCGGCGTCGACCAGACGTTCGACTGGCGCTTCAACATGGCGGGTGCTGATCTTCGAGGCAAGGCCGAGGGCATCGCGTTCGACGTCGACAAGAAGGTCACCCTGCGCCTCACCGGTGATGTGAACGCCACGTGGGACTACACGTTCGAGGACCTCGGCGATGGCACCACGCGCATCACCACCGAGATCCTCTACGAGATCGAGCCGACCGTGTTGCAGAAGGTGGTGAACGCCGCTCTGCTCGACCGCATCAACCAGAACACGATCGAGCAGATGTTCGACAACCTCAAGCTGATCCTCGAGAGCGACGACTGAGGCGACTAGCTCTTCTGCACCCGCTCGACGACACGCACGACGTGGGCGTAGAGGGGGTGGGATGCGTCGAGCCCGGTCAGGTGTGACGTCGCCTCTTCGGCCGACGACGTGGCGAGCAGCTCCTTCAGCTCCACACTCTGCGCGTCTTCGGGCAGATCGAAGCGTAGCGCGGCGCCGATCGCGCCCAGCAGGGCCTCCGGCACGAGGCCGCGCTCGGCGAGCTCGGCCGCCGGGCCGATGAAGCGCTCGTGCCGGCCGAGCTTGCGCACGGGCTGCCGCCCGACGCGGGCAGGGGTGTCCGGCAAGAACGGGTTCGCGAAGCGTGTGAGATTCTTCTGCACATACGCCTCCTGCGCCTCGGGATCGAAGTCGTACTTGGCGATGAGCAGGGTCTTGGTCTCGTCGAGCACCGCGGCGACCCGGGCGAATACCTCCGGGCTGCGCATGGCGTCGGCCAGAGTGGACGCGCCCTCGAGGAACCCGAAGTACGCCGTCGTGGCGTGGCCCGTGTTCACGGTGAACAGCTTGCGCTCGATGTAGGGCGCCAGGTCGTCCACGAAGTGGGCTTCGGGGATCTCGGGCAGGTCGTCGCCGAACGGCGTCGCCTCGATGGCCCACTCGAAGAAGTCCTCGACGGTGACGTCGAGACCGGCGTCGGCCGCCTGTCCCGGAACGATGCGATCGACGGCCGTGTTGGCGAAAACGGCCCGCGAATCGAGTGCTGTCAGAGCCTCGTCGTCGAGACCCGCGACGATCTCCTGCTTCAACAGGTCCGTGGCGTTGATGGCATTCTCGCAGGCCATCACCGCCAGCGGCTTCAGGGCGTCATCGCGCTCGTTGATCGCACGGGCGATCAGCGGGGCGACGAAGCGCAGGATATTCGGGCCCACGGCCGTGGTGACGATGTCGGCCGACGCGATCTCGGACACGACGTCGGATTCGTGCGTCGCGGAGTTGAGTGCGCGGTAGTTGTCGACCGTCCAGGTCTTCGATGCCGCACCCACCTCGTGCACGCGATAACTCGGCGTCTCGGAGAGCGCGTCGATGAGCTCGGCGTTCACATCGGCGAAGACGACCTCGTAACCGGCATTGTGCAGGATGAGTCCGACGAATCCTCGGCCGATGTTGCCGGCACCGAAGTGGACCGCCTTCATTCGTTGACCTCGGAGAGCAGAGCGAAGAGTGCGGGGCCGTCAGGCGCATCCAGAAGCTTCTGAACCTCGTCGTCGTCGGAGAAGATGATGGCGATCTTCGAGAGGATGTCGAGGTGGCCGTTGTCCTTGCCGGCGATACCGACGACGAAGCGCACTTCGTTGCCCTCCCAGTCGAGCGGCGTCGCGTAGCGCACGAACGAGAGACCTGAGTTCAGGATCGTGTCCTTGCCCTCGTTCGTTCCGTGGGGAATGGCCAGGAAGTTGCCCATATAGGTCGAGACGCTCTTCTCGCGCTCGAGCATGTAGTCGACGTAGCCGTCGGTCACGGCGCCGGCGGCAACGAGAATGGATGCCGCTTCGCGGATCGCCTCCTCCTGCGTGGTGGCGGTGCCGTTGACGCTGATTGATTCGGGATCCAGTACTTTGTCGCTCATGACGTCCTCTTCGCTCGCTTCGTAACGCTTCGATTGTGTGGTTCCGGGTCCTCGTCCGCCGGAGCTGGGCTCCGACGGACGAGGACCCGGGGTGAAGAAACAGGCTACGCCTGGTCCTGCGGGTGCTGGGCGGCGACCTGGTTCACGACCTCGTCGTACTTCGGGCTGTTCATGAAGTTGTCGACCGAGACGTGCTGGGCGTTCGGCGTCTTCTGCCGGGCCCTGTCGGTGAGCTCCTTCTGCGTGATCACGAGGTCGACGTCGTCGGTCAGGTTCGCGATGGCGAGGTTCTTGACCGATACGTCGGTGATGCCCGCCTTCTTGAGCTTGTTCCGCAGAACGGAGGCTCCCATGGCGCTCGATCCCATTCCCGCGTCGCAGGCGAACACGATGTTCTCCAGCTTCGCGGCAGTCGCCACTCCACCGGCCGTGGCCGCGGAGGTGCTCGCGTCCGAGCCCAGGAGGGATCCGACGCGGCTCTCGCCGCCCTTGTTCGCAGCGTTCGCCGCGAGGGCTGCACCCAGGGCGTCCTCACCTGCGGCCTCAGCTGCGAGGTCCTTCTTGCGGCTCGCCCGGAGGATGATCATCGAGACGAAGAACGTGACCGCCGCCGACAGGATGACCGACAGCGCGACGCCGAGGTAGCTGTCCGACGCGGTCTGCGCGAAGATCGCGATGATGCTTCCCGGGGCCGCAGGAGCACGGAGTCCCGAGTCCATCAGCATGTTGGTGGTGACGCCGGTCATACCACCCGCGATGAGGGCGATGATCAGGGTCGGCTTCATCAGGGCGTACGGGAAGTAGATCTCGTGGATGCCGCCGAAGAACTGGATGATGGCGGCTCCGGGAGCGGAGGCGCGAGCCGCGCCGATTCCGAAGACGACGAACGCGAGCAGCAGGCCGACACCGGGGCCGGGGTTCGCCTCGAGCAGGAACAGGATCGACTTGTGGCTCTCGCCGGCGGCCTGTTCGATGCCGAGCGGGGTCAGGACCCCGTGGTTGATCGCGTTGTTCAGGAAGAACACCTTGGCCGGCTCGATGATGATGCTCGTGAGCGGCAGCAGGTTCGTGTCGACGAGCCATCCGACGGCGCCGCTCAGCAGCGACATGATGCCGTTGATGACGTAGGCCACCGGGTAGAACCCGATGATCAGCAGGATGAAGCCCCAGATTCCGGCCGAGAACATGTTGACCAGCATCTCGAAGCCGGGACGGATCTTGCCTTCCCACAGGCCGTCGAGCCACTTCATCGAGTACGCGGCGATCGGAGCCATGATCATCGCCCCGATGAACATGTGCACCTGTCCGAGCTCGGATGCATCCGGGTTCTCAGCCAGTGCGGCGGCGTTGATCTGCGCGATCAGGTAGTCCGATCCGCCAATGACACCCATCAGCGCGATCGAGGCGACGACACCACCGCGAACCTGGTAGATCATGTGGCCGCCCGTGTAGGCGATCAGGATCGGCAGGAGGTAGTGGATGAACGGCCCGACGATGGTCGCGAGCTGTTCGTTCGGAAGCCAGCCGACATCGATGAAGAGGGCCGTCAGCAGGCCCCACGCGATGAGAGCGGGAATGTTGGGCATGATCATGCCCGAGAGGAATGTGCCGAACCGCTGAACGCGGACGCGGGCACCTCCCGAGGTAGCGGCGGGGGCTGACGTCGTCGTCATGAGTGTTTCTCCTTGTTTCTGTGTTGAGGGAGTGTGATCAGGTGGGGTGTGGTGCGGGTGTTACGTCAGGAGGACGCGCTGGCGAACACCGCGGCGCGGGCCTCCATCGCGCTGTTCGCCTTGAGAGCGAGTTCGGCGAAGTGCTGCGCCTGCTCGATCGTGTAGAGACGCAGTTCGGCGCGCACGTCCGCGAGCGCGGCGGGCGACATCGAGAGGCTCGTGGCTCCGAGGCCGACGAGGACGACCGCGAGGAGCGGGTCGGCCGCGGCCTCACCGCAGATCCCGACGGGCTTGCCCAGCGCGGCTCCGGCCTTGCCGACCTCGCCCACGAGCCGCAGCACAGCGGGGTGCCACGGGTCCTGGAACGAGGCGACGCTCCCGAGGAGGCGGTCGGCGGCCAGCGTGTATTGCGTCAGGTCGTTGGTTCCGATCGACGCGAAGTCGGCGTCGACGAGGATGCGATCGGCCAGCAGGGCAGACGAGGGCACCTCGATCATGACACCGGCCGTCTGCAGACCGATCTCTCGCGCGATGCTCGTGAAGTACCGGGTCTCCTCGAGGGTCGACACCATCGGCGCCATCACCCAGACGTCGGCGGTGTTCTCGGCTTCGGCATTGCGGATGGCGGTGAGCTGGTCGCGCAGGATCTGCTCATTCGCCCGCAGAGCTCGCAGACCACGAAGGCCGAGCGCCGGGTTCTCTTCCGGAGCGTCGTTCAAGAAGCTGAGCGGCTTGTCGGCTCCCGCGTCCAGCGCGCGGACCACGACCTTCTTGCCCGGGAACGCGGCGAAGAGCGCGGAGTACTGAGACTGCTGCTCCTCGACGGTCGGCGCCTGCGCCGAGTCGAGGAACAGGAACTCGGTGCGGAACAGGCCGACGCCCTCGGCGCCGAGCTCCACGGCTTCTTCCGCTCCACCCGCCGATCCGAGGTTCGCCAGCAGAGGGATCTCGGTGTCGTCGGCGAGGCGCCCGGGACCCACCGGCGCGTTGGCCAGGGAGGCGCGCTCCTGAATGGCCATCTTTGCCGCGAAGCGCTCGTCCTCGTCCGGGTCGACCGTGATGATTCCGGTCGACGCGTCCACGATGACGGTCGTGCCGTTGGCGATGTCGAGAGCCCCTGCCACACCGACCGCGGCGACGATCGACTTCTCACGAGCGAGGATCGCCGTGTGCGACGTGGGGCCGCCGTCGCTCGTGATCAGACCCAGCACCTTGTCGAGATTGAGAAGGGCGGTATCGGCCGGAGCGAGGTCGCGCGCGACGAGAACGAACTGGTGATCGGGGTCCGGCACGCCGGGCGCCTCGACGCCTTGAAGCTGAGCGACGACGCGCTGAGAGACGTCGTCGAGGTCGGTCGCGCGCTCGCCCATGTAGCCGCCCATGCTCACGAGCAGATCGCGGAAGCTCGCGAAGGCCTCGAACACCGCGCGCTCGGCGGTCTTGCCCGAGTCGATACGGGCCTTGACATCGTCGCTGAGCGTCGGGTCCTCGGCCATGAACGCCTGGGCCTCGAGCACGTCTTTGGCGGATCCGCCGGCACGCTCTCCACGAGCGCGGATGCCTGCGGCCGTGGCGGCCAGCGCGACCGCGGCGCGCTCCTTCTCGGCATCGACGCTCAACGTCGACGGCGCATCCTGCGGCTCGGGCAGCGGAGCCGGCATCTGCAGCACCGTTCCCATCGCCATGCCGCGGCCGATTCCGACTCCCTGGTACGTCATGGCGCTCACGCGGCGTCGTGGTCGGTGGTGAGCAGCGCGGCGAGTTCGTCGAGAACCGCATCGGCGTCGTCGCCCTCGACAGACAGCACAACGTCGTCGTTGTGGTCGATGCCGAGCGAGATCACGCCGAGGATGCTGGCGGCGTTCACGGACTTGTCGCCCTTGGTCAGCTGCACGGGAACTCCGGCCTTGGCCGCAGCCTGCGTGAAGATCGACGCCGGACGCGCGTGCAGCCCGTGGGTCGAGGCGATGGTGACAGTGCGTTCAGCCATGATTTCTCCTTGATATTTCGTGGTTCGGTGGTGGGTCACGACGAGCGGGTGCGAAGCGCAGGACTGCTCAGCACGAGGTCGAGCGCCGTGTCTTCTCCGCCCGCGCCGAAGACGGTGTCGGGCAGGAGGGCACTTGCCGCGCCCTGCGTTTCGGCGAGGATCGAGAGTTCATCGAACTGCGCCGCGAGGTGGGGGCCCACCAGCAGCACGTCGATGTCATCGAGGCGTTCCGAGAGCCCTATGGTGCTGGATGCCGACACGGTCACATCGATGTCACGACCGCGGGCGGCGGCCCGAATGCGATGGGCCAGAAAAGTACTCGATGCACCGGCACCGCAGACAACCAGAACTCTGTGCATCTCTCGCCTCCTTGCGATCTACGTTCAATACTCTCGGAGAAGTCGCGGCTTCGCGCCCGGTTGCGCCGCAGAAAAGTTTCCGCAGGGGAGGAAGCGAGCCCGTGGCAATTAGTCTGGAGGGGCCCGGGATGGTTGACTCAGGTCGGGAGCGACCAGCACATGAATGAGAAGTACGAACGGCTTTTGGACTATCTGTCCCAAGCCGACGGCTGGGTGACCGCCGCGGAGCTGGCCGACAAGCTCGGCGTCACGAGCCGAAGCGTGCGCAGTTACGTGACGGCCGCGAAGAGCGCATCCCACCCGCACGAGACGATCCAGTCGGGCGTGCTCGGGTATCGTGTCGACCGCGACGCCCTGAGCGCCTTCCGTGCAGAGGGTCGGGCTGCCGAGCCCGAGACGCCCCGCGATCGCATCTACCAGCTCGTGCGCCTTCTCGGCAACGCGCCGGAGGGCCTCGAAGCCCGCAGCATGGCGGCTCGTCTCTTCGTCAGCGACTCGACTCTGGAGCAGGACCTGCGCAAGGTCAAGCTGCTCGTCGAGGCAGATGACCTGTCACTGGTGAGGCGCGACAATCTCGTATCGATCGTGGGTTCGGAGGCGAACCATCGTCGGCTGCTCAGCCGCATGTTCCGCGAGGAGAGCGCGCAGGGGTTCCTCGAACTCGAGCGAGTGCAACGCGAGTTCGAGTCCGAGGACCTGGGCAGCTTCAAGACCGAGTTGATCGAGATGCTCGACGCACACGGGTACTTCGTCAACGAATACGGCGTGAACAACGTGCTTCTGCACCTGATGATCGCTCTCGAGAGGCAGGACCGCGAGCAGCCGGACCTGCCACTCGTTGCGGCCGGCCCGCGCGTAGCAGAGATCGCCTCGGCGCTCTCGGGTCTCGTCGTAGAGCATTTCGCGGTGTCGCTCAGTGCCCCCGATCTCGACTACCTCGCCGTGCTCCTGACCACCAGGGTCGTGACGCCCGGACATGACGAGTCGACGAAGCAGGTGGTCGAGAACTACGTCGACGCGGATGTGCTCGCCACGGTGCGCGATATCGTCGCGCTCGTGCACCAGGAGTACCTCATCGACCTCGCCGATGAGGAGTTCATGGTGCGGCTCTCGCTGCACGTGCGCAACCTCGTCGCCCGGGCGAACGACAACGCGTACTCGGTGAATCCCTTGACCCGCTCCATGAAGACGTCCTATCCGATGACCTACGAGCTCTCGGTGTTCATCGCGAGCCAGCTTCAGCGTCGAGCGGGAATCCACATCAACGACGACGAGATCGCGTTCATCGCGCTGCACGTCGGTTCCTTCCTGGAACGCAAGCAGCGTCGGGGCGACCGACTGCGCTGTGCGGTGGTCTGCCCCAACTACTACGACATGCACGAGATGTTGGCCGAGCGCGTCACGAGGGCGCTGGGCGACGAGCTCGACGTCGCGATCGTCATCACCCGCACCGATGTCGATTGGGCGGAACTCGACGCCGATATCGTGCTCTCCACGATCGCCTCTCGTACTCCGCGCGAGAACGAGGTCGTCATCCAGCCGTTCTTGACCGACGGCGATGTCGAGAACGTGCGCCGAGCCATCAGCCGCGTGCGCCGCCATGCCCGTCGCATCAAGATCAAAGACGACCTGCTGCTGTACTTCGACGAGGCGCTCTTCTTCAGGGAACTGCATGTGTCGGGCGAGGTGGAGATGATCGAGACGCTCGGCCGCCGCATGATGGAGCACGGCGTGATCGATCGCTCCTACGTCGACGGGGCCATCGAACGCGAACTCATGTCGTCGACCGCGTTCACCGACAGCATCGCGGTGCCCCACGCCATGGCGATGACGGCCAACCGCACCTCGATCGCCATCGTCGTCAACGACTCGGCGATGGCATGGGGCGAGAACCGAGTGAATGTCATCGCGTTCATCGCCTTCGCCGCCACGGGTCGGACCTCGTTCCAGGAGGTCTTCGATCAGTTCGTCGAGGTCTTCTCCGACAGGGAGGACGTGCAGCGCATCATCAAGCGCGCCGTCGACTTCCCGAGCTTCATCGACGAGCTCGTGCACATCATGGACAAGTAGCGGCAGCTACGGGATGGGGACGGGCGTGACTCCGAACGGAGCCAGGCCTGCTGCGCCGCCATCGTGTGCCGTCGTCACCCAGATGCCGTCGGCGTGCACGGCGACGGAGTGCTCCCAGTGCGCAGCCACGCTGGCGTCGTCGGTCGCCACGGTCCAGTCGTCATCTCGCACATAGGTCTCGATCGATCCGAGGGTCACCATCGGCTCGATGGCGACGACCAGGCCGGGCTTGACATCCGGGCCCTTGGCTCGCACACGGTAGTTGAAGACGGGAGGGGCCTCGTGCATGCTGCGCCCGATGCCGTGACCGATGTAATCCGTGACGATACCGAACGTGCCCTGAGCCTCGATGTACTCCTCGATCGCCTCGCCGACCTCGTTCAGGTGGCGTGCCGTGCTGAGACGAGCGATACCCGCCCACAGCGAGCCCTCGGTCACATCGGAGAGGCGCTGGCGCTCGGCGACGAGTTCGGGCCGCGACTCGTCGGGGATCACCACGGTGAACGCAGAATCGCCGTTCCAGCCCTCTACCTCTGCACCGTTGTCGATCGACACGATGTCACCCGGCTGCAGGATGCGATCGCCCGGTATGCCGTGGACCACATCGTCGTTGACCGACGCGCAGATCGTGTGACGGTACCCCGGCACGAGCTTGAAGTTCGACACTCCCCCGGCCTCGACGATCACACGCTCGGCGATCGTGTCGAGCTCGAGCGTGCTGATGCCAGGACGGATCGCCGCGCGGACCGCATCGAGCGACGAAGCCGTGACCAGGCCCGGACGCACCATGAGCCGAAGCTCTTCGGGCGTCTTGTAGATGTTCTTGCGAAAACTCATCGAGAGGCGAGTGCCGTGACGATGCGCTCGGTGACCTCGTCGACCTCGCCCAACGCATCGACGGCGACGACGAGCCCGCGGCCCGCATAGACATCGATCAACGGAGCGGTCTGGTCGGCGTAGACCTCTTGGCGGTGTCGCAGGACCTCTTCGGTGTCGTCTGCACGACCTTCGACGAGGGCGCGCTTGCGGAGACGCTCCACCACCTCGTCGACATCGGCGACGAGCTGAACGACCGCGTCGAGCCGTGCGTGCGCTTTGTCGAGGATGCGGTCGAGCTCATCGACCTGCTCCGTCGTACGAGGGTAGCCGTCGAGCAGGAATCCGCCCTCGACATCGGGCTGCAGAAGCCGGTCTCGCACCAGGTCATTGGTCAGCGAGTCGGGAACATACGAGCCCGCCTCGACCAACGCCTGCACCTTCTTGCCCAGTTCGGTGCCCTCTTTGATGTTGGCTCGGAAGATGTCGCCGGTCGAGATCGCAGGAATACCGTAGATCTGCGCGAGCTTGGCCGCCTGAGTGCCCTTGCCTGCCCCGGGAGGACCGATGATCAACAGCCGCACGGTTCCCGCGAGCGTGTCGACCGAGGTCATCGCAGCAGGCCTTCGTAGTGACGTTGCTGCAGCTGCGAGTCGATCTGCTTGACCGTCTCGAGTCCGACGCCGACCACGATCAGGATCGAAGCTCCACCGAAGGGGAAGTTCGATGTGGCGCCGACCAGGGCGAGCGCCACCAAGGGAATCAGGGCGATCAGACCCAGGTAGATCGAGCCGGGCAGGGTGACACGGGTCAGCACATAGTCGAGGTACTCGGCGGTGGGACGACCGGCGCGGATGCCGGGGATGAAGCCGCCGTACTTCTTCATGTTGTCGGCGACCTCTTCAGGGTTGAAGGTGATCGCAACATAGAAGTAGGTGAATCCGACGATGAGCAGGAAGTACAGGATCATGTAGAGCGGGTGATCGCCCTTGGTGAGGTAGTTCGTGACCCACGTGACCCAGGGAGCAGGCGACTGGCCGGCCGCCGGCTGGTTGAACTGGGCGATAAGCGCCGGCAGGTACAACAGCGACGAAGCGAAGATGACCGGCACGACACCCGCCATGTTGACCTTGATCGGGATGTACGTGTTGTTGCCGCCGTAGGTTCGCCTGCCGACCATGCGTTTGGCGTACTGCACGGGGATGCGCCTCTGCGATTGCTCGACGAAGACGACCGCCGCGACGATCACGAGACCGACGGCTATCACGAGAAGGAACGTCTCGAAGCCCTTCGCCTGAGCGATGCTCCACAGCGACGTGGGGAACTGAGCGGCGATCGACGTGAAGATGAGCAGCGACATGCCGTTGCCGATGCCGCGCTCGGTGATGAGCTCGCCCATCCACATGATGAGGCCGGTACCGGCGGTCATGGTGATGACCATCAGCATGATCGCGTACCAGGCGTCGTCGGTGATGAGTTGCGTACACTCCGCCACCGTCGTCGTGCCGAAGAGAGCGCCGGAACGCGCGACGGTGATCAGCGTCGTCGACTGCAGCACCGCCAGCGCGATGGTCAGGTAGCGCGTGTACTGCGTGAGCTTGGACTGTCCGGCCTGACCCTCCTTGTGGAGTGTCTCGAAGTGCGGGATGACCACGCGGAGCAGCTGGGTGATGATCGATGCCGTGATGTACGGCATGATGCCCAGCGCGAAGATGCTCAATTGCAGGAGTGCGCCACCCGAGAAGAGGTTGACGAGCTCGTAGAGGCCCGAGGTGTTTTGGTTCGCAGCGAGGCACAACTGCACGTTTCCGAAGTCCACGAATGGAGCGGGGATGAAAGATCCCAGACGGAACAGCGCGACGATGCCGAGCGTGAACCCGATCTTCCGGCGGAGATCCGGGGTGCGGAAGATCCGCGCGACGGCTCTAAACAAAAAATGCCTCCTGCTATTTGGCGAAAGTGATGGCGCGAAAGCCCCCGGCAGACTCAGGGAGTCTATCGGGGGCTCTCGTCGAAACCGTAGCGCGTGAGCGAGGTATCACTCACCGCACCGGAAGGTGCGTTACTTTACGGAGCCACCGGCGGCAACGATCTTCTGTTCGGCTGAACCGGAGACCTTGTCGACTGCAACGTTCAGCTTAACCGTAATGTCGCCCTGTCCGAGAACTTTGACCTTCTCGTTGTTGCGTACGGCACCCTTGGCGACGAGGTCGCTGATGGTGACCTCTCCGCCGGACGGGTAGAGCTCGGCGAGCTTCTCGAGGTTGACGACCTGGTACTCGACGCGGAACGGGTTCTTGAACCCGCGCAGCTTCGGCGTACGCATGTGCAGAGGCATCTGCCCACCTTCGAACCCGACGCGCACCTGGTAACGAGCCTTCGTTCCCTTGGTTCCACGACCGGCGGTCTTACCCTTCGATCCCTCACCACGGCCGACGCGCGTGCGCGCCTTCTTGGCGCCGGGCGCGGGGCGGAGGTGATGGACCTTGAGAACCTGCTCGCGGGGAGCGGCTTCCTCGGTCTTCTCAGCCTTCGGTGCGGCCTTTGCCGTCGCCTTGGGAGCGGCTGCAGCCGACTCGGCCTTCTCAGCCTTGGGGGCTGCGGCCTTCTTCGGAGCAGCAGCCTTCTCCGCCTTGGGGGCGGCCTCGGACTTCGCGGCCTTGGGGGCCTTCGCTGCGGTCTCTGCCTTGGGGGCAGCGGCCTTCTTCGGAGCAGCCTTGGCGGCTGTCTCCTTCTTAGCTTCTTCAGCCATTAGTCAATCTCCTCAACCTTCACCAGGTGAGCGACGGTGTTGACGTAGCCACGGTTCTGCGAGTTGTCCTCGCGGATCGTGACATCGCCGATGCGCTTGAGTCCCAGGCTGCGAAGGGTATCGCGCTGGTACTGCTTCTCACTGACTTTGGACTTGATCTGGGTTACCTTGAGGCGCGCGGCCATCATGCACCTGCCTTCGCAGTTGCCGCGGCCTCGCGAAGCGCTGCCTCGGTGCGGAGCAGACGGGCCGGAGCCACGTCTTCGTAGGAAAGGCCACGACGTGCTGCGACGGCGCGGGGCTCCTCGAGCATCTTCAGAGCCTCGACGGTCGCGTGCACGATGTTGATCGTGTTCGACGAACCGAGCGACTTCGAGAGGACGTCGTGGATGCCGGCGCACTCGAGCACGGCGCGAACGGGACCACCTGCGATAACACCGGTACCGGCGGCCGCGGGACGAAGGAGAACGACGCCTGCGGCGGCCTCTCCCTGAACCGGGTGCGGGATGGTGTTGCCGACGCGGGGAACGCGGAAGAAGTTCTTCTTGGCTTCTTCGACGCCCTTCGAGATGGCGGTGGGAACCTCGCGTGCCTTGCCGTAGCCGACGCCGACGAGTCCGTTGCCGTCTCCGACGACGACCAGAGCGGTGAAGCTGAAGCGACGACCACCCTTGACGACCTTCGAGACACGGTTGATCGTGACGACACGCTCGAGGAACTGGCTCTTATCGGCGTCACGGCTGCCGCGGTCTCCGCGGTTGGGGTTGCGCTCACGGCCTCCGCGACGAGCCTCGCGGGGCTCGGTCTGGTTTGCCTCCGTCGATGCGGCGGTCTCTACCGGGGCTTCAACAGCCACAGCGTTCTCCTTAGTAGTGTTTTCGGTGCTCACAGGTTCAGCCCACCTTCACGAGCGCCCTCGGCGATAGCCGCAACGCGTCCTGCGTAACGGTTTCCGCCGCGGTCGAAGACGACTGCTTCGATGCCGGCTGACTTGGCACGCTCGGCGACGAGCTCGCCGACCTTGCGGGCCTTGGCGGTCTTGTCGCCATCGAACGAACGCATGTCGACCTCGAGGGTCGATGCCGACGCCAGGGTGTGACCCAGTGCGTCATCGACGACCTGAACGAAGACGTGACGAGCCGATCGAGACACGACGAGACGGGGGCGGAGGGCAGTGCCCTCGACCTTCTTGCGGAGACGGTCGTGCCGGCGCGAACGCGCAGCAGACTTGCTCTTTCCTCTAGTTCCGAGACCCATGGTTACTTACCACTCTTTCCGGCCTTGCGGCGAACGACCTCGCCGGCGTAACGCACACCCTTGCCCTTGTAGGGCTCAGGCTTGCGCAACTTACGAATGTTTGCGGCAACCTCACCGACGGCCTGCTTGTCGATTCCGGTGACCGTGAGCTTGTTGACGCCTTCGACCGAGAAGCTGATGCCCGCGGGCGGCTCGACGGTGATGGGGTGCGAGTAGCCGAGCGCGAACTCGACGCCAGCGCCCTTGGCTGCAACGCGGTAACCGGTTCCGACGACCTCGAGGCTCTTGGAGTAGCCCTCGGTGACACCGATGATCTGGTTGGCGATCAGGGTACGGGTAAGACCGTGCAGCGAACGCGACTCGCGCTCGTCGTCGGGACGGGTGACCAGAACCTGGCCATCCTCGATCTTGACCTCGATGGGACTTGCAACGGTGAGCGCGAGCTCACCCTTCGGTCCCTTGACGGCGACGGCCTGGCCGTCGATCTTTACTTCGACCCCCGTGGGGATCTCAATGGGAAGTCGTCCAATACGTGACATCAGTGATCACCAAACGTAGGCGAGGACTTCCCCACCTACGCCCTTCTTGGAAGCCTGGCGGTCTGTAAGCAGACCGGAGGAAGTCGAGAGGATTGCAACGCCGAGGCCGCCGAGAACCGTGGGGATCTCCGTCGACTTCGCGTAGACCCGGAGGCCCGGCTTCGACACGCGCTTGATGCCCGCAATGGAGCGTTCGCGGTTCGGTCCGAACTTCAGGGAGAGCGTCAGGGTCTTGCCGACCTCTGCGTCTTTGACGTCCCACGCCGAGATGTAACCTTCGGCTTTGAGGATGTCTGCGATGTGAGACTTGAGCTTCGAGTGCGGCATGGACACGGTGTCGTGATATGCCGAGTTCGCGTTGCGCAGTCTGGTCAGCATGTCTGCGACCGGATCTGTCATTGTCATTGTGTGGTGCCTTTCGCCTGGTTTCGACACCCTTTACGAAGGTGCCGACCTTTGGTGGTGAACTCCGCAAAACCTGCGGAGCTTTTCGCTGCATGCGTTACGCCTGGGCAGTGAAACACGGCCCAGGCGAAACGGCAAACAACAAAGCTTATCCCACGCGGTCGGAAACCGCGCGGGACGAGACTATGCGCGGGTGTTGTCCGCGTTACGGAACGGGAAACCGAGCGCCTTGAGCAGCGCGCGACCCTCGTCATCGTTCTTGGCGGTCGTGACGACGGTGATGTCGAAGCCACGAACGCGGTCGATCTTGTCCTGGTCGATCTCGTGGAACATCGACTGCTCGGTCAGACCGAACGTGTAGTTGCCACGTCCGTCGAACTGCTTGTCGCTGAGACCACGGAAGTCGCGGATACGGGGAAGCGCGAGCGACAGCAGGCGGTCGAGGAACTCCCAGGCGCGGTCGCCACGAAGCGTGACGTGTGCACCGATGGGCTGGCCCTCGCGCAGCTTGAACTGAGCGATCGACTTGCGGGCGAGCGTGACCTGCGGCTTCTGGCCGGTGATCGCGGTGAGGTCCTTGACGGCCCCATCGATGATCTTGCCGTCGCGAGCGGCCTCGCCGACACCGGTGTTGACCACGATCTTCACGAGCCCGGGCACCTGGTGCACGTTCGTGAAGCCGAACTCCTCCTGGAGCTGCTTCGAGATCTCGGAGCGGTACTTCTGCTTGAGACGGGGCTGGATTTTGCCAGACACCACTGCAGTATCGGTCATTACAGGTCCTTACCTGACTTCTTGGCGTAACGGATGCGGACCGTCTTGGTGACGCCGTCCTTCGTTACCTCTTCGGTGCGGAAACCGACGCGGGTCGGCTTCTTGGTCTCGGGATCGACGATCGCGACGTTCGACACGTGGATCGGGGCCTCGTGGGTCTCGATGCCGCCGGTCTTCGTGCCGCGCTGCGTCTGTCCGACGCGGACGTGCTTCGTGATGAAGTTCACGCCCTCGACGACGACGCGGTTCTTCTCGACGAGTACCTCGAGAACGCGACCCTGCTTGCCGCGGTCTCCGCCGCGGGCCTGGGTCGCGCCCGTGATGACCTGAACCAGGTCACCCTTCTTGATGTTTGCCATGACTTAGATAACCTCCGGTGCCAGCGAGATGATCTTCATGAACTTCTTGTCGCGAAGCTCGCGGCCGACGGGGCCGAAGATACGGGTACCACGGGGGTCACCGTCGGTCTTCAAGATCACTGCGGCGTTCTCGTCGAACTTGATGTACGAACCGTCGGGACGACGGGTCTGCTTCTTCACGCGAACGATGACGGCCTTGACCACATCGCCCTTCTTGACGTTTCCGCCGGGGATCGCGTCTTTGACGGTGGCGACGATGACGTCACCGAGACCGGCGTACCGGCGGCCTGAGCCACCGAGAACGCGGATCGTGAGGAGCTCCTTGGCGCCGGTGTTATCGGCGACCTTGACTCTGGATTCCTGCTGCAGCATTTTCTACTCTTCCTTAGGCGAAGTAAGCGCGAGGCCTACTTGGCCTTCTCGAGGATCTCGACCAGGCGCCAGCGCTTGGTGGCGCTGAGGGGACGGGTCTCGCTGATGAGGACGAGGTCGCCGATGCCGGCGGAGTTCGCCTCGTCGTGGACCTTGACCTTGGACGTGCGGCGGATGACCTTGCCGTACAGGGGGTGCTTCACGCGGTCTTCGACCTCGACGACGATGGTCTTCTCCATCTTGTCGCTCGTGACGTATCCACGACGTGACTTGCGGTAGCCGCGAACGACTGCCTTGGTCTCGTCGGCCGGCGTTGCAGCCGCCTCGTTAACCTTTGCCATTACTTGGCCTCCTCAGCCTCAGCGGCCGGGGCGTCCGCCGGAGCGGCCGCATCCTTCTTGGCCTTGCTTTTCTTTTCTGCCTTGGGAGCCACGGCAACCGGAGCGGGCGTGGCACGGATGCCCAGCTCACGCTCACGGATGATCGTGTAGATGCGCGAGATGTCGCGCTTCACGGCGCGCAGGCGTCCGTGGCTCTCGAGCTGGCCGGTAGCCGACTGGAAGCGAAGGTTGAACAGCTCTTCCTTCGCCTTCCGCAGCTCTTCGACCAGGCGGGCGTCTTCGAATGTGTCGAGCTCGACAGGGGCGAGCTCCTTGGAACCGATCGCCATTATGCGTCGCCCTCCTCGCGCTTGATGATGCGTGCCTTGAGTGGCAGCTTGTGGATGGCCCGGGTGAGGGCTTCGCGTGCGATCGTGTCGCTGACGCCGCTGAGCTCGAAGAGCACGCGACCCGGCTTGACGTTCGCAATCCACCACTCGGGTGAACCCTTACCGGAACCCATGCGGGTTTCGGCGGGCTTCTTGGTGAGCGGGCGGTCGGGGTAGATGTTGATCCACACCTTTCCGCCGCGCTTGATGTGACGCGTCATGGCGATACGAGCGGACTCGATCTGGCGGTTCGTCACATATGCAGGAGTAAGGGCCTGGATGCCGTACTCGCCGAAGCTCACCGTCGTGCCGCCGGTGGCGTGGCCACTGCGTCCGGGGTGGTGCTGCTTACGGTGCTTGACTCTGCGTGGAATCAACATGGTTATGCCTCAACTCCTGCTGCAACGGGAGCCTCTGCCTTGGGGGCGGAGGCGCCAGCGCCTGAATTCGTGCCGGCAGCTCCACGACGGGGACGGTCGCCATCGCGGCGGTCGTCACGACGGTCGGGGCGCGTCGACTTCTGGTTGGCCTGCTCGCGGGCAAGCTCCTTGTTGGTGATGTCACCCTTGTAGATCCAGACCTTCACGCCGATGCGGCCGAAGGTGGTCTTGGCCTCGTAGAAGCCGTAGTCGATGTTCGCGCGAAGGGTGTGCAGCGGCACGCGACCCTCGCGGTAGAACTCCGAACGGCTCATCTCGGCGCCGCCGAGACGGCCGGAGACCTGGATACGAACACCCTTGACCGACGCGGTGCGCTGAGCGCCCTGCATTCCCTTGCGCATGGCACGACGGAACGCGACGCGAGCGGTGAGCTGCTCCGCAATTCCCTGGGCCACGAGCTGGGCTTCGGCCTCGGGGTTCTTGACCTCGAGGATGTTAAGCTGGATCTGCTTGCCCGTGAGCTTCTCGAGGTCGGTGCGGATGCGCTCGGCCTCGGCGCCACGACGACCGATCACGATGCCCGGACGGGCGGTGTGAATGTCGACGCGAACGCGGTCACGGGTGCGCTCGATCTCGATGCGGGCGACGCCGGCACGGTCGAGCGAGGTGCTGAGCAGCCTGCGGATCTTGACGTCTTCTGCAACGAAGTCCGCGTAGCGCTGTCCCGGCTTCGTCGAGTCGGAGAACCAACGCGACACGTGGTCGGTGGTGATACCGAGACGGAAGCCGTACGGGTTTACTTTCTGTCCCATTACTTCTTACCTGCCTTCTTCGTGGACGGTGCCACTGCTGCCTCGTCGGGCGTGTTCAGCACGACCGTGATGTGGCTCGTGCGCTTCAGAATCTGGAACGCGCGACCCTGTGCACGGGGCTGGAAACGCTTGAGGGTGGTTCCCTCATCGACGAACGCAGCCGAGACGAACAGGTCCTGCTCGTCGAGGTAGCTGTTCGACGCGTCGGCCTTGACCCGAGCGTTCGCCATGGCGGACGCGACGAGCTTGTAGACCGGGTCGGACGCACCCTGCGGGGCGAACTTCAGGATCGCCAGAGCTTCGACTGCCTGCTTGCCGCGGATCATGTTGACGACGCGACGAGCCTTCATGGGGGTGACGCGGATGTGTCGCACACGTGCGATTGACTCCACCATTTCTCTCCTCCTTTCGCCACCGCGTTAGCGGCGACGGCCCTTCTTGTCGTCCTTCACGTGACCACGGAAGGTGCGGGTGGGAGCAAACTCGCCGAGTTTGTGCCCAACCATGGTTTCGGTGACGAACACCGGGATGTGCTTACGACCGTCGTGGACGGCGATCGTGTGGCCGAGGAACGCGGGGATGATCATCGATCGGCGCGACCAGGTCTTGATGACGTTCTTGGAACCGGCTTCGTTCTGAGTGACAACCTTGCGATACAGGTGGTCGTCAACGAAGGGGCCCTTCTTGAGACTGCGTGGCATCTTCTACAACTCCTACTTACGCTTCTTGCCGACGGTACGGCGACGAACGATGAGCTTGTCGCTTTCCTTGTTGATGTGCCGGGTGCGGCCTTCCTTCTGGCCCCAGGGGCTCACAGGATGACGTCCACCGGAGGTCTTTCCCTCACCACCACCGTGCGGGTGGTCGACCGGGTTCATAGCGACACCACGCACGGTCGGGCGAACGCCCTTCCAGCGCATGCGGCCGGCCTTTCCCCAGTTGATGTTCGACTGCTCGGCGTTGCCGACCTCGCCGATCGTTGCACGGCAACGGGCGTCGACGTTGCGGATCTCACCGCTGGGAAGACGAAGCTGCGCGTAGGGACCGTCTTTTGCGACGAGACGAACCGAGGCTCCGGCGGAGCGGGCCATCTTGGCGCCACCGCCCGGCTTCAGCTCGATCGCGTGGATGACGGTACCGGTGGGGATGTTCTTGAGCGGCAGGTTGTTGCCGGGCTTGATGTCGGCAGACGCTCCCGACTCGACGATGTCACCCTGCGACAGCTTGTTCGGAGCCAGGATGTAGCGCTTGGTTCCGTCGAGGTAGTGCAGCAGAGCGATGCGCGCCGTGCGGTTGGGGTCGTACTCGATGTGAGCGACCTTGGCGTTGACGCCGTCTTTGTCGTTGCGACGGAAGTCGATGACACGGTACTGGCGCTTGTGTCCACCACCGATGTGACGCGTCGTGATGCGACCTGCGTTGTTACGTCCACCGGTCTTCGAGAGCGGACGCAGCAGCGACTTCTCGGGCGTCGACCGGGTGATCTCCGCGAAGTCGGCGACGGACGAACCGCGACGACCCGGGGTGGTGGGCTTGTACTTGCGAATAGCCATTTCTATATCCCTCTGGCCCTAGCCGACAGCGGTGAAGATGTCGATGGTGCCGGACTTGAGCGTGACGATGGCGCGCTTGGTGTCTTTGCGCTTGCCGATGCCGAACTTGGTGCGACGGGTCTTGCCGACACGGTTGAGCGTGTTGATCGACGCGACCTCGACCTTGAAGATCTTCTCGATAGCGAGCTTGATCTCGGTCTTGTTCGAACGGGGGTCGACGATGAACGTGTACTTGCCCTCGTCGATCAGGCCGTAGCTCTTCTCGGAGACGACCGGCGACAGGATGATGTCGCGCGGATCCTTGTTGAATGCAGCGTTGCTCATGTCTAGACCTCTTCCTGAGCAGTGTTCTTCGACTTGGCTGCGACGAACGCGTCGAACGAAGCCTTGGTGAAGATGATGTCGTCGGAGACGAGCACGTCGTATGCGTTCAGCTGGTCGGCCGGCAGCACGTGCACGGTCGGGAGGTTGCGAACGCTCTTCAAGCTCAGAACATCGTCGCGCTCGAGCACGATCAGAACGTGCTTTGAGGTCGCGACCTGGCTGAGCAGCTCGAGAACACCCTTGGTCGAGGGCACATCGCCCTGAGCAAGCGACTCGACGACGTGAACGCGTCCACCGCGTGCGCGGTCGGACAGCGAACCGAGCAGAGCTGCGGCGATCATCTTCTTGGGGGTGCGCTGGTCGTAGCTGCGCGGGGTCGGTCCGTGGACGATGCCACCACCGGTCATCTGAGGAGCGCGGATCGAGCCCTGACGAGCGCGACCGGTTCCCTTCTGCTTGAACGGCTTGCGACCGGCACCGGAAACCTCACCACGACGCTTGGTCTTGTGAGTTCCCTGGCGGGCGGCGGCGAGCTGAGCGACGACGACCTGGTGGATGAGCGGGACATTGGTCTGGACGTCGAACAGCTCGGCGGGAAGGTCGACGGTGCCGGCCTTCTTGCCCGTGACGTCGACGACGTCAACCGTGGTAGTTGCGGTAGCCATGAACTAGGCCCCCTTCACTGCGGTACGAACGAAAACGAGACGGCCACGCGCTCCGGGAACGGCACCCTTGATGAGGATGACGTTCTTCTCGGCGTCGATGGAGTGCACGGCGAGGTTGAGCACGGTGACGCGCTCTCCACCCATGCGACCAGCCATCCGCATGCCCTTGAAGACACGCGACGGGGTCGAGGATGCGCCGATGGAGCCGGGCTTGCGGTGGTTGCGGTGCGCACCGTGCGAGGCGTTGTCGCCTCGGAAGTTGTGACGCTTCATGACACCGGCGAAACCCTTGCCCTTGGAAGTGCCGACGACGTCGACCTTCTTGCCGGCTTCGAAGACTGCGTCGACGGTGAGCTCCTGGCCCACCGTGTAGTCAGCCGCGTCGGCGGTGCGGATCTCGGTGATGTGACGACGGGGCGTGACACCGGCGGCGTCGAAGTGACCCGTGGCAGGCTTGTTCACCTTGCGGGGGTCGATCTGGCCCGCGGCGATCTGAACGGCCACGTAGCCGTCGCGCTCGACGGTGCGGATCTGAGTGACCACGTTCGGCGTGATCTCGACGACCGTGACGGGGATGAGACGGTTGTTCTCGTCCCAGACCTGGGTCATGCCGAGCTTCTTGCCGAGGAGACCCTTGCTGGTCTTGGTGGCGGCTGCTTGTGTAGGCGTAGACATAGTGTTCAGTCCCCCGCTTAGAGCTTGATCTCGATGTTGACGTCAGCCGGCAGGTCGAGACGCATGAGCGAGTCGACGGCCTTGGGCGTGGGATCGATGATGTCGATCAGACGCTTGTGCGTGCGCATTTCGAAGTGCTCGCGGCTGTCCTTGTACTTGTGGGGCGAACGGATCACTGCGATCACGTTCTTCTCGGTCGGCAGCGGCACCGGACCGACGACGGTTGCACCCGCGCGGGTCACCGTGTCGACGATCTTGCGCGCCGAGGAGTCGATGACCTCGTGGTCGTACGACTTAAGTCGAATGCGGATCTTCTGTCCCGCCATGTGTGACTCACTCTCTTGTCTTGCGTCTTACCGCCTGTGGGCAGCATTGGACGCGCTTGCTTGCCCGGGCCTTGCAGCCCGTGCTCGATACGCCCGCAGTCGGTCGCACCACTGTTCTTCTGTCAATGTCCTCTCGGACTCAACCCGTCTCGCCCCGCGCGCAGGACACGCCTGAACACCGAAGAAAAAGGATTGAAGTGTGTTCTGCTGCCCGCGGCCCAGCTCTCAACCTCGGATCACGGGGACCCAGTGGGCTAGCTGTGCACTGCCTGGCAGTGATTCCGCGCACACGAGGCGACACGAAAATGTTGAACTAGACGAGTTTGCCACACCCGAGGGGCATCGTGCAACCCGGGCGTGTCGCGTTGGGCGTGTCGCGCCGTTCCCCGGAGACACGCGGCGAAACGGTCATTCGAAGAGGAGTGCTCTCAGTTCCGATTCCGCCGACCCCAGTCGGCGGGGGTCGATCGTCGTTCCCTCGATATAGTGATCGACGACCCTCGGGTCGACGTAGCTCTTTTTCGCGATGGAGGGCGTGTTCCCGAGCACCTCGGCCGCGTCGCGCATCGCCTGAGCGAGTGCCCTCGTCCGCGCCGTGCTGCGCTGTTCCGGTCCGTGCTTGGCAAGGCTGATCGCGGCCGCGACGGTGCCGTGAAGAGTACGGAAATCCTTTGCCGTGAACTTCCCTCCGGTCTTCTGTCTCACGTAGTCGTTGATCTCGTCCGCAGCGATCGGATGCCAGTTGCCGGCTCCCGCACGCCAGGCCAGCAGTCGCGCACGCGGGCCCCGATGCTTCAGCGCCCTGACGACCGCTGCGAGATCGCTATCGGTGATGTCGCTCTCCCAGGCCTGCCCGCTTTTCGCGGGGAAGGCGAGATGCACGGTGTCTCCGCTGACTCGGGCGTGCGCACCCAGAAGAGTCGAGAGCCCGTGGCTGCCATTCGACTCGGCGTATCGCTCGCTGCCGACGCGTAATGATCCGGTGTCGAGCATGCGGAAAGCCGCGGCCAGCGCCCGCTCCTTCGTGGGCTCGCCGCTCCGAAGGTCGATGGTGACGGCCCGCCGAGCGGAAGGCAGCGACTCGGCCAGGGCGAGGGCACGGTCGAATTTGATGCGGTCTTTCTGTTCGCGCCACGTCGGGTGGTAGATGTACTGACGCCGACCCGCGGCGTCGATTCCCGTGGCCTGGATGTGGCCGTTCGCGTAGGGGGCGATCCAGACGTCGGTCCAGGCGGGCGGTATAGCGAGCTTCTCGATGCGCTCTCTCAACTCCGTGTCCGCCACGACCGTGCCGTCGTGGTTGCGGTACGAGAATCCCCGTCCAGCACGAACTCTGTGCAGGCCCGCGCCCGCCGAGTTGCTTCGCCTCAGCCTCACCATCACCCCATTGTGAATCCCCCGGGGCCGGCCACACGCATCCGGCCCCGGGGCTTGACAGACGAGGCGCCTACTCGGTGCCGACGGCCTTGTCGGCTGCCGCCCGCGCGCCCTCGACCTGCTCGTCGAACTTCTCCCCCGTGACCTTATTGACGGCCCCGGCGACGCCGTCGAGCAGCTTGTCGCTGAGATCTTCGGCTTTCTCGCTCTTCAGTGCTTCTTGCACCTTGCTGTCGCCCAGGAATTCCTGCGCCTTCTTGGTGATGTCTTCGAGTCCCACGATTCTCCTTTGATCGGGCCTCGTATGCGAGGCGGTCCCCTCATTCTGCTCCCACGCATCAGAACAAGTCGAGGGTCTTCCGCGCCGCCTCTCCGAGAGCGCGACCGTATGAAGGCCCATGACCGGCCGCGTGCACCGCGAGCGGATGAAGCTGATGCATCGCGACCCGTTCACGCCATCCGCCGCCCAGGGCGAACTCGTCGTCGTATGACTCGAGCACGACGTCGAGATAAGCCACACCGAAGAGGTCCAGCATGGCCAGGTCGGTCTCCCGGTGTCCGCCGTGCGCGGCCGGATCGATGAGCACCACCCCGTCGTTCGTCCAGACCACGTTGCCGTTCCAGAGATCGCCGTGGATGCGCCGCGCGGGTTCTCCGTCATCGGCCGCACCCGACTCCAACAGCTCGCAGACGGACATCGCGTCCGCCGCGTCCGGCCCTTCGATCGATCCCACCGCGAGTGCGATATCGAGATACGGCCGGACCCTCTGTTGCGCGTAGAACCTTCCCCACGACGGGTCGGGGCGGCACTCCATCGGCCGCGACCCGATGAAGTTCGGGCCGTTCCAGCCTGCCGGCGGCGACCCGAACGCGTCGGCTCCCGTTCTGTGCGTGACCGCCAGCGCACGGCCGAAGTCGGCAGCGGCATCCGGTGTCGGGCGGCCCGACACGAGTTGCTCGAGCTCGATCGAATGTCGACTCACCGCCTCGACGCGCACGATCCTGGCCCCGCCGAGCTCATGGGGCTCTGCGAGCCAGGCCAGACCGGCCGCCTCCGCCTCGAAGAACGCCCCGGGCGCATGAAGGTTGGTCTTGACGAAAGTCATGCTTCATTGTGCGGCTTTAACCAGGAGCAGGGCCCCACCCGAAGGTGAGGCCCTGCTCGTGTACTACTGGTGAAGAATCGACTACTTGGTGATCTTCGTGACGGTACCGGCACCGACGGTGCGGCCACCCTCACGGATCGCGAAGCCGAGGCCCTCTTCCATGGCGATGGGCTGGATCAGCTCGACGCTGATGTCAGTCGTGTCGCCGGGCATGACCATCTCGGTGCCCTCGGGGAGGGTGATGACGCCGGTCACGTCCGTGGTGCGGAAGTAGAACTGCGGGCGGTAGTTCGTGTAGAACGGGTTGTGACGGCCACCCTCATCCTTGGACAGGATGTAGGCGGTTCCATCGAAACCGGTGTGCGGCGTGACCGAACCCGGCTTGACGATGACCTGGCCGCGCTCGACGTCTTCGCGCTTCGTGCCGCGGAGCAGCAGTCCACAGTTCTCGCCGGCCCATGCCTCGTCGAGCTGCTTGTGGAACATCTCGATACCCGTGACCGTGGTCTTGACGGTCGGGCGGATGCCGACGATCTCGACCTCGGAGTTGATGGCGAGGGTTCCGCGCTCTGCGCGACCGGTGACGACCGTTCCACGACCGGTGATCGTGAAGACGTCCTCAACGGGCATCAGGAAGGGCTTGTCCTTGTCGCGGACGGGCTCCGGGATGGAGTCGTCGACGGCCTGCATGAGCTCGAGGATCGCGTCGACCCACTTCTCGTCGCCCTCGAGAGCCTTGAGGCCCGAGACGCGAACGACGGGAGCGTTGTCGCCATCGAAGTCCTGGCTGGAGAGCAGCTCGCGAACCTCGAGCTCGACGAGCTCCAGGATCTCCTCGTCGTCGACCATGTCGGACTTGTTGAGTGCGACCAGCAGGTAGGGAACGCCGACCTGCTTGGCGAGCAGAACGTGCTCACGGGTCTGAGCCATCGGGCCGTCGGTAGCGGCGACCACGAGGATCGCGCCGTCCATCTGAGCAGCACCGGTGATCATGTTCTTGATGTAGTCAGCGTGACCCGGGGCGTCGACGTGCGCGTAGTGGCGCTTCTCGGTCTCGTACTCGACGTGCGAGATGTTGATCGTGATACCGCGCTGGCGCTCCTCGGGAGCGGAGTCGATCGACGCGAAGTCGCGCTGAACGTTGGTCTTGGACGGGAACTTGTCGGCAAGGACCTTGGAGATCGCTGCAGTCAGCGTGGTCTTTCCGTGGTCGACGTGACCGATCGTTCCGATGTTTACGTGCGGCTTGGTCCGCTCGAACTTGGCCTTGGCCACTGGGTCCTCCTCAGGACTCTCTTGCTCCGCATCCGGACAAAAAGCTACCGGGTGAAGAGCGGGGGTGTTTGTGTATTGATGTTACGCGCTCCGGTGCTCGCAACAATATTGAGCACCGGAACACGATACAGGACTATTCGCCCTTGTTTTTGTTGATGATCTCTTCGGCGACAGCCTTGGGGACCTCGGCGTAGCTGTCGAAAGTCATCGAGTACACCGCTCGGCCCGAGGTCTTCGACCTCAGGTCACCGATGTAGCCGAACATCTCCGAAAGCGGAACATGGGCACGGATGACCTTGATACCGGTCGCGTCCTCCATGGACTGGATCTGGCCACGGCGCGAGTTGATATCGCCGATGACGTCACCCATGTATTCCTCAGGGGTGCGCACCTCGACGGCCATCAACGGCTCAAGGATGACCGGGTCCGCCTTGCGGGCGGCTTCCTTGAACGCCATGGAACCAGCGATCTTGAACGCCATCTCCGAGGAGTCGACGTCGTGGAACTGACCATCGAGCAGGGCAGCCCGGACACCCACCATGGGGTAGCCGGCGAGAACGCCGACCTGGAGGGCATCCTGGATTCCCGCGTCGACCGAGGGGATGTACTCGCGCGGAACGCGACCACCGGTGACCTTGTTCTCGAACTCGTAGATCTTCTCCGCGGTCACCTCCATGGGCTCGATCGAGATCTGCACCTTGGCGAACTGACCCGAACCACCGGTCTGCTTCTTGTGGGTGTAGTCGTGCTTCGGAACCACGCGACGGATCGTCTCGCGGTACGCGACCTGCGGCTTGCCCACGTTGGCCTCGACGTTGAACTCGCGACGCATGCGGTCGACCAGGATGTCGAGGTGAAGCTCACCCATACCCTTGATGACCGTCTGGCCCGTGTCCTGGTTCTGCTCGGTGCGGAACGTCGGGTCTTCCTCAGCGAGCTTCTGGATGGCGACACCCAGCTTCTCCTGGTCGGCCTTCGTCTTCGGCTCGATCGCGACCTCGATGACCGGCTCCGGGAACGTCATCGACTCGAGAACGACCTGGTCGTTCGAATCGCTGAGCGTGTCTCCCGTTGTCGTGCCCTTCAGGCCGATGACAGCGTAGATGTGACCTGCGGTCACGCTGTCGACGGGGATCTCCTTGTTGGCGTGCATCTGGAAGATCTTGCCGATGCGCTCCTTCTTGCTCTTGGTCGAGTTCGTGACCTGTCCACCGGAGTCGAGACGACCCGAGTAGACGCGGATGAACGTCAGACGACCGAAGAAGGGGTGAACGGCGACCTTGAACGCGAGGGCGGCGAAAGGCTCCGAGGCGTCGGGGTGACGCTCGACCTTCACCTCCTCGTCGCGGGGGTCCGTTCCCACGGTGGCGGGAACGTCGAGCGGGCTGGGCAGGTAGTCGACGACCGCATCGAGCATCGGCTGAACGCCACGGTTCTTGAAGGCGGAGCCACAGAGAACCGGGTAGATCTCGCTGGCGACCGTCAGCTTGCGGATTCCAGCCTTGATCTCGGCGACCGTCAGCTCTTCGCCGGCAAAGAACTTCTCGAGCAGAGCGTCGTCGGTCTCGGCGACGGTCTCGAGGAGCAGCTGGCGGTACTCGTCAGCCTTCTCCTTGAGGTCGTCCGGGATCTCCTGGACTTCGTACTTGGCTCCCATGGTGACGTCACCCTTGGAGTCGGAAGGCCAGACGAGCGCGCGCATCTCGACGAGGTCGACGACACCCACGAATCCGTTCTCGGCTCCGATGGGCAGCTGGATGACCAGCGGCTTCGCTCCGAGCTTGTTGATGATGGTGTCGACCGTGAAGTAGAAGTCGGCTCCGAGCTTGTCCATCTTGTTGATGAAGCAGATGCGGGGGACTTCGTACTTGTCGGCCTGGCGCCAGACGGTCTCCGACTGGGGCTCGACGCCCTCTTTACCGTCGAAGACAGCGACGGCACCGTCGAGGACGCGGAGCGAACGCTCCACCTCGACCGTGAAGTCGACGTGACCCGGGGTGTCGATGATGTTGATCTGGTTCTTGTCCCAGAAGCAGGTGACGGCAGCAGAGGTGATCGTGATGCCACGCTCCTGCTCCTGCTCCATCCAGTCCGTCGTCGATGCGCCGTCGTGGGTCTCACCGATCTTGTGGTTGACACCCGTGTAGAACAGGATGCGCTCGGTGGTGGTGGTCTTGCCGGCATCGATGTGAGCCATGATGCCGATGTTGCGGACCTTGTTCAGGTCGGTGAGCACGTCCTGTGCCACAGATTGCCTCCGGTTGTTTACTAAGGGGTTTGTCGAACGATGGCGGCACCGATCGAGGGGCCGGTTCGCGGGGCGAACCGGCCTCTCGACCAGCACACGCGATTACCAGCGGTAGTGAGCGAATGCCTTGTTCGACTCGGCCATCTTGTGGGTGTCTTCGCGGCGCTTGACCGCGGCACCCAGGCCGTTCGACGCGTCGAGGATCTCGTTGGTGAGACGCTCGGTCATCGTCTTCTCGCGACGACTCTTCGCGTAGCTCGTGAGCCAGCGGAGTGCGAGAGTGTTGGCACGGTGAGGCTTGACTTCGACCGGAACCTGGTAGGTCGATCCGCCGACGCGGCGCGACTTGACCTCGAGAGTGGGGCGCACGTTGTCGAGCGCCTTCTTCAGGGTGACGACGGCGTCTGCGCCGTTCTTGGCCGCGACGCCCTCGAGTGCGTCGTAGACGATGCGCTCGGCGAGGCCCTTCTTGCCATCAAGAAGGATCTTGTTGACGAGCTGGCTGACGATCGGTGCGCCGTAGACGGGGTCTGCGACGACGGGGCGCTTGGGTGCTGGTCCCTTACGAGGCATTACTTCTTCTCCATCTTCGCGCCGTAACGGCTGCGAGCCTGCTTGCGGCCCTTGACGGCCTGGGTGTCCAGTGCGCCACGGACGATCTTGTAACGCACACCGGGCAGGTCCTTCACACGACCGCCACGCACGAGCACCATCGAGTGCTCCTGCAGGTTGTGGCCCTCACCGGGAATGTACGCGGTGACCTCGGTGCCGTTGGACAGCTTGACGCGGGCGACCTTGCGAAGAGCCGAGTTGGGCTTCTTGGGCGTGGTCGTGTAGACGCGGGTGCAGACGCCGCGCTGCTGCGGGTTGGCCTTCAGGGCCGGCGTCTTGGTCTTGGTGACCTTCGGAGTTCGGCCCTTGCGGACCAACTGCTGAATGGTTGGCACTACTTCTCCTATTTTCTACTGCACGGTGACAGCTTGCTTTCGCGTAGCAATCGGCGGCGCCCGCGTGCGGGATTCGACCGATGTTCTTGTGGACCCGCCGACTGCACACGCGAGCGTCTGCAGAGATTGTGATGGTGGGTATGCCGTGGGGGCCTGCCCCAGAGAGGGGCTGCCCTTGTCTTGCATCAGACTGGTCTGTCGCAAGAATCTCGTCCCGGACGAATCCGAGTTGAAAAGTGGGCGTGCAAGAATGCACACACCCGGCAATATTAGCCCGAACCGGGGCTTCGGTCAAGCGAGCCAGACCGCTAGAACGGGAGCACCGACGAGGAGAACGTGATCGCTCCGTCGGCGACAGAGACGGTGCCGGCGGGCCGGTAATTCGGCAGGCTCGTGCCCGACGGGCCGGAGCGACCGGCGCTGTCGACGGAGTCCGCGAGCACGTCGAGCGTTCCTGCCGTCGCGGTCGAGACGACCCAGCCGCTGCCGACCCAGTCGCCGATGGAGTAGGTGGGCCTCACCGTGAGAGTCCAGCGGATATTCGAATAGCTGACTCCGTCCTGCGCTCGCGCCTCGAACCCACAGCCGGTGGGCGCGAGACTCTGTTGCGCCACGCATCCGTCGACGTAAGCGTCGACAGCGGCCTGGGCGGCGGAGGTTCCGGCCCCGGTGAGCGTCGTGGTGACCGCCGCCGTCGCGACGCTTCCCGCCGCATCCTCGGAGAGGCCGACGACGTTGGCCGTTGCTGGCGCGGCATCGAACAGATCGCTGTCATCGACGACCGAGACCTCGTAGTCGCCGGGAAAGGCCCGAAGGCTCGACTCGTCGGCGTCGTCGTCAAGGGCGTTGTCGTCGACCTGCACGGCAAGACCAGACGGACCCTGGACCTGCACGTCCACCACGCCGAGCGGCAGGGGCTGCAGCTGCCATGTGTCGAAGACGACGAACGTCTTTCCGGCCTTCGCCAGTTCGAACTCCTGCGTGTAGCTCGTTCCGCCCTGGGTGATCTTGGCCGCGACCGTGGCGGTATCCCCGATCGTCTTGGGCTTGCCCACGCTGAAGTCGGTGATGTGGTTGGTCGACGCGTTGTAGGCCTCGTCGGTGAGCAGACCCGATGGCTTCTCCCCCATCGCCTCGAGTGCCGACTCCGCTCGGCCGTCGACCAGATCCTGCAGGAACGCCTTCACCTGAGTGTCCGGTGCAACGCTCGACGAGATGGAGGAGCCGGCCACGGCGAGGCCGACGCCGCCGAGAATGACGACGGCGGCGCCGATGGAGAGGCCGATGATCAGACCCTTGCGCGATCTGGGTGCTCGCGGCTGGGGCTGGGGCTGAAACTGCGGTTGCTGGGGCTGCTGAAACTGGGGCTGCTGGAACTGCGGCCCGCCCGGATATCCCTGCGCCGACGCGGCGGATGGCACCGGGGGAACCGGTGGAACGGGAGCGGACGACGCGGGGGGAACGGGCGGCACCGGGGGTACGGGCGGCACCGGGGGAACGGGCGGCACCGGGGGTACGGACGATCCGCCCTGCGGCACAGGGGGAAGGCTGTTGTCAGACATCGGCGGCTCCTCGCTTCGAATCCCGGATTCCCATCCAAGCAGAGATCGCCGTGGGGCAGGCCGCCTACCCGGTTGCGGCCGGCCCGATCACTCGCCCTCTTTCTCCCAGGGCCAGGACGCCCTGCCCTGCCCGGCGCCGAGAATCGCCAGACCGACGGCCGACACGAACGCGGCCCCGATCACCACGATCGTGTACGCCGTGGGGGCCTGGGCCGCGATGACCAAGAGGAGGGCCGTCATGCGGCCTGTCGCCACGAACTGGAGGATTCCCAGGGCAGCGAGTTGTACGGCGACCGCCCCCAGCGCGAGAACGGCGGCTGATCCGAGCACAGCGCCCAGACCCCTCCCGCTCACCGTCGACCAGCTCGGCGAGGCCAGGGCGATCATGACGGCGATGGCACTGACCGCAACGGACACCGGCACCACGATCGGTCCCACCTCGGGATCGACCACGACATCTGTCTCGCCCAGAAGGCTGACGAATCCCCAGCCCGCGACGACGAGGGCGACGTAGAGCGCGGTCGCGAAGACCGACCGTCCGTAGCGGAGACCTCGACTCGGCACAGCGTCTACCAGGCTGGTGAACCCTGAGGCGCCGTGGCGGGCGCCTCAGCCATCGTCTTGTCGTAATCCTCACGTGCGGCCTGATTGCGCTCCTTGACCTTGCGGCCCCTGGAGGAGACCCAGGCCCCCGTCCACACGGAGACCTCTCGCGCGACGATCGCCGCGACGATCGGCAGCGGGTCCATCAGAAGCGAGCGCAGGAACTCACCGAGGGCTTCCTGGCTCATCGTCCAGCCCTGCACGGCGAGGTAGGCGCCGACGATGGAGCCCGCATAGACGACGGCGGCCACGACGAAGCCGCCGATGATGTAGGCCCACCAGCCTGCCCGGTTGAGGATCAGCACGAGGAGGATGAACGCGATGGCGAAGAAGAGCACCGGAACGATGAAGGCGAAGTTGACGAGGAATCGCGTCAGCGTCGACACCGCGTTCTCGACCGCGGGGTTGAAGGCGAAGAACAGCGACGCCACGGCCGCGTACACGACAGCGAAGGCCACCGTTCCCAACAGCGCGATGACGGTGCCGAAGAGCCGGTTGCCACGGCGGGCGGGCTGCTCGGGGCGGGCCACGTAGACCGGCGTCGGTGCCTGCGAGTAGATCTCTCCACCCGGGATGCCCGAGGCCGGAGCTGGCGGAGCGGTCGGAGCTGCAGTCTCGTTCTGCTGGGCGAGCGGCGCGCCCGTGGTGTGAGGGTTCATCGGCGGAACAGTGGTGCGGACGACGTAGGGGTTGGCTTCTTCCGCCTCACGATTCTCGGCGGGGCTCGTCCAGCCCGTCGACTCGGGCGCACCCTGCTCGCGCTCGCCGCCGGGGCGGACGACCACGGGCTCGAGGGTGCCCGGCTCGACGCTCGAGGGTTCGGCCACGACGAACTCCCGGGCGGATTCGGTCGGCGGCTCGGCCTGAGGCTCTCGCCGGCGCTCGGGGCCGTCCGGGGAAAGCTGGTCGCGGTCGGGATCGTTGTCGGTGCTCATAAGGCCATCCTGCCTCCCGGCATGCCGGTTCGCCAGGAGGCGCGGCGCGTGGCTTCTGCGCGAACGAACGTGCAGCGAGCCCGTGTCAGCGCACGGTGAAGGACTGACGCCCGAGGCGTACGACGGCTCCGACCTCCGCCCGATTCCGCTCACCGGGCCGGAGGGCGACAGGCGACCCGCCGGGCTGCACGATCACCGTGCCGTTGCCGGAGTCGAGGTCCTCGATCCACAGGCCGAGGGCGTCGATCTCGAAACGGGCGTGCACCTTGGAGACCGAACGCGCCGGGTCGTCGATGCTCACCAGCTGAAGCGCGCCGTGGGCTCCCCCGTCGCGCGGAGCCCGTCCGATGACTCCCGTACCCGCGATCGTGACGAGCTGTCCGGAGCTGAACTCCAGAACGAACGACGCCGGATGCGGAGCTGGCGCCGGTTCGTCCCGCGCATCGACCGGCCACGGTTCGACGTAGGGGATCCGGGGTGACCGGGCATTCCAGAGTCCGGCGCCGGCGCTATGCGGGAACGGAGGCAGTACCGGGTCACCCACGCCGACCTCCCGCTCGAACGGCTGGTCGCGACGGCGTCGACAGCGACCGGAGGCGTACGGTTGCCCGGATGCGTTGCCACAGCGTGAACTCCCGTGCCCACGCGGCCCTGAGGGTGACCAGGTCGGACCAGTACTGGTCTGCCTCGCGCGCGTCGAGCTGTTCATCCGCGAACACGGCCGCGTCGGCCCGCCTCGCGAGCGTCTCCAGGTCGACCCCGTCGACCACGCGCGAAGCCTCGAGCCGGGTCGCCGACGCCGGCACGTCGTACCCGTAATCGAGACCGGCATCGACGAGCTCCTGCCATCCCCCGGCGATGCGGGATGCGGCATCCGGCTGCCGTCTCCGCCGTCTCCGCCGCACCGCTTTGGTTCCGGCTATCAGAATCGCCGGCGCGCATACGACCAGCAGAGCCAGCGCGACGACACCGACGACGCGCACGATGCCGAGCAGCACAGGCCAGAACGCATCGGGGTCGTCGGCCTTCTTCTCGTCGGCGTCCGGCCTGTTGGGCTCGACGGGAGTGTCGTCGGCGGCAGGGGGCGGCGGGATGACCACCTGCGGCCTCGAGACCTGCTGCTTCGTGTCCGGAAGTTTCTCGGGTATCGGCCGGTCCTCGGGCGTCGGATCGATCGCGACCCATCCGTAGCCGGCGAGATCCACCTCGACCCAGGCCGACACATCCGACCCCGTCACCGTGGTGCTGCCGGCCTGGGGCGCGAAGCCCAGAACGACCCGAGACGGAAAACCGATCTCGTGCGCCATCAGCGCGACAGTGGCGGCGTACTGCTCGGCGTCACCCAGCATCAAGGGCGCGGTCAAGAGCTCGGCGATGCGATCGGCGCCGTGGCCGGAGCGACTGTACGGCCTGCCGTCGTCTGCTCCGTGGCTGATGTACCCGGATGCTTTGATCGCCTCGACGACGGCCGCCAGCTTCTCGCCGGGAGCGTCGAGTCCCTGCGTGTCGGCGGCGACCGCGGTCGCGACCGCGTCGGGCACATTCGTCGGCTGCGGCACGGATGCGTCGCCCGGCTGAGCCGCTCGCAGCTCGTCGTCGTCGGGAACCGAGGGAACGATCGCGTCGACGGTGTAGCTGTCGCCCTCGCGGACTCCGCCCAGCACAGCCGCCGTGTTCGACGTGCGGTTGTAGTAGAACGCATCGGTCAGTTGCGACGCGCGAGCCCCGTCGAACGACACCCGTTCCACGTCGCCCGTCGTCGGAAGCCATACCCCCCGGTACCCGGACACGACGACCCGAGCCGAGACGGGCATCCCCGCCTCGCCCGTTCTGTCGATCGTCGACGGCACCCGGGCGAAGAAGCCGGATGCGCTGTCGTTCACTGCGTCGCCGACGCTGTAGACCACGCCGTTGTACGTGTCGAGGGCCGCGAGTCGGATGCGCGCACCGGCGGGGAGCCCCTCCACGTCGAAGAGCGACTCGCCCACCGCGTCTGAGCTCCAATAGGAACGGAATCCGCTGAGCGGGCTGGCGTAGTCACGGGGATCGAAGGGCCGCTCGACCGCGGTCCGCACGACGCTGCGAGCCCCCTGAGGCGCGAGCGCTCCGGCGCCGGACACTCCGGCAGCGACGGCCACGGAGAGCACGACAACCGCCGCGATCACAGGGCGCACCGATCCCCGTCGATCGGACACAGGCTCGGGCGAGCGGGCATCCGGTTCTGTCTGGCCTGCCAGCAACGCGATCGCCCGTCGTCGAGCCCGCCGCGCCCGCCAGGTCATCCAGGTGATCGCCACGACGAGAAACGTGACCGCCGGGGCGAAGGGCGACCAGGAGACCGCGGGACCGAGCGCGAGGCCCGTGACGGCGACGGCGATCGGAATGAGCACCGCGACACCGCCGCGGCGCGTTCGCAGGGCGAGCGACAGCCCCAGCACGGTTCCGCCCAGGAGCAGCACGAGCGCGGGCGAGAGGAGGGACTGGTAGCTCGAGACAGGGAGGTCGACCGTGACGAGCTGTTTCCACCCGAGTGCCGTTCCCGTCACGAGGTCACGCAGGCCGTCGAAGCTCGGCAGCAGACCGAAGATGGCCCGGCCGGGAACGGCCAGGGCCACGCCGGAGACCAGGAACACGGCGATGGATACGCCGAAGACGACGTAGCCAGGCCAGCGCAGGAGCGCCCCCGCCCAGGCCACCGCCGCACCGAGAACGAACGCCGCTGCGGCCAGAACGATGAGCCGCGGCGTCTGGTAGATGGGCCACAGGGTCGAGGCAGCAACGGCCATGAGCGCCACGAAGAACACGGTATCGGCCGCTGCGGAGCGCAATTCGACGGCGCGTGCCCGTCTCACGAGGCCGCCCTCGCGAGAGCCTTCTGCACGTCGTCGAGATACCCGACCGTGAGAACACGGAGCTCGCCGACCCGGCGCAGGCTGGGAACGATCCCCGGGTTGCAGACGATGGCGAGCACCTCGACTCCGGGAGGGAAGGCGGCCGAGGCGGTGCGCAGCTGCGCCGCCGTCCCCTCCGATCCGCAGACGAGGATGGCGACGGACGCCCCGGAGACGGATTCCGCGCTCCCCCGCGCGAGGGCCACGAGCCCCGACGCCAGTGGGCTGTGGTCGATGCGCGCGAGATCGTCGAGCAGCCGTGCCCGGCTGAGCGAGCTGAGCCGCTTCGGAGCGGTCACGGCCCTCCGGGCGAACTCGGGGGTCTCCTCGCTGGCGAGAACCGACACGTCGCGTGCGTCGCGGATCGCGCGGATTCCGATCGAGCCTGCCACGCTCACCGCGAGTTCGAACTCCTCTTCGGAGTGGTAGTCGGCGCTGGCCAGGGACAGCGCGATCACCAGGTGACTGCGCCGCGTCTCCTCGAATTGGCGCACCATGAGCTGGCCTGTCCTGGCCGTGCTCTTCCAGTGGATGTGGCGACGATCGTCACCCGGCGCGTATTCGCGGAGGGCGTGGAACGACACGTCCGAATCGGTGAGGTCGCGCGTGGGATTGCCCTCGAGGTCGCGGATGAGCCCCGTGCTGGTGGCGGGAATCGGAATGGTGAGGGGATGCACGAACAGGTCGAGGTGGGAGGTCCACACGTATTCCCGGCGGAGGAGTCCGACGGGATCCGCCCTGACCGTTCTCACGGGCCCGATTCGCACCACCCCACGCCGCGAGGTGGGCACGGAGAAGTCCCTGCTCGTGCTGCCCCCTCGGGAGATGCCGCCGAGGTAGAACTCGGCCAGGCCGCGGCCGACAGGAACCTCCGATTTGGCGGGCGGCAGGCGAAAGCGGCTCGGATTGCGCACCGTCAGAGTCGCCCTCGCCGCGTCGCCGACGACAACCCGGTCTCGGTCGATCGAGAGTCCGATGTCGTACGAGTTTCGGCCGAGGAGAAAGAAGACCCCGACAACGAGCAGCGCGAACCCGGTGAACGCGACCACGATGAGTTCGATCCAGCCGAGAAGATAGCCGAAGACGGCGCCGATCACGACGGCGGCCGCGACCGATAGGCCGAGACCGGTCACCGTGGCGGAGACCCAGCGCCACGCGCGCTCGATCGACGCACGGACGGTACGCAACACGCGGCGCAGCCGAACACGCGCGGTCAGATGGATCTCGTTGTCGTCGGCGCCCGACGCACGCGTCCTGGTGTAGGCGTGCGTTCCGGTCAGACCGGTGAGATCGCGTTGCGTCTCGGTCGCTCCGGATGCCGCCTGCTCGCGCGCACGGCGCGCGGCTCGGCGGCCGAACGCCGTTCTCTTCGCGCGCACCGCGCGCCTCGGGCGCTCCGGCGCGCCAGGACCGTCGGCCCCGGCCGTGCGCCGCGCTTCGTCGCTCACCCCGCCTGCGCCCTGTCGGTGGGCGGCGGGGTCTCGAGCAGGATCTGGCCGATGACGCTGGCCGCCGTGACGCCGTCGAACTCGGCCTCGGGATCGAGGACCAGCCGATGGGCCAGGACGTTCTCCGCGAGGGTCTTGACATCGTCCGGCGTCACGAAATGCCGCCCCTCGGCAGCCGCCCAGGTCTTCGAGGCGCGCACGAGCGCCACCGCGCCGCGCACGCTGGCGCCGAGACGCACCTCGACGGCGCTCCTCGTCGCATCCACGATGTCGGCGACATAGTCGAGCACCGCGTGACCGACGTGCACGGTGCGGGCGAGATCGGCCATCTCGACGATGTTGGCGCTCGTGACCACGGCGGGAATGGTGCTGTCGTGAGTGCGCGTGGCCGCGCCCTCGAGGATCGCGATGGTCGACGATCGGTCGGGGTATCCGAGCGATGCCTTCATCATGAATCGGTCGAGCTGGGCCTCCGGCAGTCGGTAGGTTCCCGCCTGCTCGATGGGGTTCTGTGTGGCGACCACCATGAAGGGGCGGCCGACCCCGTGCGTGGCGCCATCGATCGTCACGCGGCCCTCCTCCATGACCTCGAGCAAGGCCGACTGGGTCTTCGGGCTCGCCCGGTTGATCTCGTCGGCCAGAACGATCGATGCGAAGATCGGCCCCCGGTGGAACTCGAAGACGCCCTGCTTCTGGTCGTAGATGCTCATCCCGGTGACGTCGCCCGGCAGCAGATCTGGGGTGAACTGGATGCGGCTCGATGTGCCCTGCACGGTCTGCGCCATGGCGCGAGCCAACGACGTCTTTCCCGTGCCCGGCGAGTCTTCGAGCAGCAGGTGACCCTCGCTCAACAGGGTGGCGAAGGCCAGCTTCACGACGTGGGTCTTGCCGAAGACGACGCGCTCGACGTTCGTGACGAGCCGGCCGAACACATCGGCGAACCAGACGGCCTGCTCACGGTTCATGGTCATGGTCGTGCTCCTGATGTCATGGTCGTCGGCGCCTCAGCCGCACGACTTGCCGCTGCCGCGCTGACGCAGCTGGTTCTGGTCGATACCGTTCGTAAAGTCTCCCCCATTGCCGATCGTGCGCACGACCACTTCTTGGGCGTCCGCCAGGGCACCCAACGGCGGCACGGTGGGATCGTCGGACCAGGCCGACCAGAATCCAGGGATGCCTGCGAGCGACGATCGGAAGGAGTACTGGAACTCCCACGACACGGAGCCGGGACTCTCGAGCACCGCCGAGACGGGGCTGCCTGCCACGCAGGACACCACCGTCGCGTTCGCGTTCACAGGGCTCACCGAGGTGGTGGGGGCCGCCGCCTCGCTGCATCGAGTGGTGCCGTCGCTCGTGATACACGATGTGAAGGTCCACGGGCCCGACCCGGAGAGCGGCGACCCTGCCGAAACCGCGCCGCCACCCGAGACCTGGACGGTGTACTCGGACTCTGCGGTGTTGGGCAAGGTCGTCGGCGTCGCGGTGTCGACGGCCACTCCGTAGCGACCGTCAACCGGCTGCTGGTGTGTCAGGGTGACCGTCGGTGGCGCCGGAGGAATCAGCACACGGACACTGCCTGTCTGTGCCGACGCGCAGCCCCAGCCGTTGTCCGCGTAGACCACGTACACGAAGCGGGAGCCGACATCGCCACCGGCTGACGGGATGACGACGCCGGGCGAGACGACGGGGGTACCGGATGCCTGACTGCAGCCGGGCACGGACGCCGTCGCCCCGTAGCGCACAACGGAGTACGTCACGCCCGATGCGCCGTTCGCGCCGAACGGCGACCAGTCCACTCGAACGGACCCGGCATTGTCGACGATCGTCGCGGTGACCGCGGTCGCGGCTGGCCGACCCGCAGCGGTGACCGCACCAGAACTCGACCTGTTCCACGGGATCTGACCGGGGTACAGCGCGTCGGCACCGTTCTCCGCCCAGACCTCGGCCGTGTATTCGGTGCCGGGAACGCCCTTGAATCGCAGCGACGTGGCCGAACGGTCGAGCGTGATCGTCGATCCACCGATCTGCACCTGCACGCGCTGCACCGCGCTGCCCGGTGTCGGGTCGGCGATCGGCTTCCACGACACCACGACGTATCCCTCGTTCGACTGCGTCTGATCGGCAGCCTCGCGGGCGATCGTGACCTGCTGCGGAGGCGCGGGAATGTAGTCGCTGCGCATCGGCGCGCTGCGGCCGCTGGGTGCGGATTGACCGTACTGGTTCACCGCGATCGAGTAGAACGTGTAGTTCTTTCCCGCCTGCAGATCGGTGAGCAGACAGGTCGCCGATGCACCGCAGTCTTTCGAGTACCCGCCGTTGTCATCGCTGCGGATGATGAACGAGGTGATGGCGGCTCCGTTGGGATAAGGAAGCGGCGCGGCAGACACGCTGAGCTGACCGTTGACGAACCCGGCACCGGAGAGCACGGGCGCAGCGGGCTGATCCGGCACGTCGACGATCGTGATCGTCACCGTTCCCCATGTGGCGCGCGTCGGATCCTTGGTCGCGTCGGCGACCTGGTACTGCATCGAGACCTGACCCGTCGCCTTGAGATCGAGCTGGGGCGACACCGTGACGGAGAGGGTGCTCTTGTCGGCGCTCGGGGTCACCTGCACGCCGGCCGGGACGGCTCCCTGCACGGCGACCACGCTCAGAGGCTTGTCGGGGAACGGGTTGGTGGCCGCGTCGTTCTCGAGAACAGGGATGGTGGCGGTCTCGCCTCGACGGATCGTGAGGCTGTCGGCTCCTGGACTCACGAGAGGTCGTGTCGACGTGACGACAGAGAGCCTGACGATACCGGCCTTTCCTTCCGTCTTCGCATCGCGCACACCCACCGTGAACTCCGACGCGCTGCCGACCTTGGCATCGGCGGCCGCCGCGACCGTGAGCTGGGTGCCCGAGAGCGAGGTCGTGAATCCTGAGCCCGGTTGAGACGTGAGCGCGTACACGAGCTGATCCACATCGGCCGGATACGGGTACTTGGTGAGGTCGCGCAGCTCGATCACCCGGGCGTCGCCCGGCTGCAGCCCGAGCTGGGCGCCGGAGAAGACGGGAGGCTGGTTGTCGCGGGGCGTGACCGTGATCGCGAGCACGATCACCGCCTTGCGGCCGTTCGGATCATCCGCGCTGGATCCGTCGGTGACCTCGAACGACAGCGACGCCGGGCCCCAGTATCCGTCGCGACTCGTGAACGTCAGGGTGCGGGAATCGACCACCAGATTCGAGCCGTCGGCATTGCTCGCCTTCACGGTCGCCTCGTCGGTCAGACGCACCTGCCTGCCGCCGGCGGCGACCACGTAGTCATTGATGTCGATAGACAGGGCATCGCCGCTCAAAACCTGCAGAGGCTTGGCGGTCGTGCGCAACTCGGGCAGTGCGTCCTCGAGGCCGGGCACCCAGATGAACGCGGTGGCGCTCACAGCGGGGTCGTCGGATCTCGAGACCACGAACGGAATGATCTGACTCTTCTGCTGCACCGTCACGCGCACCCGGTCGTTCGGCAGCACCGAGGCCGTCGTGTCGTACCCCGGCACGAGCGACAGAGTGAGCGAATCGAGATCGCCCTCGGCATAGAAGACCTTGCGCATCACGTCGACCGTGACCTCGTCGCGTCCTTGGATGTCGCTGAGGTTGAGCACGGTGTCGTCGGCCTCCGGCCGCACCGGAGGCGCGTCGGCATCGACGCGGACGCGAAGCCAGGCGGATGCCTGCTGCCCGCCGTCGTTCTGAATCGTGTAGAGCACCGCGTAGTCACCCTCGGCGTCTGGTGCGTGGAACGTGATGCGGTCGGCCGATTTGGGCACGTCGACGACGGCGACGGCGGATTCCGCTCCCTCGATGCGGAGCGGGCTCGCATTCGGATCGGAGTCGTTCTCGAGCACCCGCACGGTGAGAGCGGTGCCCGGAGTGGTGACGACGACGTCGTCGACCGCGACAGGGAGGCTAGCCGTATCGAAGCTCGGACTGATGCCCACCCGCACGACGCCGGTCGCGCGCGCTCCGAGGCTGTCGACCACCTCGTAGGAGAAGGTATCCGTGCCCTGCGAGGCGGCACCCGCCGTGTAGGTCAGCACCTCGCCCGCGACGGTCACGTTTCCCTGAGTCGGATTCGACGCGGCGCCGACGAGCCTCACGGAGTCGCCGTCGGCATCCATGTCGCCCAGCGGCACGGGGATCGTGACGGTGTCGCCCGCGAGCACTCGAGCCGACAGGGTGGGCGGCACCGGCGCCGTGTTGGTCGCGGCGTCGGCCTCCCTCACCGCGATCGTCACCTGGGCCGTGTCGAATTGCACGTCGGCCGTCGTGCCCAGCCGATAGATGGCCGTGTAGTCCCCCGGCTCATCCGGCGCCAGGTAACGCAGGCGGTTGCCGGAGACGAACAGCAGCCCGCCGCCCGACGGCACGTTCTGCACGAGCTGCGGATCGAGCACGAGGGGCTTGCGATTCGGATGCTCGTCGTTGGCCACCACGGGTATGTCGACGACCTCTCCCACGCGCACGGATACGCTGTCGGCCACAGCGACGGGCGCCTGCAGCCGCTTCGGCTCGGGAACCTGGTAGACGGTGACGACACCGTCGGCACTCGAGAATCCGTTCGTGGCCGTGTACGTGAACGTGACGGGGGCGGCGAGAGGATTGTTGAGCCGGACCCGCAGGATGCGGTGCTCGATGACCTCGACGACGACGCCGGACCCGGTGGGGACACCGCTCACGCCCGCAATGCTCAGCACTCCCCCGGCGGGGTCGATGTCGGACGCGAGCACGTCGACCATGTCTGTCTGCTGCTGGTAGAGGAACGCCACCGTCGGAACGGTGATCGGCTTGGTCGATGCGTCGGGCGCCGCGTCGATGTCGACCCGGATGATGCCCGTGGCCGTCTGCTGCGCCGCGTCGGTCACCGAGTACGACAGGTAGTGCACTCCCGCCTTCTGCGCCTGAAAGCGGAAGGTGCCCTTGGAGTAATTGGGCGTGATCTTCGTCTCCGGGTAGTCGGCGACGTTGCTGAGGCGGATGACGCCCGTGCCCCCTCGCACATGCGGGAGGGGTGAGATCTGCAGCTCCTGGCCCGTGTAGCCCTGCACGAGGAATCCGTCGGTGAGGATCGGAACGGAACCCGGGTCGGACACGGCTACCCGCACCTGGCCCGTTCCCGACAGCGTGAAGTCGGAGACCTGCAGCCCGATGTCCTTCTCGGCTGCTGCTGTGCCGCCGTCACGGAAGTCGAGCTCGCCAGCGGGCGAGAACGACACACGGTCGGGCTCGGCCGTCTGCGCGTCCTCCAGGTACATCGGGTCGCCGTCGGGGTCGTACCAGTCGCCGAGCACATTCGCCGTGAAGGAGCCCCCGGCGGCTACGGTCGCCTTCGTCGTCCTCGCTTGGACGGGAGCCGAGTTCTCGCCCGGGGCGCGCACTGTCACCGAGACCGTGCTCGTTGCCGTGCCGCCTCGGCCGTCGGAGATGGTGTAGTCGAACGAGAATGTTCCGGATGCCTGCGGCGTCAGCGTGACCTGCAGTTGCTGCGCGGTGCTGACGAGGTCGACCTTCGCGATCGCAGGATCGATCTCGGAGGTCGCCGTGATCGAGAGGACGTCGCCGTTCGGGTCGTAGTCGTTGAGCAGCACGGGAAGGATGCTGGAGACGCCCGGGCGAGCGCCGAAGTCGTCGGGGGTGGCTACGGGCGGCTGCTGGTCTTTGACGAGCTCGGGCGGGGTGTCGTCGTCGACCTCGTCGTCTTGTTGGGGATCGTCGTCGTCGTCGATCAGCTGATCCCAGTTGTCGATGAGACGGTTCTCGTGCTGCACCGCCCACACGCGTCCTGCACCGCGCTCGTTGAGGACGACGTAGCGTCCGTTGCTCCGGAATGCCAGGTCGTCCTCGGCCGAGACGCCGGCCAGCTGGCCGCGCACGGCATCCGCCGAGCCGCAGCGCTGCCAGGTGGTTCCGTCTGCCCAGGCCGCGTACGCGCATCCGTCGTCGACGAGCGGCTGTGTCGGTCGCCCGTCGGCACCGTCGACCAGTTGCTCGACGTCGCCCGTCGACGTGTCGATGCTCAGCAGGCCACCCGTGTAGGCGAGCAGCAGGGGCCCGTCCGTCGTGGTCGACGCCGCGAGCCGGAGCTCCGCCGACGAGGCGATGCGGTCGGACAGATCGATCCGCGATCCGCCCACCAGCACGGCGCGACTCGTCACGTCGAGAACGGATGCGACGCCGCCCGTGCGTGTGATCTGCAGCTCGTCGGAATCCTCAACATCGAGGCCCGACACAGGCTCGGAACGCGGCTCGGCGCCGGAAGCGAGATCCGCTGTCACGAGCCGCTGAGACTGGCGGTCGAATCCCACCAGCGTTCCGGTGTCGTCGACGGCTACGACGCTGCCCGCATCGAGACTCAGCAACGGCTGGGCCGAGTCGTCGAAGGCCTCGAGATTGGCCTGGCGCACGACCCACACCTCGCCCGTGGCGCCCGAATGGATGACGATCTGGCCCTCGACGAGCATCACGTCGGGGTCACCCGCCGGAAGCGGGGTGGTGGAGGTCACCTGCGACGAAGCGGGATCGATCACCTGGAGTGTGTTGCTCGTGTGATTGTGGGCGAGCACGGTGTCTCCCCGCTGCAGCACGTCGATGTCGCTGCCCTCGCTCGTCACCACCGTGTTGAGTTCGAAGACATCGGTGTTCGCCCGCCCCACGACCTGGCGCGCACCGTTCGTCACCCAGACCGACGCGTCGTCGAGCTCGAGTTTCTGCTCGGTGTACCCCGTCGACACGAGTGCGATCACGAGAACCACGGCCGTGACGACGAGCACGCTCACCGTGGTGATCGCCTGGGAAGCGTGGGCGCGGAGCCAGCGGAAGATCATCAGCCGGCCCCGGCCGATGCGCACTTCTCGGCCGATGGATCGCCGAGTCGGCCGTCTCTCGAGACGCGCACCGTGATGCACTCGGGAACGAGAGGGTCGGCCTGAACGGTGAATTCGGTCGTGGACTGGGTCGATGTCGAGCCGTCTGCCGAACGGATCACATAGAGGTCACCGTCTGCGACCCCGGGGTCGCGCCACGAGAACACGATGGTGTCGGCGCCGGAGCTGGCGCGGATGTCGCTGACGGCAGGAATCGAGGTGTTGAGTGCACCCAGCACGAGCACGACCGCAGCGACGACCGCAGCGACCAGCACCAAGGCGCTGCCGACGACCGCGGCGATCACTCCGGGCCTGCGCAGCGGCTTCGCCCTGGCCGTCGTGGCCTGCCTGATGACGGTGACGCTCGAGTCGGTCGAGTCATGAGCCGACTCGCCCCGTCGACCACGATGACGCGTGCGAGCACCGCCCGCACCGCGTACCGAGACGCCGCCCTGCGCCGCCCTCGTGAGCGGTGTGGCGGACGCTCTCTGAGCTGCAGACGGGAACGCTTCGTTCGAGATGTCGGCCGCGGTCTGCGGGAGCGAGAGGGTCGACTCGATGAGCTGGAGCCCGCGGACGACCTCGAGAACGCTCGCGGGGCGCGCCGCGGGGCTCTTCGACATGCATGACGCGAGGAGCGTCTCGAGCTCGGCCGGAACATCCGGTCGGCCCGTGGGCGGCACCCGGTCGCGGCCGACGATGCGGCGTTGCAGGTCATCGCGCGTGTTGCTCTTACCCGGATACTCGAAAGGACTGCGACCCGCGAGCATCGAGTAGAGGGTCGCCGCCAACGACCACACCTCGCTGCGCACCGTTCCGCGCGTCTCGGACTGCAGCACCTCCGGTGCAGACCAGGGAACGCTCATGCCCTCGGCCTCATCGCGATCGGCCTCGGCCACGGTCGCCGCGATTCCGAAGTCGGCGAGCACCGGGTGGTTGTACTGCGTGATGAGGATGTTCGACGGCTTGATGTCGCGATGCAGAAAGCCGAGCCGGTGGGCGCTCTCGAGCGCGCTGCCGATCTTGACGCCCGCGGTGAGCACCTCAGCCAAAGGGATGCGCTCGGTCTTGTACCTCATGCCGAACGACGAGGGGCAGTACTCCATCACGAGGTACGGGCGTCCGTCCGGTGCGATGCTCGCGGCGTGCACCGTCACGACGGACGGATGCGTCGCCAGCTGCGACATCAGATTCGCCTCGGAGAGGAACATCGCCCGCACGCTGTTGCTGGCCACGCCCGGCAGCAGGACCTTGACGGCGACGTCGGCCCGGGGCAGCGCCTGCTCGTAGAGGAAGACGTCCGCGAATCCACCCTTGCCCAATGCACGCAGGTGCGTGTAGCCCGCGAGAACCGGCGGCTGTGACGGCAGCCTGCGAGCCATGGGCGTTCCTCTTTCGAGACGGGTACGTGGGGCGGGGCGAGAACCTCTTGACTGTCCCCCAGAAGCCGTCCCTCCACTGTACATATGCCATCCCCGGCATCGTGCACCTGGAGCCTCCAGTGGGGTGCCCCCAATCAGGGTCACACGATCAGTCGTACCGGGGAAGAGTGGTGTCGGCATCGGCCACGTCATCGCTCCGCAGCACCTCGACGACGAGGGTGGTCACGTTGTCTCGTCCTCCGGCCGCGAGCGCCGCCTCGAGAAGCAGACCGGCCGCGTCGTCGGCGTCGGTGGCCTCGGCCAGCAGAAGGCGGATGAGGTCGACGTCGACCTCTTTCGTCAGGCCGTCGGAGCAGATAAGCAGCCTGGCGCCCTCCGAGACGGGGATGAACCAGAGATCGGGAACGGGGTTCTTGCCGAATCCCACCGCCCTCGTGATGATGTTCCGGTTCGGGTGCGACTCTGCCTCGAGTGCCGTGATCCGGCCCGAGTCGACCATCGCCTGCACGGCGGAATGGTCGACGGTCACCTGTGTCAGCACACCGTCGACCAGCGAGTACACGCGCGAGTCGCCGATGTTGAACACCGCCCAGTACGGTCTCCGGCCCTGAATGGTCAGAGCGATTCCGGTGACGGTCGTCCCGGATCCGGCTCGATCACGGCTGCCGGCGATCTCTCCGATGTCGTCGCTCGCCTGGCGGAGAGCTCGGGCGATGTCTTCGGTCGACGCGAAGTCGCCCGACATGTATTCCGCCAGCCGCATGACGACGGCCGCGCTCGCCTCGTCGCCCGCGGCGTGTCCTCCCATGCCGTCGGCGACAGCGAAGACCGGTGCAGCGGCGAGGTAGCTGTCCTGGTTGCCCGCGCGTTTGAGTCCCGTGTTCGTCTGGGCCGCCCACGAGAGAGCCAACTGCCCGCCGTCATCGGGCAGCGCCACCGTTACTGCGCCCACGGTCGAGGCGGCGACGTTCACCACGACGCCCCCTCGGCGGGCAGAGCGCCCGATCGCTCGACGATCTGGAGCACGACGTCGTCACCCAGGTCGAGCAGGGTTCCGGCCGCGACGACCCGACTCGCACCGGGGCTGAGCAACGACGGAGCCGCTCCGGGTGCACGCACGCGCGTTCCATTCGTCGACCCGAGATCGCGGACCACGACCGCGCGGCCCTCCTGCAGGATCTCGACGTGAGTCGAACTGACCTCACGGCGAGGCGACGGCACCGCCACGAGTTCGGGCACGAGGCCGGACGTGATGCGCGGGCTCTTCGGCGATCGCCCGACATAGACGGCGCGGTCGAGCGCGACCGTGCGACCGTCGGGAAAGGCCACGGCCATACCATGTGAGGCACCGGCGGCAGCCGTCGGATCTATGCGCGTTCGCCGACCGCTCGTGGAGGGAGCCCCTGCGTTGACGTGGGCGCTGGCGGGGATGCTCGGGATCGCCGGAAGCGAGGGCGGCAGGAGCGGGGCGGCGACCGGGTCTGCTGTGGGGCGTGGCGAGGAGGTGCCTGTCGACGATTCGGGGCGCGAACGGCCCGGGCCGATGACGGTATCGGCGGAGGCATCCGGATCATCGGTCGGGTCCGTCATCGCGGGCGGCTGTCCCAGGATGGTCTGATCGTCGGCGATGGCGTGCCTGCCTTCGGCGGCGGCGGCGAGGGCGGGCTGGCCGATGATCGTGTCGTCGACATCGTTGCCTGTTCGGGTCAGCGATTCGGGAACCGTGTTTTCGACCGCCACGTTTGCGCTCCGGCGAATGATCGTGTCGTCGTCGACGCCGTCCTCCAACTCGAGCGTCGCGACGTCGCCGATGACATCTCCGACATGCGCGGAGGAAGGCGCGCTGGCGTCGCGGACCCAGACCAGCACGGACACGTCGGCTCCGACCAGCAGTTGCACGGCGCCATCGGCCGAGCGTCGAAGCTGACTCGCTTTCGGATCGATGACATCGGGGTGAATGTGAAGAGTCACCGGCTCAGGCCATTCGACGCGCATCAACCCAGCACCCACCTGAACTCCCGCCCTGCCGTCGACGGTCGTCGTCGCCTGTCGCGGCCCAGTTTATTACGCCGGAGCTCGCCTCCGTTCCTGACCGACGGCTTAGGCTCGAGCCTGTGGCAGAGGCTGTGATGAAGACGCTCCCGTCGAAGACGGTCGCCCGGCTGACACCCGATCCGTTCGTCGCCGGGGCGCTGACCTTGCACCTCGATTCAGCGCCGCAATCGCACATCTCCCTGCGCGATCCACGCGATCTCTTCTACGACTACGTGCGACGCATGGGAACCGCCATCGATCTCGCCGCTCCGGCCGGCGAGCCGATCGATGTCCTGCACCTCGGTGCGGGGGCGCTCACCCTCGCCCGCTATGTCGCCGAGACGCGACCGGGATCCCTCCAGCTCGCCGTGGAGAGCGAGAAGGGGCTCGTTCCGTTCGTGCTGGCTGCGGCTCCCCTGCCACGATCTTCGACGATCGATCTGATCGAGGGCGACGCTCTCGGCTCGCTCGGCGCGCTCGCCGCCGCGGATTCGGCCTGGAGGGAGCGGGCGGACGTCGTGATCTGCGACGTGTACGCGGGGGTCGAGACCCCCGCGCACCTCGTGACGCCGGCGTTTTTCGAGGCCGTCGACAGAGTTCTGGCTCCGAATGGCGTTGTTCTGGTGAACGTGGCGGACGACGCCGATCTCTCGCGGAGCGAAGCTCAGCTCGCGGCCCTCAGAGCGGTCTTTCCCGTCATCGCGGTGATCGGCCCGTCCGCTGTGCTCGCCGGCCGCGAGGGGGGAAACGTCGTGTTTCTCGCCGGAGCGGACCCGGCCATCCTCGATCGGATGCCGGCCCTCGCGGCGGCCGGGCCGCATCCGGTCGCCTGGCGCATCGTCGTGAACGAGTGAGGCGGGGCACGTACGCTCGTGCCTCGTCGCCTCGCTCTGACGATCTCGACGGATTCGTGAGAGTTCATCGCGCAAAGCGCGGTACGGTCACCTCATGAGAAGTACCGCCGTCGAGCGCCGTTCCGATGCCGCGAGAGTCGCTCTCTCGCACTTCGCCAGAGGCGGCTACGACGGCACCGCGGTGAGCGCCATCGCGTCAGAACTCGGGGTGTCTCAGCCGTATCTCTTCAAGCTGTTCACCAGCAAGTCGGCTCTCTTCCTGGAGTGCGTCAATCTCTGCTACGACATGATCGAGCGGAACGCGATCTCCGCGCTCAAGGCCGCATCGGAGCACGGCCGGGTGCCGTCCCTCGACGATATCGGCGACGCCTATCAACAGAGCATCGCCGATACGGATCTGCTGATGTTCCAGCTTCAGGCCTGGGCAGCATCGGGGGCGCATCCCGAGATCAAGGCCGTGGTGGCCGCGCGCTTCGTGCGATCTCTCGAGCTGGGCCGGGAGATGACCGGCTCCAGCGCCGACGAGATGAACGAACTGTTCGCCCGGGGGGCTCGGCTCGTCGTCACGTCGGCGCTGGGAATCGGCCTTCTCACCTGAACTCAGCCGGTTATCCCGTGACCGTCAGTGTGTTGCTCACGGACACGAGCGCCACCGTGGCGGCCATGATGAACCCTCCGATGTACGGATTGTTCGTCGCCCGGTAGATCTTGCGCGACACCACGGCGGCCACCGCGAGGATGACGATGACAGGGAAGAGCCAGATGCTGTTGATACCGGGGAATCCGGGCACCAGTTCACCCGTGACGAAGAACGTCGTGTACTGCACCACCACGAGCACCAGCGGAGCGAGCGCATTGAACAACGCGAGGATCGCCGTGTTCACCCACTCTTTGCCACGGATCGTGAAGCGGCTGAAGACATTGATCGCGATGGAATTCGAGACGAAGTAGACCAGGAAGAACGGCAGGTAGAGGAACGACCACCAGATCTTGTCCGGCGTGAACCACTTGACCGCCAGAACCCAGATGCGGAAATCGGTCTTGAAGAAGTAGTCGACGACCGCGACGATCGCGAACGCGGCGACGACGACGACCGCGCCGAGACCGATGCCCTGGAAGAACTTCTTCCAGCCGGGCAGCAGCCCGGTCGCACGCAGATCGACACCGGTACGCCGTCCGTAGGCGAGATACGAGATCGCCGCGATCAGCAGCGTCACCACGCCGTTGATCGCCGCCCAGAGAGCGATGAAGAACACGGCGCCCTGCGGGAACGCCGACGGCACGGAGTTGAAGGAGAGAGCTCCGATGGGGGCGTTCTGCGCGAGAAGGATGTAGCTCACGCCCGACACGATCGCAGAGACGATCAAGCCGCCCCAGAACCAGGCGAGGCCGGCACGGTTTCGGCCTTCGAGCGGTGCCTGCTCCGTGCGACGAAGCCCGGCGAAGGCGCGCGTGCTCAAGAGGGCCTTGGCGAAGGCGACCAGGAAGATTCCGAAACCGACCAGGCCCAGCGCGTTGAACGCTTCCTTCCACTGCCAGACCTGCGAGTCGGCGGCAACAGGGTTCGGGCTTCCGAGGGTCTTCTCGAAATACGCCACCGTGTCGGCGACGGTCTGCTTCGAGAAGGGCCCCCACGGGTGGGTCTGGGCCGGCGTATACAAGACGCGCGACGCATCCGTGCCGTCGATCGTGTCGCTGTAGAACTCGCCGGCGACCCGCTTCTCGGTGAGGCTGCTCGGGTCTTGGCCGAAGTTGAGGAACGACTGGGCATTGGGCGTCGTGACGAAGTCGCGGGGCTTCGTGATGGCGACGCCGTTCGCGTCGTAGCTGCGGAAGAAGAACTCGTCGTACTGGTCGGCCACGAGTCCGACGTCACGCGAGCCGTAGAGGTTGTAGTACGAGCCGTCCTCCTGCGCGTAGAACGCCTCGTTGTCGACCAGCAGCACGGACGAGATGAGCTGGGTGTCGGCCGCGTTGTCGGCGATCACGCTGTAGTTGGCGGCGCGGGCTCCATTGGAGTGCCCCTCGACACCGATGCTGTCGACATCGACGTAGGGCAGCTGGGCCACGAGCTTCACGGCGTCGTACATGCCCGTGCCGTTGACGGGGATGTCCTTCTGATCGAGCGGGCCTGAGTTGCCGTGGCCGTAGAGGTCGACGGAGACGACGACGAATCCGCGGCGCGCGAGCTCGACGTACACGGCGTCCTGCATCTCGCGGTTGTTCCACCAGCCGTGCGACACCACGACGGCCGGGGCCTTGCTGTCGGCTGTCGCCGTGTCGGGCTTGAACAGGAGGGCGCTGAGCGTCTCGCCGGACGAGGTCTCCCACTCCATGTCCTTGGTGGTCACGTGGCCGCCGTCGTTCTGAACGAAGAAGGCGCCGATCGCTGAGACGAGGCAGAGTGCCAGGGCGAGCACCAGCATGAAGGCATTGGTGCGCAGGAATGTGCGTTTCATATTTCCCCTTTGAAGTATGCGGTAGTGACCGCTCGCTAACTTTACTCACCGCCCCGGCCGCTGACGCCCCGTCTGACGTGCACATCTGTGCACATCCGTGCACCGGGTCACCACAACGACAAAGAGCCCCTCACCGCGAACGGTGAGGGGCTCTGTGTCGTGCAGAACCTGCTTAGTTGTAGGTTCCCGGGGTGTAGTCGTCGCTCGAGAAGCTGTCGAAGTCGACGAACGACAGGTCGGCCTCTGAGAACGACGCGTCATCGGTGAAGATGCGGTTCGGGTAACGCTCCGCCTTCGCCTCATCGGTCGCCTCGACGGCGACGTCGCGGTAACGCGGCAGTCCCGTTCCGGCGGGGATGAGCTTACCGATGATGACGTTCTCCTTCAGACCCATCAGCGGGTCGGACTTGCCCTCCATGGCGGCCTGCGTGAGAACACGCGTGGTCTCCTGGAACGACGCGGCCGACAGCCACGACTCGGTCGCGAGGGAGGCCTTGGTGATACCCATGACCTCCTGACGAGCGGATGCCGTCTTCTTGCCCTGGGTGAGCGCCTCGCGGTTGAGCGTGTTGTAACGCGCCCGGTCGACGAGCTCGCCCGGCAGCAGATCGGTGTCACCGTGCTCGACGACAGTCACCTTGCGGAGCATCTGACGAACGATGACCTCGATGTGCTTGTCGTGGATGGGAACACCCTGCGAGCGGTACACGCCCTGCACGCCGCCCACGAGGTGCTTCTGCACTTCGCGGACACCCTTGACGCGCAGAACCTCCTTCGGGTCGACGGCACCGATGATGATCTGCTGTCCGAGCTCGACGTGCTGACCGTCTTCGATGAGAAGCGTCGAACGCTTCAGCACCGGGTAGGCGATCGGCTCGTCGCCGTTGTCGGGCGTCAGGATGACCTTGCGGCTGCGATCGGTGTCTTCGATGTGCACGCGGCCTGCGGCTTCGGCGATCGGGGACGCACCCTTGGGGGTACGAGCCTCGAACAGCTCCTGCACACGGGGCAGACCCTGCGTGATGTCATCTGCGGATGCCGAACCACCGGTGTGGAAGGTACGCATCGTCAGCTGGGTTCCGGGCTCACCGATCGACTGGGCCGCGATGATACCGACGGCCTCGCCGATGTCGACGAGCAGACCCGTGGCGAGCGAGCGACCGTAGCACGCAGCACACACACCGACAGCCGACTCACACGTGAGAACGGAGCGCACCTTGATGATGTTGACTCCGGCCGCAACCAGCTTGTCGATCAGAACGTCTCCGACGTCGTCTCCGGCCTCGGCCACGACAGTGCCCTTGGCGTCGACTGCATCGGCCGCGAGCGACCGGGCGAACACCGAGTTCTCGACGTTCGGGTCCTTGGTCCACTTGCCGTCGGCACCCTCGATCGCGATCGGGAGATCGAGACCCTTGGAGGTACCACAGTCGTCTTCACGGATGATGACGTCCTGCGACACATCGACGAGACGACGCGTGAGGTATCCCGAGTCGGCCGTACGGAGGGCCGTGTCGGCCAGACCCTTACGGGCACCGTGCGTCGCGATGAAGTACTCGGCGACCGAGAGTCCTTCGCGGTAGCTCGAGATGATCGGGCGAGGGATGATCTCACCCTTCGGGTTGTTCACCAGGCCTCGCATACCGGCGATGTTGCGCACCTGCAGCCAGTTACCACGAGCACCGGAGGTCACCATGCGGTTGATGGTGTTGTCCTTCGGGAAGTTGTCGCGCATGGCCTGCGCGACCTCTTCGGTTGCCTTGGTCCAGATCTGGATGAGCTCCTGGCGACGCTCGAGGTCGGTCGTGAGACCCTTCTCGAACTGGCCCTGCACCTTGGCGGCCTGCTTCTCGTAACCCTGCACGATCTCGCGCTTGTTCGGCGGAGTCAGGATGTCGGAGAGCGCCACGGTCACACCGGAACGGCTGGCCCAGTAGAAACCGGCGTCCTTGATGCGGTCGAGCGATGCAGCGACCTCGACCTTGGGGTAGCGCTCGGCGAGGTCGTTGACGATCTCCGAGAGCTGACCCTTGTCGGCCACAGCCTGGATGTAGGGGTAGTCGACCGGAAGCGCCTCGTTGAAGAGGGCGCGACCCAGCGTGGTCTCGACGATGACGGGGCCGTCGACGTAGTCGGCCGGACCCTCGTTCTCGCCGAAGTGCACGTCGTGCAGACGGATCTTGACGGGTGCGTTCAGGTCGAGCGACTTCTGGTCGTGCGCCAGGATCGCCTCGGCGACGGAGGAGAACGCACGGCCTTCGCCGATCGCACCCTCTTTCACCGTGGTGAGGTGGTGCAGACCGATGATCATGTCCTGGGTGGGCAGGGTCACCGGGCGACCGTCGGACGGCTTCAGGATGTTGTTCGATGCGAGCATCAGGATGCGCGCCTCGGCCTGGGCCTCGACACTCAGCGGCAGGTGAACGGCCATCTGGTCACCGTCGAAGTCGGCGTTGAACGCCGCACAGACGAGGGGGTGAAGCTGAATCGCCTTGCCCTCGACGAGCTGAGGCTCGAAAGCCTGGATGCCCAGTCGGTGAAGCGTAGGTGCACGGTTCAGCAGCACAGGACGCTCGCGGATGATCTCCTCGAGCACGTCCCAGACCTGCGGACGGCTGCGCTCGACCATGCGCTTCGCGGCCTTGATGTTCTGAGCGTGGCTCAGATCGATCAGGCGCTTGATCACGAACGGCTTGAACAGCTCGAGTGCCATCTGCTTGGGCAGACCACACTGGTGCAGCTTGAGCTGCGGACCGACGATGATGACCGAACGACCGGAGTAGTCGACACGCTTTCCGAGCAGGTTCTGGCGGAAACGACCCTGCTTTCCCTTGAGCATGTCGCTCAGGGACTTGAGGGCGCGGTTGCCGGTACCGGTGACGGGGCGTCCACGACGACCGTTGTCGAACAGAGCGTCGACGGCCTCCTGCAGCATGCGCTTCTCGTTGTTCACGATGATCTCGGGAGCACCGAGGTCGAGCAGGCGGCGGAGACGGTTGTTGCGGTTGATCACACGACGGTAGAGGTCGTTCAGGTCGCTTGTTGCGAAGCGGCCACCGTCGAGCTGCACCATCGGGCGCAGCTCCGGCGGGATCACGGGAACGACGTCGAGCACCATGGCTGCCGGCGAGTTGCCGGTCGCGAGGAAGGAGGACACCACGCGCAGGCGCTTGATGGCACGGATCTTCTTCTGGCCCTTGCCTTCGGCGATCTGAAGGTGAAGGTTCTCACCCTCGGTCACCAGGTCGAAGGCCTCGAGGCGCTTCTTGATGGCCTCGGCACCCATGTAGGCGCTGAAGTACTGGCCGTAGCGGTCCTGGAGCTCGTGGAAGACGGCGTCCTCGGGCTTGAGCTCGCCGACCTTGAGGCTGCGGAAGTCCTCCCACACGCGCTCGAGCTGACCGATCTGCTCGTCGTACGCCTTGCGGGTCTGTCCCATCTCCTTCTCGGCGGAGTCCTTCGTCCGACGCTTCTGGTCGCTCTTCGCGCCTTCGGCCTCGAGGGCTGCCAGGTCGGTCTCGAGCCGCTGGAGGCGGTTCGCGATCGTGGAGTCGCGCTGGTCGGACAGGGTCTTGATCTCGAGGCGGAGCTCGTTCTCGAGGCCGGGCATGTCTTCGTGGCGAGCATCTTCGTCGACCGAGATGATCATGTAGGCGGCGAAGTAGATGACCTTCTCGAGGTCTTTCGGCGCCATGTCGAGCAGGTAGCCCAAGCGCGACGGAACGCCCTTGAAGTACCAGATGTGGGTGACGGGAGCGGCGAGCTCGATGTGGCCCATGCGCTCACGACGAACCGAGGACTTGGTGACCTCGACGCCGCAGCGCTCGCAGACGATTCCCTTGAATCGCACCCGCTTGTACTTGCCGCAGGAACACTCCCAGTCACGGCTCGGCCCGAAGATCTGCTCTCCGAAGAGGCCGTCCTTCTCGGGCTTCAGCGTGCGGTAGTTGATCGTCTCCGGCTTCTTTACCTCACCGTGTGACCACTTGCGGATATCGTCTGCCGTGGCAAGACCGATACGCAGTTCGTCAAATGTTGTAACGTCCAGCAATGTTTTCTCTTCTCCTGAAGGTTGCGTCAGCTAAGTAACTAAGCCGGATCAGATGTCGTCGATGGACGACGACTCGAACCGGGTGGAGATGTTGATGCCGAGCTCCTCAGCTGCACGGAAGACCTCGTCATCCGTGTCGCGCAGACTCACTGCTGTTCCGTCGGCCGAGAGGACCTCGACGTTCAGACACAGCGACTGCATCTCCTTGATGAGCACCTTGAAGCTCTCGGGAATACCGGGCTCCTGGATGTTCTCGCCCTTGACGATCGCCTCGTAGACCTTGACGCGGCCGAGGATGTCGTCGGACTTGATGGTCAGGAGTTCCTGGAGCGCGTACGCGGCTCCATAGGCCTCGAGGGCCCAGACCTCCATCTCACCGAAACGCTGTCCACCGAACTGTGCCTTACCACCCAGCGGCTGCTGCGTGATCATGGAGTACGGACCCGTCGAACGCGCGTGGATCTTGTCGTCGACGAGGTGGTGCAGCTTCAGGATGTACATGTAACCGACCGAGATGGGCTCGGGGTACGGCTCACCGGAGCGGCCGTCGAACAGACGGGCCTTTCCGGAAGAACCGATGAGGCGGTCGCCGTCGCGGGTCGGAGTCGTCGAGTCGAGCAGACCGGCGATCTCCTCCTCGAACGCACCGTCGAACACGGGGGTCGCGACCTTCGTGTTCGGAGCGGCCTTGCGGGCCTGCTCGGGCAGCTCGGCAGCCCACTTGGGCTTGCCTTCGACCTCCCAGCCCTGCTTGGCGATCCAGCCGAGGTGCGTCTCGAGAACCTGGCCGAAGTTCATTCGACCGGGGATTCCCAGCGGGTTCAGCACGATGTCGACGGGGGTTCCGTCGGCGAGGAACGGCATGTCTTCGACCGGGAGGATCTTGGAGATGACGCCCTTGTTGCCGTGACGGCCGGCGAGCTTGTCGCCCTCGGTGATCTTGCGCTTCTGGGCGATGTAGACGACAACACGCTGGTTGACGCCCGAGCCCAGCTCGTCGTCGTTCTCGGCAGAGAACTCCTTGACGGCGATGATCGTGCCCTGCTCACCGTGGGGAACCTTCAGCGACGTGTCGCGAACCTCGCGGCTCTTCTCGTTGAAGATGGCGCGCAGCAGGCGCTCCTCGGCGCTGAGCTCGGTCTCGCCCTTGGGCGTGACCTTGCCGACGAGGATGTCGCCGGGGCGGACCTCGGCACCGATGCGGATGATGCCGCGCTCGTCGAGGTCTGCAAGCAGCTCGGGCGAGACGTTGGGGAGGTCACGGGTGATCTCCTCTTTACCCAGCTTCGTGTCGCGCGCGTCGACCTCGTACTCCTCGATGTGGATCGAGGAGAGCACGTCGTCTTTCACCAGGTTCTGGCTCAGGATCATCGCGTCTTCGAAGTTGTAGCCTTCCCACGGCATGAATGCCACGAGCAGGTTCTTTCCGAGCGCGAGCTCGCCGTTCTCGGTGGCGGGACCATCGGCCAGGACCTGGCCGACCTCGACCCGCTCGCCCTCGGCGACGATCACACGGTGGTTGTAGCTGGTGCCCTGGTTCGAGCGGTCGAACTTGCGCAGGTAGTAGTCCTGCGTTCCGCCCTCGTCGAGCTGGATGGTGACGACGTCTGCCGAGACCTCGGAGACGACACCGGCCTTGAGCGTGGTGACCACGTCTCCGGCGTCGATGGCCGCGTAGCCCTCCATACCGGTACCCACGAGCGGGCTCTCGCTGCGCAGCAGCGGAACAGCCTGGCGCTGCATGTTGGCACCCATGAGGGCGCGGTTCGCATCGTCGTGCTCGAGGAAGGGGATGAGGCTGGTCGCGACCGACACCATCTGGCGCGGCGAGACGTCCATGTAGCCGATGTCCTCGGCCGGGAACAGGTCGACCTCTCCGCCCTTGCGGCGGGCGAGAACGCGCGTCTCGGCGAAGCGGGCCTCGCCGGTGAGCGGGGCGTTGGCCTGGGCGACGATGTACTCGTCTTCTTCGCTGGCGGTGAGGTAGTCGATGGTCGCCGTGACCACGCCGTCGACGACGCGACGGTACGGGGTCTCGATGAAACCGAACGAGTTGATGCGCGCGAACGATGCGAGCGATCCGATCAGACCGATGTTCGGGCCTTCAGGGGTCTCGATGGGGCACATGCGGCCGTAGTGCGACGGGTGAACGTCTCGCACCTCGACGCCGGCGCGCTCACGGCTCAGACCACCCGGGCCCAGCGCGGAAAGTCGACGCTTGTGCGTCAGACCCGCGAGGGGGTTGTTCTGGTCCATGAACTGCGACAGCTGGCTGGTTCCGAAGAACTCCTTGATCGCGGCGACGACGGGGCGCACGTTGATCAGGGTCTGCGGCGTGATGGCCTCGATGTCCTGAGTGGTCATACGCTCGCGGACGACGCGCTCCATACGAGACAGACCCGTGCGGACCTGGTTCTGGATGAGCTCGCCAACGGCGCGGATACGACGGTTTCCGAAGTGGTCGATGTCATCGACGTCGAGACGGATGTCGACCTTCTTGCCCTCGCGGGTGCCGGGGATCGTGGTCTGGTTGTCGTGAAGAGCGACCAGGTACTTGATCGTGGCGATGATGTCCTCGACCGTGAGCACGGAGTTGCTCAGTGCACTCTCGATGCCGAGCTTGCGGTTGATCTTGTACCGACCGACCTTCGCGAGGTCGTAGCGCTTCGAGTTGAAGTAGAAGTTGTCGAGGAGCGCACGCGCAGCCTCGGCAGCGACCTGCTCGCCCGGACGCAGCTTGCGGTAGATGTCCTTGAGCGCCTCTTCTTTCGTGAGGATCGTGTCCTTTTCGAGGGTGGCCTCGATAGACGCGTATCCCTTGAACTCGGAGAGGATCTCTTCACTCGTGAGACCGAGGGCCTTCAGGAAGACGGTGACGCTCTGCTTGCGCTTGCGGTCGATGCGAACGCCGACCTGGTCGCGCTTGTCGATCTCGAACTCGAGCCATGCACCGCGGCTCGGGATGATGCGCGAGGAGTAGATGTCCTTATCGGACGTCTTCTCCTGGGCGCGCTCGAAGTAGACACCGGGGCTGCGCACGAGCTGCGAGACGACGACGCGCTCGGTGCCGTTGATGATGAAGGTGCCGCGCTCGGTCATGAGCGGGAAGTCGCCCATGAAGACGGTCTGCGTCTTGATCTCACCGGTCTGGTGGTTCATGAACTCGGCCTCGACGTAGAGCGGAGCCGCGTAGGTCTTGCCACGCTCCTTGCACTCGTCGATCGTGTACTTCTCAGGCTCGAGGAACGGAGCGGTGAAGCTCAGCTGCATCGTTTCGCCGAGGTCCTCGATCGGAGAGATCTCTTCGAAGATCTCCTCGAGTCCCGAGTTGTTGGCGAGGTCCTGACGACCGGCCTTCTTCGCCTCGGCGACGCGCTCTTTCCAGATGTCGTTGCCGACGAGCCAGTCGAAGCTCTCGGTCTGCAGAGCGAGCAGATCCGGGACCGTCAGAGTGTCTGTGATCTTCGCGAACGAGAGACGCGATGCGTTTCTCCCGGTCTTGGGTGAGTTGGTGGTTGCGTTGCGCGCAGCAGCCAAGGAAATAACCTCCGTGGACCCCGTCGGGTCTCAGTACTGTCGGTTGACTAATAAGGATGTTTCGTTTGCGATCGCACCCGGCTTCGACCTACATTTGTCAAGAAGTTCGGGGATGTAAGACCATGGCTGCCGACCGCGATATGAGGGCATGGTTTTACTGGGAGCGCAAAGGTCAACTATATGCGCATCCGACGCGCCTGTCCACCGCTTTTCTTGATTAGTTTCTGAATCTCCGGTATAACCGCCATCGCCGCGGTCCCTCGAGCCCGTCGAGGGGATACTGGAACCATGAGCAGATCCACGCGAGGCGCCGATCGGGCCGAGCCCGAGCATCCATCGGCGACGCTCTCGAAGAGCGGCTTCCACGCCCGGATCGAGTCGGATCGCTACTCCCCCGGCAGCTTCCTGCTCGTGGTCGACGGCACTCCGCAGTCGCACGTCGACATCGACGACCCGACACACCTGAACTTCGAATACGTACGCCGCATCGGTCACGGCATCGACCTGCTGAGGCCCGCGGGCGACGCGATCACGGCGGTGCACCTGGGCGGCGGCGGTCTCACTCTCCCCCGCTACGTCGCGGCGACCCGAGCGGGTTCGCGCCAGCAGGTCGTGGAGTACGAGAGCGAACTCGTCGAGCTCGTTCGCCGGGAGCTGCCCCTTCCTCGTGACGCGCAGATCCGCATCCGGCACGGCGACGCCCGCGAGCAGCTCGCGGCCTTCCCACCCGGGTTGGTGGGCAACGTCGATCTGCTGGTCGTGGATGTCTTCTCGGGCGCCCGAACGCCGGCCCACGTCACGAGCGCCGAGTTCTACACGCTGGGTCGTACGCTCCTCGCAGACGACGGCATGATCGCGGTGAATGTCGCCGACGGTGCCGGCCTCGCGTTCGCCCGCGGGCAGGCGGCGACGCTGTCGAGTGTCTTCGAGCACGTGTCGATCGTCCTTGACTCGCAGATGCTGAAGGCGAAGCGTTTCGGCAACGTGGTCATGTTCGGCTCTACCTCCCCTCTGCCGTTCGAGCGCATGCCACGGCTCGTCGCCGGCGACCCCGTCGCATCCAAGGTCGTCACAGGGGCCGAGCTGCGCAACTTCATCGCCGGCGCAGCGATCGTCACCGATCAGACGGCCGTCAAGTCGCCTCCCCCGGGGCGCAGCATCTTCCAGATCAAGCCCTGACCGGGCAGCAGACAGGAGCATCACCATGAGCGTCCGCCGCACCGCCACCGCACTGGCCGCCGCCGCGGTCTCGATGCTCGTGCTCAGCGGATGCGATTCGCCGAGACCCGAACGCACGGTCTCGACCGCGACGCCGCCGGTCGTCGCGACCACCTCGCCCTCCCCCACGCCGACGGAGAGCGCGAACCCGCTCGCCGGGCCGTACTCGCCCACCGGCGACCTCACCGCCCTGGCCAACGACCTCGACGCCCCCTGGTCGATCGCGCCCGTCGGTGCCGACGGCATCCTGATCTCGGAGCGGGACTCGGCTCAGATCGTTCTGATCGACACCGCCGGGCAGAAGCGCGTCATCGGCGGCGTGGGCGGAGTTGCGGCGACCGGCGAGGGAGGCCTCCTCGGCATCGCGGTGCAGAGCGCGGGTGCCGAGCGCCGACTCTTCGCCTATTTCACCACCGCCGACGACAACCGGGTCGTGTCGTTTCCGCTCACCGGAACCGGCGCGTCCCTCGCTCTCGGCGCGGCCGCAGAGGTGATCACGGGTCTGCCCAAGGCGTCCAACCACAACGGTGGACGCATCGCCTTCGGTCCCGATGGCCTGCTCTACATCACCACGGGCGACGCCAACCAGCGCGATCGCGCGCAAGACGTGGCGTATCTGGGCGGCAAGATCCTGCGCCTGGATGCCTCGGGCTCGGTTCCCGCCGACAATCCGTTCGCCGGTTCCCCGGTCTACAGCCTCGGCCACCGCAACCCGCAGGGCATCGCCTGGCGCGCCGACGGCAGGATGTTCGCCGCGGAATTCGGGCAGGACACGTGGGACGAACTCAACGTCATCGACCCCGGCGCCAACTACGGCTGGCCTGATGTGGAGGGGACCGACTCCTCCGACACCCGCTTCGTCGCCCCGATCGCACAATGGGCGACCGACGATGCCAGCCCCAGCGGCATCGCGGTGATCGGCGACACGGTCTTCATGGCGGGTCTCGGTGGCGAGAGGCTGTGGACGATCGATCCTGCATCGGGAGCGCAGACGAGGGAGTTCTTCTCCGGTCAACTCGGACGGATTCGCGACGTCTACTCAGCCGGCGATGGAAGTCTGTTGCTGATAACCAACAACACCGACGGCCGCGGAGAACCCCGCCCCGGGGACGACACGCTGTACCGAGTCACGCTGGTGCCGACCTCCGGATAGGGTTGTTCGCAGCCCGCGAGACTTCAGAACGTCGAACGCGGCAGCACCGCGTGACAATCAACGGAGTACCTGACCTAGTGAGCATCATCACCGGCTACGACCCTCGCAATCTCAGGGAGAAGATCGACGTCCAAGCGGCATCCGCTCGACTCGGCGAGCTGGGCCAATTGCGCAGCCTCTCGGCCCTCAACGAGAAGGTCGGTCTCTACCGCCTGCTCGGCCGGCTCGACGAAGCCTGGACTGTGGCGAACGAGGCCGTCAGGCACACCCGCTTCTCCGGAGACCGGGAGCAGCTGCTCGGGGCACGGATCCGCCGCGCCCAGGTGCAGCAGTACCAGGGAAAACTGCAGGCGGCTCTCTCCGAGCTGTCGCTGTGCGTCGACGAGGCGAGGGTGCACGAGTGGGGCCCGCTCGAGGCCGCCTCGCAGCTCACCCGGGGCAAGGTGCTCTTCGACATGGGCGACTACGAGGCCGCCCTGGTCGACTTCAAGGCCACCGTCTTCCTCTACGAGAAGATGGGCGCGTCGCTCGACCAGCTCGAGAGCTCACTCGTCGCCGTGGCCGTCACGGAGTCCTTTCTCACCGAGTCCTGAGTAGCTCGAGCCCGCTCTCGGGTCACGATGTCGCACGGTCGGGTTAGTGTCTTCCCGTGGCTGATCTTGCAAAAGTACGCGTCTGGGCAGACGCGCTCATCTCGCTGCACCTCGATCCCCAGCTGTGGTCGTTCGGCTTCGACAACGCCAAGACGCGCGCGGGGCTCTGCAGCTTCACCACGAAGCGCATCACTGTCTCGCGCTACCTTGCCGCCACATTCGACGACGACGAGATCCACCAGGTGCTGTTGCACGAGGTCGCGCACGCGATGGCGGGTCACCGAGCGGGGCACGGTCCCTCGTGGCAGCGCATCGCCGCATCCATCGGGTACGTCGGCTCGCGCACCCACAGCGGTTCCGTCGCCGACGAACTGGCGCCGTGGGTGGGCGTCTGCCCTGCGGGTCACGAGCACTTCCGCTATCGAAAGCCCGCTCGTACCCTCGCGTGCGGCACCTGCTCCAAGCGTTTCGATCCGGCCAACGTGATCGCCTGGCAACGCCGCGACATCGACCCGGCACGTCGTCGTCAGGCCGCCTTCCGCGGCTGAGGCGCCCGCTAGACGGGCGGTTGCGGGTCGTACTGTATGCCGCGGCGCACCTCACGTGCGCGCTCGACCCCCGCGAGTCGCGCGACGAGATGCAGGGCCATGTCGATGCCGGCGGAGACACCCGCCGCCGTGATCACATCACCGTCATCGACGAAGCGGTCGTCGGGCCGTACCTCGATGGTCGGGTCGAGCTCACCGAGCCGGTCGAGAGTGCTCCAGTGCGTCGTCGCCGGCCTCCCGTTCAGGATGCCCGCGGCGGCGTAGACGAGCGATCCGGTGCAGACGCTCGTCATCAGCGGCACGGTCTCGCGCTGCCCGCGCACCCGCGCGAGACGCCGCTCGTCGGTCAGGTGCCCGCGGGTGCCGCGGCCGCCCGGATAGATGAGCACGTCGAGAGGCTGTGCGGCATCCACTTGCACGTCGGGCAGGATGCGCAGGCCCTTGGCGCAGGTGACCGGGTCGAGCGAGTCGGCCATCGTGAACACGTCGTACCCGTCGTCGGGGCTCGTCCGCGTCCACCACGAGAGCACCTCCCAGGGGCCCACGGCGTCGAGCTCTTCGACGCCGTCGAACAGGAGGATTCCGATGTGCTTCGTCATGGAAGAAACCCTATCCGCCACGCCGTCGGGTATCGCGGCACTACTCAGAACGCCTCGCTGACTCCGGTGTTGTGCGGGTCGTCGCGATGAGCACGCACCAGGCTCGCCGGCCACGAATTCCGCGGGGCCTTCTCCGGGGTGCGAAGCGCTTGCTCCAGCACCGCGTCGCCCAGGTGCTTCTCCACGTCGAGCCGCGGGTAGGCATCCTCGATCGCCTGGCGCTCGGCATCGGTGACCGTCTCGAGGCCGAAGTCGCCACGAACGCCGAGCCGCGTCAGCTTCGTGATCGGGCCCCTGCGCTCCGCGATCTGCGGCGAGGTGTGCAACGCGATGGCCTCCCATACGAGGTCGATCTCGGCGGGGGTCCTGCCCTCGGCGGCGAGAAAGCGGGCGGCGGCATCGGCGCCGTCGACCTCGAAACGGAGCTCGCCGTCGGCGTCATCCGTCGTGCCGATGTCGTGCAGAACACACGCGAGAAAGAGCACCTCGGCGTCGTAGTCCTGACCCGCGACAAGACCGTCGGATGCCGCGACCACGCGGGCATGCAGAAAGGTGCGAACGCTGTGGTTGGCGATCGAGAGCTCCTCGGTGCGCTGCACCCAGTCGAGCGCGCGACGCGCGGTGTCTGCGGTGGGCAGCAGCAGAAGTTCCGTCATGCTCTCGACGCTAGCCCCGGGCGCTTGAGGTCGATGCTCTGCAACCGGCCAATCTGGCACGAGATTCCGCCGAGTTGCACGAAAACGCCGCCTCACCCAACGGGGAGGCGGCGTTTTCAGGCAACTCGATGAGACGAGAACTACTCGGTGACCTGGACTTCTTTCCAGAACGCCACGTAGTTGCTGTAGTCCTGGCCGACGCGATCGAACGACGCCGGATACGGCTTCGGGTAGCTCCACGCGCGATCCTTGAGACTCACGCCGCTGTCGCTCACGCTGAAGTACTGGCACTCGCCCTTCCACGGGCAGGTGTAGGGCGTGTCCGTGGGCGTGAGCAGATCGAAGTTCACGCTCGACGGGGGAAAGTACCAGTTCCCTTCGATGGCGATCAGATCTTCCTTGGGTGCCTCGGCGATGACGGTGCCGTTGACGACTGCTTTCATGATGAAACCTCCTGCAGTCACGCTACGCCTTGGAGGCTACCTGGCGTCCTGAATCGGACGGATCACACGCTGGAAGATCAGGATTCCCGCAGCCACGACCGGAACAGCGACGAGCGCACCGAGGATGCCGCCGAGAGCCGCGCCTCCGATGGCGGCCACGATCACCAGTACTCCGGGCACGGCGACGGCCTTGGCCATCACGCGCGGCGTCAGCACGTACGCCTCGACCTGCAGATAGACCAACATGATGATCGCGAAGATCAGGGCGCCGATCGGGTTGACGGTGAGGATCGACACGGCACCGATCGACGTACCGAGGATCGGCCCGACCACGGGGATGAGAGCGCAGACGAACGCGACGAGGGCGAGCAGAAGCGGCGCGGGGCCGCCCACGATGGTGACGAGGATCAGCGTGATCGTCGCGTTGGCCAACGCAAGCACGAATTGACCCGCCACGTACTTGCCGACCGACTCGAGGATCTCCTCCGTGATGTCGATGAAGCCGTCTCGCCGGGATCGGGGCACGGCCTGATAGACGGTCGCCATCACGCCACGCAGGGTGAGGGTCAGGTAGATCGTGAGCACGGTCACGACGATCACGGCGGTCACACCCTCGAAGACCCCCGATCCGACAGAGAGGAGCCCTCCGCCGATCGAGAGCAGCTTGTCGGGGTCGGAGAGGAACGACGTGATGTCTTTGATGATCGAATCGAGGTCGAGCGAGGTGCCGAGCTGCTCGCTGATCCAGGTCACCCACGGCTGGGCGAGAAGACGGTCGGTGAGTTCGCTCGCGTGGGTGATCAGGTAGTTCACCTGGCGCACGAGGTTCGGAACGATGGCGAGGGCCACGCCGCCGATGACCGCGAGCGCGAGGAGGGCGACTCCGAGTGATGCCGCCCAGCGGGGGATCCTGTGCCGCTCCGCCAGCTTCATCAGCGGCTCGAGTGCCAGCGCGATGAAGTAGGCGATACCCATGTAGACGAACACGGTCGAGAGCGATCCGATTGCACCCCACAGTCCGAGACCGACGCAGGCTCCGAGTGCCCCGAGCAGCCCGATCAGAAAGGGGTTGAACCGGATGCGCCGCTGGGGCACACGGTCTTCCTCGGCCCGTCGACTGGGCACCCTGCCGAGGGTCGAGCGGATTCGCGGCGAGGTGGTCGGTCGCCGGCCCGGCGAACGCATGTCGGCTCGTGTCATTGCTCGAGGCTAGTGGACGGAACCGTCTCCGCAGGGCGGAGATTCATGGCCTCAGAGCAGGTCGGAGTGATGGATGGCTGCCACGTCGGGGTGCGCCCGCAGCCGATAGCGCAGCACGTTCTCACCGTAGACCTGCAGGATCGGGCTGTCGTCGGGATCCGGCGTGATGCCCGTCGCTTCAGACTGCAGTGCCACGGGCAGCGGGATCGACGGGATCGACGCATCCAGAGCCGGGTTGAAGAAGAAGGGGATCGAGATGCGATCGCTGCCGATCGACGGCGAGATGACCCGGTGCACCGTGGCCTTGAGGTAGCCGTTCGTGGCGTACTCGAGCAGCTCGCCGATGTTAACGACGAAAGCGCCGGGAACGGGAGGCGCGTCGATCCACTCGTCTCCATAGGCGACCTGCAGGCCGCCCTTGCCTTCTTCGACGAGCAGCAGTGTCAGGGCGCCGCCGTCACGATGAGCTCCGACGCCCTGCTTCGGGGTCGGGTCGCTCTTGCCGGGATAGCGCACGATCTTGATCAGCGTCGAGGGTCGCTCGGCGAAAGCGTCGTCGAACACATGCGGGTCGGCGCCGAGAGACTGCGCCCACGCCTGAAGAAGCCGGATGCTGATGGCCGAGAGCTCGTCGTGCCACCGGGTGACGACATCCTGCAGCTCGGGCAGCGCTTCGGGCCAGAGGTTGGGCCCCTCGAGCCGCCAGTAGTCCGGAACACCCTCGCCGCGCTCGACGGTCTCGCGTTCGCTTCCGACGTCGATCTGCTCACGCCAGTCGACCAGACCCTGCGTGAGTTCGCCACCGACACGGGTGTAACCGCGGAACTGGGGGCTCAGCACGTTCTCGATCGAGAGCTTGTCGGCCTCGGGCAGCTCGAAGAAGCGCCGCGACGTCTCGAGGATGCCGCTCACCAGAGACTCGGGAACTCCGTGGCCCGTGAGATAGAAGAAGCCGTAGTCGTGTGTTGCGCGACGGAGATCCTCACGGAATCCGGCGGCCTCCTCCGGGGAGGCATCGAGGCGAGAGAAGTCGAGTACGGGAAGGCTCTGGGTCATGATTTCCACGGTGTCACCTCGCCGCTGGGAACACCAATTGCATTACGGCGTATTGAGCCGACACGCAATGCCGGGCCCACGACTTGTCGTCGTTTGCCTCACCACCCAGACTGAGGCGTGGAGGCCCACATGAGAGTTCTGCTGAAGTTCGTGCTCGACACCGACCCGGATGCCGCGTGGCGGGCGATCCGCAGCCCCGCCGTCTTTCGCGAGGTGTCGAGTCCCTTCCTGAAGATCCGTTCGTTGAGCGCCGACGGATTCCCCACGATCTGGCAGCCGGGTGAACACCCGGTCGAGATCGAGGGAGGCGGACTGGTTCCCCTGGGAAAGCAGATCATCAGGCTCTCCTTCCTCGAGCGCCCCGACGGCGTGCGCATCGTGCGCGACTCCGGGCGCGGCGTCTCGGGCGCCGTCGCCATCCCCACCACCTGGGATCACCAGATGGCTATCTCCCCAGACCCCGCGGGAACCGGCAAGACGCTCTACCGCGACAGACTCATCATCGGTGCCGGGGCGCTGACCCCCGCCGCCTGGTACGGCATGTGGGCGTTCTGGCAGTGGCGGGGCGCGCGACTGCGCCAACTCGCCCCGAACTGGGCGTTCGATCCCGAGCCGACCCCGGAGTCCGGCGCACAGGGCGTCGACCCCGATATCGCCGCGTAGCCTGAACTCGTGACGAACGCGCAATCAGCAATCCAGGTCGCCGACTGGCGCCAGGGCGTCTTCGCGCTCTACGACGAGGTGCGGATGCTCGCCCTCGTCGATCCCGAATCGGCTCACGGAGCGTGGCGCGACGGTCGCGACGACCTGTTCCGCACGCATCCGCAGACCCCGCTGCTGGCGGAGGACCGGCCGGGCTTCACCGGCCTGCCCGTCGCGCCCTACGACCCGGCATGGCGGTTCGAGGTCGAGATCACTGCCCCGGATGCGCCGGTCGGCTTCGACTTCGAGACCGGCACCGACGGCATCGTGCCCTTCGAACTCGTCGGTCACGCCAGCATCGACGAGGTGGGCCGCCTCGATGTGTGGCGGCTGCGCTCGTACGGCGGCGGCCTCTTCATCCCCGTGCGCGATGGCCTCGCCGGCACGTCCGGCGGAACCTACGGCGGCGGCCGCTACCTCATCGATTCGATCAAAGGAGCGCACCTCGGCCTCGGCGCGACCGCCGGCTCGCTCGTACTGGACTTCAATTTCGCCTACAACCCGTCGTGCGCCTACGACCCGGCGTGGGCCTGCCCGCTGGCCCCTCTGGGAAACCGCGTGACCGGCGGCATCCCGGTCGGCGAGCTCTACTCCGGGGCGCACTGACCCGCACTACTGTCGTGGGTGTGGACAACGAGGGCGGCGCCGAGACGAACGACGAATCGAAGGCGCTGTCGCAGTTCGTCTACGAGCGCCTGCGCGAGGGCATCATCAGCGGGCGCTATGCCGCCGGTGAGCCCCTCCGCGAGCGCGATATCGCGAGCGAGTTCAACGTCTCGCGCATTCCCATCCGCACGGCGCTGCCCCGTCTCGAAGTGGGCGGCTTCGTTCGCGTGCTGCCGAGGCGAACGGCCGTGGTCACGCACATCACCAGTCGCGAGGTCGGCGAGCTCTACGATCTGCGCGCCGTGCTCGAGCCCCTGATCGCGCGAACGGCCGCCGAGCGAGTCTCGAACGGAGCCGACTCCGACGACGTGGAACGTGCACTCGCTGCCGCTGCCGAGGCCCTGCACCGCTCCGATTTCGCGGAACTGGACCGACTCAACACAGCGCTTCACGCGTCGATCGTCGAGCTTGCCGACACCCGGCTGCTCAACAAGACCTTCGCTCCCCTGCAGGATCGCATCGACAGGCTGAGCGGCGTGACGATCGCCAGCGACCCGTTGACGCGACACAGCGAACACGCCGCCCTGGTCGACGCGATCGTGAGCGGCCACGCCGAACTCGCGGCCGCGACCGCCTATACGCACACGGAACGCGGACGCTCTCGCACCCTCGCGGTGCTACCCGAGCATCCGCACTACGCCGCAGAATAGGCGAGGAGCCGGGCGATCGCGCTGGGGACGGGTTCGATGATCGGCACGCTGGATGCCGCCGCGATCCGGCGGGCCGACTCGCTCAGCGGGCCTCCTCCGATGATCACGGCTTCAGCCCCGTCGAACACCGCCGAGTCGTGCACAGCGCGCTGGAGCTCGACGAACTGCTGCTCGGGGTCGGCCGCGAGGTCGTCGGCCAGAGTCGGGGTGAACCGGATGCCGGTGAATCGGCCGGCCGCGGAATGTCGCGCCACCAGCTGCTCGAGGCGCAGAGAGAGCAGCCCGGTGCTCGTCGCCATGCCGAAGCGTCGCCCGCCCTCAGCCGCCGCGCGCACGGACGCCTCGCCGATTCCGATCACCGGGATGTCGTAGAGCCGGCGGAGCTCGTCGACTCCCGGATCACCGATGGCTCCGACGATGACTCCCCGTGTCTGCTCCGTGACGGCGCGGCGGGTGCGCTCGACGACATAGGAGACGCTCGCATCGAGGGCCGCCGGCTCGACGATCATGCGGGGCCCCTCGTCGACCGTCACACCGCGGACCGCGAGATGCGTACCCTCGAGCTGCTGGCGAGCCACCGTCTCGAGCAGGCGAGTCGTGGCCGCGTTGGTATTCGGATTCACGATCAGCAGGTGACCGTCGTCGGCGCGCACGGCACGTCTGGGCACCAGCTAGACCTCCTCGACCATCGGGCGTCCGACGGTCTCACGGGGAAACTGTACGGCGATTCCGCAGAGCACGAAGAGGGTGGCGAGCACAGCGAACATGGCGCCCACGCCCTGGTTCTCGAGGACGGCTCCCGCAATGAGCGGGAACAGCCCGCCAGAGAGCGAACCGATGGCGAGAATGATCGACGTTCCGAGCCCTCGGATCCGCGTGGGGTACTGCTCTGGAGCGAACAGCCAGATCGTGGTGTTGAGCACGATGACAGAGAAGTTGAAGAGGGCGCCGAAGACCAGGACGAGCGGGATGCTCGTGGCCACGAATCCGAATCCGAGGGCGGCGGCCAGCCCGAGCACGGCGGCGACGCTCATCACGGCCTTGCGTGGCAGATTCCGCGCGATGAAGGCGGCGACGATGGCTCCGAGCAGGCTTCCCGACTGCATGATGAGCGTGTACCAGAGCGCGCTCGTGATGCTGAAGCCTCGATCCGTGAGAATCACCGGGATGAGGGTCAGCATCGAGATCTGGGCGGCATACGACATGGTGACCGCGACACCCAGGGAGACAGTCGTGCGCAGGTAGCGCCCCCGGAAGACGGCCGTCCACGAGACGCGGGGAGCAGCCGGGTCTGTGGCGAGGGAACCGGCGTCGAGGTAGGACTCCTCGAAGGAGAGTTTCCCGGTGAGCTTGCCCTGAGCCAGTCTGTTGATCACGGTGTTGGCTTCGGCGAACCGGCCCTGCGAGGCGAGGTATCGAGGCGTCTCGGGCAACGCGCGCCGGTAGACGACCACGAGCAGGGCGGGAACGATCAGGATGCCGAAGAGGTATCGCCACTGATCCTGGCCGGTGAAGACCGCGAAGACGAGGACACCGACGAGAGGGGCGAGCATGTTGCCGAGGCCTGCGGCGGCCACGTTGATGAGACCGACCGCCGTTCCCCGGTGCTTGGCCGAGAAGAACTCGCTCATCATGATGACGGCCGTCGCGATCTCTCCGCCCAGGCCGAGCCCGACGAGGAACCGTGCGAAGACGAGCACGCCGTAGTCGGGTGCGAGAGCGCACAGCAGCGAACCGGCGCTGAAGACCAGCAGGTTCAGGCCGAGCAGCTTTCGGCGTCCGATCCTGTCCATCATGAATCCTGCGAAGAGACGGCCGAGGGCGACAGCGGTGAACGTCGCCGTGTTGAGGAGGCCGATCTCGGTTGCTCCGATTCCCCAGTCGGCCTTCAGCAGGGGGCCGGCGATGCCGACCGTGTTCTGCTCGATCGCGTCGAAGAATGCGCCGAGCAGGATCATCGCGATGATTCCGAGGTGCGCACCCGAGAGGCCGATCCTCGAGTACGCGGATTCGATCTGACTGCTGAGCGTCTTCGGTGGTTCGAGAACCGAGGTCATGGCCGCGCCTTTCGATGGTGTTCGGGGAGGATGAGGACAACGCTAGGAAGCAGCGAGGCCCGGCAGGTTTCTCGCACGTTTCTGGATTGTAAAAAATGCGCAATCTGGGATACCGAGATGCACTCTGAGTCGTGTTGGGCGCCAGTGGAGCGTCCCTGGGGATACCCGGGAGCTTTCCCGGGGCATGTGCGCTAGGCTGTAATCACTTGCGAGCGCGATCGTGCGCTCCCTGCGTCGTAGAACGCACCTTGCGGTTCGGGCCTCGTGTCTGGATTTCGCGAAAACTTTCTCACGGCGAACGGAAGTGCCTACTGGCACCTTCGCCATCATTTCCGCACAGTCGCGGCATTGCCGAGAGAGTCTGTGCGAATCAGAAGCTCTGTGCGATGCCGTCGTGTCACACTGCGGATCCGATGCCTGAAAGGCACCGAAACAGCTATGTCAACACCCACCTTCTCTTCGCTCGGCGTTCCCGCCCCCGTCGTGGCCGCGCTCACCAGCGCCGGCATCACCGAGCCCTTCCCCATCCAGCTCGACACCCTTCCTGACACCCTCGCCGGACGCGACGTGCTCGGCCGCGGAAAGACGGGCTCGGGCAAGACGCTCGCGTTCTCCATTCCGATGGTCGCCCGCCTCGGCGGCGCCCTGTCCGGCGGACAGCGTCGCTCCGGCCGTCCCCTTGGGCTGGTGCTCGCCCCGACCCGTGAGCTCGCCACGCAGATCTCGGCGGTGCTCCAGCCGCTCGCCGATGCGTACGGCCTGAAGTCGACCACCATCTTCGGTGGTGTGTCACAGCAGCGCCAGGTCGCCGCCCTCAAGGCCGGCGTCGACATCATCGTCGCCTGCCCGGGCCGCCTCGAAGACCTCATGAAGCAGGGCTTCGTCTCGCTCGACGCGATCGAGATCACGGTTCTCGACGAGGCCGACCACATGGCCGACCTGGGCTTCCTGCCCGTCGTGACCCGCATCCTCGACAAGACCCCTCGCGGCGGACAGCGCCTGCTGTTCTCGGCCACGCTCGACAACGGCGTGGACAAGCTGGTGCGCAAGTTCCTGCAGAACGAGGTGCTGCACTCGGTCGACGAGGCCACCAGCCACGTCGAGCTCATGACGCACCACGTGTTCGAGGTCGACGGCGCCACCGCCAAGACCGAACTCGTTCAGAAGCTCGCCTCCGGAACCGGCCGTCGCATCCTGTTCATGCGCACCAAGCACCACGCCAAGAAGCTGGCCCGCCAGCTGATCGATGCCGGCATCCCCGCCGTCGACCTGCACGGAAACCTCTCGCAGGTCGCCCGTGACCGCAACCTCGCCGCGTTCAGCGCCGGCGACGTGAAGGTCCTCGTCGCCACCGACGTCGCCGCCCGCGGTGTGCACGTCGATGACATCGAACTCGTCATCCACGTCGACCCGCCGGCAGAGCACAAGGCGTACCTGCACCGCTCGGGCCGCACCGCCCGCGCCGGAAGCGCCGGAGACGTCGTCACCGTGATGCTGCCGACCCAGAAGAAGGACACGGCAGATCTGCTGCGCAAGGCGGCCATCCAGGTCACCCCGCAGCGCGTCACCGCCAACTCCCCCGCGGTCACCGAGCTCGTCGGCGAGCTGGCCGAGTGGGTCAAGCCCGCTCCCCGTGCCGCCGTGCAGGTTCAGGGAACCCCGCGTCGCCAGGGTGGATCGCAGGGTGCCAACGCGCAGCGCAAGCGCGCCCAGCGCGACGGTTCGCCCGCGGCCGGAGGCGGCGAAGGCCGTCCCCGTCGCGATCGCTCGGGTCGCCCCGCTGCAGCAGGCGCCCCGACGTCGGCGAGCGGCGCTCGTCGCGGCGGCGCCGGTGGAGGTCGCACCGCGGCTCCCGCCGGAGGCTCCTCGCGCACCTACTCGACGTCGACCGGCGGACAGGGTGGCTACGCTGCCGGCGCCGCCGCATCCGGTGGCAATGGATCTGGCGCACGTCGCCAGGGTCGCCGCGCCCAGGGCTAGTCACCCCGCTTCGCCTGAACGGGCGGAGATTCCTGCACACCGATGCGCTCTGCGCCCCGGTGCTGCGGAATCTCCGCCCGTTCGTGCGTGAGGCGTCAGATCAGACGGCCGACAGAGGCCAATGCAGCTCGCAGCAGCGACCCGCGCCCGCCCTCGAACTCGGCGGACAGCTCATCTGACGCTGCCTCCTGCGGCGACATCCACGTGACCTCCAGAGCGTCCTGGCGAGGCTCGCAGGTTCCGGTGACCGGAACGACGTAGGCGAGCGAGACCGCGTGCTGACGCTCGTCGTAGAACTGGGTGACGCCCGGTAGCGGAAAGTACTCGGCCACGGAGAAGGGGATGGGGCTCGCGGGAAGCTGGGGAAACGCCATCGGCCCGAGGTCCTTCTCGAGGTGGCGGAAGAGGGCGTCCCGGAGCGTCTCGCCGTACATGACGCGGCCGGAGACCAACGTTCGCGTGATCGACCCCGTGGGCGTTGCTCGAAGCAGCATGCCCACCTCGGTCACCTGACCGAGGCCGTCGACGCGCACCGGAACCGCCTCGACGTAGAGCAGCGGCAGACGCCGTCTGATCTCGGCGAGTTCGACATCGCTGAGCCAGCCCGGGTTGGAACTCTGCGACGGTGTGGGCGGGATGTTGCTGCCCTCGGGGGTCCACTCGGGATCGGGGTCTGGAGTTCTCACGCTCATAGTCCATTCTTACCCCACGTGGCCAGCCACCGGCGCCGCAGGACACACTGTCGGCGGTATGCGTGAGGATGGAGCCTATGGGCGATGTGCTCGACAGATTCTCCCCCGCGACGCAGCAATGGTTCCGCGGGGCGTTCAGCGCGCCCACACCCGCACAGCTCGGCGCATGGGAGGCCGTGTCATCCGGGTCGAACGCCCTGGTGGTGGCACCGACCGGCTCGGGCAAGACGCTGTCTGCCTTCCTGTGGTCGATCGACAGGCTCACCTCCGAGCCGCCGCCCGAGAAGGCCGGCGTGCGCGTCCTCTACATCTCCCCTCTCAAGGCGCTGGCCGTCGACGTCGAGCGCAACCTCCGGTCCCCCCTGGTCGGCATCACCCAGACGGCCAAGCGTCTCGGCACCGAACCTCCGAACATCCAGGTCGGGGTGCGAAGCGGCGATACGACGCAGGCCGACCGACGCAACCAGTCGAAGAATCCTCCCGACATCCTCATCACGACGCCCGAGTCGCTTTTTCTCATGCTCACCTCGGCGGCCAGGGAGTCGCTCTCGACGGTCGAGACGGTCATCATCGACGAGGTGCACGCCGTCGCGGCCACCAAGCGTGGAGCGCATCTCGCCGTGTCGCTCGAGCGACTCGACGGGCTCTTAGAGAAGCCCGCCCAGCGCATCGGGCTCTCGGCCACGGTGCGACCGCGCGAAGAGGTGGCGCGCTTTCTGGCCGGGGGCCGCCCCGTCGCCATCGTGGCCCCCACCTCGACCAAGAAGTTCGATCTGCGGGTCGTCGTTCCCGTCGACGACATGACCGCGCTGCCCTCGGCCGGCGAGCGTGAGGGCTCCGCAGCGGGGGCTCTCAGAGAAGACGATGGCTCCGGGGGCGGGCAGGGCTCGATCTGGCCGCATGTCGAAGAGAGCATCGTCGATCGCATTCTCGCCCACCGCTCATCCATCGTCTTCGCCAACTCCCGCCGACTGGCCGAGCGGCTCACCGCCCGGCTCAACGAGATCTACCTCGAGCGGCTCGAGCAGGCGGCCTCGACGCCCGCACTCCCCGAGGCCGTCGACGAGGCTGGTTCCGTTTCAGAGGGTCAGGCGACGACGGGCTCGAAGCGGCCCCCCGCGGCCATCATGGGCCAGGCCGGCCAGACCAAGGGCCTTCCCGCCAGCGTCAGCGCCCGAGCCGGCGACGGTGCCGATGAGCCGATCCTCGCGCGTGCGCACCACGGCTCCGTCTCGAAAGAGCAACGAGCCGTCATCGAAGACGATCTCAAGACGGGTCGTCTGCGTTGCGTCGTCGCCACGTCGAGTCTCGAGCTCGGCATCGACATGGGCGCCGTCGACCTCGTGGTCCAGGTCGAGTCTCCCCCGAGCGTCGCCAGCGGCCTGCAGCGCGTGGGTCGTGCCGGTCACCAGGTGGGCGAGATCTCGCGCGGCATCCTGTACCCCAAACACCGGGCCGACCTGTTGCATTCTGCGGTCGCCTCCCTGCGCATGACAGAGGGGCTCATCGAGTCGCTCTCCGTGCCCACGAACCCGCTCGACATCCTCGCTCAGCAGACCGTTGCCGCCTGCGCGCTCGAGCCGATCGATGTCGAGGAGTGGTTCGACACCGTGCGCCGCAGCGCTCCCTTCGCGGGGCTCCCCCGCTCGGCCTACGAGGCGACGCTCGACCTGCTCGCGGGCAGGTACCCTTCCGATGAGTTCGCCGAGCTGCGCCCGCGCCTGGTGTGGGATCGAGACGAGGGAACGCTCACAGGGCGGCCCGGCGCCCAGCGCCTCGCCGTCACGAGCGGAGGCACCATTCCCGATCGCGGCCTCTTCGGGGTCTTCATGGTCGGCGGAGCCGCATCAGAACAGGCGTCGGGCACGGCGTCTACCGCCAAGGGCGGCAATCGCGTGGGCGAGCTCGACGAAGAGATGGTCTACGAATCGCGCGTCGGCGACGTCTTCGCGCTGGGCGCCACGAGTTGGCGCATCCAAGAGATCACCCACGACCGCGTGCTCGTCACACCGGCATTCGGCGAACCCGGTCGCCTGCCGTTCTGGCGCGGAGACGGTCAGGGCCGGCCCGCCGAACTCGGCCGGGCGATCGGCGAGTTCACCCGCAAGCTCGCAGGGGCGGATGCCGAGGAGTCCGCGCGCATGACCGCGAGCGCGGGGCTCGACGAGCGCGCCGCGAACAACCTCGTCACCTTCGTGACAGAGCAGCGCGAGGCCACCGGGCACGTGCCGAGCGACAAGACGTTGGTCATCGAGCGCTTCCGCGACGAGCTGGGCGACTGGCGCGTCATTCTGCACTCGCCCTTCGGCATGCAGGTGCACTCGCCCTGGTCTCTGGCGATCGGCGCACGCCTGCGCGAGCGCTTCGGCATCGATGGGGCGTCCGTCGCGAACGACGACGGCATCATCTTGCGGTTGCCCGACACCGAGAGCGAGCCGCCCGGCGCCGAGCTCTTTCTCTTCGAGGCAGACGAACTCGAGCAGATCGTCACCCAGGAGGTCGGCGGGTCCGCCCTGTTCGCCTCGCGTTTCCGCGAGAACGCGGCGCGCGCGCTGCTGCTGCCGCGGCAGAACCCGGGCAAGCGCTCGCCGCTCTGGCAGCAGCGTCAGCGCAGCGCTCAGCTGCTCGATGTCGCCCGAAAGTTCCCGAGCTTCCCGATCATCCTCGAGACGATCCGCGAGTGCCTGCAAGACGTCTACGACCTGCCCGCGCTCATCGGCCTGGCCCGAGACCTCGACGCGCGGCGCATCCGTGTGGTCGAAGCCGAGACGCACGACCCCTCGCCGTTCGCCAAGTCGCTGCTGTTCGGCTACGTCGCGTCGTTCGTCTACGAGGGAGACAGCCCCCTGGCCGAGCGCCGGGCGGCCGCGCTCTCGCTCGACCCGACGCTGCTGTCAGAGCTGCTGGGCCGCGCCGAACTGCGCGAACTGCTCGACCCCGGTGTCATCGCACAGACCGAACTCGAACTGCAGCGACTCGCGCCCGACCGCAAGGCCCGCGACCTCGAGGGCGTGGCCGATCTCATCCGGGTGCTCGGCCCTCTGTCTCTCGCCGAGGTCACGGCGAGGCTCGTCGACGAGGCCGCGCCCCACGCATCCGATCTGCTCGCCGGCCTCGTCGACTCTCGCCGCGCCCTCGTCGTCACCATCGCGGGCGACGAGCGCTGGGCAGCCATCGAAGACGCCGGTCGGCTCCGCGACGCGCTCGGCACACCCATTCCCTATGGCGTTCCCGACGCGTTCATCGAGCCCGTTCCCGATCCTGTCGCAGACCTCGTGGCGCGTTACGCTCGCACCCACACGCCCTTCACCGTTGCCGAGGCGGCGACTCGGTATGGCCTCGGCTCCGCCGTCGTTCTGGATGCGCTGCGCCGGCTCGAGAGCGCGCGGCGCGTGCTCGAGGGCGAGTTCCGGCCCCTGGGTGCAGACTCTCCCGGCGCTGCGCGAACCGAGTGGAGCGACGCCGAGGTTCTGCGTCGACTCAGGCGGCGTTCGCTCGCCGCCCTCAGGCACGAGGTCGAGCCCGTCGACACCACCACCCTCGCGCGCTTCCTGCCGTCGTGGCAGCACGTCGGCGGCAATCTGCGTGGCGTCGACGGCGTGGCCACGGTCATCGACCAGCTCGCCGGAGTCCCCATTCCCGCCTCTGCGTGGGAGACGCTGATTCTGCCCAGCCGCGTGCGCGAGTACAGCCCTGCCATGCTCGACGAGCTCACGGCGACGGGCGAGGTCGTCTGGTCGGGCGTCGGCTCGCTGCCCGGCAACGACGGCTGGGTGGCGATGCATCTCGCCGAAACCGCGCCTCTCACCATTCCCCTGGCCGAGCCGCTCGAACCGACGACGCTGCAGCATGCCGTGCTCGGCGCGCTCGAGGGCGGGGGCGCGTTCTTCTTCCGCACCCTCTCCGATACGGTCGGCACCGCGCTGGGCTCGGCCGTCGATGATGCCGAGCTGGTGACCGCGCTGTGGGATCTGGTGTGGGCGGGGCGCATCACCAACGACACGCTGGCTCCGCTGCGCTCTCTCACCGGCGGGGGCAAGACGGCCCACAGCACCAAACGCAGTGCGCCCCGGTCGAAGCTCTACAGGGGGCGCTCCTACGCTCGGCCCACCATGGTCACCCGCGTCGGACCGCCCACCGCGGGCGGCCGCTGGTCGCTGCTGCCCGCTCCCGAGACCGATGCGACCGTTCGCGGTCACGCGCTGGGCGACATGCTGCTCGAGCGTTACGGAGTGGTCACCAAGGGCGCCGTCGTGGCCGAGCGCATCGTGGGCGGCTTCGCCCTCGCCTACCGCCTGCTCTCCGGCTTCGAAGAGACGGGCCGCGCACGACGCGGCTACTTCGTCGAGACCCTCGGCGCATCCCAATTCGCCACCGGCGGCACGATCGATCGTCTGCGATCATTCACCTCCGAGGCGATGGCAGAGAGGCGGTCGGGCCCGACCGACGCGGGCGCCGAGAACGCGGCGGCGCTCAAGGCTGTGACCCTGGCCGCGACAGACCCGGCCAACCCCTATGGTGCGGCGCTCCCGTGGCCAGCAGGAACGGGTCACCGCCCCGGCCGCAAGGCCGGCGCGCTCGTGGTTCTCGTCGACGGACGACTCGTGCTCTACGTCGAACGGGGCGGCAAGACCCTGCTTTCGTTCGCCGAGAACGAGGGCGAGCTCGCGAGCGCGAGCGCGAGCCTTGCCTCCACCGTGATCAGCGGTCGAGTGGCCAAGCTCACCGTCGAGAAAGTCAACGGAGACTACGCCGTGGGCACCGACATCGGTCGCGCCCTCGAGACAGCCGGCTTCGGCGCGACTCCGCAAGGGCTCCGGCTCCGCGCCTCGTGACGTGAGAAGGCCCAGGCAACGTGTCGTTCCCTGGGCCCCTCGCCGTTCAGCTAGGTCAGTCCGCTACTCCGAGGAGCGTCGGCGACGCACCAGAAGCAGCGCTCCGAGGCCCGCGACCGCCGTGACCAGTGCCAGCAGGGCGACCCGCAGGCTGGAACCCGCGTCGAGGCCCGTGTTCGGCAGCGCCGAGACGGAGGACGCAGCCGGCGTGGCCGCGTGGAACGGGTCGTGATCGGTCAACGTGCGCGGCGTTCCGTCGGGGTTTCGCGACAGAACGGGCTTGCCGTCGTCGTCGAGCTGCGGCTTGCCGGTGGGCACACCGTTCTCGTCGACCTCCGGCACGATCGGCATTCCGACGACAGTCACGTCGTCGGCGTGCGAGTCGGCGACGCCCAGGGTCAGGGTGCCGTCCGAGAAGAACGACGCTCCGGGCGGCAGCATGCCGTGCCAGGTTCCGTCCTTCACGAAGCTGTACGAACTCGGTCCACCGAACGCGCTGAGATCGCTCGTCCAGTCGGTGACGTTCGGGCCCGACAGGGTCGCATCGGCAAGGTCGATCTCGGTGAGCCAGGTGTTTCCGGTGTTGGTCACGACCCAGCGCACGTGCTTCGCCTTGCCAGACTCGTAGGTCACCGCGTGATCGGCGACGTTCGCGTCCTGCGCGGCGGAGACGAGCGGCTTGGTGGGTACGATCCAGTTTCCTGCCGCATCCTTGACCGCGGGGTCGGCCACCGAGCCGTCGTACTTGATCACCTGGATCGCCGCCGTGTAGGCGTTGTAGTCGTTCCGATCGGTCACCGGAGTGCCGGTGGCGGAGCCCTTCGCGTCGACCGTCACGCGGTCGACGTGAGCGGCCACATCCGAGTTGGCGATCGTCAGCGTCGCCGTGCCTGTGATGGTCGCTCCCGGCATCCACTCGGCGGTGCCGGGTTCGAATGTCGCGTCCCAGCGGGCCGTCAGCTCACCATCGACGATGCTGGCCGCGGCCGAGCTTCCGTCGGGGAACGTCCAGACCAGCGACTGGATCGCCGCACCCGAGAGGGTGTCGTCGTGCAGCACGACCTCGCGCAGCCTGTCGGTTCCCGTGTTCGTCGCCGTGATGCTGATCTGGCGGGTCTCCCCCGGCGCGTAGAACTCCCCGTCGATCATCGTGTCGGCGTTGTGGAAGACGCCGGCGACGACATCACCCTTGACGATCGAGACCTTCGGCGTCACCGTCGTGGGATTCTCGAGCGTCACGGCCAGCGTGGAGTTCTGGCCGATCGTGATCGTGACCGCTCCATCGGTACCGATCGGCTGGCCGTCGACCAGGAAGATCGGCTTCGCCCAGCCCGACAACTCCGGCAGACCACCCTTGGGGGCATCCTCCGTGAGGTTCACAACCGTGCCGGCTGGCAATTGCGGGCTCGTGAAGGTCGAACCGTTCGTCAGTGAGAACGGTGCGGGCACCGTCTCGCCCGCCGGCAGGTAGGTGCCGGTGAACGAGAAGCCGGGCGTCAGCGTGTCCGCGGCGGGACCGGTGACCTGCTTCGTGATCGAGAACGATCCGAGGACGAGTTCCGTGGGGTTCGTGAGCACGACCTGCACGGGCTCGACGCCGATCGTGAAGCTCGCGGTGCCATCGGTGTTCGGCGTGACGCCCGCTCCGGAGAACACGGGGGTGCCCCACTTCACGTCGGGAGCCGCGGCGCCGGGTGCCGCCTCGGAGAGCGTCACCACGGTGCCGACAGGAAGGCCCGTCACCGTCTTGACCGAATCGGCCTTGGTCAGCGTCAGCTGCTTGGCCGCCTGACCGGGCGTCGTGTAGCTGACCGTGTAGGCGAAGTCGTCGGGAACAGACTCCGATGCATCACCCGTGACGAGCTTGGTCACAGAGAAGCCGTTGACCAGCTGCGTCGTGGGATTCTCCAGTCCGACAGCAATCGTCGAGCCGTCGCCGATGGTCAGCGTCGTCGAGGCGCCCGGGCTCGCGGCACCGTCACCGACCGTCCAGATCGGCGTCTGCCAGAGGACGTCCGCCGGAGCACCGGTGGGGACCGCCTCACTGACCGTGACGACGGTGCCGTATGCAATGGCATCCGACTTCACCGTCTCGCCGGGCGTGACGATGAGCGTCTTGGGCTCCTCCAGACCGGGGTAGGTGTAGCTCACGGTGAACTGCTGCTGCGCAGAGACCGACGCGGCGGCGTCGCCCGTCACCGATTTGGTCACCTCGAAGAAGCCGTCGGCGAAGAGGGTGTTCGTCACCGTGATGAGGGTCGGCGCGGCACGGGTTCCCGTGACCTTCACCGCACCCTTCGGGCTCACGGAGTAGCTCTTCACCGTGGCATCCGCACCCTCGGTGATGGTGGCCGACGAACCGACCGGCAGGGTGACCGTCTTGCCGACCGGGTCGCTCGGGTCGACGACGATCTTCGCGTTCGTGCCCGCGTCGATCGTGTCGCCGCGGAAGTCGGTGGCGGCCAGATCGACCGTGTACGTGGCTCCCGACGGGGCAACGCCTCCGTCTTCCGAGATCTTCTTGACCACGGCCAGCGTGGCGTCGGCGACGAGCCCCGCATCGAATGTGTGATTGTTCTCGCCCGGCGCTCCGATCGTCGGGATCGAGATCGACGCGGAGGAGTTGTCTTCGACGGGCACGGCGTCGGAGTCGACGGTGTCGTCACCGCCCGCATCCGGGGTCGTGAACCTCACCTGGCTCCAGCCGACCGTGCCGAAGCGCGAGTCGTCTGTGAAGGCGTTGCCCGTCGTCGGCTTGATGAAGCGAACCGTGTAGCTTCCGCTGCCGGGAACGAAGCCCTCGGCTTCGAGAGCCGGGTCGGTGGTGGAGAAGTAGTACTGCCCGCCATCCTTGGTCGTCGTGGTTCCGATGACCTTGCCGTCGGCGTTCACGAGTTCGACCTCGACGCCGTCGAAAGCCGGCTCATCGGCATCCTGGACGCCGTCCTGGTCGGCATCGAACCAGACGCGGTTGCCGATCTCTACCGGGGCGAGCTGGGCGAGCGCCTGCACGACGGCGAGACCGCCGCCCTTCTGGAACGTGCCCGCGGTGCTCGGGGTGGCGCTGTCTCCCGCGTCGGCGATCTGCTGGTAGCCGCGCACGACGGCTCCCGTCGACGGCTGGAACCAGTTCAATCCGGTGACGCGCACCGGAGTGAGCGGGTCGTAGGTGGTGGCGACGATCGAGTCGACTCCGGCCAGGGTGGCGAGACCGCCGAGAGCGATCTCGCGGTGGCTGCCTCCGGCGCCGAGCGCCTGACGATCGTTGTAGTACTCGCCCCCTCCGGGGCCCTCGTTGTTTCCCGTATTCGCGGAGGCGGGCCGGTCGCCGACCTTGCCGTTGTTCTCGAGCGCGTAGCCGGTGGCGGTGGGGGCGGCGACGAGGAGGTCGCCGCTCGCGACCGTCTGGTAGTACGCGGTGTCGCCGGTGTTGGTGCCGAAGTTGCGGTTTCCGCCCTGGATGCTCGTACGGTCTGCCAGCGCCAGGTTCATATACCCGTCGGTGTCGAAGTCGATGTCGGTGAGCATGGGCTGCGGGTAGTCCTGCACAGGGCTGTTCCACGCCGTGCGAGAGACCGATCCCCAGGCGCCCGACCAGACGTCGACCCAGGAGTTCCAGCGGAGGATGGGAGGTCGCTGCGCGTCCGGCACGTTGGCTCCGGAGAGGGTATCGCCCTTCGCGTAGCCGAGCGAGCCGTCGAGCACGGTCGTCCAGACGCCGAGGTCGGACTCGGACGCGCTCTTCACGTGCAGCTGCAGAGTCGCCGCCGTCGAACCCACGGGAAGCTGTTCGCCGCTGTCGACGTACCCCACGAAGAGCTGATTGCGGTGCACGCTCAGCGCCCAGGGGCGCTCACCGCCGCCGAGACCGAGATCGATGACGTTGGCGACGGTCGGCACCGCGTTCGGGTCACTGATGTCGAGCTGGTAGATCTTCTTGTCGAAGAGGTTCACGAAGTACAGCGACTTCTGGTCTGTGCTCACGGCGATGGAACCGATGCCGACCTTTCCGGCCTGCGCGAAGGCGTCCGCGTCGACCGCGGGGCTGTTCGGCGTGCCGAGTCCACGCCCTCCCGCAGACGCGGGAGCCGCGTCTGCGGGCACGGCGCCCACGTCGATTCCGAGCGATGTGACGTCGAGCCAGGACTGCACGTCGGAGGATCCCGACGCGGCCAGGTCTCCGTCGGATTCGACCGCTCCGGTGATGCGGTAGATGCCGCCCAGGCCCAAGGGGCCGAAACCCGCGTGACGCTTGTAGGTCGCCGCGGCGAACAGGCTGCCCGTGCTCGCTTGGAACGACGACCCCCACGTGCCTCCGACCTGCGGCACAGTGGCCAGGACCACACGGTCGGGATAGCTGCCCGTGGGCTGCCCCTGGGTACTTGTGTTGAAGTTCGTGCCCCAGGGATGCGCGACGATGGCCGGCGTCGACGCCAGGCCCGCCGACGTGCTGAGCCCCGAGTACTGGATCGCCGTGACGATCGGCGGGTTGCCCTGCGAGAAGTCACCCGGCGCGTTGACGCCGTAGTCGACTCCGCTGTCGCCGACCGAGACGAACTGCACGCTGGTGCCGTTGTCGTCTCCGTGGCTGGCCGGCTCGTATTCATCCGGCACATCGTCGAACTCGACGCGGACAGCGCTTCCCGCTGACCCGTCGACGGAGATCGAGTACGTGCCATCCGCCTGCGTGGTCGTCGACCAGTTCTTGCCGTGAGCATCCGTCGCGGTGACGGCAACGCCGGCGAGACCCTTGTCATTCGCGATGCCGGTCGTGGCGCCGTTGCCGGAGTCGAAGGATCCGTTCGAGTTGAAGTCGCGATACACACGACCGGAGACGCTGCCGTCGGCAGCAAAGGCGGGAGTACTCGCTCCCGCGAGAATTCCCCCCGCGACGAGCGCGGTGATCACGGAGAACGCGAGAGCCGTCTTTCCGTGCTTCTGGACCCGGATACCGGGATGTTTCTGGACGCTGAAATGCAAGGCAGTTCTTTCCGTGGGAAGGATCATTCGAAGGCGGCGAGGCCGGGGTGAAAACACGCGAGGTTTTCTCAGTTGAAAGCTGAGAATATGCCGACTTTTGGCCCGGAATCGGGGGTTCTCGCCTCGATCGAGCCGATTTCACCCGGGATTTCACCCTCGCTCGACGCCCTGACGCCCAGACCGGGCGCAGCCCCCGCCCGCGTAGTCTTGAGCCATGCCCGAGGGAGATACCGTTTACCGCACGGCTCGACATCTCGATGCCGCGCTGGCTGGTCAGACGCTCCTCAGCTCCGATTTCCGTGTCCCCCGCTATGCGGAGATCGACCTCTCCGGACGCACGGTCGACGGCGTCGTGAGTGCAGGCAAGCATCTGCTCACCCGCGTCGGCGACGTGAGCATCCACAGTCATTTGAAGATGGAGGGCTCCTGGCATCTCTATCGACCGGGGACGAGATGGAAGCGCCCCGCATCGACCGCCCGGCTCATCCTGACCACCGACGACTGGGTCGCCGTGGGGTTCGATCTCGGCACCATCGACGTCGTCGGCCGTGACGACGAGGCCTCCGTCGTCGGACATCTGGGTCCGGATGTGCTCGCACCCGACTGGGACGAGTCAGCGGAGGCCGAGGCGGTCGCCCATCTGGCTGCCTCGCCCGACAGGGAGATCCATGTCGCCCTTCTCGACCAGCGCAACCTGGCCGGCCTCGGCAATGTCTACGCGAACGAACTCTGTTTTCTCAGGGGCCTGTTGCCGACCCGGCCCGTGTCGTCGGTCGATCTTGCGCCCCTGGTCGCGCTCGCTCACCGGGTGATTCTGGTGAACCGAGACCGCACCGAGAGATCCACGACCGGAGATCTGCGTACGGGCCGGCAGAGCTGGGTCTATCGCCGCGAGAACCAGCCGTGCCGTCGCTGCGGCACGCGCATCCGGGCCGGCAAACTGGGCGCCGACGAACTGACGCTGCGCGATGTGTACTGGTGCCCGCGCTGCCAGACATAACGCTTCGGCGTACCCCGGGGAGGTACGTCGTCAACACGGGTATCCTGGCCGGGTGATCGACGACATCAAGAAGCGCGCCCTGCACCGCACCCGCATCCTGGAGGGTCAGCTGCGCGGCCTCGAGAAGATGATCGAGAGCGAGGAGTACTGCCTCGACATCATCACGCAGTCGCTCGCGATTCAGAAGTCGCTCGGCTCGCTCAACAAGCTGATGGTCGAGAACCACCTGAAGACCCACGTGACCGACATGTTCGAGGCCGGCGGCGAGACCCGCGACGGCGCCATCGACGAGCTCGTCAAGATCTACGAGCTCAGTCGCAATCGCTCCTGACCGGCGGCGCCCGCGCGGGCATCCGGTAACGTCGTGCCCGTGACCGATTTCTCTCCGACCCAGCCGCAGATCGACGATTCGGCCGTGGTGTGGTCGATCCCCCGCGACGAGCTCGCGACCCGTCTCCCCGGCTCTCCCCTGCTCGTGATCATGCACGGCTACGGATCGCACGAGGCCGACCTCATGTCGCTCGCTCCGTACCTGCCGGGTGGCATCGTCTGCGCCAGCCTCCGCGCCCCCCTCATCGCGCCGGCCCCGATCGAGAACGGCTTCGCCTGGTTCCAGATCGGCGAGCCGGGCAACCCCGAGCCCGCCGGGGTGGATGCCGCGGCCCGTGGGGTGCTCGCCTGGCTCGACGGCCTCGCGGTCGAACACGGCGCCCCTGCCGCCGTCTCCACTCTCGGCTTCTCGCAGGGCGGCGCCATGGCCCTGCAGTTGTTGCGCCACGCGCCGGAGCGCTTCGCCTCTGCCGTCGTCCTGTCGGGATTCGTCGTCTCTGGCGACGCCCCCGCCGATGCCGCACTCGAGACCCTGCGCCCCCGCGTCTTCTGGGGGCGTGATGAGCGCGACCCGATCATCCCTCCCTCCGCCGTCGCCCGCACGAACACCTGGCTCGAGACGCACGCCGAGGTCGACGCGCGTCTGTACCCGGGCGCGGGGCACGGCATCGTCGGAGACGAGATCACGGCGGTACGCGAGTTCCTCGACCAGACGCTGCTGGTCGCGGCCGAGGCCTGAGAACGGTGGCCAAGAAGTCGGCAACGGCCGGGCCGACGACCGCGGCCACGACAGCGCTGAGCAGAGCCGGCGTCGCGTTCGTTCCGCACGCCTACACGCATGATCCCGCGGTCACGGATTTCGGCACAGAGGCGGCGACGGCGCTCGGGATCGACGCCGAGCGGGTGTTCAAGACCCTGATGGTCGATACCGACGCGGGGCTCGGCATCGGCATCGTGCCCGTCAGCGGAATGCTCGACCTCAAAGCGTTGGCCTCGGCCCTGGGCGGCAAGAAGGCCGCCATGGCGGATCTCGCGATCGCCGAGCGCAAGAGCGGCTACGTCGTGGGCGGCATCAGCCCGTTCGGGCAGAGAACCGCGCTGCCGACCGTGCTCGACGATTCCGCGCTGGACTTCGACACGATCCTGGTGTCAGGGGGCCGCCGCGGATTCGACATCGAGATCGCTCCCGCGGACCTGCTGGCCGTGACCCGGGGAAGGGCCGCACGCATCCGTCGCCTCTGACGAGGGTGCGCGCTATGCGGCGACCTCACTGTCGGTGAGCGCCTCGTCGCTGAGCATCTCGACCCAGCGGGCGAGGAAAGCCGCTCCCGCGTCGTCGTGGATCAGCTCACCCGCCGTGAGCACCGGATAGGCGGTCTCGGGGATCCCGTCCTCCGGGCGCACGTCGGCGTGCGCCACGGTCTCGCCGCGTTCGTGCAGCCACGTCGCCATGGCGTAGTCGCCGCGCGAGTCGCCCATCGTGCGCCACTCCGTCGGCATCGGGCCGGTTCCCTCGAGCAGCATGAGCGCACGCTCCGCCCCGAAATCCTTGCCGACTCTGATCGACTCGAAGTCGGTCGAGATGATCGACGGGTCTGCGCGATACTGCACGACACCGGATGCGTCGGCATAGTCGACGGCGCCGCGTCGCGCCCCGAAACCGCGAGCGTTGAGCAGCGCGATGGCGGTCTCGTCGATCTCGAGCTGGCGCGCCAGGAACGATTCCTTCGACACGTCGAGGCGCTGCTCGTACGTCACAGTCGCGCGCTTGGTCTCGTCGTAGAAGACCAGGTCGGCGTAGTGCTCCCTGACGAGCGCTCGCACATCGTCGTCGAATCCGGGTGGCGGCGCGAGCGAGGCGTCGATGGACAGCTCCCCCGCGCCCTCCGGGGTGATCGCGAACCAGGTCGCTCCCTTCTCGCAGATGGCGAAGACGCGAGCGTGCGCCTCGAGTCCGGCGGCCAGCAACGGCTCGACGACCTCGTCGGCGATGAAGGCATCCGAGCGACCCGTGTTGAAGATCACCGGAACGCCCGCGTTCGCCAATGTGGCGAGATCACGACCGATCGACGGGAGGTTGATGGAGCGGGTCACCGGGCTGGCGATCGGTCCGTCGACGTCGAGAAGAAGTCCGAAGCGGCGAGATGAGGTCACCGACCCATTCTTCCGCACGCCGAGCGCGGAGCCCGCGTCTAGCGGCCCTTCTGGCGGTAGCCACCCGACGGGCGGGGCTTACGCGCCGTTCCCAGAGGGCGTGGCGTCTTCGCCGCCGCACCCTTCGCACCCTTCGCTCCCTTGGCCCCGGTGCGGGGCTTCTTGGCCTCGGCCTTGGGCGTCTTCTCGGTGTTGCCCTGGCCCGAGGCCGGGGCGGTCGCCGGGGCACGAGAACTCGTGGCGCGCCGTCCGCGGACGATGCCGATGAACTCCTCGATACGATCGCTCGGGTCACCGGCGAGCCAGCAAAGGGCGATCTGCGTCTCGGGCAGGTCGAGCACGGGCCTGGCGACCACATCTTTGCGCGCGTGCAATCGGGCCACCGAGTGCGGCAACACCACGATGCCGGTTCCCGCGGCCACGAGGTCGAGTGCATCCTCGACCGAGGCGGGCTCGGGCAGATCGGGACGAGTACCCTCGAGCATCTCGGTCGCCACGTCGGCCCATCCCTCGACCTCGTCGGGGTGCTGGATCAGATGCTCGCCCGCGAGCTCGGCGAGGCGGACTTCCTCGAGAATCGAGAGCGCATTGTCTTTCGCCACGACGACGACGGGCACCTCGTCGTAGAGCCGGATGGCGCTGAGCCCGTCGCGGTCGATGGGCAGGCGCACGAACGCCACGTCGACCGAGTTCTCGCGCAAGACGGACACCGCCTCATCTCCGGGCGTCGGCAGCACCACGAGCGGAATGTCGGGGAAGCGCGTTTCCCATTCCGTCGTCCACTTGGTGATCGTGACGCCGGGAACGAACGAGATGCGGAAGGGAACGGGCCGCGCCGCCTCTTCCGCCGCGATGGCCGTCCGCTCGTCTGCCGCCACGATCAGCTCGGGAGCCGCCTCGAGAAGCGAGCGACCCGCATCCGTGAGCTGTGTGCCGGGCTGTTCGCGGTCGAACAGCGGGTAGCCGAGCTGAGCCTCGAGCTCGACGACGGCCTTGCTCAATCGCGTGCGGGCGATGCCCAACGACGTCGCGGCGCGGCCGAAATGCAGCTCCGTGGCGACGGCGGAAAACCATCTCAGGGTGGTCGGGTCGATGTCCACTGGGCTCCTCGAAGGCTTGTGACCGGGCAACCGGTGCGGTCTCAGGCTACCCTTGGCATCATGACGCCCGCGAAAACCCCCCAGACAATGAAGCCCGCCACCGCGGCCAAGAAGCTCGGCGTGCTTCTGGATGCGACGCCCGCCGACTTCCAGCAGGGCACGGTGTCGCGCACAGAGCTCGACGAGCTGCTCGCCACGCCCCCGGAGTGGGTCGTGCAGCTGCGACTCAACGGCCCGCATCCGCGCCAGATCGTGGCCTCGAAGCTGGGAGTGACCATCTCGGGCCTGGCCCGCGGCGGAGTGACCGAGCCGCTCACCACAGCCGAGATCCAGGACTTGCTGGCGAACCGCCCTGAGTGGCTCGTGCGCGAGCGCGCGACGCAGGCCGAGGTGCGCCGCGAGGCCGCCCGCGTCAAGCAGCTGAACGAGGAGAAGGCCCGCAAGGCAGCCCATCTCGCGCGCCAGGAGAGCCAGCGCGCCGCCGCAGCCTCCAACTGATCCGCGGTGAACGCATCGGTTCCTGACCGACCGGTCGCGGCCGAACCGGGCACCTCGGCGCCCCGTGCCGCCGACATCCGGCGGTGGCGGCGCTACCTCGCCGACGAACAGCTCGAGGCAGCGGTCTACCGCGACCTGGCCCAGCGACGCACGGGCGAGGAACGCGAGATCCTGCTGGCTCTCGCCGATGCCGAGGCCCGGCACGAGCAGCACTGGCGCCGCCTGCTGGGAGATGACGTCGGGCGCACGCTGCGGGGGGCCACCCGCACTCGAATCCTCGGCTTTCTGGCCCGACGCTTCGGCTCGGTCTTCGTTCTCGCCCTCGCGCAGAGGGCCGAGGGTCGCTCGCCTTACGACACCGACACCGACGCGACGGCCGCGATGGCCGCAGACGAGCGCATCCACCAGGAGGTCGTGCGAGGTCTCGCGACTCGGGGGCGCATGCGTCTCTCGGGAACGTTCAGGGCCGCGGTCTTCGGCGCGAACGACGGCCTCGTCTCGAATCTCGCCCTCGTCATCGGAATCTCCGCGAGCGGGGTGCCGACGCACGTCGTTCTGCTGACCGGCATCGCAGGCCTCTTGGCGGGTGCCCTGTCGATGGGCGCCGGCGAGTACGTCTCCGTTCGGTCACAGCGCGAGTTGCTCGAGTCGTCGACTCCCGATCCCGAGGCGCGTTCGGCCGTCGCCGACCTCGACGTGGATGCCAATGAGCTCGCACTCGTGTACCGAGCGCGGGGCATGAGCGAGGCAGAGGCAGAGGAGCACGCGCGCGAGGTGCTGCGCACCCACGACCTCGCTCTCACAGCCGACCCCGCCGTGCACGCGGAGAGCGACGAGCACGAGGCCGTCGGCACGGGACTGAGCGCGGCCCTGTCGAGCTTCTGCTTCTTCGCGTCGGGTGCGATCATCCCGATTCTGCCCTATCTGTTCGGCGTCGAAGGTCTGCCGGCCGTGCTGATAGCCGCCCTGCTCGTGGGCCTGGCGCTGCTCGGAACGGGCGCCATCGTGGGCATTCTCTCCGGCGCTTCTCCGCTGAAGCGCGGGCTGCGCCAGCTCGCCATCGGCTACGGCGCGGCCGCCGTCACGTACCTGCTCGGGCTCCTCTTCGGCACGACCGGCGTCTAGGACTCGCTCTGGGCTGACCGCGGCGGCCGGCGAACAGTATCGTCGCCTCTGTGACGATAAACTCGCTCTGTGAGTTATCGCTTCCTCCCCGCAGTACTGGCACTCGCCCTGGTCGCCACCCTCAGCGGCTGTGCCGTCGACGGGAGCCCGTCCGGCCCCACGACCGCCTCGTCGTCGACTGTGCGCGTGCCGGCCGACGCCGCCACGATCCAACAGGCGGTCGACGAGGTGCCCGAGGGCGGCCTGGTGCTCGTCTCGCCCGGCACCTACACCGAAGAGGTCACGGTGGCGACGAAGAACATCACCCTGCGCGGGCTCGATCGCGATGGCGTGATCATCGACGGCGAGGGGCTCCGAGCCAACGGGATCCAGGTGATCGCCGACGGCGTTCGCGTGCAGAACCTCACGGTGACCAGGCACACGTTCAACGGCGTCCTCGTCACGGGGATGCACGACGAGAACGGCCCCCAGGCCCACAACCTCACGGGCTACCAGAAGCTCGACCCCGAGAAGTTCCCTCCCCTGCAGCGGTTCGAGGTCGACCATGTCACGGCCACCAACAACGGCCTCTACGGCATCTACGCCTTCAACTCGCAGAACGGCGTGCTCAGCAACAACTACGCCTCCGGTTCCGCGGATTCCGGCTTCTACGTCGGCCAATGCCAGAACTGCGCGATCCTCGTCTCGGGCAACGTGGCCGAACGCAACGCCATCGGCTACGAGAACGCGAACGCCTCCGACTCCGTCGTGGTCACCGGCAACAGGTTCTCGGGCAATCGCGTGGGCCTCACCCTGCTCAGCTGGTACCAGGAGGCCTTCGTTCCCCAGCGCGGCGCAACGGTGGTCGGCAACGTGATCTCAGACAACAACTCCGCCGACTCACCCGCCCAGGCGCAGGGCGGCTTCGGCATCGGCGTGGGGCTCTCGGGCGCACAGAGCGACACCCTCGAGCGCAACATCATCGCCGGTAACAGCGTCTCGGGCGTGCAGCTCTCGAACACCGAGGACATCGCGACGACGGGAACGCGCCTCACCGACAACGCCCTCTCCGGCAACGGAGTCGACGTCGCCGATGTCTCCGCACCCCGAAGCCCCACGAGCACCACGTGCATCACCCCCGACACCGGCCTCAGTCTGCTGCCGACCGACCTGGCCGCCTCCTGCTCGGCGGGCGCCTCAGCGGGTGTGCCCACCTCGGCCCTGCCCCAGGTGCAGGCGCCCGCGGGAGTGTCGTTCCTCAAGGTCGGCCGGCCCGTGCCTCAGCCGAACCTCGACGGCGACCTGACCGCTGTTCCCGACGCCCTGCCGAAGAGCGGCCCGGCGGGCTCGTTCGACACCTCTGGCGTCGCGCTCCCCGCCGCGGATCTGCTGGCCGGCAGCGCGGGCACGCGATGACCGACGGAGAACCGCGCACGGGTCCCAGCCGGCGCGCACTCCTCGGCGCGCTCGGCGTCGCGGTGGGCGCGGGCGCCGCGGGCGCTGCTGGCGCGCTGACCGCTACGGGCTCATGGCCGAGTGAGACACAGAGACCGGATGCCGCTGTCACGCCCGCGGGCTCGTCTGGCCAGCCGGTGCCCGCCGCCGGTCGGTATCAGGCGGGAATAGCCAGGCCCGCGACTCCTCAGCATTTCGGCCTGCTGCTCGTCTGCGACCTCGACGGCACCGACACCCCGTGGCTCGGCGCGATCGGCGAGCGGATCCTCGAGCTGACGACGACGTCGACGCCGACAGACGTCTTGCCCGACGGTCCGGGCGATCTCACGGTCACCGTCGGTCTCGGACCGCGAATCGTGGCCGCTCGGGATGCGACGCTGCCCGGCGCCGAGGATCTTCCCGCATTCGCCGGTGACGACGCGATCGAACCGCACCGCCGCGGCGGAGACCTTCTGCTGGCGCTCTACTCCGACGATCCGAGCGTGCTCACGGCCGTGGGCGATGACCTGCTCGCTCTCGTGCCGGGCGCCACCCCACGCTGGCGTCAGCGCCTGTTCCGTGGTCACGGCGAGCGGGGTGTGGTGCGCAACCCCTTCGGATTCCTCGACGGCGTGATCGTGCCGCACGGCGACGAGGAACTCGCCGAGAACGTCTGGATCGGAGCCGCCGACGCCGCGCTGGGGGCGGGCACCGTATGCGTCATCCGGCGGCTGCGCCTCGACACCGCGCGCTTCGCGGCGCTCGGCACACCCGCGCAGGAGCGGGTCATCGGCCGCCAGCGCATCGATGGGACGCCACTGTCTGGTGGGCCGAAAGACGGCGAGGTCAACCTGAACGCGAAGACGCCGGAGGGCGAATTCATCACCCCGCTGCGCAGCCACGCACGCGCCGCGCATCCGTCGTTCACAGGATCATCGCTGATGCTGCGGCGCGGTTACGCTTTCGACGACGGGCTGCTGCCGAACGGCGAGGCCGACGCGGGCCTGGCGTTCATCTGCTTTCAGAACACCCTGCGCACATTCGTCGTCACGCAGCAGCGGCTCGACGAGAACGACGATCTGATGACGTATGCCACCCCCACCGGCAGCGCGACGTTCCTGATCCTGCCGGGGTTCTCGGCGAGCTCGCCGCTGAGGTTCTGAACCTGACTCTACTTCTTCTTGACGTTGGTCACGGCGTCGGAGGAGTGGTTCGCGGTACCGCTCTTCGTCTTCTTGTCTGCCCGCTTCTCTTTCAGAGAGCGTGCTGCCGGCTTGGCGACGGCCTTGCGTGCTGATTTCTCGCCCATGGTGCATCCTCGTTTCGAGAGCCCGGATGACCCTTGACTCGACGATATGCCCTGCGGGTGTTCACGCTCGACCATCCAGGCGACTTGGGAGGATGACCGGTCAGTAGGAGGTCACGTACGAGAACGCCGCAGACATGATGTCGACGACCTTGACGACCACGACGATCATCGACAGGACGAAGACGCCGATGGTGATCCAGATCGGCACCATCGCGCCGCCGCCCGCCCGGCGCCGAACGATGACCGTTCGGCCGATGATGTACACGGTGCTGCCGAGGAAAGTCCAGGCCCAGTGGAACGGTCGGTCGAATCCGCGCGCGTGCAGGGTCTTCCAGTCGAAGTAGGCCAACAGCACCGAGACGCCGTAGATGACGAATCCGAGTGCCTGCACGAGCAGGTACCCCGGGTCACGGAACTGCCCCAGGGGGTCGTTCGCCGAGTCGAGCGAGACGCGCATGTAGGCGTCGGTGTCCCAGAGGGCGACACCGAGTATCGAGAGCAGTGGCAGCAACGTGATCAGCCAGATGAAGGGCGTGTAGACCGGCGTGCCCTGCGCCACCCGTCGCGGCGTTCCGGCCGGAGCGTAGGCCTGAAGCGTGGGGTCGGAGACGTGCTCCGTCCAGTTCTGGCCGTCCCACCACCGACTTCCCGGTCCGCCGGAGGGATCCGGGAACCATCCCGCAGCCGGTGGGACGTTGTCGAAACGGGGTGGGTTCGTCATTCGACGCCCTTCTCGGTCAGCACGAACAGCGGAATCTCGCGCTCGGTCTTCTTCTGGTAGTCGGCGTAGTCAGAATAGGCCGCGACCGCACGCTCCCACCACACGGCTTTCTCTTCGTCGGTCACCTCGCGAGCGATGTAGTCCTTCTTCACCGCACCGTCTTGCAGTTCGACATGCGGGTGGGCGAGCAGGTTGTAGTACCAGACAGGATGCTTCGGGGCGCCTCCCAGAGACGCGACGACGGCGTACTCGCCCCCGTGCTCCACCCGCATCAGGGCGGTCTTGCGCAGCTTGCCCGACTTGGCACCGACAGAGGTGAGCACGATCACCGGCATGCCGCGCATGGTGGTGCCGCGGGTGCCACCCGACGACTCGTACTCCTCGACCTGCTCACGCGCCCAGTCAGACGTGCTCGGCTCGTAGTCGCCTGTCAGTGGCATCAGGGTTCTCCTCGTGTCTATGGTCTGCTGCACCGACACTACGCTGGCAGACGGAACGATTCCCAAAGGAGCACGCTATGGTTCGGCAGAACCGCGCACTGTATGTCGAGTCGACGATGAGGGCCGACATCGATGAGGTGTGGCGCCTGACGCAGACCCCGCAGCTGCATTCACGCTGGGATCTGAGATTCAGTGTGATCGCACCCGAAGCCGCGCAGTCCGCGGCCGTCGACGCCCCCTCCCGGTTCCGCTACGAACGGCGGCTTCCGTTCCACACCATTCGGGGCACAGGAGTATCCCTCGGCGAGCGCACGGGAACTCGCGGCGCCCGCACCTCCGCACTCGTCTTCTCGACCCGCGATCCCCTCTCACCGCTCGCCTCCGGCCGTGGCTACTGGCGCTATCTGCCGAACGCAGATGGCTCGACCACATTCATCACGGGCTACGACTACGTGCCTTTCGCCGGTCGGGCCGGAGCACTGCTCGATCGGATCATCCTGCGTCGCGTTGTGTGGTGGATGACCGCGTGGAGCTTCGATCGACTGCGCATCTGGGCAGAGACCGGAACGCCACCGGAATCCTGGCCGCTCGCATCCGCCGCCGCATTCTGGAAGGCCGAGAGGCCGAAGGCCTCGCGCTGCCGCTCTCGCCCAGCGCGCGCTGCTCGCGACCATGACGCGATGTCCGAGGCCCCGGCGTCGTTGGCTGGGCTGGCCCACGAATGACCGCCGTCTTCGCGCTCGCACTCGGCGAGCAGTTCGAGCGGCTGCACCCGATGATGCAGAAAAGGTTCGGCGTCGGCCTCGAGGCGGGCTACGCGTGCGTGGGAACGGGGGTGATGAGCCGCATCCGTGGCGGACCCTGGTGGACCGTCCCGTTCCTGTGGATCGGGCGCATCCGCAACATCCTGGTGCCGATTCAGGGCACCGATGTTCCTTTCACCGTCGAGAACTACCCGTATCTCGATCCGCTGGGCCGCGAGACGATCACGTTCGTGCGCAGCTATGGCAGTGGACCTCGGCCACATCGCTTCGACGCCACCATGATCTACAGCGAGCGCGCTGGGCGGGTGATCGACTACCTCGGCACGCATCAGCACCTCGCCGTCGACCTCGACCTCACGGTGAACGACGACGGCTCCCTGCTCCTTCTCTCAGACGCTCAGCGCTTCTACGAGGGCCCGTTCGCGTTCCGTTTTCCGATGCTGTTCAGCGGTCGCGCCGAGCTGCACGAGAGCTACGACGACGAGGCGCAGCTCTATCGAATAAAGCTCGAGGTACGCAACCGCTGGTTCGGCTTCCTCTTCGGCTACGACGGCACCTTCAGCTGCGACTTCCCGCCTGCTGTGCAAGCTCCGGCCCGGCTCAAACCGGTTCGGCACGAGCGACGGGAGTAGCCCCCGGGCCCGCGCTCCGCACCGCACCGATGCTCGCGGTCACCACGAGAGCGATGGCGAGCACTCCGATGAGCGAGATGTGCTGAGCCAGCAGCACCACACCGGCGAGCGCCGCGATCGCGGGAGCCAGGCTCATGAGGATCGCGAAACTCGACGAGGGGATGCGGCGAAGGGCGAACAACTCGAGCGCGTAGGGAATCGTCGACGACAGAACGGCGACGGCCGCGCCGAGAAGCAGGATGTCCGGCCGCACGATGGCGGGTCCGGCCGTGGCGAGCCCGAGCGGTAGCGTGAGGACGGCGCCGATGGCCATGGCCAGCGCGAGTCCGTCGAGCCGCGCGAAGCGGCTGCCGGTGCGTGACGAGAGCAGGATGTAGCCGGCCCAGCTCGCTCCCGCGCCGGCGGCGAAGAGCACCCCCACGGGGTCGAGTTCGCCGAAGCTGCCCTGGCCCAGCAGAAAGACGCCGATGAAGGCGAGAACCGCCCAGAGCCAACTGGATGCGCGTCGGCTCGTGGCGACCGAGAGCACGAGCGGCCCGAGCACCTCGATGGTCACGGCTGCGCCGAGCGGGATGCGCGCCAGGGCCTCGTAGAACAAGCCGTTCATCACGGCGAGGGCCACGCCGAACAGCACCACCGTCATCCAGTCGCCGCGGCTGCGGCCACGAACCGACGGCCGCGCTATGACGAGGAGGATGAGGGCGGAGAAGGTGAGCCGCAGCGCGACCATACCCAGCGCGCCGACGCTGGGGAACAGCAGCACGGCGAATGCCGCGCCCACCTCCTGGCACGCCAGCCCTGCGACGACGAGCCCCGCCGCTCCGACGGGGCCGCCGAGACGGGCACGGCTCATTCGTCGAGCAGAACCTTGCCCGGGTTGAAGTGGCGACCGGGATCGACAGCTCCGAAGAGACCGCGCATGATCTTGACGCCCTCCGTCGAGATGTCCTGCTCCATCCAGGGAGCGTGCTCGAGACCGACGCCGTGGTGGTGCGACAGCGTTCCGCCGGCATCGATGAAGGCCTGCTGGATCGCACCCTTCACGACGTCGTAGTTGGGGATCGCATCGCCCGTGTCGAGGTAGGCGAACGTGAAGTACAGGCAGGCGCCCGACGTGTAGGAGTGCGACAGGTGAGCCATGATCCAGCCCTTGACGCCGATCTCGTCGAACGCGTGGTTGGCGCTGGCGATCACGTTGCGGTAGAGCTCGGGCAGCTTGGCCCAGGGCGCGGCCGTCTCCGAGACGTCGGCCGATCCGCCCCAGTCGAGGAACCAGTCGCGGATGTACGGGGTGTCGAACTTCTTCTGGTCGTAGAGAACGCCGGGACCCTTGCCCACGGTGATGCCGCCGTGCTTCTTGACGATGCCGGCGATGATCTTCTGGTTCGTCGCCACGAGCTCTTCGCCGCCCTCGTTGCCGACGAACGACAGGCACATCTTCTCGGTGTCCCAGCCCTTAGCCTTCAAGACGACGCCGAGGCCCTTGGTGGCGAGCGCAGAGAAGCCCTTGCTCTTCTTCGAGGTGGCGAACGAGAACAGCGTCTCGTTGCCGTCGGAGACGCGGGTGATGGAGGGCGTCGCGTCGCTCTCGGAGATCTCGCGCATGGCGGCGAGTCCGGCGTCCCATGTGGGGTAGAGATAGGCGAGGATCTCGCGCTTGGCCGGGATGCGGTGGATCTGCACGGTGACCTCGGTGATGACGCCGAGGCGGCCCTCGCTGCCGAGGATCATCTCGCGCACGCTGGGCCCGGTCGACGTGCTGGGCAGGGCGCGCAGAACGAGCACCCCGCCGGGGCGAACGACGCGCAGCCCCTTGGCGATGTCGGCGATGTCGCCGAACTTGTCGCTCTGCATGCCCGAGGAGCGCGTCGCCACCCAGCCGCCCACCGTGGAGTGCGTGAAGCTGTCGGGGAAGTGTCCGAGGGTCCAGCCGGCCGCGTTGAGCTCGGCCTCGAGGTCGGGCCCCTGGGCGCCGCCCTGGATGCGGGCGAGGCTCGACTCGGCGTCGACCTCGATGACCCGATTGAGCCGGCCGAGGTCGAGGGAGACGACAGTGCGTTCTTCGTTCGCGAGGGGCTCGAGGCTGCCGGCGATGTTGCTGCCGCCGCCGAACGGGATGAGCACGGCGTCGGCAGCGACGACCGCATCCACGATCAGCCGGACCTCGGCCTCGTTGGCCGGGTAGACGACGACGTCGACAGCGCGCGGGAACGCGCTGGTGCGAACACGGATGAGGTCGCGGATGCTCTTGCCGAACGTGTGCACCACGCGGGACATGTCGTCGGTTTCGACGTGGTCGTCACCGACGATGCCGGCGAGCAGCAGAACGAACGACTCCGCCGCACGGCTGGACGGAACATCGATGTCCGCGAATGTCGGCGGCTCGCCCTTGGTCTTGGTGAGGTCGAGTCCCAGATTCTTCTTCACGAACGGCGCGAAGCCCGGCTTGTTCTCGTGGTGGAATGCGACGCCGTCGACGCCCCAGCCCCACCATTTCATGTGCTTGACATCGCTCATTGCAGGGCTCCTCTAGATCGTGGGGACTGGCCAAGGATAGTCGCGGAATGCAGCTCGCGCAGGCGCAGGATCTCCTGCTTGGTGCGCTCGGCGAAGTGGCCCGGGGTCTCCCCCGCGATGGGCCGCAGCGGCTCGCCGAAGACGACGCCGACCGGGTAGCGGCCCCGACGGGGCCAGTTCGCGCCGCGCGGGTGGGCGACGTGGGCGCCGATGAGTGCCATCGGAATGGTGGGAACGTCGCACGAGGCCGCGAGCGCAGCGGCTCCCGGCTTGAAGTTGCCGACTTCGCCGTCTTTCGACCGGGTTCCCTCGGGAAAGATCAGGATCGGAATGCCCCGTGACAGCAGCGAGCGGGCACTGATCGACTTCGCCTTCGATTCCATGCGCTTCACGGGGAAGGCGTTGAAGAACAGGGCGGTGAGGCCGCGCCTCCACCACACCGCGAAGAAGTAGTCGGCTGCGGCGCCGGTGGCCAGATATCGTGCGAGCCGGCGGGGAAGGGAGCCGACGATGAGGGGCGCATCGAGGTGACTGGAGTGGTTGGCGACGACCACGAAGCCGCCGGACAGGTCTTTGAGCTTCTCCCTGCCGATCACCGTGACGCGGGTGAGCGACCAGATCAGGGGCTTCAGGAGGCCGCGTTGCACCACGAAACGGGCGGCCGCGACGCCGGGAGAGTTGAAACGATCCCGTGCGCCGGGGGCGACGCTGACGGGCCCTGCTGGGGCGTCTTCTTCTGCAGCCATCTAGGTGACCGGCTTCTTTCGACTCGAGGAAATCGACCCGGAGACTGCGCGTATCGCACTCCTCGGTGCGTGGCGAGCCAACCAGATGAGGGTTCGGTACCGAACAGTCGGTATGGAGATTACCCTGCCCCGGTCGACGTCGCGCAAGCATGCCGTGACAAGTTGTTCGGCGTCGAGCCACAAGAAGTTTGGAATGCTCGACGCCTTGATTCCGGCACGCTCGTGAAACTCGGTGTGCACCCAGCCCGGGCAGAGCGCCGTCACGCCGATACCCGTGCCGCGCAACTCGACGGCCAGGCCCTCGGTGAACGACGTGACCCACGCCTTCAGCGCCGAGTAGGCACCCATGGTCACGAAACCCGCGGTGCTCGAGACGTTGACGATCTTGCCCGTGCCGCGCGGCAGCATCCCCCGCGCCGCGGCGCCGGAGAGCACGAGCACGGCGCGACACATGACCTCGAACGCGCGATCGTGCGCCGAGACGTCGGAGTCGATCAACGACGTGTGCACGCCGAATCCGGCGTTGTTCACCAGCATGTCGATCGGTCTCGACGGGTCTTCGAGGCGCTCGGCGACGCGTGCCACGTCGGCACGGTCGGCGAGGTCGGCCGGAAAGATCTCGACCGATCGACCCAGCGCGCGGATCTCGTCGGCCATCTCCTCCAGTCTCGGAACGCTTCGAGCGACGAGAACAAGGTCATATCCCTGCGCAGCGAGGGACCGGGAGAACGCAGCACCGATGCCAGACGTTCCTCCCGTAACGAGAGCTACAGCCATGGGGTTAGGTTAGTCTGCTCTTCACGGCGTCGTTTACGCACGCAGGTTTTCGACCAGTCGGCAGGGCTCTCATGACATCCACAGACGCAGCTTCTCGTGCGCGCTTCGACGTGCGGGCTTTCGCCACAACGGCTCGCGGCAGTCTGCGCCCCGAGCTCCAGCTCGAGGCCTACGAGGCCTCGCAGCTCTCTCCCGACGCGGTTCATCTGCTCCGCTACCTCGGTCGCCTCGAGAGCGCCACCATGGAGCAGCTGCGCAACCTCCTCGTGACCGCTACGCACAAAGACGCCCGAGTCACCGCCTTTCTCGTCACCTGGGCCTTCGAGAAGTTCTGGATCGCAGACGCGATCGACCAGATCCTCGTGGCGAACGGCAGCGTCGGGGCTCAGGTCGGCGACGAGGGCGCGGCTCGGGCCGATCGCTCCGAGTCCGCCGAGCGCCGCGGGCCGATCCGACGCGCGATCCTCGCCATGGGCCAGGGCGTGCCGCTCACCGGTGTGCACATGACGGCCGGCCTCATCGACGCATGGGTCATGGACACGGCCTACGAACGGCTCGATGCTCTGGCCGCACACCCCACCCTCAGCGTGACGCTCGGCACGATTCGCAGCATCAAGAGCCGGCACGAGTCGTTCTTCGCCGAAGAGGCGCGACGACGTCTCGCCGAGTCGCCCAAGACCGTGAAGCAGGCGACCAGCCAACTCGCTCACGCCGCCTGGCCGATCGGAGCGGTCGATCGCTCCGACACAGATCGAACCTTCTTCGAACAGACCGTCTTCGGCGGTGCCGACGGACTTCAGCGCGCAACCACGATCGGACACAGAGTGGCAGAACTTCCCGGCCTGACCCCGCAGACCGGCGACGCCGTCGCCCGGAAGCTTCGATCGTGAGCGACGCGGTGGACACCACCGTCGACGACGCGCTGTCCTGGGCGGCGTCCTCCGATCTCGGCGACGCCCACGTCTTCATCACGGGCGGAACCGGCTTCGTGGGCCAGGCCATAGTCGAACGGCTGCTCTCGTCGCATCCGGCGACCACGATCTCACTGCTCATCCGCACCAAAGGCAGCACCACCGCCGACGACCGTCTGCGCACGCTGCTGCGCAAGCCCGTGTTCGGTCCGTGGCGCGAGCGCGTCGGCGAAGACGAGGTCGAACGCGCGATGCGCGAGCGACTGCGTGTCGTCGAGGGCGACCTAGCAAATGTCCCCCCGCTGCCGGCCGACCTCGACGTCGTCATCCACAGCGCATCCACCGTGTCGTTCGACCCGCCCATCGACCAGGCCTTCGAGACGAACCTCGGCGGCGCGATCGCCCTCTACACGGCTCTGGCCGAATCCGGCAGCGACCCCCACGTCGTGCACGTCTCGACCGCCTATGTGGGCGGCCTGCGCAAGGGCATCGTGCCCGAGGGTCGACTCAAGCACGAGGTCGACTGGCGCGCAGAGCTCTCCGCCGCTCGGGATGCCCGGGTGCGGGTGGAGATGGCATCGCGTCAACCCGAGACGCTGCGCACGTTCATGAACGACGCCCGCGCGGTGCACGGCAAGGAAGGCCCGCAGGCGGTTGCCACCGCAGCCGAGACCGGACGCGTGGAGTGGGTGCGCGAGCGGCTCGTCGACTACGGCCGGAGCCGCGCGCAGAGCCTGGGCTGGACCGACGTCTACACGCTGACCAAGTCGTTCGCCGAGCGCGCGGCAGAAGAGCTGTGGCGCGAGACCGGTCACCGTCTGTCGGTCGTGCGCCCGGCCATCATCGAGAGCGCTCTGCGACACCCGTATCCCGGTTGGATCGACGGCTTCAAGGTGGCCGATCCCCTGGTTCTCGCCTACGCCCGCGGCAACCTCACCCAGTTCCCCGCCCTACCAGACACGGTGCTCGACGTGATCCCGGTCGACTACGTGGTCAACGTCATCCTCGCCGTCGCTGCGAACCCGCCTTCGGCAGAGTCCGAGGTCGACGCCGCGTATTATCACGTGAGCTCCGGCGCCCGAAACCCGCTGCCGATCCACCGCATGTTCACGAACATGAACGAGTTCTTCACCGCCACGCCCCTGCCGCATGAGAGCGACGGCCACATCGAGGTTCCGTACTGGACCTTCCCCGGCACCCGCAAGGTCGATCGCGTGCTGCACAACCAGGAGGTCTGGAACGCACGCCTCGAGCGGGCACTCGAGCGCCTGCCCTCGACCGAACGCACTCGCGTGCATGTGAAGAAGGCCCTCAAGCGACGTGACGACCTCGAGAACCTCCGCACCTTCGTCGAGCTCTACCGCGCCTATGTGCAGACCGAGATCATCTTCGACGACCGCAATACGCGAGCGCTGCACAACGCCCTGCCCGCCGAGCTGCGCGACGACATCGGCTTCGATGTCACGGCCATCGACTGGGAGGACTACCTGCAGAAGGTGCACTTCCCATCGATCACCGCTCTGACACGCGCCTTCGCGCTGCGCCCGGCGGCATCCGAGCGGGTGGCGAAGGCCCTTCCGACGCGCAGCGATGTCCTCGCCGTGTTCGACTTCGAGGGCACGGTCGTCGACTCCAACATCGTCGAGCAGTACCTCTGGGTGCGCTCGGCGGGCTTCCGCAAGGCCGCGTGGCCCAGCGAGGTCGCGAGCCTGCTCACCTCGCTCCCCGGATATCTGAAGGCCGAACACCGCGACCGCGGCGAGTTCATCCGCGCGTTCCTTCGTCGCTACAGCGGCATGCCCGCGAAGCGCCTCGAGAAGGTCGTGTCGGGCGGCTACCGCGAGACGCTGCTGCGGCACACGATGCCCTCGGCGATCGCGCGTATCGAAGAACACCGCGCCGCCGGCCACCGCACGGTACTGGTCACCGGATCCATCGGCATCCTGGCCTCGCCGCTCGCCGCGCTGTTCGACGACGTCGTAGCGGGATCGATGCATGAGCGCGACGGCATCCTGACCGGCTACCTCGCGCAGCCACCTCTGGTAGACGAGGCACGCGCTGCGTGGCTGCGTCGCTACGCCGAGACGCACGGCATGGATCTGTCGAAGTCCTACGGCTACGGCGACAGCCACTCCGACCTGGTCTGGCTTCAGCTGCTCGGCAACCCCACAGCCATCAACCCCGACACCAATCTTTCTCGCGAGGCGCTCCGAAGAAGATGGAGCATTCACAACTGGAAACGCGGCACCCGCGGAGCATCCGCACTGCCGCAATTCGCGAAGGGAACCGGAGAGTAAGCTCTCCTCACACCATGGCATTCGACGTAGACAAATACACGGCCACCTCGGTCAGCGTGAACTGGGACGATCTCGACCTCGAGCGCTTCCGTGAACACCCCCTCCCCGAGGGTTCTCTGCGCACCCTCCGCTATATGGCCGATGTGGAATACCACACGGTCTGCTACACCCGTGACCTGCTCACCACGCCCTCCCACAAAGAGGCCGAGATGGGCGCGTTCATGACCATGTGGAACCGCGAGGAGTTCTGGCACGGCGAGGCCCTCGCCACGGTGCTGGGAATCCACGGCATCAACGTCGACTTCGACGAGCTCAAGGCCAAGCGGCTCAAGCTCGGCTGGCGCGACAAGTTCGACCCGATCAAGCAGTCCGTGATCGGCAAGGTCGTCGGAGCCGACTTCGTGGCCGTGCACATGGCCTGGGGCGCCGCCAACGAGTGGTCGGCGATCACCGCGTACAACCGCATGGCCGCGCTCGAGCAAGACCCGGTGCTCGCCGAGCTGCTCAAGCGCATCGCGAAGCAAGAGGCGCGTCACGTGGCCTTCTACACGTCGCAGGCGCGCGAACGACTCGCGAAGAGCACCAAGGCGCAGAAGTTCGCACGCTTCGCCCTGAGCAACTTCTGGGCCCCCGTCGGCTCCAGCATCATGGAGAAGAACGAGGTGAAGCACGTGATGGGCCATCTCATGGGTGGCGTCGAGGGTCGCAAGGCCGCGCGCAAGATCGACACTGCCATCAGCGGGCTTCCCGGCCTCGAGGGGCTCACGATCGTCGACGACTCGCTCAACGCGCTCGGCGTCTAGCCCCCTCCCCTGCCGACCTCGGGTCATGGCACTCTGGTTCCATGCTCAGAATCGGAATCCTCGGCGCAGCCGGGATCGCCCCCAACGCCATCATCACCCCGGCACGGCGTCGCGACGACGTCGAGATCGCGGCCGTCGCATCCAGAAGCGCATCGTCGGCGAGCGCATACGCCTCGGCGCATTCGATCCCACGCTCCCACGGAGGATACGAACAGCTGCTCGCCGACCCCGACGTCGACCTCATCTACAACGCCCTGCCTCCGTCTGAACACGCGCGCTGGTCGATCGCCGCCCTGGAGGCCGGTAAAAACGTTCTCTGCGAGAAGCCCTTCGCCATGTCGGCCGAGGAGGCCCGGCTGATGACGACGGCCGCCAGCGATACCGGTCTGCGCCTCATCGAGGCGTTCCACGATCGCTACCACCCGCTCAGCGCGGAGGTCGATCGCATCGTCGCATCCGGGCGGCTCGGCGACATCGTGTCTGCGCACGCCGATTTCAGCGCATCCATTCCCTTCGATCCCGCGTCGATCCGCCACGACCCGGCCGTGGGCGGCGGGTCGCTGATGGACCTGGGCTGCTACCCGGTGCACTGGCTGCGGGCGCTGATGGCCGACGAGCCCGAGGTTCTGGATGCGACGGCAACGGTCAATTCGCTCGGCGCCGATCTCAGCATGGACGCCTCGCTGCGCTTCGCCTCGGGCACCACGGCGCGCATGACCTGCAGCATGGTCGACGGCACGGAGCTGAACTCGTCGCTCGACGTGGTCGGCACCCTCGCGACGCTGCACGTCGACAACATGGTCTTTCCGTCGAAGGGGCACTACGTCAGTGAGACGCGCGACGGCATCGTCCGCAACTGGACCGTCGCCGGTCGAGAGACCTACGATCATCAGCTCGCCGCGATCGTCGACGGCCTGGCCAGCGGCGAGAAGCTGCTCACAGAGGGCGAGGATTCCGTCGCTCAGATGCAGGCCATCGACTCGATCTACGCCGCCGCCGGATTCGAGCGCACGCGATGATCGACGCGCAGCCCGCCGGCACACCGAACTACGTTCTGAGCGAGGGACCGGTATGGCACGGGCCCACCGACACCCTGGTCTGGGTCGACATCGAGGCCGGGCTCGTGCTGCGCGGCGAGCTCGACGATCGCGGGCGCATCTCCGTGATCCGCCGCACAGAGCTGGGCGAGTACGTGGGCTGCGCCATCCCCCTCCACGACGACCGGACGCTCGTGGCGCTGACCCGACGCCTGGCGATCGTCGGCGCCGACGGCTCGGTCGACCGCGGCTCCGAGCTGCTGCCCGCCCACCAGCGTTTCAACGACGGATCGATCGACCCGCAGGGCCGCCTCGTCGTGGGGTCGCTCTCGCTCTCGGGTGACGCGAACGACAACATGCTGCTCCGCCTCGAGACCACCGGCGAGCTCACGGTGCTCGACGACGACCTCGGACTGAGCAACGGCCTCGGCTGGTCGCCCGACGGCTCCGTCTTCTACTCCACCGATACCGACGCGCGCACGATCTACCGACGCAGCTATGGCGCAGACGTCGTCGGCCAACGAGAGCCCTTCATCGTGTTCGATGAGGGTGTCAATCCAGACGGTCTCACGCTCGATGCCGCGGGCCGGCTCTGGGTCGCCATCTGGGGCGGCCACGGCATTCGCGTCTTCGACGACCGAGGCGACGAGCTCGCAGACCTCGGAGCAAGCATCCCGCCCCCGCACTCGTCGAGCGTCGCGTTCGCCCGGCCCGCGCTCGACCAGCTCGTCATCACGAGCGCGTCTCGCGACCTCGACGAAGCAGAACGGATGCGCTGGCCCGACGCGGGCGGCCTCTTCACCGCGCATCCGGATGCACGAGGCCTGCCGGCCACGCCGTGGGTCGAGGCGCCCCTGCCCGGTGTCGGCCTCGATCGCGGGGCCATCCAGCGCTGAGAGTCAGTCGAGGGTCAGCACACTCACCCGGTCGGCCAGGTAGCGATCGAGCGTCGAGACTCCCCGCCCCGGGCTCGACCGATCCCAGTGCACGACGACGGCGCCGTCGCGCACCTCCAGGGGGCCGGATCCGGCGGCCAGGCTCTCGTCGTCGAGTGCGAGCGGGGCGTAGCGATGGTTCACGACCTCGCCCTGGGGAAACTTGCCTCGAGCCGCAGCCCGGCGGTCATCGCGCCGCGCCTCGGCTTCAGCCGACCTGTTGGTGACGGCGCGAAGTGGCTCGATGGCTCTCGTCACGTCACCGGTCTCGTAGACGCCGCCCAAGCGGTCGACGAGCAGAACGCCGAGTCTCCACGCCCGGCCCGCGGGAACGATCATCGGCGCGGTCTTGAACACCGAGAAGCCGCGCGGCTCGCGCATCACTCCGAGCGCCTCGTCGTGCACGTTCTGCGCCTCGAGCGCCTCGATGCTGCGCGCCACCAGGCGGCGCACCTGCTCGGAGGGGGTCTCGTCCATGCCAGCAGACTACGACGATTCGCAGGCAGGCCGCAGCCCGCCCCTCGCGCGGCTTCTCTAGGCTGGGCACATGCGCATCGAGGTCGTGGTTTCAGGGTGGGAACAGCACTGCTGCGGCAAGGCATACAGGCGGGGCGAGACGACGACGGTCTCGATCGTCGCGCTCGACCCCGCCCAGACCGCACCGGATGCCCCGGCCCGGTTTCTCGAAGAGCACCACGGCCAGACACCGGCCGACGTACCGCAATGGGATGTGACCGGTACGGTCGCTCGCGTTACCGGCGTCAGCTACGAACAGCGCCGCAGACCGGGCCCGCATCCGGTCTTCGAAAGAGGAGATGCGATTGCGTCGTCGGCTGAGCTCGACGGTGTCGATGCCCGCGAGACCGGTGGATACGGTGAACTTCTTCTTCTGATCGACCTCGACGACGATACGGCGCTGCCTGCCTATGTCGTGAGCGACGAGAGTCGCGCGGCCGCAGAGCGCGCGGCGCGCGAACAGGAGCGCGCAGCGCAGCTGAGGGCAGATTCTCTCGGTCGTCTGCTCGACACGATCGCCGATGACGCGCTCGCCGCCTACTCGACGGTCGCGACGATCGAACAATCCGAGGAGGGCGCGGCCGTGACGATAGAACCGCTCTCTGCGCAGGGAGCGAGCATCTCGTGGGCACGGTCGACTTATGCCGGCTCCGACCTCATCTCGGTGAAGGTGGGCGAAGGTCAATTCTCACTCGATGCCGATGTGGAGCACGCATTCGAGCTGCGCGAGATGCTCGCGGCCGCGGCCGCGGGCCGGGTTCACGAAAAGGTGCGCCGTAGCGAGGAATCGACCGAGTTCGAGACGGTCGTCGAATCGGCCGACGGTCGAACATGGACGGCCTCGACGACGTACGCGCCCCTTCGAATGGGCAACGGGGTCGTCATGATGCCCGGCGTGATCGGCTCACGAATTCAGGCTGGCGATCACGGCTACGAGGCGTGGACCTGAGACCCCAACGCTCCCGATCCGCGATATACTTAGGGCACTAATCATTGCAGCACTCAGCACCTGAGGAACCGAGTTGACCAGGCAGGCCCGCACGCCCAACCCCATGAATCCGTTCGACGGCAAACCGGGGTTCATCAACAACCTCAACCGCATCGTCTATACGTTCACGGGGCCGGCTCAGGTGGGCATCGGTCGCAAGGAAGACCCGTACGTTCCCCCGGCCGACCCGCACTGCCCACTGTGCGGCATGTCGATGGCACTGCACACCATCGACCGTTCGGGAGAGCGCACGCAGTTGCACTGCCCCGAGCACTAAGGCTTCCTCGCGGACCACGCTCGCTCTTCGCTAGAGCGACTTCTCCATGCAGTAGCTCGTCGGGTCGTCGATGTACGGGCCGAAGGCGGGGATAGCGCGGTAGCCCGACTTCTCATAGAGCGCGATCGCAGCGGTCTGAGGCAGGCCCGTCTCGAGTTGGATCAGAGTGACACCGCGAGCGCGTGCGTGCTCTTCGACTGCAGACATCAACGCCCTGCCCACTCCAAGACCGCGCGCCGATGCCGTGACGAACATCCGCTTCAGCTCGGCCGACCCATCGCCTCTGTCGACGATCGCGGCCGTGCCGAGAGCCTCACCGTTCTCTCTCGCGACGTAGAAGCCGACGGACGCTTTCTCGAGGCCGTCGATGTCGAGCCGGTGGTAATTCTCGACGGGGTACAAAGACAAGGCGAAGTCGTCGGCCTGCTGAAGAAGCGTCAGCACGTCGTCGCGACGAGGAGATTCGAGAGAGACGACGGGCACCCGTTCAGTCTACGAAGGAGGATAGGGAGGTGAAGACTCTCATCGTTACCGCCCACCCAGATCCCGAATCGCTGAGCAACGATGTCGCCCGACGACTGGCTCACGTGCTCGACTCCGAGGTCGAGATCGCCGATCTGGCAGAGGAAGGATTCGATCCCCGGTTCACTCTCGATGACCGCCGCACGTACAGCACCGGCCGTGTCGTCGCATCCGATGTGGCCATCGAACAGCGGCGAATCGATGAGGCCGACCACCTGGTCTTGGTCTTTCCCGTCTATTGGTGGTCGATGCCCGCGTTGCTCAAGGGGTGGATCGACCGCGTCTTCGTCAACGGCTGGGCGTTCGATGTCGACACGGAGCACGGCATGCGTCGTAATCTCGGCCGGCTGATGGTTCATCTCATTCCCATTGCCGGTGACGATGCCGGAGTGTACAAACGTCACGGCTATGAGCAGGCGCTGCGCACTCAGATCGAGCACGGGATCATCGACTACTGCGGCAGCCGCCGCGGGGCAACGGCGTTCGTATACGAGTCCGAACGCGACGATGCCAGCGCGCGCGAGCATGCTGTCACCGATGCGATCGCGGCCGTCGCGCGTACGATCGAGGGCGTGACGTTGCCGGGCGATACCGCGCCAGCACAATAGGCTCGTGTCATGGCACAGGTCACCATCTATGCGCGGAGAGAGTGCATCGAGGCACGCCGAAATGCCATCTCCGACGCGATCCACGGGGCAATCATGTCCGCCCTCGCGTACCCCGCCGAGAAAAGGTTCCATCGTTTTATCGCTCTCAATGCCGAGGACTTCATCTATTCCGAGGATCGCGGGGAGAACTACACGATCGTCGAGATCTCGATGTTCGATGGTCGCAGCGAATCGGCGAAACGCGCTCTCATCGAAGAGCTCTTCGCTCGCTTCGACACCGAGGCCGGCATCCCGCCTCAGAGCGTCGAGATCACCATCACAGAGACTCCGCGAGTGAACTGGGGCATCCGAGGCCGGAACGGTGCAGACCTCGCACTCGGTTACAGCGTCGACGTCTGAATGAGGGTCCTCGCCGTCGTTCCGGCCGCAGCGATCGCTGGCATCCTGGCCTGGGCCGAATGGATGCATTGGGGCGCGAGCACTCGCAGGCTGGGTAATCCCCCGTCTGGGCCGGGCAGACAGGCGATCGTGGTGCTCGGATGCCGAAACCGCGGCTCGCGCGCCAACTACCTCAATAGGTATCGCGTGCGCGTGGCGCTGCGATCGGTCGACCCCCGCTCGACCGAGACAGTACTCGTCTTCTGCGGAGGCGGCGTCGCCAGCGATGTGCCCGAAGCCGATCTCATGCTCGACTACGCCCGCGCCGGGCGCGGCTACGACGGCGCCTACCTTCTCGACCGACACAGCCGCACAACCTGGGAGAACATCGCGAACGTCGTCGACCTCGTGGCCGAGTTCGACACGGTGAAGATCGCGTCGAACAGCATGCACGCCGAGAAAGCACGCGCCCACCTCTGGAAGCAGCGGCCCGATGTCGCAGAACGCCTGGTGGCGGAGAGAGACTACCGTTTCGGCGAGATCACCCTGGTGAAGCCGATCGCCGGGGTTCGCGGCATCCGGGCTCTGCGGCCGTGGAGAGCTACCCTCTAACCATGGACAGCGACTGGATCGAGCATCGTCGATCGGACGATCGTGAACTCGTGGGGTGGATGAAACCGGTCGGAGAGGGATTCGTCGCCATCGATCTGCTGGGCCGACACCGAACGGATCCTGTGGACTGGATGGTGGCAGAGGAGACGCTCGACGAACTCGGGCTCGCCTACCTCGCTGACCCGCACGAGTTTCGGCTGGACGACGGTTCCTGGCTGCGTGTCCGGATCGCAGAGGTGTCTCCCTCCGCGATCCGTGTCAAGAAAGACGACTGGGGCGACATGAGCGCCACCCAGGTCTACTACTCGCTCCCCTTTCCGGTCACCGAAGACCAGCTCCGACCGTTGTCCTGACGGATGGCGCCGGCATCTCTCATGACGAGGCCGTGAGAATCTCGGCGGCACCGTCGGTGATAGCGATCGTGTGCTCCGTGTGCGCCGTTCTGCACCCGGTCGAGCTGCGCAGAGTCCAGCCGTCGTCGTCGGTCACCAAGACATCCGTGTCCTCCATGACCCACGGCTCGAGAGCGAGAAGCAGTCCAGGGCGCAGCGTGAATCCTCGCCCCGGCCGGCCGGCGTTCGCGACATGCGGGTCACCGTGCATCACCGTGCCGATTCCATGCCCACCGAACTCGACGTTGATCGAATACCCGGCATCGAAGAGCACCGTGCCGATGGCGTGGGAGATGTCTCCGATCCGATTGCCCGGGCGAGCCGCATCGATACCGGCTGCGAGAGCCCGCTCCGTGGCATCGATCAACGCGACGGAACCGGCCGGTCTCGATCGCCCGACGATGAAGCTGATGGCCGCGTCGGCCGCCATGCCGTCTTTGATCACGGCGAGGTCGAGAGTGAGCAGGTCGCCGTCGACGAGCGTGTAGTCGTGCGGCATCCCGTGAAGTACGGCGTCGTTGACCGCGGTGCAGATGTAGTGGCCGAAGGGTCCGGTTCCGAACGATGGAGCGTAGTCGACGTAGCAGGACCGAGCACCCGATGCGGCGATGAGCTCGCGTGTCCATTCGTCGATGCTGAGCAGATTCACCCCCACCGTCGCTCTGTCTCGAAGCTCGCGAAGGATGCTGCCGACGACAGCGCCCGTCGATCGTGCACGTGCAATGTCTGACGGGGCGAAGATCTCGATCATCTGCCACTCTCTCTCGGTATAAAAATACCAGGATAACTATACCGCTAAGCTGGTGGTCATGATGGTTCGCCTGCCCCATTCGCCCGAAGCGATAGCGCGAGGCCGGCGTCTCGGCGCCTACCTGAGGCAGGCACGCGGTGAACGCCCGGCGGCCAACGTCGCGTCTGCAGCGAACATCTCGCCCGAGACACTGCGAAAGATCGAGACCGGCAGGCTGCTGACCCCCTCTTTCGCAACGGTGGCGGCGGTCGCAGCAGCCCTCGACATCTCGCTGGATACGATCGCGGCCGCTGTCGACGAGGCGGAGAAAGCCGTCTCGGCCTGATCGCCCTCCGCGCCGACGACGCTCGTCAGCGAGAGTTGTCGAGGATCATCAATTTCTCTGGGTTTGGGAAGGGTACGAATCCGACCTGCTCGTACAGCCCATGAGCGTCGAGCGTCGACAGCATCACCCTCGTGAGATCCAACGGCACGAGAGCATTAACCACCGCATCCGCGACGAGTCGACCGACCCCCAGCCCGCGGCGGGCAGGCTCCACGTAGACATCGCACACCCACGCGAACGTGGCCCGGTCGGTCACCACACGCGCGTATGCGCAGAGCGCACCGTCTGGATCGAAGACGCCGAAGTTCATCGAGCCTTCTGCGGCCTGCTGCACTGTCTGCCGTGCGCGTCCCCTCGCCCAGAACGTGTCCGTCGACAGCCATCGATGCACGGTGTCGAGGTCGATCCGCGCAAGGTCGGTGCTGACAGTGAAATCCTCGGCCACGTCCATCGCAAGAGTCTACGTAGACCCGGACACGCGGGCCCAATCGGTGATCGCCGCCAGCACAGGCTCGGGCACGAGGAGCAGGTGCACCTCCGCCGTCGTCCAGCCCGGCAGACGGACTCGTCGGTCGTACTCGAGGTGATCGACATCGAGCGGGTGGGTGCTCGTGCCGACCTCCTCGCCCGGCCCGCGCACCGTGACCCAGGTCAGGTGGTCGCCGGTCGGTTCAGAGGATCGAAAGACGATCTCGATGGCCATGTGCTCTCGATCGAGGGTTGCGACGGCCTCGTCGTGCCGGTCGTTAAGCATCTGCATCCATCGAGTGGCCTCGTCTTCCATTCCTGGCCGGATGCGCGCGCGATGCAGCGACACCGTCAGGCCGTCCGGGATCCCCCGCGCCGCGAGCGTCATCGCGGGAACAGAGTGTCGGCCACGTACTCGAGGTTGGCGATGAGAGACACTCCCCCGGCCTCGTAGTCGGTCTCATCCGATCCATAGACGCGCCCGTTCTTCACCGCGGGGCTGTCGGGAAGAAGCGCCCGCACCTCGTCGATGCCTGCCTGCTCATTGCCGGCGCCGACGTAGTTGACCATGATGACGTCGGGGGTGAGCACGAGCGCCTGTTCTTTGGTGATCTCGGTGAAATTGTGCGGCAGATCGGCAAATACGTTGGTCACATTCAGGGCGTTGAGGATGCCTGCGGCCGGGTACCCGCCATTGGCATAGATCTTGCCGTCGTAAACCTGCAGGTATGCCACCGAGAGGGGATCGCCGGGGTTCCGTGCGGCTGCCGCCGAGACTCGGTCTTTGAGCGAGGCAACGACCTCGGAGGCGCGCTCGGGCACTCCGAAGATGGCGCCGAGGTCTGTGACATCGTCGTAGACGCGGGTGATCGACGTGGGCGCGGGAGCATCTGCACAGTACTGACCGAGAACGTAGACGTTGGTGCCCGCTTGAGCGAGATCGTCGTAGCTCACCGTGCCGTCACCGAGAACCTGCCCCTCGTCGTTGGCGAGATACAGGTCTGGGGCAGCCGCGATCATCGCCTCTCTGGCCGGCGCGTAGTCGGGTGAGACTTCGACGATCGTCGCCGGATAGTCCGTCGGCAGCGCGTCGTAGCCACCCAGCGTGTAGCCATAGACGCTGTCGTCCAATCCGAGGGCGGCCAGCGTCTCGAGGGTGCGCGGGTACCCCAAGACGACGCGGGACGGCGCCTGCGCATACTTGCCCTTCACGCCGCAACTGTCCACGCTCACCGGGTAGCCGGAGGCGGCGGGCGTCGAGGGTGACGCGCTCGTGGGAGATGCGCACCCACTGAGGATGACTCCTGCGCTGATCGCAAGGGCGACGACGGATGCGGTGCGACGGTGGTGAGGTCTCACTGTTCTGCTTTCGTGATTGTTGAACGGATAGGGGGGGGTCGAGTGTCGGCGGAACTGTTCGCGCAGGAGCGAATGCGATCAGGGGCTTGCCTGTCAACGGGTGCGTGGAGCAATGCGCGGCGACTCCGTACACGTGGCCGATCATCTCCGGCGTGAGCACGACCGCGGGAGGGCCGTGCGCGATGACGCGTCCCGCCGCCATCACGTAGAGGTCATCGCAATAAGCCGCGGCGAGGTTGAGGTCGTGCAAGGCGGCGACGACGGTCAGCGGCAAAGAGGTGAGCAGCTCGAGGAGATCGATCTGGGCCGAGATGTCGAGGTGATTGGTCGGCTCGTCGAGCACCATCACGGCCGCGCATTGGGCCAAGGCACGAGCCACGAACACGCGTTGGCGTTCGCCTCCCGACAGGGTGCCGACCAGGCGATCAGAGAGGTGGGCCACGCCCGCCGTCTCCAGCGCGTCGTCGATGGCATCGCCATCGGTCGACGTCTGACGCTCGAAGAGACGCTTGTGGGGCAGGCGCCCAGTCTCGACCGTTTCTCTCACGGTGAAGGCGAATTCGGATGCGTCGTCTTGCAACACGACGGATGTGCGGCGGGCACTCTGTTGGGCGCTCAGTTCCCACAGATCGTCTCCGCCGACGGTGATCGACCCCCGCACGGGACGCAGTGCGCGGTGGATGCTCTTGAGCATCGTCGTCTTACTGGATCCGTTCGGGCCGATGATGCCGACGAACGATCCGGATGCGACGGCGATCGTCGCGTCGTGAACGATCGGGGTGTTGTCGATGTGCACGCTGACGTGATCGGCGTCGACCCTCATGCACGGGCTCCCGATCGGCCGAGGGCCGCCAGCAGCCAGATGAAGAACGGAGCGCCGACCGCAGCCGTGACGATACCGATCGGGATCTCCGTGGGAGGGATGAGGACGCGCGCGACGATGTCGGCGAGCGGCAAGAAGATCGCCCCTCCCAGGAGCGAGACGACGAGAACTCGCCGATGGTCGGCGCCGACGAGCAGACGAGCGAGGTGCGGAATCATCAGTCCGACGAAGCCGATGCCCCCGACGACCGCGACGACCGCGCCGGTCATCAACGCGACCAAGGCCATGAGCTGCAGCTGGAACCGGCCCACGTTGATCCCCAGCGAGGAGGCCAGCTCGGCGCCGCCGGCGAGGCCGTTCAGGCGCCGTCCGTTCGCGACCAGCCACACCATTCCCCCGGCGACGACGACCGCCAGAATCGGAAGGTCCTGCCACGTTGCACCGGAAACACTGCCCAGCGTCCAGAACAGCACGCGCTGCAGCTGGCCGGGTGTGGCCACGGTCTGCAAGAAGTACGTGAAGGCCGAGATGAGATAGCCGATGGCCACCCCGGCGAGCACGAGCCTCGGTATCAGCGCAATCCGATTGTGTTTGGGATTCCGAACCACCAATGATCTTTCATCTTGCTGCGCGAAAGACTCCGCAGCCGACGCGTTGGGGGGTTCCAATGGAGGACGAGACCAGAGCTATGCAGCACTTATTTGCGCAACGAGAGAAACTGATTAATACTCTGCGTTATCACGCTGGTGGGCTCGATCCGGAGGACCTTCTCTCGGACGCCGTGCTGCGTTTATTCGAGCGCCTCCGCGCCGGAGATACATTACCGGATCATCTTGAGGCATATCTCATTCGCGCCGCTAAGAACGCGGTGATCGATTACTACCGGTCACCACGATCACGAGAAGAACTCCAAGACCCCGCCGCACCCGAGTTCACGGGAAGGCTCATCCACTCCGATGAAGACTTCCACCATCACATCGAGACATCCCCAGAACGAAAGCTTCTGCGCAACGCATTTATCAATCTCACCGAAATTCAGCAGCGCGTGTTGATCGAGACGACTATTTATAAGCGGCCCCCCAGAGACCTAGTCGGGGAATTCGATATGACACCCCAGAACATTGCGAACACGGCGCACCGGGCACGCCGGGCTCTCGGAAACGAAGTACTCCGGCTGCTCCTGATTCGCGGCACATTCGAATGCCAACGTTACGCTCGACGCATATCAGGTCGCCCACCAGTACTGCCTATAAAAGCTGTTGCGCATCTGAATGCGTGCGCTATCTGCCGTCAACACATCAACTACTTTCACTCCCTGCTCAACGAAACGAGGCGAGTCGAGTAATGCTCGCATAGCCGGCCGCGCGAACCCGACGTCACAGCCGTGAGTTCACACGTGCAAGGTCATCCCTCGCCCAAGACTCGTTCATTTAACGTGTCGACCGTCTTCGTCGCCAGGGCTACGGCGTCATCGGGTGAGCAAGAACGGTTCAGCAAACGGTACGGAGAATGGTGGCCATGAATCACACATTAGTGACGGTTGCCCGCCGAGATACCGGCGTCGATATTCGCCTTCTCGCTAATACGGAACATGAGAACCGCTGCACTGACCGCGCGGAGGAAATTCGCCATTTCTAGGGTGCGAATTTCCCGTCTCGGCGTCATGAAATCACATCGTCGGCGTCTCTTCATATGTGGAGATTGCACTGTCTCCCGCACCCCCGCGCGAGCAGGTTTTTCGCGTCGGCAGAAGTCAAGCCGAGAACGAGGTCATAGTGGTTCGTCCATCGCAGCAATCCAAATTCTTAGCGGTCTCCACCGCTATCGATTCGCATAGCGTGCCAAGGCAGGCTTCGGCGACACCGCGGTCACGTTTGTCAGAGAAGGTTGTGCTCGCCGGGCTGTTCGTGGCGGCCGTTGCTCTCAGCACGTTTCTGTTCGCCGGAATCACCCAATACGCCATCTGATCGAGCGCCGTGCGGGCACCGCGTGGCGTCCAGTACAGCTCAACACAGGTCAAAGGAAATCATGTCGACACAGGCTCACAGCACAGTGAAAAAATCGATGTATGCAGCCTTCGTATCCTATGAGGATGCGTTGATCATCCGGTCAGAGCTTGCATCGGACGAGGAAACCGCGCGTATGCACTCCAGCTCTGGCATCGCACGTTGCAGGTTATCCGGTAGCCAACTCCACCCGGCAGCAGAGCCACTTTCGATAAAATTATCTCCAGGGAAACTCTCGGTCAAGGGACCAAGATGACGGCCGATCAGCCGATAACCGCTGACCAGCCTGTGACCGTTGACCATGCCGCGAGCACCGCTGCGCTGATGAGGCTCGAGGGATGGGCACGTCACGTTCGGATGGAGCCCGGCTGGCAACGAGTCAACGTCGACGGGGTTCCTGCTCTCTCAATGAGCGTGGAAGAGCCGCACTCTGCGATCCTCGCAATCCCGGACGACGCCTGGAGTCTGACGCTGGTTACATCCCGCGGCACCAGACGAACCTTTTTGGGTCAATCTGATGCAGAACTACCAGAGATACTCGATGCGCTGATGTTTGCACTGTACCTCCGGGCAACGACAGAACTCGACGACCAGGACCGGGCAGCGAGCGTCTCGTTTTCTTGGCTACTGAAACGTCTCGCTTCGGAACTTAATGAAGACAGGTACGCGGGACGTGCAGCAACATTGCTGGCTGGGCATGCCATTAAAGATGGCTACCGCCTTCAGGCCGGCTCGCGGCTCAACGAGGCGATCGACCTCTTCGACAGCGCGGGCGACAGTACTGCAGCCGATACGGCCCGCACGGCGCTGGCAAACCTGCCCGAACTGATGCGCTCGCACGAGGAGCGTCTCACTTAAAGCCCTAGACCGGTCCGATCCTGAGAGCGCGGTAGCGGGCGATGGACAAAACGACCGGAGCAGAACAGCTCAACGAGATCATCGCAGCCTACGAACGGCTCGCTACGGAAAGCGACGTGAAGGCCGATGTCGTCGTCGGACGTGCGCCGCTTTTCGGATGACTGATGACGCCACCGCGCTAGTCCAGAAGCTGCGGCACGTAGCCTCAACGAATCGGATGCTCGCCCAGGACGTCAGCGACTCGATGAGCTCCTAAATCAGGGACGAACAGCCATGCACTTGGGTAGGGAGACATGAGAGACCCAGCCTGCCAATCGTGTCGCGCCGTGATCTTGTGACACCTCGTTGTCTCCACAGCGATCAGCACTAGAGGAGCAGCAAGAGCACGTGGATGATCCGGACCCACCTGCCGTGCCCCCTGGTTTTTCCCATACCGACGGGCTGTTGCTCGCTGCGAACACATCTGCAGGCGTCCACATATAGCGGGCAAGCTCAACAGCATCTTCTGGTGATGTCACGCGGTTCGACATCGCCTCACAACAGGTCTGTCTGTCTTCGTCAGGCAACGGACCTCGTTCAAGCGAAATAATTCTATTTTGATAGCCGACGCCGCCGACGAGCTAGCTCCAATTTTCGGATCCGGCCCCCACCGCCACGACAGTCGGGGTCGAATACGAACCGCGCCCGTAGTTCATAAATTTTCTTAATTTTTCGCGTTATGAAACGGGCCTGAAGTCGTCTGAGTGAAGGATGCGTTCTCGGCAGCGCTTTCAATGAGTGACGCCGCGATGGAAGGAGCCGTTCATGCCACGCCCGGACGGCGGCCTAGAGAGCGCGACTGATAGCGAGCTGGTCGAACTAACACGGGAGAGAGACCCGAAAGCCTACGGTGAGCTTTGGCGACGGTACGCGCCGGCAGGTAGAGCTGCCGCGCGGGCATTTACCGGAAGCCACGACCCTGAAGACCTCGTATCGGAAGCCTTTGTTCGGATTCTGCGTTTGATCATGTCAGGAGGCGGACCGCAGACCGCTTTTCGTGCATATCTGGTGACGACCGTGAGAAATGTGGCGGTCTCTTGGCATAGAGCGGCCTCAGAAGGTTCACTCGAAGATGCAACCACGGTCGTGGATCCTAAAACTGAGGACGCAGAGGTTCTTTTTTCGATCGACAAGAACATGGTGATGCAGGCCTTTGGAGGTCTGCCAAATCGATGGCAACAGGTCCTTTGGTATTCAGAGATGGAGGGCCTGAAACCCCGACAAATAGCTCCCCTGATGAATATGTCGTCAACGGCGGTTTCTTCTCTTGCTCTTCGGGCACGTGAGGGTCTCCGCCAATCTTGGATTCAAGTTCACTTGGGCGTGTCCAAAACGGGCCCAGAGCACGCGAGCACGATCAGTCGCCTGGGCGCCTATACTCGCGGGGCTCTCGGAAAACGCGAACGAGTGGCCGTCGAAAGCCACCTCGCCTCGTGCGCACCGTGTACGGCCGTTGCAGCAGAAGCAGTGCGCGTTGCTCAAATGCTGCCCTGGGCGCTGATACCCCTAGTGGGCGGACCTGCGACAGTATTCTTGGCAACGCCCGCGTCGTCCGCAAACGCGGCATCTATGACGAAGAGCGGACACACACGAGTCCGGAAGGTCCTGGTAGCAGTCATAGCGTCCTCGGCTGTCATTGGACTCGGAATGGCGTTGGGTATGAGCCTTGAAGGGCCTGCAGAGCTGACAGACACTTCCCGGGCGACCGAATCGCATGTCCCTTCCACGCCAGCAGCCGACAAACCAACAAAATCGGTTAACAGTGGCCAAACAACTCCCGCACCTGAGTCCTCGGAATCAAGCCCCGATCCCAGAGAGGAGCCCAGCCCTGATAACCCCCGTCAACTACTCGCACCCGAACTTTCGACCATAGATTCTCCATCCATAAGTGCGATCGACACCGGCAGCGACGTGCAGCGGGGGGCTTTTCTTCCAATTGTTTCGGGCACAGCTTTGCCGGGTGCCACGGTGTCAGTAAGTAGTGGCTCGGGTCAGCCGGTCGATGTCGTTGCCAACTCGGACGGCGAGTGGAAGACTGCGCAGCTCACAGGGTTTAAATCGGCGATCAACACAGTCAGCGTCAGCCAGACCACAGCTGACGGTCGGACCTCTCCTCCCTCGACCAAGGAATTTACCCTGTCGTTCCCTGCCGTGTCCTCGACCGTCACCAACTCATCGCCTTCACCCTCGGGACAGCCGCAGTTCACCGTGACCCTGACGGGAGCATCAACTATTCCCCTGCAGGTTTCGACCGATTCCGGTCAGTCCTGGACGAATCTGGCCGATTCAGCGGGCCAATCTCAGTGGTCCGCTATGTACCTTTGGGAAGACCCCAAACGGAGATCTGTGCTTGTACGGCACTTTTCAGCTGACCGATTTGGCCCAAGTAGAGAGATGCAAATTTCTAGCGCAGCGAATTCAGGTGCAGCGCCTGCGTGATGTTTGCGTCCTCGTGCCGTCTACGTCAGTGAGCCTCTGAGTCGGCTCTGCCAAGACAAATCATTTCGGTATGGACGCTTTTATCCGCATCGGTGCGTCGTCGCGTAGGTCGACCGACACTCGCCTTTCGAGTCGCCCTAATTTGAAGCGAGAACAAGCATGGAGAGTAGTTCCGATTCACCTCTGAATGGGGTCGTGCACTTCGAGAGATTTGGGGGTCGAGGTAGTGGTCGAATCATTCGGGTGCCGTGTTGGTGCAGCATAGGACACGAGCACAGTTACGAAGAGTGGATTAGTGCGGGACGACCGGACGTCGCTGGCGCTTGACCAGATGTCACCGGTCTAAATGAGCTCGTGCGGCGTACAACTCGAGGGTGGGTCGCGAGGTGCGATCGGACTTCTGCCTATTGTGATGTACTCAGAACTCTCTCGGCGGTAATCACCATGTTGTCAGTGGAGGCCTGGCCGTCGGGGCGTTGCAAACATGTAATGACAACAAGAGTGTTCGGTGATGCGGACCATATCTCGCTCGACGGTAGTTGATCTTTGGATAAACGCTGACTGCCTGTCACGCGAAATTTCGTACCATCCACATCGATTTCGTCTCCTCGGCGAACTTGAGCTTTCTCATTCTCGACATCGATGAGGTAATTTCCTGGACCGGTTCCTCCGTTCCGGAGGGAGTGCATAACGATATAGACCGTTCCCAGGCCCGAGTCCTTCGGTGTGACCCCATAATTGCGGATCAGATACGCCGATGTGAATCCCGGCGGAGAGACAATACCCTCGACAGCATTCAGCGATCCGATCGGGACATCGAGCCCGACCGAAGAAACGACTAATCGCCCATCGCCGTTCGGAACCGCGGATGCTTCCGATTTTGGAGCGGAGTCCGCTTCGTAAGTAACAGGCTTGCCGTTCATGTCGCGAGGGAGACTTGAGAGCGCGCCGTTTGAAACTATCGCGACCGCTGCGATTCCGGCGGCAACGAGCACGCCGGCGGCGATAATCCACCGCCGACGCGCTCGGGTACTTCGAGTCACTGGCATTGACTAGTTTCGCAGCCGACGTCGCGCGTACACCCATACCCCGCCGAGGCCAAGCATCGACAGCAGCGCAAGGGCGACAGATCGCAGGTGCGCCAAGATCAACCCTTCTGTGACCGCAGAGCCTCCCGTGTGAACGAGGAGACCTGGCGGCACGTCGGTTGTCGTGGTGCAGGCACCGACAGCACAACTTCCGCCTGGGCCAGTGGGAACAACGGCGTTGATGACCTTCCTGTCGCCGAGGTCAGGACTGTTCACGGTGACGGAGTAACGCACATCCACCGACTGCCCAACGCCAAGCGGACCCTGCCACGCAAGGTTCGGCCTCTCGTAAGACACCGTTCCGGCACTCGCGTTGGCATCACCGTTGTACGTCGCGTCATCGAGTACTCGGGTCAGGTCGTCGCGGAATGACGCCGGCTTGTCTTCTGTATATGCAACCTTTCCTGTGTTAGTGACCGTCACGGTATAGGTGATTGTGGATCCCTGGACAGCGGAGCTGGTCGACGCCGTTTTGCTGACGGCAAAGGACCCGGCCGGAACTGTGCTCGTACAATTCGGATCTCCTACGCCTTCGACGCAGTTGGAGCCTGGCACCGTTGACACCACTGTGTTCGCGAGGACCTTATCCCCCGTGTCTGGATCGTTCACGGTCACGGAGTAGGTGATCGTGACGGTCTGTCCGATCGCGACCGGCCCAGTCCACGACAGGTGGCGTCTGCGTTGTAGGTGGCGTCATCGAGGACCGCTACCAAACTATCCGTGAACGTCGCCGGCGCATCAACGGTGTAATCCACCTGGCCGGTGTTCGTCGCGGTGATCGTGTAAGTGACCTTCGCGCCAGGAACAACCTCGGTCGCATCCGCCGTCTTCGTGAACACAATCGACTGAACCGGAGTGCTCGTCACGCAACCATCCGCTGTCGCGCACGCCCCACCAGGAGACGTCGGAGAGACCGCATTTGTCAGAATCCGGTCACCCGCATCCGGATTATTCACCGTCACCGAATACGTCACCGTGACCGTCGCACCAATCGCAAGCGGACCAGACCACGTCAACGCCGGCGATTCAAAGGCAACGACCCCAGCATCATCCGAACTCTCGGCATCCCCGTTGTAGCTCGCATCATCAAGCACCGCACTCAGATCATCCGAGAACGACGCCGGCTACGCAACCTGACCCGTGTTCACCACGGTAACCGTGTACGTCAACACCGACCCCGGAGTCACCGACGCCGACGACGCCGACTTCACCACCGAGAACGATTGCACCGGTGTGGTCGTGGTGCAGCCTCCATCCGTGGCGCAGTTGCCTGCTGGTCCGGTGGGGGTGACGGTGTTTGTCAGTGTTTGGTTACCTGCCCCGGGGGCATTCACGGTGACCGAATAAGTGACCGTGACTGAGGTTCCAGTCTCGAGTGCGCCTGTCCAGGACAAGGTGGGACTCGTGAAACTTGCCGTTCCTACGGTCGCTGTCACGTCGTTGTTGTAGGTCGCGTCATCGAGTACATCTGTGAGGTCGTCAGCGAATGATGCTGGCCCGTCTGCCGGGTATGACGCGGTTCCGGTGTTTGTGACGGTGACCGTGTAGGTGACGATCGAGCCTGGCTCAGCCGATTCAACTGACGAGGTCTTCGCTACCGTGTAGGACCTGACGTTTGTTGTCGTCGTGCAGTCTCCTGGTGTCGGGCAGCGGCCGCCGGGGCTTGTTGGAACGACCGAGTTCGTTATCCTCTTGTCGCCGGTATCCGGGTTGTTGACCTTCACCGAGTAGGTGATCGTGACGGTCTGACCGGCTGGGAGCGCACCGGACCAGGTCAGGGTGTTCGCCGTGACAGTTGCCCCGTTCGTCGCGTCACCGTTGTAGGTCGCGTCGTCGAGAACAGCCGTCAAGTCGTCCGAAAATGAGGCTGGGTTGGCCGCGGTGTAGTTCTCGACACCTGTGTTAGACACTGTGACTGTGTAAGTCACGGTGTCTCCCGGGCTCGCAACTGTCGCTGAAGCGACTTTGCTGACCGTATATGACGACGACGGGATCCGCACGATACATGCAGGGTCGCTGTTACCGACGGGGCAATTGTTTCCCGGTGTCGTGGATGTGACAGCGTTGTTGATCTGGGAATCTCCTGTTGGCGGATCGTTCACGACCACTGAATAGGTGACCGTGACGGTTCCCCCGGACGCGATCGCGCCGGACCAGCTCAGAGTGGGTTGCGTGTAGGTGACGGTTCCGCTCGAGGCAGTGGCGTTGTCACTCCACGTGGCGTCGTCGAGCACGGCCGTGAGGTCATCCGAGAATGTTGCGGGCGACGCCGTGGTGTAGTCCACTGCTCCGACGTTTTGGACCGTCACCGTGTACGTGATTTGTTGTCCAGGAACGACCTGTGTGCGGTCTGCAGTTTTGGTGATGCGGAGAGCTTGGACGGGCGTGGAGGTGGTGCATCCTCCTGTAGTTGCACAAGTTCCGCCGACACCCGTGGGTGACACGGCATTGTTCAGGATGTGGTTGCCTTGGCCGGGCGTGTTCGCAACAACTGAGTACGTGATGGTTCGAGTTTCACCGACCGCCAGTGCACCAGACCAGTTGAGGGTGTTACCGGTGACCGTTGCGCCACCTGTCGCGTCGTTCTGGTAGGTGGCATCGTCGAGGACATCGGACAGGTTGTCAGTGAACGATGCTGGGTTACTAGTCGTGTATGCAAGCTGGCCGGTGTTCGTCACCGTTACTGAGTAGGTGAGACTTGAGCCAGGTGTCAGGCTCGATGCTGAGACAGACTTTGCAACGGTGTAGCTCCGTTGGAGGGGTGCGTTTGTGAAGGTACAGGTGACTGCCTGCCCTTTTCCATCGACCACCGGTGGAGGGCTGTAGCTGAAGGACACACCAGTCCCGGAACTGATCTCTGTGCCGTCACCGTTGATGCACTGCCAGGTCGTGGAATAGTCACTGAGGTTTGTGCCCGAAGCCGCAGATTCCGCCACGGTGTATGTGGAGCCAGGAGTGACTACTGCGGTGCCGGCTTTTTGCGGCTGGATGCCGGTTGCGGTTCCGCTGGTAGTTGCGGTAGCCGGGGTACGTAGTCCAGTGATCGATAGACCGAATTGGTCGGCTGCTTTGAACCGACTCGTGATGTTTTTTTGCACTGTGAGGGTGCTCGGGGTGGAACACGAGGCGAAGTCAACCGGCAGGCCCGGGATGGGTGCGGCGGACTGATCTACTAAAGCACCCGAGGAAGGGTTCAGCTGAATGATCTGTGGGGAGGCGATCTGCCCGAGGTAGAGATTGCCGTTCGAACCGAAAGCAAGAGAACCAATGTTCTGATTGTTAGCAAGGAGGTTCGTCGTAATAAGGACTGGAGCCAGAGGCGCGTTGCCTGACGTTGACGGGAGGGCGCCGTTTATCCGGTAGAGAGAATGTCCATTCGAGGTCGTATTCGCCGTGATGTACGCAATTCCATCCGTATCGATCGCAATGTCGGAAATGTTGGTTGCGTTCATGCCGGCTGCATTGAGGGGGAACGAGCCGATGCGCCCCAGCCAAGTGTTTGTTGCCGGGTCGTAGGCATACAGGGTCGCCAGTGTTGACCCGAACGAAAGAACTATGTACTGACCGTTTTGGGGGTTGATGGCGCCGCCGAGGATTCCTCCGTCGATACCGGATATCACGGGAATTGTTTGGGTCGCACCGGTTGCGACGTCCATACGGTAGATCGTGGTGCCGCCGGCGGCGAACAACGTTGTTCCGTCCCCCGAGACCGCCAATCCATTGTAGAAAGCTTGTTGATCAGGACCTAGATCTCCCACAACAGCGCTGACCGTTGAACCGGCTGCAGATCCTCCCGCGCCGAACTGGATTTGCCGGACGATGCCGCTGTTCCAGTCGACCGCATAAGCGGTATTCACGCAGGAAACCGTTGCTGCATTGGCTCGTGGCGCAGCGGCGATCTGCCAAGCCGAAAGAAGCGACAGCATGAGAGCCATAATCAGACCCAAGCTGATGGCGCGAACCACCGAGCCACTCGATGACATGAAAGTGACGCTCGAGCGGGCGAAAGGGCCAGTGCCGAATTTGGTATGACGAGGCGATCCGCTTAGGGCAGCGACAACCTTGTCTGCCTCAGGTGGCGCTGTTCTCGCGGGTGATCCGGACCGGGTCATCGGGGCCTCTTCTCAAGGTCGTTGCAGGGCTGTCGGTAACGAGCCTTGACTAACTGGTATCCGATAAATCGCACATCAGATGAAAGAAAGAAAATAGCTCAATATCGCAGACGTAATGAGTTGCGTTTCATAACGAGAGTTCAGAGTTTTTTATCTGATTTCAGAAAAAATTTTGAGACCTGGCGACTTGATGCCACGTTTTCTAGCTGCCCGCGAGAGACGAATTGGTTGCTTTTATTCCTATCCGGGCGAAGAGAAGGACTGCGGCCAGCGCGGCGTCGTTGCCCATCGCCGGTAAATTCTTGGTGAGAAAGGCGTCAGCAAGCGTGATGACTATCGTGAGTTGAAGACTGGATGCCCCGACCTCGGGCCTTGGAAATATCTGATCAAGGACCGAGGTGATGGTCTCCACGTAGATTCGGATGTCGTCCCTCGGCTCTTCTCGATTGAACGTCGAGGACAGGGACAGAGGCACTGCGCCTTTTCGACTTCCTCTGATACTCACCAAGGCAGAGAGAGCAGTGTGGATGACCTGCTCCGTTGTCTTTAGATCTCCGATGGCCAGATGGCGCGTGAATTCACGGAGCAACCTGTCGAGGTCGTTTTGACATACACCCAGAATGAGGTCCTCTCTATCGCTGAAATAGCGATAGCAAGTTCCTGATCCCAAATTGCTCAATGCTGTGACCTGGGGTATTCCCGTGTTCAGCGAGCCTCGTTGAATAAGAAGTTCGCGAGCGACGTCGATCACCGCTTCCCGCCGCAGTTCACTCCGTCTTTCCTTGGGAATGCGCAAGTCCTTACGCACGCCAGCTTCTACGGAAATCGTCACACCTACCATCTCACCCGGCTCGAGAGGTGAGCCGACCCACGCTCTGATCGCGCTTGTGGATCCGTGATTGACGGCCACGCGAAAAGAAGATTCACAATTTAGACGCCCAGGCAGCGGATATACAACGTGAATTAGAGCAAATTGCAGATTCCGCTCTCCGGGTGCGATCCGTCAGGGCGCGCCAAGACTCTCGTCGGTGCGCGGAGATAGACGGAGCACGCTGTCGATACCAGAGCCCGTAGCCGTGTTCTGAATCTCATTTTCGAGCGAGAAGATCGATGCGATCAGGCCGCCTGGTCGTCCTCGAAACAACTGGGGGCTGGGCGGTGTGTACGGGTTTACCCGTGGCGTATACGCAAGGTACGGCCGGTCTGAACTCGTATTACTTCCGATAGTCGCGGCTGTTCAGAATCATGCTCACTCGGGAAGGTCCCAGTCCGACAAGAGATGCGATTCGTGTGATCGACCAGTGACCCTTGCCTCCCAAGCCGTTTGCGAGGTCTGCAATGAATTGCTCGCGAACGACGCTCGCCACGCGTGCTTGGTGTTGGTGGTACCTCATGGTCTCGGCGGCCAGAAGAGCTAGCCTCGCGATGCGGTATTCGGTTTGCGGGGTGCCGCTATCCGAAGTCGATGCGAATATCTCTGGTTCGGATCGTGCTCGGAGAACGTCTGCGGGTGTCCACTTGTGGCGGGCAAGAGCAACAGCGTCGTCAAACGCTCCGGATCGATATGACATCACAGCTTTCCAGCTACTGCATTCTTCCAACGGCAGGCCGGCCTGTTGCCATCGGCTTTCGAAGTCAGAGTCCGGCCATGTTGCCGTCGGTTTCGATGGCTGGCGCCTGTCCACTTAGCCCTCCTGCTGTGATCCGAAGTCGATTTGCCGGTGGTTCGTCACGTAGAAGCGTCTCGGATTGCTCCGCAGAGACAAGTTATTCCATTACATCGACTCTCACCATTGGACGCCCGAGCGAATATGTAGGCAGTGCGCTGAACGGCGCACGCAGGAGCTCACAGGCACATTTATTGACAGAATTCCAATCCCTCTGTCATGAAACAGGGATGACCACGTCTCTATTAGTGGGCGCCCTGATTGAGTCCGGAATCCCCATCCAATGGACTCCTTGGCAGCCCGCTTCCCAGGGCGCACATACCCCCAATTTGTGCGCTCTGGGAATCCACCGCCGGGATATCGAATGAGCCCTGGTGCCTCGCACTGACACGCGCTCAAATTTCCGGTTTCGAAGGTATTCGATATTTTTGGAAGCAGCGATCAGTCGATTAGACGACGTCGGCACGACACGGAGGAAAGGGCTGCATGGGCCAACTGATCTACAACCACAACACCCACGTCGAGCTGGACGACCGAACGCTGGCACATCTCCAACTGGTGATCACTGCGAAACTCCGTCGCAGCGAGAACAACATGTTCTCATGGGGCAGGGATCCCGCTGACGGAAGTGGTCGCGAATCGGTGTGGATCGCCATTTCGACACCGCTCGAGTTCCGGTATCGACGAAAAGACCGCTCCCCCATGAACCGGGCCTGGGTGGACGCACTGATGGTTACGGCAAACAGCCCCGGCGGTCTCGTCCTTGTTTCGGAACCTCTCCCCACCTAGTTAGACCGAGTTGCGTACTGAGCCCGGTCTTGGACGCCTACGGGTCAGATGCCGTCGTAGTCGAGGTTCGGCAGGTCGTCTTCGGTGACGCTCGATTCGATGGTGGTCGACGTGTGGCCTCGATTTAGGCTGTGCATACGTTCACGAAGGTGAGCTGCGGCCGCATCGAACTCAGACGAGCCACACTCGCCCACTATCGGAACTGCGAGGACGTCATTTCCTACCCCGATGACGAGCTCAGTCGTCCTCGGATCATTTCCGTCTGGCTCACAAATTGGAATGGAAGCGGCCTCGGCGACGCCCCTGCACGCAAGAGCCGCGGTGAGCTCCACCAAAGCAGAAGCAACATCGTCGGAGGTGAGTACGGACTCACCAGCATACGTGACTTTCTTCAGGCTCCCACCCTTGCAAAGAGGAAATTCAGGACCCCCGGGATGAAAAAGTGCTTGCGTTTGGTGTACCGAGCGCGGTTCCACCGTCGCACATCGGGTTAGTGCGCGGATCTGGTATGAACGGTGCGTGAGCACGAACAACACCGTCCCGCATCTGATCACCGGTATGAGCGATTTTCCGATATCGACGACATGAATCGAGTCCAATTCCGTCTCTTCTAGTGAGCGGCTGTGTTGAGTCGGGATCCCCATCCCCTGGACTCCTCGGCGGCTCGCCCCCAGGGCGCTCAGACCCCCAAGGTGTGCGCTCTGGGGGCCCTTATCCAACGGGCGAAAATGATTGGCTAACCTTGAGCACGAACGGCCTTCACGCAGCCTCACCGGGATTGACGACCTTGTCGCATCGTCTGCGACGGATGACAGGACGCGATCCGCACGAGCCAAACCGTGCCGCGACACCCCTCGAACTGCTTTTCGATCTCACCTTCGTGGTCGCGCTCGGCGCCGCGGGCAATGAATTTGCACACTACTTCGCCGTCGGCCACATCGGTACCGGGATCGGCGGCTTCGCATTCGTATTATTCGCGACGGGGTGGGCCTGGATAAATTTTTCCTGGTTCTCCTCTGCGTACGACACCGACGACTGGTTCTAACGCATCTGTGTGATGGTGCAGATGACGGGCGTCGTGATTCTGGTGATCGGTATCCCGCCGTTGTTCCACTCCATCGACGAGGGTCACTACCTCGACAACACGGTGCTGGTCGCTGGCTACGTGGTGATGCGCGTCGCGATGCTCGGACAATGGTTGCGGGTGGCGCGACAGGACTCCTCCCGGCCTCGCACGGCCCTGACCTACGTAGGTTTTATCGCGGTTGCCCAGATCGGGTGGGTCGCGTTGGCGATTGCCCACACAACCCTGGGGGTCACCATCGCGTTCGCGGCGGTTCTGTACTTGATCGAGGTCTCCGGACCTTGGGTCGCGGAACGACGGGTGAAAGAAGGCGGGACACCGTGGCACGCTCACCACATCACGGAGCGATACGGGCTGCTGGCAATCATCACTCTGGGCGAGGGAGTATTCGGTACGATCACCGCCGTCTCTGCAGCTATCGAAAGCAGCGGTTGGTCGACCGACGCCGCCGTTCTCGTCGTAGCGGGTGTCGGCCTCACCTTCGGTCTCTGGTGGACCTACTTCCTCCTCCCGGTAGGCAAGATCCTCCATCGGTACCGCAGCAAGGCGTTCATCTGGGGATACGGACATTTGCTCGTATTCGCGTCCATCGCCGCAACCGGTGCCGGACTCCACGTGGTCGCCTACGTCATCGAGGGCGAATCAGACCTCGGCCCCGTCGCCGCCGTGGCGACCGTAGCCCTACCGGTGCTCCTGCTGTGCCTCACCATATTTGCGCTCTACACATACCTCGTGGATGAGTTCGATCTGTTCCATCTCCTCCTCATCGTCGGCACCGTCGTCGTTCTGGTATTAGCTGTACTGGTCGCAGTCTGGGGTGCCCCACTCAGCATGAGTCTCATCCTGATCACTCTCGCCCCATTCGTCACCGTCGTCGGCTACGAGACTGTCGGTCACCGACACGAGGCTGCGACGCTCTCCCGTCGTCTGGCTTGACGTAGCCGCAGGGACAACCAGGGTTCAGCAGAGAGTGGCGCCGGTGTTCATCGGCATCGTGTAACTATTCGGCCGCAGTCGCTACTACGGGATGCAATCAGCGAGGTCGTCGGCCGCATGCAACGCCGATATGAAGCACCGCAAGTCCAACTGCTACTCGGTCACCGCCTGCACGGTCTTCAGTAAGAACCTCAGTATCTTGCATTTCCAGTACGGTCACTACACGCGCGCTTATCGGCTAGTCAGTTGAAGGCGCCTCTACACCGAGTACGGAGCGGTGAATGTCACTCGAAGAAGCGAAGGCTTTCGAAAAAATCGAGGTTGCGCTGGCAGCTCGGACAGCTGCGCAGGTGGCGTGCGGCCTGGTCGCACGCGGCGATGAGGTGAGCACGCTGGTGAGCTAGCTGTGGCAAAGCTGCGGTGAAGGTGTCCAATATGGCTCCCTAGACCAGAATCGGGCATGCCACCCCGTTGTGGCGACAAGGGTGATCCGCAGCGAACTCCCTCCTGGTTTGGTTCTAATCTCGCCCGTTCCGTTTTGCCGATCGAGTCGGCTCGGTCTGTCGAAGACTAATGGGCAAATTTTTTTGATGAAAGTTCATCAATTAGGCGTCATCGATCTAGGTCGATTCCGTCTTTAAATATGAGAGTCCTGTCGGTTGGTTTCCAATTGATCGAATTTAGGCGCTGCGACGACGTTCACCACGTCTGAATGCGTGGCATGGCTCCGAACTGGAACCTAGTAACCCGCTCTGGAGGGACCCCATGCACGCAACACGACCACCGAACTTCGGAGGCAACACCGTAACGGTCAGGAAAAGCACCGCGGTGGCCGTGCTATTCGCCCTTCTGATGGGCATGATCACCGCCCTGAACGTGTTCATCCCAACCCAGACTGCCCTTGCGGCGCCGATCTGCGCGCCGGGGAACATCTACGTAAACACGGGAAGTGCTACACCCGTCCTGAACCAATATTCAGACTCGGGTGCGCTCGAAAGCAGCGTGTCGGTTCCGCGTTCTTACACGGACATCGCTTTCTCCAGCAACGGCTTTACCCTCTACGGCGTTAACCCCGGCGTGCCGACGCTGTATACGATCGACCCCGACACCGGGGCGGAGACTGCATCAATCGCCATCACTGGCATCCCGGCAAGCAACTACTTCGTCAATGCCCTGAGCTCGTTAGCTGATGGTTCGCTCCTGGTCGGTGCCTCGCGAGGCGGTGGAGCGACCGCGCAGCAAATCTTCCGCATCAACCCCGCGACCGGCGTCGCAACGCTTTACGAAGCCGCTTTCCCAACGGGCTTCGGGTCTGCCGGCGACTTCCTCTCGCTTGCGGACGGCGACATTCTCGCGATTGGTGGGGGGCCGAACGGCAATGCACTGTTCCGCATCTCGCCAAGCTTCGCGGTGACCCAGGTCGGTACTGTTCCCGAATCGTTCGGCGCGGCACAAAGCCATGGCAAGGTCTTCCTCGCGGGTTCCGCTGGCACTATCCACGAGATCACGTCGATCCCCACGGCTGCCTCGACAGCACCGGTGGCCACTACGGACATCGCAACGACCGGGCTTCCTTTCTTTGGTGCCACGTCTCAGCAGGACAGCGGGTTGTGCTCCGAGCTGACCATCGCAAAATCATCCGATCCCACCTCAGGTACCTTGGTGACTCTCGGACAGACGGTGACGTACTCGATCACGCTGGCGAACGCGAACGGGACCGCTCCTGCGGAGGTCGACCTCACTGACGACCTCTCGTCGGTTCTCGACGACGCGACGATCACAAGCGCACCCGCAGTTTCGTCTGGTACTGCGCTGACGATCGACCCCATCGCGAATAGCGGCTTCAGGATTAGTGGGATCATTCCGGCCGGCGGTCAGACAACCATCACCTATGCGGTGACGATCAACGATCCAGCAACTGGTGACCGACAGCTGTCGAACTATGTCATCCCTACCGGTACAACTCCACCAACGTCGTGCGACCCCGACAACCTTGCCTGCACCAAGAACCCCATCTCAGATCCGGCTTTGACGATTGCGAAGACGGTTGCTCCGGCTGATCAGACCTCGTACGAGGTGGATCAGGAGCTGACGTATTCGTTCCTGGTCACGAACACCGGCAACGTGACGTTGACCGATGTGGTTGTGGACGAAGGCGAGTTCAACGGTTCGGGCGAGCTGAGCGCAGTCACTCCAGCATCGGTTGCGACGCTCGCTCCAGGAGCGTCGACGACGTTCGCGGCAAGCTACGTCGTGACCCAGGCCGACGTGGACGCCGGCGCCATCACGAACACGGCGACAGCATTTGGTAGCCCCCCGGGCGGCGACCCAATCACATCGGCGCCTTCGACAGTCACCGTGCCGACCATGCCGGGCACTTCCCCGGTGCCGGCAGCGACTACTTTGCCGACGACTCAGCCCACTCCTGCTCCTGCCGGATCTTCCGGTTCGGGCTCCGGGCTCGCTCTCACAGGCGTGGGATCACCTCTGTTCCCGATCGTCGGAGCAGCTCTCCTCCTGCTGGCCGGCATGCTGATTAGACGACGCGCTCGCCGAGCATCTGAGTAACACCTCATTTAACCGCCGTGGGCCGTCAGCGAAACTGGCGGCCCACGGTGGTTTTTGCCATGTGGCAACTGACGCGTGGTTGCCACCAGCTATGGGATCGCACGGGTGCGCACACCTACATTGACAACAGAAATCCAGCGAATGAGGTCTGATGAGTCAGCAGCGATACCTCGGGCTCAATCTCGACAGTCGCGTACGCGAATTTGAGCTTCTTCTTGGTAATCCGCCGCTGGATGACATCGAGCCCGGCTCCCGCGACTGGCTGAAGGCGCGATATGCCGAGATCGTCCCCGTAGTCCTTCCGTCCGCACTGCGGGCAGTAGAGCGCGGCGGACCAATATCGGGCGAGTGCCTGACTCAGCTGCGAGCCGTGGCGGCTCGAGCGGCAAACGAGCCAGGCGCGCGGTTCTCGACTGTGTTGAGAGGTTCCTACCCGGCTCTGACCGTGTTCTCTGGGGTGATGTTGGAACTCTCTCGCTCCAATCCCACCCAAATCGTTCTCGCCATGACTCGCGCAACCTGGGTCGCCCACGAACTGAGCTCCTGCTGGGCGGAAAGCTAGGCGCAGCTCGTCGACAAAACCCTCCCCCGGGTGACGATCCATGACCTGCGACACACAGCCGCTAGTTTGGCAGTATCGTCTGGCGCGAACGTGAGAGCCGTCCAGCGGATGCTCGGTCACGCCTCTGCAGCAATGACGCTCGACACGTACGCGGATCTCTTCGATGACGACCTTGACGCCGTCTCGGTAGCCCTCGATAACGCCAAGCGAATTTCAGATGTGTCCAATTCGCGTCCAAACCTGGCGCCCCGCAACGACAAAACCCCCTGATCTCCTCGTAAACAAAGGGAAGCAGGGGGTTTGATCGTGGCGGTACCGGTGGGATTTGAACCCACGGTGCTCTTTCAAGCACACAACTTTTCGAGAGTTGCACCTTCGGCCGCTCGGACACGGTACCGGGGACGAGTCTAACGCAGACCGGGGGTTCGCGCGAATCTACAGCGTGTAGAAATCGAAGCCCGCAATCACGCGGATGCCGCCCTGAGAAGCCACCCGGAGCCGAAATCCGGCGCATCCTAGGTGTTAGCCTTGCCTTAGTCGGGCGCGACAAAACCCGCGTGCCCTCACTCTGAAAGGGTCCTGGTTCTATGAGCTATATCCGCTCCGCAGCATTCGAAGAGACCGGCTATGTGGTTCTCGACCGCTACGACCAGGCGGCGGACCCTCAGGAGTGGCTCGACCTCGAATACGTCGACTGGAAGTCCTCCGGCGTGACGCGCTTCGCCCCTCTCGCCTCGGCCTTCGGCGAGATGGAGTGCAACGGATTCTGGAACCACACGCCCCCGCGCACCGACAAAGACGGCGTCTGGGTTCAGGCCAACATCGAGCACGCGCCCATCCTCAAGGCCCGCGCCGAAGAGCCCGGAGCCAACATCGGCCGCTGCCGCGTAATCGAGCTGCAGCCGAACAGCTACGCGAACGCGCTCTACAACCTTCACCAGGACGACAACAACCGGCTCAACCCCGACGGCACGGGCTGGATCGTTCGCGGCTTCTTCAACCTCTCTGACGATGCCGAGTCGTTCATGATCCTGCGCGAGAACCGCTTCGACCCCGACACCGAGGTGCGCATCGCGCTGCCCGCGGGCGCGCAACTGATCGTCGACACGCAGCGCTTCTGGCATGCTGTCTGGCACAAGGGCCCCGAGCCGCGCTACTGCCTCATCACCTCGTGGACCTCGGGCCCCGAGCTCGACGCCTACATCGAGAAGTACCACGGCAACCCGCACAACGTGAACGCGCCGCTCGACCCCAAGATCATCGAAGAGGGCCAGTCCGAGGTGCGCCAGCGTCTCGCCGAGCGCGCCGCCGCTCTCGCCGCCAAGGGCCGCCACGACGACGGCTTCGGCGAAGACCCCGAGGCCTGATCTCCTGAGAGGTCACCGGTCCGACTTCAGCTGGGCACCTTCCCAGCATGGTCATCGAGGCGACGCGGGGCTGACACCTAGCACTCTGCACAGGCGGTGATCGGATGTCGTCGGTCGCGTCTATCGTGGATGCATGGCCTCGCGAACACCCACCGCTTACCGCTGCACTGAGTGCGGCTGGCAGAGCGTCAAGTGGGTGGGCCGCTGCGGCGAGTGCCAGGCCTGGGGCACCGTGGTGTCGAGCGCCGAGAACGAGGGCATCGCTCGAACGGTGAAGGCGGCGAAGCTCAGCGAGACACGCATCGCGCAGCCCATCACAGAGATCTCCACCGAAGCCGCCAGCCACTGGGCCACAGGTATCGACGAGTTCGACCGCGTTCTCGGCGGCGGTCTCGTTCCGGGCGCCACGATCCTGCTGTCGGGCGAGCCCGGCGTGGGCAAGTCGACGCTTCTGCTCGAGGTGGCGGCTAAGGCGGCCGAAGAGAATCTGCGCGTGCTCTATGTCAGCGCAGAAGAGTCGGTGAGCCAGGTCAAGCTGCGCGCCGAACGCACCCACTCCCTCTCCCCCACTCTCATGCTCGCCGCCGAGACCGACCTGTCGACGGTGCTCGGCCAGATCGACGCCGTGCAGCCTCACCTCGTCATCGTCGACTCCGTGCAGACCGTCGCCAGCAACTCCATCGACAGTGCGGCAGGCAGCCCCACGCAGGTGCGCGAGGTCGCGTCCGCTCTCATCAGGGTCGCCAAAGAGCGTTCCCTTCCCGTCATCCTGGTCGGCCACGTCACCAAAGACGGCTCGATCGCCGGCCCCCGCGTTCTCGAACACCTGGTCGATGTCGTCTGCCAGTTCGAGGGCGACCGTCACACCAGCCTGCGCTTCGTGCGAGCCCTCAAGAATCGCTACGGCCCCACAGACGAGGTCGGCTGCTTCGAGATGACCGCCGAGGGCATCGCCGAGGTGCCCGATCCGAGCGGCCTGTTCCTCAGCCGCAGCGGCGAGGCCGTCAGCGGCACCTGCGTCACGGTCGCGCTCGACGGCCGGCGGGCCATGCCCGTCGAGATCCAGGCCCTCGTCGTCAAGACCACAGCGCCCAATCCTCGACGCGTCACCAATGGCGTCGACGGCTCACGGGTCGCCATGCTTCTCGCGGTGCTCGAGCGCCGCCTCAACATCCCCCTCGGCGACCGCGATGTCTACGTGTCGACGGTCGGCGGCGTGCGCCTCGTCGACCCGTCTGCCGATCTCGCGATCGCCCTGGCCATCGCCTCGGCGAACAGCGACCTCTCGCTGCCGCACACCTTTGCCGCGTTCGGCGAGATCAGCCTGGCCGGCGAGGTGCGCCCGGTCGCATCCTCCGGACTGCGCGTCACCGAGGCCAGGAGGCTCGGCTTCACCGACATCCTCGGCCCCGACGAGACGCAGATCCGTCGCGCGTTCCGCGTGGCCTTCGACAAGCAGCCCGCCGCGGGTTCTCGAGTCAGCCCGGCACATCCTTCGACGGGCTCGTTCCCCGTGCAGTCGCGAACACCGTCGACGAAGCCCCCACAGAAGAAGACACCGACGACCCCGCTGCGGCTCGTCGAGACAGACCGCGACCGCGACTAGCTGCACTGTTGGCGCCGGTTAGGTCTATCCGCTCCGAGTCAAACAAGCACAGATAGTCGAACAAGCGCAGATGCGCCGAACGGGCGCGGACCCGTCGTCACACGTGCGGCACGAACTCCTGCCAGGCCACCCGCCGTGCGCTCCGCGGGTCGTTCTCCACTCGGTCGATCGTGTCGAAGATCATGGTGGCGCGGGTCTCTTCGTCGTAGGCCGGCCACCCGGCCACCTCGCCGCTGCGGGCGAAGTCGATCCAGTGCCGTCGCATCCGGTCGCCCGTGCGCATGAACGCACGCCGCCCGCCCAACGCGCCCATCGCGCGGCCGAACCAGCCGTTCATGCGGTCGAAGAGGGCGAAGAGTTCGAGCCCGTGGGTGGCGTCGAATCCGAGTTGCCGAACGAGCCGTGGAGCGATGTCGAAGCGATAGAAGTGCACCGGAGCGTAGCGGGAGTGCCGCTCGGCGACCTTCACTGTGGGGTACCAGAACGCGTAGTCGCCGGCGAAGTCAGCGGCAGGGCGTTTGTCGGGGAGGCCCGGATACTCGGCCTTGATCGCCTTTCGAGCCTTCTTCTTGGTGCGCGAGAAGATGGCGCGGATGCGGGGCGGCGTCGTGGCCAGGATGTCGAGGCGCCCCGTGAACAGCGAGCCCTCGCGGTCGTTCGTTCCGATGATCAGCGGGATGCGCGCGGCGCGCCCGTGCTTGAACGCGTCGAGAGGACGCTCGGGAAGGAAGTCGCCATCGATCACGGGGCACAGCGCGATGGTCCCCGGATCGCGATCGGGGGCAAGCAGGGTGAGGGCCACGGCGGCCTCGACCAGGTCGGATGCGTCGGCCCGGGAGAGCAATTCGCCGGCGTCGTCGACAGACGTGGTCTCGACACCGCCCGGCTCGATGCGGTCGGCGAGGAAGGCCACGAACTCGTCGGCCCACCGGTGGGTCTGCTCCGGAGGATAGATGGCGTTCGTCGGCGCGCTCTGAGCTATGGCCTTGGCGAACAGGCCGTGTGCTGCCGGTGTCGCCATCAGAGTGGTCACGGCATTGCCGCCTGCGGACTCTCCGAACACCGTGACGTTGCTCGGGTCGCCCCCGAAAGCCGCGATGTTGTCGCGCACCCACTCGAGCGCCGCCACCTGGTCACGCAGTCCGAGGTTCGAGTCGAAGGGACGCTCGGGGGTCGAGAATCGCGTGAAGTCGAGATAGCCCAGCGCGCTGAGACGGTAGTTGATACTCACATAGACGATGCCGCCGTCGCGCACGAGAGCCTCGCCGTTGCGCGGGTACTCCGCGCTCGAACCGACCGCATAGGCGCCGCCGTGGATGAAGAGCATCACGGGAAGCAGCGTCTGCGTCTCGGCCGACGAGCGCCCTCGCGCGGGCCGCACCACGTTCAGGGTGAGACAGTCCTCGCTCATGGTCTGCTTCTTCGACGCCCCGACGAAGTGCCCCTGCAAAGACTGCCAGGGCACCGGGCCGTACTCCGATGCGTCGCGTACGCCGTTCCACGTCGCGGGCGGCCGCGGAGCACGAAAGCGGAGTACGCCCGTCGGCGCCTCGGCGTAGGGAAGATTCCGCCAGGCCTCGACGCCTCGTTCGCGAACACCGCGCGCGATTCCTTGAGCTACGCGTACATCGAGGTCCTGTGACCCGTTTCGCTCGACCATGCTCCGATGCTAAACGTGCCAGATGAACGCACGAGCTGTTAACCCGCGGTCCCCATCGCCGTAACCCTCGTCGGATTCACTGATCCAGACTCGTGTGCTGGCACGGGCAACGACTTCTCCTGGAGCCTCACCCGATGAACGCACCGTCCCACACGCGCCGCACCCGTCGCATCCGCATCACCATCGCGGCGGCCCTGGCCGCGACCGTCGCCTGCGGCGTCGCCGCACCCGCGCAGGCGGCGCCGAGCGACTCGATCGTCGCGCAGCCGGATGCCTGGGGTCGCTATTTCGTCGACGCCTGGGCCAGCAACACGACGGCCAACAACACGCCTCAGAGCAACGTCGCCATCGGCCTGCTCTCTCCGATGCTCGACTACTGGACGCCCGATGCAAACCCCACCGCGCAGTTCGACGCGAACGGCAAGTTCATCCCCTCCAGCGTGGGCACGATCAAGAACCAGGGCGTGCTCGACGCGAACATCGCGACGGCTGCGGGCATCACCCAGTCGCGCACGGCAGATCAATCCACCCAGTCCTATCTGATCGATCGCCGCAACCAGAACTACACGGCCATCGACGGACTCGGCCCCTTCGCCGACGCGTTCCGCGCGGGCAGCAACGCGGGAACCACGATTCCCGACCAGATTCCGGCCGACGCCACCACCGTGAAGTACGACGACGCGGGCAATTCGAACGGCACCTGGGCCGACTCGGGCACCACCTACGGACCGATGGTCGACCTCGTCAACCAGTTCCGCAACAGCGCCGCATCGACCAACCCCGCGAAGGGCTTCTACAACTACGCTCGCCCTTTCCGCTGGAGCGACAGCGTCGAGGTGTTGCCCACACTCGTTCCGGCCGAGAAGACGGATGCCGAATGGCAGTCGGATGGTGGCTACCCCAGCGGGCACACCAACGCGGGCTACCTGGCCAGCTACGCCCTCGCCTACGCGGCACCGGAGCGGTTCCAGCAGATCCTCACGAGCGCGTCGGAGATCGGCAACAGCCGCATCGTCGCCGGCATGCACTCCCCCGGTGATGTGATCGGCGGGCGCATCATGTCGACCGCTGTGGCCGCGGCCGCCCTCAACCAGCCGGGCAACGCCGCCCTCAAGCAGAGCGCGCGCGCGAACGCCGCCACGCTGTTCGCCACCACCCCGTCGGGCAGCGACGCATTCGCCGACCGGGGAAGCAACGAGACGCTCTACGAGCAGCGCCTCACCTACGGTCTGCCCCGGGTCGGTGACACGACCAAGACGGCTGTCGTGCCGAAGGGGGCCGAGGTGCTGCTCGAGACGCGGTTGCCCTACCTGAGTGCAGACCAGCGCCGCTGGGTGCTCCAGTCCACCGCACTGCCTTCCGGCTACGCGCTGCTCGACGACTCAGAGGGGTGGGGCCGGCTGAACCTCTTCGCCGCGGCGGACGGCTACAGCGCCTTCTCCACGGATGTGACGGTCGCCATGGACGCGGCCGCGGGTGGCTTCAGCAGCGCCGACAGCTGGCGCAACGACATCGACGGCGTGGGGTCGCTGACCAAGCAGGGAACGGGTGTCCTGACCCTCACCGGCGACAACTCGTACGTGGGCGGCACGGTCGTCGAAGGAGGCCAGCTCGCGGGCACCTCGCCGACCGCATTCGGAACCGGGCCGATCAGCGTCGCCGGCGGCATCCTGTCGGAGAGCGCCACGGCGCCGGTCACTGTCGGAGGTACCCTCTCCGTTCTTTCCGGGGGCGAACTCGATCTGAGCATCGACTCGTCGTCCGCCGCGATCTCGGTCGCCGGCGACCTCACCGTCTCAGGAGTCGTGAAGACCCGCTTTGCGAACGGATTCGTGCCCGCCGACGACCAGGTCATCGCCACCTACTCGGGCTCGGCGACGAACGTCGACCTCGCGTCGTTCGCCTTCGAGGGCCTGCCCGCTGGATACACGCCGAGCGTCGTCGTCCGCGACGGCGCGGTGCACCTGGTGAACACCGCACCCGCGGCGGGGAACGGCGCGGTCGACCCGCGCATCTCCGGAGCGAGCAGCTCGCTCGCTGCCACAGGCGTGACGCTGCCTCCCGTTGTTCCCTTCGGAGCACTCGGCATGCTGCTGGCCGGCGGCGCGCTGATCGCGCTGCGATCGCGTGCACGTCGTCGTTCGGCGCGGGCGACAGACACGATCCGACGCGGGTAGCGCCAACCCAACCGAACAGGCTCGACTAGCCGAGAATGAACTGCTTGCTGACCGTCGACGCGAATCCGCCGATGGAGACGTCGAGGTGGTACGACGCGCCGACCGCGGGAACCTGGGGCCGATCGGTCGACGAGCACGTGTCGGCGGTCGAACGGGTGCGATCCCAGGCGAACGGCGTCGAGGCCAGAGTGGCACCGGCATCGATCACGGTGGGCATGTCGGTGGGGCTGGCCTGGCAGTCGGTCGACACCCAGTACTGCTCTTCGCCGCTTCGAATGGTGTAGACCTGCTGGGCCGTGCCCACGTTGATCGAGCAGGCCGTGCCACCCGTGTTCGTGAGACTGAGCGACAGCTGCGGGTTGACCCCTGCGGCGTAGGTGTCGGCATCGGTCACCGGAGTCACCTGGATGTTCGCGGCATCGCACGCGGCAGTCTGGCCGTCGGCGGGTGCCGCTGCCTCGACGTTCTGCGGCTCGCCGGCCGCTGCGGGAGGGGAGGTCGTCGCCGGGGCACTCGTCGCCGGTGCGGGCGGAGTGGCCGAGCTTCCGGCGGGGGAAGACGAGCCGGGGCGCACGATGATGAGCACAATGATTGCGATCACGGCGAGAAGACCGGCGAGCACGATCAGGCGTCGGCGCCAGTAGACCTTGCTCGGTTCCGGTCCGACGGGATTCTTGATCGTCGACATGACCCTAGGCTACGAGCTTGATGCTCCCGACACCCGCATTGGCGCGACTGTAGGGTGAATTACCCCTCCGGCGGAAGGACTTTCGTGGCCAGGCCTCAACGAACGAGTGCACTACGGCAGGCCGCGCTGCGCATTGCGACCGCGGTCGTCACCACGGCGTACGCGATTTATCGACTCCACCCGGCGCTCTGGCGCTTCACCGCTCGGCACTATCACCCGTCGATGGAGCGCTTCGCGAGGCTGAACGCGTGGATGGTCTGCCAGCAGGCTTACCTCGATGTGCCCGCCTACAGGAACTATCTCGACGAACAGAGGTTCTCGTTCCGCTGGTGGCAGCTCACGAACTACCGGCCGACGTCGAAGGCCGACTACGTCAACCGCTACCCCGAGGCCGAGCGCTGCTGGAACGGCGAGATCCTGACTGTGGGCACCGTGGTCGACGAATCGAGTGGGTCGAGCGGCAAGCCCTACAACTGGATGCGCTCGAAGCGCGAACTCGACACCGTGCACAAGAACGTGGCCGGCTACATCACCCTGCTGTTCGGCACCAAGAAGCTCTTCTGCATCAACGCCTTTTCGATGGGCGCGTGGGCCACGGGAACGAACACCGGTCTCGCCATGTCGAAGATCGCCATGGTCAAGAACACCGGGCCCGACATCGACAAGATCGTCGACACCCTGAAGCACTTCGGCCCGGGCTACGTCTACCTCATCAGCGCCTACCCGCCCTTCCTCAAACACCTGCGCGATCGGCTCGACTCCGAGGGCTTCGACTGGGATTCCTACGACCTCAACGGTTTTGTGGGCGGAGAGGCCCTCACCGAGGGACTCCGCGACTACCTCGAAGACCGCTTCACCCGCGTCTACTCCGGCTACGGCGCATCCGACCTCACCATCGGCATGTCGGGTGAGAGCGACCTCTCGGTTTGGCTGCGGCGCGCCCTCGTGGCCAACGAGCCCCTGCGCCGCGACGTGCTGGGCGAGGGCGAGCAGCGCACGCCGATGATCTTCCAGTACAACCCCCTCGAGACCTACCTCGAGACCACGGACGACAACGAGCTGCTCGTCACGCTCAACTCCATGGCCATCATGAGTCCGAAGCTGCGCTACAACATCGGCGACGAGGCAAAGATCGTGACGTTCCCCGAGATGCAGGCCTACGCCCAGAAGTATCCGCGCCTCGGCTTCGCCTTCGAACGCGCCTTCTCGACCCAGCGCATGAAGCTGCCTTTCGTGCTGCTCTTCGGCCGCAAGGACTCGACCATCTCGTACATGGGCGCCAACATCTACCCGCTCGACGTCGAGAACGGGCTCTATCTCGACAACCCGCATGCCAACCAGATCGAGTCGTTCAAGCTGAGCCTCGACGACATCGGCAACCTCGAGCAGCGACCGGTCATCCATCTCCAGTTGCGTGAGAGCGTGACGCTCGACGACCATGCCATAGACGATCTGAAGACCCGTTCGGCGGCAGGAGTGCTCGCCCACCTGGCCTCCGTCTCACGCGACATCGCCCAGTCGCTCGAAGAAGATCCGACGGCTAGCGATGTGCGTATCGAGGTGCACGCATTCGGATCCGGGGTCTTCGAGGGCGGCCCACGCAAGATCAAGAACGTCTACCTCGTCGACGAGGCCGATCGGGGCGGCGTGCCCTCCTCCGGCCCGGCGGCGAGATGAGCGGGTCCATCTGATGCGCTCCACCGATTTCTCGCTCGCACCATTACAGGGCCGGGCTCAGGCGATGGTCGTCGTCGAGCGCCGCTTCGACACTGCCGCGGATGCGCGACGGGCCCGCCGCACGCGGCTCGAGCTGGCGGCTCACTTCGCCGACTCCCCCGGCTTTCTCTGGCAGAAGAGCTACCGCAGGTCTCCGCGCACGCTCGGAATCGCCTCGTACTTCTCGACCCGCGACCAGCTGGATCATGCACTCGTGACCGCACCCGCGCGCCTCGAGCCGTGGCTGAGACTCGGCGGCGCGCATCCGACAGGCCGTGTTCTCGAGGCCGAGCCATCCGGATATACGAACGGAATCTGGCGCGCCGAAGACGGCCGTATGGGCCATATCGAGCGTTTCACCCCGACCTCGGTCGAGGCGGCCCGCGAAACCGAGCCGCCCAGGGTCGATGCCGCATCCACCGAGCGTCCGACGGGCCACGGCCCGACGAGGCCGCGACGACCGACACGCGACCCTCGCCCCATCGCCGACGCCCGCGCCATGTTCGTGGGAGCCACGAAATACACCGGCCCAGCCGCGCTCATCGCGCTGACGCGCATCTACTACCCGATGATCGCGCGCATGGTCACAATGCGTGGCTACGTGTGGTTCACCACCTACTACGAGTTTCCGTTCACGCTCGGCACGCTCGCCTTCTTCGAGCGGCGCGACGACCTGCTGGCCTTCGCGCGCATGCCAGGACACCGGCACCTCATGCAGTGGATCACGAAGGACACCCGCAACGGCACGGCCGGCTACATCCGCTTGCACGTGGCGCCGGAGACGGCAGCCCCTCTCGGCGAGACCTCGGATGCCGCGGGGTCGGGCTCGTGAGGGTCGAGACGGTCGCCGACGACGCGGCTTTTCGCGAGTTCGTCGCGCTGCCCGGTCGCCTCTGGCCCTCGAACTTAGCCGTGCCACTGCTCGAATCGACGATCCGCTCCTGGTATCGCGGCACGAGCGCGCATCCCGAGCCGGTGCGGCTCGTCGTGGTGCGCGACGACGCAGGCAGCGTCGTCGGGCGGTCGACCGTGCACACCGACGCGCGGCTCGACGAGAAGTTCGGCGTGACCTCGCAACTGTTCGGGGCGACCGACTTCGCGAGCGCCGACGCGGCAGACGCGCTGTTCGCGCACCTCGACGAGTCGGCCCGGTCGGCCGGCAAACAGCAGCTTCTCGGCCCCGTCTCGCTGCTGCCGAATCAGTCGGCCGGGGTCATCACCTCGGGATTCGACGAGCGCGGGTTCGTCGACTCGGCCTGGAACTCGGCATGGGTTCCCGGTGTCTATGAGGCGGCGGGGTTTTCGCGCACTCAGCAGGCGCAGACCTGGAGCGTCGACGTGGGCTCCGTGACGACGACCGCTCCGACGCGGGACGAGTTCGCCGCCGCCGGCATCCGGCTCGAATACGGTGACAGGTCGAAGACCGACACGCTCATTCCCGAGCTGCTGGTCGTGTTGAACGACGCATTCGAGCAGCTGCCGTACTACACACGAATCACTCCGGCCGAGATGACGGCGGCAACCGACGGGCTCTCGTTCCTGCTCGACGAGAAGCTGTTGCTGCTCGCCCGCGACGACGAGTCCGGCGAGGCCGTCGCGTTCATCCTGGTGCTTCCCGACATCTCGCCGTTCGTGCAGAAGACGCGGGGCCGACTCACGGCCCTGCGCCAGCTCGAACTCCTTCTGACCCGCGGGCGTTACCGCCGCGAGGCCATCCTGATCATTCAGGGCGTCGAACCCGATCGACAGGGCCGCGGCATCCTCACCCTGCTCAGCAGGCAACTGCAGGTGAACCTCGCCGAGGGCGGCTACCGGCGACTGCGCACCACCACGGTCGGCCTCGAGAACGCGGGTTCGGCGCGGCAGTTCTCTCGCTTCGGCGGCCGACCGCTGCACGGGTCGACGCTCTACAGACGCCCCGCGTCCTCCACGTCCTCGACGTCCTCGACGTCCTCGACAGAGACACCCATCGACCGAGACGAAGGAATCGCATGATCGGCGAGTCACCCTCCCCCGAGCTACTGAGCGATCTGGTCCTGCTCGCCAGCCGCACTCCCTCTCCGCACAACACGCAGCCCTGGTCGCCCCGTATCGTCGACGGCACGATCGAGGTCTCCATCGTGCCCGGACGCACGCTGCCCGCTGGCGATCCCACGTTTCGAGACGTGATCATGTCGCTCGGAGCGTGGATCGAGAGCCTCGCGATCGGGGCCGCCGAGGCGGGCTTCGCCACCGACGTCACGGTCCTCCCCGCCCTCTCGGAGTTGGACTCGCTGCCCATCTCGGGGCCTGCCGACGCGACCCGACCCGTGTTCCGCGTCGCCCTCGCACCCAGCGACCACGATGCGACCGAGGGCGCGTCGAACCTGCATCCCTTCACCGCCGCCGATGTGAGGGAACGACGCGTGTACCGCGGCGCGCTCGTGGGCGAGCCCGAGGTCTTCGCGCACCTCGATTCTCTGCAGCTGCCCCCGTGGCTCAGCCTTCGATCCCTCGACGACCGCGCGATGAAGCAGCTCAGCACGCTGGGCATAGCCTTCACTGCGTCACATGCCACGGTGGCGAACGAGCTGCTGCACTGGCTGCGCCTCGACCCGCGCCACCCCCGCTACCACCGCGACGGCATGACCGACGCGATGCTCGTGATGCCGAGGCCGCTCGCCCGGATCGCGGCACCGTTCACCCGCAGGGCGAGGCTGCGCGACCCGCTCGTGGCCGTCGCCGGTCCCGTCGCCCGCCTCCTCGAAGGGCTTGGACGCGACGCAGCGCTGCCCACCGATGTTGCCGACGAGCGCGGGGCGCCGACCCATCACGTTCTGGTGGCGAACTCGCGGGCGGCCGGCATCGACGACATCCTCAGCGTCACCGAGGCCATGGACAGCCGCATCGGCGTGACAGAACCGCACGCGCTCGAAGCAGGACGGGTGCTGCAGCGGCTGTGGCTGCACGCGCACCGCCAGGGACTGGCCATCTCGCCGCACTCCGAACTCATCGACTCCCCCGCCGCGCACGGCGCGCTGCGCAAGCGGCTCGGGCTCTCTCGCAGCGACGTCGCTCTCTCGGTCTTCAGCTCGGGCGTCGCCCAGACCGATCGAGTTCCCCGCTCGCCGCGGTTGACCGACCCGTCGCGGTGACGCCTGGCAGCGTGGGCGACGTCGCCTGCGCCTGCGCGCAGGACGGGCGGAGCTCAGCGCATCCGACTCGTATATGGCGTCGGATGCGCCGATCTCCGCCCATTCGCTCAGCTACGCCCGCGCCTCCACGCCGTACTCCTCGAGCTCGCCGTCGGTCAGGAGCCGCGAGCGGATCATGAAGCGCTTGCCTTCGGGTGCCTCGACAGAGAAGCCACTGCCCCGCCCATCGACGAGGTCGACCGTGAGATGCGTGTACTTCCAGTACTCGTACTGGCTGGCCGACATGTAGAACTCGATGGGATCGAGTCCGTCGATCTCGAGGGTCTGCAGCAGCACGTCCGAGCCGCCGGTACGGAACATGCCCACCGGGTAGCACATGGGGCTGGAGCCATCGCAGCAGCCGCCCGACTGGTGGAACATCAGCGGGCCATACGTGGTGGCGAGGTGCCGCAGCATGTCTGCCGCGGCACCTGTCACCTCGACGCGCGGGCTCATGAGCGCATCGAATACGGCATTAGAAGAACCCCTGCGGTGAATTCGCGTAGCTCACCAGCAGGTTCTTGGTCTGCTGGTAGTGATCGAGCATCATGCGGTGATTCTCGCGACCGATACCCGACTGCTTGTAGCCGCCGAACGCGGCGTGGGCCGGGTACTGGTGATACGTGTTCGACCACACGCGCCCGGCCTGGATGGCACGGCCCGCGCGATACAGCTGCGTTCCGCTGCGGCTCCAGACTCCGGCGCCCAGGCCGTAGAGCGTGTCGTTCGCGATCTCGATCGCCTCGTCGTAGCCGTTGAACTTGGTCAGCGCGAGCACGGGGCCGAAGATCTCCTCTTGGAAGATGCGCATCGAGTTGTCGCCCTCGAACACGGTCGGCTGCACGTAGTAGCCGCCCGAGAGCTCGCCACCGAGGTCGCTGCGCTCGCCACCGATCAGGAGCTTGGCACCCTCTTGCTTGCCGATGTCCATGTAGCTGAGGATCTTCTCGAGCTGGTCGTTCGACGCCTGCGCACCGATCATGGTGTCGGTATCGAGCGGGTTGCCCTGCTTCACGAGCTTGACCCGCTCGAGGGCGTCACCGACGAAGCCGTCGTAGATCGACGCATCCACCAGGGCCCGAGACGGGCAGGTGCACACCTCGCCCTGATTCAGGGCGAAGAAGGTGAAGCCCTCGAGGGCCGAGTCGTAGAACGAGTCCTTCTCGTCGGCCACATCGGCGAAGAACACGTTCGGGCTCTTGCCACCGAGCTCGAGCGTCACGGGTATCAGGTTCTCGCTGGCGTACTGCATGATGAGGCGCCCGGTCGTGGTCTCGCCGGTGAACGCGATCTTGCGGATGCGCGGATGCGATGCCAGTGGTGCACCCGCCTCGATGCCGAAGCCATTCACGATGTTGAGCACACCGGCGGGCAGCAGGTCCTTGATCAGGTCGAGCCACACATGGATCGACGCGGGGGTCTGCTCGGCCGGCTTCAGCACGATGCAGTTTCCTGCCGCGAGCGCCGGGGCCAGCTTCCACACGGCCATGAGAATGGGAAAGTTCCACGGGATGATCTGTCCCACCACGCCGAGAGGCTCATGGAAGTGGTACGCCACCGTGTCGTTGTTGAGCTCGGAGATCCCACCCTCCTGCGCGCGGATGGCGCCGGCGAAGTAGCGGAAGTGGTCGATGGCCAGGGGGATGTCGGCGTTCAGCGTCTCCCTGACCGGCTTGCCGTTCTCCCACGTCTCGGCCACGGCGAGCAGTTCGAGGTTCTCCTCCATGCGGTCAGCGATCTTGTTCAGGATCACCGCGCGCTCGGCCACTGAGGTCTTTCCCCAGGCGTCGAAGGCCTTCCAGCCAGCGTCGACCGCTCGGTCGATGTCTTCGGCCGTGCCGCGCGCGACCTCGGTGAAGTTCTGGCCCGTGACCGGGGTGGGGTTCTCGAAGTACTGGCCCTTGGCCGGAGCCACGTACTCACCTCCGATGAAGTGGTCGTAGCGCGGCTTGTAAGAGAAGACGGCCCCATCAGTGCCGGGGTTCGCGTAGACAGTCATGCGTGTGTGCCTTTCGACGTCGTTGTCGGATGCCTGTGGTTCAGACTCTCTCGACGCTACGCTCGGCAACGTTGCAGACGGTTGCGACTCAGGATGCGGCCAGCGCCTCGAGGTGGGCCACGATCCCGGCCCGGCGCGGGGAACGCGGCGGCAGCAGTCTGAGCAGGGCGGTCCACACCTCGGCGTCGTCGACCGCATCGGCCGAGCGCGCGTATTCGAGCAGCACGTCGACGGAGGCATCGGTGAGCACGGACTCCCGCAGCCGCGCACGCACCTCGTCGCGCACCGCCTCGATGCCGGGCGCCGTCGATCCGGGCAGCACGGCACCCGTCGCCGTGGCGAGGGCCACCCTGTGCGCGCCGCGATCGAGCAAGGCGATCACGTGCTGCGCATCCAGCTCGAGCGCCTTCGTGAGCCGGTAGGGGCGTGACTGCAGGCCGAGGTCGAGGTGCGCGTGCTCGAGAACCTTGCGCAGTCGCACCATCTCGGCTCTCAGGGTCACGGCCGACTCCCCCTCGGTATAGACGAGCTCCGCGAGCTGCCCCGCGGTGAGCCCCTGGCGATGCCACGCCAGCAGCGTCAACAGCTCGGTATGCCGAGCGCTCAACTCCAGGGGCGCGTCGCCGCCCGACAGCTCGCCGGTGTCACGCCCGAGAACGTGCAGTACCGCCCGATCCGCTCGCGCGGCACCGGATGCCGCTCGCCGGGGCGCCGGCCGCGTCACGGCCCCGATGCGGTCGCGCTGAGCCCGCAAGCGCTGCACCATGAGTTCCGACTCCACGGCCGCCGCCGTCGCCTCCATCAGCGGGAGCGTGTGCGGGTCGACCGCCTGCGCTCCACCGGTGATGTCGATCATGCCCAGGATGCGCCGCGTCTCGGGATCGTGCACCGGCACGGCGGTGCAGCTCCACTCGTGCGCCAGGCGGTTGAAATGCTCCCCGCCCGAGATCTGCACGGCGTGATCGAGTTCGAGCGCGGTTCCCGGGGCCGACGTACCCACCCGGCTCTCGGCCCACCCCGCACCCTCTACGAACAGCATGCCCTCGGCTCGACGCCGCAGTGCGCGATCGCCGTCGACCCACAGAAGGCGACCCATCGCATCCCCCACGGCCACCAGCAGCCCGGAGTCGTCGTCGGCGTCGCGCACGAGAAGCCGACGAATCACCGGCAGAACCGAGGCGAGCGGATGCGCGAGGCGATAGTCGCTCAGCTCGTCTTCGGCGACCTCGAGCGAGGCGAGCAGCAGTTCGGGGTCGAGTTGGCGTTGAAGGGCGCGGTTCCAGGATGCCCTGACCAGGGGTCGGGGAGTTTTAGACGCGGCCTGGGGTTGCGCGAGCCACGGACTCGTCATAAGAGGTGCCAATCAACGCTGATCGAACGACAATCGTGAGCCGGACCACGAGCACCGGCTTCACTGACGAGACTACTCGCTCGGCGTCGTCAGGCGGCGTCGAACGACGACTCGGAGACGGTCTTCAGGTCTTCGCCGAAGGTGAAGCTCGCGTGCACGGTCTCGCCGGCGAGCACCTGCGGCAGCCAGTACTTCGCGTCGTCCCACATGCCGTCGAGCGGCAGCTCGGTGACGTCGTACCAGGCGGGAACCACCTCGTCTGATTCGATCGGAGTGCCGGAGAACGACTCGACGACGAAGACGGTCGAGTCCTGGCTCCAGTTCTCGCGGTGAGGGAAGGCGTAGCGGATGAAGCCCACCTCGTTGACGTGCGCGGGGTCGACGATCAGGCTCGACTCCTCCTCGATCTCGCGCACGATCGCCTCGAGCGGGGTCTCACCCGGCTCGATCTTGCCGCCGAGTCCCACGATGTTGCCGAGTCCCAACCCGGTCTTCTTGCGACCGAGCAGCACCTGACGCACTCCGCGCTCGTTCCTCCGAATGATGAAGCAGACGCAGACCTGGTACGGAGACATTGCAGCAGGCTACCCGCCGCAGATGTTCGGCATGTTACGAGGTGAGGTGCTTCAGCATGCGCGTGTTGCCGAGCGTGTTCGGCTTGACGCGAGCGAGGTCGAGGAACTCCGCGACGCCCTCGTCGGGAGAGCGCACCAGTTCGGAGTACACGTCGGGATCGACGAGGCCGAGCGGCGAGGCCTTGAAGCCGTTGCGCTCGAAGAAGCCGACCTCGAAGGTGAGACAGAACAGCCGAGAGAGGCCCAGTCTGCGAGCCTCGCCCTCGACGGCCTCGAGAAGGGCCCGGCCTACGCCCCTGCCCAGCCACGAGTCGGCCACGGCGAGAGTACGAACCTCGCCGAGGTCGTCCCAGAACACGTGCAGGGCGCCGCAGCCGATGCGGTTGCCCTCGTCGTCGATGGCGATGTAGAACTCCTGCACCGCCTCGTAGAACACGACGAGATCTTTGCCCAGGAGGATTCGTCGCTGAACGAGGGGCTCCACGAGCTCCTTGATCCACGGCACATCACTCGTCTGCGCGCGCCGCACCGTGTAGGTGGGGGCGGGCTTCGTCACTTCGGGCATCGAACCAGCCTATTGCTAGTTCGAGTTGTCGGTGTGCACGGTGGGATCGGGGAAGCGCGTCTCGATCGTGAGTTTCTCATCTCGACGGATGCGCGCCCAGATCACGAAGCCTACGATGGTGAACGCGCCGTAGAACACGTACATGAAGGCCGAGGCGTAGTAGCCGGCCGAGACGAGCAGCGGCACGCCGACCAGGTCGACGGCGACCCAGATCAACCAGAACTCCACCCAGCCCTTCGCCATGCCGTAGGTGGCGAGCAGCGAACCCACGAAGATCCACGCGTCGGCCCACACGGGTTCGTACGATCCGAGGAGCTGGAACAGCGGGGTCACGATGGCAGTGCCGCCCACGAGCGCGACGATCAGCCAGACCCGGTTCTTCCAACCGGCCCATTGCGGGCTGACCGCCGCCCCGCCGTCGTGCTTGGCCTGCTGCCAGCGCACCCACCCGTAGATGGAGACGACGATGAACATCACCTGTCGGCCCGCCTGGCCCAGCAGATTCACCGGGTTGGGCGTTCCGAAGACCGCACCGAGAAAGACGGTGAAGAGCAGCGCGTTGCCCACGATTCCGACAGGCCACGCCCACACCTTGCGCCTCATGCCGCCGAGAGCGCTCAGCAGGCCGAAGACGTTGCCCAGAACCTCGCGCCAGAGAATCGTCTGGTCGCCGATATGCAGCTGGGCGTTGAAGAGCCAGTTCAGTACGTCCACGACTCGCCCTCTCTCTCGGCCATCCGGCCACAGCGACACAACGCGCAGGTCGCTTCCGCCATTCCCTGAAGACGGGGGTCAGCCACGACGATTCTGCCGCCTCCACGCACGGAAGCCCTTGGGGTTGCACACCGACTCGGCGGGAAACTCGAGAGCGCTGAAGGGCTCGCCCGCATCCACCAGGAGCCCGTTGCTCGTGAACCGGGCCATGCACTCGGCGATGGTGTCGACGACATCGCCGTGGGTCTCGAGACCGCCGACGGCGGAGATGGTGAGCCAGGTCTCGGGATGCCCGGTATCGGCCGCATCCGACGGGCTCACCTGGGCGACGGCGAAACCGTGCACGACGAGCGCCCTCGCGCGGGTAGGGAGCACGAACCGGGCCGCGTCGGCCAGGATCGAGCCGCTCAGCCAGAACTCGCGCGCCGCCGAACCGATCTCCAGCTCGATGGTCGACTCGTCGATCGGCGTCGGCGGGTGGAAGCCCCGAGAGACGAAGACCGCGGCGGTCGTGCTGAGTACGACTGCCGGCTGTCCGCGCACGAGGAGCCGACGGGCGGGGTAGTAGCGCAACTGTACGGAGCTCGGCATTCGCCCAGTGTAGGGACGATCACGCACCGCCCGAAACGACGAATGCCGCGTTCCGACACCGGAATCGGTGATCGGAACGCGGCATTCGCGTTCGTTGCTGTGGTTGTTATGCGGCGTCGGTCGGGCCGGTGGATGCGGCTGCGGCCGCAGACGAGGCCGCGATCTCACCGGCAGGCGCCAACTCGTCGTCGACACCGGGACGGCGGCTCGTCGTGAAGACGAACTCGTTGCCGATGAAGTCGACGTGCACGTGGTCGCCCGCGTTGAGCTCGCCGTGCAGGATGCGCTCCGAGAGACGGTCTTCGACCTCGTTCTGGATAGCGCGGCGCAGTGGACGCGCACCCAGCGTCGGGTCGAAACCGACCTCGATGAGGCGTTCCTTGGCGCTCTGCGTGAGCTCGATCGACAGGTCGCGGTCGAGCAGACGGTCGCGCAGACGCTTGATGAAGAGATCGACGATCTGCAGCAGCTCGCCCTTCGACAGCTGCGGGAACACGATGGTGTCGTCGACGCGGTTGAGGAACTCGGGCTTGAAGTGACGCTTCAGCTCCTCGTTCACCTTCGCCTTCATACGCTCGTACGTGGTCTCGACATTGCTGTCGCTCTGGAAACCGATGGGCGCTCCGGAGATGCCCTTCGTGCCGAGGTTCGTCGTCATGATGATGACGGTGTTCTTGAAGTCGACCACGCGACCCTGTCCATCCGTCAGACGTCCCTCTTCGAGGATCTGCAGGAGGGAGTTGAAGATGTCGGGGTGAGCCTTCTCGATCTCGTCGAACAGCACCACGCTGAACGGCTTGCGACGCACCTTCTCGGTGAGCTGGCCGCCCTCTTCGAAGCCGACGAATCCGGGAGGGGCACCGAACAGGCGCGAGACCGTGTGCTTCTCTCCGTACTCCGACATGTCGAGCGAGATCAGAGCGTCTTCGTCGTCGAACAGGAACTCGGCGAGGGCCTTGGCGAGCTCCGTCTTTCCAACACCCGTGGGGCCGGCGAAGATGAACGAGCCCGAGGGGCGCTTCGGGTCTTTCAGGCCGGCACGGGTGCGGCGGATCGTGCGGGACAGAGCCTCGATGGCCTGCTCCTGGCCGATGACGCGCTGGTGCAACGCCCGCTCCATGAAGACGAGTCGCGAGGACTCCTCTTCGGTGAGCTTGAAGACAGGGATACCGGTCGCCTGGGCCAGGACCTCGGCGATCAGACCCTCATCGACGATGCCGGATGTCTTGACATCGCCCGACTTCCACTGCTTCTCGAGGCGCAGTCGCTCGCCGAGGAGGTTCTTCTCCTCGTCGCGCAGGCTGGCGGCCTTCTCGAAGTCCTGGTCTTCGATCGCGGCCTCTTTCTGACCCCGGACTCCGGCGATGCGCTCGTCGAACTCACGCAGCTCCGGCGGCGCCGACAAGATCGACAGACGCAGGCGGGCGCCGGCCTCGTCGATCAGGTCGATCGCCTTGTCGGGCAAAAAGCGGTCGGCGACGTAGCGGTCGGCCAGGTTGGCCGCCGAGACGATGGCACCGTCGGTGATCGAGACCTTGTGGAACGCCTCGTACTTGTCGCGCAGGCCCTTCAGGATGTTGATCGTGTGTGCCAGCGAGGGCTCGGCGACCTGGATGGGCTGGAATCGACGCTCGAGAGCGGCGTCTTTCTCGAAGTGCTTGCGGTACTCGTCGAGCGTGGTCGCCCCGATGGTCTGCAGCTCGCCTCGAGCCAGGAGCGGCTTGAGGATCGACGCTGCGTCGATGGCACCCTCGGCAGCGCCCGCACCGACGAGGGTGTGGATCTCGTCGATGAAGACGATGATGTCGCCGCGGGTACGGATCTCTTTCGTGACCTTCTTGAGGCGCTCTTCGAAGTCTCCGCGGTAGCGGCTACCGGCGATGAGCGAACCGAGGTCGAGCGAGTAGAGCTGCTTGTCTTTCAGCGTCTCGGGAACGTCGCCCTTGACGATGGCCTGGGCGAGACCTTCGACCACTGCGGTCTTTCCGACGCCGGGCTCACCGATCAGAACAGGGTTGTTCTTCGAGCGGCGCGACAGGATCTGCATGACGCGCTCGATCTCTTTCTCGCGCCCGATCACCGGGTCGAGCTTGTTGTCGCGAGCGGCCTGGGTGAGGTTGCGACCGAACTGGTCGAGAACCTGCGAACCCTTGTCGGGAGTGGCGTCGTTTCCCCCAACGGCGACCTGCTCCTTGCCCTGGTAGCCAGAGAGGAGCTGGATGACCTGCTGGCGCACCCGGTTGAGGTCGGCGCCCAGCTTGACGAGCACCTGGGCTGCGACGCCCTCGCCCTCGCGGATGAGCCCGAGCAGGATGTGCTCGGTGCCGATGTAGTTGTGACCCAGCTGCAGAGCCTCGCGCAGCGAGAGCTCGAGCACCTTCTTGGCACGCGGGGTGAACGGGATGTGGCCGGTGGGCTGCTGCTGGCCCTGGCCGATGATGTCTTGAACCTGCTCGCGAACCGCATCGAGCGAGATGTTGAGCGACTCGAGTGCCTTAGCGGCGACGCCCTCTCCCTCGTGGATGAGGCCGAGCAGGATGTGCTCGGTGCCGATGTAATTGTGGTTGAGCATCTTGGCCTCTTCTTGGGCCAAAACAACGACGCGGCGAGCTCGGTCGGTAAATCTCTCAAACATGTCTGTCTCCTTGAACACCAGGGCAGGGATGGCGCTCGATGTACTGATGCTAATCAGCGTCGAGGGCGAATACTGCTCTGTTCGCCCTAGGCGTGACGGGGATGGTTCTCCGACGCGGAAGGATCGGAGGGCTTCGTGTGCGGGAGTGAAACACGCCTGACGCCGACGACGCAACCACCCCGGGCGCCTTACCGGCGGTGCTTAGCCTTGATACATGACTGATCAGTACACACTCCAGGACCCCACGAAGATGTACGCCGACATCGACACAGAAGAGCAGTATCAAGAGGGCGCCGGTCTCGACGCGAAACTCAACGACAAGGCAGACCACGGAGAGAAGACCTACCGCGGCTCGGGTCGCCTCTCCGGGCGCAAGGCACTCGTCACCGGAGGCGACTCCGGCATCGGCGCGGCCGTGGCCATCGCGTACGCCCGCGAGGGTGCCGACGTGGCCATCTCCTACCTTCCCGAAGAGGAGGAGGACGCCCAGCGTATCGTCGGCCTGATCGAGGAGGCCGGCCGCACGGCCATCGCCATCCCCGGCGACATCGTCGACGCAGCCTTCTGCCGCGAGCTCGTCGCGACGGCGGTCGAGGGCCTCGGCGGCCTCGACATCCTCGTGAACAACGCGGGCAAGCAGCAGTTCCGCGAGACGCTCGACGAGGTCTCGGACGACCAGTTCGACGAGACGTTCAAGACGAATGTCTACGCCATGTTCTGGATCACCAAGGCTGCTCTGCCCCACCTCAAGCCGGGCTCGGCCATCATCAACACCTCGTCGATCCAGGCGTACTCCCCCAGTGAGATGCTCGTCGACTACGCCACCACGAAGGCGTCGATCAACACGTTCTCGAAGGGCCTGGCCCAGCAGCTGGCTCCGAAGGGAATCCGAGTCAACGTCGTCGCGCCCGGACCGATCTGGACGCCCCTGCAGACCGCGGGCGGGCAGCCGCCCGAGAAGCTGCCCAGCGTCGGAGAGCAGACGCCCCTCGGCCGATGGGGTCAGCCGGCAGAGTTGGCCCCGGCCTACGTCTTCCTCGCGTCGAACGAATCCAGCTACGTCGTCGGCGAGACGCTCCACGTGAACGGCGGTATGCCCACGCCGTAGCGTCGGCCGAACCACCCTTCGACAGGCTCAGGAAACGCGTCGTCTTCTGGGCCTGTCGCATGCGACGCACGTTCTGCGCGGCGCAGTCACGCGTAGCTGACGGCGATCATGGTCGTTCCCGCCCCCATCTTGAGAACCCCGTCGATCGCCCAGAACACGCGGAACGGAATCCGCGTACTGCGCAGCCCGACCAGGGCGTTCGCCATGCACACCAGGCCGAGGGTTCCGCAGATCACACCGTGACTCGCGGTCAGGACGAGAAAGTGCGCGCCGACCACGAAGAGCATCCACATCCAGAACGATCGCGAGTCGCGGTCGAGGTTTCTCTCCACGACGAGGTTCACGAGGTATCCCTCGACGAGCACGGCCAGACCGAGCACCGCCCACTGCCACCATTCGGGGTATCCGATGCCCTCGAAGATGATCTTCGTGACCCCTCCGACCGCCATGACGACGACTCCGAGGGCTGCACCGGCGATGAGAGCCACGATGCGGAACCGACGCGATCGGCCGAGAGCTCCGACGAGGATTCCCAGACCGATCGACACGAGAAAGCCGCCGCCTCCTCGAACGAGAGGAAAGAGCTCCGGGCTGTTCGTGAGGAAGTCCATGCCCCATGCTGACAGAGCGGCCCCGAACCGGCCACTGATCGATGCGCCCGCATCGACAGGCGCTTAGGCTTCAGACGTGAGCAATCTCGAGAAGCATCCCACCGAGCTCCTCATCGGCGACGACGACGAGGTGCTGGGTTCTGAGCGACTCCTCGTCACGATCCTGGCGCCCCGCGAGGTGCCGCTCGGCGGCCCGCGTGCAATGACCGTGCACCGCACCCTTCCGAGCAGGGAACGGAGCATGATCGGCGCCTGGTGCTTCGTCGATCACTACGGCCCCACCGATGTGCGCACGAACGCGGGCATGGTCGTTCCGCCCCACCCGCACACCGGTCTCCAGACGGTGAGCTGGCTGTTCGACGGCGAGATCGAGCATCGCGACAGCGTGGGCAGCCACGCCTTCGTGCGACCGGGCGAGCTGAACCTGATGACGGCAGGGCGGGGCATCAGCCATTCAGAGGTGTCGACCGAGAACACCACTCTTCTGCACGGCGTGCAACTGTGGCTGGCACTGCCCGACGCGTCTCGAGAGGTGGCGCCGTTCTTCGAGAGCCACACCGCCGCCGTCACGACGCTCGGCGAGGCGACGATCACCGTGTTCCTCGGCTCCGTCGCCGGAGTCTCAGCCACGGCAACGACGTTCACCCGCGTGCTGGCCGCACAACTCGACCTTCCGAGGCGCACGCGCATCGATCTCCCGGTCGATCCGCGCGACGAGCACGGCATCCTGGTCGACAGGGGGTCGGTTACCGTCGACGGCACGCTTGTCGCCCGCACCGAACTCGCGTTCGTCGAGCCCGGCGCATCCACCCTCACGATCGAGACGGGCGACGACGACGCCCGACTGATCCTGATCGGCGGCGAGCCGTTCGGCGAGCAGATCGTGATGTGGTGGAACTTCGTCGGCCGAACCCACGACGAGATCGTCGCGTACCGCACTGCGTGGCAGGCCGAGGCGATCGGCTCGGGCGAGGTGGATGCGCGTGCGCCGCGCTTCATCAGCACGCACGGCGACCCCGGCACGCCAGCTGGCCACGGCTACACGGGCTCGCCCCTGCCCGCGCCCGCGTTGCCGACCGTGCGGCTTCTGCCTCGTCGGCGCTGAGCTACTGCAGGGCGCTGGTGAGTCTGGCCAGGTTGTCGAGGATGGTGGAGCGCAGGGGCTGGGTGAGCCACTCGTCGAGCGTGAGCTCGCGACTGACCTTTCTGTAGCCGTCTTCGATCTCGCGCATCTCCGAGACGAACGAGCGGCCCCGCACCATGAGCGACACCTCCATGTTGAGGCTGAACGATCGCATGTCCATGTTGCTCGACCCGATCACGGCCACGTCGTCGTCGATGGTGAAGTGCTTCGCGTGCAGAATGTAGGGCGCCTGGTACATGTAGATGCGCACTCCCGCGCGCAGCAGGGCCTCGTAGTACGAGCGCTGGGCGTGATAGACCAGCCCCTGATCTCCGATCTCCGACACGAAGAGCTCGACCTGCACGCCGCGCTGCGTGGCGGTCGTGATGGCGTAGAGCATGGCCTCGTCGGGAACGAAGTACGGGCTCGTGACGATGATGCGGTTCTGCGCGTAGTAGAGCAGCGCGAGGAAGAGCCGGAGGTTGTTCTCCCCCTCGAACCCCGGGCCGGACGGCACGACCTGGCAGTCGAGGGAATCGGGCGACTCCTCCACGACCTCGGGAGTGATCGGATCGGTCTCACGCATCAGCAGCTCGTTGGTCTCGCTGTACCAGTCGGTGATGAAGATGGCGTTGAGGCCGGCGACGATGGGGCCGTCGAGGCGCGTCATAAGGTCTTGCCACTGCAGACCGCGCCGGATGTTGCCCCGCTTGTTGTAGCTGCGGTCGATCATGTTCTGCGACCCCATGTAGCCGATCTTGCCGTCGATGATCAGCAGCTTGCGGTGGTTGCGCAGATCGGGGCGCTGGTACTTGCCGCGCAGGGGCTGCACCGGAAGCATGAACGACCACTGCACGCCGAGCTCGGTGAGCTTCTTCGTCGTTCTGCGGTGGTGCGGCGACCTGATGGATGCGATGTGGTCGAGCAGCACGCGCACCGTCACGCCGCGCTTGACGGCGGCTCCCAGGGCCTCGAAGAACGCCTCCGAGGCGGTGTCGTACGACATGATGTAGAACTCGACGTGAACGTAGCGCCGGGCTTTGCCGACGTCTGCCGCCATCGACGCGATCGACCGGGCGTAGTCGCCGATCAGGCTGGCGTTGTTGCCGCCGACGAGGGGCATGGATCCGAGGTTGCGGTTGAGCTCGACCACCGACTCGAGCCACGGCGGCCAGGCGTGGTTCTTCGTGACGAGATCGATGCCCTCGGTCGTCTCGAGAATGAACTGGTTGATCGCCTGCTGCTTGTCACGCCTCTTCTTGGGCAGCTTGTAGCTGCCGATGAGCAGAAAAGTGAGCACGCCGATATAGGGCAAGAAGAAGATGGCCATGAGCCAGGCGACGGCTGTGGCCGGCCGTCGGTTGCGGGGAACCACGATGATCGCCGTGACACGCACGAGGAAATCGATGAGCACGGCGACGATGAGAACCCAGCCCGCGGCATTGATTCCGAACACGCAGGCTCCCCTCGACTACTGCCCCGACGACAACCGTAGCGTGTCCGGACGACCCCGATGGTGCAGTGGACGCGTCGCTCAGAGGCGTAGAGCGGAGACGTCGACGGGCGCCTCGTCGGAGGCGGCGTTCGACGCCGCCAGCTTGGCCCGCTCTTCTGCCTCGATCTTCGAGAAAGCACGGCGCTCGTGCTTGTCTGCGCGCAGAATGACGAACATCACGAGCCAGAAGACGAGTCCGACGAGCACAGTGGGGGCGAGGGCGCCCAGCCCGGCGAGAATGTCATCCATGATCGCCGAGTTTAGCAGCCGCTGCCGCGCACGAGCCCGGCTCGGCCGGACTGCTCAGCTGCTCTTGGTGATGATTCCGTAGACGCCGGTGCCGATGAGGTAGAGCGCAACCGCGGTGACCACGATCCAGATCAGCAGTCGGGAGTTGCTGACCCGACCGTCGTCTTTCTTCTTTCCCTCATCGTCGAGGGGATTCTTGTTTCCACCGAAAAAGCTCATGCTGCCGACCTTACTTCACCAGTGGAAAGAGGATCGTCTCGCGAATACCGAGGCCGGTCAGGGCCATCAGCAGGCGATCGATGCCCATCCCGAGCCCACCCGAGGGGGGCATGCCGAACTCGAGTGCGCGCAAGAACTCCTCGTCGAGACGCATCGCCTCGACATCGCCCGCTGCACCCTGCCGGGCCTGCTCGATGAAACGTTCGCGCTGGATGACGGGATCGACGAGCTCCGAGTAGGCCGTGGCCAGTTCGAACCCACGGATGTAGAGGTCCCACTTCTCGACGACGCCGGGAATGGACCGGTGCGCCCGGGTGAGCGGACTGGTCTCGAGCGGGAAGTCCATGACGAACGTCGGCCTCGTGAGCCCGCCCTTGACGAAGTGCTCCCACAGCTCCTCGACCAGCTTGCCGTGGTTGGGCAGGTGCACCTCGACACCCTCGCGGTCGGCGAGCGCCTGCAGATCCGCGACGGAGGTCTCGGGCGTGATCTCGATTGCGGCTGCGGCAGAGAGCGATCCGTACATGCTGATGCGATCCCATTCGCCGCCGAGGTCGTACTCGGTGCCGTCGGCCCAGGTCACCACGTGCGAACCGGCGACGGCGAGCGCCGCGTTTTGGATCAGCGTCTGCGTGAGTTCGGCCATGGTGTTGTAGTCGCCGTACGCCTCGTACGACTCGAGCATGGCGAACTCCGGAGAGTGGGTGGAGTCTGCGCCCTCGTTGCGGAAGTTGCGGTTGATCTCGAACACCCGGTCGATGCCTCCCACGACGGCGCGCTTGAGGAACAGCTCGGGCGCGATGCGCAAGAAGAGCTCGGTGTCGAATGCGTTGCTGTGCGTAGCGAACGGCCTCGCCGACGCTCCGCCGTGCATGGTCTGCAGCATCGGGGTCTCGACCTCGATGTAGTCGCGCTCGGCGAACGTCTGGCGCAGGGAGGCGACGGCCTTGGCCCTCGTGCGCACGACCTCTCGCGCCTGGTCACGAACGATCAGGTCGAGGTAACGGCTGCGCACGCGGGTCTCTTCGCTGAGCTCGGAGTGCAGGTTGGGCAGGGGCAGCAGGGCCTTCGAGGCGATCTTCCAGTCGGCGACCATGATCGAGAGCTCGCCTCGACGTGACGAGATGACCTCTCCGGAGACGAAGACGTGGTCTCCGAGATCGACCAGTTCTTTCCACTCGGCCAGCGACTCGTCGCCGACCTGAGCGAGCGACACCATGGCCTGGATCCGGCTGCCGTCGCCGGCCTGCAGCGAGGCGAAGCAGAGCTTGCCGGTGTTGCGGGCGAAGACGACGCGGCCCGCGACGCCGACGATGTCGCCGGTCGTGTCATCGGCGACGAGCTCGCCGTACTTCTGGCGCAGCGCGGGGATCGTGGTCGTGACGGGCACCGACACGGGGTAGGCCTCGGCCCCGGATGCGATGAGGCGGTCGCGCTTGGCCAAGCGCACGAGCTTCTGTTCCGCGACCTCGGCCCGCTGCTCGTCGTCGGTCAGCTCGTGGTCGTTGGGTGCGTCACTCATGCGGGCGAATCTCTCCTCGGTTCGCACACGAGTTTACCGGGTGCGTTCGTCGCTCCCCGGCGCTCAGGCCAGGTAGATGGTCTCGTTGTCAATCAACCTCGTGGAACCGACGCGCGCCGCCACGAGCACGACCGCTCGGCCCCGATAGTCGTCGTCGACCGGCAGGAAGGTGGCAGGATCGACGACGGCGAGGTAGTCGACCTGAACCTGAGGCTCTCCCATGGCGACCGACTGAGCGGCCGCGATGACCGTGTCGATCCCCCTGTCGGCGGCGGATTCGGCTGCCTCGAGCATGTGAGAGAGAACGAGGGAGGCGCGGCGCTCCTTCTCGTCGAGAAAGCGGTTGCGGCTCGAGAGCGCCAGACCGTCGTTCTCACGCACGGTGTCGACGACCTCGAGGGCCGTGGCGAAGTCGAGATCGGCGATCATGCGCCCCACGAGGAACGCCTGCTGGGCGTCCTTGCGACCGAAGAACACGGCGTCGGGTGCCACGATGTTCAGCAGCTTCGCCACCACGGTGAGCACTCCGTCGAAGTGGCCCGCACGGCTCTTACCCTCGAGAGTCGACCCCGACCGGCCGGCCGTGACCGTGACCTGGGTGGAGCCGTTCGGATACATCTCGTCGACCGAGGGCGCGAACACGATGATCGGTCGATCACCGTCTCGCGCGGTGCTGTCGAGGGTCGCCCGGTCGGACTCCAGGTCGCGCGGGTAGCGTTGCAGATCTTCGGAAGCCGAGAACTGGGTGGGGTTCACGAAGACGGACACCACGACGATGTGCCCCCGCTCGCGAGCCTTCTCGACGAGGGCCAGATGGCCGTCGTGCAACGCCCCCATCGTGGGAACGAGCGACACTGTCGGAGAATCGATTCCCTCGGCTGTCAGCGCCGTCTTGGCCTCGCGGATCAGGGTTCGAACACCCGCGATCGAATCGGCTACGTCGGTCACTGGGACTCCTTAATCGTGGCGATGCGCGCAGGTTCCGCTCGCCGCCATCCTCGATGCTAGTGCCTTGCCGAGACCCGGCACCCCGTCGTTCACCCGCCGATCGAGTCGAAGTGCGCGCCCGTGTCATCGCCGCGAGCACGGTGCAGCGCGTTCTCGACCGTCGACCGCACGAGGGGTCCGAGAACCAGACCGGGCGCGGGCACGCCGATGGCCGACAGCAGGCTCGTCGCCTGGTCGACGATCGCGCTCGAGAAGGTCGTGGCCGTCTCGATGGCTTCCGCGTAGGCCTCGCGATCCTTCTCGGCCACCACCACGGGTTCTCCACCCATCTCGACGACCAGCGCCTGCCCGATGGGAAGTACGGGGCCCGGTGCCGTGACCGCGAACCACGTGCCGACGAGCCGGGCGATGTCGACACTCGATCCCGTGAACTGCATCGCCGGATGCACGGCGAGCGGAATGGCGCCCTGAGCCAGCGCGGGAGCGAGCACGCCTACACCCAGCCCCGGCGCGGTGTGCAGCACGAGCTGGCCCGCCTGCCACGTTCGGGTATCGGCGAGCCCCTGCACGAGCGTCGCGAGTTCGTGCTGCGGAACAGCGAGGATGACGAGCTCGCTGCGTTCGATGAGCTGCGGGATCTCGAGAATCGGTACTCCGGGAAGGATGGCATCGGCCCGCTCGCGACTCTCCTCGGAGATGGCCGCCACGCCCACGAGGGCATGACCTGCTCCGGCGAGCGCCGCGCCCAGGATCGGGCCGACTCTGCCCGCCCCCACGATGCCGATTCCGAGGCGTCCGCTTCGTTCTGCTGGGTTCATCGTTCGCCCTCCGGAGGTTGTGGGTGAGGATCGGACGAGCCGACGCGACCGCGCGCCGCTGCGTGCGAGCCCCGCGATCCGTCTTCCAACGCGCCGGCTGCCGTCGCCGCTCGACTGATCGCATCGAACGCCGTGATCGAGCCTGCTCTGTCGAGCACCGACAGAGTCGCCGAGACGGGCCCGGCCACCGTGTCGAGAGCCAGGGTGCAGAGGTCGAGCGCGCGTGACAAGGGGCCCTGCTCGATGCGCAGGCTCTGGATGCGTGCCGCCGGCACCGCGACGAGCTGTCGCCACACGAGACCCTTGCGCAACAGAACGGCATCCCCCGCGAGCGCGTACCCGGTGCGCCGCCACGAGAACGGGCGCAGCCATCGGCCGCGCCGAGGAGCGGGAACGAAGTCGACGGCGAAGCCCGGGGTCGGGCCCGACGAGACCATGCCGGCCACAATCAGGTGCCGCGTGTCGGCGCTGGCCAGCCCCGGAAGAAGCAGACCGAGCACCTTGTCGACGTCAGCGCGGGTGCCGACGGGCAGCATCGTCGTCGCCGGTTGGCTGCCCGAGCCGCTGGAGGCGTGGCCCGCCCGGTTGATGCGGATGGCCCACCAATCGAACGGTCGCCACAGCAGGGGCTGATAGACCTCGATCGCGTGGATCCGGCCGGGTGGGAGCGTGTCGTTCGAGGTGGTCAGCAGTCCATAGCCGACACGGACACCGTCGGGCGTCGCTGCGATCGAGAACCGCAGCGAGCGGGTCACCTTGCGCACGTAGTAGCCGGCACCACCGATGAACGCGGGCACCAACAGGAAGACGAATCCGACCTCCCTGCCCGACGCCGCGATGATGATCAGCACGATCGCGATGACCAGCACGAAGAGCGTTCCTCCGCTTGCGAGCAGCGATCCGGCCAGTCGCAGTGGTGAGATGCGCACGACCGACTCGGCCGACGCCTCCTGCGGGTCGAGCTCGGGAGCCAGGAATTCCGTGACCCGACGGCCGATGATCGAATCCGGGCCGACGGCATCCGCTGAGCCGGCGACGCCGTTCGGCGCCACGAGCGGCGCGACGCCCTCCTCCGCACGGCGAGCCGACGCGAGCAGCAGGATGTCGTGTCGCAGGCGATCGACGTCGCTGCCTCGCAGGTATGCGAGTTGCACCTTCGCGTCCTGCCCCGCGACGCTCAGCTCGAGCCGGGCAGCCCCGAACAGACGGGCGATGAAGGGGCGAGTGATGGCGATGCCCTGGATGCGGTCGAGTCGCGCCTGCCGGTGGGTGCGGAACAGGATACCGCTGCGCACCTCGACCGCCTCGTCGTTGATGCGGTAGGTGTGCATGCGCCACGAGAGGTAGAAGGCCACGACGCCGAGAACGAGGCCCGCGACCACGATGGCGATCGCCCAGCCGAGGTGGCCACGACGATTGAGCTCGTCGAACAGATCACCGCTGTCAGGGCCGCCGACGAACATCTCGAGGAGCCGCTCGCGCACGTTGGCGAGGACGAAGCCGATCACGGCGATGAGCGCGATGCCGCCCTTGAGCAGCGGAGTCGCCGGATGCAGGCGCAGCCAGTCGCCACCGCCGGGAAGCGGCGGAGTGACGGGCTCGGTCACAGCCCCGCCCGACGCGTCTCGGCGAGCGACACGAGTGTGTCGCGCAGCGAATCCGCATCGGCGTCTTTGAGGCCGGGGATGGTCACGCCTGTTGCGGCCGCAGCGGTGACGAAGCGCAGCTCTGCGAGGCCGAGAAAGCGGGCAACCGGGCCCCTGTTGATGTCGATGAGCTGCATGCGGCCGTACGGAACGGAGACGACGCGGTGGAACATGATGCCGCGGCGGAAGAGCAGATCGTCATCGCGAAGCTGGTAGCCGATGGAGCGCACGCGACGCGGGGCGACCACGAACATAGCCAGCGTCACCACGACGGCGACGACGACGAGGATCCACCCGAGCGGCTGCGCGAACCACTCCGTGAGGGCGAAGACGAGAGTGGCGCCGATCGCCACCACCCCGAAGAGGGCCACGCCGACTAGTTCGACGCCGATGTACTTGGGGCTCACCCGTCGCCAGTCGCCTCCGATCTCGACGCGCTTCGTCGAGGGCGCGGAATCGGCAAAATCGTGTGTGTCTCGACCGGAGACGTTCGTGGGGTCGGTCATCTCAGGTCTCCGGAGTGAAGTCGTCGGGCGGCAGCGCGCAGAGCTGTTCGGCGACGAGCCCGGCGACGAGCAGTACGACTCCTCCGGCCGCGCTGGCGATAGACAGCCAGAGCGACGAGACCTCGGGAACGATCGCTCGGGAGAGCACGTAGATCGTGCAGCCGAGCCCGAAACCGGCGACCAGACTGCCCACGAGGCTCGATGCTTTGGCGAGAACGACGACACGCATCGCGCGGAACGGATTGACCTCGCGCCGCACGGGGCCGCGGATCGCGCGGTAGACGGGAATCGCGAAGGTGAGGACGATGGCCCCGGCAACGGCGAGCGTGATGGGCAGGGTGACCGGCGGAACCAGGATGGGTCTGCCTCCCGAGGCGAGGCCGATCTGCAGGAGGAAACCGACGAGCGCACCGCCCAGCGCGAGGGCGATGACGGGGAACGGGGTGGTGCGTTTCACATCGACTCCGATCGGGTTCGGCGCGCCGTGTCGTCTGTCGCGGCGAGCAGCAGGTCGACCCGGCCACGACCGGGAATCGTCGCATCCGCATCGAGCTCGAGCCACGGGGCGAGCACGAAGTCGCGCTGCCAGGCCCGCGGATGAGGAAGAGTGAGCGTCTCGTCGTCGAGCTCGAGCGATCCGTAGGTGATGACGTCGATGTCGAGTGTGCGATCGCCCCAGCGCTCTTCGCGCACCCTGCCGTGCCGCAACTCGATCTCGCTGAGCGCGGCGAGCAGCGCGTGCGGCGCCAGCGTGGTCTCGATGATCGCGGCGGCGTTGAGGTAGGCGGGTGCCTCGTGGTCGATACCGTGCAGCTTAACGGCGACCGTCTCGTACAGACTCGATTCGCCGATCATCACCACCCCTGCCAACGCCCGGATCTCGGCCATGGCGTCGTTGATGGTCTCGCCGCGGTTGCCGAGGTTGCTTCCGAACGCGAGCACCGACCGGGTGCCCGCCGGCGCTGGCGCCCTCATGGCGTCTCCCTGACACTGTCGGCGCTCGAGCGGCCCCGAGGGCGCACGATCGTGATCGACACGTCGGCGAACGGAACGGGGATGGGGGCGTTGGGCTTGTGCACCGTGACACTCACACGTCTGGCGACCGGATGCGCCAGCACGAGCGTCGCGATGCGCTCCGCGAGCGTCTCGATCAGATCGACGGGTTCGGCCGCCGCGGCCTCGGCCACCTCGACGGCCAGTTCGCCGTAGTGCAGGGTCTGCGCCAGGTCGTCGCCCGCGGCCGCACCGACGGTGTCGAGCCAGACGACGAGGTCGAGCAGAAAGGTCTGCCCGTCGGCGCGTTCGAAGTCGAACACGCCGTGGTGGGCGAACACCTCGAGGCCCGTGAGCGTGAGGGTGTCGAGCTCGTCGACCTGCACGGTGTCGTGGGTCACGATCGGGCTCCCCGTCTCCACACATCCGCGACGTCGAGGGCTGCGCGCGTCTCGGCCACGTTGTGCACTCGCACTGCCCAGGCGCCCTGCGATGCGGCGATCGCGGCGACGATGGCCGACGGCGCGTCCCGCGCATCCGGGGCCGCGTCCTCAGCGACCAGCGGCGCGAGGAATCCCTTGCGCGATGCCGCGACGAGCACCGGCAGCCCGAGCGACGCGAGCTCGCCGTAGTGCCCCAGGAGAGCCCAGTTGTGCTCGGCGTTCTTCGAGAAGCCGATACCGGGATCGACGATGATCTTGGCCGGGTCGACGCCGCGGACGATGAGCTCGGCGACCCGGTACTCGAGCTCGCGCCGCACATCGGAGACCACGTCGCCGTAGCTCGCCTTCGCCGCCATCTCGGCGCTGTGCCCGCGCCAGTGCATCACGACGAAGGGCAGGCCCGTCTCGATGGCGACGCGGGTCATGTCGGGGTCGGCGAGCCCCCCGGAGACATCGTTGATCACGGCCGCGCCCGCGTGGGCCGCCGCGAGAGCCGTGGCCGCGTTCATCGTGTCGACGCTCACCGCGATGCCGCCGCGCGCGAGTTCACGCACGAGCGGCAGCACACGACGCTGCTCCTCGGCCACCGGAACGCGGTGCGCCCCCGGTCGTGTGGACTCTCCGCCGATGTCGATCAGGTCCGCGCCCTGCGCCGTCAGCTCGGCGGCGTGCTCGAGCGCAGCATCGAGGGTGTTCCACCGCCCGCCGTCGCTGAACGAGTCGGGCGTCACGTTGAGGATTCCCATGATGAGCGTGCGTTCGCCGGCCAGCGGCACGCCGGGCACGGCCGTCGACGACCGGATGCGACGACGAACGGATGCGGATCGGTCGCCGCCCTCCGTGGTGGGCTCGGGTGCGCTCACGTGGTTCTTTCTCACGTCGTGGCTCCGATCAGGATCATCAGCTCCGCGCGCTCGGCGGGCTGCGACAGCGTACCGCGACTCGACACCGTGACGGTCGAACTGCGCGTCTGCCTCGGTCCCCGGGTTCTGACGCAGTCGTGTTGCGCGTCGAGGACGACGAGCACTCCGCGCGCCTCGACGCCGTTCTCGATCGCCGATGCGATCTCGTCGCCCAGCCGCTCCTGCAGCTGAGGTCGAGAAGCCAGCGTGTCGACGACCGACGCGATGCGTCCGAGGCCGATCAGTCGGTTCGACGGAACGTACGCGACGTGGGCTACCCCGATGAAGGGAAGCAGGTGGTGTTCGCACACCGAGCGGAACTCGATGTCGCGCACGAGCACGGGCTCGGTGGCCGCACCCTCCGGGAGGGCGAAGGTGTCTCCGAGCGTCGACGCGGCATCGACGCCGAGGCCGGAGAAGAACTCCTCGTAGGCGTCGGCGACTCTGGACGGGGTTCGATCGAGGCCGGCACGCGACGGATCCTCACCGATAGCGATGAGGATCTCGTGCACGGCCGCCTCGACACGAGCCCGGTCGAATGCTGTCACGCGCTCGGTGAGCTACGCGGTTGCGGGACGGGGCGGAGCCTGCGGTGAACGCTTGGGCTTCTGCTCCGGCTCGGGGTCGGACTGGACTCCCCCGTCGACGGCACCGGCGTCGACCGGCGCCTTCGGGGTCGGGAACGACACCGGAGGAAGCTGCGACACCGGACGCTTGTCGCTCGACAGCCACTGCGGGCGGGGCGTGAGCTTCTTGACATCTTTGAAGATCACGGCGAGCTGGTCGTGGTCGAGCGTCTCGTGCTCGAGCAGTTCGAGTGCCAGACGGTCGAGGATGTCGCGGTTCTCGTTGAGAACGCTCCAGGCCTCGTCGTGCGCAGCCTCGATGAGGTGCCGCACCTCGTCGTCGACCTTCTCGGCGATGCGATCGGAGTAGTCGCGCTCGTGCCCCATATTGCGGCCGAGGAACATCTCGCCCGACGCGGCACCCAGCTTGACAGCACCGATATCGGAGGACATTCCGAACTCGGTGACCATCTTGCGTGCCGTCGCGGTGGCCTTCTCGATGTCGTTCGATGCGCCGGTGGTGGGGTCGTGGAACACGACCTCTTCGGCGACGCGCCCACCCATGGCGTAGGCGAGCTGATCGAGCAGCTCGTTGCGCGAGACCGAGTAGCGGTCTTCGAGAGGCAGGACCATCGTGTAGCCCAGAGCCCGGCCACGGGGAAGGATCGTGATCTTCGTCACCGGGTCGGTGTTGTTCATGGCCGTGGCCACCAGAGCGTGACCGCCCTCGTGATAGGCGGTGACCAGCTTCTCGTGGTCGCGCATAATGCGGGTGCGTCGCTGCGGACCGGCGATGACGCGGTCGATGGCCTCGTCGAGAGCGCGGTTGTCGATGAGCTGCGCGTTCGAGCGAGCGGTGAGCAGCGCGGCCTCGTTGAGCACGTTCGCCAGGTCGGCACCCGTGAATCCGGGCGTCTTGCGGGCCACGACCTCGAGGTCGACACCGGCGGCGAGCGGCTTGCCCTTGCCGTGCACCTCGAGGATCTTCTTGCGGCCCTGCAGATCGGGAGCGTCGACGCCGATCTGGCGATCGAAGCGGCCCGGACGCAGCAGAGCAGGGTCGAGGATGTCGGGACGGTTGGTCGCGGCGATCAGGATGACGTTCGTCTTGACGTCGAAGCCGTCCATCTCGACGAGCAGCTGGTTGAGCGTCTGCTCGCGCTCGTCGTGGCCGCCGCCCATGCCGGCGCCGCGGTGACGACCGACAGCGTCGATCTCGTCGATGAAGATGATGGCGGGCGAGTTCTCTTTGGCCTGCTGGAACAGATCGCGCACGCGGCTGGCACCGACACCCACGAACATCTCGACGAAGTCGGAGCCCGAGATGGAGTAGAACGGCACGCCGGCCTCACCCGCGACAGCGCGAGCGAGCAGGGTCTTACCGGTTCCGGGAGGGCCGTAGAGCAGCACGCCCTTCGGAATGCGGGCGCCGACGGCGAGGAACTTCGCCGGCTCCTTCAAGAAGTCTTTGATCTCTTCGAGCTCTTCGAGGGCCTCATCGCTACCGGCGACGTCGTCGAACGTGACCTTCGGCGACTCCTTCGAGACCAGCTTGGCCTTCGACTTGCCGAACTGCATGACCTTGGAGCCGCCGCCCTGCATACCGGAGAGCATGAGCCAGAAGAAGGCACCGATGAGAAGCACCGGAAGGAGGATGCCGATGAGAGACAGGAACCAGTTGGTCTGCGGGACCTCGTCGTTGTAGCCCTTGGTCGGTGCCGCGTCGTTGACGGCGTCGATGACTTCGGTGCCTCGAGGCGTGACGTAGTAGAACTGCACCTGCGTGCCATAGTCCTTGTCAGCCTTCGCGAGGGTCAGGTCGACCCGCTGCTCGCCATCGATGATGGTGGCCGAGGAGACCTTGCCGTCTTTCAGCAGCTGCAGGCCCTCCTGCGTGTCGATCTGCTTGAAGCCACCACCCGTGATGAGGCTGAAGCCGATCCAGAGCGCGATGGCGCCGAGCAGGATGTACGGAATGGGAGATCGGACGATCTTTTTAGCGTTCATGTCTCTTCATCGTGTCGAGAGGGAATTCGTGGTAGTCGAAAGGTTAGCTGGGCCGGGCTGCACGCCGTCTGCATGTTCCCCGTGGGCGTAAATACAGCCCCCGTGGGCGTAAACAGAGCCCCCGTGGGCGTGAAGAGGGGTCGATCAGGAGTACACGTGCGGCGCGAGCACCGCGACGTCACGCAGGTTGCGATAGCGCTCGGCGTAGTCGAGGCCGTAGCCCACGACGAACTCGTTCGGGATCTCGAAGCCCACGTACCGCACGTCGACCTCGACCTTCGCCGCTTCCGGCTTGCGGAACAGCGCGCAGATCTCGACGCTCTCGGCGCCACGAGTACGCAGGTTTCCGAGCAGCCACGAGAGGGTCAGGCCCGAGTCGATGATGTCTTCGACGATCAGCACCTTGCGGCCGGAGAGATCGCTGTCGAGGTCTTTCAGGATGCGCACGACGCCCGAGGACTGCGTGCCCGCACCGTATGAGCTGACTGCCATCCAGTCCATGTTCAACGGAAGCGTCAGCTCACGCGCGAGGTCGGCCATGACCATGACCGCGCCCTTGAGCACACCGACGAGAAGCAGATCCTCGCCCTCGTAGTCGGCTTCGATGCTGCGCGCGAGCTCCGCAATACGCGTGTGGATCTCGGCCTCCGTGTACAGCACGCTGGTGAGGTCGTCGGCGATGTCACTCGAAAGCACAGGGCTCCTTCACATTAGATGTCTGACGCAGCCTGGAACACGAGTTTCCCGGCGACCCTGACAACTCTAATGCCGGGCAGGTCGACACCCTTCTGCCCGTGCCACTCGGTCACGAGAGCGGCGGCGGCAAGGGTCTGCGCTCGACTGAGGCTGACGCCGAACTCGCTCGACACGACGTGCCGGATGATGCGGTTGCGCAGAGCCGCGGGATTCGCCGTCAGGGCTCCGATCGAGATCGCGATCCCCGCCTCGGCGTGCTCGACGATCTCCTCGATCGTCTCCTCGGCCATGTGGTCGAGCGCGTCCCCGTCTTCGCGCAGCTGATCCGCCGTGCGGGCCAGGGCCTCGGCCATGCCCGGACCGAGCTCGCGCTCGAGCGTGGGCAGCACACTCTGCCGCACCCGGACACGCGAGAACGCGGTGTCGACATTGTGCGGGTCGAGCCACGGTTCGAGACCCGCGTCGGCGCAGGCCGCGAGGGTGCTCGAACGCCGGATGCCGAGAAGGGGCCGCACGAAGGCCCCCGAGACGGGCGCCATGCCGTGCAGGCTGGATGCGCCGGCACCGCGGGCCAGGCCGAGCAGCACGGTCTCGGCCTGGTCGTCGAGAGTGTGGCCGAGCAGAACCGCGACCGACGAGGTCTCGCGGCGCACCGCATCCAGGGCCGTGTACCGTGCCGCGCGCGCGGCGGCCTCGGGCCCGCCGGAGCCCGGCCCGGCGTCCACCTCCACGAGCCGCACCAGCACCGGCTCGAGACCCAGCCCGCGCGCCTGCTCGGCCGCCTTCGCCGCCACCGTGGCAGACTCCCGTTGCAACCCGTGATCGACGATCACTGCACCCGCCCGCATTCCCCGCCGGGGAGCCTCGAAGGCGGCCGCCGCGGCCAGGGCCAGGGAGTCCGGGCCGCCGCTGAGAGCCACCAGCACCAGGGCGTCGTCGGACGAGGGGAACGCCTCGAGCGATTCGCGCACGGCCCTGCGCACATCGGCGATCGCCGGTGTCAGACGGGGGCGACGTTCGGATGGAGTCTCAGGGGGCATCCAGTAACGTTATTGCAGTTCACGACCCACAAAGGAGAACCGCCGGCATGGCTGCTTACGACGCGATCATCGAGATTCCCAAGGGAAGCCACAACAAGTACGAAGTCGACCACGAGACCGGACGGGTCTTCCTCGACCGCGTGCTGTTCACCTCGTTCGTCTACCCCACCGACTACGGCTTCTTCGAGAACACCCTCGGCCTCGACGGTGACCCCGTCGACGTGCTGGTGCTTCTCGAATACCCGCTCTTCCCGGGCGTCGGCGTCTCTGTTCGCCCCGTCGCCGTGTTCAACATGACCGACGACGGCGGATCCGACGCCAAGGTCATCGCGGTCCCCGCGAAGGACCCGCGCTGGGCGCACATCCAGGACATCGACGACATCCCCGAGTCGACCCGCAAGGAGATCGAGCACTTCTTCGAGCACTACAAGGACCTCGAGCCCGGCAAGTGGGTCAAGACCGAGGGCTGGCAGAATGCCGCCGCGGCCGAGCAGATCGTTCTCGACGGCATCGAGAAGCTCAAGGTCGAGGGCCACTAGCCCTTCTACGACACAGGCCCCTCGGCGGGCTCAGGGAACGGTCGTCCGTTCCTCGAGCGTGTCGAGGGGCCTGTGTCGTTGGTGGGACTAGCCGAAGTAGACGCCGCGGTCGGCCATCCATGGGCGGGGGTCGGTGGCGCCTCCGCCGATGCGCACCTCGAAGTGAACGTGGCAGCCGGTGGAGTTGCCCGTCGTGCCGGCGAAGGCGATGATCTCACCCGCGGCCACGTACTGGCCAGAGCCCACGTTGAGGCTGGTGTTGTGGCCGTAGCCCGTGCTCACACCGCCGCCGTGACTGATCTCGACGAAGTTGCCGTACCCGCCGTTGTAGCCGGCATAGCTGACTTCACCCGCCGCGGCCGCATAGACGGGGGCGCCGCAGGTGCCGCTGTTGTAGTTGAGGTCGAGGCCCGAGTGCATCGTGTAGTTGCCGCTCACCGGGTTGACGCGCATGCCGTATTCGTCGGTGGAGTAGGAGCCGGGGAACGGGCTCGCCCAGCCGCTCGAGACGGGGCCGGGACCGCTGCTGCTGCCACCTCCTCCGCCGCCGCCGCCGCCAGAAGCTGCTGCCGCGGCCGCGGCATCTGCTGCAGCCTGACGCTCGGCCTCCTTGCGGGCCTCCTCGGCGAGGCGTCGAGCTTCGACTCCCGCGTTGTAGTCCGCTTCTGTCGCCTGCCGGTTCTGCGTGAGGACCGCGAGCTGGGTCTCGAGCTGCACCTCGTAGGTCTGCTGGGCGGCGAGCGACTCTTCGAGGGTCTTCTGTGCGGCGATCGCCTCGTTGCGAGCGGCCTCGGCCTCGTCGGCCAATGACTTCAGCGCGTCGCGGGCCACGACAGCCTGGTCGGTCAGCGACTGGGCGGTGTTCTTGTCTTGCTCGGCGGTGGCGTAGAGCTTCGATGCCGATCCCGTGAGCTGGCTCATGGCGCCCAGCTGGTAGAGCAGACCGTCGGCCTCGCTCGATTCGCTGGTGAAGAGGTTGACCGACAGTCCGTTGCCGCCCGACTTGGCCATCAGTGCGGCGAGCTGGCCTGCCTGCTTGATCGATGCATCCGCCGTCGCCTTGGCCGTGGCGGCCTGGGAGTCGAGCTCGTCGGCCTTGAACGCGGCCGTGTCGTACTTGGTCTGAGCCTGCTGGTACTCGGTTCCGCGCTGGATCGAGAGCGATTCGGCCGCCGCGGTCGCGTCTCGAAGCGACGCGATGAGGTCTTGGATCTTCTGGATCTCGCTCTGCTTCGTCGATTCGTTGGCCTGCGCGGCCTGCACGTCCTCCCACGTGGGGTACTCGTCGGCATAGGCCGGAGCGGCGAGCACAGAGCCCGTGGCGACGAGCGTCAGCGTGACGGCGACCGAGCCGAGGAGGTGGCGGAGTCCCCAGGGGCCGCGGTGTCGACGTCGACTGGTCGTGGCTTTCACAATTCCCCCGGGAGGTGATGACGAGCAAGCTTTTGTCACTCGAGTAACAGTAGTAACAGGCGTCACTCTACCAACAGAGCATTCGGCCTCCCTCAGATCATCGCTTGTCGGCGACAGGATTCCCGGTTCATTCGGCGTCGAGTCGCGTCTCGAACGCCATTCGCGGAGCCGAATTGGCGAGAGCGAGAAGTGTGTGGCATACTCGTTGAGTTGTCACCAACGGCCCTATCGTTTAGAGGCCTAGGACACCGCCCTTTCACGGCGGCAGCACGGGTTCGAATCCCGTTGGGGTCACATTGGTAACAGCACGAAGCATCACCAGCACGAAGAACGCAGCACAACCACGACAACTTAACACGCAGTTCAGATTCACCAGTATGGCCCTGTAGCGCAGTTGGTTAGCGCGCCGCCCTGTCACGGCGGAGGTCGCGGGTTCAAGTCCCGTCAGGGTCGCCAAGGCGACAAGCCCAACCGAGAGGAAGGGCTTTTTGTCTGTGAGCGACTTCGGTCACTCGCCTCTGTAGCTCAGTTGGTAGAGCGTTCGACTGAAAATCGAAAGGTCACCGGATCGACGCCGGTCGGAGGCACTGTCCCATCCCGCGGCTTCTACGCGAGGTGGGACTTTTTTTGTGCCCCGACCAGCGTCTGAATCCCGTCGGCTAGTCTCCGTACGCGGTGCGATCGTCGAGTTCTCCGTCCTCATCGCGAACGGCGTGCTCCCGTCGCAGGCGACGAGCCTGCTCACGTCCTTCGCCGATCGCGTCAGCCTTCGATCGATACGGGCCGGTAGCTCCCTTCTCACCGTCGACCCGGTTGTACCAGGCACCACCCTCGTGGAATGTCTCGACGTCTCCTGTGGGCATCATTCCTCCTTCGTTTGATCCCTACCTTCGTCTGTCTTGGCCCGAGCGCGCTAGTACGTATGACGAGCGGTTGGCGAAGCACGTCACGCGTGCCGACCGACCACACCAGGCCTTCTGTCTAGTCTGATGACATGGGCACACTGATTCTCGTGCGGCACGGCCGCACCCAGGCGAACGTCGACGGCATCCTCGCGGGGCGCACGGCCGGAGTCGATCTCGACGATCGCGGGCGCGAGCAAGCCGCCGCGACGGCCGAACGATTGAGGTCGGTACCCCTCGTCGGCGTGGTCTCGAGCCCTCTTGAACGCTGTCGCCAGACATCCGCTCTGATTCTCGACCGTCAGGAGGGCTCCCCCGAGTTCCTCGTCGACGATGACATCACCGAATGCGACTACGGCGACTGGCAGGGCGGGACCCTGAAGGAGCTCAGCACCGAGAAGCTCTGGAAGGTGGTGCAGTCGAGCCCGTCGGCAGCCGTCTTTCCCGGCGGCGAGTCTCTCGCAGCGATGCAGGCCCGAGCGGTGGCCGCCGTGAGGCGCATGGACGCGCACTTCGAAGAGGAGCACGGCCCCGGCGCGGTCTGGGCCGCGGTGAGCCACGGCGACATCATCAAGTCGATACTCGCCGACGCCTACGGCATGCACCTCGACCTCTTCCAGCGCATCAGCGTCGGCCCCGCATCCGTCTCGATCATCCGCTACGGCGCCGGCGCGCCGAGCGTGCACGCCACGAACACCGAATCGGGTGATCTCTCCTGGCTCCGCACAGCACCCCCGGCGGCGGACGCTCCCGTCGGCGGAGGCGCTGGCCCGGCCTGATCCCGTTCAGCGCTCGTAGACTAGAAGCATGGCTCCCCTCGTCCACGCCTTCGATTGGCCCGACCGGGTGGTGGTCGGCGCGATCGGCCAGCCCGGTTCCCGTACCTTCTACCTTCAGGCCCGCACGGGCAAGCGCGTCGTCAGCGTCGGCCTCGAGAAACAGCAGTCCGCCGCCCTCGCCGAGAAGATCGAGGAGGTCCTCGACGAACTCATGAGCCAGGAGGGCAATCCGTCGAGCGTTCCGGCGACGACTCCGGTCGAGCTGGTCGACAACGACCCGCTCGATCCCGTCGAAGAGGAATTCCGCATCGGCACTCTCAGCCTCGGCTGGGATCCCTCGACCGCCCAAGTGGTCATCCAGGCGTTCCCGATCATCGAGATCGAGATCGACGAAGATCAAGATGAACTCGAGCTCGATCTCGCCGATGTGGAACCCGACGAGATGCTCCTCGTGCGCATCCCCGTAGGCTCCGCCAGGGCGTTCGCCAAGCGCACGCTCGAGGTCGTGGGCGCGGGCCGGCCGCTCTGCCCGCTGTGCGGCATGCCGATGGATGCCGATGGGCATGTCTGCGACCCGTCGCCGGACTTGTAGATGGTGATCGACGCGAGTGACCCCGTCGACGCGTTCGACGCCGAGCTCATCATCACGGGGCGCATCACGACCGCGTCGAATGCGACCTTCCTCGCGCAGATCGAAGACACCGCTGTCGTCTACAAGCCGGTCGCGGGCGAGAATCCCCTGTGGGATTTTCCCGACGGCACGCTGGCTCAGCGCGAGGCGGCGGCATACCTCGTGTCCGAAGCCTTCGGCTGGAACGTCGTTCCCCGCACGTGGCTGAGAAGCGGCCCGATGGGAGTGGGCATGGTGCAGTTGTGGCAGGACATCGACCCCGAACAGGATGCCGTCGACCTGGTCACCGCAGACCGGTTACCCGAATCCGGATGGCGTCGCGTGCTCGATGGCACCGATGAGGAGGACCGCGAGGTCACCCTCATCCACGAGGACAACGACGCGCTCCGGCGCATGGCGATCTTCGATGTCGTGGCGAACAACGCCGATCGAAAAGGTGGCCACATCCTCGCCATGCCCGATGGGCACAGGCACGGGGTCGACCACGGCCTGACATTCCATGCGGAGCACAAACTGCGCACCGTGCTCTGGGGTTTCACCGGAGACGAGCTGCGCCCCGACGAGATCGCCGCCGTCGATCGCGTGCGCACATCGCTCTACGCCGAGCTGGGCGATACCCTGTCCGAGCTCATCACATCAGACGAACTCGACGCGCTCGACGCGCGCTGCGACCGACTGCTGCGCACGACGATATTCCCGGCACCGCGGGGTCATATGCCCGCGGTGCCGTGGCCGCTCTTCTGACTTACTCTTCGGACTTCAACGCGAGACCGATCGCGAAGAACGTGGGTGCCCAGTGGCCGATGAAGATGCCCCAGCGGTCGGACTGGGCCTTGTCGTCTGACTTCTTGGCGCGCGATCCCAGCCATGCGAAGAGGGCGAGAACGATGGAAGCGAAGCCCGCCAGATAGGCGTACTCGCTGCGCAGACCCAGGTCATGCGCCGTGCGGATGGGGTTGAATGCGGCCTGCTCGATATCTTTCTTCTTCGCCATGGTGGCGTCCTTCCGTCAGAAGCCCGTTTGGGGCTGAGGCCACTGTGGCACGCGAAAACGCCCAGCCCCATGGGATTGCGCGGGCTGGGCGTTCTCGTAGTATCTTCGGCCGATCCGGCCTGCGCGCTAAGCGGCGACAGGCAGCTCCGCGGTGGCCGAGATCACGCTGAGCCGGCCGTCGATGACGTCGACCGAGACTCCGCCGCCATCCAGAACGGCTGAGCTCACCAGCAGCTCGGCGATACGGTCGTCCAGCTCGCGCTGGATCACCCGGCGAAGCGGACGTGCTCCGTACTCGGGCTCGTAGCCGTGCTCGGCGATCCAATCGATCGCCGACTCACTGATGTCGAGCGAGACGTTCCGTGCAGCCAGACGCGAGCGGGTCGCATCCAGAAGCAGGGACACGATCTGCCGCAGCTGCGGCTGGTCGAGCTTGCGGAACAGCACGATCTCGTCGATGCGGTTGATGAACTCGGGCCGCATCGCCTCACGCAGCTTGCCCATGACCCGATCGCGCAGCGCCTTGTCATCGCCGAACCCGTCGGCCGCATTCGGGGCCGCGAAGCCGATGGGCCCTCCACGACTCGCGAGGAACTCCGAGCCGATGTTACTCGTCATGATGACCACCGTGTTGCGGAAGTCGACTGTGCGACCCTGGCCGTCGGTCAGGCGTCCGTCGTCGAGAACCTGCAGAAGCAGGTTGAAGATGTCGGGGTGGGCCTTCTCGATCTCGTCGAACAGGATCACCGAGTACGGGTTGCGCCGCACTCGCTCGGTGAGCTGGCCGGCCTCGTCGTACCCGACGTATCCGGGAGGGGCACCGACGAGACGCGAGACCGTGTGGCGCTCGCCGAACTCGCTCATGTCGAAGCGCACCATGGCCTTGTCGTCGCCGAACAGCGACTCCGCCAGGGCCTTGCCGAGCTCGGTCTTGCCGACACCGGTCGGCCCGAGGAACAGGAAGCTGCCCACGGGGCGATTGGCGTCGCCCATGCCCGTGCGGTTGCGTCGCACGGCCTTGGCGACGACCGAGACGGCGTCGTGCTGGCCGACGACGCGACCATGCAGTTCGTCTTCGAGCACCGCGAGGCGCTCACGATCGACCTGGGTCAGACGTGCCGCGGGGATGCCGGTCGCTCGCGAGATCACGGCCGCGATCTCGGCCTCGCCCACGATCGCCTCGGTGACGGATGCCGCAGGCTTGGCCGCCGACAGCTTCTCGTGCACGGCCTCGATGCGGTCGCGCAGACTCGACGCCTCCTCGTAGTGCTCGAGCGAGACGGCGGCATTCTTCGACGCCTCGAGTTCGCTCAGCTCTTCGAGCAGGGCGGAGGTGTCGACGCGGGATCCCAGGCTGAGGCGCAGTCGGGCGCCGGCCTGGTCGATCAGGTCGATCGCCTTGTCGGGCAGGAACCGGTCGGTGACGTAGCGAGCCGACAACTCGACGGCGCCACGGATGGCCTCGTCGGTGTAGCGCACGCCGTGGTGCTCTTCGTAGGCTCCGCGCAGACCCGAGAGGATCGCGACGGCGTCTTCGATGGAGGGCTCGCCGACCTGGACGGTCTGGAAGCGCCGCTCGAGGGCGGAGTCCTTCTCGATCGAACGGTACTCCTTGAGCGTGGTCGCGCCGACGACGTGCAGTTCGCCACGAGCAAGCCGGGGCTTCAGAATGTTGCCGGCGTCCATGCCGCCTTCTCCGGAGCCGCCCGCGCCCACGACCGTGTGCAGCTCGTCGATGAAGACGATCAGCTCGGTCTTGTGCGCGCTGACCTCGTCCATGAGCGTGGTGAGGCGCTCTTCGAAGTCGCCGCGGTAGCGGGTGCCACCGACCATGGCAGGGAAGTCGAGTGAGACGACGCGCTTGTCACGCAGCTGCTCGGGTACGTCGCCGGATACGATTCGCTGGGCCAGGCCCTCGATGATCGCGGTCTTGCCCACGCCGGCCTCGCCGATCAACACGGGGTTGTTCTTGGTGCGGCGCGAAAGGATCTCGACGGTCTGCTCGATCTCGTCGGCGCGGCCGATCACGGGGTCGAGCCCGCCGTCTCGAGCCATGGCCGTGAGGTCTGTGCCGAACTTGTCGAGCATCGGCGTATCGGATGCGTCGGAGGCGTCGGACTGCACGCTGGTGGACTGCTCGCCCATCGTCTCGCGCATGCCGGACTGCAACGACTCGGGCGTGATGCCCGCCGCCGACAGCACCTGACCGGCGGGAGAGTCCTGGCTGATCACGAGCGCGAAGAAGAGGTGCTCGGGGTCGATGTACGTCGAACCCGATGCACGGGCGACCTGGTAGGCGTGGAACAGTGCCCGCTGGGCGGACTGGGTGAGCACGGGCGACTCGACCGCATGCGCGGACTGGGCCTGCGGCAGACGCTGCTCGGCCGCGTTCGCGATGTCGGCCGGACGTACACCCAGGCGCGCGATGACCTCGGCGGCCGGCTCGGTCTCGGCGAGCACGCGCAGGATGTGCAGGGCGTCGAGCTCACGGTGGCCGTGCTCGATAGCGAAGCGCCCCGCGGATGCGAGGACCTCGTGGGTGCGCCGACTCATGAGTCGGCTGATATCGATCGAACGCCCGGCCTGGGCCGCGCGTTCGCCCTGCAGGTAGCGGGCAAGGAATTCATCGAACGAGTTGCTCCCGGATCCGTCGGATTCCGGGGAAGAGTTGGGGTCGAAACGATCGGGCAAAGTAACCTCCTGTGAAACTTGAGTGCCTTCGACTCAACTCAACAATGCAGAGCGATATCTATTCCCGGCCGTTCGCGAATGCGCTCGACGGCGATCTCATCGGCGGTTAGCGTGGACGAATGCGACGAACTGCGGACGAGGTGGGTGTAGTCGACAGACGAACACCCTCTCCGGGGTCACCCCGGGGCACGACTCTCAGCCTGAACGCACAACCGCAGGCACCGCACCGCGCTTCGCGCGGCCGGGTGCCCGCACCGATCGATTGGTCGCCCGCGGTTCGTCGCATACTCACCGGAGTCGTGTGAGGCAGCACTCGATCGCGGTCGGGCTCTCGCACGCCATGCTCGCCGCCCCCGAGTGGGCGTTCGACCCGCTGGTGGATGCCTGCGGCCGGGCTCTCGGCGTACGACCGGGTTGGCTCTGGCCGCTGGTCGACGGAACTCTCGACGCCTACCGTCGCGCACCCCTGGATGCACACCGCGAACTCGCGCGGTGGATCGAATCGAGTCGCGTGTTCCAGGAGGCCTTCGACGCCGCTCGCGAGTCCGGTCGCGTCATCACTCTCGCGCACATCGAGGCGATCCCCGCCAGCATGGCGCCGACGTCGTTGGCCGTGCCCGCCATCGACGGACTCGGCGAGCTCGCTGATTTTCTCGAGGTCACGCCGGCCCAGCTCGACTGGGTGACCGACACCGCGCACTGGAATCGGCGGACCCCACGCGGACGACTCCACCACTACAGCTACGACTGGCTCGTGCGACCGGGGCGTACGCCTCGACTGCTCGAGGTTCCGACCCCGCGAATGCGCCGAGTGCACCGCCGAGTGCTGACCGACATCCTCAGCGCGCTGCCGCTGAACGATGCTGCACACGGCTTCGTGCCGGGTCGATCCGCGGCCACCGGCGCCGCGGCGCACGTCGGAGCGCGTACAGTCATCACCCTCGACTTACGCAGCTTCTTCGCCCGGGTGACCGCGCGGCGCGTCTTCTCCGTCTTTCGACAGGCCGGATATCCCGAGGCGGTGGCGCACGCCCTCACCGGGGCCTGCACGCACGCGGTGCCGTCCTGGGTCGGGGCCCGGATGCCGGCAGGCGGCTCGAGCGAGGAGCGCGCGGCGCTGAGACAGACGATCTCACGGGCGCATCTGCCCCAGGGCTCGCCGACCTCGCCCGCGCTGTCGAACCTGTCTGTGCGCCGTCTCGACTCGCGGCTGAGCGGCTGGGCAGCGGCATCCGGTGTCGCCTACACCCGCTATGCCGACGATCTCGCGTTCAGCGGCGACGATGTGCGGGGCCGAGCCGCAGCGAGGCTCATCGCCGGCGTGGAGCGGATCGTGCGCGACGAGGGGCACCTGCTCAACGAGGCCAAGACCAGAATCGCGGGACGAGGAGCTCGGCAGAGCGTGACGGGCCTCGTCGTGAACGACGGCGTCGCGGTCGACCGTGGCTACTTCGACGAGCTGAAGGCCATTCTGCACAACTGCGCCACGAACGGGCCGCACGGGCAGAACAGGGCCGGTCACCCCGACTTCCGAGCTCACCTGCTGGGAAGACTCGCCTGGGTCGAGAGCGTCAGCCCGTCTCGAGGGGCACGCCTGCGCCGCGACTTCGACCGGATCGACTGGTCGTAGCGAGGACTACTTGCCGGCGAGAGCGGTGCACTGCGGGCAGTGCGGGTAGCCGTTCGTGCCGAACTTCTTGTTCTCGACCGGGATCGCCTTGCCCACCTCGCAGTTGCGATCGTCGTGAAAGACGTGCGTGTCTTGCGGCTTCTTCGAGTAGTAGGGGTTGACCTTCATGGGCTCAGTCTACGAATCGGATCGTTCCTCGTCGGCCGAACCGGGTCGGAACGCGGCGTCGTCACGAATGTCGATGCGCGTCACCCCGTCGTGCGTCGACACGTCGATCCGGGGCTCCGCGTCGCGCTCGGTCGATTTCGGAGCACTGGTCAACTGATCGCGACGCTTATCGTCGGCGGTCGTGTCGGAGTCGGCCATCTACTTGTCCGACGACGAGCCGGCGGGCGCGGCATCAGACGACGAGCCGGTGACCTTCTCTTTGGCGGCCTTGGCGACGTCGGCGATCTTCTCCTGCACCACGGGAGCAGCCTCGCGCACGAGGTCACCGGCATCCGACACGGCCTTCTGCACGTGCGGGTCGTGCCAGACGTCATTCGCGCGGGCCTTGATCTCGGTGTACTTGGCGCGTCCTGCCCGGGTGCCGAGAACATAGCCGGCGGCCAGGCCGACGCCGAGTCCGAAGATGAGTCGTGCTGCCATGATGAGCTTCTTTCTACTCGGAGTGTGCGGTACCTCCAGCGTGACACGAACGCCAGACTCGCCCGCGGGGCTTGCGCTTCATGCCTCCGGTTCCCACCTCTTCGCGGCGGAGGAGGCGATGATCGCCAGGAGTGCGGACCGGAAGACGTCGGGCTCGTCGACCTCCGGCATCATGTCGCGCTCGAGCGTGCGCGCGGAGTTCCAGACGTCGGTGCCGGCGGGGGTGACCGACACGATGTGCCGGCGACGATCGCTCGGATCGGACACCCGCTCGACGAAGCCCTCTCTCTGCAACCGCTCGAGCGTGCGCGAGATCGTCTGATTCTCGACGCGCGCCAGCCGGGCGAGATCGGTCTGGCTCCGCGGCGTCTCCTGCAGAAGATGCAGAACCACCAGACCCGCGTGGGTGAGGCCGATCTCATCGAGCCGTTCGGTCCAGGCGTGCTCGACGAGCCGCGACGCGGTCGCCAGCAGCCGACCCGTGGGCCACTCCTGCATATTCGGGCCGGCAGGGGAAGCCGCACGCGCTTCGTTCACCGGCTCTTCGCTCATTCTGCAAATCTAGGCTACCGTCGATTAGTAAGCTAGCTGACTAATCGAGAGGCACCCGATGTCCACACCCTCCAGCGTCACCACCGCCGACAGAGTTCGACAGATCGTCGTCGCGGTCAGCGCCGTCATCGCCGTCGTCGGCGCCTATATCGGCTCGGGCGCCGCGGGCGGAACGCCCATCCAGAACGCCGCGAACGGCGCGCTCACGGCAGACTCGACTCCGATCGCCCCCGCGGGCCCGGCATTCTCGATCTGGTCGGTCATCTACCTCGGCCTACTGGCCTACGCCGTGTGGCAGCTGCTGCCGAAGCAGGCGAACGCCCCGCGGCAGCGCCTCGTCGGCTACTGGGTGGCTGCCTCTCTGCTGCTGAACGCGGCCTGGATCCTCAGCGTCCAATTCGACCAGCTCGCCCTGTCCTGCGTCGTCATCGTCGTGCTGCTGGCCGTGCTCGCGCGCACGTTCCTCCTGCTCGTCGACGGGCGGCCGACGGGTGTCGTCGAGACGATCGTGCTCGACGGAACCATGGGGCTCTATCTCGGCTGGGTGTCGATCGCCACGGCGGCCAACGTGGCGGCCGGGCTGACGGCCGCGGGCTTCGACGGCTTCGGCTGGGGCAGAGACGTCTGGGCTGTCATCGTGCTCGCCGTGGCGGCGCTGGTCGGAGTGCTTATCGCCATCCGCGGCCGCGGCCGCCTCGCACCCGCCGCCTCGCTCACCTGGGGCCTCGCCTGGGTGGCCGTCTCGCGCACGACGGGCGAACTCGTGTCGCAGCCCGCCATGATCGCGGCGATCGTCGCCGCGGCCGTCGTCGTGCTGGCGACCGTCGGCATCCGTCTCGCGCGACGCGGTCAGGGAAGCCAGCGGTAGAGCAGTTCGGGCTCGTCGTCGGCGCCGCCGGCCGCGTGCCGCGCAGACGACGTTCCCTCGCGCACAAGAGAAAAGCCCACGGTCTCGAGGAATCGGGCGGCCACCGCGTTGCGCCGGAAGACCCAGAGCTGCAGCCCTCGTGGGTTCTCCCGCTTCGCGACCTCGACCAGTCGGTGTCCGACGCCGAACCCCTGTGCCGTGGTGCGCACGAAGAGCTGGCTGAGCCATCCGTCGTGCAGGGCGACGACGCCCACGATGTTGCCGTCGACGGTCGCCACCCAGACGTCTGCCTTGTGCAGCAGAACGTGGGATGCCCACCAGCGGTCTTCGTCGAGCGTGTTGCGGCCGGTGAACCACGGCATCGAGTCCGCCGTCGAGTAGTGGATCACCTCGGCCACGGCGTCAGCATCGCTGGCTGTGGCACGGCGCACATCGTCGATGTGCGCCGTGACCCGCTCGCGCTTCATGACTACAGCTCAGACCCGCTGATCGAGAACGTGTCGCAGCCGGTCGCACCGTTCTTCATTCCGGTCTGAAACCACTTCTCGCGCTGTTCGCTCGATCCGTGAGTCCACGTCTCGGGGTTCACCTGCCCCGAGCCCATCTCCTGGATACGGTCGTCGCCGATGACCGACGCGGCGTTCAACGCGTCGGCGATCTGCGCATCCGTCGCCGGCTCGATGAACGTGACGCCGTCTTGATCCTCTGTCGTCGACGCCGCGGCGACCCACGCCCCGGCGTAGCAGTCGGCCTGCAGCTCAGTGCGGACAGAGTCGGAGGTCGGGCCGGTGTCCGTGCGATCGGTGCGGTCCATGACACCGAGAAGGTTCTGGATGTGATGGCCGTATTCGTGCGCGACGACGTACAGCTCCGAGAGGGTGCCGCCGGAAGCACCGAACTGCGTGCGCAGCTCGTCGAAGAACGAGGTGTCGATGTAGATGGACTGATCGGGTGGGCAGTAGAACGGGCCGGTGGCGCTGGAGGCCTGGCCGCAGCCCGTTCCGATCGAGTCGACGAACAGATTGATGTCGTTCGTGGGGGTGAAGGCCACTCCCAGTGCGGGGGCCTCGTCGGTCCAGTAGTCGTTGAGAGAGTTCTCGGCTCCCACCATCAGGCACTCGACATCGCGATTGGCATCGACTCCTGTCTTGCACTTGTCGAGCGACTCCTCGCTCTGCGTGCCCTGCTGCGCGCCACCCGCGAGCCCCGTGAGGTCGACGCCGAGAACCTGTGAGAGCAGGAAGAGGCCGATGACCACGACCGCGCTGCCGCCGCCCACGGCGATGCCGGTGTTTCGTCCACGTTTGGACACACGACTCGTGTCGAGTTTGGCGTTGTCGTTGAAGGTCATAGCAAGAAGCTAGCGCTTCGGACAGGCCGCGGGCAGCCCCCGACGGCCGGGCACGGCATAGTGGTAATGAACGATTTTCACCCACCGCACCCGGCCGGAGCCCATCGTGTCAGACCAGCATTCCCCCACCGTGATCATCTCGGAAGAGGCCGCCCTCGACGCGGCCGAGTCGTTGGCCGAGCTGTTCGCCCGAGACGCGGCCCGCGCGGATGCCGACGGCCGCGCGCCCTTCGAGCAGATCGAGGCGCTGCGCGCATCCGGCCTGCTGCCCGCACTGGTGCCGACTCGTCTCGGCGGAGGCGGACTCGACTGGCACACGGTGCTGCGGGCGCTGCGCCCGATCATCCGTGCCGACGCCGGGCTCGGACACGTGATCGCCTATCACTTCGTGAATTCGTGGCGCATCCGGTTGAACGAGAACCAGCACGTCATCGACGACCTCTACCGGGGTCTGTCTGCGTCGTCGTGGTTCTGGGGCGGGGCCGGCAATCCTCGGGATGCCGGGCTCGAGTTGACCCCGACGGCCGACGGATTCACCGTGTCGGGCCGCAAGTTCTTCGCCACCGGCGCGCAGCTGGCCGACCGGGTGACAGCGAGCGGCACGCGTGCCGACACGGGAGAGCGCCTGGCCTTCGTGATCGACGCGAAGGCGCCAGGCGTCGTGCACCATGACGACTGGAGCAACATCGGTCAGCGGCTCAGCGCGTCCGGTTCGGTGTCGTTCTCAGACGTGGCCGTTCCACACGCGCACGTGCTCGGCCCGAACGAGCAGGATGGCGAACTGTACCGACCCTACGGATCGCTCTCGATCCTGGCGTTCCAGCTCGCGATGAACCACATCCACGTGGGGCTCGCCGAGGGCGCGCTCGCCGAAGCCGCCGACTACGCACGCACCACGACGCGGGCGTGGGCGACCTCGGGCGTCGAGAACGCGGTCGACGACCCCTACATCAGGCAGACCATCGGCGAACTCACCGCGCAGACCAGAGCGGCGGATGCCCTGACATGGAGCGCGACCAATCTGTTCGTCGACGCCGCCAACAAGGGCTGGGAGCTCGGCGACGAGGAGCGCGGCCGGGCGGCGGTCGAGATCGCCGCAGCGAAGGTCGTGACGACACGCACGGCGCTGCACGTCGCATCGACCGCGTTCGAACTCATGGGTGCGCGCGCCACGAGCGAGTCGGCAGCGATGGACCGGTTCTGGCGGAACGCGCGAACCATCACGCTGCACGACCCCGTGGTCTACAAAGCTCAGGAGGTGGGCGACTTCGCCCTCACGGGCACGTTCCCGACGCCCAGCGCCTACAGCTGATCTAGGCGGAGACGCTCGCGAGTTCGTCGTAGCTCGCGAAGTTCTTGGCGATCTCGCTGCCCGTGAAGTTTCCGACCCAGCCGTCGTCGTCGTGGAAGAACCGCACCGAGACGTACTCGGGGCGCGTGCCCATGTCGAACCAGTGCGTGGTGTTCGCGGGAACGGAGATCACGTCTCCCGCCTCGCAGAACACGGCGTTGACCTTGCCGTCGGCGCGCAGGTAGAAGACCCCGCTGCCCCGAGCGAAGAAGCGGTCCTCGTCGTCGTCGTGGCGGTGCTCGCTCAGGAACTTGCCGCGGGCGGTCGCAGCCTGCTCGAGGTATTCGGGCGAGTTGTCGTCGACGATCGAGACGACGTCGACCAGGGTGTAGCCCTGAGCGGCGTTCACGGCATCGATCTCGGCGCGGTATGCGGAGAGCACTTCTTCCTGCGTCGGCTCGGCCGAGAGCTCCTTGAGCTCCCATCGGCTGAACCGGGCGCCGAGCGTCGAGAGCACATCGGTGATGACCTGCGCGTCGCGGGTCTGGAGTTCGGGGGTGGCGGCGTTGTTCTCGTCCCACACGGTCAGAAGAGTCATAGACCAATCGTAACGATCAGGCCACGCCGGCGGCCACAGGAGTAATACGAGGTCATACGCAGCAAAGGCGGGGGACCCTGCTGGTTGAATCTGATCATCACACTCCGGACTCTTTCGCCGTGTGGCCCGACTCGCTTGCCCTACCCACAGCTTTCAGGAGAAACCATGGCCATCTCGCGCCGCATCCCCCTGCTCGTGCTCGCCGCGACGACAGTGCTCGCCCTGTCGGCCTGTGCCCAGTCGAACGGCAGCACGTCGGAGGCGTCGACCGACGCTCCGGTCACCGCCTCCGCAGCACTGCCCGCCCCGTTCGACGGCGACCCCGTCAAAGTCGCTCTGGTGCGCCAGTCCGGTGCCGGCGACTACTTCGAGGCGTGGGGCGCGGGTGCCGCAAAGCAGGCCAAGGCCGCGAACATCGATCTCACGGTCACGGATGCCCGCAACGACAACGCGAAGCAGGCCAGCGATCTCGAGCAGGCCATCGCGTCCAAGCCCGACGCGATCATCGTCGACCACGGCCAGACCGACACGCTGCAGCCCCTCATCACCCAGGCTGTCACCGCCGGCATCCCGGTGGCCGTCTACGACCTCGCCCTCACCGATGCGACCGGCGTGGTGACGACCTCTCAGTCCGACGAGTCGATGGCCTCGGGTGTTCTCGATCAGCTCATCGACGACGTCGGCGACGGCGCCAAGGTAGGCTACGTCTCGGCGACCGGCTTCGCCGCGCTCGACCGGCGTGCTGTCGTCTGGAACAAGTACGTCGCCGACCACAAGCTCGACGTGGTGTTCTCGACCGGCAAGGTGTCGGAGTCGACCGCGACCGACAACATCCCGCTCGTCGACGCGGCCCTCAAGCAGAACCCCGACGTCAAGGCGATCTTCGCGCCCTACGACGAGATCACCAAGGGCGTCGTGCAGGCCGTGAACCAGAACAATCTCGGATCGAAGGTGAAGGTCTACGGCATCGACATCTCGAACGCGGACATCGAGGTCATCACCGCAGAGGGCAGCCCCTGGGTCGCTACCTCGGCGACCGACCCCTCCGCCGTCGGCGCAGCCGTCGTGCGCTCGCTCGCCCTGAAGCTCGCCGGCCAGCTCGACGAAGACGACGTGCAGTTCCCGGCCAAGACGATTACCCAGTCGTTCCTGAAGGACAACTCGATCGACAACGTCACCTCGCTGCGCGACAAGGAGCCGAGCCTCGACCTCTCCGATCAGGTCACAGCCGACTGGCTTCCCGCCAACTCGTGATCGATTCGTCCGCCCCTGAGGGAGGCGAGCAGGCGACACTGTCGCCGGTCGTCTCCCTTTCGGGCGTCTCCGTGGCCTACGGCTCGAACGTCGTGCTCACCGACGTCACGCTCGACTTCTTCCCGGGACGCATCACCGCTCTCCTCGGCGCGAACGGCGCGGGCAAGTCCACACTCATCAAGGCGCTCTCCGGCGCCAATCCGAGGTATTCGGGCGACATCGCTGTCGACGGCACGGTGCTGACGCTCTCCTCCCCCGTGCTGGCCAAGGCCCATGGCATCTCGACCGTTCATCAGAAGGTCGCCGACGGTATCGTTCCCGGCCTCTCGATCGCCGAGAACGTGGTGCTCGACGATCTCGCGAACGCCTCGCGTCACCCCCTGCGCAACTCCAAGCAGTCGCTCCTCGATGCCCGCGCGGCGCTCGCCACCCTCGGCCTCGACTGGCCCGATTCCCTGCTCACGCAAGACGCGGCTCGGCTCAGCATCTCGGATGCCCAACTGCTGGTGCTCGCCCGAGCGCTCAGGGGCACGCCGAGACTCCTCATCCTCGACGAGCCCACCTCGGCGCTGACCGCCGCGGAGGCCGAGCGCCTCTTCGCCGTCCTCCGCGCTTTGCGCGACACCGGGCTCTCGATCGTCTACGTCTCGCATCGCTTCGGCGAGATCGAGGCCCTCGCCGACCGCGTCGTCGTGCTGCGCGACGGGCTCGTGCAGCACAGCTCGGAGCGACCGTTCGCGTGGCACGAGATTCTGCACGACATGCTCGGTCGCGCGACCGAGCTCGAACAGACGAGAACGGATGTCCGCCGCGGACGCGACGTCGTGGCCCGCGTGAGCGGCGTCCCCCTCATCACCGCGGCACTCCCGCTCGAGCTCGAGGTGCGCGCGGGCGAGGTACTCGGCATCCTCGGGCTCATCGGAGCCGGCAAGACGGAGCTGGCCGAGCTCCTCGCCGGTCTCGCGCGACCGGCATCCGGAACTCTCGAGCTCGACGGCGAACCGTATGCGCCGAAGCGACCCTCCGATGCGCTGCGCCGCGGGGTCGTGCTCGTTCCCGAAGACCGCCAGCGCCAGGCGCTGCTGCCCGGCTGGTCGGTCGCGCACAACATCTCCATCCCCTTCCTCAAGATCTCCTCGGCGCTCGGCACCCTGCGGGGAGCCCGCGAGACCTCGCGTGCTCAGCAGGTGATCGAGTCGCTCGGCGTCGTCACCGCAGGGCCGAATGCGTCGATCGACGATCTCTCGGGTGGCAACCAGCAGAAGGTCGTGGTGGGCCGCTGGCTCTCTGCGGGCCCGCGCCTCGCCCTTCTTGACGAGCCGTTCCGCGGCGTCGACATCTCCGCGCGTCGAGAGATCGGCGATCGCCTCAAGGATCTCGTGTCTGACGGCGACGCGGGGGCCGTCGTGCTCTCGAGCGACGTCGACGAGATCCTCGAGGTCGCCGATCGCATCATCGTGCTCGTCGCCGGAGCGATCGAACTCGACGCCTACGCCGATGAGACAGACAGGGCGAGCATCGTCGGGGCGTTCCTCGGCGCGCGCACCCGAGACCATTCCGCCGTTCCGCCCGAAGGACACCCGAAATGACCAGCGCTCCCCTCTCTCCCACGACCGCATCGCTCGGCGAGCGCGGTGCCGCCTTCGTCGTGCGTTGGGGCTTCATCGCCGTGACCGTCGCGCTCATCGCGTACTTCGTGATCACCGAACCCAACTTCCGCACCGTCGACAACGTCTTCGGCATGCTCAAGTTCATCGCCCCGACGGCCATAGCAGGGCTCGGCGTGATGCTGGCCATCACCGTCGGAGGTATCGACCTCTCGGTCGGCGCGTCGGCCGGCTTCGCCGTATCGATCGCCGCCTGGACGATGGTGATCGGAAATCAGGTAGGCGGAGTCGCCATCGCCGTCGTTCTGCTCGGAGGCCTCCTCATCGGCGGACTCAACGCCTTCCTTATCGTGGTCGCACGCATCCCCGACCTGCTCGCCACGCTGGCGACCTCGTTCGTCATCGTCGGGCTCAAGCTGCTGATCGTCGACGGCAAGTCGATCTCGTCGCAGATGTCTCTGTCTGACGGCTCGACCGCGCCGGGCAAGTTCACGGCCGACTACCTCTGGCTCGACCGGGGCAGCCTCGGGCCTGTTCCCATTCCCGTCATCATCTTCGTGGTCATCACCGCGCTGCTCTGGTTCATCCTCGAGCGCACCCGGTGGGGTCGCGCCCTCTACGCGGTCGGCGCGAACGCAGAAGCCGCCCGGCTTGCCGGCATCCGGGTTCAGCTCTACCGCACCGTCGCCTACATGGGCTGCGGCCTTCTCGCCTCGATCGCCGGCCTGCTGCTCGGCGCGCGGATCGGCCAGGGCGACGTGTCGGCGGGCAACTCGCTGCTGCTGGATGCCGTGGCCGTGGCTCTCGTCGGCGTCTCGGTTCTCGGCATCGGTAGGCCCAACGCCTGGGGAACCGCGCTCGGCGCCATCCTCATCGCCGTGATGGTCACCGGCTTCACCATGGTGGGACTGCCTTACTACGCGCAGGACTTCGGCAAGGGCATCGTGCTGCTGATCGCACTGCTGTTCAGCTTCACGTTCTCGCGCCGCCGCACCGTCGTCACCGCCGGCAGCACCACGTCGTCGTAGAGACTTGTCGTCATGACCGATTTCAGTCAACTCTCCGTCGGCACCGTGGCCGCCTATCTGGCGCAGCGACCCGCCCTCGCCTCGCGCATCCGCACCGATGGGCCTCTCGACGTGGTCGAGGTGGGCGATGGAAACCTCAACCTCGTGTTCATCGTGCACGACGATGCCGGAGCGTCGCTCGTACTCAAGCAGTCACTGCCGCACGTGCGCACCGACCCGAGTTGGCCCATGACCCGCGAGCGCAGCGCCCGAGAGGCCCTGGTACTGCGAACCCACGAGTCGGCCGATGCTCAGCACGTGCCCGCCCTGTACGACTTCGACGACGAGAACTACGTGCTCGCCATCGAGAACCTCAGTGACCACGACGTCTGGCGCGGTGAGTTGAACGAGGGTCGGGTGCACGGGTTCGCCGCGGCGGAGATGGGCCGCTACGTCGCCCGCACGGCTTTTCACACCTCGGTGTTCGGGCTCGACCCGATCGATCAGAAGAAGCTGGCGGCGGCATCGATCAACCCCGAGCTGTGCGAGATCACCGAAGACCTCGTGTTCACCGAGCCCTACATCGAGCACCCGCACAACGCGGTGCTGCCCGCCAACGAGACCGATGTGGCTGCCCTGCGCGCCGATCGTGCGTTGCTGGCAGAGATCGGTATCGCCAAGTACCGCTTCATGACGAGCGCACAGTCGCTGATCCATGGCGATCTGCACACCGGCTCGGTCTTCGTGCGCGAGGCGTCTGATGGAGTGACGTCATCTGTTCGCGCCTTCGACAGCGAGTTCGGCTTCTTCGGCCCCACGGGTTTCGACCTCGGCGCGCTCTGGGCAAACTTCGTCATCGCCGCGGCGCGGGCGACGGCGTTGGGGGCACCTGAGCGTGCATCGCAGATTCTCGAGCTGCCCGCTTCGCTGTGGAGCGCCTTCGAGGCCGAGTTCAGGTCGCTGTGGCCCTCGCGTCGCGACGATCGCGTGTGGGGCGACGACGTGCTTGAGACGTTGCTCGCCGAATTCAGGCAGGATGCCGCCGTCTATGCCGGGGCGAAAGCCATCCGGCGCATCGTCGGTTTCGCGAAGGCCAGCGATATCGAGACCCTCGATCCGGTGCTGCGCGAGGGCGCTGCACGGGGAGTGCTGCGGGCGGGTCGGGCGCTCATTCTCGAGCGCCGCGCCCTCGACACCGTCGAAGCGCTCTCTGCGGAAACCGCAGCGATCCTTCGCGCGAGCGTCACTCGCTTCGAATTCTGACCCCGGCGCCAGCTACGGAGCGCGTCTTTCCTCGGAGATCTCGTGCGACGGCACGACCGGTGCGCGTGGCGAGCACGAGGGCGGTGAGAGTCGAGTTGCACGCGAGCGCGGTCGGCACGACGCCGTTGCCCACGACGTAGAGGTTGTCGTATCCCCAGATACGACCGTCCGTGTCGCAGACGCTCGTGCCGTCGTCGCGGGTCCCCATGCGCACGGTTCCCGTGTAGTGCAACGACGAGCCGGGAGGCAGCACGGTCGAGTGGTGGCCGGTCGCATCGCCCGACAGCTCGCGCGCCACGACGGCCTGGCTGGCGCGGGCCCTCGCGATCATCTCGAGGTCGGCGTCGGAGTAGCCGAAAGCAAGCCTCATCCGGGGCATACCCTGGGCGTCGCGTTCGTCATCGGAGAACATGACGCGGTTGTCGGGTGAGATATCTGTCGGCACATACCAGGAGAGGGTCACGAGGTAGCACGGCGAGCCGTCGGGTCGACGATGAGCTCGGCAGAGGAGTCCGGCGTGGAACGGCTGCCGTGATCCGGCCTGGGGCACCCAGAGCGAGTTCGTGAAGGGTTCTTCCGCATTCGGCGGGGCAACATCTGCCTGGTCCAGCCCGAGCGCTTCCGGAGACACGACCACGGCGCCCGACACGAAAGCGTGTTCGTTCAAGTAGCGGCCAAGCCCCTCAGGGCGCACTCCAGAGGCGAACAGGAGTTGTGGAGTACGCAACGCGTCTGCGGCCACGACGACCGCATCCGCCTCGATCGTGCCGCGCTCCCCTGTGGTCAGCTGGCGCGTCTCCGCACCCGTGGCCCGCCCGTCTTCGACGAGGATGCGCGTGCAGACGGTGTCGGCGACCAGAGTGAACAGCGGGTCGTCGTTCTGCGTCATAGCCGGCAGGATGCGGTTGGGCCCGGTGCGGAGAATCCGTCCGTCAGGCATCCGCTCGAGGGCCATCGGCATGCGTTGCGCACGCAACCCGTCGGGACTCGGCGCGCCGACCGTCGAGTCGAGCACCCCGAGAATCGCGCGGGCGGCGCCGTCGAGGGGGAAGGCATCGGGGGTGACCCGCAACAGGCGCCGGGAGGCCTCGAGGTCGAGCTGCCATTCGGCGGAGTCGAGGAAGGAGGGGACCTCGTCGCCGGACGGGAACGGAGCCCCTCCCGCCCAGTGGACGCTCATGCCGCCTTCGTTCCATGCGATCGCCGCGCCGGGCATCTCGTGTCCGTCGTCACCGATCGCCCCGATCGACGTCATTCCCGCGCCTATCTGCCTCGCAGTCTGCGCGACCGACTCCGATAGATCGGAGCCCATGTAGAGGTTCTGCGAATTCACCGACGCGTTGCGATTGAACGTGCGTCGCACGTCGGGGTCCGGGCTGTCGTGCAGATGCTGACCCGGTATACCGCCGATACGGGGACCACCGGCGATCATGGTGATGCGCGCGACCGGGTCGGACTCACGCACCATCCGGGCGATCGCGGCCCCCATGATGCCGCTGCCGATGATAAGCACCGACGCCCGGTCGTGGGATTTCGAGGGCGAGGTATCCGGTCTTTTCACGTCAGCTTTCCCATGAGGCTCGTCCAAGGTATGCCGCCCCGAGGGCGGCGACCGGTGTGTCTGCCCCCACGTCTGCAGAGGGAAGCAGGTCGAGCAGTCGAACACGTTGTGACAGATCGAGTGACGCGATGAAGGGCGAATCCGCGGCCCAATCCTCGAGAACACGTCGAACACCGTCGATCAGCGGCTGTCCGACAGACGTGAGTCCACCGCCGATGACGACGAGATCGACATCCGCCGTGAGAATCAGAATGCGCACCGCCGCGGCGATGCCCTCCACGAGTCCCGTCGTCACAGCCAGTGCCCGCGTGTCGCCGGCGATCGCCGTGTCGAAGAGATCCTGAATGGGCCGCTCGTGTGCCGTCGGCCACAGCCTCGCGACCGCTGAACCCGAGGCGACGAGCTCGAGGCAGCCACGTTGTCCGCACGCGCAGACGGCCCCGGTCGGATCCACGGGAATATGCCCGATCTCACCCGCACTGCCGACGAAGCCGCGCCGCAGCCGACCGTGGAGCACCAGCCCCGCGGCAAGACCGGTGCCGAGGTTGAGGTACCCGAGCGAGGTGTCTGTGGACAGACCGAGCAGGTGGAAGGCACCGACGGCCGCGGCGTTGACGTCGTTCTCGACTCTGACGACGGTCTCGAAGCTTCGATGCAGGAGGGCGCCCAGTTCCAGGCCCTCGAGTCCGAGATTGACGGCGTGCGCGACGACCCCCGCACGGCTGTCGACCCGGCCGGGTATTCCGACGCCGATCGACGCGAAGTCTTGCGGGCGGCAGCCGATCGCTCCCGCCAAGGCCGTCACCGCCAGCCGCGTCGTGCGCACGACTTCCTCCGGCCCGAAACCCGTCGGGGCACGAAACCTCTCGACGACGAGCCCCCCGTCGTCGACGACCACCGCATCGGTCTTCGTTCCGCCGACGTCGACACCGATGACGAACCCGCTCCGGGTAGCGGCGGGAGTCATCGGACGTCGATTTCGCGACCTTCACGAGCCGACCGATAGATCGCCTCGACCATTCTCATGATCTCGACTCCCTGCTCAGCGGTGGCGAGGTCGGGGACCTCCCCGAGACACAGATCGACGAAGTAGGCGAGCTCGTTGTGGAATCCCTCGTCCATATCGAAGGTCGGAAAGTCGAGCTGCGGCGTGATGTTGAGGATGGTGTCGTGCTGTTCCGTCACGAGTTGCAGAGCCGGCTCAAGCTCGGCGCCTCCGTGTTCGCCGAAGAGTGAGACGTTGAGGATGTCGTCGGTCGCGTGCAGCGAGTAACTGGTGTCGAGAAAAAGGGACGACCCATCCTCGAAGCGGATGAGGGCATTGACGAGATCCTCGACCGTATTGAGCGACGGGTCGTAGTCGGTCGCCATGTAGCGAGTCAGATTCGTGACGTTGGCGCGGTTACCGAGCTTCGAGTACGCGTTGGCCGTGACCGTGGTCACCTTCGGCGCGCCCATCATGTACCAGCAGAGGTCGATCACGTGCACGCCGATATCGACGAGCGGGCCTCCCCCCGACCTCTCGACGTCGGCAAACCAGCCGCCGGGGTTGCCGATACGCCGGATGTTCGTCGCCTTCGCGTAATAGACGTCTCCGATCGTGCCGGCGTCGATGAACTTCTTGAGCGTCAGCGCGTTCGTTCCGAATCGCCGCACGAATCCGACCTGCAGATGCTTTCCGCTGCGTAGCACCGCCTGCTCCACGGCGAGCGCCTCCTCGACCGTGCGGCTCAGGGGCTTCTCGACGAGCACATGCTTGCCCGCGTCGAGCGCTGCGACGGCGAGTTCGGAGTGCGAGTCGTTCCACGTGCAGATGCTCACCGCGTCGATACCCGGATCGGCAAGAAGGTCGGACAGAGACGCGTAGGCTCTCTCCGCTCCATAGGCGTGGGCAACGCCCTCCGCTCTGATCATGTTGCGGTCGTAGATGCCCACGAGGTCGACCTTCGGATTCGCCGCGTAGGAGCGAAGGTGATAATTCGCGATCGTGCCGGCTCCGATGAGACCGACTCTGAGGCGGGTCATCGGATCTCCTCGAGGATTCGCTTGGTGTTCTCGAGGCCGCGCTGGGCTCCCAAAAGGCAGTCCTCGATTCCTTCGAACTCGATCGAGACGTAGCCGTCGAAGTCGCTCGCGTCGATCGCACGGAAGATCGAACGCATGTCCATGTCTCCGTAACCCACGATCGAACCGCGGATGTGATTTCCGCCGGCCGTCAGCAACCACCCCGGTCCCGGGTAGTCGCGCTCCGGTCTGATGTAGAAGTCCTTCAGATGGATGATGGATGTCACCGAAAGGTTCTGCGCGGTCGCGGTGACCGGATCCTCATCGACCACGAGGAAGTTGCCGACGTCGAGGGTCGTCTTGAAATTGGGTTCGTCGACGAGGTAGATCAGACGGCGCACCCGCTCGCTGGCGTTCATCATGAGACCGTGGTTCTCGACACTGGTCGTGATGCCATAACCGGCCGCGAATTGCGCGATCTCCTTGGATGCGTCGACGATCGTCGGCAGGCTGGTCTCGAAGTCGACGATGCCCGAATCGCGATGGGCCCACTTCACGACATCGTGTCGGAAGAGACGGATGCCCAGCTCATCCGCCACCCGGATGTGCCCCTTGACCCGCTCCATCTGGAAGTCGAACTCCTCCTGTGTGCCCGGCAGAAAGTCGGCGGGGATCACGAGGTTGCTCAACTCGACCCCGGTCGATCGAGCCTTGGCCTTGATGGCCGCAACGAACTCGGGATCGGTGTCGAGCGTCGACGTGTCGTTGGTCATCTGTTCGGAGAGCGACACGGTCGCCAGTTCGAGGTGTTCCCCCTCGCTCTGGGCAACCCAATCGAAGACATCGAACAGGTTCATCTCTCCTGTCTGCATCTTCTGGTAGAAGCTGTAGGAGCTGAAGCCGAATTTCACGGTGGATCTCTTTCTCTTCGGTGTGGTTCGTCGGTGGGCCTGTCGCCGGTGCAGGCGATGGGCACCTGGTTCAGGGCGCGGTGTGGGCGCTCAGCGACTCGTAGTGCCGTCGGCGCTCGGCCTGTCGTGCAGGATGAGGCACGGGCGAAGCGAGGAGCAGCTTGCGCGTGTATGCCTCGTCGGGTTCGCTCGTCACCGTGGAGCTGTCTCCGGACTCGATGATGCTGCCGTTCAGCATCACGGCCACCCGGTGGCTGATGTAGCGCACGACCGAGAGATCGTGGGTGATGAAGAGGTATGCGACGCCGGTCTGTTGCTGGATGTCGATGAAGAGATCGAGCACGCGCGCCTGGGTCGACAGGTCGAGCGCGCTGACGGGCTCGTCGCACACGATCAGCTTCGGGTCGAGCGCGAGCGACCGGGCAATCGCCACGCGTTGACGCTGCCCGCCCGAGAACTCGCGGGGATAGCGTCGAGCGGCGTCGGCGGGTAGATGCACCTGGTCGAGCAGTTCCCGGATGCGTGCCGAGGAGTCGCGCCTGCTCGCACCTCCCGCTCTGAGCGGCTCCGCGAGAATCGTCTCGATCGTCATGCCCGGGTTCAGCGATGAATAGGGATCTTGAAAGACCACCTGCAGATCGGCGCTGAGTGAGCGACGAGCGCGTGGGCTGAGGGTCGAGATCTCCTGACCGTCGAAGACCACCCGGCCCGACCCGACCGGAGCGAGGCCGAGGATGGCCCGGCCCAGCGTCGTCTTGCCCGATCCAGACTCGCCGACGAGGCCGAGGGTCTCACCCGGGTGGATCTCGATCGAGACATCCTTCAGCGCGTGGAACGGCCGACTCCGGAAACCCTTTCCCCGGTAGTGCACGTCGATGTTCTCGACTCTGAGCAGGGCTTCGCTCGAGCCGGCGCGTTCGCGGTCCTCATTCATCGCGCATCCCTTCCTTCGTCCCGCTGCGTTCTCGACTGGGCGCCCTCGAGCGTCGAGGCCAGGAGCATCCGGGTGTATTCGTGCCGGGGATCGTCGAACAGCTCGGCAACCGGCCTCTGTTCCACGATCTCGCCGTTGCGCATCACCGCGACGCGATCGCAGATGTCGGCCACGACGCCGAAGTTGTGTGTCACGAGGATCAGTCCCATGTTGCGCTCCCGCTGAAGCTCGCGGAGCAGGCTCAAGACCTCGGCCTGCACCGTCACGTCGAGTGCTGTCGTCGGCTCGTCGGCGATCAGCAACTCGGGGTCGCAGGACACGGCGCCCGCGATCAGGACCCTCTGCGCCATACCGCCGCTCAACTGATGCGGGTACGACTCCATGGTGCGCTTCGGGTCGGGGATGCCCACCCTCTCGAGCAGCGACACTGCTCGGGATCGGGCTTCGTCCCGCGAGATTCCCAGCTTGTGTCTCATCGGCTTGGTGAGCTGCGAACCGACGGTGAACGACGGGTCGAGATTGGAGAGCGGCTCCTGCGGGATGTAGGCCATGCGCGTGCCCCGGAAACTCTGCAGCTGCTTTTCGGTCAACCCGGAGAGGCCGGCACCGTCGAGGTCGAGGCGAGCGGCCGTGACCTCGGCCTCCGCAGGAAGCAGTCCGAGAATCGCGAACGACGTCTGAGACTTGCCCGACCCCGACTCGCCCACCAGGCCCAGCACCTCGCCACGATCGACGCGAAGCGAAACCCCGTTCACCACGACCTTCGCGGCACCTTGGCGAGACGGATAGGAGATGGTCAGGTTCTCGACCTCGAGCAGCGCCCTGGCCGGGGCATCGACACCCTCCGTCGACGCGGAAGCCGAGGGAAGAGGGCGAGTGGAGGCCGCTGCCGCGGGCGTGGCACGACGCACGGCGATGCGCTCCGCGCCGAGGGCGTCGGCCGCCGCGGCTCCCACGATCACGAGCGACATCACCGTGATGCCGATGGCGATGCCCGGTGGGTAGATGAGATCGGGCGCTCGGTAGAACGTCTGAAAGGCTTCGCTGAGCATCCGGCCCCAACTGGGCCTGTTCGAGGACCCGAAGCCCAGGAACTCCAACCCGGACTGAACGATGATCGCCAGTCCGAAGACCAGGGAGGATCGAATGAGTACCGGGCCCAGAATGACGGCGAGCACGTGTCGGAAGATGATCCGTGCGTTGCTGAGACCCGACACCCGAGCGGCATCGATGTACAGCTCTTCGCGGATGTTGACCACGACGCTGCGGGTGAGTCGGAAGAGATCGGGCGACGACAGGATGCCGAGCGCGATCATCGTGGGATACAGACCATTGCCGAGAGCGGTGATGACGACGACGAGGATCAGAACCTGCGGCAGGGACATCAGCAGATTGGAGAACCACGACGAGAGACCGTCGAACCAGTTGGCGAAATATCCGGCCAGCAGGCCCGTCGGCACGCCGCAGAGGATCGCCGTGACGATCATGATGAGACCGGCTTCGAGGCTGGTGCGCCCGCCCCAGAGAAGACGGCTGAGCTGATCTCGTCCGCTTCCATCCGTTCCCAGGATGTGCTCGCCACTCGGCGGCTGAAGCGCCTTCGCCAGATCGATGAAGTTCGGGTCGTAGGGCGAGATGAGCGGCGCGAGGATGGACGACACGAAGATGACGAGCAGCACGATCAGCGCGCCAACACCGAGTGGGTTCCGGAGGAATCTCCTGGTCCGAGTGAATGAGGCGCCGACGCCGGGGTCGACCAGGGCTGTCTGCGTCATGAGATCCGTACTTTCGGGTTGATGGCTCCGTAGACGATGTCGACGATCAGATTGACCCCGACGACGATGAGCACGGTGAAGAGGAGGACGCCCATGATCACCTGGATGTCGCTGCTGCCGCTCGCGGCGATGGCGACCGACCCGATTCCCTGGAGGGCGAAGACCCGTTCGACGATGGCGGCCCCGCTCAGCGCGGCGATGAACTGCAGCGAGAGCATGGTCAACGCCGGCGGCGACGCGTTGCGCAGAACGTGCGTCAGCAGGATGTTGCGGGGCGAGAGACCGCGGCTGCGCAGCGTTCGCACATAGTCCTGTTCGTAGACGCCGATCACGGAGTTGCGCAGTTGCTGCGCAATGGCTGCGATCGAACCGATCGCCAGCGCGATGACCGGCAGGATGATGGTGCTCAGCCACCCCAGGGGCGAATCGAGCAGCGGGATGTAGCCGGTGGCGGGGAACCATCGGAGGTTGACGGCGAAGATGATGGCGAGAAGGATCGCCACCCAGAAGTTCGGCAGGGCGAAGCCGAGGACCATGACCACCTGCAGCACACGGTCGAGGCGGCCGGGGTTGACCGCCGCGAACATCCCCAGCAGGCCGCCGAGTACGCCGGCCACGACGACCGCTCCGATGGCGAGCGAGACGGTGACGGGAAGGCTCGACACCACGAGGTCGATCACGGGGGCGTTCGTCGCGGAGGAGATGCCCAGGTCACCCCTCAGCGCTGATGTGAGCCAGTCGAGGTACTGCTGAAAGACCGGGCGATCGAGACCGAGCTGTAGACGCTTGGTCGCGACCTGGTCTGCCGTGGCATAGAGCCCCAGCGCGCCCCGCGCGGGGTCGGTGCCCGTGAGCTTGAGGAAGAAGAACATGCCCGTCACCACGATGTAGGCGAGCAGCAGGCCGGCGAGGAGCCGACGGATGATGAACCGAATCACGGTTACCCCTTGCGACGAGGATGGGTGGGGCGGACCGGCAAGAGCCGGACCGCCCCGATGGGTGCTACGACGAGGCCGGAGCGAAGAAACGCAGGCTGGGCACGAGTTGCGCCTGCTGCATCGTCACCTTGATGTCCGGGCTCGACAGATAGATGTTGTCGAGCGTCGCGATCGGAGCGAACCAGGCCTGTTCCACGATGTACGTGTTGAAGTCCTGATACAGCTTCTTCTGCTCGTCGCCGGACGCCCGAGGGATGTCGGCGATGAACTTCTCTACCGTGGGGTCCGTGTACCCGAAGTGGTTCCAGAGCGACGTGGGAGTCAGCTTGTTCAGCACGTCAGTCCAAGCGGGGATGTTCGTGGAGAACGACAGGACGAATGCAGGCTGACCCGTGAGCGTCTCGAGGCCACCGTTGGAGAACGACGCGACAGAGACCGGCTCCAGAGTGATTCCGACATCGGCGAGGTACTGAGCCAGGATCGGGATCAGGGGTGTCTGGAAGCCCTCGGAGTACGACAGCGGCAGCGTGAAGCCGTCGGGGTAGCCGGCCTCGGCCAGCAGTTCCTTGGCCTTCGCGGGGTCGTAGGGGTATTCCTCGTTGAGACTGTCGACCCATGCGTCGCTCGCCGGGTTGAACGTCTGCGTCGAGACCTGACCGTAGCCGGCGTAGAAGGTCTTGAGGATGCTCTCTCGATCAAGCGCATAGTTGATCGCCTGTCGCACTTTCACATCGCCGAGGGCAGGCGTGATGGTTCCCGCCCTGTCCTGCAGAATCATGCCCTGCCACTCCCCGGGGACGGTGTCGACGGTCAACCCAGCGGCCTTGGCCTGTTCCGTCATGTCGGCCGTGGCGTACATGAACTGGATCTGCCCGGTGCTCAGGGCGTTGTACTCGGCCGTCATCTCGGTGATCGGCTTGATGATCACTGTCTTGAACGGGAAGGCAGAACGGTTCCAGTAGTCGTCACGGGCATCGAACTGATAGCTCGTACCCTTCTGCGTCTTGGATTCATTCAGGGTGTACGGCCCCGTTCCGACGGGTGACGTGGCGGCCGTTCCGTCTTCGATCGCCTTCGGGCTCACCATGAAGCCGGTGTAGGTGGCCAGTCCGGCGAGAAGCCCCGGACTCGGTTCGGCCAGGTTCAGCTTTACCGTACTGTCGTCGACCACGTCGACCGACTCGATCGACTTGGCTGTCTCCGACGCCGACCCTGCTCCCGTCTTCCGAGCATCGAGATTCACCTTGACGGCATCGGCGTCGAACGTGGCGCCGTCGGTGAAGGTGATGCCCTTCTGCAGAGTGAGCGTGAGCTCCGTGAGGTCGTCGTTGTAGGTGAAGTCCGTCGCAAGGTTGCCCTCGATCTGCGAATCGGCGGTCTTGCGCAGCAGAGGGTCGTACACGGCCTCGGCGTACTGGATGACCATGCCCTCCTTCAATTCGCCCGGATCCCAGCTCGTGACATCTCCGGCGTTGCCGAGGGTCAGCGTGTCGGAGGCAGCGCCGGATGAGGCAGCCCCTCCCGAGGTGCCGCACCCGGTGAGAACCAGGGCGCCCGCGGCGAGGAGCGCCGCGAGTGTATGAGTCTTTCGCACGTTCTTTCTCTTTTCTGTGGCGCAGCCACTGTTGTGGGTGGTGGAGCTCGTGGTGCGGCTTGGTCTAGGAGAAGCCAAGCTCTCGTGACAGGATCATGACGGCGCAGCCGCGTATCACGATGTCCTGCCCAAGCGTTGTCATCCGGATCGACATGTCGCCCGTATAGGCCGCCATGGTTCGTGCCCGAACCGTGTCTGTCGCGGCGTCGATGAACACCCCGCCGAGGAGATCCTCCGGGCCGCTCAACACGACCTCGGACAGGTTGAGAGCTGCGACGATCGGCGCGAGAACCAGCCCGAGGCGCCGGCCGGCCTCGTGCAGGATTTCCCGGGACCGGGGCGAATCCGGGGCGGCGATGCCGTCGTGAGCCTCGGCGAGCCTCGCGGTGAGCCGGGGGCCAGCGACCCAGGTCTCCAGGCATCCCGTCTTGCCGCACACGCACACGAGCCCGTCGCCGAGACCCGCGTTCACGTGACCGATCTCCCCGGCGGCGTTCATGCTGCCCACGAGGGGCGCACCGCCCAGAAGCAGGCTCGACCCGACGCCGTGCCCCACCTTCACCAACATCATGTCGTTGTCGGTCTCTCCGAATGAGAACTCCGCCAGCAATGCGGCGTTCGCATCATTGCTGACGCTCACGGCGACGCCGAATCTCGACGACAGCGAGAGCTGCAAGGGCAGATCCGTCCAGCCCAGGTTCGGTGCGGTCACGACCACGCCGTCGGGGTCGACGATGCCGGGCGACCCGATACCGATTCCGAGCAGCGGCGCGGTCGCCCTGCCGGTGAGGATTGCGCAGAGCGCGACGACCTTGTCGAAGGCCGTCTCGGCGGTGGCCCCGTCAAGCGGAATCTCGGCTCGCTCCACGATCTGCCCGTCGAGATCGAGAACAGCCCCGCGGAAAGTCGAGTAGTCGCTGAGATCGATGCCGATGATCTGAAAGGCGGTGCTGTCGATCTCGAGCAGAGTGGCCGGTTTTCCCGGTCGCACGTCTTCGCGTTGGCCGGTCTCGATGACGAGCCCTTCGAGCATGAGCTCGGCCACGAGATCCGAAATAGTGACCCGAGTGAGGCCCGTACGCCGCGCGATGTCGGCGCGGCTGAGAGTGCCTGCGCTGTAGAGCGTCTGGAGCACCAGAGCCCGATTGTGCACACGCCCATGCTGAGGCAGGCGCTTGGTCGTGGGGCGGAGCACTCTCGACACGGGCGGCAGCGGCGAGCGGGCGGCGTGGAACCCAGGCTCTATCACGACGTCGCCCGACGTTCGTGTGCTGGAAAGCTCGCGGTCATGTGGTTAGTAAAGTGGCTGAACATATTGCCTGGCAAGGTTAATTAGGGATGTTTACATATTCGAAATAATCGGCCCCAGGCCATGCGCCTCGGAGTTACAGGGACCGTCGCCTAGGCTCATCGGGTGGATGCACTGCTCGCGTTCTGGGAGCGCGTGACGTCCCAGCAGCCCGCCCTGACCGCCGCCGAGAGCTGGATCGCCATCGCCGTCGCGGCCGCCATCGTGCTCTTTCCCCCGAGCTGGCGGATCACGCGCCACGCCGTGACCATCGCGCACGAGGCCGGTCACGCCCTCGTCGCGACCCTCACCGGCCGCAAGCTGTCGGGCATCCGCCTGCACTCCGACACGTCGGGTGTCACGGTCAGCCGCGGCAGACCGCGAGGCCCGGCGATGATCGCCACCCTGCTCGCCGGTTACACGGCGCCCGCTATTCTCGGGCTCGGCGCATCATGGATGCTCGGGGCCGGCTATGCCACCGGCATGCTCTGGGCGCTGCTCGCGGCCCTCGTTCTGGTGCTCGTGCAGGTGCGCAACTGGTTCGGCCTGTGGAGCGTCCTCGTCTCCGGCGCCCTCGTCTTCGCCGCGACCTGGTTGCTCGACGAGCGCTGGCGTGCGCTCGTGGCCACCGCCGTCGCCGCGTTCATGCTGCTCGGGGCCCTGCGGGCCACGATCGAGTTGCAGCGTGTGAGGCGGGGAGGTCGAGCAAGAAACTCGGATGCCGACCAGCTCGCGCGCCTCACCCACATTCCGGGCATCGTCTGGGTCGGGGCGTTCCTCGTCGTGGCCGCGGGGTGCGCCGTGATCGCCGGAGCCTTCCTGGGCCTCACTCCTCTGCCGAGCGTCGCGGGCTGACGCCGAGCAGCTATCGTCGAGCGAGTGCGATCTGCAGCAGAGCCTCGGTGAGTTCGAGGTGCCAGCGGGCCTGGCGCAGATCCCGGCCCCAGGCGTAGATTCCGTGGTCGGCCACGATCAGGGCCGGCACGTCGCTTTCTCCCGAAGCCGGGCGCACGTAGAGTCGCTCGAACGCGTCGCCGAGCACCGCCATGTCCTGTCCATTGGCGATGACGGGAATCGTCACCGTCTCGCCGTGCGCCGAGTGGCCGATGCCCTTCAGCATCTCCAGGTCGCCAAGCACCACTCCCTCGGGCCAGTGGTGCCCCGCCGTCACGGCCGCGAGCGCGTGAACGTGGATGACCGCACCCGCACCGGTAATCGCCGCGATGCGCGCGTGCAACCCGGCCTCGGCCGAGGGCCGCTGCTCCGAGCCGCCCTCTCCGCGCACACCCACGCCCTCGCCGTCGACGATCACGATGTCGGCGGGGGTCAGTTCGCCCTTGTCGAGGCCGGATGCCGTGACCGCCAGACGAAGCGGGTCGCGCCCCACGGTCACCGACAGGTTGCCGGCCGTTCCGGGCATCCACCCCCGCGCCGCGAAGCGCGCACTCTCGGCGGCCAACTGAGCGCCGGCCCGGCCAAGCGTGTCGGCTGTGACCACACCCTCGTCGAAGACGTTCACGGCGCCGAGACCTCGACGTGCTCGAACGACGAGACCACCGGGGCGGTTCCGAAGTCGGCGCCGAAGAACGGCTCGCCCTCACGCGAGAACGCGACCACCTGCCATCCGGCGTTCTGGGCGGCGCGCACCTCATCGGGGTTGTCGGTGAAGAACACGAGGTCGGCCGGCTCGGCGCCGAGACGGGCCGCGATGGTGTCGTACGACGACGCCACCTTCTTGGGGCCGGCGTTCACCGTGTCGAAGTAGTCGGTGATCAAGGGCGTGAGGTCGCCGTCGGGCGAGTGCCTGAACCACGGCACCTGCGAGGTGACCGAGCCCGACGAGAAGACCGCGATCTCCACGCCGTTCGCGTGCCAGGTGCGCAGACGCGGGATGACATCGTCGAAGAAGTGCGAGTTGATCTCGCCGCGGCGGAATCCCTCGGCCCAGATCTGGCCCTGCAGCGTCTTCAGAGGCGTGGCCTTCACGTCCTGCGCCATCCAGTCGTGCAGAACGCCCACGACCTGCTCCGTATCGGCGCCCGACGGAAGCCCCGCGTCGGCGATCGCCTGCGCCCGCGCCTCGGCGACGGCCGCGTCGTTCGCGTGAGCGTCGAGCCAGCCCTGCAGGCGGGGTCGCGCGTAGTCGTAGAGGTCGCCCAGAATGAACCCGGCGGCGCTCGTGGTGCCCTCGAGGTCGACCACGAGAGTGCGTGCGGTCAGCGAGAGAGATGCGGTGTCGGTCACGGTGTTGCTCCTGGGTGCTCGGGCGAAGTCGGGTCGTCTGTCAGGGTGAGGGGTGCGGCCGTTCCGGTCACGATCCAGTGCCGGGCCGCGTCGAAGACGGCGCGTTGGGCGCGCGCCGCGGCATCGGATGGCAGGCTCTCGAGATCGGCGGCGTGCGACCAGCCGGCCACCCGCCGCATGGCCTCGACGCCGGCGAAGCGCCAGGCATCCGTTCGCACGCTCTCGAAGAAGTCGTCGCCGAAGGTGACCGAGTCGTCGTCGTCCCAGACCTCCACGAAAGCCTGCCAGCTCGCCGAGATGGCGTCTTCGCGGGCGGCGGCCAGACCATCGTGGCCCGCGGCGCGGGCGGCGATGGATGCGATGGCGAGGTTCGACCAGAACAGCCCGAGATCGAGACCGATCGGCCCCACGAAGCTGAACTCGGGGTCGAAGACGGTGACCTTCTGCGGCTGTTCGGCAGCCGAGCCGATCATCACGGATCCCGAGTGCAGGTCTCCGTGCAGCAAGGCCTGGGAGGCGTTCTGGAAGCGGTCGCGCACGCGAGCAACGCCAGCCTGCACCTCGCGGTCGTCGTAGAGCGCAGCGACGCGCGCATCGAGCGATGGATGCCACCAGTTGTGCTCGTGCGCCCGGAACGGCTCGTCAAGCACGACCTCGGTGGTCAGTCGGCACAGCTCGGCGTTGGCCGAATCGGCAACCAGTTCGGCGTGAGCCGAGGCGCCCAGGGCCTGCACGCTCGTGGCGAGGCTGAGCTCGCCCACGAACCGGCCCACGACGTCGCCGACCGTGCCGAAGTCGATGTACGACACCGCACGACCGGCCGTCGCATCCTGCACCTGGCGCACGAGTTCGTCGCGCAGCACCTCGAGCGCCGAGAGATCCTCCATGACCATCACGAAGCGGTCGAGGTCGACGTGCACGATCGACGGAACCGCATCGGGCACCAGCCGACCCAGCAGTTCGTAGGCGCGGGCCTCTGCTCCGATGCGAGCCGGGTCGATGGGCCATTCGGGGCCGGCGGCCTGCACGAACGGAGGAGCCTGCTTCACCGCGACGCTGCCGAACGGCCCCGCGGCGATGAACACGCGGTTCATGTTGCCCGCGGTCACCTCGCGCACGGTCACCTCGGCGGGGTCGCCGGCGAGAGCGCCGAGCAGGCCGACGAGGGACAGGTATCCCACGACCTCGTCGCGATTCGTGAGCAGGGCGTAGTCGACGGTCACGGGCGCTCTCCGGCAAAGTAGTCGGCGATGCTGCCGGGGGCGAAGTCGCCGCGGTCGGTCACGATGCGGGTGACGAAGCGCGGCGGCGTCACGTCGAAGGCGGGGTACCAGGCGTCGGTGACGAGACCGGATGCGGTGCGCGTTCCGAGCGTCGACAGCACCTCGGCCGGGTCGCGGTCTTCGATCACGATGTCCGCACCCGACGCGAGCGTCGCATCCGGGGTCTGCACCAGCGCGTAGAAGGGAACGCCGAACGCGTTCGCCGCGATCGCCAGCCCTAGAGTGCCGACCTTGTTGGCGATGCTGCCGTCGAGGCTGACCCGGTCGGCGGCGGTGACGAGGGCGTCGATAGGCCCGATCGACGACCCCGGGGCGAGGGCTGCGGCGCCCATGCCGTCGGTGATGAGCGTGACGTTTTGGCCTAGCTCGCGCAGGGTGTGCGCGGTGAGGCGTGCGCCCTGCAGGTAGGGGCGCGTCTCGGTGGCCACCCAGTCGTAGTGCTTGCCGGCCTCGTTCGCGGCGCCGACGAGCTCGATCAGATAGGAGTCCATCCAGCAGTGCGTGAGAATCGTCGCCCCGTCGGGCAGCAGATCGACCGCGTGCCGGGCGAGCCTGCGGCTGCGGGCGTGGTACTCGTCGAGCCCCTCGCGCACGGTGCCGATCGCGCGCTCGACGAGCTCGTCGGTGCTCGTCGCCGCTTCGATCGCGTGCAGCACCAGGTCGACGGCCTCGCGCGGGTGCCCGTTGGTGGGCCGGGCCGTGGCGAGCGAGTGGCCGGCAGCAGCCATGGATGCGCGTGCCGCGTCGACCGTCAGGCCGCGAGCCCGCAGGGCAGCGAGTTCGAGCCCGGCGTACGCGGCATAGAGAGGGCCCGAGCTCTGCGTGACCATCGCCCGGATCGCATCGGCGACCTCGAGCGGTGTCTCCGCCCGCACCCACTCGGTGTGCTCGGGAAAGACGCGACGATCGAGGATCAGCACGGCGTGCTCGCCCGAGCGCTCATCGCTGACGAGCCGCACAGAGTCGTCGAGCGTCGAAACAGGCTGCCTCGCCCCGGCGCGCCTCGGCTCATCGGTGTGGGTCACATGCGCTCCTCAGCCTCTTCGGGAAAGCCCCCATCGAGGATACCGAGCTTTGGCCCGGCTTCCCTGCGCCTTTGCTTCGGTAGGTGGTCCGCGTCTGCTCCTCCACAGGCTCGCTTCCTGCGGGGTTATCCACAGTCAAAATGGCTGATCAGAGTCTGAATGCACGTGCGAGCCCAATGTCGGTGGCTGCTGTTTGACTTCTCGTATGGATCTCCTCGATGCTTCCCTCGGCGATATCGCCGCGCGGCTTCGAGAGCTCCTCGATCTCGAGCGCGGCGCGGCTGCCGGCACCTCTGGTGACGCGCTACTCGAGGGTGCCCACGCTTGGGAAGACATCGGTCGCACCGGCGACGCAGCGCGCACCTGGGTCGCAGCGGAGATCGCACGCGAGTCCCGCCGCGAACTCGACGCAGCCGGTCTCGCCTACAGGCACGGGTTCCCGTCGGCGAAGAAGCTCCTCGCCGCGACGACGAACATCTCCGAACGCACGGCCGCATCTCGCATCGCCCTCGGTCAACGGGTGCGCTCATCGGTCTCGATCTCGGGTACGCCCAATCCGAGCTTCTTCCCCGTGGTCGAGTCGGCGTTCTTCGCCGGTCGGGTCGGGGTCGATGTGGCAGCGATGATCTGCAGAACCCTCTCCGAGGTCGTGAACCGCACGGGCTGGTCAGATGCCACCGACCAGGCGGAGCGCCACCTGGTCGCAGCGGCAACCGCGACCGTCGGCGGTGTTGAGACTGACGCGAGTGCCGAATCCGACGTCGAGGCGCTGGCGAGGGTGCCGAGGCTGTACACGGTCGAGGAGATCGGGCGGCTCGCGAGCCGCATTCGGGAACACCTCGACCCCGACGGCGCTGAACCTCGAGACGCGGTCAAGCAGTCGCTGAGGGGGTTCAGCTACCCCAAGGTCGGGGCCGACGGCATGGCTCGCGGAAGGTATGCACTCCCGCCACTGCAACTGGGGGTCTTTCTGGCGGCGGTCGACTCCATCCTCAGCCCGCGCACGCCCGACCCCGCACCCGCCACCGCCAAAACCGCCGCCGGTGCCGAATTTGCTGACGGAGATGTGCAGGCCGAGCCTGCGCAATCGTTCTCGAACGAGCCGGCCGTCGTCGACCCGCGAACTGCGGAGCAGAAGCTCCTCGACGCCGTCATGACCCTCATCGACATGGCTGCAGCGTCCCCCGCGGCATCCCGCCTGAACGGTGCTGCCCCGACCGTGAATGTGCACGTCAGTCTCGACGACCTCACTGCCGGCCGTGGAGTCGGGTGGATCGACGGAAGCACTGAGCCGATTCCCGTCAGCGCGGTGAACCAGCTCCAATGCGACGGCGACACCGTTCTCACCGTCTTGGGCCGAGAAGGGCAGGTCCTGAGCCACGGCAAAACACGACGATTGGCGACCCGACGACAACGAAGGGCACTGGCAGCGCGAGATGGCGGCTGTGTCATGCCCGGATGCACGGTTCCACCGTCGCGATGTCAGGCACACCATGTTGTTCCGTGGGTGAGTCACACCTTCCTGCCCGGGCGCACCGACATCGACAATCTGACGTTGTTGTGTCCATTTCACCACTCCACGATTCACACGTCGGCGTGGCAGCTCGAGATGATTCACGGCAAGCCCCACATCAGGCCACCCATCTGGCTCGACCGGCAGCGAACCCCGCGAGCGGTAGGGCAACAACGCATCGGCAGGCCGTGGTGAATCGACTTTTCGAGAAGGTGACCGGTTGCTTCCACCTCGATGGGCAGAGGCACGCCGGTCTAAAGTTTCTCGCATGACAGTTCCCAGCCCGAAAACGGGTCGCTCGACGGCCTCGATCGTTGGGCGGGCCGTCGCGGGCCTGGTCAGCGTCGGCGCGGGCACCGTCTTCGTCTTCTGCGGCTGGCTCGTGATCTCGAGCCGGTTCGGCCTGACGCAGACCGATATGCACGGCTATGGCCTGATCTTCGGCAGCGCACTCGCGACGATCGCCGCGCTCGTTCTCGCCGTCGCGCTTCCCCTCGCATTCAGCCACCGCCGCCGAGGTCGGGTGTACGCGTACACCATGCCGTTCTTCGTCATCGTGCTCGGCTTGGCGATCGCAGCCCTCGTGACTGCCTGACCTCACCGGCCGCCCTACTCGGCGGGCCGCCCTACGATGGAACGACCCACCCCGAGCACCGATGGAGAGCCCCGCATGCCCACGAGCAAGAAGCGATCCAGCGCCAAGAAGCGCACCGGAGTCTCCCGCTCCGTCGGCACCTCCCCCACCGCGATCTCCGCCCTCACACTCGCCTTCGGGTCGTGGTATCGAACGCATGCGGAGGGGCTCGACGACCACCCCACTCCCGACGCGATGCTCGCCTCGTTCTCGAGGCTCACCACGATCACCGCCGGCCTTCCCGGAAAACGCACCCTCGCGCATCCGGTGCCCGACACTCTCGATGCCCTGCTCGATCACTTCGATGACGCCGACGACGCCGAACTCGACGCTCCCGTCTGGGAGGGCGCGTCGGTCGTCGACGTGCTCGACCATCTGCTCGACTTCTTGATCGAGACCGAGCGCTGGAGAGGTACGACGGCCGAGCTCGAAGAGAGCTCGGAGATCATCCACGAGCTCACCGGCGACGAAGGCGGCGCCGCGTCCGGCTTCTTCACCCTGCTGGTCGAGAGTCTCGAGACCGTCGAGGCAGCCCCCGTCGAGGCGCAGCTCGCCTCTCTCGACCGCTGGTCGGTCATCGCCGCGATCCCCGGCTTCCTCGCGTGGATCGGCGAGGGGAAGACCCTCACTGCGACGGGTGCGCTCCGCACCGCCGACATTCCCGTTGTCGAGGAACTGCTGGGTCTTCCGCCGCAGCGGCAGGTTCCCGGAGCAAGCATGTGGGACTCGCAGCCACTCTCGGCCTGGTGGTACGCACTGGCCGAGTCGAAGATCATCGCACTCGACGGCCCCTCGCTGCGCGCAGGCTCTGGCTTCGGCCCCTGGGTCGATGGCGACGCAGCCGAGGCCCTCGAGTTGCGAGTGGCGTTCGTTCGCCACTACCTCACGTGGTGGCTGACCAAAGAGCTGGATGCCGACACCGAGTTGGGCTCGGAGGTCACCATCCGGGTCATCGGCCAACTCTGCGTGGCTCTCTCGCCCGAGCTGCTGCCCGGCGCATCGGTCGACGCGCTCAATCTGGTGTTCGACGACGCGCGGCCCGATCACGACGACCCCGACGACGAGGGGCTGTTCGGCGACGACGACGAAGAGCTCTCGGCCGAGGTGCACCGTCTGTCGAACGAGTACGCGTCCGAGCGAACGGTCGCCGTACTCGGCGAGCTGTCCACCTCGGGTGCGCTGACAGAGACGCGCGTGGCGACCGGAGGCATCCGCTACGTCGTCGAACCCGACCGCGCGCACGCCTTCTCTCGGGCGCTGCAGCTGGCCGTCGGCGGGTTCGTCGACGACGAGCCGGGCGATGACGAGGGCGAAACCGCCTAGCTAGCTCGCGGCGAAGCGGTCGGTCGCCTCGATCAGCGCGTCGAGGATGCCGGGCTCGTCGAACGCGTGACCGGCGTCGGGAATCAGTCGGAACTCCGCCTCGGGCAGGGCCTCATGCAGATCCCAGGCCGTGACGGCGGGAGTGCAGAGGTCGTAGCGACCCTGCACGATCACCGTGGGAATGTCTCGCAGCACCGAGGCATTCGCGATGAGCTGCCCGTCCTCCATCCAGCCCTCGTTCACGAAGTAGTGATTCTCGATGCGCGCGAACGCCAGCGCGTAGACGGGGTCGGCGAACGCCGCGACGAGTTCGGGCCGCGGCAGCAGGGTGATGGCGGATGCCTCCCACGTCGCCCACGCGACGGCCGCCGGCCCATGCACGGCCGGGTCGGGGTCGTTGAGCAGCCGGTGGTAGGCCTGGATGAGCGCTCTGCGCTCGTCGACGGGCACCGGGGCGAGGAATCCGCCCCAGAGGTCGGGCAGCACCTCGTTGGCACCGGCCCCCTCGTAGAACCAAGCGAGCTCCGAACGGCGCAGGGTGAAGATGCCGCGCAGCACGAGTTCGCTCACACGATCGGGATGCGTCTCGGCGTAGGCGAGCGCGAGGGTGCTGCCCCACGAACCGCCGAACACCTGCCAGCGGGCGACGCCGAGGTGCTCGCGCAGCAGTTCGAGGTCGGCCACGAGATGCCAGGTGGTGTTCGTCGCCAGATCGAAGCCTGGCTCGCTGGCGTGCGGCAGGCTGCGCCCGCAGCCGCGCTGGTCGAGAACGACGATCAGGTAGCGGCTCGGATCGAACAGCCGACGATGCGCGGGACCCGATCCGGCGCCCGGTCCGCCGTGCAGGAACACGACGGGCTTGCCGTCGGGGTTGCCCGACGTCTCCCAGTAGATCGACTGGCCGTCTCCGACGTCGAGCAGGCCGGAGTCGAAGGGCTCGATGTCAGGGTAGAGAGTGCGCATGCACCGATTTTAGGAGACCGCGTCAGCGTCCCACGAGCCCCGTGTCGTAGGCGAGGATCACGGCGTGCACGCGGTCGCGCAGCTCGAGCTTCTGCAGAATGCGACCCACGTGGGTCTTCACCGTCGATTCCGACAGCACGAATCTCGCGGCGATCTCCATGTTCGACAGGCCCTCTCCGATGGCAGTGAGCACCTCGAGTTCGCGCTCCGTGAGCACGGCCAGCCGCGCAGCCGAGGCCGTCTGCGAGGGCCCGCCCGACGCATCCGGAAGGCTGTCGCCGAACATCGTGAGCAGCTCACGGGTGATGCGCGCCGAGACGGCGGCGTCACCCGACGCAACGGCCCGGATGGCGGTGACCAGCTCGGTCGGTCTCGCGTCTTTCAGCAGGAATCCGCTGGCGCCGGCGCGCAGGCCGGCGAACGCGTACTCGTCGAGGTCGAAGGTGGTGAGGATGATGATGCGACTGGCCGCCTGCTCACGCACGATCTCGCGCGTCGCCTCGATGCCGTCGAGAACGGGCATGCGCACATCCATGAGGATCACGTCAGGTCGCAGGGCCCGGGCCTGTCGCACCGCGTCTCGGCCGTCGCCCGCCTCGCCGACGACCTCGAAGCCCGGCTCCGACTCGAGCACCATGCGCATGCCCACGCGTAGCAAGGCCTGATCGTCGACGAGCAGGATGCGCACGGCCGGGTGTTCGACGGAGCCGGTGGGATCGGGGGCGAGACTCATAGCGGGGTGCTTTCTTATCGGGATGAATGATCTGAAGGGTCGGCTGCCGTGGGAATCATCGCGTGCACGCGCCATCCCCGGGGCTCGACGGCGCCGGCTTCGACGGTGCCTCCGTAGAGCGCGACGCGCTCGCGCATGCCGATGAGCCCGCGACCCGAGCCGACCGAGACCACGGCCGAGTCCGTCGCGACGCCGAAACCGTCGTCACGCACCGTCACCTCGCTGAGCGCCGGATCCGTGAAGTCGACCGTGACCTCGACTCGCGACGGTGTCCGCGAGTAGCGCAGGGCATTCGTCAGGGCCTCTTGAACCACCCGGAAGACGGTGAGCTGCGTGGCGGAGTCGTCGGGAACGGCGCCCGAGATGGTCAGAGTGATCGGGAGTCCCGCGGCGCGATACGAGTCGATTAGGGGGCGCAGCTCGTCGAACGTGGGCTGCGGCGCGAGAGGAACCGCACCCGTGGCTGTCGGATCGTCGGCGGGGCCGTCGCCGGAGGCTTCGGTCAGCACCCCGAGCACCCGACGCATGTCGGTGAGCGACGTGCGGCCGATCTCCGAGACGTGCGCCATCGCATCCATCGCCCGGCTCGGGTCGCTGGTCGCGGCGCGCGTCGCGCCGTCGGCCAGGGCGATCATCACCGTCAGACTGTGGGCGACGATGTCGTGCATCTCGCGGGCGATGCGGGCCCGTTCGGATGCCGTGGCGAGTTGCGCCTGCTGGTCTCGCTCGCGGGCCAGCTGGGCTGCGCGGGCGAACAGCGCATCCATGTACCGCGCCCTGTTGCCGACACTGATGCCGATGAGCGTCGCGATCACGAAGACCATGCCGTAGCCGAGGAAGGCCACCAGCCCCACCGCCACGTCGAGGAGGCCCGCTGAGAGCGCGCCGAGTGTGGCGGCGGCCGTTCCGATGATCGTCCACAACCAGGCAGATCTCGCCGATCGATAGACCGCGAGCGCGTAGAGCGCGATGACCATCGCGATGATGCCGACCGACGAACCCGTGTTGCCGGGGAAGATCGCCAGCAGAAGCACGCTCGAGATGCCCGCGAGGATGCGCGGAATGAAGCGGCGGAACAGGATGGCCGCTGTCGTGCCGAGAGAGAGGATGCCCGACAGCAGCACGACGGCGATCGGCACGGAGCCGGTCGCCGACGAGATGACCGAGCCGAGCGACGCGTAGTAGAACAGGCCCATCAGAACCGAGTCGATGATCCACGGGTTGCGACGGAAGAACGTGCGGATGAATCCGGGAGGCTTCGGCAGGCCGAGTCTCTGAGGGTCGTAGTCTTCGCCCCTCTTGGGGCGCAGAACGCGCGACGATCCAGCCTGGGCCTGGGGCACCGGGGCTGGATCGGTCGACACGAGAGCTACGCGTCCCTTCGCTTCATCAGAACAGCCGCGGCAGTGAGCAGAACGGCGACCCATCCGAGCATAACGAGCAGCGCCTGCCAGGGTTCGAAGATGCCGCCCCAGTAGTAAAGGCCCTGCCCTGCGGAGCTGGGTGTCCACTCGGCCATGCTGTTGGCCCACGGCGCGGGGATCACCGAGAGGATCGTGGGTGCCACGAGCAGCAGTCCGAGGCTCGCCGCGATGCCACCCGGGGTGGAGCGCAGCGTGGCCCCGATGCCGAGCGAGATGAGGCCGATCAGCACCAGGAAGCCGGCGGCACCGACGAAGTGCAGCCACAGCGCGCCGTCGAACGGGTCGGCCTGCACGCCCACGCCGCCGAGGATCGGTATCGTCACGAGGTAGCTCGCGACGATGCCCACGAGCGTGACCACGAACGTGGCGATCGAGAAGACGATGGCCTTGGCGGCGAGCACCGGCAGGCGGCTCGGCACGGCCATGAACGACGAGCGGATCTGCCCGGTCGCGTACTCACCGCTGATCACCAGCACGCCCAGCACGGCGATCACCAGCTGACCGAAAACGAGACCGACGGTCGAGACGGTGACCGCCGCATCCGTGGCGGCCTCACCGGATACCTGGCCGAAACGACCGTCGGCGGTGAGTGCGAACAGCACCGCCATGCCGACCTGGATGGCGAGGATGATCCCGAAAGACCACCAGGTGGAGCGGAGGCTCCGCAACTTGATCCACTCGCTGCGCAGAATGCCGGTGGCGCTGAGGCCCCGGTTCGACGCGTCGATGTGACTCGAACGGGCGAGACTGGGTTGGGCAAGGGTACTCATCGGACAACCTCCGGGGTGACGGACTGCGTGTGATATTCGACTTCGTCTGCGGTCAGACGAAGGTAGGCCTCTTCGAGAGAGCCGGTGACGGTGGTCAGCTCGTGCAGGACCAGACCGTTGGATGCGGCGATGCCGCCGACGGTCGCGGCGGAGACGCCGGCCACGTCAAGCGTCGAGCCGCTCGCGCTGGTGATCTGAACATCCGGGGCGGCGAGCAGCCGGGCGAGCTCTGCCGCCTGCGGGCTCGAGACGCGCACCGAGGTGACCGCGCCCTGTCCGACGATGTCGGCCACCGGGGCATCCGCGATGACGCGGCCCCGACCGAACACGATGATGTGATCTGCGGTCATCGCCATCTCGCTCATGAGGTGGCTGGAGAGCAGAATGGTGCGGCCCTCAGACGCTAGGTGCTTGAGGAGCCCGCGCACCCAGAGAACGCCCTCGGGGTCGAGGCCATTGATGGGCTCGTCGAGGATCAGGGTCTGCGGGTCGCCGAGGAGGGCGGCCGCGATGCCGAGGCGCTGCCCCATACCGAGCGAGAACCCGCCGACGCGCTTGCCGGCCACGGCCTGCAGGCCGGTCAGGTCGATGACCTCGCGCACTCGAGCCGCTCCGATGCCGTGCGTGGCGCCGAGGGCGAGGAGGTGGTTGTAGGCCGAACGACCCGAGTGGATGGCCTTCGCGTCGAGCAGAGCTCCGACCTCGTGCAGAGGTGCGGAGTGCTCGGCGTAGAAGTGGCCGTTCACACGGACACTTCCCGCCGTGGGCCGGTCGAGCCCCACGATCATGCGCATCGTGGTGGACTTGCCCGCACCGTTCGGACCCAGCAGGCCCGTGACCTTGCCCGGCCGCACGGTGAAGGTCACGTCGTCTACGGCGACTCGTTGGCCGTAGCGCTTCGTGAGGGACTGTGCTTCGATCATGTCGATCTCCTGTCGATTCACGTCTGTGAAGTTGACGTGGAGGAGGCCGACCCTCCCCCACTTCTTCGACAGTAGAAGTCGGCGAAGACAAGCGAATCGCCCGGCGGGAGGGTCTTGATCGGAGCGCGTCGTACCCGGGTACCACCCGGGGGCTCAGCGGTCTCGGTGCACGGTGCTAGATGCGCTCCTTCTGCTTCTTCGACAGTGCCTTCTCGTCGATGGGAGCTTCGCCCGACGCGCGCTGCTCGGCGTAGTAGTCGCGTGCCTCTTTCTGACGAGTCGCCTCGGCGCCCGTCGCGATCGACGCGCGGATGTGCTCGGGGCCGTAGCCGAAGGCATCCACCAGGTCCTGGGCGTGCGGCCGGAGCCGCGCGATCAGGCGATCGATGTAGGCCGTGACGGCCTGCGCACGCTTCGGCGACAGGCGGCCGTTGATGAGGTACCACGCCAGGTGCTTCTCGACGAGGCCGAGGCCGAACAGGTCGCGTACCCAGGTGAGCACCACGCGGGTGCCCTCGTCGTCGATGTGGTCGAGCGCGTCGGTGAACGCCTCCCACTGCAGCAGTTCTGCGTGGGCCCGGGCCGCATCGATGACCGCGCTCTGATTCGCGTTGAAGAGATCAGCGGCGACTTGCTTCGAGGCCTTCGTTCCCGGGCGCAGCCTGCCCGCCACCTCAGCGACCATGGCCTCGACGCGGTCGGTCAGCAGGGCGCGCTGGGCGCCGGTTTCGCGCAGCTGCTCTACGCTTCGAGCAACCGATCCTCGATCCGACAGGTTCTGGGCGAGGGTGCGCAGACCCGTGCCGCTGACGGTGCGATCCGTCGCCTGCTCGACGACGTAGCGAGCGAGCACCCCGACGTCGGCCTTGGCGAAGCGTCGGCTGTAGTCGGTGAGCAGACGCTTGGCCACGAGCTGCAGAAGCACGTGGTTGTCGCCCTCGAATGTGGCGTACACGTCGAGATCGGCTCGCAGTCCCACGAGGCGGTTCTCGGCAAGGAACCCGGCACCGCCGCACGCCTCGCGCGTCTCCTGCAGAGTGTCTAGAGCGTGCCATGTCGAGAGCGGCTTGAGCGCGGCGGCGAGGGTCTCTAGGTCTTGCCGATCGGCATCCGTGTCTGTGGCACCCGAGAAGACCCCGTCGAACTTGGTGAGCAGCTGCTCGTGCGCGAAGCTCGCCGCATAGGTCGTGGCGATCAGGGGAATCAGTCGGCGCTGGTGCACCTGGTAGTCGAGGATCACTTCTTCGTCGGTGTCGCTGCCGGCGGTGAACTGACGACGCTCGTTGCCGTAGCGAACAGCGATCGCGAGGGCCACCTTCGCCGCCGCCACCGAGGCGCCGTCGAGCGAGACCCTGCCCTGCACCAGGGTGCCGAGCATGGTGAAGAAGCGGCGGCCGGGGCTCTGGATGGGCGAGGAATACGTGCCGTCGACGTCGACATTGCCGTAACGGTTGAGCAGGTTCTCGCGCGGGATCCGCACGCCGGAGAAGTGGAGTCGACCGTTGTCGATGCCGTTCAGGCCACCCTTGAGCCCGTCGTCTTCGCCGCCGACACCGGGCAGGAACTGCCCGTCGGAATCGCGCAGCGGCACGTAGAAGGCGTGCACCCCGTGGTTGATGCCCTCGGTGATGAGCTGGGCGAACAGCACCGCCGCGGTTCCGTGCACGGCGGCGTTGCCGAGGTAGTCCTTCCAGGCACCGCGGAACGGAGTATCGATCACGAACTCCTGGCTCCCCACGTCGAAGGTCGCGGTCGTGGCGATGGCGGCCACGTCGGAGCCGTGGCCGGTCTCCGTCATCGCGAAAGCGCCGGGAACCTCGAGACTCATGATGGGAGGAAGGAACTTCTCGTGGTGATACTCCGTGCCCAGGTGAAGCACCGCCGCACCGAAGAGGCCCCACTGCACACCGGACTTGATCTGCAAGGAGGGATCGGCCGTGACGAGCTCCTCGAAGCCGGCGATGTTGCCGCCGTGATCGTCTTCGCCGCCGAGGCTCTTCGGAAAGGCCTTCAGCACTCCTCCGTGCTCGACGAGCAGCTCGAGCTGGTGGAATACGGTGGCTCGGTGATCCGCGAGTGTCTGTCCGTCGACGCGTTGCATCTCTTTTCGAGCGGTGAGCGCGCGAGCGGCGATGCGCGCGCCGGCCCAGGTGCCCAGCAGGTACTGGCCGAGCGCGGCCGTGTCGATACGAGAATCCGACTTGTCGATCGTCATGCTGCCCGTCGTCTCGTCGAGATTCTCGCTCTCTTCGATCCGGTCTGCGAGCTGTGTCGAGCTGTCGCTGTTCGTCTGGTTCTTCACCGCGTCCACCATCATTGGCCTCTTCCGTGCGCTGTCAGCAAATCTTCATCCACGCTACGAGCGGGCGCGTGACCACGAAAATTCACCGTCCGTGCCCTACAACGAGCCCTCGCCGACCGAGGCGTCGCGTTGATGATGTCTACAGACGAACCCGGAATAGACAGGCGTTCCTCCACAACGCCGGGGCGGTGGATCAGGCGAGCGAGGCCTCGACGCGACGGGCCTCGCGTCGCCGCGCCGCGGCATCCACCGAGGTCGCGACGATGAGGGCCAGGCAGAGTACGGCGACGCCGGGCGCCACGAGGTCGATGGCGACGTTGAGGCCCGAGGCCGTGGCGAGGGCGCCCGCAACGACGGCTGTGATCGCCTGCAGCAGATAGGAGAAGAGGTAGAGCAGCGAGAGGGTTCCGCCGCGATGCTCGGGAAGCGCAGTGCGGTTCAGCAGAGTCAGACCGCCGGTGAAGACGAAGGAATACCCCACACCGCCCACGACGCACCACACGACGAAGAGCAGGATCGACCCCTGGGCCGCTGTGAGCTCCATCACGCCGAGGCCGGCGATGCTGATGACGGCACCGACGACGAGCGACACATGTGCCGGAACCCTCTGCAACAGGAGCGCGGTCACTCCGATCACCACCGACGATATGGCGAGCAGAGCGCCGACGATCAACAGGTTCGTGGTGCCGGTGAGATCTCGCGCCATCGATGCGCCGAGAGACAGGAAGATCGCGCCGATGCTGTAGGCCACGGTGACGCCGAGGGTCGACGCGATGAAGGTGCGCAACAGGGAGCGGGGCACGTGGACGCCCGACGGCTTCCACCGGGCGGGCCGCCCGTCGGAGCCGACTACACGGGCCGGATTGTCGCGCCGCATGAACCACACCACGGCGAACGAGAGGCCAGCGAGAACGAAGAGCACCCAGAAGCTCAACTGGAGGGGCCACGGCGCGTACTGTGCGAGGCCGCCGCTCACGAAAAGCACCAAGGTGAGGCCGGTCGATGTCGACACGGTCGTGAGCACCGAGGCGAAGCGCGGGTTGCTCGAGAGGTTGTTCTCGACGAGCGCCGCGCTGGCCGCGCCGAGCGCGAATCCGGTTCCCACGCCCTGCAGCACCCTCCCCGCGAAGAGAAAGCCCACATTCGGCGCAATCGCGAAGACGAACGCGGATGCGACGATCAGCCCGACGCCGACGAGCATCGCTCGGCGCCGACCGATGGTGTCGGAGATGCCGCCCGCGAGAAGCAGCACAAGCAGGAGTGCGACGGGGTAGGTGCCGAAGATCGACGTCGTCACCACGGGAGAGAGATCCCACTCCGCGGCGTAGCTCGGATAGAGGGTCGACGGCGCCCCGCTGGCCCAGAGGCAGAGAGCCAGCACGATGGCCGCGGCCCAGAAGCTGCCTCTCTTACCCCACTGTCGACGCGTGCGAGCCTGATCGGTCTCAGCGGAAGTCATTGCGCCACACTAACCTGCCCCGAGACGGCCGTTACTTCTGTTCCTGCCTCGGGAACACGATCTTCTGGATGATGATGATCGTCGACGCCGCGACCGGGATCGCAACGAGCGCACCGAGGATTCCGCCCAGGGTTCCGCCGGCGACCGCGGCGATCACGACCACCGCCCCAGGTACCGAGACGGCTCGGTTCATGATGCGCGGACTCAAGAAGTACGCCTCGACCTGCATGTAGACCAGGTACCAGATGAGGGCGACGAGAGCGGTCAACGGCGAGGCGAAGAGGCACGTCAGAACGATGATGATCGAGCCAGTGAGCGTTCCGACGAGGGGAACGAGCGAGAACAGGAACGCGATGAAGGCGAGGAGCACGAATTGCGGGGCGCCGATGATCCACAGGAAGATCGCGCTCAGCACGCCGTTGACCGCAGCGAGCGACACCTGCCCGACGACGTAGCGGCCGACGGCCGAGGTGATGTCCTCGGACACGTCGATGAAGCCCGCACGCTTGCTGGACGGAACGAAACGGTAGGTGACGCGCTTGATCGAGCGCAGCGACGCGAGGAAGTACAGCGTCAGGATGAGAACGACAACCGCGCCCGTCACGCCGCTCGCCACGCCAGCACCCACGGCCAGGATGCCGCCGCCCAGGTTCACGAAGTTGTTCGGATCGCTCACGAAATCGGTCACGCTCTTGGCGACCGAGTCGAAGTCGACGACGCCGGAGAGCTGCCGTTCCGTCGTCTTCACGAAGTCGCTGTCGACGACGCGGTTGACGATGTCGGGAAAGTTGGCGATGAGATTCGAGATCTGCTCCACGATCACGGGAATGATCGTGAGGAGGAGCCCGGCGAAGGCCAGAATGACGCCGGCGAACACCACCAGGATCGCAGCCCAGCGAGGGAGCTTCCTCTCGAGCCACGACACGAGGGGATCGAGGCCCAGCGCCAGGAAGAGCGCGACGCCCACGTAGATCAGAACCGTGGTGAGCTGCCCGATGACGCCGCCGATGAGGATCGAGACGAGCACTCCGAGCCCGCCGACCAGGCCGATGCGGAACGCGTTGATCCGCACAGGCGGAAGCGCCGTGCTTCCGGGAACGACGATGTCGGACTGGGGCTGCTGTACCGCTGCGGTACGGCGTCTCTTGAGGTTGAACATTCGGTTCCCCGTCTTGTCGTTTCGGCGCGCTCACCCCACCTTAGGAGGGTCTGTTGCGCCCGAGTGCGCGCTTGACTTTCTCGATGGCCGACACGGCGGGAACCTCGTTGTACACGCCGGCCGATTCCTGGCCCGACATTCGCTGGATGTCCTCCATCAGCACGTCGGTCAGCTTGCGCCTCGCGCGCGCCGCATTCGCCTGCCCGTACTCCGACGCGTCGATGGGACGACCGAACTCGACCGACACTTTGTGCACCCGGGGAATCTTCGAACCGACAGGCTGCAGCTTCTCGGTACCGATCAGCGCGACAGGCACGATGAGGCTGTCGGAGCTCATGGCGAGCCAGGCAGCGCCGGTTCGGCCCTTGTAGATCCGACCGTCCCGAGAGCGGGTCCCTTCGGGATAGATCGCGAAGGCCTCGTCTCGCTCGAGGATCGCGAGTCCCGCATCCAGAGCGTCTTGTGCGGCCTGGCCGGCACCGCGATCGACCGGAACCGCGCCGATGGCAGAGAAGAACGACCTCGCGAGCCATCCCTTTGCGCCTTCGCCGGTGAAGTAGTCGGATTTGGCGAGGAACGAGACGTTACGTGGAGCGACCAGGGTCAGAACGACGCTGTCGATGAAGCTGAGGTGGTTGCTCGCGAGTAGGACGCGGCCGGTTCGAGGCACGTTGTCTCGACCGATCACCGTGGGCCGGTACACCGCTCGCGCTACAGGAGCGAGGAAAGCACGGCTGAGGAGGGTGATCATCCGTCCAGTCTCGCAGGGCGCTCATAGCCCCACGGGAATGTTCTGCGATACGACCTGTATCTATGCTCGGATCAGGATATGGCGTCGCTCGCGACAACCTCGAGCAGCGCGGCTCCATACTTCTGGAGCTTGGCCTCGCCGATTCCGCTGATGGATCCCGCCTGGTCGAGCGTGCTGGGGCGCGCGCTGGCGACGGCCCGCAGCGTGGCGTCGCCGAACACGATGTAGGCCGGAACGCCCTGTTCGCGAGCCTCGCCCGCGCGCCAGGCGCGCAGCTTCTCGAACAACTCCTGGTCGGCCGGTGCCAGCTCGGCGGTGGCCGCCTTCGACTTCGACGAACCTGACGAGCGCACGCTTCGAGCGGCCCGTTCGGCTTCCCGGCGCATCGACACCGGATGACGGCCCGCGAGCACCTCGCCGCTCGCCTCGGTGATCACCAGGGTTCCATAGCCGTCGTCGTTCACGGCGAGCAGGCCCTGGGCAAGGAGTTGGCGAACCACTCCGCGCCACTGCTGGTCGCTGAGATCCTGTCCGAGACCCCAGGTGGAGAGGCTCTGATGGTTCAGTTGCGTGACCCTGTCGGTGACCTTGCCTCGCAGGATGTCGATGAGCTGACCTGCGCCGAATCGCTGATTGCGTTCGCGCTGCAGGCGCACGACCGTCGAGAGGAGTTTCTGCGCTGCGACAGTGCCGTCCCACGATTCGGGCGGCTCGAGGCAGGTGTCGCAGTTGCCGCACGGAGTGGACTGCTGCCCGAAGTAGCCCAGCAGGTTGACCCGACGACAGTGCACCGTCTCGCAGAGGGCGAGCATCGCGTCGAGGTGGGCCGACAGCCTTCGGCGGTGGGCGAGATCACCGGGAGACTCGTCGATCATGCGGCGCTGCTGCACGACGTCTTGAAGCCCGTAGGCGAGCCAGGCCGTCGAGGGCAGTCCGTCGCGACCCGCTCGGCCCGTCTCTTGGTAGTAGCCCTCGACAGACTTGGGAAGGTCGACGTGGGCGACGAAGCGCACGTCGGGCTTGTCGATGCCCATACCGAACGCGATGGTGGCGACGATGATGATGCCGTCTTCTCGCAGGAAGCGTGACTGGGTGGCCGCCCGGAGTCGCGAGTCGAGGCCCGCGTGATACGGCAATGCCTTGAGGCCGTTGTCGGCTAGGAACTGTGCCGTCTTCTCGACGGTGTTGCGCGAGAGCGCATAGACGATGCCCGAGTCGGTGGGGTGCTCGCCCTTGATGAGCGAGAGCAGCTGCTTGCGCACCTCGCCCTTGTTCTCGATGCGGTAGCGGATGTTCGGCCGGTCGAAGCTGGCGACGAAGTGCTTGGCCTGCTGCATTCCGAGGCGCTCGGTGATCTCGGCGTGCGTGGTCTCGGTCGCCGTGGCCGTGAGCGCGATGCGGGGAACGTCGGGCCAGCGCTCGGCCAGCTCGGAGAGGGCGAGGTAGTCGGGCCTGAAGTCGTGCCCCCATTGCGACACGCAGTGCGCCTCGTCGATGGCGAAGAGCGCGATCTCCCCCTGGGCGAGAAACCGCTTCGTCGCCTCGTTCGACAGGCGCTCCGGCGCCACGTAGAGCAGGTCGAGCTGCCCGCCGAGGTAGGCATTCTCGACGCGCGCCCGCTCTGCGGCATCCTGAGTGGAGTTGAGAAAGGCGGCGCGAACGCCGACCGCGGTGAGTGCGTCGACCTGGTCCTGCATCAGTGCGATCAGGGGCGAGATGACGATGCCGGTACCCCGACGAACGAGCGAGGGAATCTGGTAGCACAGCGACTTGCCACCGCCGGTCGGCATGAGCACGACAGTGTCGCCGCCATCGATGACGTTCTGGATGATCGCCGCCTGGTCGCCGCGGAACGTCTCGTACCCGAAGACCCGCTGCAGGGCCTCGACCGCCGTCTCCGGAGTGGCGACGGCGACGTCGGCCGCCTCGGTCGCCGCTGCCTGAGCCCGCGTTCCGTGAGCCTGTCGAAGGGCAGGTGCCGGGCCTTCGTCATAGTAGGGATCGTAGGGCGGCTCTTCGTCGAGTGGTGGCGGTTCAGCCTCCGGGTCCCAAGGGATGTCTGCGTTCCACGTCACGCTCCGAAGTTTACCGGGGCTCTCCGACCCCGACCCCGCGAGCGCACTCTGCGACGCGGGTAGGCTCGATATCCATGCTCGTCACAGCGTTCGGACTGGTCGGCGCGTTCGTCTACGGCGCAGCCGACTTCCTTGGCGGCCTGGCCTCCAAACGCGTCTCGCCCTTCGCCGTCACCGGCATCGCGGCGTTCTCGGGGCTCGCCGTGCTGCTCGCCGCCTACCCGCTCGTCGGCGGCGCCTGGTCGGCCGAGGCCGCCCTCTGGGGAGGCATCTCGGGAGTCTCCGGAGCAATCGGCATCTCGTTGCTCTACGCCTGTCTCGCAATCGGGCCAATGAGCATCCTCTCGCCCCTGACCGCGGTCGTGTCAGCCGTCGTTCCGCTGTCTGTCGGGCTGGCTCGCGGTGATGCGCTCGGGCCCATCGGCTACATGGCGATCGCTCTCGCACTCGTCGCCGTTGTGCTCGTGGGCTTCGTTCCCGAGAAGGGGGCCGTTCGGCCGAGCCTCCGCGGCGTTCTCATGGCCATCGGATCCGGCGCGATGATCGGTGTGTTCCTGATCGCCATCGACGTCGCACCCGCCGACTCCGGACTCGTACCCCTTTTCTTCAACAGAGCCGTGAACGGCGCCATCATGGTCGTGATCGTGCTGACGACCCTGATCGTCGCGCGGCGGCGATCGGATGCGCCGGCTCGGCAGACCGCCGCATCCGACGGGACTGCGAGGGCCGGTGTTCGCACCGCGGTTCTGCTCGCCCTGGCGTGCGGTGTCGCCGATGCGGCCGCCAACGGTCTGATTCTGACCGGGCTCCGACTCGGAGAACTCTCCGTGATGTCCGTGCTCGTCGCGCTCTACCCGGCGGGCACGATCGTGCTGGCCGCGATCGTGCTCAAGGAACGCATAGCTCCCCTGCAGGTCGTCGGGCTCGTTCTGGCGCTCGCCGCGGCGGGCATGCTGTCGCTCGCCTGAGGCAGGTCCGGATCGCCGGTTAGTTTGGTTACCCTGCCCTAAACTGGCGTGTGGAGGTCTGATGAGAAACGTGAGCACTCGACTGCTCCTGACGTGCGCCGCTATCGGTGTCGCCGGGGGGCTCGTCTTCGCGATCAACGCGTGGATAGGCGGCACCGTCGCAGCACTCGCTCCTCTCTTCTACGGGTTCACGATCGGCGTCTACTTCCTTCCCGGTGTCGTGGCCCAGTACGTGATCAGGCGCGGCGGAGTCGCCCTTCTCACCGCGGCCGTCGCCGGGCTCGTCACCGCCCCGCTTCAGCCGATCGGTTTCTGGGCGACGCTCATCGCCATCGCCATCGGCGCTTTCCAAGAGCTGCCGTTTCTCGTCACGAGGTACCGCCGGTGGAACACCTGGCTCTTCATCGTGGGCGGCATCGTGGCCGGAGTCGTCTGCGCCGCCGGCATGTACCGCACCCTTGCGAAAGACGCCCTCGACGCCTCCTCCGGAACGATTCTCATGACCGGGTACTTCGTCGCCCCGGTCGTCTTCACGGCGATCGCGGTGCTGCTGGGCGCGGCCCTCGTGCGCACGGGCGTGGCGCGCGGCCTGCGAGCAGAGCGCGCACGCGTTACTCCCGCAGCGTGACCGACGACCGCGTCGGCCACCCGGAGCCGACGACCGACGAGGCGACCGCTCCGATCGTGCGGGTGCAGTCCGTGTCGATCCGGCACGAGGGTCGCGCGGCGGCGACACCGTCGGACGTGACCTTCGATGTCGCGCCCGGAGAGGTCGTGCTTCTGCTCGGGCCCTCGGGCTGCGGCAAGTCGACCCTCTCCCTAGCCCTGAATGGTCTGGTGCCCCACGCGGTTCCCGCCGAGCTCGCGGGCACCGTGACGGTGGGCGGGATGCGCACCGCCGACGAGACGGTCGCGCGTCTCAGCGAGCGGGTCGCGATGGTCTTCCAAGACCCCGACTCGCAGATGGTCACGGGCACGCTGCTCGACGAGGTGGCGTTCGGCCCCGAGAATCTGCTCGTCGACCGCGACGAGGTCCTCGCGCGCGCGGAAGAGAGCCTGCGCCAGGTGGGCCTGTGGGAGCGCAGGGGCGACAACCCCGACCTCCTGTCGGGCGGCGGCCGGCAACGTCTCGCGATCGCGTGCGCTCTCGCCATGAAGACGCCCATTCTCGTTCTCGACGAACCGACGGCCAACCTCGACCCGGCCGGAATCGAGGAGGTCTATGCGGTTCTGCGTCGTCTGGTCGAGACCGGCGAGCACGCGATCGTGCTCGTCGAACACAACCTCGACGCCGCCATCGATCTCGTCGACCGCGTCATCGTGCTCGACGCACAGGGTCGACTGGCCATGGAGGGCCCGACCAGGCAGATCCTCCTCGACCGGGTCGACGAACTCCTCCGGCTCGGCGTCTGGCTGCCCGTGGCGCTGCTCGCGGCGCTGCGCCTGCGCGATGCCGGAGTGCCGATCGACCCGCTGCCGTTGACGCCGCGCGAGCTGACAGACGCTCTCGATGCCCAGGATGCCCTGCCCACGTTGGCCGCGCCGGTACCGGGTTCCATGGCCGGCTCGTCACACCGTGCCGACGACGACGAGCCGGCCGTGCTCGTGACCGCACTCGATCTCGACCGCGGGCGCACCCGCATCCTGAACGGGATCGATCTCAGGATCGAGCGCGGCTCGTTCGTGGCGATCGTCGGCACGAACGGCGCAGGCAAGACCTCGCTGCTGCAGGCGATAGCCGGAGTGATCCGCGCTCCGGCCGGGCGCATCCGCGTTCTCGGAGTCGACCCCGCCAAGGCCGACGCCCGAACGCTCGCACGCACCATCGGCTTCGTCTTCCAGAACCCGGAGCACCAGTTCATCAAGGCGACCGTGGCCGAGGAACTCGCGCACGGACCGCAGCTGCAGGCCGTACCCGCCGCAGACATCGAGACGCGTGTGTCGAATATGCTCGACCGCTTCGGGCTGCAGGAGCTGCGCGACGAGCACCCCTTTCTCTTGTCGGGCGGCCAGAAGAGACGACTCTCGGTGGGCACGGCCCTCATCGACGGTGCACCCCTGCTCGCCCTCGACGAACCCACGTTCGGCCAAGACCGTGCACGGGCGGCAGAACTGCTGGTGCTGCTCGACGCGCTCAACGCGGAGGGCACGACGGTGCTGGTCGTCACCCACGATCTTCAGCTGGTCGCCGAGCACAGTAGCCACATTCTTGTTCTCGACTCGGGCCGGGTCGCGGCTTTCGGACCCACGGCGGCGGTGCTGGCCTCAGACGCGCTCGAGACGGCCGGGTTGCGCACGCCGCCGCTCGCGCGCGCATTCCGCGAGGTCGCGCGTCATCCGGAGTGGCGAGCCGTGACTCGGCTCGGCGACCTGCCCGCCGGAGCGCCGTCGTGACGGCGGCGAGCGCATCCGTGACGCGCCAGAAGGCCGATCCCTACGCGGCGCCGCGCGACTACGGGCCCGTGCGCTTTCTGCATCGCCTCAATCCCCTGTCCAAGATCGCGGCGCCCCTGCCCGCAATGGCTCTACTCCTCTTCGCCCGCGACATCGCGACGCCCCTGCTCTTCTGTGTCGTCACCCTGCTGATGCTCCTGATCGGGGCGCATCTGCGGGCTCGAACGGTGCTGCTGCTCGTGGCGGGCATCCCCCTGATCATCGTTGTCATGTCGGTGAGCTTCGGTATCTGGGCGGATCCTTCGCTGGTCGGCGACTCCCCCGTGCTCATCGAGGCCGGGCCGGTGCGCTTCACGAGCGGCGCCTGGCTCATCGGCCTGGCCACGGCCCTTCGACTGGCGGCGATCGTGCTGCTCGCGCTCGTCGGCGGATTGACATCGACCGGTCCCGACCTGGTGCGCTCTCTCGTGCAGCAGCTCCGCGTGCCCTATCGTCTCGGCTACACGGCTCTCGCCGCGTTCCGCTTCGTGCCGCGCTTCGGCCACGAGCTCGACGTGATCAGGCAGGCGCATCGGGTTCGGGGTATCTCGGATGGGCGAGGCCCGATCGCGGCGGTCGCCCGAACGGCCGGCTACGTCGTTCCGCTGCTGGCGGGGGCGATCAGGCACGCGGAGCGTGTGGCGCTGGCCATGGACTCGCGCGCATTCGGCGCGTATCCGACCCGAACGGAGCGCTATACGATCGCGTTCCGCGCGCGAGACTGGATCTTCATCGCCGCATTCTGGGCGCTGACCGCGGTCGTCATCGTGCTGTGACCATGACACTCTTGTGAATTGTTCCAACTAGGAATACGGTTCTCATCGAGCGTCACCGGTGCCTCCTACGATTGGCGCACACCGCCTTCGCTCCTGTCGTCATCGTGAGGAACCCCCGTGCAACTCGTCCGCCTGGTCCTCCACCACCTCAAGCCCTACACGGCATGGGTCGTGGCGGTCGTCGTCTTCCAGTTCATCTCCACGCTCGCGGCGCTCTATCTGCCCAGCCTCAACGCACAGATCATCGACAAGGGCGTCTCGACGGGCGACACCGACTTCATCTGGTCGACCGGAATGACCATGATCGTCGCCTGCCTCGTTCAGGTGGTCACCGCCATCGCGGGCATCTACTTCGGCGCGCGAACGGCCATGGCGGTCGGCCGCGATCTGCGGCGCGAGATCTACCGCAAGGTCGATTCCCTCGGAGCCATCGACGTGGCGAAATTCGGCACCGCCACCCTCATCACCCGCGGCACCAACGACGTGCAGCAGGTGCAGATGCTGGTGCTGATGATGCTCAACTTCATGGTCTCGACGCCCATCATGTGCATCGGAGGAATCATCTTCGCGCTGCGCGAAGACGCTGGCCTCTCGTGGCTCGTCTGGGTCTCGGTGCCTCTGCTCTTCATCATCGTCGGGTTCCTCGTCTTCCTCCTCCTCCCCCTGTTCCGTCTGATGCAAGACCGCATCGACGGAATCAACAGCGTGCTGCGCGAGCAGATCATGGGCATCCGTGTGGTGCGGGCCTTCGTGCGCGAGCCGTTCGAGTCCGAGCGCTATCAGCGCGCCAACGAGGCCATCACCGTGGTCTCGATCAAGGTCGGCAACATCTTCGTGCTGATGTTCCCGGTCATCATGATGATCCTGCACCTCGCCACCGCCGCCGTGCTGTGGTTCGGCGGGCAGCGGGTCGACGCGGGCGACATCCAGGTGGGGTCGCTCACCGCATTCCTCCAATATCTGCTGCAGATTCTCACCGCCGTCATGATGGGTGTCTTCATGGTCATGATGATCCCCCGAGCCGTCGTCTGCGCCGAGCGCATCACCGAAGTCCTCTCGACCGACCCGAGCATGGCTGTGCCTTCTCGGCCGGCGCCGGTCGTTCCCACCGTCGGCCGTGTCGAGTTCAGCGACGTCACGTTCGGGTACCCGGGAGCCGAGCGCCCCGTGCTCGATCGTGTCTCCTTCGTCGCCGAGCCGGGCAAGACCACGGCGATCGTCGGCTCCACGGGAGCCGGCAAGACCACGATGCTCAACCTGATCCCGCGCCTGTACGACGCGCAGTCAGGCAGCATCACCATCGACGGCGTTCGCGTCGCCAACCTCGACCGCCGCCAGATCGCCCACCTCGTCGGCCTCGTGCCGCAGAAGCCCTACCTGTTCTCGGGCACCATCGCATCCAACCTGCGATTCGGGCGGCCTGACGCGAGCGACGACGAGCTGTGGCAGGCCCTGCGGGTCGCCCAGGGCGAAGACTTCGTGAGAGCCAAAGAGAAGGGTCTCGACGATCCCATCTCGCAGGGAGGCACGAATGTGTCGGGCGGCCAGCGACAACGTCTCTGCATCGCTCGGGCGCTCGTCGCCGACCCGCAGGTCTACCTGTTCGACGACTCATTCTCGGCGCTCGACGTCGCGACCGATGCACGACTGCGGCAGGCCCTGTTCGAGGCCACGCGGGGAGCGACCGTGATCATCGTCGCGCAGCGCATCTCGACCATCCGATCGGCCGACCAGATCCTCGTCGTGAACGACGGCGTGATCGTGGCCCGAGGTACGCACGACGAACTGCTCGACGAGAGCGAGACGTACCGCCAGATCGTCGGATCGCAGATGAGTGTCGAGGGGGTGGCCTGATGGCCCGCAACACCAAGAAGAGCTCGGCGCCCGACGAGACGCCCACCGTCATCGACGAACTCGTCGACGACGAGTTCGACAGAGACTTCGTACCGACAGAGGCCGACGGCGACATGTTCGGCGGCGCGCCGGCGAAGAAGGCCCAGCAATTCTGGCCGTCGGCCAAGCGACTCATGGGCCTGCTCGGGCCAGAACAGGTCAAGATGAGCATCGTCGTCGGACTCGTGGTCATCTCCGTCGTCCTCACGGTCATCGCGCCCAAGATCCTCGGCCAGGCGGTCGACACCATCTTCAACGGCGTCATCGGCTCACAGCTGCCCGCCGGAGTACCGCTCGCCCAGATCGTCGCCGAGACACGAGCATCGGGCAACAGCGACTTCGCCGATCTGCTCGAGAAGTCCAGCATCGTTCCCGGTCAGGGCATCGACTTCGTTGTTCTGGGGCGCTTGATCATCATCGTTCTGCTGATGTACATCGTCGCCTCCGCCCTCAACTGGGCTCAGGGCTACGTGCTCAACGGCCTCGTCATGCGGGTGGTCTTCCGACTACGCCAAGACATCGAGGTCAAGCTCAACAAACTCCCCCTCAGCTACTTCGACTCCCGGCAGCGCGGCGACACCATGTCGAGGGTGACGAACGACGTCGACAACATCCAGGCGGCACTGCAGCAGGCGTTCTCTCAGCTCGTGCAGTCGGCTCTCACGGTGCTCGGCATCGTCATCGTCATGTTCATCGTGTCGTGGCAGCTGGCGCTGATCGCGTTGATCGCCCTTCCCCTCTCGGCCGTGATCGCGGGCGTCATCGGCGCACGCTCGCAGAAACTCTTCGCCGCTCAGTGGAAGAACACGGGCGCCTTGAACGGTCATATCGAGGAGTCGTTCTCTGGTCTCGAACTGGTGCGCGTGTTCGGCCGCGACAAAGAGATGGTCGCCGAATTCGACGAACGCAACGAGAAGCTCTACAGCGCATCGTTCGGCGCGCAGTTCGTCTCGGGCATGATCATGCCAGCCATGACCTTCGTGTCCTACCTGTCCTACGTTCTCATCGCCGTCGTCGGGGGCCTGCGCGTCGCATCCGGGCAGATGACCCTCGGCGACGCGACCGCCTTCATCCAGTACTCTCGTGAGTTCTCGCAGCCCCTGGGGCAGATCGCCGGAATGGCCAACATGTTGCAGTCGGGCGTGGCATCGGCCGAGCGCACCTTCGAGCTCCTCGACGCCGACGAGCAGCAGCCCGACGAGGTCACCGCCGAACTGCCGGCGCGCACCGACGGCCACGTTCGTTTCGACGACGTCTCGTTCAGCTACGACCCCGAGAAGCCGCTCATCGAATCGCTCTCACTCGAGGCCAAACCGGGGCAGACGGTCGCGATCGTCGGCCCGACGGGAGCCGGCAAGACAACCCTGGTCAATCTCGTGATGCGCTTCTACGAGTTGACGGGCGGGCGCATCCTGCTCGATGGCGTCGACATCACCCAGCTCTCTCGAGGCACTCTGCGCTCGCGCGTGGGAATGGTCCTGCAAGACGCCTGGCTGTTCGAGGGAACGATCCGCGAGAACATCCGCTACGGGCGCCTCGATGCCACAGACGACGAGGTGATCGAGGCGGCCCAGGCAACCATGGTCGACCGGTTCGTACGGCAGCTTCCCCTCGGCTATGACACCGTTCTCGATGCCGACGGAGGCAGCGTCTCTGCGGGCGAGCGGCAGCTCATCACCATCGCGCGTGCGTTCATCGCCAATCCATCGCTGCTCATCCTCGATGAGGCCACCTCGTCGGTCGACACGCGCACCGAGCTGCTGGTGCAGCACGCCATGGCGGCCCTGCGAACCGACCGTACCTCGTTCGTCATCGCGCACCGACTGTCGACCATCCGCGACGCCGACACGATCCTCGTGATGAACGGCGGTCGCATCGTCGAGCAGGGCAGCCACGACGAGCTGCTCGAGGCGCGTGGCGCGTACTACTCGCTGTACATGACCCAGTTCCGAGGCGAGGACGAGCCGACTGGTCAGCCCGCCGTCGATGCTCCACTCGACCCATCATCTGAAAGAGAGTGACCCCCATGGATTGGACCCTCGAAGTCGTCGTTCTCCCTGTCTCCGACATCGAGCGCTCGATCGCCTTCTACCGTGATCGACTGGGTTTCGTGCTCGACCACGATACGCAGACGCCGCAGATGCGTGTCGTCCAGCTCACGCCGCCCGGCTCGGGATGCTCGATCGTTCTCGGCATGTCCCAGATGGAGCCCGGGTCGATGAAGGGCCTGCAGCTCGTCGTGTCCGATGCCAGCGCCGCGAGAGAGCAGCTTCTCGAGAATGGGGTCGAGGTGAGCGAGCTCACGGTCTTCGACGCCGAGCGCGACGGAGGAACGTTCTTCTTCTTCGACGACCCCGACGCGAACTCGTGGGCCGTGCAGCAGATGGCGGTGCGGGCCACCAAGCCCCTCATCCCGACCGACGCTCGCTGACGCGGCATACCGCGCGGCCCATCCGCGTCAACGACGAAGCGCCCCCATCCGCAGGGATGAGGGCGCTTCGCGTTGCCGCTGTGGCAGGAATTACGGTGTGTCAGTCACGATGAGTGACTAGACGCTGCGCAGATCGTCGAGCAACTGGTCGCCCGGGCGGGCGTTCACGGTGTTGGCACGGATCTCCGCGCGGCCGAGCAGCTCATCCATGCGACGCTGGCGCGAACGGTTGATGAGCGTGATGACCATGCCCTTTTTGCCCGCGCGGCCGGTGCGGCCGGAGCGGTGCAGGTAGGTCTTGTACTCGTCGGGCGCGTCAGCCTGGATGACCAGGTTGATGTCGTCGACGTGAATACCGCGGGCGGCCACATCGGTCGCGACCAGCACGTTGACCCGGCCGCTGGTGAGCAGCTGCAGGTTGCGGGTGCGGCGCGACTGGTTGAGGTCGCCGTGCAGGCTGGTAGCCGGGATGCCGGCGTCGTCGAGCTGGTCGGCCAGCTCCTCGGCGAAGGCACGGGTGCGGGCGAAGACCAGGGTCTTGCCGGGGCCGGACGCGAGCTGCTGGATGATCTCGCGCTTGTCGCGCTGCTCGATGAGCAGCACGCGGTGGTCGATCGTGGAGGAGGCCTGGTCTTCACCGGCGACCTCGTGCACGGCGGGGTTCACGAGGAACTCGTTGACCAGCTGGGCCACGCCCTTGTCGAGCGTCGCCGAGAACAGCAGACGCTGTCCACCGTCGGCGACCAGGCGAAGGATGCGCTGCACCGGCTCGAGGAAGCCCAGGTCGCACATGTGGTCGGCCTCGTCGAGCACCGTGATGGTGACCTTGGAGAGGTCGAGACGGCCCTGCTCCACGAGGTCCTCGAGACGGCCGGGGGTCGCGATGATGATGTCGGTTCCGCGCTGCAGTGCCGAGACCTGCTTGAACTGCGGTACGCCACCGAACACCGTGGTGGTGTTCAGGCCTACGGCCCGAGCGATGGGCTGCACTGTGCGGTCGATCTGCATGGCGAGCTCGCGGGTCGGGGCCAGGATGAGGGCGCGGGGAAGACGGCCGGGCTTGCGGCCCTTGGCTCCACCGTTCTCCATCAGACGCTCGACGACCGGTGCGCCGAAGGCGATGGTCTTGCCGGAGCCGGTCTTTCCGCGACCGAGCACGTCTTTTCCGGCGAGCACGTCGGGGATGGTCGCAGCCTGGATCGGGAACGGGCTGAGCGCTCCCATCGACTGGAGCTGGCGCTCGATGTTGTCGCCGAGACCCAGGTCCTTGAACGAGACTCCCTCGACCTCGACGGCCGTCGTGGCTTGCGCTTCGAGGCGCTCGAGCACGACGTCGTCTACCGGCGCGTGTCCGGCGGAGGGGCGGTCGTCGCGCTTCGGGTAGAAGTCCGAACCGCGGTCGTTGCTGCGCTGCGGGCGGTCACCATACGACGGGCGCTCGGTGCGAGCCGGGCGGTCACCGTACGACGGGCGCTCGGTGCGAGCCGGGCGGTCACCGTACGAAGGACGCTCGGTGCGGTCTCCATAGGAGGGACGGTCGTTGTTGCGCTGCGGGCGGTCGCCGTACGAGGGACGCTCTGAACGCTGAGGACGGTCACCGTACGACGGGCGCTCGGTGCGGTCGCCATACGAAGGACGGTCGTTGCTGCGCTGCGGACGGTCACCATACGAGGGACGCTCTGAACGCTGCGGACGGTCACCGTAGGACGGACGCTCGGTGCGAGTCGGACGGTCACCATACGAAGCACGGTCATTACTGCGCTGCGGACGGTCACCATACGAAGGACGCTCTGAACGCTGCGGACGGTCACCGTAAGAAGGACGCTCGGTGCGAGCCGGACGGTCACCATACGAGGGACGGTCGTTGCTGCGCTGCGGACGGTCACCATACGAAGGACGCTCTGAACGCTGCGGACGGTCACSGTAAGAAGGACGCTCGGTGCGAGCCGGACGGTCACCATACGAGGGACGGTCGTTGCTGCGCTGCGGACGGTCACCGTAGGACGGACGCTCCGAACGCTGCGGGCGGTCGCCGTACGAGGGACGCTCGGTGTTGCTGTAGGCGGGGCGCTCCGAGGAGCGAGCGGCGCGCTCATCGGCGTTCCAGCGGGCCTTCTTGGGCGCACCGGATGCGGGGGCGGCCTGGTAGCCGCGGTGGCCGGGCGACTTGCTTCCCGACTTCGAACCGTTCGGCACGTAGTTCTTGGCAGGCTTGAATCCGCCGGATTTGTTGGTTTTAGGCATGGTACTTTCCGGGTTTTATTAGATTGCATGGCAAAACGACAACCGGAATTGGTTGTAACTTCGCTAGAACCCGGAATATCTTCAGTCCGGGGCCGTGTCATACGTTGACAATTCCTTGTGAGCAACGGGGATATTCGTATACGACACGAATGACCGCTGGTCAGTGCGTCCATACACTGACAAAGGAAAACCGGCCCACCAGACTTACAAACCCTTCCGCGATGAAATCGCGGTGTCTAGAGCCGACCTGTAAACGTTACACGTCGCGAGGCTCTTTGTCACTCGCTTCTTTCGGATCGACCCCTTAAACGCCGACGTGCGAGGCTCCCGAGGGAGCCTCGCACGTCGTTCGGTGCTGAAGTCGACTACGCGTCGAAGCGCGCACCCTCGGGCTTGGAGGGCAGGATCGTAAGAATCAGAACGATGATTCCACCCACGATGGGCACCAGGGCCAAAAAGACGAAGAAGCCGGAGAAGTTGGCATCGTGGAGACGGCGGACGAGGACAGCGATCGACGGAACGATCGTGGCGAGAGCCCAGATCAGAGTCAGGATACTGAAGATCACGTAGCCGGCACCGGGGCCCTGATACGTTCCGTCGGCGGCGACGCCGCCTGCACCACCGGTGACCAGGGCGAGCAACTGAAGCACGCCGGTGACGATCAGCGACACCAGGTACCACCACCAGTACTCACTGAGGCTCGCGCGACCCGTGAACGTGGCGTACTTCTTGAAGAAGCGGCGAACGGCGTCGGGAAGCGAGGCTCCGTAGAGCGGAGCCGAAAGGGGGACGGCGCCGGAGTATCCGGCCTGAGGCGTGGTCATCATGTGCTCCTGAGGATTCGACGAGAATTGATCATGATCCTAGGGAACACTCGGGCCATCCGATACAAAATCATCGGTTGTTACGTCGCGCGTCGCTCTCCGTTCAGGACGACCACTGATCACTCGACGACGGCGTGGTCGCTCATCCTCCGCACTCCGGGCGCACCGGCGCCGTCTCCCTCTTCGCGTTCGATGCGGCGCACCTTGCGTCGCTCGAGTGATCCGTAGACCACCGAGTACAGCACTGGGAGCACGAGCAGCGTGAGCACGGTCGACGAGACCAGCCCGCCGATGACCACGAGCGCGAGTGGCTGCGAGATGAAGCCGCCGTGACCGGTGAGCCCCACCGCCATGGGCAGCAGTGCGAAGATCGTGGCGAGCGCCGTCATGAGAATCGGCCGAAGCCTGCGGCTCGCGCCGTCGATCAGCGCCTCGCGCACGGTGCGCCCCTTCTCGCGGTACTGGTTCACCAGGTCGATGAGCACGATGGCATTCGTCACGACGATTCCGATGAGCATCAGCACACCGATGATCGAGGGCACGCCGAGCGGGATTCCCGACACGAGCTGCAGGATGATCGCTCCCGTCGCCGCGAAGGGCACCGACACGAGAAGGAGCACCGGCTGCAGCAGGCTTCGGAACGTCGCCACCATCACGACATAGACGATGAGGATCGCGACCAGCAGGGCGATTCCCAACTGGCTGAAGGCATCGCCCTGGTCACTGGTCACGCCGCCGAGAGTGGCAGTGGCCCCCGCGGGGAGCTTGGTGTCGTTCACGGCCGTCTGCACCTCCGCGCTTGCGGTGCCGAGGTTGTCACTCGCCGGCGTCGCCGTGATCGTGGCGGTGCGAACTCCCTTGACCGTCGTGATCGAGGCCGGCCCGTCGACGGTCGCGACCGACGCGACCGAATCGAGGCGAACCAGGCCTGCCGCACTGGGAATCTGTAGCGCGGCGAGGTCTGCGACCGTTGCCGGCGAGGTCTGCGACTGGATGTACATCGTGTAGCTGGTGTTGTCGATGAAGATCGTGCCGAGGGTCTGCGGTTGCATCGCCTGCGACACGATGCCACCCACGACGGTCTCGCTGAGCCCGGCCGAAGCGGCCTTGACCCGATCGACGGTCACAGCGATGTAGGGCCTCGAGTTGCTGAGGTTGCTCTCGCTCTGGGTGATCGCATCGAGCTTCGAGACCTTGGCCAGAATGGCATCGGATGCTTTCTGTAGATCTTCCGCACTGGTCGCGGTCACGTCGACAGCGATGTCACTCGACGTTCCGAGCCCGGCCGACGCCGCCACCTGGATGTCGCCGGCGTCGCTCGTCTTCTCGAGCGTCGAGCGCACGGTCTCGGCGAGCGCGTCCTGGTCGGCGCTCTCATCCGTGGTGATCGAGTAGGTGATCGCCCCCGCTCCCCCGCCGACGAAGGCGTCGCGCAGCGCGGAGCCGCTCGAACCGATGCTGAGCTGCACCGTCTCGATTCCCTTGATGCCGAGCAGCGCCTTCTCGACCGTCTGGGCGGCCGTGTTCTGCGCATCCAGGCTCGTGCCGACGGGCACCGTCTGCGTGACGGTCAGGGTGTTCTGGCCACTCGAACCGAGGAAGTTGGTCTTCATGAACGGGGTGAGACCGAGCGTGAGGATGAGCAGGAGCCCAGCCGACACGAGCGTGATGACCGGCCGCTTCAGCGTGGCCTCGAGAATCGGCAGGTAGCGCTTCTGCAGTGCAGACGGCTTCTCCTCCTCCGCGACCACCTGCTCCTGACGGCGGGCACGACGAGACTCGAGCCCTGTGGCCGGATCGACCGGCGCGACAGGGGCGGATGCGACGGCGTGCGCGTGAGTCTTCGCCTTGCGTGAGCGCAGGAACCAGTAGGCGAGCACGGGCACGATCGTGAGCGCGACCACGAGGGAGGCGAGCAACGCGATGGTGACAGTGAGCGCGAAGGGCCGGAACAGCTCGCCCGTGGTTCCCTCGACGAAGGAGATCGGAAGGAACACGGCCACCGTCGTGATCGTCGACGCGGTGATGGCGCCGGCCACCTCGCGAACGGCCTCGACGATGATGGCGGCTCGCGCGGCCCCCGCCCGGTCACTGCCGCCCTGCATGCGGGCCACACCCTCGGGTGAGGCCAGATGCCTTCGGATGTTCTCGATCACCACGATGGAGTCGTCGACCACACGGCCGATGGCGATGGTGAGCGCGCCGAGGGTGAGGATGTTCAGCGAGTAGCCCGCGGTCTGCAGGCCGATGAAGGTGATGAGCAGCGAGGTGGGGATGGAGATCGCCGTGACGAGCGTCGACCGGATCGACAGCAGGAACACGAGGATCACCACGACGGCGAAGAAGAGACCGAGCAGGCCCTCCTCGGTGAGCGCCTGGATCGATTGCTGGATGTAGGGCGCCTGGTCGAACACCACCGTGAAGGTGGCGCCGTCGAGAGCGGTCTTGAGCTTCGGAAGCAGGTCTTGAACCGCGTTCGAGACCTCGACCGTGTTCGCGGCCGGCAGCTTCGTGATGGCGATGGTGAGCGCGGGCTTGCCGTCTACCCTCGAGATCGACGTGACCGGGTTGTCGGTCAGCGCCACGGACGCCACGTCGGCGATCGTGTAGACACCGCCTTCCGGCTTCGGCGTCGCCCCGAGCGGCAGGCCCTGGATGTCGGCGACGCTCGTGAGCTTCGCTCCGGCCTGCACAGACAGGGTCTTGTCGTCTTCGGTGAGCGAGCCCGCCGGAATGAGCAGCCCGTTGTTCTTGACGGCATCCCGGATCGCCTGTGTCGACAGGCCGGCCGAGGCCAGCTTCGTCGTGTCGGGCGTGATCGTCACGCGCTGACCGATGTCTCCCACCAGCTGCGCGTCACGCACTCCGGCCACGTCGGTGATGTCCGGCAGCGTGTTCGACCGGATCAGGGCCGCAAGCGCCTTCGTGTCTGTGCTGTCATCCGCCGGGGTCACGGCGATCTGCACGACGGGGAAGTCGTCGATGCCGCCGGAGAGAACCTGGGGATCGAGGTCTTCGGGCAGGGTCGCCTTGATGCGGTTGATCGCCTGGTTGATCTTCTGCTCGGCGGTCGCGAGATTGGTGCCGTAGGTGAAGGTGGCGCTGATGATCGAGAGATTCGTGCTCGATGTGGCCGTCGTCGTCTCGATGCCCGCGACGCCCTGAATAGCCGTCTCTATCGGAACGGAGACATCGTCGTTGACGACCTCCGGCGACGCTCCGGGGTAGTTCGTCAGCACGGCGAGCTGCGGAAACTCGATCGACGGAATGAGCTCCTGCTTCAGGCTCGTCAGCGCGAGACCGCCGAACACGGCCGCCACAATCGTGACGAGCGCGATCAACGCACGGTTCTTCATGCTGAGAATGGCGAGAAAATGCACAGGGATACCTTCTGTCGAGCGGCGCGGCGACCGTTTCGCGAGCTGTCTCAACTATGACATCCGGCGTCGTTCCAGCCGCACCCGCGAGGCCATGCTTACGGCGAACAGGTCCGCGGCGCAAGGCGTTGTGGCACTAAACGATCCCGGCGAAGATCAGAGCATGAAACGTATCCTCTACAGCGGCGGCGCCGTCGTTACCGGCGACCAAGTGGCGGATGCCATCCTCGAATACGCGAGCGAGCTCGCACGACAGGAATCCAGCGACACCCTCGAGGTGCCCAGTATCAACGACGCCGGCACGCTCGTCCACACGCAGTTGCTGCTCGGTCCAGCGAGCCAGTTCATCGTCGAAGAGGTCGACACCGCGACCGAAGACCCGATCGACCTCGGCCTCGTACAGAAGATCAGCGACAGGACCGCTCATCTGCAGGCACCTCGACCGGTCGCATCGAGCAACACCTCGGACTACCCCGACCTCGACGACCCGACCGAGGTCCCGAATCCGCCGCTGGCCTGAGGCGTCCAGCGTCTGACGCCGCCTGACGCGGCCGACGCCTGAACGTCAGGCCACGTCGCCGAACGCCTGGGCCCCGGGAACGGGGTTGCGCATGATCACCTGCCAGGCCCGGCCCAGCGCATCCATACCCTGCTCGAGCTGCGCCGTTGGGTTGCCGAGCGGGATGCGCAGAAATCGCTCGAGGGCGCCGTCGAGCCCGAATCGTGGGCCGGCCGTGATGAGCAGCCCCTCGGCGCGCGCCGCCAGCGCGAGCTGCGACGAGACGGGCGAGCCGAGCGAGACCCAGCTCGCGATGCCCCCGGCCACCGGGGGTGCGCTCCACGAGGGAAAGCTCTCGTCGACGATCTGCTGCAGTCGGTCGCGGCCTGCTCTGAGCTGTTCGCGGCGGCCCTCGAGAATGGCCGGCATGTCGTCGAGCATGCGCGTGACGATGAGTTGCTCGAGAACAGGGGTGCCCAGATCGCTCGCCGGCCGGGCCGCGGCGAGCGTGCGGATGAGCCCGGGTTCCGCACGAATCCAGCCCACACGCAGGCCGTCCCAGATGGTCTTTCCGACGGATCCGATCGTCACGACGCTGCGCTCGTCGCCCGGCGTCGCGTACGAGGCGAACGGCAGCAGACTGTCCTCGCGGTCGATGTCGAGCTCTCCCGACGTCTCGTCGATGAGGAGAGTCGTTCCCGCTCTCATGGCCTGATCGATCGTGAGCTCGCGCAGCTCGGCAGACATCGACTCGCCCGTGGGGTTGTGGAAGTCGGGCATGAGGTAGCCCACCGCCGGAGTCGTGCGGCGCATCAGCTGCTCAAGCGCCGACTCGTCCCACCCTTCGCCGGGCGTGACGCTCACCGGCACGAGCCTCGCCCCTGCCAGCGCGAGCGCCTCATAGGCGTGCGGGTAGCTCGGCAGCTCGACGAGAGCGCGGTCGCCGCGGCCGAGGAGGACGCGCGACAGCAGGGCGATCGCGGCCTGAGCCCCGGTGGTCACGAGCACCTGGTCCCGCGTGGTGGGCAGGCCGCGCGTCGTGTAGCGGGCGGCCACGGCGTCGCGCAGTTCGGGAATCCCCTCGAAGTTGTAGCCGGGCCCCTGAAGATAACGACCGAAGTCCTCCATCGATTGCTGCGTCGCCAGGGCGATGCCGGGGCTCGCCGGCATCACCGCCTTGGTGAAATCGAGGAACGCTCCCCCGGCGTCGACGGCGAGGCTCGCCCGGCCGGGCACCCGGGTCACGCTGCCAGACCCTCGGACACTCGTCGTGTAACCGCCCTCGCGCAGCTCGCGGTACGCGCTCGTGACCAGCGTTCTGCTCACCTCGAGCGCCTGAGCCAGTTCCCGTTCGGCCGGGAGCCGCGTTCCTGCGGGGATGCGTCCGTCGAGCACGAGAAGCCGGATGCGGTCGAACAGCGCCTGGTACAGGGGTCCGCCGCCGTCTTTCCAGTCGCCGAGGAGGGAACGCAGTGCACGGGTACCGAGGAGCGCGTCAGACATGCGACCACTTTAGCCAGATTGGCTTCTTGATCTAAAGCCAATTCTGCAATTGGATGCATGAATGACCTTCTCGTTCACCCGCCGCCTTGCTCGCCTCATCTCCGGTCTCGCGTTGTACGCCTTCGCCGACGCCCTGATGATCCGAGCAGCCCTCGGCGTCGACCCGTGGACGGTCTTCGCCCAGGGGCTGGTGGCTCAGACCGGCCTGGGGTTCGGCCTGCTCACGAACATCATCGGCGGGCTCGTGCTTCTGCTCTGGATCCCGTTGCGGCAGAGACCCGGACTCGGCACCGTGTTGAACGTTCTTCTCATCGGCCCCATCATCGAACTGAGCCTGTGGATCCTGCCGTCGATGCCCAACGTCTGGGCTCAGGCCGGCATGTTCACCGCGGGCCTCGTGCTGCTCGCGGTCGCGAGCGGCATCTACATCGGGGCGCAGATGGGGCCGGGGCCGCGCGACGGGCTGATGACCGGCATCCACAATCGATTCGGATGGCCCATCTGGGTGGGCCGCTTCGGGGTCGAGGCCACCGTGCTGCTCATCGGCTGGCTGCTGGGCGGCAACGTCGGGCTGGGAACGCTGGCGTTCGCGCTCCTGATCGGACCACTCTGCAACATCACCCTCCCCTTGATGGGCGTGCGCTCTGGCAGACTGGCCGCGGCAGCCACGCCTGCCCCATCACCGAGGAGCCCCGATGACCAACCCGTACCGGCCAGGTAGCACTCGCACCAATCCCCTGGCGATCGTCTCGCTGATCTCGGCGTTCGTGCTCTCGCTCGTCGCCGTCATCACCGGCCACCTCGCCCTGCGCCAGATCAAGCGCACAGGAGAAGGCGGCCGCGGACTCGCCATCGCCGGCGTGACCATCGGCTACGCAGGGCTCGTCGCCGGCATCGTCGTCATCGCTGTCCTCATCACCGGCGGCATCGCGGCCGTGAACGATCAGCTCGCCGAGCCTGAGCCCTCAGGCGCTTCGACGAGCGAGGTGTACGAACTGCCGTCGCCCTCGCTCGCCGAGGGCCGCGACTGGACGGGAACAATTACGATCAACGGCCAGGACGTCGACGTCACGCTCGACGGAGCGGCCGCTCCCCAGGCCGTCTCGTCGTTTCTCGCCCTCGGCGACGACGGCTTCTTCGACGGCACCTCCTGCCACCGCCTCGTGACTCAGGGAATCTACGTGCTGCAGTGCGGAGACCCCACGGGCACAGGCACGGGCGGCCCCGGCTACTCCTACGGCCCGATCGAGAATGCGCCGAAAGACGACGTCTATCCGGCTGGCACGCTCGCCATGGCCCGCATCGGCGGCGACGGCGAGAGCATGGGCAGCCAGTTCTTCATCGTCTACGACGATTCGACCATCCCGTCGGATGCCGCGGGCGGCTACACCGTGCTCGGCACCATCACGGGTGGGCTCGACGTGGTCACGGGGATCGCGGACAAGGGAACGAAGAGCGGCGCCAGCGACGGAGCCCCCGCCGACCCCGCCGTGATCGACGGGGTCAGCTTCGAGTAGTCGCGGCGCCTGCTACTGCTGCTGCGCTACGCCCGCGAGCGCAGCAGCGTGAACGAACCACCCGAGACGATCAGGGTCGTGACCGCGCCTTCGACGACCTGAGCGGGATCGCTGGAAGTCGCCAGCTCCCACTCCGCTCCCGGCGCCTCCGGCACCTGGAACTCGACGCCGTTCTCGGCGGCGTTCAGGAGCAGGGCGAACGAGTCCGCCCCCTCGTGGGTGAACACGAGCGTCTCGGTGCGGGCGTTCGGGTTGTCCCAGTCGTGGTCGTCGAAGCTCTCACCGTCGCTTCGGACGATCTCCACGGCGTCGGCGGCGATCGCATCCGGCACCTCTGACAGCACCTCGGGGGCCTGACGGAACCAGTTCGGGCGGAGGGCCGGGCTCTCGGCACGCAGAGCGATCAGGGCTCGGGTGAACTCGAGCAGCTCCTCGTCGACGTTCGCCCAGTCGAACCACGAGATCTCATCGTCCTGGCAGTAGGCGTTGTTGTTGCCACCCTGGGTGCGCCCGAGCTCGTCGCCACCGAGGATCATGGGCACTCCGGCGGAGAGGAGCAGGGTTGCGAGCAGATTCCGTCGTCTGCGGTCGCGGCGGGTGTTGATGCCCTCGTCCTCGGTCGGGCCCTCGGCCCCTCCATTCGACGACTTGTTGTCGCTCTCGCCGTCTTGGTTGTCTTCGCCGTTCGCCGCGTTGTGCTTCGAGTTGTACGACGTGAGGTCGTGCAGGGTGAATCCGTCGTGCGCGGTGATGAAGTTGACGCTCGACAGCGGCGAGCGCCTCGACGCCTCGTAGACATCGGGCGATCCGAGGATGCGCTGCGAGACCGTGCCCAGCACGGAATCGGTGCCGTTCCAGAAGTCGCGAACATCATCGCGGAATTTGCCGTTCCACTCCGACCAGTCGGCGGGGAAGCCGCCCACCTGATAGCCGGCGGTGTCCCAAGGCTCGGCGATCATCTTCACCGGCGCGAGCACCGGGTCCTGCGAGATCAGCGTGAGGAAGGCGCTGTGGATCTCGGCATCGCCGCCCTGGCGGGTGAGCGTGGTCGCCAGGTCGAAGCGGAAGCCGTCGACGTGCATCTCGGTCACCCAGTAGCGCAGGCTGTCCATGATCAGGCCGAGTGCGGCCGGGTGGCTGACGTTCAGGCTGTTGCCCGTGCCCGTCGTGTCGAAGTAGTGCGCCTCGTCGCCCTCGACCAGACGGTAGTACGCGGCGTTGTCGATGCCCTTGAAGCTGAGCGTCGGACCGAGGTCGTTGCCCTCCGCCGTGTGGTTGTAGACCACATCGAGGATCACCTCGAGACCGGCCGCGTGGATGGCCTTGACCATCTCTTTGAACTCGGTGACCTGCCCGCCTGCCTGGCCCGCGGCATCCGACACGTATTCGTTGTGCGGCGCGAAGAAGCCGATCGAGTTGTAACCCCAGTAGTTGCGGAGACCCTTCTCCGTGAGGTGACTGTCCTGCACGAACTGGTGCACGGGCAGCAGCTCGACAGCGGTGACGCCGAGATCGGTCAGGTGCTTCAAGGCGGCCGGATGCGCCAGGCCCGCGTAGGTGCCGCGGATCTCCTCGGGCACCTCGGGGTGCAGCTTCGTGAAGCCCTTCACGTGGGTCTCGTAGATGACCGACTGCGCGAGGGGCGTGCGCGGGGCCTCGTCATCGGCCCAGTCGAACGACGAGTCGGTGATGACGCAGCGAGGGCTGTGCGGGGCGGAGTCCGAGTCGTTCCGCGTGCTCGGCTCGTTCATGTCGTGACCGAAGAACGACTGGTTGTCGGCCGCCCAGTCGTAGCCGCCCTCGATCGCCGTGGCGTGCGGGTCGAGAAGCAGCTTGTTCACGTTGTGACGCAGGCCGGCCTCCGGGTTCCATGCGCCGTCGACCCGAACGCCGTAGCGCGTTCCGACGCCGACGCCGTCGACGAAACCGTGGAAGACGTGGCCGGTGCGCTGCGGAAGTTCGACACGGCGCTCTTCTCCGTCGTCGTCGAAGACGCTCACGTAGACGACATCGGCCGTCTCGGAGTAGAGGGCGAAGTTGTAGTGGCCGTCGATGAGGGAGAAGCCGAGGGGATAGGGAAGGGTGCGGGCGGTGGCCATCGGTGATCCTGTCTGAAGTAGTGCGAAACAATCGCCTTCGCAGGATAGAAGCGTGCGGCGGATGGCGCCTCATCAGGGCCGGGGGCTAGCGCTCGAACGATTCTTGTGGTGTAGATCTTCGCCAGATCGCCTCGACCCGCTGCAATCCCCCCTTCGGGCCACACGCCGGATCTCTAGGCTCGGCGGCGATACAGCACACACCGTAGAGGAGATCCCATGTCGTCATACACCGCGCCGCCCGCAACCGGGCGGAGCAGCGAACCGCCCATCGACCAGCCCTACTACGGCGCGCCCATCGGAGCCGCGGTAAAACGTTTCTTCACGAAGTACGCGACGTTCTCCGGCCGGGCCAGCCGCAGCGAGTACTGGTGGTGGACGCTCGTCGTCATCATCGTCAGCATCGTTCTGAACGTCCTGTCGCTCGCCCTCGGGGGAAGCGGCATCGGCCAGGGCGACATGAGCTCGATGACGGCGGGGGCCACCGTCATCACGGTCATCGCCAGCCTGTGGACGCTCGCCACGATCATCCCCACGCTCGCGCTCGCATGGCGCCGACTGCACGACACGAACCGCAGCGGCGCCTGGTACCTGCTGGTCCTGATCCCGCTCATCGGATCGATCATCCTGATCGTCTGGTTCGCCAGCGCGGCGAAGCCCGAGGGCCAGCGCTTCGACCGTTAGCCTGTTCGGCTCCCGGCGCCTGCGAGCACCGGGAGCCGGACGGCTGTCGACTAGGCGCCGATGAGCCTCTCGGCCAGGTAGCCCTGCAGGCGATCGAGCGACACGCGCTCCTGCGCCATCGAGTCGCGCTCGCGCACGGTCACGGCATTGTCTTCGAGGGATTCGAAGTCGACCGTGATCGCGAACGGCGTGCCGATCTCGTCTTGACGACGGTAGCGGCGACCGATGGCTCCGGCGTCGTCGAAGTCGACGTTCCAGCTCTGGCGCAGATCCTGCGCGACCTTGCGGGCGAGCGGCGAGAGCGCCTCGTTGCGCGACAGCGGAAGCACCGCGGCCTTCACGGGGGCGATGCGCGGGTCGAGCTTGAGCACGGTGCGCTTGTCGACGCCGCCCTTCGAGTTGGGAGCCTCGTCTTCGTGGTACGAGTCGACCAGGAACGCCATGAGCGCCCGGGTCAGGCCGAACGAGGGCTCGATCACGTAGGGGATCCACCGCTCGTTCGACGTCTGGTCGAAGTACGACAGGTCGGTGCCCGACGCCTCGGCGTGCGTCTTGAGGTCGAAGTCGGTGCGGTTGGCGACACCCATGAGCTCGCCCCACTGGCTGCCCGGGAACTGGAAGCGGTACTCGATGTCGACCGTGCGCTTGGAGTAGTGCGACAGCTTCTCTTGGGGGTGCTCGAACTGGCGGATGTTCTCGGGGTTGATGCCGAGTCCGATGAACCACTCCCAGCTCTGGTCGATCCAGTACTGGTGCGCCTCTTCATCGGTGCCGGGCTGAACGAAGTACTCCATCTCCATCTGCTCGAACTCGCGGGTGCGGAAGATGAAGTTTCCGGGGGTGATCTCGTTGCGGAACGCCTTGCCGACCTGGGCGATGCCGAACGGCGGCTTCTGCCTCGAGGTGTTGAGCACCGTGGCGAAGTCCACGAAGATCCCCTGGGCGGTCTCGGGTCGAAGATAGGCCATTCCGGACTCGTCCTCGAGCACCCCGAGCGTGGTCTTCAGCATTCCCGAGAACTTCTTGACCTCGGACCACTGGCCCACGTTCCCGGTGTCGGGGTCGCGCACGTCGGCGAGGCCGTTGACCGGCGGATGTCCGTGCTTGGCCTCGTAGGCCTCGAGCAGGTGGTCGGCGCGGTAGCGCTTGTTGGTCGCGAGCGACTCGACCATCGGGTCGTTGAAGACCTCGACGTGGCCGGAGGCCTCCCAGACCTGGCGGGGAAGGATGACGGCGGAGTCGAGACCCACGACGTTGTCGCGGCTCTGCACCATGAACTTCCACCACTGCCGCTTGATGTTCTCTTTGAGCTCGACACCGAGGGGCCCGTAGTCCCAGGCACTGCGTGTGCCGCCATAGATCTCTCCGGTGGGAAAGACGAATCCTCGGCGCTTGGCGAGGGCAATGACAGAATCAAGAGGAGATGTGGGCATAACGGCTTCCGTAAGTCGCCCACCGGCCGGCTGCCAGCGGGTGGATAAGCCACAATCTTATGGGAGGGGCCATGGGAGACCGCGACACCGAGCATTGGCTCCGCCAGCACGGACTGCCTTACTTCGTGGCGCCGCGCGCTCGATCGCGAGCACTTCTGGCACGCACCGCCCCGTTTCTCGTCTTCGCCCTGTCTTTCGATGTGCTGAGTTCGGTGGTCCTCGAGGTCACCATCGATCTCGACACGGTCTCGGCGAGCGAGCTGACCGTGGCCCTCGTCGCGTTGCTGCTCGTCATCGCCGTCCCCGTCGTTCCGGCCCTGCTCGGCCTCTGGACCTCTCGGCTTCTGCGCTCCCGGGCGGGTGCGAAGAGACCGGTCGCCCTCGTTTCGCTGGCGCTCTATCTCGTGGTCGATCCCCTGCTCTTCGGCGCGCTCGGGTTCGACGATCCCGTCGATACCCTCGGTCAGAATGCGGCGGTCGCCGTCGCCGCCCTGGCCTTCACCTGGCTCGGAATCGGGGCACTGCTCGCGTGGGCGCTGCGGGCGGCCCTCCGCCAATTCGGGGCTCTGGGCCAACTGGCGACACGGGCGCTGCCCATCCTGATGCTCGTGGTGGTCTTCGCCTATTTCGCTCGGGCCCTGTGGGAGGTGACGGCGAGCATGACCGTGCCGCGACTCGTCGGCGTCGCCGTCTTCTTCGTCGTTCTCGGCCTCTTGTTCGCCGTTCCCATCATGCGCAAGGAGCTGTCCACCCTCGGTCGGGCCCCCGAGACGGAGGGCCCTCCCCTGACGCCGCTCGAGCGATTCAACCTCGGCGTCGTCATGGTCATGGCACAGGCCTTTCAAGTGGCACTCTTCGCCGCCCTGGTCTGCGTGTTCCTCGTCGTGCTCGGCACGCTCGCGTTCAGCGACGAGGTGCTGAACAGCTGGCTCGGCGGCCACGGTGGCAACGCGCAGGTGCTGGGTGTCGATCTGCCCGTGCGAACGGCGATGCTGAAGACCGCCGTGTTCCTCAGCTGCGTCTCGTCTCTCAACTTCCTCGTCTCCGTATCGACCGCCCCCGCGTACCGGGCCTCCTTCTACGACCCGCTGCTCGACGGAGCTCGCGAGGCACTCGCCGTTCGCGCGGCCTACAGAGCCGGTCGATGACCTCTCTGCTCGACCTCGACATCCGCACCGGCCCCGGTCTCTGGATCGTCGACGCCCTCGCCCTCGCCGCCGTCGGGGCGCTCGTCGTGCGCCGGCCCGCTCGACGGTGGATGCGGGTGGTCGGCATCGGCGCGATCGCGGGCCTCCTCGTCGGCCTGGCCGTCGTCTTCGTCGTGCAAGATCTTCTCGACGTCTTCAACTCACCCATCAGCACCGTCTCTCGAAGCTGGATCTACGCCGCCTCGGCAGCATGCGGCCTCACCGTCGCGAGCGTGCGCGTGACAAGAGGCTGGCGTCGCGCCGTCGCTATGTTCGCCGTGCCGTGGTTCGTCGTCACCGCCGCACTCGGGGTGAATGCCGGGTTCGGCCTCGAGCCGACGCTCGGCGACCTGATCGGGGTCGAGACGCAGCCGCCGCTGACGGTGCCACCCCTTGTTCCACGCACCTCGTCGGACGCCGACGGCTCGATTCCGCTGGCGGCTCGGTGGACGCCGCGCGGCGACCTGCCGGGTTCCCGAACGGGTCGGGTCGCCATCCCCGCCACATCGTCGGACTTCACCGCACGAGATGCCGTCGTGTGGTTGCCACCGGCTGCTCTCGTCGACGACCCGCCCGACCTCCCCGTGGTCGTGCTCATGATGGGCCAACCCGGCAGCCCCAGCGTCGACATCATCGGAGACGTGCTCGACGAGTTCGCCGCCGATCACTCGGGGCTCGCACCCATCGTCGTCTCCGTCGATCAGCTCGGCGGGGCCGATGCGAACAACCCGCTGTGCATCGACGGCTACCAGGGTGACGCGCGGCGGTATCTGTCGGCCGACGTGCCCGCCTTCATCAGATCCACATTCAACGTGCAGGATGCGCGGGAGGCGTGGACAGTGGCCGGCTTCTCGAACGGCGGCATATGAGCGTGCACGACCGCTGTCCATTCTGGACACTTACCACTTCTTCGACACCTGGGCCATCTTCGCAAGCGGGGAATTCGACGAGCCCTACCTCGGAGCATCCAGAACCCTCGCGAGGGCGGCCACGGCCGCGGGAATGACGACGAGTCTCGCGATATCGCCCGGCACATCTCACGGTGGAGCGACCCTCGAATACGGTCTGCGCCACGCCTTCGAGACGCTGTATCCCCGGCTGGGCCTGTCGACGGAGTGAATCATGGCCGCACGCTCACCGCAGCCACATTGACATGGGGTTCGCGCGGAGTAGTGTTCTCACTCGTGACTAACGAAGTCAAGTCGGCAAAACGCTGGTTTATCGGCGAACCGCTCCCGACCGACAAACTCGAAGGGCAGCTTCTTCCGAAGCGGCTCGCGCTGCCCATCTTCGCCAGCGATCCCCTCTCCTCCGTTGCATATGCGCCTCAGGAGCTGCTGATGATCCTGCTCATCGGCGGTCTCGCGTTTCTGAGCTTCGCGCCCTGGGTCGCTGCGGCCGTGGTGCTCCTGCTCGTGGTCGTCGTCGCCTCGTACCGTCAACTCGTCAAGGCATACCCCTCCGGCGGGGGCGACTACGAGGTGGCACACAAGAACCTGGGTGAGAAGGCGGGACTCGTCGTCGCATCCGCGCTTCTGGTCGACTACGTCCTGACGGTGGCCGTGTCGGTCGCCTCCGGAGTCGACAACATCATCTCGGCACTGCCGTTTCTCAACCCCTACCGGGTCGAGATCGCCGTCTTCTTCGTGATCGTGCTCGCCGCCGTGAATCTGCGCGGAGTCGCCGAGTCGAGCAAGGCCTTCGCCATTCCGACCTATCTGTTCGTGGGCAGCGTGGCACTGATGATCGTCACCGGGCTGGCGCAGGCGATACTCGGCAACGCCCCCGTCGCCGAATCGGCCGACTACGGCGTCAAGGCAGAGGGCCTGACGCAGGCCGCGGTCATTTTGCTCCTCCTGCGAGCGTTCTCGAGCGGCTGCAGCGCCCTCACCGGCGTCGAGGCCATCTCCAATGGAGTACCCGCGTTTCGCACCCCCAAGGTGAAGAACGCGCAGCGCACACTCGTTTTGATGGGCAGCATCGCCATCGTCCTCTTCGCCGGTCTCGTGACCCTCGCCCTGATCGCGCGCGTGCACTACGCCGAGAACGCGTGCCACCTCATCGGTTTCCAGAACTGCGAGAGTCAGCCGCAGCGCAGCCTCATCGCGCAGATCGCCTCGGCCGTCTTCGGCAACAACTCCGTACTGTTCTACGTGATCCAGGCCGCCACCGCCGCAGTTCTGCTGCTGGCCGCGAACACGGCCTTCAACGGCTTCCCGCTGCTCGGCTCCGTTCTGGCCAAAGACTCCTATGCTCCGAAATCGCTGCTCACTCGCGGCGACCGTCTCGTCTTCTCCAACGGCGTCCTCATCCTCGGGCTGTTCGCCACGCTCATCATCGTGGTCTACCAGGCCAGCCTCACCCACCTGATCCAGCTCTACATCATCGGCGTCTTCGTATCGTTCACCCTGGGTCAGACCGGCATGGTCAAGCACTGGTGGGGCATGCTGAAGGGGGGATGCTCGAACCGCGGGGCCGTGTGGCGAGGCCTGGCGATCAACGCCTTCGGTGCCCTCCTCACCGCGGTGGTCCTGATCGTGGTGACCATCACGAAGTTCACCCACGGCGCCTGGCTGGTCTTCGCCATCATGCCCGTGCTCTACGTTCTGATGCTCGGCGTCAACCGCTACTACCGCGATGTGAGCAAAGAGATCGAGGTCGACGCGACGACGACCTTCGGCGCCGACGGCGACCACGCGATCGTTCTCGTCGGTCGCATGCAGAAGCCCGTTCTCAAGGCTCTCGACTACGCGATCGCGGCCCAGCACGACAGCATCGAGGCCGTGCACCTCTCGATCGACGACGAGTCGACCAATGCCCTCGAGAAGGCGTGGAAAGAGATGAACATCTCTGTGCCTCTCAAGATCATCGTGTCGCCCTACCGAGACGTCGCCGAACCTCTCTGCCAGTACATCGCCAAGCGCCGAACGATCCACGGCTCCGAAGTCGTGACCGTCTACACGCCCATCTACATCGTCGGCCACTGGTGGGAGACCCTCCTGCACAATCACAAGGCTCGTCGCATCCGCAAGCGCCTGATGCTGGTGCACGGAGTCACCATCGCCCTGGTGCCGTGGCTCCTCGACTCCTCCGAGGTCATCTACGGCCGCCGGTCGCGCCCGTTGCCGGGAGCCGAGCGCCGAGGCGAGCCGGTGCGCCCTGTTGCGCGCACGCCCCGCCAGGAACGGCGACACGCAAGGTCGCAGCAACAGTAGGTGCTAAACTGGCGCAAGTTTTGTAAGTTATTCGACTCCCGGGTGGCGTTCTCATCCCCCGGCCCGAGAGGTGAGGGGGTCTCGCATGGGGCGCGGCCGTCAAAAAGCTAAGCACACCAAGGTTGCTCGCGAGCTGAAGTATTTCAGTCCCGACACCAACTACTCCGCGCTCGAGCGCGAATTGAGCCACCCCTCCGACGGTGAGCCCGACTACTCCAAGTGGATCGACGAAGACGAAGACGAGTCCGAACTCGACGGCGTCACGGTTGTGAACCCCGAGTTGCTCGACACCGACGAGCCGCGCCAGAAGCGCGCCTAGTTCGTCGAACCCTCGTCGAGCTGAGCAGAGCCGGTCTCCGTCTCGCCGTCGACACGCTCGCTGGTCGTCATGACGACAGTTCGTGCGCGGCGGGTCGACGCCCGGTCGACGGCCACAGCCACGCCGGCCGACAGCCCGACGAACACGGTCACGAGGATGATTCCGACGAACCCGAAGACCTGAGCCCGAGAGTAGTTCGGCGTCTCGGGAAACACGAAGGTCAGAATCAGCGTGATGAGAATCGCGAGAACGACCCCCACGGCGATGAACCGCACGAAGCGAGGCGATCGCCTCACCACAACATCGTGTGTTGTGTCGGCAGGAACAGAAGAAGTCGAGTCGTCGGGATGAGCCACACCCTATTGTCTCGCACATTGCCGCGTGGTCGCCGTGCCTCGAGAGCATAATCGTGTGATGGAGTTCGAGCGGGCCGTCCTCGCCCTCCGCGCCGCGGGATGCGTCTTCGCCGAAGACGAAGCGCAGCTGCTCGTCGAGGCGACGAGCACGGGTCGTACGATCGATCGCAACGCCCTCGAGGCGCTGATCGCCCGTCGCGTCTCGGGCGTTCCGCTGGAGCACATCCTCGGCTGGGCCGAATTCGCCGGCGTGCGGGTTCTGGTCGACGAGGGGGTGTTCGTTCCGCGTCGCCGAACCGAGTTCCTCGCCTGCCGCGGCGCCGAGCTGGCACGGGAGCACAAGCATCCGGTCGTTCTCGATCTCTGCTGCGGGTCGGGCGCCATCGCCCTCGCGGTGCGAGAGTCGCGGGGGCGCTCACCGTGGGCCGTAGAGATCTACGCGGCCGACATCGATCCGCGCGCGGTGGCCACGGCCCGACGCAATCTCCCGCATCCGGCCGTCGTGGTCTGCGGCGATCTGTTCGAGCCGCTCCCCCGCACGCTGCGAGGTCGCGTCGACGTGCTCGTCTGCAACACCCCGTATGTGCCGACGGATGCGATCGGCTCGATGCCGCCTGAGGCTCGGCTCTTCGAGGCGACACATGCGCTCGATGGAGGCGACGACGGACTCGACGTGCAGCGCCGCGTGGCGGCCGAGTGCCGTGCCTGGCTCGCTCCCGGCGGCCACGTTCTGGTCGAGGCGAGTGAGCAGCAGGCGCCGCGATCGGTCGAGCTGTTCGAGCGGGCGGGGCTCAGGAGCCGCATCGAGTACTCCGACGATCACGACACCTCGATCGTGATCTCGACGAATCCGCGCTAGGGCCGACCGAACGGATGCAGTGAGGCACGCGCTCCGCGACGAACGGCATCCGTGACCGAGTCGAGCGTGGCAGATGCGAGATTCCAGCGCTGCCAGAACAGGCGCACTTCGGTGAAGCTGCCGGGCGCCAACTCCACGAGGCGTCCCGCCGCGAGCTCGGCTGCGCACTGCTGCTCGGGAAGCATGGCCCAGCCGAACCCCAACACGACCGAGCGGGCGAAGTCGCTCGAGGTGGGAACGAAGTGCCGAGCCTGCGCTGCCGGATCGGCATGATCCGCTGTTCGACGGACGAAATCCGCCTGCAGCTCGTCTCGCCTGTCGAAGTCCACTCGCGGCGCCCGGATCAGGGCCGACAGGTCGCTCGGTTCGATCGCATTGTCAGCCTGGAACCGGGGCGTGCACACCGCTCGGTAACGCATGGCTCCCAGCGGTTCGACAGAACAACCTTGCACAGGATCCGATGTCGACGTCACCGCAGCCATCACGGTCCCCGAACGCAGCAGCGAGGTCGTGTGCTCCTGGTCTTCGCGATGGATGTCGAAGACGACACGGCCCGTCACGGCCAGGGGCGCCACGGCCTCGAGGAACCAGGTCGCCAGACTGTCCGCGTTCACTGCGATCGCGAGCGCGACCGCGCCGTCACCCTCGTCTGCGTGCAAGGCCGAGCGAGCATCGGCGTCGAGAAGAGCGACCTGCCGCGCCAGCCGCAACACGACCGAACCCGCCTCCGTCGGCGCCACGGGTGTCGTGCGCTGCAGCAGAATCTGCCCCGATGACTGTTCGAGGGACTTGACGCGTTGCGAAACCGCCGAGGGCGTCACGCGCAAGCGGCGGGCAGCGGCATCGAAGCTCCCCTCCTCGACCACGGCGAGAACGGTCTGCAGGTGCTCCAGGTGAAACGCTGACATTAGCCCTCCTAATCCTTCGTAAGAAAGATTAGCTGTACCGCGATTCGCGATTCTCCTACGGTCAGAGCATGACCCTCGAGACCACCCTCCTCCCCGCCCTCTTCGGCCTCGGCACCGGGCTCGCGCTGATCATCGCGATCGGCGCGCAGAACGCCTTCGTGCTGCGGCTCGGGATCGCGGCGCGGGTGCGCATCGTCGCCCTGATCGTCGCCATCTGCGCCGTCTCCGACGCTGTGCTCATCGCCGCCGGAGTCCTGGGAATCGGTGTCGTGATCGAGAAGGCTCCGATCGCGCTGGTGATCATCCGGATCGTCGGATCGGCCTTCCTCATCGGCTACGGGCTACTGGCCGCCCGACGAGTCTTCCGCCCGCAGACGCTCGAACCTTCTACGCAGCACGGTTCGATCTCGGTCAAGACCGCGGCGCTGACGGCGCTGGCTCTGACCTGGCTCAACCCTCACGTGTATCTCGACACCATCGTCTTCCTCGGATCGGTCGCGAACCAGCAGGGTGCGGCGGAGCGCTGGTGGTGGGCCGGCGGAGCGATGCTCGGCAGCATCCTCTGGTTCAGCGCCCTCGGCTTCGGCGCGCGCCTGCTGCGACCGTTCCTCGCACGGCCGAACTCGTGGCGCATCCTGGATGCCCTGATCGCCGTCGTGATGCTGGCCCTCGGCATCCGGATGGCCGTCGGGTTCTGACTCCGCGCTACCCCGCCTGGCTAGGCTGACAGAATGACCGCTGTCACGCTCATCCGCTCGGCTTCCCTCGCTCAGTCGGCCCCGTATGCGTACGCCTCGACCGCACCCGCCGACGCGAGGCTCGTCTTTCTCGCGGGCGCCTGCCCTCTCGACGAAGACGGCGATGTCGCGGCTCGCGGAGACATCGCCGCCCAGGCGAGGCTGTGCATGCAGAACCTCGAAACGGCCCTCGCGGCGGCGGGCGCGAATCTCGACGACGTGCTGTCGACGCGCGTCCTCGTCGCGACGACTCGACAGCCGGACCTCGTGATCGCGTGGGATGTCGTACGCGAGGCGTTCGGCGATCACGACGCCCCGAGCACGCTTCTCGGCGTGACCGTGCTGGGCTATCCGCATCAGCTGGTCGAGGTCGAGGCGATCGCCGCGGTGCGCGACTGATCTAGGGGCGCTCGACCGGCACGTAGCCGGTGAGGTCGGCGCGTTGCCCAGACGCATGGATGCGCGCGGCGGCGATGCCGTCAGCCCACGCGAGCCGGCCGGTCGCCAGCTCGAGCCAGGTCGCCGCATCCATCTCGACCACATTGGGCGGAGTGCCGCGGGTATGGCCGGGGCCCTCGATGCACTGCACCGCGCCGAACGGCGGCACCCGGACCTCGACGGTGTTGCCCTGAGCCGCGTCTGCAAGACATTGCAGAAGATAGCGCGTAGCCGTGGCGGTCGCGTCCCGCGAAGCGGCGTCGCCCTGTGCCGTGGTGGCCGCGATGGCGGCCTCTCCGTCGAGAGTTCGAATGCGTGTCTTTGCCATAGTTCTCAGGGTAAGACGCGCGGTCCGAGAAATTCTTCGAAGCTAAGCTGTGGCTGTGAAGATTCTTGTCCTCGGATCCGGCGCGCGCGAGCATGCCATCATCACCGCGCTCCTCGCCGAGCCCGGTCACCACGACATCGTTGCGGCACCCGGCAACGCGGGTATCGCACTCGTCGTTCCCGTCGTCGGCATCGATGCCGAAGATCCGGATGCCGTGGTCGATTTCGCGCAGGACGGTGACATCGACCTGGTGGTCGTCGGGCCCGAGGCACCTCTGGTGGCCGGAGTGGCCGATGCGCTGCGCAGCCGCGGAATTCCGGTGTTCGGGCCGAGCCGCGAGGCCGCGGCACTCGAGGGCAGCAAGACCTTCGCGAAGCACATCATGGCCGAGGCCGGCGTGCCGACCGGCCGCGCCGAACGCGCCGGCACGATCGCCGACGCCGAGCGCGTGCTCGACGAACTCGGCGCCCCCTACGTGGTCAAGGCCGACGGGCTCGCTGCAGGCAAGGGCGTTCTCGTCACCGAGAGCCGCGATGCCGCACTGGAGCACGCGCGGCACTGGCTGAGCCACGGCGAGATCCTCATCGAGGAGTTCCTCGACGGAGAAGAGGTCTCGCTCTTCCTGCTCAGCGACGGGCACACCGTTCGCCCGCTGTCGCCGGCCCAGGACTACAAACGACTCGCAGACGGCGACGCGGGGCCGAATACCGGAGGCATGGGCGCGTACTCGCCGCTTCCCTGGCTCGACGAGCGCTTCGGCAGCGAAGACGCCTTCGTCGACGAGGTCATCGACACGATCGCTCTTCCCACCATCAGGCAGCTCGCCGCAGAGGAGAAGCCGTTCATCGGTCTGCTCTACTGCGGCCTGATCCTCACCCGCGACGGCATTCGCGTCATCGAATTCAACGCCCGCTTCGGTGATCCCGAGACGCAGGTCGTGCTCCCCCGGCTCGAGACACCGCTGAGCGAGCTTCTCTTCGCGGCGGCGAGCGGCACGCTCGTCGATCAACCCCGACCCGCGTTCTCGACCGACGTGGCGGTCACCGTCGTCGTCGCCAGCGAGAACTACCCGGGCACGCCGGTCACCGGACGTGTGCTCACCGGCCTCTCCGAGGCCGAGACGGTCGCCGGTACGCACATCGCTCACGCCGCTACTGCCGTGAAGAACGGGGAGTTCGTCGCGACGGGAGGACGAGTACTGAGTGTCGTCTCCACCGCATCCGGTTTCGCCGAGGCGAGGCGCCGCGCGTACGAGGCGGTCGAACTCATCGGACTCGAAGGGTCTCAGCACCGCACCGACATCGCGGCCAAGGTGGCAACGGCATGACGATCGAGATCGAAGGATTCACCGACGTCTACAGCGGCAAGGTGCGCGACCTCTACATTCCCACCGACGCCGTCAGCATCGATGACGCCGACACGCTGCTGGTCGTCGCCAGCGACAGGGTCAGCGCATACGACCACGTGCTCGAGCCCGGCATCCCGGGCAAGGGCGAGCTGCTCACCACGCTGAGCCTGTGGTGGTTCGATCAGCTCACCGGCGTTCCGAACCACCTCGTGGGCAGTCAAGACGACGTTCCGGTCGAGGTCGCCGGACGAGCGATGCTCGTGAAGCCCCTCGATATGTTCCCGATCGAGTGCGTGGTGCGCGGTTACCTCTCGGGCTCCGGCTGGAAGGAGTACCAGGAGTCGCAGTCGGTCTGCGGCGTCGCCCTGCCTTCAGGTCTTGCGAACGGCGACAGACTGCCCGAACCCATCTACACCCCGGCGTTCAAGGCCGAGCTGGGCGATCACGACGAGAACATCACGTTCGAGCGCACGATCGAGCTCGTCGGCCTCGACGTGGCCGAACGCCTGCGTGACCTCTCGCTCGAGATCTACTCACGGGCATCCGCTATTGCCGAAGCCCACGGAATCATCCTCGCCGACACGAAGTTTGAGTTCGGCGCCGACCGCACCACCGGCGAGATCACACTGGCCGATGAGGTTCTCACGAGCGACTCGAGCAGGTACTGGGACGCCGAGGCCTATGCTGCGGGTGACCGACTCGCCAGCTTCGACAAGCAGATCGTACGCAACTGGCTCTCTGCCAACTGGGACACCACCGATCCGAACGCAGGTCCTCCGCCGGAGCTGCCCCGGCAGATCGTCGAACAGACGGCAGCGCGCTATCGCGAGCTGCTCGCGCGACTCACCGCGTAGCCGCGCGGCGGCACACCTCGTGTCGGGCGTGATGGATGGTGCCTGTCTACCAGCACCATCCATCACTCCTGAGTCACCGCCGCCTCGCCGATATCAAGGCAGGTCGCGCGACGGGCGCCTCGGTTGGCAGCGCTGTCGTGCCCGCGTCACCGAAGGCGCGGAGGGCGGAGCGTACGAGTGCTCCACTCCACACCTCCGGATGCGGCACGCTCGGGTCGACCAACAGACAGTCGAGCCGGGTGGGGTGCAGAGCGTCGGCCGGCCCCCACCAGATCGCCCGGGCGAGCGGGCGACCGTCGAGGAAGGCGAGCCACGTCCACTCGTCACGGTACGTACCGGCATCCTGGCCGGCGAGGAACTGCAGGGCGTCTACCCACGGATCAGGTCCGGGAGAAGAGAAAGAAAGAACGGCGCCGAGGTCGGAGCCGGTGGTTGAACGAAACACGAGAGTGTCCTCCGAGAGAAGTGGAGGCGCTGCTCGGCTCGGTTCAGTCGATGACAACCGAAGGGAGGAGCGCCGGGATAAGGGTGTGTGCGCAGAAATCGCGTGACGCGATCGCATTGTTCTTGTCCATTGCCATCAACTCCCTTCCTTAGATCGTGGACGCCCGGGTTGGCGTGCTCACCGACAGTAGCGCTTGATCTCCGCCGATCTCAAGCTCTCGTTACAGTTCCGATATATTCTTCTGGTCGCATATGAGACCAGGATGGCCCTCGATTACTCGGCGAAGCGGCCGACGAGTCGCACCGCACCCCCGTCGACACCCTTCGCACCCTGCTCGAATCCGTCGAGGTCACGCTGGCCCAGCGACACGACGCCTGCCTGCCAGGTCGGGATGCCATCGGCCGTCAGGGCGGCGGAGATCGCGTCGGACGCGTCTGCCTTGACGACCGCGAACATGCCGATGCCCAGGTTCCAGGTGCCCTCCGAGCTCTCGAGGGTCGACGCAGCGAGGTCTGAGAGCACGCGGAAGACCGGCGCGGGAGACCAGGTCGACCGCTCCACCTCGACCCACGAGCCTCGGGGAAGAACCCGCGCGAGATTCGCGGCGATTCCGCCTCCGGTGACGTGCGACAGCGAGTGAACGGAGCCCGCAAGCGCAGGGTCGCCGAGCACGCGCAGCAGCGGCGAGGTGTAGAGACGGGTGGGCTCGAGAAGGACCTCGCCGACGACGCCGCCGAGTTCGGTCGACGAATCGGTGTATCCGATTCCGCGAGACGAGAGGATGTGACGCACAAGGGAGAACCCGTTCGAGTGCAGTCCCGACGACGCGAGGGCGAGTACGACGTCGCCGTCTTCGACGAGGTGCGCGCCGAGCAGGGCGTCGGCCTCGACTGCTCCCACCGCAGCGCCCGCGACGTCGTAGTCGTCGGGGCCGAGCAGGCCAGGGTGCTCCGCCGTCTCGCCGCCGACGAGGGCGGTGCCGGTCTCGGAGCAGGCACGCGCGATACCGGCAACGATGTCTGCGATGCGCTGGGGAACGACCTTGCCACAAGCGATGTAGTCCGTCATGAAGAGCGGGGTGGCACCGACGACGATGATGTCGTCGACGACCATGCCCACCAGGTCTTGTCCGATGGTGTCGTGCTTGTCGATGGCCTGCGCGATGGCCACCTTCGTGCCCACGCCATCGGTCGACGTGGCCAGCAGCGGTCGATCGAACTGCTTGAGGGCGGAGACATCGAACAGACCGGCGAAACCGCCGAATCCGCCCACGACCTGGGGGCCGTGCGTGTTCGAGACCGCTGTCTTCATCAGCTCGACGGCGAGGTCTCCGGCGTGGGTGTCGACGCCGGCCTGGGCATAGCTGTTGCTCATGCTCATCATTCTTCCCTATGTGCGCCACCTGCGACTCTCGTAGCAACATCTGTAAACCCCCTGCCGCGCTGTCGGTCGACGGGAGTAGCGTGTTCATCGATGGTGGCCAGACATCCACCGTGGGAGGAGAACCGATGGGTATCAACGACGAGGACATCACATCAGGAACCGACAACGCAGGCGAAGGCCCCGCTGATGGCGGAGCCAACGTAGGCGGACACGACGGTGGCGCGGACGGCGCGGCCTCTGCGGGCGAAGGCCCGGCAGACGGCGGAGCCAACCCCGACGGCCACGACGGCGGAGCCGACGGATCGGCCGACGAGGGAGAGGGCACCGCTGATGGCGGAGCCAACCCCGGCGGTCACGACGGCGGAGCCGACGGATCGGCGTGATGAACCCTAGCCCTCACGAAGCGAGGGCCGAGCGCGGGTCGGGAAACCGGCCCGCGCTTTCTCGCTGCATCAACATCGGCGCCGACGAGTTCGCCGCCGACTACTGGGGCCAAGGCCCCCTCCTATCTCGGGCAGACAGCCTCGAGCGCGACTTCTCAGACCTCTTCTCGAGCGATGCGGTCGACGAGCTCGTATCGGAGCGCGGCCTCCGCACGCCCTTCATGCGCATGGCGATAGAAGGCCAGGTGCTCGCGAAAGATCGGTTCACTGCTCCGGGAGGATTCGGCGCCGAGATCGCCGACCAGATCTCGAGCGACAAGGTGCTGACCGAGTTCGCGGCCGGTGCCACGATCGTCTTGCAGGGCCTGCATCGCACATGGCCCCCGATCATCGACTTCACCACGCGCCTGGTGGCCGACCTCGGGCATCCCGTTCAGGTGAACGCCTACGTCACTCCCGCATCGTCTCGAGGCTTCGATCCGCACTACGACGTGCACGATGTGTTCGTTCTGCAGATCGCGGGCGAGAAGCGCTGGCGAGTCCACTCCCCCGTGCATCCCGACCCGCTGGCCGATCAGCCCTGGTCCCAGCACGCGAAGGCTGTCGCCGACGAGGCGACGAACGCACCCGTCATCGACGAAGTACTCCAGCCCGGCGACGTTCTGTACCTTCCGCGCGGCTGGATCCACTCGGCAGAAGCGCTCGGTGACACGTCGGTGCATCTCACGATCGGTATGAGCGCCTTCACCCGGGCCGACCTCGTCTCCCAGGTCATCGCGAAGACGCGCGCCGACGCATCCCTTCGCTCGTCGCTGCCCCTCGGCCTCGACCTCGGCGATCCGGATGCCCTCGCGGGCGTTCTCGCCGAAACGCTGGCCGATCTCGTCGCCGCCATCCACGACGACCCGCTCACACCCGACGCCGCGGCCGCATCACTCGCTCGCCGATTCACGAACATCACCCGGCCCGAGCCGGTGCGCCCCCTCGCGACCGTCGCGGGCCTCGCGCATCTCGACGTCGCATCCGTCGTTCGCTGGCGTCTCGGGCTCGCAGGTCGGGTCGAGGCGCGAGGAGACACCGTGAGCCTCACGGCCGGCGCCCGTACGCTCTCACTGCCGCTCGTGGCCCACGCCGCCCTCGAACGGCTGCTGCTCGGAGAGTCGACGCCGGTAGGCGCGCTGCCCGGACTCGACGACGAAGACGCCATCGTGGTGTGCCGCAGATTGGTACGCGAGGGTGTTCTGGTGCTCGGGGCGTGACCGACCTCAGCGCTCGGCAGGTGCTGCCCGATTGGCGACCGTGCAGCGATCGCTCCCGCGAGCGGGGTGATCCCCTGCCGGGCACGGGTTCTCGAGGAACAGAGTGGTTTCTCGTCGAGATCTCCGGAGCGTGGGGCCAGCATGCCTTTCTCGAATCCACGTTGCCGACGGACGTCGGTCGCGCGCTGGTGAAGAGAGTCGAGTCGCTCGGCATGCGGCCGCTCGCCATTCGCAGAACCGGCAAGCGCGAGCCGCAGGACGGCTACCGCTGGGCCCTCGTCGACTCGCGACCCGGTTCGGAGGGCGTGAAGTGGGGATGGGTCGAGACGGCCGAAGAGCTGCTCGACGTTCCTCTCGACGGCTCGGTGGGAGTCGTCTCGCACAAGCCGATCGTCGCCGTCTGCGCCCATGCCCGGCACGACCAGTGCTGTGCTGTGCGCGGACGCCAGGTCGTGAAGACCCTCGCCGAGTCCTTTCCCGACGAGACGTGGGAGTGCTCCCACCTGGGCGGAGATCGTTTCGCCGGCACCCTGGTGTTGCTGCCGCACGGCCTCTACTACGGCCGTGCAGACGGGGCGGATGCGGTGGGTCTCGTCACACGCTACCTCGAGGGCCGGGTCGACGAACGCTTCTTCCGGGGCCGCAGCTCCCTGCCGAACGCGGTGCAGGCCGCACAGCACCACGCTCGGGCCACCCTCGACGATGAGCGCATCGACATCCTCGGCCCGACCTCGGCCCAATTCGCCGACGGAGTCTGGCGCATCGAGCTCGAGTACCCGGCCGCCACCATCAAGGTGATGCTGGCCGAGACGCTGTCGGAGCCTCTGCTGTCGACCTGCTCCGCCACCCGACCGGGCCGCAGCCGCGAATACCGCCTGCTGTCGGTCGAGATCGCCGACGCCCCGTCGCCGTGACCCTGCGAATCGGCACGAGCGGGTGGAGCTATGACCACTGGCAGGACGTGCTGTATCCGCCTGGCCTCGCGACGGCGAAGCGCCTCGCGGTGTACACGGCCGAGTTCGACACCGTAGAACTGAACGCCAGCTTTTACCGCTGGCCCCGCGAGACGACCTTCGCGGGGTGGCACGACAGGCTGCCGCCGGGGTTCGAGCTCGCCGTGAAGGCGCCACGCGGCCTGACGCACGGCCGCCGCCTCTACTCGCCCGAGCCCTGGCCCGAGCGCATCCGCCTCGCCATGCACGCGCTCGGCGACCGTCGGGGACCGCTGCTGGTGCAGCTGCCGCCCAATCTCGAACGCGACGACGCCCGTCTCGACTACTTTCTCGGCACCCTGCCCGACTGGATGCGCGTGGTCGTGGAGCCGCGCCACACCAGTTGGTTCGACGAGGGCGTCTATGAGCTGCTCGAGAGGCACGGCGCCGCGCTCTGCGTGATGAGCGGCGCCGGCCTTCCCTGCATCCTGCGCGCGACCGCGCCGTTCGTGTATGTGCGCCTGCACGGACCCGACACGGGCACGCTCTATGCCGGGTCGTACTCGGATGACGATCTGGCATGGTGGGCCGATCGCATCCGGGAGTGGCAGGCGCAGGGCCGGGATGTGTCGGCCTACTTCAACAACGATGGCGCGGGGCACGCGGTGCGCAACGCCCGCACGCTCCGCGCCATGCTGCACTAGCCGCGGCTGCTCTACCCGCGAGTGACGCCGGCCCGCTCGCACGCCGAGCTCCGCCGATGCGGATCCCGATTCCCGCGAGCAGAAGCGCGATCACCGCGGCCACCAGGGGCGCGAGGTCGAGTCCGGTCGCCGCCAAGGAGCCGTTGCCGCCGGGAGCCGCCGGAACAGCGCCCGGAGGTGCAGTCGGCGTCGGTTCGGGCTCGGTCACGACCGGGTCGACGGCCAGCTCGAACACGCGCACGTAGTCGAAGCTCGTGGTGAAGCCCGCCCCCGCCATCGAGAAGAGCGCGATGCGCGGAGCCACGGCCTCCTCGAGGGGAGTGGTCCAGGTTCCGGCCTCATCCCAGCTCAGGCCGTCGAGGCTCGTGAACGCGGTGTAGAGGTTCTCCGTATCGCTGTGCTCGCGGACGAGACGCAGGAAGGTCTCCTCGCCGACCGGGCCGCCCACCGTGTTGCCGTAGGCGGGATTTCCCGGTTCGCTCCGCTTGCCGAACTCGGTCTGCCGGGTCTCCCAAATCGAGGTGACCCCGAGCTTGATGTAGTGCCCGTCGTCGGTGTAGGCCAAGAGGCCGCCCTGAACGAAGTTCTGGCAGCAGCCGTCTTCTGGAACGTCGAGCGACAGCTTCGTGTCGACGACGTAGTCGCCCTCGGGCGCGGCCTCGGTCACGATGCCCGCGGGGTTCTCTCCGAGGTTCAGGTCGGCCTGCTGGGTCTTCCACGAGAAGCGTCCGTCGGCGACGGTGTGGCCGGCGGCGTCGGGCTCGCGGATCCAGCTCCACTGCTCGCCGAGCCCGGTTCCGTCGAACTCGTCGCTGAGGGCCGGAATGGCGGCTCCGGGCTGGGGGACGTCGGCCTGCACCGGCGTATAGCCGACGGGCTGTCCGGGCTGGGTCACGGGAGCCGGCTGGGGGGAGTCGGATGGGCCTTCGCCGCCTCGGGTCACAGGCCAGCCGTCGATCCAGTCCAGCGGATCCATCAGCACGGGACGCTTGGTGTAGCTGCCGTCGAGGAACCACGGGTCGGTGCGGTCGACCGCGTGATAGAAGATCCACTGCTGGCCCGACAGGTCGGTCACGACCGAGTTGTGCCCCGTTCCGATCCAGCGGTTGCCGTTCTGGTGCAGCACCGGGGTGCCTCCCACACGGCCGTCGAGCAGAGTGGTGCCGGTGCGGTCGAGGAACGGCCCGGTCGGGCTCTCGGAGCGGCCCGCGAACACGGAGTAGGCGGTGAGGGGGCCGTTGCAGCAGTTCGTGGCCGAGGCGAGCAGGTAGTACCAGCCGTCGCGCTTCACGATGTTGACGCCCTCGTAGCGGTTCGAGATCGCGATCTCGGTCTGGCTGGCCGGGTCTGAGGTCAGGCCGTCGGCGGAGAGGGTGCGCACCGAGATCCCTCCGAAGTAGCTGCCGTAGTAGATGTAGGCGGTGTCACCGTCGACGAGCACCTCGGGGTCGAAGGTCCAGCGCGCGCTGGTCGAGGCCGGGTCCGCCGGAGGGGCCTGCGCTTCGATGACGGGGGCGCCGGAGTCGGTCCACGGTCCGGCCAGGCTCGGGCTCGTTGCGACGCCGATGGCCGACCGCTTGTGCTCCGGGTCCGTATCCGGGTTGGCAGCGGTGTTCGTCGCCGTGTAGTACAGGTGGTAGCTGCCGTTCAGGAACACCACGTCGGGGGCCCACATGTCGCCGTTGCCGATCCATGCCGGCCTCGTGTTCAGAGCTTCGCCCTGGAACTCCCAGTCGACGAGGTTCGTCGAGCGGTAGCTCGGGATGCTGTAGAAGCGAGGCTCGCCCGACTCGTCGGTCTCTCCGGTGACCAGCGCGTCGCGGGTGCAGAAGAGGTACCAGGCGTCGTCGCCCGGGGTCTCGGAGCGGATCACATCCGGATCGGCGCACTGTTCGGCGCTGACTCCGTTCGGCAGCTGGAGGTTGAGCGGGTTGCTGTATGTGGCAACGGACGGGTCGGGCTCAGGCGCCGCGAATGCGGGGGTCGCACTCGCGACCACGGCGAGCGCCGCGATCAGCGCGCCCGTTCTGAACAGCTTTTTCATGGGTCCTCTTCGTTGAGTCGGTGTGCGGAATGGCAAGAAGATCAGGGTTCGACGACGGGCCTGTCGCCGGGCCACTCGAGCTCCGAGACGGACATGCCTCGGTAGGAGAAGGCGGGATCCCAGGAGTGGTAGACGATCCGGTCGCGTCCATCGGGCGCGACCACGACGTCCTGCCCTCCGGGGCCCAGCGCCCGAGATCCGCTCATCGCGGTCGTGAAGAGCGGCTCGTCGGCCTTCGTGTAGGGCCCGGCGACGGATGGGGCGAGCGCGTAGCCCATGGCGTACTCCTCACCGCCGTAGTCGTTCGCGGAGTAGAACAGCGCATACTCGTCGCCGTGGCGCACGATCACCGGCGCCTCCACGAGCTGTCCCTCCCACTCCTCGGTCTGCTTGACGAGGTCGACGGGCTCGCCGACCACCGAGAGGCCGTCGGCAGTGAGCGTCGACAGTCGGAGCCAGGTGTCGAGGCCGCAGCAGTTTCCATCGTTCTTCCAAGCCAGGTATCTGCTGCCGTCATCGTCGACGAAGCTGCTCGCGTCGATGGCCCCGCCCTCGTCGAGCGGGCAGATCAGGGGCTCGACCGCATCCGACACGAACGGACCGGTCGGAGCGGACGACACGGCCACGCCGATGCACTGGCGGGCCGATGAGCTCTCCTGCGCGGTGAAGTACAACGCGAAGCGACCATCCGGGAGGGGCGCGACGTCGGGCGCCCACGTACGCCCCGTGTCGGCCCAGGCGGGAAGGTCGGGAAAGACGTCGTCACGCGACACGTCCCACGTCTCGAGGTCGGACGACGTCGCGTACTGCACGTTCACAGCCGGAGTATTGGTGGCGTAGGCGTAGTACGTGCCGTCGAACCCGATCACGTCGGGATCCGGGAAGTCCTCATCGATGACGAAGGCCGGCTGCGGCTCGGCGGATCCGCCGCCCGATGCGTCCCCATCGCTGCCGCCCGGCGCGCATCCGGTCAGCGCGAGAAGCCCGATCGCGAGGAACGCGAGCGACGGCGCCGACCGGGGGCGTGTCATCCCTTGACCGCCGAGCTCGCCACCGACTCGACGATCTGCTTCTGGGCGATGCCGAAGAGGATGAGCACGGGCACCGAGGCGATCACGGCACCGGCCATCACGATGCTGAAATGGGTGGAATACGCGCCCTGCAACTGCGACAGGCCGGGCTGGAGAGTGAGATTCTCGGGGCTCAGCAGCACGTAGATGGGCCAGAGGAAGTCGTTCCAATTCGCGAGAAAGCTCAGGATGGCGAGGGTCGCCAACGCCGGACGAGAGAGCGGCAGCACGATCTGCGCGAAGATGCGGAAGTCGCCGGCCCCGTCGATACGCGCGGCCTCCTCGATCTCGGAGGGAAGGCCGATGAAGAACTGGCGCAGGAAGAAGATTCCGAACGCGCCCGCCGCGCCCGGCACCGTGATCGCCCAGATCGTGTCGAGCCAGCCCAGGTTCTGAACGATCAGGTAGTTGGGGATGAGGAAGATGACCGGCGGAACGAGGAGCGTTCCGATGATCACGCCGAAAACGACCTTCTTGCCGCGGAACTCGAGCCGGGCGAGAGCATAGGCGCCGAGCGACGCCGTGACCAGAATGAGGACGGTCTGCAGCGTGGCGGCGGCGAAGCTGTTCAGCAGCCAGAGGAAGATCGGCTGCTGCCCACCCGCCAACGTGCCGTAGGCCTCCGTGGACACCGGGTCGGGCACGATGCCGTAGGGGTTGGAGATCACATCGCCGTCGGTCTTGAACGACGTGATCAGAATCCAGACGAGGGGAAGGATGATGGCCAGGGCCACGAAGACCAGCACGGCGTAGAGCCCGGCGGTACGAGCTGCGATGCCGCGCGGCCGGCGTCGTGGCGGCGGTGGGGTCGTGACGCGCTCCGACGACACCGTCGCGGCGGACATTGTTGCGGATGACATCTGCTGTCCTTAATCTGTCTTCTCGCGCTGGAGGCGGAAGTTGATGACACTGATGATGGCGAGGAAGGCGAACAGGATGTAGCTCATCGCAGCAGCCGGAGCCATGTTGTTCTGCGAGAGCCCCTGGTCTGAGATGTACATGATCGCTGTGCGCGTGGTGTTGGCCGGCCCACCCTTGGTGAGGATGTAGGACTGCCCGAACATGTTCGCCGAGGCGAGGATGGTGGTCGTGCTGACGAAGAGCATCACCGGGCGCAGGCCCGGCAAGGTGACGCTCCAGAACTTGCGGAACACACCGGCGCCGTCGAGCGCGGCAGCCTCGTACAGATCGGGATTGATCGCCTTGAGCCCGGCGAGCAGGATCACGGCGTTGAAGCCGAGGGTCCACCACACCGTGACGAGGACCAGAGAGACCCAGGCCCACGGCACGTCGACCGTCCAGGGGATGTCGGTCGGCAGGCCGAAGAGCCCGAGGATGTGGTTCAACATGCCCGACTGTGTGTCGAGCAGGTACTTCCAGATGACCCCGATCACGGCGACGCCGAGAACGTAGGGCGCGAAGAAGATGGCCCGGAAGACCGTGCCGCCACGGATGTTGTTGTTCAACAGGATCGCGATCAGCAACGGGATGATGAGCAGGCAGGGCACGCTCAGCACCGTGAAGATACCGGTCGCGCCCATGCTCTGCCAGAAGTCGCCGAACGTGATCGACCCCGGTGTGAACAGGTCGATGTAGTTCTGCAACCCGATGAAGCTCTGCGTGTCCTTGAACGGACTCCAGTCGGTGACGCTGATCCACAGGCCGAAGATCGACGGGAAGACCACGAAGACGCCGAAGAGCACCAGGAAGGGAAGCAGGAAGAGGTAGGCGGTGCCCGTGTGCAGGGCGACCCCCGTCTTCGAGACGCGCTGGCGCCTCGAAGACGGGAGCGGCCGGATGGCGAGATTAGTCACCGTACTTGGCTGCGTTCTGCTTGAGGATCTCGTTCGCCTGCTTGGCCGCGTCGTCGAGTGCCTCCTTGGGCTCCTTCTTGCCCGTGACCGCCTCGTTCAGAGCCGTCGTGATGAGCGCGTTCGCGGCGGTGATGCCGGGTGCGCTCGTCTCGTAGTGGGCGTAGGGGAGCGAGTCGATGAACGGCTTCAGGTTGGGGTACGTCTCGACCAGTGACGGGTCGTTGCGCACCTCGTTCGCGGCGGGAAGCTCACCGGTCTCCGCCCAGCCCGCCGAGTTCTCGTTCATCCACTTGACGAAGGTCGCAGCGGCGGCGGTCTTGTTCTTGTCCTGGCCCTTGTTGTTCAGGAACATCCAGTGGGTCGAGCTCGACCACACGGCCTTCTCTGTGCCGATCTGGGGAACAGGGGCCACGGTCCAGTCGATCTCGTTGAACGATTCGTTCGTGGTCTGCCAGACGCCGTTCCAGTTGTACGCCGTCTGCCCGGCCAGGAGGCCCTTGATGTTGCCGTCCTGAGCGACGTTCGGCGGGCTGTATCCCTTGTCGATGAGGTCGACCATGTGGGTCAGCGCCTGGACGCCGGCATCGGAGTTGAACGTGGCCTCGGTCACGTCGTCGTTGTAGAGGTCGCCGCCGAACTGCCAGAGCAGCGACTCGAACTCGAAGGTTCCGGTGAAGACGTAGCCGTCGACCCATTCACCCGCGACACCGGCCGCCTTGAGGGCCTCGAGAGCCTTCATGTAGGAGTCTTTGTCGGCCGGAACGGTAGCCGGATCGATGCCGGCGGCCCTCAGCACGTCGTTGTTGACGTAGAGGCCCATCGGCGTCACGCTCCACGGGATTCCGTATTGCGCGCCCTTGTAGGCACCGGCATCCATGAGACCTTCGGGGAAGTCGTCCGCCGAGTACCCGAGCTCGTCGACGATATCGTCGGCAGGCAGCAGGAGTCCCTGCGCCGCGTACGTGGCGACGTCGTCGCCGTGGGCGACCGCGACATCCGGCCCCTTGCCCGCCTTGACCGCGAGGGGCAGCTTCTTCGAGATGTCTCCCCATTCCTGGGGAACGTTCTTCACCTCGATGTTGTCGTGCTCGGAGTTGAACTTGTCGACCATCTTCGGAACGAGCACGGGGGCTGCGCCACCGGTCCACCCATTCCAGAACGTGATCGACACCTTGGGACCGGTGTAGTCCTCACCGGGTACGGCGTTGCCGCCCGCACCCGCGCCACCGCCGGAACAACCTGCCAGTGCGATGCCCACGCCCAGCGCGAGCGTTGCTGCGATCGCCCTGCGTGCGATGCCCTTCTTCATAAGACTCTCCTTCGAGTTTTCATCGCCCGATCGGGCGAGACAAGGGTGTGCAGTCTCGTCAGGTGTGGAGGATCCAGGGATCGGACGAAGACTTCTGGATGAACTTACAGCGCTGGAAGTTTGCGGTCAAGGGGGGTCGTTCGTACAGCGACGCAATCGTGATCGGGTCGTGACCACTACGATCAGAGATCACGGAAGCCGACACCGCAGCAGCGTGGATGCCGTTCGATCCGCAGGAGGAACAATGGCTGGAGTCCGACTACAGGACGTCGCCGACCACGCCGGCGTCTCGATGAAGACCGTGTCGAATGTCGTGCACAAGCACCCGCACGTCTCGCACGCCATGCGCGAGCGGGTGCAGCGCGCCATCGACGAGCTCGGATACAGACCGAACGCACTGGGCAGGCAGCTCGCGACCGGGCGCACAGGCCTGCTCGCCCTCGCCTTCGCCGATGTGCGACTCCCCTACTTCTCCGAACTCGCCAACCTCGTATCGCGAGCCGCCGCCGAGACCCGCCCCGGCTATCGACTGCTTCTGGAGGAGACGGAGGGAACTCTCGACGGCGAGCGCGCCGTGCTCTCCGCCACGGAGGCGGGCCTCGTCGACGGCATGCTCTTCCAGCCGTCGCAGATCTCGTCACGCGAGATCGCCGAGCGGCACGGAGACCTTCCCATGGTGCTTCTCGGCGAGGGTCCTGCGCCGCTCAGCATGGATCGCGTCATGATCGACAACGTCTCGGCCGCGGCCGCAGCCACCCGCCACATCGTCGCTCTCGGGCGCCGCCGCATCGCGTTTCTCGGCCACGAGGCCCAGTCCCTCTCGTCGACATCGCGCCTGCGGATCGTCGGCTATCAAGAGGGTCTGGAGCAATCGGGCCTTGCTGCCGACCCCGAATTGCTGATCTCCAGCAGCGAGATCACTCCGGCGGCGTCGGCAGCCTCGCTCGGCGAAGCTCTCGACCGCGGCCTCGAGATCGACGGCGTCGTCTGCCGCGACGACCTCGCCGCCATGGGCGCCCTCCGCGCATTGCACGAACGGGGCATCCGGGTTCCCGACGACGTCGCGATCATCGGATGGGACAACATCTCGTTCACGGCCACCAGCTTTCCGAGCCTCAGTTCGATCGCCCCCGACCTCGACGAACTCGCCCGAGTCGCGCTCGAGATGCTCGAGGAGCGCATCGCCGGCTTCGACGGGCTCGGGCGGCACAGGGTCGTCGACTTTCGACTCGTAGCGCGAGAGAGTGCCCCGCACCCCTCCAACTGAACCGCGACGGCCGTGCCGTCGCACGACTTCGTGTTCCATATTTACAGCGCAGTAAATTTGGTGTCATGATGAACCCATGAGCAGCGACGCCCCCTCCCCCGCCGAGCCCGATTTCCGTGCGAGCAGGCAGAACGGTGATTACCCACGGCCTCAGCTGGTGCGCTCCGAGTGGCGGGAGCTCGACGGGCCGTGGCGATTCGCCTTCGACGACGACGATCGAGGCCTGGCCGAGCGATGGCACCTGGCCGCGGACTTCGACCGCACCATCATCGTGCCCTTCCCCTTCGAGTCCGACGCGTCGGGCATCGCCGACACCGGTTTCCACCGCGTCGTCTGGTACTCGCGCACGCTGACCGACGCCGATTTGACGGCGGCAGGCTACGGTGGCGCGCAGCGCTCAGCCGATACACGACTCCTCCTCCATCTCGGCGCTGTCGACTACCGGGCGATGGTGTGGCTCGACGGGGTCTTCCTGGGTTCCCACGAGGGCGGGCAGACGCCGTTCTCGTTCGACGTCACGACGGCGATCGACGAGGCGGCGACGGAGCACACGATCGTGGTCCGCGCCGAAGACGATCCCGCCGATGTCGCCCAACCGCGCGGCAAGCAGGATTGGCGGCTCGACCCCCACTCGATCTGGTACCACCGCACCACCGGCATCTGGCAGCCGGTCTGGCTCGAGGCCACCCCCGCGGCCGGAGTGCGACTCCTGCACTTCACGCCGGACGTCCCCGCCGGCACTGTCTCGGTGCGCGTCGACCTCGGCCGCGAGCCGCAGCCCGGCAGCACGGTCGAGATCCGTCTCGACTACGAGGGAAAGATCGTCGGCCAGCTCACCCTGCCGGCTTCCGCGAGCACCCGCGGGGTGATCGAGGTGACCCCTCAGCGCAACGGACAGGCATACGAAGAACTTCTCTGGTCGCCCGAGAACCCTCGCCTCATCGATGCCACCGTGATCGTGCGAACGCCGCTCGGCGACGCGGTCGACACCGTGGCCTCCTATCTCGGACTCCGCTCGGCGACATGGGGAGGGGGCCGATTCCTTCTCAACAACCGGCCCTACTACGTGCGGTCCGTGCTCAACCAGGGCTACTGGCCCGAGTCGCACCTGGCGAGCCCCACCCCAGACGCGTTGCGCGCCGACATCGTGCTGACCAAGGAACTCGGGTTCAACGCGACCCGCCTGCACCAGAAGATCGAGGATCCCCGGTTCCTCTATTGGGCCGACCGACTGGGGCTGCTCGTCTGGGCAGAGACCCCCGGCGCCTTCGAGTTCTCGCCCGTCGCGGCCACGCGCCTGCTGGCCGAGTGGACGGCCGTCATCGAGCGCGACCTGTCGCATCCATCGATCGTCACCTGGGTGCCGCTCAATGAGAGCTGGGGCGTGCAGCACATCGAGCACGACCCGGCGATGCGCGCCTTCGCGCGCGCACTCGTGGAGGTCACCCGCACCCTCGACGGTTCGCGACCCGTCATCTCGAACGACGGCTGGGAGCACGTCGACTCCGACATCATCACCGTGCACGACTACGAGTCGTCGGGGGTCGTCCTGGAGAAGCGCTACGCCGACGACGACGCGAAGCGACGGCTGCTCGACGGCTTCGGCCCCGCGGGTCGGCGCATCCTGCTCGACGGCCAGCAGACCGGCGATCGCCCCGTGATGCTCACCGAGTTCGGCGGCATCTCCTTCGCCACCCGCTATGCAGACACGGATGCTTGGGGCTATTCGCACGCGGCCGGTCCCGATGATTTCGTGGCCCGCCTGCACGCGGTCGTGGATGCGCTGGCCGACAGCACCTTCCTCGCGGGCTACTGCTACACCCAGCTCGCCGACACCCTGCAGGAGACGAATGGACTGCTCTCGGACGATCGCGTTCCGAAGGCCCCGGTAGACGTTCTGCGCGCGATCTTCGCGGGTGGCGACCCTCGGGCATAGCGAGGGGCACCCGCCTTCGTCGCTCCCGTACAATGGGGGACGGCCTATTTCTCTACAGCGTCTGGAGCCCGCCCGGTATGTGCGGCATCGTCGGTATCGTCTCGTCCGGTCCGGTCAATCAACAGGTGTACGACAGCCTCCTTCTGCTTCAGCACCGCGGACAGGACTCGACCGGCATCGCTACCGCCGACGGGTCGACGTTCCACATCGTCAAGGCCAAGGGGCAGGTGCGAGAAGCGTTCCGCACCCGCGACATGCGGTCGCTGCTCGGCAATGTGGGTCTGGGGCATGTGCGCTACGCCACGAAGGGCGTCGCGGGCAACGAGCAGGAGGCGCAGCCGTTCTACGTGAACGCGCCCTACGGCATCGTGCTCATCCACAACGGCAATCTCACCAATACCCGCGAGCTCAATCAGGAGCTCTTCCACATCGATCGCCGCCACCTGAACACGTCGAGCGACACCGAGCTGCTGCTGAATGTCTTGGCGACCGAGCTGCAGGGTCAGGTGTCGGGCCTCGACCTCGAGCCGGATCAGGTCTTCGATGCCGTCGCCAACGTGCACGAGCGCATCGAGGGCTCCTACGCGGTGATCTCGATCATCGCGGGTCATGGACTGCTGGCCTTCCGCGATCCGTTCGGCATCCGCCCCCTGGTACTCGGCAAGCGCAGCGACGCCAACGCGCTGGCGGGAGTGCAGCGCGACGAATGGGTCGTCGCCAGCGAATCCTTGGTGCTCGAGGCATCCGGCTACGAGGTCGTGCGCGAGGTCGCGCCCGGCGAGGCCATCTTCATCACGCAGAACGGCGAGATGTACTCTCGCCAGTGCGCGAAGAACCCCGTTCTCGTGCCCTGCTCGTTCGAGTACGTCTACCTCGCCCGACCCGACAGCGTCATGAACGGCATCTCGGTCTACGAGGCTCGACTCCGGCTCGGCAATCGGCTGGCCACGACCATCGCCGATCTCACCCCGATGGGCGACATCGACGTCGTCATGCCTATCCCCGACTCGTCACGCCCTGCCGCGATGCAGGTCGCACAGAAGCTCGGCGTCGAGTACCGCGAGGGGTTCTACAAGAACCGCTACGTGGGGCGCACCTTCATCATGCCCGGGCAGGCCGAGCGCAAGAAGAGCGTCAGGCAGAAGCTGAACGCCATGTCGACGGAGTTCAAGGGCAAGAACATCCTCATCGTCGACGACTCGATCGTGCGCGGTACGACCTCGAAGGAGATCGTCGAGATGGCCCGGGCAGCCGGCGCCAACAAGGTGACGTTCACCTCGGCCGCTCCCCCGGTGCGCTTCCCGCACGTCTACGGCATCAACATGCCCTCGCGAGAAGAGCTGATCGCCCACGGCCGCAGCTTTCCCGAGATCGCGAGGGAGCTCGGCGCCGACCACCTCATCTACCAGGAGATCTCCGACATGGAGAGCGCCATCCTCGAGGGAAGCGACGTGAAGAACCTCGAGATGAGCTGCTTCACCGGCGAGTACGTCACCGGCACGGTCAGCCCCGAGTACCTCGCCTGGGTCGAAGCGACTCAGCACTCGTAGAACGAGTTCGAGAACGACGAAGGCCCGGGGCGAGAACCCCGGGCCTTCGTCGTGACACCTCTGATCTTACGAAGTCGACCTCGCCGCACGACGGCGGCGCACCGTCAGCAGCGCGCCCGCCGCGAGCAGGAGGCCCGCCCCGAGAAGCGGCAGCGTCGCATCCATGCCCGTGGCCGCCAAGCCTGTCGGTGATGCACCGGCCGAACCTGCGGGGTCGACGACCGAGACCGTGCCGTCGGCTGCAACGACGATCGTGCGGTAGCCGATCACCGTTCCATCCCGATCCTGGATGACGAGGCGGTGAGTGCCTGTCGGGACGTTGCTGATCGTGACCGAGAACGAACCCGACTCATCGGCCTGGAACCAGCCCAGTCGCACCGGATCGGAGAAGATCGACACGTAGTACCAGTCGCCCGGTGTGAGCCCGGAGACCGTCACCGCCTGTCCGTTCGTCGCGCTGCCCGTGCTCAGACTGAAGGCATCGGTTTCGGTGGCCGGAAGCGACTCGGCCGATGGCAGCGCAGGCTCAGTGGTCGGCTTCGGCAGCGGGGTGGTGATGACGTTCGACGCTTGCGACTCGGCCGACGAACCCACGGCGTTGATCGCCTTGACCGTTGCCGTGTAGTCGGTGTCGGTCTTCAGTCCCGCGAAGCCGACCGAGGTCGTCGCAGCGTCGACCGAGGCGGAGTCCGCCTTCGTGCCGTCGGCGTAGAGAGTCACCTCGTAGCCGGTGACGGGTGTTCCACCATCGACGGCGGGCGGAGCCCATGAGGCCGTCACGGCGGAGAAACCGTCGGCCGCAAGTGTCGGCGCGGCCGGCGCATCCGGAGCCACGAACGGAATCTCACCCGTGGTCGTGACCGGAAGCGACACGGACTTGCCCGTGGTCGGGAGCACGAAGCTCACGACGTGGTCGCCGTTTCGGGTGAGCTTCGGAACCGTGACCTCGACTGTTGCGGTGCCCTGCTCATCGAAGGTGTCGACGATGGCCGGGTTGATCGGCGCCGTGGCGATCTCGACGCCGTCGAACTGCACCGACACCGTCGAGTCCTGAACCGGAGCGCCCGAGAGAACGAGGGAACTGAGGGCGAACGAGAACGTGGTCTCGGGCGCGACCGTTCCGAGGTCGATCGGTGTTCCGGGGGTCGTTGCCGGCGACGTCAGAGTCACGCCGATCGAGCGAGATCCGTAGTCGGGCGTGAGCGGGGAGTTCGCGCCGATGTATTGCTTGAACGCGTCGAGATCGACGCGTCCCGTGTCGGTCTTAGCTGCCCCGAGAGCCAGTTCTTTGAAGTTGTCACCGCCTCCGGCGAGGAAGCTGTTGGTCACGACCTGGAAGGAGTCGGTGTCGCTCACCACGGCGCCGTTGTAACGGATCTCGGTCACATGCGAGCCTGTGGCAGCCGAGGGGTCGTAGGTGTAGCTCAGCGCCTTGTTGATTCCGAGCTTCAAGAACGGTCGAGACTGGCCTGGCTGCCACTGCTGCTCGAGCACGGTCTTGACCTGCGCGCCGGTGAGGGTCTGCGTGAACAGGCTGTTGGCGAACGGTTGAACGGTGGCCGACTCCTCATAGGTGACGACGCCGTCTGGCGCGACCGCGATGTCGGCGCGAAGACCGCCCGGATTCATGAACGCGAGCTGCGTTCCCAGGTCTCGTGTCGCCCAGAGCTGACCATCGGCCACGATGTTACCGAGGGTCGACTCGCCGCCCCGGTTCTCTTTGCCGTCGGTCTGTACCGCACGCTTGAAGTCGGCCGAGATCGATCCCACGGGTTGCAGACCGATGACGCTGGAGCGCTGCTTGGCGTCGGCGACGATAGCCGCGACCGTCGGATCCTGAGCGTAGGCCGCGACACCCTTGACCACGAGCGGAATCGTCTCCGCCGTCGATGAGGAGATGGCCTTGCTGGTCGGGTTGACCTGGAAGTTGAAGTGGCCCAGGTTCGTTCCATAACTGGCCGTCTGCAGAACCGGAAGCGTTTTCGAGCCGACCGTCACGTTCTGTGCGTAGAGATTGTGAGTGTGGGCAGACGCGATCGCATCGACGCTCGGTGCTGTGCCGGTCACGATCTCGCCGAAGACGGTGTTCGGGTCGGTCAGATTCGCCGTGGCGGAGGCTGCTCCCTCGTGCAGCAGCAGCACGAGGACGTCGGCCTCACCGTTCTCGCCGTCGTCGATGCCGTCTTTCAGTTCGGCCGCAGCAGCGTTGACACTCTCGACGATTCCCGCGACCTTGAGGGTGTTGATGCCGTCGGGGTTCACCAGCGTGGGCAGGTCCTCGGTGACAGCACCGATGAAACCGACCTTGACTCCGTCGAACGTCTGAACGTCGTAGGGCGCGTAAGCATGCTCACCCGTGGCCGTGTCGAAGAGGTTGGCCGAGATGTACGGAAAGTTCGACCCGTCCGAGATCCGACCGTCGACATCGGACCTGCCGTGGTCGAATTCGTGGTTACCGAGCGACGTGACGCTCACACCGATCTGGTTCAAGACGTCGATCGTGGGCTCGTCGTTCAATGCCTGAGAGATGAAGGGCGAGCCGCTGATGTTGTCGCCCGCCGACACGAGGGTCGTGTTGGGGTTGGCGGCACGGAACGACGCGACGGCCGTGGCGATCGATGCCGCTCCGGCCTCTCCGCTCGAAAGGTTCTGCTCGAGGTGCCCGTGGAAATCGTTGATGGTGTAGACGTCGATCGAGACGTCGCCGGGGGCCGCGGAGGCAGGCAGCGCGCCCAGACCGATCAGGGCCACGGTTGCGGAGGTGAACAGGGCGGCGGCGCGCGCAGCGCGACTCCGATTGATAGATGACTGCATAGAGGTGACGTACTCCAAGGTGGATTCGGGGACGATTCCCACTCAATCCGAAGCTTGGAACTCAGTCAACCGAATCTCCGCCCGTAACCAGATGTTCACACAGCGCGCGATTACTTGTAGCTACAAGGAATAGATCGCGCCCTGGTGGCGTTGTCACCCGCATGAACACACGTGACGATCTGCTGTCAGCCCAGACCGGAATGGGAGCTGTGACCCTGCGCGTCGGCGATCTCGACGCCATGATCGCCTACTACCGCGACGCCGTGACGCTCGAGCTGCAGAGCCAGGAGGGCGATGTGGCCGTGCTCGGCCGCGGCGGTGTACCGGTCGTCATTCTGCAGCACGCGCCCGAGCTGAAGCACGCCGCGCCTCGATCTGCGGGGCTCTACCACACGGCCATCCTGTTCGAGTCGGAACCAGCGCTCGCCGCTGCCCTGTATTCGATGGCGCGCCGCGCTCCCGGATTGTTCACCGGAAGCGCCGATCATCTCGTATCGAAGGCCTTCTACTTCACCGACCCTGAGGGCAACGGCGTCGAGCTCTACTGGGATCGTGCCCGCACCGAGTGGAGCTGGGCGCACGGGCAGATCGAGATGGGCACCGCCTACCTCGACCCGAACGAGTTTCTGCAGCAGCACGTCACGCCCGAGCTGGTCGAGAATCCCCGACTCGGCGGCACGACGGTCGGGCACGTGCACCTCTCGGTGGGCGACGTGGCCACGGCCAAGGAGTTCTACGTCGACCGTCTGGGGTTCGAGACCACGACCGCGTTCGGCGACTCCGCCCTCTTCGTCTCGGCAGGTGGTTACCACCACCACATGGCGATGAACGTCTGGGAGTCGAAGGGGGCCGGGCGTCGACCGCTGGCCCTCGGGCTCGGGCTCGTCGAGATCGCTGTACCCACGGCAGACGAGGTCGGGCGGGTCGGTGAGCGGCTCGGGCACTACGGGCTGCAGACCCGCAACGACGGTCGCTCGCTCATGGTCTCCGACCCCTGGGACAACCAGATCAAGATCGTCGCGGCGGATACGACGTCGGTCGCGTAGCCGTCGAGGACTACGACCCGTGGCGTGCCACGAGTTCTCTCTTCAGCACTTTGCCGCTCGGCCCCATCGGCAGGGCTTCGACGACCGTGACCTCGCGCGGGTACTTGTACGCCGCGACGTGCTCCTCGGCGAAAGCCACCAACTCGGCACCCGTCACGCTCGCCCCGGCGACGAGCACAACAGCCGCCACCACCTCCTGGCCGTGAACCTCGTGCGGAACGCCGTAGACCGCGGCCATCGATACCTCCGGATGCCCCGCCAACACCTCTTCGACCTCGCGGGGGTACACGTTGTAGCCGTTGCGCAGGATCATGTCCTTCTTGCGATCGAGAATGCGCAGGTACCCATCGTCGTCCTTCGTTCCGAGGTCGCCCGTGCGGAACCAGCCGTCGACGACCGCGCGTGCCGTGTCCTCCTGCCTGTGCAGGTATCCCTTCATCAGGTTGTGCCCCCTGATCACGAGTTCGCCGAGCTCGCCTCGAGCGAGCAACTCGATCGCATCGTCGTTGTCGGCCCGGGCGATCTCGACATCCACACCCCAGATCGGCTTGCCGATCGTGCCGGGCCGAGGCGGCACGCCGCGCTGGTTGAAACTCGCCACGGGCGAGGTCTCGGTCAGGCCGTAGCCCTCGTGGATGTCGGCACCGAACAGCTGCGTGAACCTCTCGATGATGGCGACCGGGATGGCCGCGCCGCCGGAGATCCCGTAGCGCAGCTTCGTCTCAACGGGCTCGCTTCCGGCGGCGGAGAGAATCACCATGTACATCGTCGGCACACCGAAGAAGATCGTGCACCCGTGCCGTTTGATCAGCTCGATCGCCCCCGCCCCATCGAACTTCGGCATCAGCACGATCGTCGCGCCCGCGCGAAAGCCGGTGTTGAGGACACACGTCTGGCCGAAGGTGTGGAACAGCGGCAGGCATCCGAGCAGCACGTCGTCGCTCGTCATGTCGAAGGTGTCGAGCAGAAGCGTGCTCGTCTGCTCGACGAGCGAGAAGTGGCTGCCCTCGGCGCCCTTCGGAGAGCCCGTGGTGCCGCTCGTGTACAGAATGGTCGCCGTATCGCTCGGGGCACAGGCCACGTAGGTCTCGAGCGGAACCGCCTGCCCGGCCAGGTCTTCGAGGCGATCGAAACCGACGGCATCCAGCGGCTCGTCGCCCGAGTGCGGCGGCATCATCAGCGACACCACGTCGACGCCCGCGAGCGCCGCACCCTTCGCGCCCTCGGCGAGCAGCGGAGCCGAGCAGACGAGCAGCGTGGCGCCACTGTCGCGCAGCACGAAGGCGATCTCCTCGGCCTTGAGCAGCGCGTGGATGGGAACGACGATGCCGCCGAGCGCCAGGACCGCGTAGTAGACGCGGGGAAAGTCGGGCACGTTCGGGATCAGGATGGCGACGGGGGCGCCCCGCTCGACTCCTCGATCGCGTAGAGCCCCGGCGTAGGCGAGCGTCTCCTCCCAGAGAGTGGAGTAGCTGATGCTCTCTTCGCCCACGATCAGGGCGGTCTTATCGGGCCGGCGTGCCGCCGTCTCGGCGAGGATGGCGGCGACCGAGACGGTCGCATATCCCGTCTGCATGTCGGATGCGGCGGCGTGCGCGGGTGCGTTCATCTCGTTCTCCAGTCGTCATTGACCTCAAGACATCGAGGCTACGGCGGGGCGGGCGTGGAACCAAGACCGGCGCGCGGGTGTGAAGCCGATGCCCACCGTTTAGACTGGGGGCGAATCCACCCGTCACTTCTCGAAAAGAGTTCTCCGGTGCCCACAATCGTCGTCGAGGTCATGCCCAAGGCCGAACTTCTCGATCCCCAGGGCAAGGCCGTGCTCGGCGCCCTCACCCGCCTCGGGCAGTCGCAGTTCAGCTCGGTTCGCGTCGGCAAGCGCTTCGAGCTCACCGTCGACGGCGAGGTCACCGACGCGGTTCTCGCCGAGGTCAAGACGCTCGCCGACGAGATGCTGTCGAACTCGGTCATCGAAGACGTCGTCGGCATCCACGTCGTGGACACGCCCGCTGGTCCCGCCTCCGTGATCTCCGCCGCCGGAGCATCCGTCTGATGCGCATCGGCGTCGTCACCTTCCCCGGTTCGCTCGACGACCGCGACGCGCAGCGCGCCGTGCGCATCGCCGGCGCCGAGCCCGTCGCCCTCTGGCACGGCACCCACGACCTCGACGGTGTCGACGCCATCGTGCTTCCCGGCGGTTTCAGCTACGGCGACTACCTGCGCTGCGGTGCCATCGCGAGCCACTCGCCGATCATGGCCGAGGTCATCCAGGCCGCAGAGCGCGGCGTGCCCGTGCTCGGAATCTGCAACGGCTTCCAGATGCTCACCGAGGCGCACCTGCTGCCCGGCGGACTGATCCGCAACGACCACGGCTCGTTCATCTGCCGTGATCAGCGCCTGCGTGTCGAGAACACGTCGACCGCGTGGAGCAACGGCTTCACCGAGTCACAGGAGATCACGATTCCCCTCAAGAACGGCGAAGGCGGCTTCATCGCGTCGGCCGCCGAGCTCGAGCGACTCGAGGGCGAGAACCACGTGGTCTTCCGCTACCTCGACGTGAACCCCAACGGCTCGCTCAACAACATCGCCGGCATCACGAACGCGCGCGGCAACGTGGTCGGCCTCATGCCGCACCCCGAGCACGCGGTCGAGCCCGGCTTCGGCCCCGATACCCCGGATGCGATGCGCTCGGGAGTAGACGGCCTCACCTTCTTCACGTCGGCGCTCGAGGGCCTGCTCGCTCGCGCGTAACCCACGCGCGCCAGGTGCGGGCATCCATGTCGCCTTAGTGTCAGGAATCGACTCGGCGCAAAACGACTCACACTCACGCAGATGGGTGCTTATTCGACGAGTCGACGCCAGGGTCGGAATCGAGTCGGCGGAGAAGCACCCAAAGGCGCTTTCTTGGGTGCATTCGCGCCGAGTGGGCTAAACCCAGCTCGCAGGGAGGCTCAGACGCGGGGTCAGGCCGCGGGGCTCTTCGCCATCGCGTCTTCGAGGGCGACCCACGCGAGCATGGCGCACTTGACGCGCGCGATGTAGCGGGAGACTCCGCCCAGCACGACGGCGTCACCGAGCAGGTCTTCGTCACCCTCGAGCGTGCCCTTCGAGCGCATCAGCTCGCGGAAGGCGTCGATGCGCTCCTGCACAGCAGCCCGGTCGAGATCGACGATCACGTCCGACAGCAGCGAGGCGGACGCCTGCGAGATGGCGCAGCCGTGTCCCTCCCAGCTGAGCGACGTGATGGTGTCACCCTCCGAGTGGATGCGCAGGGTCACCTCATCGCCGCACGTCGGGTTGAGCTGGTGCGACTCGGCCGACCCGCCGTCGCGCAGCCCGTGATTATGCGGGGTGCGCGAGTGATCCATGATGACCTCCTGGTAGAGGCTCTCCAACGAACTGCTCACAGCTGACCTCCCTGAGGGTAGATGGTCGGCACGACGCCGAAGAATGCGGTGACGCCGCGCACGCCCTCGAGGAACGCGTCGACCTCGGCAGGGGTGTTGTAGAGGTAGGCGCTCGCGCGGGTCGAAGCGGTGACACCGAAGCGGCGGTGCAGCGGCTGGGCGCAGTGGTGGCCGACGCGCACCGCGATGCCGAGGTCGTCGAGGTACTGACCGACGTCGTGCGCGTGCACCCCCTCGACCACGAAGCTGGCGAGTCCGGCCCGCTCGATGCCCGGGCCGGGGCCCAACACCGTGATTCCGGGAATCGACTCGAGCCCCTCGACGAGACGCTGGCCGAGAGCGGCCTCCCAGTCATGGACCCGCTGCATCCCGATCTCGGAGAGGTAGTCGACGGCTGCTCCCAGCGCGATGGTCTGCGATACACGCTGCGTTCCGGCCTCGAAGCGCTGCGGAGCCGGCAGATACTCGGCCTTCTCGAGCGTGACCGTGGTGATCATCGATCCGCCCGTGAGGAAGGGCGGCATGGCGTCGAGCAGCTCACTGCGGCCGTACAGAACTCCGATGCCGGTGGGGCCGAGCATCTTGTGCGCCGAGAACACGGCGAAATCGACGCCCAATGCACCGAGATCGAGCGGGCGATGCGGGGCCGACTGGCAGGCATCCAGAACGACGAGCGCGCCGACGGCGTGCGCCAAGGCCACGAGCCGCTCGACAGGGTTGATCACCCCTGTGACGTTCGAGACGTGAGTGAAAGCGAGAATGCGCGTCTGTGAGCCGATGATGTCTTCGGCGGCCGCCATCTGCAGCTGACCGTCGTCGTCGATCGGGATGACCCGTAGTGTCGCGCCCGTGCGCGCGGCCAGTTCCTGCCACGGGATGAGGTTGGCGTGGTGCTCCATCTCTGTGGTCACGATCTCGTCGCCGGGGCCGAGCGCGAACCGCGACGAGGCGGGCGCACCACGGCCCAGGCTCGCGTTCGAGAAGGCGTAGGCCACGAGGTTGATGCCCTCGGTCGCGTTCGACGTCCACACGATCTCGTTCTCTCGCGCACCGACGAAATCGGCGACACGGGCCCGAGCGTCTTCAAAGCTCTCCGTCGCCTCGGCGGCGAGCGTGTGCGCCCCGCGATGCACGGCCGAGTTGCGCTGCAGCACGTAGTCGCGTTCGGCATCCAGAACCTGCAGCGGCCGCTGTGACGTCGCGCCCGAGTCGAGATAGGCGAGCGGATGCCCGTTCACCGAACGACCGAGGATCGGGAAGTCGGCGCGCAGCCGCTCGACCTCGGCCAGAGTCAGCGGCGCGGGTTCCGCGCCGGGTGCGAGCGAGGATGCGTCGGTGACGGTCATGAAGGCGGGTCAACTTTCACTGGTTCGGGAGGTGGCGCGGGCGAACCCGACGTCTAACGCTACTTCGTCAGAGCAAACCCCGCCCCGGGCCGCGGCATTCCCGGGACAGATAGGATTGAGGCGCTCACCGCCTGCCCCACTAAGGAGCCTTTTCCGCGTGTCTGAATCCGCTGCCGTCACCTCCGCCCGCGCCGCCGCCGATACCGTGCAGAATGCGATCGACACTCCAGACCGGGAGCAGCCGTACGCGGCGCTCGGCATGAAGCCCGATGAGTACGCCAAGGTACGCGAGATTCTGGGCCGCCGCCCCACCTCGGGCGAGCTCGCCATGTACTCGGTGATGTGGAGTGAGCACTGCTCCTACAAGAGCTCGAAGATCTACCTGCGCCAGTTCGGCGAGAAGGTCACGCCCAAGATGAAGCAGAACCTCATGGTGGGCATGGGCGAGAACGCCGGCGTGGTCGACGTGGGCGAGGGCTGGGCCGTGACCTTCAAGATCGAGAGCCACAACCACCCCAGCTACATCGAGCCGTTCCAGGGTGCCGCCACCGGCGTCGGCGGCATCGTGCGCGACATCATCTCGATGGGTGCGCGACCCGTGGCCGTGATGGATGCATTGCGCTTCGGCGACATCTCAGACCCTGACACGGCGCGCGTCGTGCACGGCGTCGTCTCGGGCATCTCGTTCTACGGCAACTGCCTGGGCCTGCCGAACATCGGTGGAGAGACCTGGTTCGACCCGGTATATCAGGGCAACCCGCTCGTGAACGCGCTGAGCGTCGGCGTGCTGCGCCACGAAGACCTGCACCTCGCCAACGCGCGCGGCGTGGGCAACAAGGTCGTGCTCTTCGGGGCCCGCACCGGCGGCGACGGCATCGGCGGAGCATCCATTCTCGCGTCTGACACGTTCTCTGCTGGCGGCCCCACCAAGCGCCCCGCAGTTCAGGTGGGCGACCCCTTCGCAGAGAAGGTACTCATCGAGTGCTGCCTCGAGCTGTTCCGCGAGAAGCTCGTCGAGGGCATCCAAGACCTGGGCGCCGCGGGAATCTCGTGTGCGACCAGCGAACTCGCCTCCAACGGCGATGGCGGCATGTTCATCGAACTCGAGAAGGTGCTGCTGCGCGACCCCTCGCTCACCGCAGAAGAGATTCTGATGTCCGAGAGCCAGGAGCGCATGATGGCCGTCGTGACCCCCGAGAAGCTCGAGGGCTTCTTGAAGGTCGTCGAGAAGTGGGATGTCGAGACCAGCGTTCTCGGCGAGGTCACCGACACGGGCCGCCTGATCATCAACTGGCACGGCGAGGAGATCGTCAATGTCGAGCCGCGCACCGTGGCCGTCGACGGGCCCGTCTACACGCGTCCCGTCGCCTACCCGAGCTGGATCGACGCTCTGCAGGCCGACACCGCTGCCACGCTCCCCCGCGCCACGACACCGGCCGAGCTGCGCGAGCAGCTGCTGCGCCTGCTGGGGTCGCCGAATCTCGCCGACCCGAGCTGGATCACGAACCAGTACGACCGCTACGTGCTCGGAAACACGGCGCTCAGCTTCCCCGACGACGGGGGCATGATCCGCGTCGACGAGGAGTCGGGGCTCGGGTTCGCGATCGCGACGGACGCCAACGGCCGCTATTGCCAGCTCGACCCGTACCAGGGCGCGCAGCTGGCTCTGGCCGAGGCGTACCGCAACGTTGCCGCGACCGGCGCGACCCCCGTCGCCGTCTCCGACTGCCTCAACTTCGGTTCGCCCGAAGACCCCGAGGTCATGTGGCAGTTCTCGAAGGCCGTCGAGGGCCTGGCCGACGGCTGCCTCGAGCTCGAGATCCCCGTCACAGGCGGCAACGTCTCGTTCTACAACCAGACCGGCACCAAGCCGATCCACCCGACGCCTGTGGTCGCCATTCTCGGCGTGATCGACGACGTGGCCAAGCGCATCCCGAGCGGCTGGCAAGACGAGGGCAACAACATCTACCTGCTCGGCACCACGACCGAGGAGTTCGACGGATCGGCCTGGGCCGGCGTCGTGCACGACCACCTCGGTGGACGCCCGCCCGCGGTCTCGCTCGCGAACGAGGCGACCCTGGCCGGCCTGCTCGCCGCGGGAGCCCAGCAGTCGATCATCGCCTCGGCACACGACCTCTCTGACGGCGGACTCGCCACCGCCCTGGTCGAGAGCGTCATGCGCTTCGGTGTGGGCGCTCGCGTCTTCCTCGACGAGCTGATGCTGCGCGACGGGGTCGACATCACGACCGCACTCTTCTCCGAGACCACGGGCCGCGTGCTCGTCAGCGTTCCGCGCGAAGACGACGTGAAGTTCATCGGCCTGTGCGAGGGTCGCGGTTACCCGGTGATCCGGGTCGGCGTGACCGACTCGACAGAGCCCGGCATCAGCATCCAGGGCCAGTTCGACGTGTCGCTCGACGAGCTTCGCGGCACCCATCGGGCAACCCTGCAGCAGCACTTCGGAGACGTCGTCGGTTACTGAGGCTCCGGCCGCATCGACGACATGGGGAGTTCTCCCCATCGAAGTCGACCGGCCGCGAAGCTAGCCTGAACCGACAACAACACGCTCGAATTCGGCACGGAGGATCACGATGGCACAAGGGTTCTACGGCGCGGATCCGGAACAGCTGCGGGCCCTGGCGAAGCAGTTCTCGTCGGGCTCGAACCAGATCCGCTCGTCGCTCGAGACGGTGTCGTCTCTCGTGAACTCCACGCAGAGTTGGCAGGGCCCCGACGCGAGCGCATTCCAGCAGCGCTGGAACTCTCAGGTCAAGCAGCTGGGCAACACGGTCGTGCACGCCCTCGAGCTCGGTTCGACGACGCTCATCAAGAACGCCGACGAGCAGACCGCGACGAGCCAGGTCGACGGTGGGGCGGGCGGCAGCGGCGGGCCGGGTGGAAACAGCGGACCAGGCACCCCATCTCGGCCAGGAATCCCGAAGTCTCCCGGCGATCCTGGATTCTTTGACCCCGGCTCCCCGTTCCGAGAGGGGTGGGACAAGTATGGCGATTACACTCTGGCCGCCGACCTGTGGTCGCTGGCACGCGGCAAGGGGGATTTCGCTGCTCTCGGTTGGCCCAGACTTCTTGGTGAGGGTGGTGCGTTCCGGTTCCTCGATGGCGCGGCCGACATCGTCAAATTTGAGAATCTGAACAAATACATCCCCGCCCTCAACATCTCGGATGACGTTTTCCACTCGAGCACGGGTCTTATGGGAGCGAAGAACAGCCTCTTCGACTTCGTGGGCAATGGGGGGCTCGGAAAAGGTCTCGGCGCTTTGGGCGTCGGTCTCGACGCGTACGACACTGTCACCAGCGCCGCCAAGGGCAATCTCGGCGACGCCGCCTGGTCGGCCACCAAAACAGCCCTCGGAGTGGCGTCGTTCCTGCCGCCTCCCGCCGGAACCGTCGCCCAGGTTGCGAGCATCGGCATCGCCGTATACGAGATCCCCGCAGTCAAGGAATTTGTCGACAATGGCGCGAAGGCCGTAGCTGACACCGTTTCCGACGCAGTGAAAGATCCCGGTAAGTTCGTGAACGATGTCGGCAACAACCTCAAGAATGCCGGCGAGGGTGTCAAGAACTTCCTCGGTCTCTAGACCTCCGTTCACCCGCGAAAGGACACCCAGACATGACTGATCAGAACCCCGAGCAGACCCCTTCGGCCGTCGGCTTCGGCTATGCGGAGATCGCCTACCTGCTCAAACGCATGTCCACGCCGGAAGCCGAGATGAGCGCCACCGTGCTTCGCCTTACCGAGGAGATGAACTCCGATGTTCTCCCCGCGGCCGGGGCGTCCTCACTGCTCGGGCGCGGATTCGCTACCGTCGTCGACGAAGAGATTCAAGTTCAGGAAGCTGCTCTGCCTGTAGCCTTCGCGCTTAGTCGTGCCACTCTCTGGACAGAGATAAGCCTGATCAACAGCGACATCATCGATACCGTCGTGCACGTCGAGTCGGATCCCGTATCCCTGTTGCTCCAGCCGCGTACGCTGCTGACCTGGTTCGTCTTTGCGCAAGATCCGGACGTGCCTGGACCCGATGCCGAACTAGAGATCCTTCAGGAACACGTGCGACAGCATCCCGGGGGAACGGCAATGATGCGCGCCCGGATCCGCGGTGCGGAGTCGCTTCTGCTCGTCAGGGCCGACGGCGATGGTTGGGTTGTCGGGACTGTCGAAGAGGGTGAAGACGACGTCGTCGAACGCACGGGCCTCACTAATACCGAACTCCGCGACGCGATCGCCGAGCTGCGCACGAGCCTCGCACCTATCCGGTGAATGAGAAGCCGTCCGGTCGGCGGGCCGGCTACTTCACAAGGCTTTCGCAAGCCGATGCCGCCGCACGAGGGCTGACAGACGAAGAGTACGGCGTTTACAAAGGGAGCAAATACAGCCTCGTCCGGCCCGTGAACTCCGCGGGCGGGTTGCTCGTGATATCGATCATCCTCACGGTGTTCGCGGTCGGTATTGGAGTCGCGTTGGCCGTGATCTCGTTACAAGACGCCGGTCTGCTGCCGCAGCCGCAGAACTCCACACCATGGGAGCCCTATATGTGGGTCATCTACGTGGGGTTCCTCGCGTTCCCCGTCGTGTCGTGGTTCTACTACGCAAAAGAGCGTCGAGCCCAGAAACTACGTATCTCGCGGGGCCTGCCGCGGACACTGAGGTCGTGACCTCATCGGTCTGCGGTTTCGCCTGAACATGAGAGAGTATCGAGAGGAAAGGTGCACACATGCCCATTGAACTTGCCCAGACCGGACTATCCGTCTCGACCTACATCGTGCTTGGACTCGTGGTGCTTCTCGTCGGAGCAGCACTCTTCATCGTGGCCCGCGCTCTGCGCCGCCACAACAAGAACAACCAGCTCTAGGCTGCGCGAGCCTACTCGCCTTCGCCGGCGATGCGGCGGTGGTGGTGGATGACCTCGGCCACGATGAAGTTCAAGAACTTCTCCGCCAGGTCGGGGTCGAGGTGCGACTCCTCGGCCAGTGCGCGGAGACGCTTGATCTGACGGGCCTCGCGATCGAGGTCGGCCGGTGGCAGACCGTTGGCGGCCTTGAGCTCGCCTACTCCCTGCGTGAACTTGAACCGCTCGGCGAGAAGGTGGATCAGGGCCGCATCGATGTTGTCGATCGACTGCCTGATGGCTTCGAGCTTGCGGAGTGCATCGTCGGGTGCGGTGGCGGTGTCAGACATAACCAGAACTTTAGCGCCCTCAGCAAGTGCGTTCCCTGAGCCTGGCGAAGGGATGCCCTCCGGCAGGCTCAGGGAACGACGGGGATGCTATTCGACGATGTTGAGGACCACGGGGACGTTGCCCGAGATCGCCTTCGAGTAGGGGCAGATGTCGCGGTGAGCGGTCTCGGCGATCGTGCGCGCCTCGTCTGCCGTGACGTTGGGGATGTAGATGTCGAGCTCGGCCGCGATCTCGAATCCGGTGTCGGCGCTCGGGCCGATCGAGACGCTGGCTGAGACGGCCGCATCCTTCGTGTCGAGCTTCATCTCGCGACCCACGGCGTGAACCGCGCCGAGGAAGCAGGCCGAGTAGCCGGCGGCGAAAAGCTGCTCGGGGTTCGTACCCTCGCCGCTTCCGCCCATCTCGACGGGGGGCCGGGTGTCGAAGTCGAGGCGGTCGTCTTCGCTTCGAACGTGGCCATCGCGGCCACCGCCAGATGCGTGGGCAATTGCAGTGTAGAGAGCGTCCATAGACACCAGTCCACCACGAAACGGCGTCGGATGCAGCGTCGAAAGGATGTGTCTTTCCAGGGACTATTCTTCGCTCGCGCGCAGCTCTACGGGGCGCCCGCCCTGGGCCGCCAGACGTCGCTCGAGGCCCCGCCTCACGCCCGCCCACTCGTCGCTGAGGATCGAGAAGATGGCGGAGTCGCGCCACGCTCCGTCTGCGCGTCGCATATCGTGGCGGGCTATGCCTTCGAACGTCGCGCCGAGCTTCTGGATGGCCGCACGTGACCGGGCGTTCAACACGTCGGCCTGGATCTTGACGCGCTCGAATCCGTTGTCGAAGGCGGAGCCGAGAATCAGCAGCTTCGCCTCGGCGTTCACGACCGTGCCCCACACCCGCGGGTCGTAGGCCGTCCAGCCGAGGTGCGCATAGCCGAGCGACACATCGAAGTCGCCGAGCGTCGAGGTGCCGACCACGAGGCCGTCGTTCGGCCCGCCCCGTAGCCGAATCGCATGCACATTGGCGGCATCCCACGCGTAATACGACTCGGCGAACTGGGCGTAACCCTCGATCGTGTCGCGGTAGGCGGCGGGGCCGCCGCCGTAGCCGCCGGCGAAGATCTGCGGATGCCCGATGGCCGCGAACAGCTCCGGCACGAGTTGCCGGGTCAGCGGCTCGAGCGAGATGAAGCGCCCCTCGACGACGTCACCGAAGGGCGGCCGCGCGCACCGCACCACCGCTACTCGAGCAGGTCGTGGCGCACGACGATCTCGTCGCGACCGGGGCCGACGCCGATGGCGGAGATGCGGGCGTTGCTCATCTTCTCGATGGCCAAGACGTAGTTCTGCGCGTTGACCGGCAGGTCGGAGAACTCGCGGGCACCCGTGATGTCTTCGCTCCACCCCGGGAACTCTTCGTAGATCGGCACGGCGTGGTGGAAGTCCGACTGCGAGACAGGAACCTCGTCGACGCGCACTCCCTCGACGTCGTAGGCCACGCAGACCGGGATCTTCTCGAGACCCGTGAGCACGTCGAGCTTGGTGAGAACGAAGTCGGTGACACCGTTGATGCGGGCGCTGTAGCGGGCGATCGGCGCGTCGTACCAGCCGCAGCGACGGGGCCGACCGGTGGTGGTGCCGAACTCGAAGCCCTGCGAGCGCAGGAATTCGCCCGACTCGTCGAAGAGCTCGGTGGGGAACGGACCGGCGCCGACGCGCGTCGTGTAGGCCTTCACCACGGCGATCACGCGGTCGATGCGGTTGGGAGCGACGCCCGAACCGGTGGCCGCACCACCCGACGTGGCATTCGAGGACGTGACGAAGGGGTAGGTGCCGTGGTCGACATCCAGCATGGTCGCCTGGCCGCCCTCGAACAGTACGGTCTTGCCCTCGTCGAGTGCGCGGTTGAGCACGAGCGACGTGTCGGCGACCATCGGGCGCAGCCGATCGGTGTAGCTCAGCAGATCGTCGATGACCTCGTCGGCCGTGATGGCGCGACGGTTGTAGACCTTGACGAGGATGTGGTTCTTGAGATCGAGTGCGCCCTCGACCTTCTGGCGCAGGATGCCCTCGTCGAAGAGGTCTTGAATGCGGATGCCGACGCGGTTGATCTTGTCGGCGTAACTGGGACCGATGCCTCGGCCCGTCGTGCCGATCTGCTTCTTGCCGAGAAAGCGCTCGGTGACCTTGTCGAGGGTGCGGTGGTAGGCGGTGATGACGTGGGCGTTGGCCGAGACCAGCAGTTTCGACACATCGACGCCGCGGGCCGCGAGCGCCTCGAGCTCGTGAAAGAGCACCTCGATGTCGACGACGACACCGTTGGAGATGACCGGGGTGACGCCGGGGCTCAGAATGCCTGACGGCAGGAGGTGCAGAGCGTACTTCTTGTCGCCGACGACCACGGTGTGGCCGGCGTTGTTGCCGCCGTTGAATTTGACGACGTAGTCGACCCGGTCGCCCAGGAGGTCGGTGGCCTTGCCCTTGCCCTCGTCGCCCCACTGGGCGCCGATGAGAACGATCGCTGGCATGAATATGTCCTATCGGTCAGAAGCCTCGGTATCGAGGAGTGGCCGGAACCCGCTAAGAGATTCCACCCCATAGTAACGGAGGGCGCATGCCTGAGATTTCGCCGACAAGGGCAACCCCCAATCTGGTCTGCTACGAATCGATGTCATGAGCAGAAGACTTGTGGGAGCGGTGCGCCTTCTGGCGGGCATCGGGCTGTTGGTGACCATCGTCATTCAGATCAACGACCGGGTCGTGAACAACGCTTTCGACCCGTGGGAGTACTTCAGCTACTTCACCATCGAGACGTCGTTGATGAACATCGTCGTCTTCATCGTCGGGGGCATCCTCGCGTTCCGTCTGTCGCGCGATACAGAACTCTTCACCACCGTGCGGATGGCGACGCTCACCTACGCGATCATCACCGCGGGCGTCTACAACCTGCTGTTGAGAAACGTGCCCTACAACGGGTTCCAAGGGCTCAGCTGGCCGAACGAGGTCATCCACGTCTGGATTCCGATTCTCATCGTGCTCGACTGGCTCATCTCACCCGGTCGACCCGCCCTCAGCTGGAAAGCCCTCCGGGTCGTCATGATCTACCCGCTGCTCTGGCTCGCTTACTCCCTGGTGCGCGGAGCCGTGTCGAACGGCATCTACCCGTACCCGTTCCTCGATCCGGCGACCGCGGGCTGGGGCAGCGTGATCGCCTACATCGTGGCACTCAGCCTCGTACTGCTGGGACTGGCCGCACTCGCGATCGTCTACAGCAGGCGCGTGGGCAGAGAAGCGATTCGGCGTCAGTCCTGACCGCGGATGATGATGGCCTCGGTTACCGGCTGATCGTTGACGGGCCGGATCGTCGCCTCGATGGCGTCGATCGCCCTGGGATCTGACATCTGCAGGAAGTCTCCGAGTCGCTTTACCTCGTCGACCTCGCCGAACGCCTCGGCGGCGCGTCGCAGCGTGTAGAGCGAGAGAAGCACTCCACGGTTGGGCTCGTGCGACCAGGGAACCGGGCCCTGCCCGCGCCAGCCACCCTTGCGCAGTGCGTCGAGGCCGCGGTGGTACCCGACCCGGGCATAGGCGTACGACGGCAGCACCGCACCGACTGCCCACAGCTCTTCGGCCAGCAGCGCCCACAGCAGCGACGAGGTGGGGAACTGCTTGACCAGCTCGCCGAGATCTGCCGCCGTCGCGGGAGAACGCTGCGCGAGCGCCTCCATAACAGCCGTGTCTTCAGGAAGGAGTGTCTCGGGCAGGCCGAGGAGGTTGTCGCCGCTCATACGTCGATGGTACGCCAGCGGCGTCGGGAATCCCGGGGCGCCGATCGCGTTGCACTACGTATGCCGCTCTCCGTTCACCTCTACAGTTCGAGCTTCTGCGGCGCGTGCACGCTGACCCGGAGCGTTCTCGAGCAGGTGCAGCCCTTCGTTCGAGACCGTGTCGAGTTCAGCGAATCGAACGTGGCCTCGAACCCAGATGACGCGGAGCGGGCGAACATCGTGGCGACGCCGACCGTCGTGGTTCGCGACGAATCAGGCGCGGAACTCGCCCGGGCCTCCGGCGTTCCGACGGCCGATCAAGTGCTGAGCCTTCTCGCCCGCCACCTCGGCTGACCATCGCCTGAGGACCGCCCTAAATAAGTTGCACACGAATGTGCAAGTTAATAGAATCGACGGGTGACCGACACCAGCACCTCCTCGCGCCGAATCCCCCGGCCGACCCGCGCACCCCGACGCGACGCAGCAGAGAACCGGGTCGCCATTCTCGACGCCGCGATCTCCGAGCTGAATCATGATCCGGATGCCTCGCTCGAGACGATCGCATCGGCCGCCGGGCTGTCGCGTCGCTCGATCTACGGCCACTTCAGCACACGCGACGAGCTCGTCGCCGAGCTCAACGACCGCGGTATCGCCCGGGTCACCGCCGCGCTCGCGCCCATCCGCCACCCCGATGCCCGCGTCGCGCTGGCACTCGTCGGCGCCCGCCTCTGGAGCGAGGTCGAAGATGTGCGCGTGACCGCCCAGTTGGCCATCCGCGGCCCCCGTCGCGACATCGTCGCCGAGGGCCTCGAGCCCATTCGCCAGGGAGTGCTGGAAATCGTTCTGCAGGGCGTCGCCGCAGGTCATCTGCGCACCGACATCGAACCACGCACCCTGGCTCGCCTCATCGAAGGCGCTGCCCTTTCGGTACTCGACGAGGCCGTTCGCGACGACATCTCTCACGCCGAGGGGCACAGGCTCGTCATGCTCGTGGCGCTCAGCACCGCAGGGCTGTCGTGGCGCGAGGCAGCAGGGCTCATCGACACCTCGCCCGAACTCGCCCTCGAGGCCCAGCCCGAGGCATCCCCCCGTCTGTCAGAACAATCAACAGGAGCCACAGCATGAGAATCGACCTCGTCGATGTGACCGCGGGCGAAGGCGCGGATGCGCTGCCCCCCACGACGGTCGGCTTCGAGAGCGGCTCCGTCACCCTCGTGGCGACGGAGACGGCTCAGCGGCCGACGCTGCTCGCGCTGATCGCGAGCGGGCGCATGATTCCGGAGCACGGGTCGGTGACCCGCGAGCCCGAGATGAGCGGCGACGAGCTGCGCGCATCCGTGGCCATCGTCGACGCACCCGACATCTCGGAGCCGGCCAGCGGCCTGCGTCTCGATGGCATCGTGCAGGAGGAGTTGATGTTCGCCGACAGGCCCTCGTCGTCGAAGGCCGTGCTCGAGACGCTCGACACCCTCGGCGCCCGGGAGTTCGCCCGTACGCCCATCGAACATGTGCCCGCCACCGTGCGGCTGCACGTGCTCGCCGAGTTGGCGGCCATGCGCGACAGCGTCGAGGCCCTTGTCCTCACGTCTCCGGATCGGCACGGCGGCGATCCGCTCGAGTGGTATCCGATCGCCGAAGGACTGGCAGAACGCGGCTACGGGGTGCTGGTGATCGCCGGCGCGGCCTCCGTGGCGCTGCTCGACGCGGCGCTCGCCGAGCCCGAAGCCACGGTGGCTCCCAAGCACGTGCTGCCCGAGGTCGTCGAGGAACCCGAAGTCGTAGAAGAACCCGTCGTCGAAGAAGAACCCGCGGTCGCCGAAGAACCCGACAGCTCAGAAGAACCCCAAGTCGTAGAAGAACCCGAAGTCGTAGAAGAAGAAGACACGAAATGACCATCGTCACGCTCGTCCGCGCGGAACTGCGCCGACTCACCTCATCGAAGATGGGCATCCTGGCGCTCATCGCGCTCATGTGCGTGCCCATCATCTACGCCGGGCTCTACCTCTGGGGCAACAACGACCCCTACGGCAACCTCAAGGACGTGCCCGTGGGGCTCGTCGTCGAAGACGCGGGCGCCACGCAGACCGACGCCGACGGAACCGCCTCGACCGTGAACTATGGAGACGAGGTGCGCGACGAATTGCTGAAAGACAACAGCGTCAAGTGGATCGAGGCCACCTCGGCCGAGGCGAAGACGGGAGTCAGCGACGGAACGTTCGACTTCGTGCTCACCCTCGGAAAGGACTTCTCGACCGATCTCACGTCGCCCGTCACCACGACCCCGAAGCAGGCGTCGGTCGAGCTGACGACCAACGACACGAACAGCTTTCTCGCCACCACGATTGCGGGGAACGTCGCCGAGAAGGTGCGCTCGTCGATCGCGGAGAAGGTCGGAAAAGAGGCTGCGCTGAAGTTCCTCGACGGCTTCGCCGACGTGGGCACGAGCCTCGAGACCGCCATCGACGGCGCGAACCAGCTCGCAGACGGCACGACGACGGCTGCCAATGGCTCCTCCCAGCTCGCGGCGGGCGCCGCATCCGCCAACGACGGCGCGCAGCAGCTCGCGACCGGCGCGGCACAGGCGAACACCGGCGCCTCCGACCTCAGCTCCGGTTTGCAGCAGCTCGCCAACGCGACGTCGTCGCTTCCCGCGGACACGGCGGCGCTGAATACCGGCGCCCAGCAGGTAGCGGCCGGTAACGCCGAGCTCGCAACCACCGGAGCGACCTACGCAGCCCAGGCGAACACCATCGCAACGGACCTGCCCCAGACGAAGGCCAAGCTCACCGACCAGGTGGCGCAGCTCGTCACAGACAAGGTCATCACCCAGCAACAGGCAGACCAGCTCCTCGCGGCACTGGACCCGATCGGTCAGCAGGTCACCGACGCCAACGCGAAGATCCAAGATCTGAACGGCAAGCTCGCCGCCCTCGCCTCGGGAAGCCAGCAGGTAGCCGACGGCACCGCGACCCTCGCGGCCTCAGCCCCGACGCTGGCCGGCGGCATCTCGGATGCCTCGGCCGGCGCATCCACCCTGGCCGCGGGCACCCAGCAGCTCGCCGACGGCAGCGCCACCCTCGCGGCCGGCACCCCGGCTCTCGCCACAGGCGCAACCGATCTGCAGACCGGCATCCTGAAGCTCGACGACGGAGCGCACAAGCTGTCGACCGGCCTCACTGAGGGGCTCGGCAAGCTGCCCATCGAGACAGCCGCGCAGCGCGAGAAGAGCGCCTCGGTCATTTCCGACCCGGCTGCGATCGACACGAGCGCGGTCACCAAGGCCAGCACCTACGGCGCCGGAATGGCCCCGTTCTTCATCAGCCTTGCAGCGTGGATCGGCATCTACGCCCTGTTCCTCATCATCAAGCCTCTGTCGAAGCGCGCTCTCACTGCTCTCCGCAAGCCCGGTCGGGTGGCCCTGTCCGGGCTGATGACCCCCGCCATCCTCGGCGCCGTGCAGATGATCGCCGTGTTCGGCATCGTGACCCTCGCCCTCGGCTACCAGGTGGCGAATCCGCTGGGCATGCTCGGATTCATGATCGTGACCTCGGTGACATACGCCGCGATCATCCTGGCGCTGAATGTGTGGCTCGGCAGCGTCGGGCAGTTCCTCGGGCTCGTGCTGATGGTGCTGCAGCTCGTCACGGCCGGCGGCACGTTCCCGTGGCAGACGCTGCCTGGCCCGCTCGCCGCGCTGCACCACGCGCTGCCGATGGGATACGCGGTCGACGGTATCCGGCAACTCATGTACGGCGGCAACCTGGCGCTGGCGTGGGCCGACGTGGCCGTGCTGCTCGCATTCCTGCTCGGAGCGCTCGCCCTGTCGTGGATCGGCGCCCGTCGCATGACGAGAACGCGGACTCTGCGCGACCTGCGACCCTCGCTGATCGGCTGATCCCGCCCGCGCGTCAGCCCGCGTCGACCGACGCGCGAGCCTCGGCGGCCTCGGCGTGGCGACCCAGCTGCTCGAGCACGTCGCCGAGCTCGAGGGTCGCAGCGACCCGCGCCTGCGGAACGTCGCCCAAGCCCTCGACCGCGCCCCGGTAGATCGTGACGGCCGCCTCGGCGTTCTGCTGGGCGACGAGCATGCGCGCTGCAAGCAATTCGGCGAGCCCCGCGGCCACGTCGTCGCCGCATGCCGCGTAGCCGTCAGACGCCGAGAGCGCCACGGGCACGGCCTCGGCCAGGCGATCCAATTGCTGCAGTGCCCGCGCCTTCGAGTCGGTGACATCGGCGACGAGCCACTCCGCCTCCTCGGCCCGTGCAATGGCGAGAACCTCGTCGAGCTCGTCGAGACCTGCATCGTCTCCGAAGCGGCACCGGGCGCGACCCAGGGAGTGCAGAGCCTCGACCAGGAGCTGCAGCTCGTCGGCACCCCGCGCCGTGGCCAGAGCGTCTTCCAACACCGAGATGCACTGCTCGTCGTCGTACGACAGCAGGAGACCGCCGAGCGCGATGCCCGCCTGCGTCGCCCCGATCGGGTCTCCGGCTTCGGTGTAGAGCTCGACGGCGGCGGTCCAGGAACCATAGGCGGCGGACCCGTCCCCGGACTGCCTGTGCGCCTGTCCGAGCCAGAACAGCGTCTCGGCTCGCGCGCCCGGAGCTGCCTCCGACGAGACCTCCGAGGAGTAGACGTCGTCGAGAACCTCGGCCGCCGCCTCGGGCTGACCTGCCTGCACGAGAAGGCGACCCAGGCCGTATCGCAACCCGTCGACATCCGGCCTCTCTGCCAGCTCGGCCTCGCGAACGGCCAGCCGCCATCGGGTCACGGCCTCGTCGAGCCGACCGGCGTCGCGCAGCAGCGACGCACTGAGCACGGCGGAGTCGACCATGCCGGAGCGATGGCCGAGGCGTGTCCACAGCGCCAGGGCGGCATCAGCAGCTGCCAGGCCCGGTTCGACTTCTCCCTCGGCGCCGGCGAGCTGCGCCAGCAGATGATGAGCCGTGGCTCGGAACGCGCGATCGAGGTCGAGCTCGAGCAGACGGTCGAGAGTCACGACCGCCTCGGCGAGCTCGTCGGTTCTCGCGAGCGCGTGCGCCAAGAACATGAGAGCCGAGATCCGCATGGGGCTGTCGGGCGCCTCGTCGAGCAGATCGCCCGCCCGACGGAACAGAACGAGAGCGTGTTCTGCGCGCCCCTCCTGCAGGTGCAGGGACCCGAGCGTGAGTGCGAGATCGGCCCGGGTCTCGCTATCGGCTCCCCGCGCATCCGCCGCCTGCAGCGTCATCTCGAGGACGTGCACGTCGTCGTCGACGGCCGTGCCGAGCATGATGAGTCCGAGCACGACCTCGACATCGGCCTGGTCGTCGCACCCCATGTCGCGCAGCACCGCGATGCGATCGATCTGGCGTGCGGCGGCCTCGTCGAGATCTCCCGCAGCGATCAGGGCCTGAATGAGCACGGCGTAGAGCAACGACCGGATGCGCCCGGCCGGGCTTCGGTCGAGAGGAACGCTCTCGAGTCGCGCGGCCTCGAGACCTCGTCGGGCGGCCGCCACGGAATCACCGTAGGCGCCCGTTCCCATCAGCTCTCGGGCGCGAACGAGCCAGCCATCGGCATCCGTCGGGTCGGCCTCTGTCGCCGACGGGATGCTGGGGAGGAAGCCCTCACCCTGCAGCGGCAGCTCGTAGTGCTCGTCGGCGAGCGCGCGAGACCGCTCGACGAGCCCGCTGTGCCGATCGTTGCCGTTGCGTTCGTCGAAGGCGCTGGCCACGCGTTCGGCGGCGAGCCAGGATGCGGCGGCGAGGTCCTCCGCGCTCCAGTCACCGTCGTGCGGGCCGAAGAACGGCTCGAGCGCGGCGGCGCCCGAGCCACGCACCGCAGCATCGCCGTGGCCGCTTCGAACGACCGCGTCGAGCAGAACGCCGAATGCGCGCAGCGCGGCGAAGTGTGCTCGGGCGTTGAGCGAGTCGTGGGCGAGCCAGCCGATGTGGCGCTCGAGCAGGGTGAGGCCGCGAGCCTCGTTGCCCGTCACGGCGCAGAAGACGAGGTGGTTCGCGATGATGCCGATGTTGTCCGAGCTCGAGCGTGCCAGACGGTAGCTGCGCAGGTGGGCCGCCTTCGCCGTGTCGAGTTCGCCGGCGCGAAGCCACGAGAGCAGCCCGCGGCCGAGGGCCGTCTCCGGCTCCTCGCCGCAGCTCAGGTTCTGTTCGATGATCTCGTCGAATCGTTCGAGTGCCTCGGCCTCGCGCCCCACAGACGCGAGATAGGCGGCGTCTTCGCTTCGCACACAGGCCTCGCAGTGGCTGTACTCGTCGCGAGGCTCGCGTCGGAGAGCCGCCCGGGCGCTCTCGGCCTCCGCGTCGCTCAGGTTGTCGACCGCATCGTCGAAGCGTGCTTGGAGCACGCCGCTCAGGCCGACCCCTGCCCTCCGATACCGCGTCTCCATCTCGTCGAGCACGGCCTCGATCTCGGCGCGCGGAAAGACCGGTGACGCGCCGAGGGTGCCCGCCATCCACTTGAACTGCCACAGCAGATCGAGCTCGCCCACCTTCAGCGGGAAGCGGGCGGGGTCGCTGTCGTGCTTGCCGAGGCACCAACCGAACGACGCCAGCATGGCGTCGGTGTCGCCCGTCATCTTGGCGGATGCGGTGAGCCGGAGCCGAGCCTCGTAGCCGAGGGCGTCTTCGCCCGTCTCGTCGGCAAGCGCGATCGCCTGGTCGATGAGCGACCGCTCGGCGGCACCGAAGGGCAGGGCGTCGATCTGCGTGAACAACTCCAGGATCGTGCTGCGTGACATCTACGACTCGTCGCTTTCTCGAGAGGAATAACCAGGCAGGCCGACGCTGAGATGAACGAGGTCGGAGAGGGCCGAGGTGAGCATCCGGCGGTCGGCGGCCTGCAGCGGCCTGTGGCCCGCGAGCAGGGCCTGAACGTAGACGAGCTGGATGCTCCGGCTGAAGACGGCGTCGTCGTCGGTTGTCGCGAGGGTGCGCACCAGCGGATTGTTCCAGTTGAGGCAGAGTCTGAGGCGGGCCGACGTCTGCCCACCACGCTGCGCTGCAGCCGCCTTGTCGACGCGACCGAGAACGGAGCCCCACAGCGGGGGCGCCGTCTCCTGCGATGCAGCGCGGCCGATCGATCGCAGGGCGTCGGGGTCTGCGACCGCGAGCGCAGGCAGGTCGGCCGGCTCGAAGCCCCGCACATCGACGTCGCACGAGACCTGACGCAGGGCCTCTGTGGCGCGCTGCTCGAGGGTGTGGGCCACGGGCCGGTCTGCCATCGGGGGCGAGTCGAGGTTGTCGAGTTCTCCGAGCACGGTGACGCGCTCGACGGTCACACCGGCCACGATGTCGGGCAGCCGACGCACGATCTCGGCATCGTAGATGTACCCGCCGTTCACGATCGGCGACGATCGATCGGCGAAGGCCGCGACCTGCCTGAACTCGTCGACCGTCTCGGCGTAGCGCACGTGCGCCGAGAGCTGCATCACCGCGTCGAGGGTCATCGGGCCCGCCGATGTCTCGACAGACAGCCAGCGCGCCAGAACGCCGGCGAGCTCGTCGTCGTGCACCACGAGAGACTTGAGCGCCACGTGATGGATGGCGACGAACTCGGCGAGCCGGTGCGGCTCGGCCAGCGCCTTCTGCAGAATCCATCGCCGAAGCGCGGCCCCGAGCTCGGAGCGGGTGTACTCGAGCGACTCGTTCTCGACCAGCTGCTCGCGCGATGCGGTGGGCTGCAGACCCTCGGTATCGATGACGGCGCGAACGAAGAACGCCCAGTCGGGAAGCAACTCGTCGATGCGTTCGCCGAGCAGCATCCGGCCGAGGTAGACACGGGTCGACTGGCGGGAGCCTGGAGGGGGCGCGTAGGGAAGAACGAAGGCCGTACCCCTCGTCGCAGTTCCGGGAACGACGAGAGGGATGGCGTCGAAGGGGGTCGCTCCGAGCAGCTCTGCGCCGTATGCGACGAGTTCTGCCGACGGCTCCACGTTGGCCTGCAGAAAGACCGCGTCGCGATTGATGATCTCTTCGCCTCCGCGCGGCAGCGTGATGCGCACGGGCAGGTCGAGGTACTCGCCGAAGCGCGTCGCGAGTGCCACGATCGATGCACTCGACAGGGTCTCGGACATGCCGGCGAGGGGTGCCAGTCGCACCTCGGTGCCGATTGCCAGCGCCGCGGTCTCGTGCTCGTCGAGTTCTCGGGCCGTGTAGGTTCCGTCGGTCGCCCCGATCCACTCGACGCCCGGGCCTCCGGCCGCCGGTCGCGAGTGGATCACGATGCGGTCCGCCACCATGAAGCAGCTGAGCAGTCCGATTCCGAACTGCCCCAGATAGTCGGTTCGCGGAAGGTCGAACAGATCCCGCTTCGACGACCGGCCCACCGTGGCGAGCAACTCCCCCACATCGGCGAGTGTCAGCCCGACGCCGTCATCGCGGAAGACGAATTCCCCGCCCTCGGCGTCGGCGGGCGTGATCCAGATTCCGCCGCCCCCGGCGATCGGTTCCGCCAGCTGCTGGCGTCGGGCTATGACCGCGTCGCGCCCGTTCTGCAGCAGCTCGCGGAGAAAGACCTGAGGGCTCGAGTAGATATGCCTCGAGAGAAGATCGACCACGCCGCGCAGGTCGACCTGAAAAGGCCTCGGCGCCCCGGGCGCGACGCCATCTGTTCGAGACACACTGCTCTCCCTCACGATCTATCCCGTCGTTCACAGTACCTGCCGGGCGCACACCCCGCGGTACGCGCGAGGTCAGCCCTCGACGGTGACTCGGGTCGTGTCCCATCCGGTCGCGCCGCTCGGAGCGGGAGGCGCCTGCCTGTCTGTCTGCGTGTACCCCGACTTGTCGGTCGCCCGCACGTCGATCGTGTGGGCGCCCTCCGATGCCTGCCACTGCAGTACCCACTGCACCCATGTGTCGTCGGAGATGCCGGGCGCGAGAGTCGCCTTCTGCCAGGCGCCGCCGTCGATGCGCACCTCGACTCCGGCTATTCCCGTGTGCGGCGCCCACGCGACGCCCGCTATGGCGACGGTTCCGGATGCGACGGTCTGGCCCGACAGCGGAACGTCGATGCGCGACTGCGTCACGACAGGTCCGAGAGCGTCCCATCCTCGCGGGGTCCAGTACCCCTCGGCGTCGGCGAATCGCGTGACCTTCATCTCGGTGACCCACTTGGTGGCCGAGACGTAACCGAACAGGCCGGGCACGATCATGCGCGCGGGAAAACCGTGCTCCGTGGGCAGCGGCTCGCCATTCATTCCGACGGCCAGCAGGGCTTCCCGACCAGGATCGGTGAGCGTCTCGAGGGGCGTGCCGGCGCTGAAACCGTCGGGCCCCGATGACAGCACCATGTCGGCATCCGACTGCACGCCGGCGCGGGCGAGCAGCTCACGGATCGGGTAGCCGAGCCACGTCGCCGTTCCTATCAGCCCGCCGCCGACCTCGTTCGATACGCACGCGATCGTGGTCACATGCTCGGTGAGCGGAAGGGCGAGCAGTTCGGCGTAGCCGATCGTGACCTCTGTGTCGACGAGCCCGGTGATCTTCAGCTGCCAGTCGTCTGGATTGATCTGTGGAACCTGGAGGGCGACGTCGATGCGGTAGAACTGCTCGTTCGGCGTGATCAGCGTGCTGATGCCCTCGACGTCGAGGCTGGTGGCCGGGTCGATGGCCGGTGCGGCCGTGGCCGGAGCGGGCAACGCGATCGCCTGCCGGATCGCAGTGACGGCCGCCGTGCTGGCGTTCATCGCTCGGGCGCCGATGGCGACGATCAGAGCCGTCGCGCCCGTGACGCCGGCAAAGGTCAGGAACTGCCTGCGCTGCATACCGGTGCGCGCGGCCTCGGGCACCTCGAGCCACGCGTCCAGGCGCCGGATGCCCGTGCGCAGCACGAGCACGCCGGCGATCATTCCCAACACGGTCGGGAAGGCCCACAGGGCGCTCGCCTCAGGACGGGTCTGAACGGCCACAACGGCGACCGCCGAGAACAGGATGAGGATCACGACGCCGAGTGGCGGTCGACGCCGTTCGAGCACACCGGCGAGGGCCGCGAAAGCCACGACGACAACCCCGAGAATGACGAACAACGCGATCTTGTCACCCGTGCCGAACAGGGCGATCATCGACTCCTTGAGCCAGGCCGGCGCGAGGTCGATGGCCAGCTGGCCGACAGCGAAGAACGGCGACGAAGAACTCGAGATGAAGATGGCGACGACCTCGGCCGTCGCGAGCACCACGAGAGCCGACAGCAGTCCGACCAGTGCCGACATCCCATGTGTTCGCATGAGCACGACCCTACGCGCTGCTTCCGTGAGAGGGGCTGGGTATTCCGTGCCACGAAGCGGTTGCTACGCTACGACAGTGGTAGCTGTGTCGGGGGACAGTAGGGCGGTCGTCCGTTCTGCCGTCGAGCGCAGCGTGTTCCTTTCGCAGTTGCTGTTGGCGGGCGCCACGCTGGTGCTCGCGACGATCTCGTTTCTCATCGATCCGCTCGCGCTCGCGTCTCCGATGTTCTTCGCCGGGGTGGTCGCGATCTTCGCCATCACCGGGCTCTCTGCAGCCGTTCCGTGGCGCCGTTTCGCCAAGGGGTGGATCGCCGTTCTCCCCGTGCTCGACATCATCGCGATCTCGCTCATCCGACAGGATCAGCCACAGCTCGGCGCCACCCTGCTGTTCGTGTTTCCGGCCATCTGGATGTCGATGCACTTCGGGCTCTGGGGTGCCGCCGTCTCGGTGGTGCTTCCCGCCATCCTCACCTGGGGTGGCGAGTTCCTGAGGAACAACTCGGAGACGATCGACCCGGCGATCCTTCCTCGCCTCGGTGTCGTACCCATCGTGCTCGCCTTCGTCGCCACCACCGTCTATTCGACGACCCGGCGGGCCGCCGCCCAACGCTCGCTGCTTCAGCAGCAGGCCGATCTCTTCGAGCAGGCGCTGCAGAGCTCGAGGCGCCAGAAGCAGACTCTCGACGAACTGTTCGACGCCGTGGACTTCGGCGTGATCGGATTCGACGGTTCCGGCCGCGTCAACCTGATCAACCGGGCACAGCGCCAGATGGTGGCCCCCTACGCCCTCGGACAGGATGCGATCGTTCCCGCGGTCATCTACCGCGAAGACCGCACCACGCCGTACGAGGAGCACGAGAGGCCGTTCCAGCGGGCGTTGCAGGGCGAGTCCATCGACCGCGAGACGGTCTGGTTCGGCGAACCCGGAGAGGCTCAGGCCGCCATCCTCACCTCGTCGCGCCCCGTGATCGACGAGCGTGGTCGCTACGACGGCGGCGTCATCGTGTTCCGCGACATCACCGCCGAGCTCAAGGCGGTGAAGGCCCGCGACGACCTCGTCGCATCGGTGTCGCACGAGCTCCGCACGCCCCTCACGTCGATCGTCGGCTATACGGAGCTGGCTCTCGACGAGGACATCTCCGACACCACTCGCGCGATGCTCGAGATCACGTCGCGCAACGCCGACCGGATGCTCGGCATCGTGGCCGATCTGCTCACGGCGGCGAGCGAGTCCACGCAGACCCTTCTGATGGTCTTCGCGCCGTGCGACCTCGCCCAGCTGGTGCGAGACGGTATCGAGTCGATCACCCCCGTCGCGTCGATCAACCACATCACCTTCAGCACTCCCGAGCTCGAGACGCTGGTCTTCGACGCGGATGCCTTCCGGCTCCGCCAGGTCATCGACAACATCCTCTCCAACGCGGTGAAGTACAACGTGGCCTATGGCCGCATCGACGTCTCGCTCAGAGCCGCAACGGGCGGCGTGGCCGAGTTGCGGGTGCACGACACGGGGCGAGGCATGACGGATTCCGAGCAGGCGCACCTGTTCGACCGCTTCTACCGCGCCGACTCCGTGCGCAACTCCGCCGTGCACGGTTCCGGCCTCGGACTGAGCATCAGTCGGGATATCGTGAATCAGCACGGGGGCGACCTCCGTCTCGAGTCCGAACGAGGCAAGGGCACGACCGCGATCATGACCGTTCCCATGAAAGACCGCGAGCCCGCCGGGGATCCATCGCCCGAATCGAAGGCCGCTCTATGAACCTCGACAGCTTCACCTTGATGGCCATGTCGAGCCTGGCCGTCGTACTCTGCGGCATCTCGTTCATTCTCAACACCTCGTTCACCCGCAACGACTCCACCGGTCGCATCTGGAGCCTGGGCTTCATCAGCGGCATCGTCGTGGCCGCCGGTTACGGGGTCGAGGCCGCGGTCCCGGATGCCTGGTGGGGGCTTCTCGTCGGCAACGCCGCGTACATCGCCGCCGTCGGTGCCCTTTGGAGCGGCGCTCGCCTGCACAACGGTCGGTCGCCCCGGCTATGGATCGTCGCAGTGGTCGCTCTGGTCGTGGTGGTCGCCACCGCCCTGCAGGCTGCCGACGCGGGCACCTGGGCCGGCGCCCCCGTGCTGTGGCTCGGGCTCACGGCCCTCAGCGCGCTCGGCGCGATCGAGTTGCAGCGAGGTCGGCTGCGCCGCAACATCAACGGTCGCGCGCTCAGCATCGTGCTGTGGGTCGTCGCGGTCTTCATGCTCGCCCGCACGATCTCATTCCTGGTATCCGGACCCGAGGGCAGGTCGTTCAGCACCTACTTCAACTCCGGCATAGCGGCCGTCGTGACCATGGCCCTGATCATCAGCGCGGCGATCGCCGTCTCGGTTCTCCGCGTCGAACGCGGTGCGGACAGCGCGGTGGGCGACCTCAGCGACGGCATCTTCTCTCGGGCCGGCGTCCTGTCGGCGGAATCCTTCGTGCAGACCGCCGAAGATCACCTCGAGAGAGCCGAAGCCGCCCGGGGCGGAATCGCCCTGATCGGTGCCGACGTCGATCGACTGCCCGAGGTGAATATTGCCTTCGGGCGCGGGGCCGGCGACGAGGCCATCTCGACGTTCGCTCAGACCCTGCGCATGACCGTCCCCATCATGGCGGCCATCGGGCATCCGTCGGCCGGCCGATTCTTCGTCCTCGCAACTGTCGCCAGCGAGACCGAGGCGCTCGCGTTGGCCGAGCGCATCCAGATAGCCCTCGTCGACACGCCCCTGCCCGACCGACAGAAGATCAGACTCACGGCGAGCCTCGGAATCGCCACGTCGTTCGATCACGGCTACGCTCTGACCGCCCTGACCGCCGCGGTCGTGAGCTCGGTGGAACAGGTCAAGTCCGCCGGCGGCAACCACATCGTGGTCGGCACAAGCGACTGAGCTACTCCGCGATCGCGATCGTGATCTGGTCGCTGGCCGTCTGCTTCGCGTAGGCCCCGGAGGTCGGGGTGGTCTGGATGAGCAGCTCATAAGTGAACGACAGCGTGACGCTCGTGGCGGCAGGGTCCACGGCCGGCAGGATGAATGTCTGGCTGTAGCTGTAGGGCGACTTGATGTCGTAGCCGGGCGCCACGGTCGACTGGTCGCTCAGCGGCGCCGGCGACTCCAACGATCCCTTGGGCCCGGATACGGCGACCACCAGGCTGACCCGCGACAGGTACACGCCCTGCCCCTCATCGGTTCCGAGGGCTCCGATCAGCGAGAAGCTGATGGGCTTGTTGGCGTCGGCCTTCCACTGGTCCATGCTCAGCGTCGACCAGTAGTTGGCTGTCAGAGCCGCATCTCCGGCCTGCAGCTGATGCTGGGCAGACCCCGTGGCGAGCTCGTTGACGATCGAGGTGATCGTGGCCTTGGGCGTGGGAGTCGAGGTCTTGGTCGATGTGGCTGCGGATGTCGTGCCGACGGCCCATGGAGCCGTGCCGCATCCGCTCATCGTCAGAACGAGGGCTGCCCCCAGAGCAGCGGTCGCGACCGCTTTCTTCCCGCTGACCCGAAACATGCGCCACTCCCCCGTGCCATCATCTGCCCCCACCCCAGACCTGGGATGCGCGAATCTTGAGCATATCTTGTGGAGACCTTGTCTTTGACTTGCCGAAAGCCTGATTTGGGTGCGACAGAGTTGCACTCATGACCGACACGAACCGTTACGTGAAGCCCCAGCCGGACGTCGACCCCGCCCTCGCCGCCTATGCGACCGAGTTCATCGACATCGTCGACGCCCTGCCGAGCTACCGCCCGATGGTCGGCTGCATCGTTCCGGCCTACAACGAGGCGGACTCCATCGCCCAGGTGCTCGAATCGCTCCTGGCGCAGACCCGCCTTCCCGACGTCATCCACGTGGTCGTCAACAACTCCACCGACAAGACGGTCGAGATCGCCAGCGAGTTCGCCGGCCCCCACAGCCGCACCGACAATGGTGTGACGCAGGAGACCGAGATCTTCATCCATGACATCGGCGAAAACCCCGACAAGAAGGTCGGCGCTCTCAACTACGGGTTCTCGCTCGTCGAGGGCTGCGACTACCTGCTCGGTGTCGACGGTGACACCACGGCCGACGTCACCGCCGTCGAGTCGCTCGAGGCGGAGATCGCATCCGATACCCGCATCGGCGGCATCTCGGCGATCTACTCGATCGACGAGGCGCCCATCAAGGGCACGATGGCCAAGTTCCTCATCTCGGGCCAGCGCGCACAGTTCGCCGCGTTCAACATGCAGAACATGCTCCGCGGCCGCAACATGGCCGTTCTCGGCGGCCAATTCTCGATCTTCTCGATCAAGGCACTGCGCGAGGTCATGGTCGACAGCCACCAGGCGACGCCGTGGGTCAAGGACTCCGAGGTCGAGGACTCCCTGCTCTCGCTGCAGATCAAGAGCGCCGGCTACCTCACCAAGATCTCGGCCCGCGCCCGCGCCAACGTCGGCGGCATGACCACGCTTCGCGGCCTCGACGCCCAGCAGGTCAAGTGGAACTTCGGCGCCATCGAACTGATGTGGCCCGGACAGCGTGGTGACACCAAGGGGCAGCCCCTCCACCCCAACCTGCGTCTGCGGTGGCTCGAGAACTTCTCGATGGTCGCGAACATCGTGACCCGAGGGCTCTTCTTCCTGCTGCTCATCGCGTCGCTCTCGATCGGCGCATTTGTGTTCAGCCCGGTCTGGCTCGTTCCGCCGCTCGTGGCCATTCTGCTGAACTGGCGCACAGCCGCATCTATGAAGAACCGCAGCTGGCGGGACACCTTCTTCGCTATGGCGATGTTCCCCGCCGAGCTCTACATGTGGGTTCGTATCGGCCACTTCGTTCGGGCCTGGTCGAAGTTCGCCAGCAACAAGCAGGTCGACAACTGGGCCGAGCAGGCCAAGGCCGAGCGCGGCTCGGGCAACGCCTACCTCACGCCGCTTCTCGTCGCCGCGGGCATCGTCGTGGCGATGGTGGTCATCTGGATGCAGCTGCCCATCGTCGCCCAGTCGACCATTCTCTGGATCGGCTGGCCCGTGCTCGGTGTCATCACCGTGCTCCAGACGCTCACCATGTTCGCCAAGCTCGTCAAGCGTCAGCACGGCTACAAGGTATGAGTCGTCTACTCGACGAGGACGCCCTCCACGATCTGCTTTCAGCGGTGGGTCGGGACGAGGGAGCGCGTTCTCGGTTCGCCCGTGATTTCGTCAGCCTCTGGGAGACCCGTGTCCGGAGGCTGACGAACGCCCTCGAGATCCGAGACGCTGAGGAGGCACACGTCGTGCTCCTCAGCATCCGGTCATCGAGCAAGATGATCGGCGCTCAGATCATCGAGGCGACAGCGACGCTGATGCACAGCTCGCTCGATCGTCAAGACCTCGAGGGATGCGCGCGTCACATCGGTCGACTCGACCAGGTAGGACAGGAGACCTGCGTCGAGCTCGACGCACGGTTCGGTCTCAGCTCGAGCGTCTGACGGCTACTCGTCTGCTGCAGCGAGCCTGTAGCCCACGCCGCGCACGGTCTCGAGCCAGCGCGGCGCGGTGAGGCTGTCGCCGAGCTTCTTGCGCAGATTGCCCATGTGCACCTCGACGGCCCGCTTGTCGGCCTCGGTCACGTAGTAGGCGGTCACGTAGCTCTCGCCGCGCAGCAGCAGCGCGAGGTCGGCCTTGGTTCGAACCCGCCGCCGCGATTCCACGACCGCGACGAGCAGATCGAACTCGGTGCGAGTGAGATCGAGGTCTCTCCCATCGAGCGAGGCCAGTCGCATCTCTCGATTGAGACGCAGACCGTTGTGGCCGATCCATCCCTCGCCGCCGTCTTCCGACGTCTCGCGCCCGACCGGGGCAGCCGCTTCCGGCGCGGCATCGGGAACACCCGGGGCCGCGTGTGCGCCGGTGCGCGTGCTCGGCTCGCCGACCGGCGCGGGGGCGACGGCAACCGGCGCCTCGGCGACCAGGGCTGCCGCAGGAGCGGGTGCTGCTGTGGGAGCGGGCGCTGCCGCAGGAGCAGCAGGTACGGCCGCTGCGGGCTCCTCGGTCGTCGCCATGCGCGGACGACGCAGCATCGCGTCGATGCGGGCGCGCAGCTCGCGCGGGCGGAACGGTTTGGTCAGATAGTCGTCGGCACCGGCCTCGAGGCCCTGCAGGGTGTCGATCTCCTCGTCGCGGGCCGTGAGCATGACGATGTAGGTCTGGCTGAACGTGCGCAGACGCTTCGCCACCTCGAAGCCGTCCATGCCGGGCATGCTCACGTCGAGGGTGGTGACGATCGGCTCGTAGGCACGCACCGCCTGGATGCCATCGTGGCCGTTGCTCGTGGCGATCACGTCGAACCCCGCCTGCGTCAGAACGCTCTCGAGCAGGTGCCGGATGTCGGCATCGTCCTCGATGATGACGGCCATTCGTCTCTCTTGCGCGTCAAAGCTCACAGTGATCCCCAATCCTTCGACGTACGGTGCACGATATCAAAGCGTGCGGCTACCAGCCGGCATTGGCGGCCAGTTCGCTCACGCTCTGCGGCCACCAGGTTCCCGCCGTCGGTCCGCCGTTGCAGGCACCATCGCTCTCGCCCGGCGGCTTGATCCACAGCTGCGCGTCGAGGTGTCCGGCGTTCGTGATGACGCTCGACTCCACTCCCAGCGCGCGCCCCGAGGGATTGCACCATTCGCCGTTCGAACCGTTGCCGTTTCGGCCCGTGTCGATGACGTAGTGCGAGTCGCCCGTGAGGGCAGAGAGCTTCTCGCCGTAGGCGCGCTCTTTCACGGTGGCGTTGTAATTCGAGACGTTCGTTGCGAAGCCACGGGTCTGCGCGATGCCGGCGCGCGTCAGCAGATCGGCCATCTGAGTGGCGGGAAGCCAGGTCGAGTGCCCGCCGTCGAGGTAGACGGTGGCCTTGGTCGTGGCGAAGGTGTCGACTGCACCCTTCACCTGGGCGACGCGCTCGTCGACGTTGCCGCACTGCGTCGCCAGGGCGAGAGCATCCGGTTCGAGAACGACGATGGCTGAGCGCTGGGCGATCGCGCCGGCGATCTCGGCCGTCCACAGGGGGTACTCGGCTGCCGTGAGGCCACCGGCCGACTGGTTGCCGCAGTCGCGGTTCGGCACTCCGTAGACGACGAAGATCGGAGTGGCTCCTTGAGACTCTGCCGAGTCGAGGATCTGAGTCACCGTCGCCGCGATCGTGGCGGTCGGGTTGCGCTCGGGCACGAGCCAGATCGCCGTGGGCACGGCGGCGAGTTTGTCGAGCACCTCGGTGCCGGCCGACGGAGCGACGGGCTGATCCGCGACACCCGCATCGGCGGCAGCGGATGCGGCCGCGGCCTTCGCCGCAAGAGAGTCGGGATCGACATAGAAGGTGTCGCCCTGCAACGGGTTGTCGATGACGACCTCACCATTCGAATCGGTGCCGGGTGCCGACTCGGACGACACCATGGGCGCCGTGACCAACCCCGTGAAGACGACGCCGAGAGCGACGATGGGCAGGGTCAGCGCCACGATGGCGATCGCTACCCCGATGCGCGAGCCTTTAGACGTCACTGGGTAAGTGTATCCGGGGCGGCGCCGGCGAATGCGACGTGCTGCAGGATCCAGGCGTGCATTGCGACCGCTGCCGCCGCCGAGGCGTTGATCGAGCGGGTCGACCCGAATTGGCTGATCTCGACGATCGCATCGGCCGCCTCGAGTGCGGGCGAGGAGAGCCCGGGGCCCTCCTGCCCGAAGAGCAGCACGCATGAGGCCGGCAGCGAGAAGGTCTCGATGATGACGCTGCCGGGCACGTTGTCGATCGCGATGACCGGCAGACCCGCATCCGCCGCCCACGCCACGAACGTCTCGACGTCGGGATGATGGAGAACATGTTGGTAGCGATCGGTCACCATGGCTCCGCGCTTGTTCCAACGCCGGCGCCCGATGATATGCACGGTGTCGGCACCGAACGCGTTGGCGCTGCGCACGATCGACCCGATATTGAGGTCGTGCTGCCAATTCTCGATCGCCACGTGGAACGGGTGACGGGTCAGATCGAGATCGGCGACGATCGCGTCCATGCGCCAGTAGCGATAGCGGTCGATCACGTTGCGGGAGTCGCCGGATGCCAGCAGCTCGGCGTCATAGAAATCATCGTCGGGCCATTCGCCCTGCCACGGGCCGACGCCGTTGGTGGTCAGTTCGACAGACGGATTCTGCGGGGCGGGAATCGGTTCATCGGACATGCTCTCAGGCTACCGGCCTCCGTTCCCGGGCCCGGTTCCAGCGACGAGTCGTCACAGGTTCCTGAGATTCACTTTTAGGCGCGCCTAAATATTCGCTACAGTGGCCACATGCTCCGAGCCTCTTCCGCGACGAAGCCGACAACGCCGCGCGGTTCACACCTGGTGTGGCTGCTCGGCCCAGCCCTCGTCGCGGGCGTCGCGTATCTCGACCCGGGCAATGTCGCCAGCAACATGACCGCCGGCGCGACGTTCGGCTTCCTGCTCGTGTGGATCGTGGTGCTGGGCAACGTCATGGCGTGGCTCATCCAGTACCTGTCGGCGAAGCTCGGCATCGTGACCGGGAAGAGCCTGCCCGAGCTGCTCGGAGAGCGCATCGATTCGCTCTGGGGTCGTCGACTCTTCTGGGTGCAGGCCGAGCTCGTCGCCATGGCGACCGATCTCGCCGAGATCATCGGAGGGGCCATCGCCCTCTCTCTGCTCTTCGATCTGCCGTTGCTGCTCGGCGGCGTGATCACCGGCACCGTCTCGATGCTGGTCCTCATCCTTCAAGGCTCGGGGCGACAGAAGACATTCGAGCGCGTCATCATCTCGATGCTCGTGATCATCGCGGTGGGCTTCGCGGCCGGCGTGGTCATCAACCCGCCCGACGCGGCCTCCGTAGCGGGCGGCCTCGTGCCCCGCTTCGAGGGCCCGTCTTCGGTGCTGCTCGCGGCATCCATTCTCGGCGCCACGATCATGCCGCACGCCATCTACGCGCATTCGGCCCTGACGCGCGACCGCTTCGTCGTTCGGGCCGCCGACCACACCACGAAGCGCCTCATCACGGCCACCCGATGGGACGTCACGATCGCACTCGTCATCGCGGGAACCGTGAATCTCGCCATCCTGCTCCTCGCGGCAACCTCTCTGCAGGGCGTCGCGGGCACCGAGACGCTCGAGGGTGCGCACGCCGCCATCGGGCAGGCCATGGGCGGCGTCGTCGCGACGCTGTTCGCCGTGGGGCTGCTCGCATCCGGTCTCGCGTCGACCTCGGTCGGAGCCTACGCGGGGGCCGAGATCATGCAGGGCCTCCTGCGGTTGCGCGTGCCGATCGTCTGGCGCCGCCTCGTCACCCTGCTTCCGGCGCTCGTCATTCTGGGGATCGGAATCGATCCCACCTGGGCTCTCGTCGTCAGCCAGGTCGTGCTCTCGTTCGGCATTCCGTTCGCTCTCATCCCGTTGGTCTGGCTGACCTCGAGGCGTCCATTGCTCGGGGAGTTCACCAACCGCTGGCACACCACCGTCGCCGGAGTCATTGCGTCGGTGCTGCTCGTGACTCTCAATGTGACCCTGCTCGTGCTCATCTTCACGGGGGCATGAGCCTAGGCTGGGGTCATCATGAGCATCCCCGAGCCGGTCGCGCGTCGCACCCAGCCGAACGCCGACTCCGCCGCGGAGGACTACCTCAAGACGATCTACCACCACACCGAGTGGCAGTCCGCTCCTGTCACACCGTCGGTACTGGCCGCGACCATGGGCGTCGCTCCGTCGTCGGTCACCGAGATGGCGAAGAAGCTCAGCGCCGCAGGGCTCGTGAACTACGAACCATACAAACCGCTGACGCTCACGAAGGCGGGCACGGCTCGGGCCCGGGGCGTCATCCGTCGGCACCGTCTCATCGAGACCTGGCTGGTCGACGAGATGGGCTACGACTGGCACGAGGTGCACGACGAGGCCGAAGTACTCGAGCATTCCATCAGCGATCGGCTCCTCGACGCCATCGACGCGCGCCTCGGGCATCCCACTCGAGACCCGCACGGCGACCCCATTCCTGCGGCCGACGGCACGGTGGACTCGTCGCCCGCCCTCCTGCTGTCGGAGGCGGCCGTCGGATCGACCGGCATGGTGGTGCGCATCAGCGACAGAGACCCGTCGCTTCTCCTCTCGCTCGCCGCGGCAGGCATCCGGCCCTCGACGACCGTGTCGGTGGTGTCTCGGGATGCCTCGACCGGCTTCATCGTGCGCGTCGCCGGGGCCAGCGATACGGATGCCAATGCCGGCCCGCTCGTGCCCGTCTCGGCATCCGGCGGCTCGTCGATCTGGATCTCGACACCAGCCTGAGCCCTGCGTGGCTACGGCCGCTAGGCTGGGCGAAGCAGGCTATGAAAGGACTATCCCATGGCTCGACGCGATGAGATCGAATGCTGGCTGACCGATATGGACGGCGTTCTCGTGCACGAGAACAGGGCGCTTCCAGGGGCTGCCGAGCTGCTGCAGCAGTGGCGCGACGAGGGCAAGCCCTACCTGGTGCTCACCAACAACTCCATCTACACGCCGCGCGACCTCAGCGCCCGGCTGCGGGCATCCGGTCTCGAGGTGCCCGAGGAGGCCATCTGGACATCGGCGCTCGCCACGGCGAGCTTTCTGAAGTCGCAGATGCCCGGCGGCAGCGCCTTCGTGATCGGCGAGGCCGGCATCACGACCGCCCTGCATGAGGCGGGCTTCATCATGACCGACACCAACCCCGACTACGTGGTCGTCGGCGAGACCCGCAATTACTCGTTCGAGGCGATCACACGCGCGATCAGGCTGATCTCGGCCGGTGCGCGGTTCATCGTCACGAATCCGGATGCGACGGGGCCGAGTGCCGAGGGCCCGATGCCGGCCACCGGCGCGGTCGCCGCGCTGATCACCAAGGCCACGGGCATGGAGCCCTATGTCGTGGGCAAGCCCAACCCCATGATGTTCCGTTCCGCGCTCAACCGCATCGGCGCTCACTCCGAGAACACGGGCATGATCGGCGACCGCATGGACACCGACGTGGTGGCCGGCATCGAGGCGGGGCTGCACACGATTCTGGTGCTCACCGGCATCAGCGACCAGGCCGAGATCGAGAAGTACCCGTTCCGTCCAGACGAGATCCTCGCGGGAGTGCAGGACCTGCTTCGCACGGAACCCTTCGAGTCAGACGAGATCTGACCGCAGCCCCGTTCGCATCCGCGCCTGTTGGGTTCATCCGCGCCAGGCCGTCCAGCCGCGGATAGCCCTCACGGGCGCGGATGCTGGCGCTTAGAGCTTCGCCCAGCGGGCTCTGGCCGCGCAGAACAGTCCGTAGGCGATGAGACCGACGCCCACGAGCACCAGGATCACCTTTCCGAACGGCAGGTCGATGAGGGCCTTGAGCGCGCCGTCGAGACCGGATGCCTTCTCCGGATCCGCGGTCACGGCGGCCACCACGAAGAGCACTCCGACGACGAAGAGCGCGACACCCTTGGCGACATAGCCCGCGATGCCGAGCCCGCGCACGACCTTGCCGGTCGTACCGGCAGGGATCACCAGGTGCTTCTCGAACTTCTTGAGTACCCCCTGCACCACGAAGGCGACGCCGATGCCGGCCACCACCAGCCCGACGATCACGAGCAGGATGACGCCTCCCGGGCTCGCGAGCAGCTTGGCGCTGAGGCTCTGGCTGGAATCGGACGAGCTCGACGACCCGCCGAGCGCGAAAGTCAGGGCAGTGGCACCGACGGCTCCATAGGCGATTCCCTTGCCGAGCTCAGAGACACGTCTGCCCCACTTCTTCTTGGGGTCGGGCTCGTCGAGCAGGAAGACCTGTGCGACCTGCCACAGCGTCAGGGCGAACAGACCGATTGCCACGATCCAGATCACCACGATTCCGCCGGGCTTCGACGACAACTCCTGAAGGGCGCCCGACTGATCGGCCGAGTCTCCCGAGCCGCCGACGAGGCCGATGGCGATGGCGCCGATGAGAATGTGCAGGAGGCCGAGAACGGCGTATCCGGTGCGTGCGAGGATCTCGAGCGCCCGACTATTTTTGGCCGTTCTTGCAGCGGTCTTCGCAGAATTGGTCATTACTCGAGGCTAACGAGAGCGGACTGAGCCTGGCTAGGGGTGGACACGACGAGGCATGGGCAGAGCTATACGCCGCCCACTCCCCCGCCGCCACCGCCGCCGCCGGAGAATCCGCCGCCACCCGATCCACCGCTCGATGACGACGACGTGCTCGCGGTGCTGCCCGAATAGGTGGCAGCCGTCGTCGCCGCGAACGACCCCACGCTGGCGGCGAAGTAGGCGGCGTTGAAGCCGGTGGCTCCGCCATACCAGTGAGGCTGCGTCTGCGTCTGCTCGTAGTAGGTGCCGAGCACCTTCGCCCACTCGTCTTCGACGCCCCACAGAACGGCGAAGGGCAACAGCTTCTCGTAGATCTTCACGATCTGACCGCCATCCGGGGTGGAGGCCTGGGTCTTGAGCGCGCCCTCGGGGCTCTGGAGCATGCGGAATCGATCTTCCTCAGCCACGGTCAGGTAGAGCTGAACGCCCTTCAAATAGTCCCGCAGCTCGGCGCCGGCCGTCGTGAGCGGCGTACGGAACAGGATGATCCAGGAGAGTGCGATGCACAGCACGCCGAGAGCCACCGGGATGAAGGGCAGAGCCCCGCCTCGGGAATCCGCGCCGAGGAAAGCTCCGAAGATGATCGTGGCGAGTCCGGAGACGAAGACGGTGACCGCCAGGAGAAGGCTCCGACCGGCGGTGCCTTTCTTGAAGTAGCCGTCCTTGACGGCCCTCGCACGCACCGTCTTGATGAACTTCTGCACGTCGGTCGCGAGGTCTGTGTCGTTCCTCTTGAGCTCGCGCCTGTTGTCGGGCGTTCCATCGAAGATCAGTCGATAGAACTCGAGCTCCTGCGGCGACAGTCCGTCGCTGTGCACGGCGTGCAGCCAGTACTCGGGCTTCTTCGACCACATCGAGTCGCTGGGCTTCTCGACGATCTGCAGGTTCCCGCGTACCGCCAGCGCGACGAATCCGGATGCCGCGGCGCGGCTCGTGCGCTTCAGGATCGCCGCCGAGGTGAAGACATCGGCGGCCGGGGGCGTGTACTCGGCGACGATGGTCGGCCGACCCCGCGCATCCCGGAGCCCCGTGGTGCGCCAGACGACCGAGAGAACCGCACCGGCGACCGCAATCAGGGCGGCGAGCAACTGCGCCCATCCCTGCCACGCGCCGAGGTAGGAATCGTCGCGGGGTACGAACGTCGCGGCCTCGAAGCCGACGGCCACGGTCACGTTCTCGTGTGCGCCGAGAGGAACGCCCCCGGCCGTGAACACCGTCTCGCCGTCTGCGTCCTCGCTGACGATGGGGCACGTCGCGGTCGAGCCGTAGGGGCCCGCGTAGCAGCTCGCCTTGCCCGTCAGCGCCCCGGCGAGCCGCTCGGGCACGTGCAGTCGTGCCGTCGCCGACCCGAAACTCTGCAGCGAGTCGAATCCGACCGAGTCCCAGTAGAACTCGTCGACATCGCTCGCCTCGTCGTGCCTCGTGACGTTGTGCTGCGTGTAGGTGAACGTGTAGGTCTGCGCTCCATGAACGAAGTCGTCTGCCCGCACCGTGACGACGAGGAAGTCGCCGTCGTCGTTCTTCTCGGCCTCGAAGGAGCGCGGGTCTCCGTTCTCGTCGACGACGCTCTCGACGTCGACGTCTGTGGGGTGTCCGTCGTAGGCGAGCGGGATGGCGCGACGGATTCCACGGTTCTGATCGGAGTCCGGGAAATGCGCCACGAAGGTCTCGATCGTCTTCAGGGTCGACCGGCCATCGGCATCGGTGTCGAGATAGAAGTCGGCGTCGTACGACGAGAACGAGAAGTCATCGACGCCCGCTGCAACGCCGGATGCGACGGGTGCGGCCTCGACGACCGTCGCGGTCGCGGGGGCGGCCCCCACCAACGCCATCCCCCCTAGGCCAGCAACAACAAGGACGCTCATGAGGATCTTGCGCATGCTGCTCACTTTACGGAAGCCGGGCGGGAACGACGAAGGGCCGAGACGAATGTCTCGGCCCTTCGGGTGCCGATCAGATCGGCGGGTGGATCAGTTACGCAGCGGCGTTCTGGCGACGACGGGCGACCATGAGGGCAGCACCGACGAGCAGCAGCAGAGCGGAGCCACCGACGAGGATGCCCGCGTCAGAGGAACCGGTGTTGGCCAGCTGCGGAGCAGCAGGAACGACCTCGGCCGGAGCAACGGGAACGTCGCAGTTGCCGATGGTGACGAGACCGGCGGTGGTCACCGAACCGATGAACGTGATCGTGTAGACGCCGTCAGCGATCGGGCCGGAGGGCACGCCGTCGATGGTGGTCTGCAGGATCAGGCTTCCGGCGACGGAACCCGTCTCGTCGATGTTGTCGACGGGCTCATCGGCACCGATCTGGGCGCCGTTGGAGTCGGTCAGTCTGTAGACGACGCCCTCTTCGTACTGGCCGAAGCCCGTAGCGGAGACGTTGACACCGGTGGTGGCAGCGTCGACGCCCGACAGGCAGATGGGGTCGATCGTCGTGGTGAACGGCGCGAGCACGAACGCGGTGACCTCGATCGGGAGGAAGATCGGGGCTGCCTCAGTGGTCTGGTTGGCAATGAAGGCGTAAGGCGTCTCACCGAGGGCCGGCGTGGCCGCGAAGTCCGACGGGTCTGCTTCGCTCTCCGGGAACGAGAATGAAATCGTGTAGGTGCCATCGGGCCCTACAACGGTCTCGGTAACAGCCGTCGTCGAGAGGTAGCTCTCTGTAGCCGTCTCGGGGGTGTTGCCGTTGAGGAGGTTGACGGACAGCGTGTCGCCCGGCGTGCCCTGGCCAGAAACCGTGACGGTTCCCTCGTGGCCCCAGGAGTTCTCGACGACAGAGTTGGGGGTAACGACGTCGTTGGCGGCGGAAGCCGGACCAGCGACAAGGAGTGAGCCGCCGGCAACGAGAGCCGTTGCGACGAGGCCCGCGCCGAGGCGGGAAAGGATTGAGCGGGACATTGTTCTCCTGGAATAAGCGATCAGGGGGATCCTCGTCGGCGTTTCTTCCGACGAAAGTAGTGATGCTGCGAAAATGCTGCGTCCTGTCGAGGCTATAGGCACTTTCTCAGAAACGCCAAGGCCCCCAAGCGGGTCACCGCCGAACCCCCTCCAAAAGGTTACATATCCTCCGATTTATCAGTTGTCATGAAACAACTGGTCAAACGCTTTTTTCGACGTCACAGCACCGAGCTCCGCGGGGCCCGAGAGGAGAAAAAAGATTTTTGAGATTGATTCGTTGCCCACTAAAACCAAGCGGGAACGAACTCAGTAGGGGCCGTTCATCCCGCCGCGACGACCTGAACTGAGCCGGTGAGCGGTTCGCCCGACGACCGGCTGATGAAGCACGAATAGTCGCGCTGCCCCTCAGCCCATTGAGCGTCGGAGACCGGATAGCTCGCCTGCCACTGCACATCGGGGTATGCCGCAGCCGCCGCGAAGTCGAGCACGGTCGGAGCCGTGCACGCCAGATTGAGCTGCGATGTGATGGCGGCCTCGCCGGGATACGCAGCAGCAGGGTCAGGATTGAGCGACACCCGCGCGATCAGCTGAGCCGCGTGCGGCGACGCGCAGTCCACGACGGTGAACGTCTCGTCCCAGGGTGACCCGAAGGGATTGAGACACTCGCCGCCCCTCAGCGCGGTCCACGGGTGAACACCGGCGGCCAGAGGCCCCGTCGCTGCGGTCGACTCGTACGTCGGAGTCGGCGTGGACTCAGCGGTTGCGGTCGGCGTCGGTGTCACCGACGCCGTCGGTGTCGAGGTGGGCCCCACGTCAGCCGAATCATCGAACCAGGGCAGGTGCCGGCCGAGCACGAAGAAGAGCACAACGATGAACACCGCGGCGAGCGAGGCGACGACCGCGACGAGCCATCTCGGCGTCGGACGCCGGGCGCGCGACGGGCCCGTTACATCCATCGACTCTGTCATCGTCTGCCTGCAACCGCCGTCTACTCGAGACCGAGGTCAGCCAGGCCGATCGCGTAGTAGTAGGGGTAGCCGGCCTTCTCGATGCGCTCGCGCGCATCGGTGTTGCGGTCGACGACGACGGCGACGCCGACGACGATGGCTCCGACCTTCTCGAGCGCCTCGATGGCCTTGAGCGGCGAACCGCCTGTGGTCGAGGTGTCTTCGAGCACGATCACGCGCTTGCCCTCGAGCTCGGGCCCTTCGACCTGCTTGCCGCGGCCGTGATCCTTCGGCTCCTTGCGCACGACGAACGCGTCGTACGCGAGGCCCTGCGCCGCACCCTGGTGCAGAATCGCGGATGCCACGGGGTCGGCTCCCATGGTGAGGCCGCCGACGGCGAACACATCGGGAATGTCCTTGATGACGTCGATCATGACCTGGCCGATGAGCGGCGCGACGCGGTGGTCGAGGCTCACTTTGCGCAGGTCGACGTAGTAGCTCGCCTTCTTGCCGCTCGTGAGCGTGAAGTCGCCGTGGAAGACGGCTTCGGCGGAAATGTAGTCGATGAGTTGCTGGCGCGCGTTCGTCACCGCCCCAGTTTAGAGGAGCCAATAAACTGGGGCGCATGCGCATTGCGACCTGGAACGTGAACTCCATCAGGGCCCGGGTCGACCGGGTCGCCGATTGGCTCGTGCGGGAGGACGTCGACGTTCTCGCCATGCAAGAGATCAAGTGCAAAGAGAACCAGTTTCCGTTCGAGCAGTTCACCGCAGCCGGGTACGAGGTCGAGCTGCACGGCCTGAGCCAGTGGAACGGCGTCGCCTTCGCCTCGAGGCTGCCGATGACCGAGGTCACCAAGGACTTCGAGAACATGCCCGGCTTCGGGGTCGCAGCCGACGACGGAAGCCTGCCCCTCGAGGCGCGCACCCTTGGCGTGACCGTGAACGACGTTCGCTTGTGGAGCCTCTACGTTCCCAACGGCCGCGAGCTCGAGCACGCCCACTACGACTACAAGCTGCGGTGGCTTGCTGCGCTCTCTGCCGACACTCGGGAGTGGATCGCGGCCAACCCGCAGCAGCCGCTCGCCCTGATGGGCGACTGGAACGTGGCCCCCCTCGACACCGACGTCTGGGACCTCCAGGCCTTCGAGGGCTCGACGCACGTGTCGGCTCCCGAGCGGGCCGCCTTCAACGACTTCATGGATGCGGGGCTCACCGACGTGGTGCGTCCGCGCGTCCCGACCGGCTACACGTACTGGGACTACAAACAGCTGCGCTTTCCCCGCAACGAGGGCATGCGCATCGACTTCATCCTGGGCTCGCAGCCGTTCTCCGACAAGGTGACCAATGCCGGCATCGATCGAAACGAGCGCAAGGGCGACGCCCCGAGCGACCACGTTCCGGTCTGGGTCGATCTCGACATCGAGACCGAGGAAGACGACGACCGCCCGATGTTCTGGTGATCGAGGTTACGGCGCGAGCAGCGCGGCCGCGACGACCAGAACCGGCACCGACGCGATCGTGGTGATCAGCACAGTGTCGCGCGCGATAACCACCCCTCGTTCGTAGCGCGACGCGAAGTTGAACACGTTCTGCGCCGTCGGCAGGGCGGCGAGAACGACCACCCCGAAGAGATGCGCCGCATCGAGGTCGAAGACGAAGCGGCCGAGCAGATAGGCGACGATCGGCATCACAACGCTCTTGAGCAGAGCGGCCATCAGAACGTCGCGACGCCCGGTTCCCGGAGCCAGCGGTCTCTGACCAGCCAGCGACATGCCGAACGTCATCAGCACGAGCGGGATCGTCGCGCCCCCGATGAGATCGAACGGGGCCATGACCTCATCGGGCAGCGTCACCCCGGAGATGCTCAGCAGCAGGCCGATCAGCGACGCGATGATCATGGGGTTGCGCACGGGCTGGGTGAGAAAAGAGCCGATGGATGCCTTGCCGCGCGTCACCGTGTCGAGAACGGTGAGCGTCACCGGTGCCATCACGATCAGTTGCAGCATCAGTAGCGGAGCGATGAACTGCGGGTCTCCCAGAACATAGATGGCCACGGGCAGGCCGATGTTGTTGGCATTCGAGTACGACGAGGCCACCGCGCCGATCGTGGTCTCGGCAGCGGCCCGGCGAAAGAAGAGGCGGGATGCCACCACGTAGAGCGTGATCGACGTGGCCACGGTGATGACGGTCACCACGAGGAACGACGAGAAGATGACGCTGACGTCGGCCCGCGCGAGCACCGTGAACAGCAGCGCCGGGCTGGTCACGAAGAAGGCGATGCGGTTCAGCGGCTTCTGCGCGTCGACCTGCAGGATGTTCGTGCGACCCACCACGTAGCCGACCGCGATGACGAAGCCGATGATCGCGAATCCGGTGAGCACCCCGGCCATGTCTGCCTCAGCGCGCGGTCGATCGGGCGAGAGCGGCGTCGATGGCACTCTCGATGAAGGGGGCGAGGGTGAAGGCGAAGGTGCGCGTCAGATGATCCTGGTCGCGGTAGACGTTCGCTCCGCCGATGACCGGGAAGCAATCCTCGGCGTCGCAGTACATGTCGGAGAAGTCGAGCAGCGTCACATCGGAGCCGCCGTCCTTCAGCTGCCGGGCGGCCGATGCGAGGGGATCGACCTCGCCGAGCCCGTCTTTTCGCGGCTCCGTGCAACTGGCCGCATCGGAAATGCGCAGGCACTTGTTCGGATCCGTCTCCCACGACGGGTTGTCGACGAGGGTCACGACCGGAACGCCCTGCGTGAGCTGAGGGGTCCAGGCCTCCACGAATCCCGCGGTCTCGGCGGCGGCGGCCGATCCATCGGCATCCAGCGTGTGATCGGCGAGGGCGGCCGTGAAGATCGCGTCGTAGGGCTGCACCGACGCGAGTTCGCTGTCGAGGTTGGCCCGCCAGTCGGCGCATGACGCGGAGAAGGCGTCGCCGCCCGCGATCGGAGTCGTGCTCCACGGGCAGGCGCCCTTGAGATAGGTGGTGAGGTGCCAGCCCTTGGTCTCGGCGAGCTGGATCAGCGGGTCGAGCAGCGAGTACGCGTGGCTGTCGCCGATGATCGCGACCCGCGGAGCCGCATCCGACGTCGTGTCGCCGAACTCGCAGCTGGTGAGCGTCGAGTCGTTGAGGGTGACCAGGCAGTCGGGGTGCTGAGGGCGGTCGGCGTTGCCGAAACCGGGGCTCGGAATGATCTGGTCGGCGAGAGCCGGGTTCGAGCACGCCTCGATGGGCGCAAGGCCGTCGGTGCCACCGGATGCGGCGCCGAAGCAGGCTGGCAGCGTCTCGAGGGTGCTGCGCAACTCGGCCGCTGCCGCGTCGTACTTGGGCTGTTGGATGACGCTGGTGACGCCCACGACGAGACTCACGACGGCCATGCCGGCCACCATGACCGCGAAGGTCGCCCGGGGCTTGCGCCGCACCAGCGGCGTGAACGACCGGGTCGGGTCTTCGATGAACTTCTTGGTGAGCCACGCGATCACGAAGCAGAGCACGAACAGCACCAGACGGTTGATCGTCGAGAGCCCCCAGCCCGGAACGAATGGCGCGATGATGATGAGCGGCCAGTGCCAGAGATAGAGCGAGTAGGAGATGTCTCCGATGAAGCTGACGGGTCGGAAGCTCAGCACACTGCCCGCGTCGAACCAGCGCGCACGATGCGAGGCGAGGATGATCGCCATCGTTCCGAGCACGGGCAGCACGGCCGCGTAGCCGGGGAACGGGGTGGCCTTGTCGTAGAAATAGCCACAACCGAGCACGACCGCGATGCCGCCGTAGCCCAGCAGATTCGACAGCCAGGCCTTCGTGGGCCGCAAGCGTGGCAGCAGCGCGAGAATCGCGCCCGCGCCGAACTCCCACATGCGGGTGAAGGTCACGAAGTAGGCCTGCGCCGCGTTCGTCTGCGTGTAGATGATCGAAAACGCCAGAGACAGGATGCTGACGGTCACGACGAGCGCGAGCAGGGCGTTCCAGCGCTTTCCGCTCCAGTACTTCACGCCCAACCACGAGGCGCCGAGCAGCAGGAGCGGCCAGATCAGGTAGAACTGCTCCTCGAGCGACAGCGACCAGTAGTGCTGCACCAGGGTCGCCTCGTTGGCGGCGGCGAGGTAGTCGACGGAGTTGGCCGCGAGCGCCCAGTTCTCGACGTAGAAGGTCGACGCGAGGATCTCGCGCAGGTTCTCGCCCAGGCTCGACAGGGGCAGGATGAAGAGGGTCGCGAGGGCCGAGAAGATGAGAACGGTCACCGCTGCCGGCAGAAGCCGTCGCACGCGCTTCGCGTAGAAGCCGGGCAGTCCAATGCGGCCCGATCGCTCCAGCTCGCGCGCCAGCTGACCCGTGATGAGGAAGCCCGAGATCACGAAGAAGACGTCGACACCGATGTAGCCGCCCTGCAGGCGCCCTGGCCAGAAGTGGTAGACCACGACGAGGAGCACCGCGATCGCGCGCAGCCCCTGCAGGTGAGGCAGGAAGTGGGTCGGTGCGGGCGTGGCTCCGGCTGCCGCGCGCACGTCGCCCGACGCGGGGTCGCTCGCCGCCTGGCTTCGCCGAAGGGACCGTCGGGAGGGCGGCGGGGTCATATCCATATCGCGTCCCATGGTAGCCGTCAGGCCTGGGCCGTTAAGGTTGCTTACATGCCTACGACCGTGACCTGGGACTACATCGATGAGTCCAGCTTCAAAGCCGACGACCCCGAGAAGGCGCTCGCCGTCGCCGAGGAGTTCCTCGCCGCAGCCCGCGACCCCGAGACCTTCTACGACGACGACGTGACACCCGCCGCTCTCTTCATCGCGGCATCCGAGAGTTTCTACGACGCGCTCCTCCCGCTGCGCGCCTACGAGGCGGCCCGCGAGGCGCAGGATGCGCCGGGAGACGCGGCCCCCGACAAGCGCGTCTACCTGATCGAGGGCCTGCTGCGCACCGGCCAGGAGGCCGAGGCCAACGAGCTCGCCAAGGCGCTGCGCGCCGAGAAGCCCGAAGACCCGATGGTCTATTCGTTCCTGGGAGACAGCTACGACGCGGCCGGTGACGCTCACAACGCGGAGCGCTGGTTCGACATGGGCATCGAGATGGTCACGAAGGTCATCAACGACGCCGACGATCTCGACCGCGACGAGCTGGCCGATGCCATGGAGACGCGCGAGCTGCTCATCCTCGGTCGTCACGCCGTGCGCCACGCGGCCGGCCATCAGCCCGATGATCTCGACGAAGAGGCTCTCGAGATTCTCGAAGAGTACGACGAGGCCGACGAAGACGACGACGAGAAGTAGCGCGAGGCGCTTAATGCGCGCGTAACATCGGCGGCGGATACTGGAGACCATGTCTCCAGAAGAGTCGGAGAACGTGCTCGGGCAGCCACAAGCATCGCCCGCCGTTCCCATCACCGTGTCCATCACCCGCGCCGTCGATCCCGAGCGGATCCCCGATGTCACCCGCTGGGTGCAGGCGGGCGTGAATCTCGCGAATCGCTATCCGGGCTTTCTCGGTTCGGGTTGGGTGAGGCAGGGGGCCGATTCCGTCCACTGGCACATGCTCTACCGCTTCGCCGATGCTGCGCTGCTCGAGCAGTGGGAGTCGTCGGAGGACCGCCGACGCTGGCTCGAAGGAGGCCGCGAACTCGTGCGCGAGGCGAGGGTCGAGAGGCGCACGGGTATCGAGGGCTGGTTTGACGAGCCGCAGTCGCCCCAGGCACCGGATGCGCTCGGCCCGGCCGAGACGCCGGCCGCGCCGCCGAGATGGAAACAGGCGACGAGCATCTGGCTCGGATTCTTTCCCGTGAACCTGGCATTCACGCTGCTCGTGACGACGCTTCTTCCCGGCTGGAACGACCTGGCGACGGCACTGAAAGTGCTCGTCACGACGCTCGTTCTGACTCCGATCATGGCCTACTGGGTGCTGCCGGGGGTCACTCGACTGCTGCGGCGAGTGCGGTTTCTCTAGTGCGCTTTGGCCACCCCCGGCAATAGTTGCAACTAATCAATTTGTTTTGCGCGGCTTGCGGGTGAAAGATATCAACGTGACCCACGATCTGATGTCTCCCGAGAAGAACGTCCAACGCATCATGTGGACAGGGACCATCTGGTTCGTCGCGGCAGTCGGGGCATCGGCGATCTCGCTCGGCCTGCTGCTCTCGAGCGGATGGCGACCCGCACTGCTGGTCAAAGGCCTGGCGCTGCTGTGGTGGATCGGTGCGGGGCTCGTCGCGGTGAGCATCGGACTGATCGGATGGTCGGGATGCCCGATCCTCGAGGTCGACGTTCCCACGGCAGACCGCAACAAGACGCGCACCATGCAGCTCGGAACGATGCTGTTCATCGTGGGCGGTACCGCCGCGATGCTCGCGGTGATGCTCGGGCCGGCGGCGTAGCGAAGGTCTGCGCCCTCGCCGATCAGTCAGGCGCGTGTGAGCCGACAGAAGCGGCGACCGCCAGCGACGATCACCCGCTCGACCGTGTAGCCGGATGCTCGGGCGACGTCGGCCAGGCGAGTGGCCCCGATCTCTGCCCACGGGAACACGCCGCTCTGCGCACCCTCGTCGTCGACGAGCGTGGCACTGTAGGCGTGATCGCGATCGTCGTCGGTGTGCACCTCGACGATCAGAACGCCCGACGGGGCGAGGATGTCGCGGCAGCGCACGAGAAGAGCCGCGACGTCTCCGCCGATACCGACATTGCCGTCGATGAGCAGCGCCGTGCCCCACAGCCCCTCCGCGGGAACGCGCTCGAAGACGGAACCGAGGGCCACGGCCACCCCGCCGCGGCGAGCCATCGCCACGACCTCGGGCGAGACATCCAGACCGAGCGCGACGAGACCGAGCCGGCCCGCGGCACGCACCATGCGCCCCGGCCCGCATCCGATATCGAGAATCGGCCCGCGAGCGTTCCGCAGAAGCGAATGGTCGATGTCGTCGGCATCGTCGGACCACTTGTCGAAGTCGAGCTCGAGTCGTGCGCCCGCAGTAGAGGAGATCGGTCCGGCCTCGCGTAGAGCGAGTCCGCCCTGCGCCTCGTGGCGGATGGCGCGAGCGTAGGGCTCGTCTCCCCCGCGGCCGAACGTGGCGTCGGTGGGGTTCTGCTGCAGGAGGCTCATGGAGGTTATTCGTCGCCGACGAGAGCAGCGGATTGTGCGGCTCGAGCACGACAGCGCCCTGACAGTGTCGTGAAAGGGACCTCGCTCACGATGGAGTCAACTTCATCGAAAGGAAGTCCACCCATGGCAACCAGCTCCGACTGGGCCGTCGAGGCAACAGGCCTCGTCAAGATCTTCGGCGACAATCGCGCCGTCGACGGCGTTGACCTGCGCGTTCGAACCGGGAGCGTCTACGGCGTTCTCGGCCCGAACGGCGCGGGCAAGACCACTGTGATCCGCATGCTCGCCACCCTGCTCAATCCCGACGCCGGCCACGCCACCATCTTCGGCCACGACGTGCAGCGTGAAGCGCAGATCGTGCGTCAGCTCATCGGCGTCACCGGTCAGTATGCGTCCGTCGACGAAACGCTCAGCGCCACCGAGAACCTCGTTCTCTTCAGCAGGCTGAACGGGCTCGGCCGCGCCGAGTCGCGAGCGAAGGCCCATGAGCTGCTCGAGGAATTCGGGCTCACGGCCGCGGCGAAGCGCCCGCTCAAGAACTTCTCCGGCGGCATGCGCCGGCGCCTCGACCTGGCCGCGAGCCTCATCTCGCAGCCACCCCTCATCTTTCTCGACGAGCCCACCACGGGCCTCGATCCCCGCACGCGCTCGCAGATGTGGGACACCATCCGCCGTCTCGTGAGCACGGGATCGACCGTGTTGCTCACCACGCAGTACCTCGACGAGGCAGACCAGCTGGCCGACCGCATCGCCGTGATCGACACGGGCCGGGTCGTGGCCGAGGGAACAGCAGACGAGCTCAAGGCGTCGGTGGGCCAGTCTTCGCTGCAACTGCGACTGCTCGACTCGGCCGATCGCGACGAGGCCGTGCGGGCCATCCGCTCCGTGCTCGGTGTCGACGTGACACTCTCACCCGAGGCCGCGCGCATCACGGCGCCCATGCAGGATCCAGACCGCATCACCGACCTCCTCGTCACCCTGCGCGAGCAGAACATCAGCCTCACGGAGCTGTCGGTGCAGGAACCGACTCTCGACGAGGTCTTCCTCACCCTCACGGGCCACGGCGTCGAGACCGACGCCGACGCATCCGAGACCCCGAAAGAACAGGTGAACGCATGAGCACCATCACCTCGACCATCCAATCCGGCGTGAGCCGCGAGCTACGCAACCACGTGAGCGTCGGCCAGACCGTGCGCAACTCGTTCTCGATGGCCTACCGTGGCCTGCTCAAGGTCAAGCGCACCCCCGAGCAACTGATCGACGTGACACTGCAGCCGATCATCTTCACCGTGATGTTCACCTTCATCTTCGGCGGAGCCATCGCCGGCGACGTGGCAAGCTACCTTCCCCTGCTCATTCCGGGGATCCTGGTGCAGACCGTGATCACCACCTCGGTCGTGACCGGCGTGCAGCTGCGGGAGGACATGGACAAGGGCGTGTTCGACCGGTTCAAGTCGCTGCCCATCGCCCGCATCGCCCCACTCGCCGGTGCGCTTCTCGCCGACACGGTGCGTTACACGATCGCGACGACCCTCACCTTCACGGTGGGCTTCATCCTGGGCTACCGACCCGAGGGCGGCATCGGCTTCGTGGTTCTCGCGGGTCTGCTGGTAATCGTCTGCTCGTGGGCGCTGAGCTGGATCTTCGCGTTCTTCGGCGTGATCGCCCGCAGCGCCTCGAGCGTGCAGGGCATCTCGTTCCTGGTGCTCTTCCCGCTGACCTTCCTGTCGAATGCCTTCGTTCCGAGCGAGACGATGCCCGGATGGCTGCAGGCGTTCGTCAATGTGAACCCGGTGTCGCACCTCGTGTCGGCCGTGCGCGACCTCGCGAACAACGGCGCGGTCGGAGCCGACTTCTGGCTCGCCCTGCTGGGCGCCGCGGTCGTCGTGGCCATCTTCGCCCCGCTCACCGTGCGCGCTTACATGCGTCGGGCCTAGCGCCGCCGCCACGCCCGCCCTCGGCTAGCCGCGGAGGGCGGGAGACGACAGCAACTCGCGGATGCGCACCACCCGCTCGTCGCGAGTCAACTGGCCGGATGCGTCGAGCATCCGGTCATAGTCGTCTGCGCCGGCAGCCGTACGAATGCGATCGACGTGCCGCGCGAGACGCATGCTCGGGCTGTCCTGCCGCGGCGATATTCCGGATGCGAGGGTCAGCAGTTCGGCGGCCAGACGAGGCTCGTCGCGGGCATCGAGGGCCCAGCGAGCCAGCGCCACCACGGCCGAGCCGAGCACCGGCCGATCGAGCTGAAGACTGCGGCGGCGGAATTCGACCAGCAGGCGGACGCGCAGCTCACGGCCGTGGGCGAGCAGCGCACTCAGGTACACCTCGGGAGCGTCACACTCGACCACGACGAGGATCGCCAGCGCGATGATCGCCTCGGGGCGCAGGCGCTGCGTCGACACGCGCGAGCTCTCGACGGCCTGCCGGTAGCCCTCGATGCCCGAGGCTCGCAGACGGGCGGCTTCGCCCTGCTCGCCGCGGCGTTCCGCGTCGATCGCCCGGGCCAGTTGAACCTCGGCCATTCCGGCTCGGCCATTGAGATCGAGCAATCCGTCTTCGAAGCCGGTGTCGACCGCCCGGAGTTCGCGGAACAGCGCCTCGGCCTCGTCGAGCTCGCCGATGCCCACCTTCGCCACGGCGACCGCCCAGTCCAGCTGCTGCAGATCGGCGATCGCACCCATATCGCGCAAGCCCTCACGCGCACGGTGCGACCATTCGAGCGCCCCGTGAGAGTCTCCGACCTCGCCGCTGAACAGAACGAGCATCTGCGCGCTCATGGTCGACCCCCATTCGTCGCCGACCGCCTCCGCGAGGTGTCGTGCACGCAGGGCGAAGACGCGTGACGCCTCGACGTCTCCGGCGTTCTCGGCGAGCTGCGCACCCATGATGTTTCCGAGGATGGCCGTGCGCGCGTGCGGGTTCGCCTGCGTCTCTGCGACGGCGGCGTAGGCGGCGGGGAGATCGTCGATCGCGAGCGCCAGCCGCGACATCGCGCGGAGCTGCGGATAGCCGAGGTCGGCTCCCCCGACGATCCTGCGCAGCAACACGATGGCGCGGGCCGCCGTGCTGAAACGCGAGAGCCCGAATGTCGCCGCGGTGATGATCAGTCCGAGCGCGGCGAGGTCTGTCACCTTCGGTGACGGCGTGTACCCCCGGAGGACGGCGAGAACCGGAGTGCCGAAAGCGAGGACCTCGGAGTGGGCGCCCCGCAAGGTCCACAGATAGGCCAACACGGCGTACAGGCTGCTCGCCGCTTCGGGTGCGCCGTCGATGATCGCTCGCCGGAGCAGGGCGACGAGGTTGTCCTGCTCGATGCTCACAGGGTTGTCGCGCAGGCGCACATCCGTACGGGGCCCGAACCACAGCTCCGCGGCTGCGAGAGCCAAAACGACGCCCCACTCGCGCTCGTGCCGGGCGAGCTCGTCGCCGTCGACGACAGAGCCGATGCCCAAGGCGCCGAACTCGCGGACCGTCTCGAGCATCCGATACCGCGACCCGTGACCCGTGTCTGTCACCTCGACGAGCGACTGGCTGACGAGACCGTCGAGGGCGTCGGCAGCCCGCGTGTGCCGACCGGCGGCACTCATCATCGTCTCCGCCGTCTCGAGCGAGAAGCCGTCGGCGAATCTCGAGAGTCGCACGAGAAGCTGCTGCTCATCGTCACCGAGCAGGTTCCAGCTCCATTCGATGACGGCGAGGAGTGTGCGATGGCGCTCGGGGGCCGAGCGATCACCGGAGGTCAGCAAGCCGAACCTGTCGACCAGCCGGGCCTCGATCTCCTCGACAGAGAACGATCGCACGCGGGCGGCCGCGAGTTCGATCGCCAGAGGTAGGCCATCGAGTCGGCTGCAGAGGCGCTCGACGACGTCGACGGGCAGGCGAACGGACGGCCGGGCCGACCGCGCCCGATCGACGAAGAGTGTGACCGCCGCCGCCGGGGAGCCGTCGTCAGTCACCGACGGGAGGGGTTCGAGCGGGTACACCTGCTCCGCCGACACAGACAGCGGAGAGCGGCTCGTCGCAAGGATCGACAGGCCCGGCGCCTCCGCGACGAGATCGGCCGCCCAGATCGCGGCGTCCTCGATCACGTGCTCGCAGTTGTCGAGTACGAGCAGAGCCGCAGGCGTGGCGCGACCAGATAGCGCGATGAGGGCGTCGAGGATGCGTCGGCGCACGTCGGGAACGACGATCGGGTCGCCGAGGCGACGGGCCGATTGCACCTCGCGGATACCGAGTGTCGACGCGATATGCAGACCGACGTCGTCGTCGCTCGAGATGCTGGCGAGCTCGACCACGATGACAGCGGAACCCGCGTCCGCCGCCCGCGCCGCGACATCCTGCGACAACCTCGTCTTGCCGAGGCCGCCCGACCCCACCAGGGTGACCAGGCGACGACGGGTGAGCAGTTCGAGTACACGACGGGCATCGTCGTCGCGCCCGACCATGGGGTTCGGCGACTGGCGGAGTCCGATGCGCGCGACGGGAGGCGAGACCTTCGGCCGCTCGGCGGAGACGCTTCGTCCCGCCAGGATGGCCGTATTGGCCTCGATGAGCGCGGCCGATGGGTCGGCGCCCAACTGCTCCGCGAGCAGGTCGCGATACTCGGCGAACCGTGTGAGGGCGACCGCGGGTCTGCCCGCCTCCACCGCAGCGGTCATCGCGGCGAGCTGGGCACTCTCGTCCAGGGGGTAGGCGTCGGCCACCTCGCCGAAGGCCACGAGCGATTCGTCTGCGCGACCGAGTTCGCCGAGAGCCCTGGCCCGGATGCTCCGGAGCGCTGCCCGTGCACGTTCAGCCCTGTCAGCGAGCGCGTCCGCCGGCGGCGATGAGGGAACCAGATCTGCGGCGGGCTCGCCGCGCCAGAGGGCGAGCGCCGCGTTCGCAGCAGCGAGAGAAGCAGCGGGCGCTCCACCAGACTCGACGCCGGATTCGCCCGCGCCGCGTGATTGAAGGCGGTCTGCCGTCGATTCCGCGATCAGGAGATCGATCGACGATGCCTGCACCGCGAGTCGATAACCCGCGGCGGTCGATTCGATGATCGACGAGTCGCCGAGGGCACGGATGCGCGAAATGAGCGTCTGGAGGGAAGCCCTCGGATTGTGCGGCGGGTCGTCACCCCAGAGGTCGTCGACGAGCCCCGCGATGGAACGCGGCCGGCCCGCGGCCAGCGCGAGCGACACGAGAACCGCGCGGGCGGACGGGCTGCGAATCGCAACGGCTGCGCCATCCGCCCCGATCAGCTGGATCGGCCCCAGGACGGAGAGACCGGCTCGCCCGACCCCGCCACCGGTCTCGGCGTCGATCGTCGGATCAGTAGACAGTGATGGCAGCCTTCGTCACGGCGGTGTCGTAGACCGACTCGAGGTCGCCGCCCTTGTCGCACGTCACGTCGACGTAGAGGCCGCTGCCGAGTTCGCCGAACGCCCGTCCCGCCAACTTCCAATTCGAGCCGTCGTCGTCGGTGCCCTGCATGAGCAGGGTGTCCACGGAGCCGGAACCCTCGAAGTTGTACGAGATGGTGTCATCGACGGCCTTGCCGGCGATCGTCGATGCGTCGGTGCTGAGAACGACGGCCAAGAACCCCGCGGTGGTGGCGCGGTCGTCGCCGTCAGCCACGGTCACCTCGGTTCCGAGGGATCCCTGGTGGAACGACACCGTGCAGAGGCCGGACGGATCGAGGTACGACCAGTTGCCTTTGCCGTCGTCGGGGCTCGCCACGGTCCACTCCGAGTCGGTGATGAAGGGATCGGAGAATTGGGCGAGCGAACCGGAATCGAGATCGCTTCCGGCGTCGAACGTGAGGTCTCCGCCCGCCGCATCGGGGGCAGCCGTCGAGGTGAAGGGCTCTGAGGTGTAGCTGTAGTCGTCGGGGTCGTACTGGCTCGCGATGGTCGCGAACAGACCGATGCCCGCGACGGCCATTACCACGAGAGCGACGATCGCGATGATGCCGCTGACGATGCCGACGTATCCGATGATGAGCCCCGAGAGCGCGAGTCCTCGCCCCTTCTCACCCGTGCGCTTGATCTGACCCAGCGCCATGTGGCCCGTGATGACCGCGACCAGCGAGACGAAGAAGGCCGAGACCAGTGAGACGATCGCCAAGACGTTGTATCGCGGTTCCTGAACTGGCGAATAGCCTCCCCCCTGCGGTCCGCCGTACTGAGGGGTGGGGTTCGAGTAGCCGTCGCTGGGCGGCAAAGGGGGCTGGTTGGGCGGCGTCTGGCTCATGCCGTTCATCATAAAGGGGGCATGCATCCCACCAACAGCGGGAAAGACCTGCGCGGCTTGCAGGATTCGTGCTCGCCAGCCGGGTGCTGCTGCAGCAAATCGATGCGACGAACACGAAACCGCTACGGAATCGCCCGTAGCCTCGAAGCACGGCGCACATCGCGCCTGCCAGCACAGTCCTTTGGATCGGAGGTTCCCCATGCCCACAACAACGACCACTCAGTACGTCGTTCCCGCGATCGGCGATGAACCCGAGGTTGTCGAAGACGCGTCGCTGGCAGAGACGTCCGCCGCATGGCTGGGCCTCAAGCAGGCAGCCGTCGAGCTGCAGGCACTCCAGGTCAAAGACGGGTCGGTGCCCGATGCGGCAGCCCACCCGCGTGCAGCCGAACTCGTGGCCGTGATCTCGGCATCCATCGCGGCCCTCTCGCCCGCGTTCCCGCACGACGCCGACTACCATGAGGCCCTGCGCCGCGACTTCGACCGCTGGGTGTCCGACGGCTTCGACGTTCCCGACTTCCTCGACTCGCTCGTGGTCTTCCGCCCCGAGAAGAACCGCGTGAACGGCATCCGCCACCTCGTCGTCTTCCCGATGACCACGCAGAACGGCTCGGCATCTCGCCTGGTCGAGGCCGTGCTCATCGAGGTCATCTGGCCCGAGTTCGTGGCCGAGCTCGAGGCGGGCGACTACTCGAACGCACTGTTCGTGCCCATCAGGTTCGTCGACTTCACGCCCGGCTACGACACCAACTCGGCCGTACTCTTCCCCGAGACGGTGGCGACCCGCAGCATCCCGACCTTCACCTGGGGTGCGATCTTCGCCGACAGAGAGGCTGCGCGCTTCAGAACCGTTGTGCGTGCGGCCGCCGACACCACGAGGCTCGAGCTGCCCGAAGACGCAGCACGCCTGCTCACCGACCAGGCACTGGCCGAGCGCACCTTCGTGATGTGGGATCTCATCCACGACCGCACGCACATGCGCGGCGACCTGCCCTTCGACCCGTTCATGATCAAACAGCGCATGCCGTTCTTCCTCTATTCGCTCGAGGAGCTGCGCTGCGATCTCACCGCCTTCCGCGAGTCGGTGCGCATCCAGCGCCGCCTCGAGGCGCTGGGCGAGAACGAGCTGTCGGATGCCGATGCGCACCTTCTCGAGCACGCCCGGCTCGTGCAGTACGCGGTGCTGTTCGATCGCATCTTCCGCTTCGCGCTCACCGGATCGCGCGTGCGCAACTACGACGGCCTCGGCGGCCAGCTGCTGTTCGCGTGGCTGCATCAGCACCACGTTCTGCACTGGACCGACACCAAGCTCACCATCGACTGGCCCGAGGTCGCCGACAGCGTGCTCGCACTGGGCCAGCAGATCGACGAGCTCTACTGGCGCTCGATCGACCGGCCCAAGGTCGCGCACTGGCTGGCCGCCTACGAACTGGTCACCGAGACGGTCACGCCGCACCCGGCATCCGTCTGGGCTCGCGGCCCGCAGGCCCTGCCTCTCGACGGCCCGCCCCGCGCCCTGACCGACGCGATTCTCGACGACGAGTTCCCCCTCTCGATGTTCTACGAGGCGCTCTCGAAGAAGATCGGCGACGTGATCCTGTCGACCGAGGGCATCACGGGGTCCTCGGCGAGCTAGTCGTCGCCGCTGCGGACAGTATGGACCGGCATGCCGGGGCATACTGTCCGCAGGGGTAGCTACAGAAAGGTCGGTCATGAGCGTTGACGGTCGGATTGTTGTTGTCGCGGGGGCCACGAGTTCATCGGGGGTCGCCACGTCGCGGGCGTTGATCGCGGCGGGTGCTCGAGTCGTGGCCGTCGGGTCGAATGTCGAGAGGCTGCACGCCTTCGAGCGATCAGTTGATGGTGCCGCGACCCGGGTATGCGACCTGTCGAAGCTGGCCGCGGTCACGGAGCTCGCCTCCTCCGTATCGCGGGAGTTCGGAGCCGTCGACGGACTGATCCACCTCGTGGGTGGATGGCGCGGAGCTGCGGGAATCACCGCTCAGAGCGACGACGATTGGGCCGCGATGGAGTCGGGCTTCACCACTCTGCGCAACACCTCGCGGGCCTTCTTCGACTCGTTGGCCGCGAGCGAGGCCGGCAGACTGGCGATCGTGTCGTCGAACTCGGTCGAGCGCCCGACCGCCGGAGGCGCCAGCTACACGGCCGCGAAGGCTGCCGCCGAGAGCTGGGTTCGCTCCGTGGCAGACGGCTTCCGTCGCGCGCAGTCAGGCAACAAGACCGCGTCGGTGCCCCAGCGTGCGGCCGCGGTGCGCTTGTCGATCATGGCGTTGGTCGACGACGACATGCAGCGAGACAACCCCGAGAAGAGCTACGCCGGCTTCACCCACGTGGATGCGCTCGGCCAGGCCGTGGTCGGTTTGTGGCAGGGCGACGCGGCAGAGCTGAACGACAGTCGGATTCCTCTGAGCTGACGTCACACCCGCGCTCGACACTCTCGGCATGCAGCAGGCCAGGCTGTCCCTGGCAAGGGGTGGTCGCCATGAATGTGCCCCCGTAGCGTGGAACGCATGACCCATGAGAAGCGCACCCACGGATTGTCGTCAGAAGAAGACCTCGAGAAGGACACCTCGTACAGCCCGTCGAGCGAGCGCGACGACGACGTGCTCGAGAACGAGTCCGTCACCGACAGCGACGGCGTCGACTCCGACATGGACTCCTCGGAGATCCTCGTGCTGCCCGGTACCGGAGGCCCCGACGACGTGGGCGACATCGAGGTCGATCCGTCGGAGTTCAATCTGAGCGGCGACTCGATCCCGGGCCACCCGAAGCCCGCGTCGCACCCGCACTAGGCGGGGACGCGCATCCGCGCCCGTTCGGCGCATCCGCTACCGGTCGTCCGGGCGCGGATGAACCGAACTGGCGCGGATACTTCAGTACTCAGGCGTCAGGCCGGCGACACCAGGCGGATGAACGCGCTCAGCTGAGCGAGCGTCTGCTCGGTTCTCGGCAGGGCGTCGGTGAGGGTCGGTGAGTAGACCATGTATGCCGCCCACTGCGCTCGGGAGATGGCGACGTTGAGCCGGTTGGCCATGAGCAGGAACTCGAGGCCCCTCGGCACATCATCGGCCGACGAGGCCGCGAGGGACACGATGGCCACCGCCGCCTCTCGACCCTGGAACTTGTCGACCGTTCCCACGGGAACGCTCTCGTAACCGGCCTCGGCGAGCCGCAGCCTGAGGAGTTCGACCTGCGCGTTGTAGGGCGCCACCACGATCACGTCGCGCTCCTCGAGCGGGCGAGCGACGCCGCCCGACCACCACTCGCGGCCGAGCACCGAGGCGACGATGTCGACCACGGCGTCGGCTTCCTCGGGAGACGAGGTCGACCGCTCGACGTGCCGGACCGCGACCGGATGCAGCCCCGGCTCGACTGCCTCGAGGCGCCTGTCTGATGCGTGCGAGACCAGTCTTCCCTCGTACGAGAGCTCGGACACCGGCGCGCAGACCGCGGGGTGCATGCGCCAGGAAGTGGCGAGGAAGTAGCCGAACTCGGGCGGCAGAACGTCATGGCCGGCGGACAGCCACCCGAGGGCCGACTCGTCGACGGGCTCGGGGTGCGTGCCCTGGCTCACCTGCGGCAGCTGCTGCGGATCGCCGAGTAACAGCAGTCGTGTGGCCGAGACCGCGGAGGCGATCGTCGACGCCAATGAGAACTGGCCGGCCTCGTCGACGACGAGCAGATCGAGTGACTGCCGAGGGATGCGGGAGGCGTTGCTGAAATCCCACGCCGTTCCGCCGACGACGTAGCCGCCCTCTCGTCCGGTGAACCCGGAGAAGGCCGTGGGAGAGAGCACGGTGAACTCGGGCTGCTCGTCGGCCGCCGAACCGGAGCCCGCCGCGGAGGCCTTCTTGCCGACCAGTGCTCGGTCGACGCCCGCTCCGACGACGGCCCGCAGCATGTTCTCGACCGCCGCATGAGACTGGGCGACGACGCCGATCTTCCACCCGTGCTCGTGCACCAGCCGCGCGATCACATGCGACCCCGTGTAGGTCTTGCCCGTTCCCGGAGGGCCCTGCACCGCGAGGTAGGAACGATCGAGCGTGAGCAGCGACGCGACGAGGGCCGAGATCACGTCGCCCACACCGTCGGGGCCCGCCACCACGGGTGCGAGCGCGGCCCGCGGCGGCCTGCGACGCAGAACGTCGTAGGCCGGGTCTGCGAGAGGTTCGGGATGCGCGTCGAGGATGGCTCGGCCCCACTCGGCGATGGCGTCGACCTGAGTGCCGGGCGGCGGAGGCGTGCCCGGTGTCAGCGCGACGGGCAGGTCGTCGTAGTGCGACGCCTCTTTCTCGAGCACCTCGTCGACGACGATGGTGCCATCGTCGAGCGTCTCGACCACCGTCACCCGACTGTGGGCGGTTCGGGCACCGGGCTCGCGCCCCCTCAGTATCGGCGGATACGGGGCGTCGTAGAGAATGAACGGATTCTGCCCGGGCTTGATCGAGCTGCCCGGCGCGAGGATGCCCCGCAGACCCAGCCGCCGTCTGTCGCTACGCTGCCTGCCCTCACGGAACCAGTCGCGCAGCACAACGGCCTCGGTCACGACGAGCACGTCGCGGGTGTCGGCCCACTCGTCTATCGGAGCGGTGAGCCGGGAGAAGTGCTGCCACCAGAACGACTTCTGCTCGCGCCGGTGGTAATCGATGGCGGCGGATGCGAGGGCCAGCGCCGTATCGTCGGCGGTGCGTTCCGCGAGCGGTACCGCCGCAGACAGCGCCGCCAACTCGAGGTAGACGGGGTCGGGCTCACGCACCGGCAGATCGAAGTCGAGCCGGCCGCCGGCATCCGGAATCACGCCTGGCGGAAGGGAATCGCGCGGCACGGACGCGACGCGTGCAAGAAGCCAATCGCGCAGCCGCAGCGTGCTGACGCAGTCGTAGGTGTTGTAGCGGGCGATGTCGTCTTGCACCTGTGCCGAGGCGACCGGGTCGCCTGCGGCGAGAAGCTCACGCGAGCGCACGTACTCGGTGATGGAGTCTGCGGCGTTCGCCACCCCCGCCCGCTCGGCATCGCCCATGTAGAGCGGCTCGAGCTTTTTGAGCGAGTAGCTGTGCGTGCCGATGCGCATTCCCTGACGCACGATGGGATACAGGTCGACCAGCACGTTCTGACGCAGCAGGTCGTCGACCGCTTCTTCTCCGACTCCGTGCCGGGCCGCCAGCGTGAGCAGGTGGGTGCGTTCGTACGAGGCGTAGTGGTAGATGTGCATGAGCGGGTGTCGGGCGCGACGCTCGGCGACGTAGTCGAGAAAGTCGATGAGCGCCTGCCGCTCCTCGGCCAGGTCGTGCGCCCAGAACGCTACGAACGTCTCGTCGGGTTCGACGAGACCGAAGAGATAGTCGAGGCCCCAGGCAGACCCCTCCTGATAGAGCGGGTCGCCCTCGAAGTCGAAGAAGATGTCTCCGGCGTCGGGTGCCGGAATCGCGGCCAACGGGGCCGCGTCGGCGATCTGCCAGCTCAGCGCCTGCCCCGGAGCGGGCGGCTCGATCTGCATGCGCGCCTGGCCGGCGAGCGATTCGAGCGTGGCCTGCGCGAGACCGGGAACGGGGCCTTCGGCCACCGCGAGCTGATCGATGCTCTGGATGCCTGCGGCCCGCAGGCGCGCCCGTTGCGTGAGCCGCATGCCGGCCACCTGCAGAACGTCGCGGGTGCGCTCGACCTGCTCGGCGCAGGCGGCGCAACGACCGCACGCGGTGTAGCGCGGATCGCCCCACTCCGTGGGCGCGGTGTCGGCCACGCGCTCGTCGATGAGCTGTTGCAGCCGGGCGCGGCGCCGACGGTAGACGGGCAGGATGTCGCGCAGTCGGTGCGAGGTCGTCTTGCCCGTGCCCAGAATGAGATGCACCGTCTCGCTCGTGGGGATGCCGTTCTGCTGCAGCTGATCGGCATAGGCGGCGAGCTGCAGCAGCGCGGTGATCTTGGCCTTGCGGGCGAGCTTGGTGTCATAGACCGCGTACGCGGGGCCAGCACCGTCCGCGTAGGCGGGGCCAGCACCGACCGCGTAGGCGGGCGCCCCACCGACAGAATCGTCGCGCACGAGAAAGTCTGAGTACCCGAGGAAGCGCCCATCGAAGAAGGCCCCCTGGAACACCACGGCGGCTCCGGAGCGCAGCGCCTCGAGCGTCTCGGCGGCGGCCACCTCGACCTGGTCGATCGCGGGCCGCTCGATCTCGACGACCCCTCCCGCCTCGCGCAACTGCTCGAGCGTCGCGAGCTCGTGCAGGTCTCCCAGGGTTGCGGTGCGACGCAACATGTCGTCTTCGGCCTCGACCACGGCATCGATGCGGCCGAGCTTGGCGTCGAGCTTGCGCATCAGAGCCCACTCGCACGCCGCCGCCGCAGTGAGATCGCTGGCCGAGTAGACCACCGTGTCATCGAGCAGGAACATGGGAACTCAGCTCTCTCGTCGGTCAGCCCTGACGTCGACCCTCGCGTCGGCAGCCGCTGTGTCGTTCACGCTAGCGGGTGCCGCCGACACCGACGCGGGCATGCGGAACGAGTAGAGCGACGCCACCACGAAGAACACCGCACCCACACCGAACGCCACCGGGAACGAGAAGGCGTCGACGAGCGCGCCGGCCGCGAGCGGCCCCACGATGGCCCCGATGTCGGAGCTCATCGAGAAGATCGCGATGCCGCGCCCGCCGCGGCGTCCGACGACATCGCCGACGGATGCCGCGGGTGCGATCCCGAGGAAAGCCGAGACCACCCCGTAGAGGCTGAGAAGAACGGTGAGCGTGATGATGTCGCCCGTGAACGAGATGGCGACGGTGAGCACCGCAGCCACCGCGAGGGACAGGATCAGCGCGGGCTTCCGGCCTGCTCGGTCGATGAACCGCGCCGCGGGGCCCAGCGCCAGCGTCTGGGCGACCGCCGCGATGGCGAACGCGATTCCCGTGAACGAGCTCGGACCCTTGATGACCTCGACGACGATCACGGGGATGAGCGCGCTGCGCACTCCGAAGGAGTTCCAGCCCTGGGCGAAGTTGGCCAGACACGCTGCGCGGAAGCGGGCGTCGCGCAGCACGTCGCGAAGCGGAACCAACGGGTTCTCCGAACCCGCGGCATCCGCAACACCCTCGGTCGCCTGGCCGTCGACGACCTTCGCGCGCGGTCGCAGCAGCACGAGCCCGACGATGCCCGCGACGGCGAGCGTGCCCGCGTAGAAGAAGAAGGGAGCGGTGAGCGAGATCGTGGCGAGGAGGCCGCCGATCGCGGGGCCGGTCATGCCGCCGATGAGGAAGCCACCCTGGTAGAAGCCGACGGCGCGGGCGCGATGCGCCGCGCTCGTCGTTCCGAGCAGAAGAGTCATGGCCGCGACGGTGAACATGGCCGAGCCGATCCCGCCGACCCCGCGAAGAAGGAGGAGGTGCGGGTAGTCGGCAGCGATGCCGACGAGCCCGCTCGAGACCGCGACGATACCGATGCCGATAGCGAGCACGACCCGCTCGCCCATCAGATCGATGAGCTTGCCCACGAAGGGGCTGGCGACGAGGCGCATCAGGGCGAAGGCCGAGACGACGGCGCCGACCTCTGCGTAGCCCACACCGAAGCTGCGCACGAAGACGGGCAGCACCGGCACGACCACGCCGAACCCGACCATCACGAAGAAGGCGATGAGTCCGAGCACGTAGACGTCGCGGGAGAGGCGCTCGCGAGGGGCGGCTGCAGTGCCCGATCGACGGCGAAAGAGAGCGAGGGGGCGTGGCACTCGTCAAGGCTACGGGCGTTTAGTCGCGGCCGGCCCCGTTCCGTGAGCCTGCCGAAGGGAACCGTCTCGCCAGGCTCGACGAACTGGCTTCTAGAGGGATTCGCCCACCGTGATCGCTTCGGCCTCGACGAGAGGGCTCTCGTCATGAGCGTTGTCTACGCGGCGGAGAGCCTTTCGGCCGAGGAATGCCAGCAGCACGGCGACGAAGACCGATGCAGCACCCGCGTACATCGGAGCGCTGGGCGAGATCGCCGCGGCCAGCGCCGCAGCGCCGGGAGGGGCGAAGGCGCCACCCAGGAAGCGCACGGCGGAGTACGACGACGACGCTACCGACCGCGGCAGATCGCTCGCCTCCATCACGCTCTCGGTCAGCACCGTGTTCACGATTCCGAGCATGAGACCGCCGATGACGATGCACACGATGAGGCCTGTCTGCGAGTCGATGACCACGCCTCCCGCAATCAAGTCGAGCGCCAGAACCGTGAGCACGAGCTTGAGCACGCTGGTGCGCTTCATGCGCTTCGTGAGCAGCGGCGCCACGAACACCGAGGTGAAGGCCACCGAGAGACCCCACGCGAAGAAGGTGTAGCCGAGGCCCATCTCATCGAGGCCGAGCGGGTACGGGGTGTAGGCCAAGAGCACGAAGAAGCCGATGTTGTAGAACAGTGCGATGCCGGCGAGGTAACGGATGCCGGGCACCTTCATCGCGGTGAACGGCGCCGAGAGCTTCGTGGGTGTGCGCACGGCGGTCTTGTCCTCGCGCAGCAGCGTCACGATAGCGATGAAGCCGACCGCCATCAGCACGGCCGTGCCGAAGAAGGGGCCTCGCCAGCTGATCGCGCCGAGCGTTCCGCCGAGCAGAGGGCCGACCGCGATGCCCACACCGAGTGCGGCCTCGTACAGGGTGATCGCCGCCCCGCTTCCTCCGCTGGCCGCGCCGACGATGGTCGACAGGGCGGTCGAGATGAAGAGCGCGTTTCCGAGCCCCCATCCAGCTCGGAATCCGATGACACCCTCGACGCTGCCGGCCAGGCCCGCGAGCGCAGCGAACACGACGATGAGGGCGAGCCCGATGAGCAGCGTCTTCTTCGCACCGATGCGACTCGAGATCCAGCTCGTGATGAGCATGGCGAGTCCGGTGACCATGAGGTAGCTCGTGAACAACAGCGAGGTCTCGGTGGGGCTGGCCTTCAGACTCTTCGCGATGGCGGGCAGGATCGGGTCGACGAGACCGATGCCCATGAACGCGATGACGCTGGCGAAGGCCACTGCCCAGACGGCGAGCGGCTGCTTGAGGATGGATCCGGTGTGGGGCGATGTAGAAGTTGGCACTGATCAACTATATAGCCAAGGCATATAGTTAGGTCCCGTTCTGCGAAATGTGGCTGGAACCTAGCCCGGGTACCCTGGAATGACCATGGAACTCGGCGTCTACGCAGTATTCGGCATCGCGGTCATCGTCGCGGTCGCGTACTTCTCGAAGCGCCTCGGAGTGGCCGCACCGATCATCCTGGTGATCGTCGGAGTCGCCATCTCCTTCCTGCCGGGCTTCCCCGAGCTGCACATCGAGGGCGAGCTCGTGCTCGACGTGGTGCTGCCACCGATCCTCTACGCGGCGGCGATCAGCGTTCCCGTCGTCGACTTCAGACGCAACTTCAGCACCATCACGAGCCTCTCTGTCGTGCTGGTGATCGTCACCGCCTTCGGCACCGGCTTTCTGCTCTTCACGATGCTGCCCGACCTCAACCTCGCCGCGGCCATCGCGCTGGGCGCCATCATCAGCCCACCCGACGCGGTCGCCGCGACATCCATCGGCCGCCGTCTCGGGTTGCCGCCGCGCATCCTGACCGTGCTCGAGGGCGAGGGGCTCGTGAACGACGCCACCGCCCTCGTGCTTCTGCGCTCGGCCACGGCCGCGGCCGCGGGCGGGCTCCTCTCGCCGTGGGAGACGGTCGGCGACTTCCTGTTCGCTGTCTTCGTGGCCATCGTGATCGGGCTGCTCGCGGGCCTCATCTCGGTGTTCGTGCGCACGAAGCTCAACGACCCGGTTCTCGACACCGCGATCTCGATCGCCGTGCCGTTCCTGGCGTTCCTGCCCACCCAGGCGCTCGGCGCATCCGGCGTTCTTGCGGTGGTCGTGGCCGGCCTCTACACCGGGCATCACGCGCCGTCGGCCTTCTCGGCGCAGGCGCGCATCAGTGACCGCATCAACTGGCGCACGATCCAGTTCTTGCTCGAGAACGGCGTGTTCCTGCTGATCGGGCTCGAGATCCGCACCCTCATCAACGACGTCGAGAACCCCGAGGTCTTGAGCGTGATGGATGCCGTCGGGCTCGGGCTCATCGCCGTCGTCGCCCTGACGCTGCTGCGCTTCCTCTGGATCGGCCCGCTCGTCTACATGCTGAAGAAGCGCGCTGAGCACGCCGAGAAGCTCACCTACAAGAATCTGCTCGCTCTCTACCACTATCGAAAGACCCCGCACCGAGGGGTCTGGACGGGTCGGCGGCGGCTGCGCGAGGAGCGGCTCTACCAGCGTCGGCGCTCCGACCTCGAGCAGTTGCGTCGCGAGAGCATCGACTGGCGCGGCGGCATCGTGCTCAGCTGGTCGGGGATGCGCGGCGTCGTCACCCTGGCCGCCGCGCAGTCGCTGCCCGCCGACATCCCCTATCGCTCGCAGCTGATCCTCATCGCGTTCACCGTCGCCGTGGTGACGTTGATCGTGCAGGGCGGCACCCTGCCCTGGCTGATCCGCCTGCTCGGAATCCAGGGCGTCGACGAGGCCGAAGACCGCCGCGAGCTCGCCACCCTGCTCGACGAGATCAGCTTCGCCGGCCTCGCCGTGCTCGACGACCTGGCGGGTGCCATCGACGGGGCGAACGATGTCGACCCCGACGTGGTGGAACGCGTACGCCAGTCGTCGTTCCTCAGGGCCGAGGCGGCGTGGGAACGCTCGCACGAGGCGTCGCCCGCCTCGACGAGCGCCGACGAGACCCCGCACCGCGTGTACCGCCAGCTGCGGTTGGCCGTCGTGCTCGCAGAACGCGAACGGCTCTTGGATGCTCGGAGGCGGGGAGCCTACCCGTCACGGATTCTCGCGCAGGCCCAGGGCATGCTCGACATTGAGGAGACCCGGCTGCGGCCGCGCACCGGCGATCACTGATCGCCGGCGCGGCGGTCACTCACCCTCGAAGTCGGCCAGCACCGCCGCCGCGTCGTCGAAGACCCGCAGCGCACCGGCATCCATCAGCTCGCCCGACGAGATGCCGCCGGTGCGCACGCCGATCGCACCCAGGCTCGCGCGCGCCGCCGCCTTCACGTCCCACACGGCATCACCCACGAACAGCGCCTCGGACGCGTCGACGCCGGCCCGCTCGAGCGCCACGTTCACGATGTCGGGCTCGGGCTTCGCGGTGTCGACGTCGTCTGACGAGGTGGTCGCGTGCAGCGCATCGTTCACGTCGAGAACGTCGAGCAAAATCTCGAGTTCTTCCTTCGGCGCGCTGGTCGCGAGCACCACCCGGATGCCCGCGCCGCTGAGCGCGCGGAGCAGCTCGACGGCGCCGGGGAGCGGGCGCAACCTATCTGTCGACGCTTGGTAGAGCTCGGAGTGCAGGTCTTTCGCGCGCTCACCGAGCTCGTCGACGGCGTCGCCGAGAAGCGTCTTGAGCAACTCGTCGCTGTCGAGACCGATCGAGCGGTGGATTCGCCAGGTGTCGACCGGGTGGCCGACCTTCTCGAAGGCCCGGGACCACGAATCCACGTGCAGGTAATTGCTGTCGACGAGAGTGCCGTCGATGTCGAAGAGCACGGCCTTGGGCGCGGGCGACCAGAGCTGCGCCCCGGGATCAGTCGGAGCCATACAGCACCGTCAGGGCGTGCTCGATCGTGCCGAAGAGGCCGAGGTCGTTGTCAGCGGAGTCGTGCAGGCGCAGGCCCGTTCCCTCCGGGGTGAGGTGCCCCGCGATGTTGGGAGTGCCCGCGAAGGCCACCTCCCAGGGTGCGTCGTCGTGCTTGGTCACATCGAAGTGCTCGCTGAGCGCCATTCGTGTCCTCTCGTCTCGGTAGCGGTCGTGGTCTGCGGGGCGTACGTCGTCATGCTCGCCCCGGTCGAGTTGGCCACGATAGTCCTGTCGCCGACGCAGCTTCCACCCCCTTGCGCCCGTCGGCCAGGCCACCCACGCTCGACGTGCGGCAAAGTCACCTTCGATGGTCAAACGAAGGGCGATTTCTCACACCTGTCTTTCGTCGCCCAGTTTCATGTGCGGCACATCGCCGTTTCGATGTTCAACGAACGGCGTTTTGCCGCACCTCGCGCGCCTGTGGATAGTTTCCGCCCCCGAACCGCTTCACACGGCATGGTGGACCCGTGACCCGAAGAAAGCCGCTGCCCGATGCCGTCGTCGGCCGCGCCTTCTCGACACGAGAAGCTCTGATGCTGGGAGCGACCGCGAAGCAATTGATGTCATCCGACCTCCACAGACCGTTTCATGGGGCGCGATTGCCGGCGGGCGCCGACACACTTCGAGAACGCTGCCTTGCAGAGAGAAAGCACCGTTCATGTCACCGTCGAGAGACCCAACCGCTCTCCGCAGCGCCCCGCCGTCGTCGGGCACTCCTGGCAACCGGGCGAGGGCGCGCCCCCATGGCTGGACTCCCGGGGCCTGCGCATCTCCCGTGCAGCACGCATCTGGCTCGATCTCGCGAGCCAGCTCGACCTGGTCGACCTTGTGATCGCTGGCGACTACCTGCTGCGCGGCTTCCGTGAGCGCAACGGCAGCCATCGCCCCTTCGCTACCATCCCGCAGCTCCGCGCGGCCGCGGCAGAACACGCTCACCGTCGGCACGCAGCGTTGATCGCTGCGGCCCTCGAGCTTCTCCGCGAGCGCGTCGACTCCCCCTACGAGACACGGCTTCGGCTGATCGTGCAGAGCGCCGGGTTCCCCGATCCGATCGTGAACGAGCCGATTCTGGATGCCATGGGAGAGATCATCGCGCAGCCAGATCTACGGATCCCCGGCTACAACGTGGGGATCGAGTACCAGGGCGACGGCCACCGCACCGACAGGTCGCAGTGGCAGCGCGACGTAGTGCGCCGCCGCGAACTCGACCTCATCGACTGGAAGTCGATCGAGGCTGTGCTCCCCGACATCCGCAACCCCGGACACTTCCTGAACACCCTCCAACACGAACTCCGGCGGCGAGGGTGGACCGGCACCAGCACTTGGCCCACCCTCGGCATCGGCGGCTGACGCCCGCAACCGGCGACCAGCATCCGATGGCGCACCAGCGATAGCAACAAAGGAGCGCCGAACGCAACGCCCGTGCGCGACGCGTGCGCAAGACTGGATCCGTGACCCTTTCGACAGACACCTCCTCGTCCTTGCGCCTGCACGACACCGACTACCGCGGATTCGCGAGCGACAACTACGCCGGCGTTCACCCCGAGGTACTCGCCGCCGTCGCCGCCGCGAATGGCGGCCACCAGATCGCCTACGGGGAAGACCTCTATACGGCCCGCCTCCAGCACGTGATGGCCGAGCACTTCGGCGACGGAGTCGAGGCATTCCCGGTCTTCAATGGCACCGGCGCCAACGTGCTGAGCCTGCAGTCGATGCTTCCGCGCTGGGGAGCGGTGATCTGCACGCAGACGGCGCACATCCACACCGACGAGAACGCGGCGCCCGAGCGAGTCGCGGGCCTGAAGCTGCTCACCGTGCCCACACCGGACGGCAAGCTCACCCCCGAACTCATCGACCGCGAGGCCTGGGGCTGGGGAGACGAGCACCGCGCACAGCCGCTGGCCGTCTCGATCACGCAGACCACCGAGCTCGGCACGGCGTACACCCCCGACGAGGTGCGCGCCATCGCCGAGCACGCGCACGCCCGCGGAATGACCCTGCACATGGACGGCGCCCGCATCTCCAACGCCGCCGCGTACCTCGGCGTGCCGCTGCGGGCCTTCACCTCCGACGCCGGGGTCGACATCGTGTCGTTCGGCGGAACCAAGAACGGGCTCATGTTCGGCGAGGCGGTCGTGGTGCTCAACCCCGCAGCATCCGAGGGCCTGACGTATCTGCGCAAACTCAACATGCAGCTCTCGAGCAAGATGCGCTTCGTCTCGGCGCAGTTGATCGCGCTCCTCAGCGACGGGCTCTGGATGCGCTCTGCCTCGCAGGCCAACGCGATGGCCCAGCGGCTGCGCCAGGCCGTCGAGGGCATGGATGGCGTGACGATCACTCAGCCCACGCAGTCGAACGCGGTCTTCGCGATCGTGGCTCCCGAGGTCGCAGACCGGCTGCGCGAGAGCTTCCGCTTCTACGACTGGGATCCCTCGACGGGCGAGGTGCGCTGGATGTGTGCCTTCGATACGACCGAGGCCGATGTCGACGCGTTCGCTGCCCGTCTGCGCGAGCTGCTCGCCGAGGTCTGAGCACACCGGCCCTGGAGGGCGCCGTCGCGACACGCTCGACGACCGGGAATACCTGCCGCATCTATGCGTTTGCATAGCTGGGCAATGGATGCCCGGCCCACGCATCCGCCCTGAGGGCGATGCGACGACCACACCCGAAGGAAGACCCGCAATGACCCTCACCACGACTACCGCCGTGACCCGCGCCGACGAGACCAGCGCCCCGATTCTCGAGGTGCTCGCCGCTCGCTGGAGCCCGCGCTCCTACGACCCGACCGCAGTGATCGACGAGCACGCACTCGCTTCCGTGCTCGAGGCCGGCCGCTGGTCGCCGTCGATGGCGAACACCCAGCCGTGGCGCTTCATCGTGGCCCGCCGCGGAACCGAGGCCTTCGACAAGATCGTGTCGAACCTCATGGGGTTCAACCAGGCGTGGACGCCGAACGCCTCCGTTCTCATCGTGAACGTCGCCGAGACCACCGACCCCGATGGCAAGCCGCGCGCCCTGGCCAACTACGACCTCGGACAGGCCGTCGCCCACATGTCGGTGCAGGCACACCACGAGGGCCTGCACGTTCACCAGATGAGCGGCATCATCGCCGAGGGACTGCGTGACGCGTTTTCGATCCCGGAGAACCTCACCGCGATCACCGTCACCGCACTCGGAACGGTCGACGCCCCCGAGGCGCTCGGCGAAGAGGGCGCGATCGCCCGCGAGAAGGCTCCCCGCGAGCGCCTGGCCCTCGACGAGCTCGTTCTCGTCAACGAGTAGTCGATACCGTTCCCTGAGCCTGTCGAAGGCACCCTTCGAGAGGCTCAGGGAACGGACGAGTTACTTCTTGGTGTTGCGCCCGTCTCCAGGGCGCTCTGCCACGACAGGGAATGCCCCGGTGTAGCCCTCGCGGGCGGCGGCGATAGCCTTGATGCGGTCGCGGCTGGCGTACCAGCCGATGACGAGCAGCGGAATGATGAGCACGAGCGACGAGATCGTGATCGTTCCCACCGGAAAGTCGATGGCCATCAGCACGAGCACGGTGGCCAAGAACGCGAGCGTGAGCCACGAGGTGAACGGCGCACCGAACAGCCTGAAGGCCGGCCGCTCGAGCTTGCCCTCTTTGGCCCACTTCTGCAGTCGCATCTGACAGAGGATGATCGTGCCCCAGCCGCTGATGATTCCGAGCGCCGACACGTTGAGCACGATCTCGAAGGCCTGCTCGGGCACGATGGCGTTGAGTCCCACTCCCAGCAGGGTGATGCCCGCGGTCAACAGGATTCCGCCGTACGGCACGCCGGATTTGTTCATGCGCCCGGTGAACTTCGGCGCCGCCCCGGCTTCAGACATCGAACGCAGGATGCGACCGGTCGAGTAGAGGCCGGCGTTCAGGCTCGACAGGGCCGCTGTGAGAACGACGAAGTTCATGATGTTTCCGGCGATAGCCCCGACTTCCGGACTGCCGATGCTCGAGAAGAACGTGACGAACGGGCTCTCGTCGGCCTTGTACGCGGTGTAGGGAAGGAGAAGCGACAGCAGCAGCACCGACCCCACGTAGAAGACGGCGATGCGGATGACGACGGTGTTGACGGCCTTCGGCATGATCTTCTTGGGGTCGGCAGTTTCGCCGGCCGCAGTCCCCACCAACTCGATGGCCGCATACGCGAAGACGACACCTTGGATGACGAGCACTGCCGGCAGGAGGCCCTGGGGGAAGAACCCGCCGTTGTCTGCGAGCAGAGCGAACCCGGTCTGGCCGTTGCCGACGTCGGTCGGAAAGTTGAAGGCCAGGAAGACGACGCCGATGATCAGGAACGCCACCAGGGCGACGACCTTGATGATCGCGAACCAGAACTCCATCTCGCCGAAGACCTTCACCGACACGAGATTCAGGCTCAGAACGATGGCGAGCGCGATGAGCGCGAGCAGCCACTGCGGAACGTCGGTGAACGCCGACCAGAACTTCACATACAGCGCCACAGCGGTGACGTCGACGATGGCGGTCATCGCCCAGTTCAGAAAGTACATCCAGCCGGCGACGTACGCCATCTTCTCGCCGAAGAACTCACGCGCGTACGAGATGAACGAGCCGGATGACGGCCGGTGCAGCACCAGTTCCCCGAGGGCCCGCAAGATGAGGAACGCGAAGAATCCGCAGATGGCGTAGACGATCACGAGCGAGGGGCCCGCTGACGCGAGCCGCCCGCCGGCGCCCAGGAAGAGACCGGTTCCGATGGCGCCGCCGATGGCGATCATCTGCAGCTGCCTGGGCTTCAGAGTCTTGTGATAACCCTCTTGCTCATGCGAGAAGTCCTGCTTCTGGGGAGAGTCCTCGATCGGGTGCGAATCTCCCTGGGGAGAATCTGGTGTGGACATCGTCTGCCTCGTTTCAACTATCGCTTCACTGGTGTCCTAGCGAAGCGATACTAGCCCCGAAGAGGGGGCAGCCCCCGAAAGAGCGGCCCCCATCTCGGGAAGCGAGAACGGGAGACGACCCCCGACTACGCGTTGTTGCCCTCCGGCGTCACCGTCAGCGCCTCGCCAGCGTCGTCGAGGTCGACCCGAACCGTGTCTCCGTCACGGACCGTTCCTCGCAGGATCTCGGTCGCGAGGCGGTCATCGATCTCATGCTGCATGAGGCGACGCAGCGGACGCGCGCCGTAGATCGGGTCGTAGCCCTTCTCGGAGAGCCAGGCACGGGCATCCGGTGTGACGGCCAGCTCGAGCCGGCGGTCGCCGATGCGGCGGGCCAGGCGATCGACGTAGAGCGAGACGATCTGCGCGAGGTCTTCGCGGGTGAGCGCCTGGAACACGACGATGTCGTCGAGCCTGTTCACGAACTCGGGCTTGAAGGCCTGGCGAACCAGAGCCTGCACGGCGTCCTCCTTCTGCTCCGTGCTCAGCGACGCGTCGACGAGGTACTGCGAACCCAGGTTCGACGTGAGGATGAGAATGGTGTTCCGGAAATCGACCGTGCGGCCCTGACCATCGGTGAGTCGGCCGTCGTCGAGCACCTGCAGCAGCACGTCGAAGACCTCGGGGTGAGCCTTCTCGACCTCGTCGAGCAGCACGACCGAATAGGGCCTCCGGCGCACGGCCTCGGTGAGTTGGCCACCCTGCTCGTAGCCGATGTACCCGGGAGGGGCACCGAGCAGACGCGCCACGGAGTGCTTCTCTCCGTACTCAGACATGTCGATGCGGATGAGCGCCTTCTCGTCGTCGAACAGGAAGTCGGCGAGCGCCTTGGCGAGCTCGGTCTTTCCGACGCCGGTCGGGCCGAGGAACATGAACGAGCCGGTGGGCCGGTCGGGATCGGCGATGCCCGCCCGCGAGCGCCGGATCGACTCCGACACTGCCACGACGGCGCGCTTCTGCCCGATGAGCCGCTTGCCGAGTTCGCCCTCGAGGCCGAGCAGTCGCTCGGTCTGGCCCTGGGTGAGCCGATCGACGGGGATGCCCGTCCAGGCGGCGATCACTGACGCGATGTCGTCGCTGGTCACCTGGTCGTTGACCATCAACGGGCCGTCCTGTTCGACGGCCTCCGCCTCGGCCAGCTGGCGCTCGAGAACGGGGATCTCGGCGTAGAGCAGCTTCGAGGCCTGCTCGAGCTTGCCCTCGCGCTGGGCGCGCTCCGCCTTCATACGCGCAGCGTCGAGCTTCTCCTTGAGCTCACCGACGCGGTTCAGGCTCGCGCGCTCCCGCTCCCACCGGTCTTGCAGCTCTTTCAGGGCCGCGCCGCGGGTCTTGAGGTCGTCGCGCAGCTTCTCGAGGCGCTCCTTCGAGGCCTCGTCCTTCTCCTTCTTGAGCGCGAGCTCTTCGAGCTTCAGCCGGTCGACGCTGCGTCGCAGCTCGTCGATCTCGACGGGAGCCGAGTCGATCTCCATGCGCAGGCGCGATGCAGCCTCGTCGATCAGGTCGATGGCCTTGTCGGGCAGCTGGCGTCCCGGAATGTAGCGGTTCGACAGCGCAGCCGCCGCGACCAGAGCGGAATCGGCGATCGACACCTTGTGGTGCGCCTCATAGCGCTCCTTCAGTCCGCGCAGGATCGCGATGGTGTCTTCGACGCTGGGCTCGCCCACCAGTACCTGCTGGAAGCGGCGCTCCATCGCCTTGTCTTTCTCGATGTACTCGCGATACTCGTCGAGGGTGGTGGCGCCGATCATGCGCAGCTCGCCTCGGGCGAGCATGGGCTTCAGCATGTTGGATGCCGCGACACTGCCCTCTCCGGCGCCCGCACCCATGAGCGTGTGCAGTTCGTCGATGAAGGTGATGATCTGGCCGTCGGCGTCGTTGATCTCCTTGAGCACCGCCTTCAGGCGCTCCTCGAACTCACCGCGATACTTCGCACCAGCGACCAGTGCCGCGAGATCGAGCGAGATGAGCTGCTTGCCCTTCAGCGAGTCGGCGACGTCGCCCGCGACGATGCGCTGAGCGAGCCCCTCGACGACGGCGGTCTTGCCGACGCCGGGCTCACCGATGAGCACGGGGTTGTTCTTGGTACGCCGGGTCAGCACCTGGCTGACACGACGGATCTCGGCGTCGCGCCCGATCACCGGGTCGAGCTTGCCGCTCGCGGCGATCTCGGTGAGGTTGACGCCATACAGTTCGAGGGCGCTCTTGGCGTCCTCCTGAGCGGGGGCCTGCCCTGCCTGCATATGCCTGTCCTTCTTCTTCTCGTGGGGCGAGTCCGACGAGACGCCCTTAAAAACTTGAGCCTTGCTGACTCAACTTTATCCTTAACGTCGGGATGGCGCTACAGCATTCCCGTTCGATTCGCCGGCGGTCGTGTCGGCGGTGCGTGGGAGCATGGATGCATGCCCGAGTCGATCTTTCCGCTCGTCGATGCGACGGAGATCAGCCGACTGGTCGGTCGCAGCGCCTTCGAACGGGGCCAGGCCTACTTCCGTCAGGGCGCGGTCGTCGATGTCGCGTGGAACCCCGCTACCCGTGTGGTCAGCGCCTTCGTGCAGGGAGGCGCACCCGAGCCCTATGCCTGCTCGATCACCCTCGGCACGACAGGTCGCGGATTCCGTCCGATCTTCAGCATGTGCGACTGCCCCGTCGGCATCGACTGCAAGCACGTCGCCGCCGCACTCATCGACACCAACGCGCGTGCCATGAAACCGTTGGTCGCGTCGCCGGGCCGACCCGAGGCATCCATCGCCACCGACTGGAAAAGCCTGCTCGGCTCTGCGGTCGACGTCACCGCAGACCGAGCGGCGGCCAACACAGAAGCGGCGGGAACCGTGCCCATGGCGCTGCAGTTCGAGCTGCGCGAGCGAGCCGCGCGCACGCACGACCGCTGGCGTGGCCCCACATCCACATCGGCATCACCGCGTTCGTCGGCCGCCGTGGCCGCGACCCGCCGTCTCGGCGTGCGGCCCGTGGTGCGCAGCTCATCGACCGGCGCCTGGGTGCGCAACAACCTCACCTGGGGCACCGTCGTGCATCAGGCTAATCGCATGAATCTCGACGCCGAGCAGCACCGGTGGTTCGCCGAGTTCGCCGCCGTGCAGCGTGCGAGCCGCGCCACCTACACGGGGCAAGACCTCGACTGGATCTACCTCGACGAATTCGCGAGCCCCCTGCTCTGGCATCTGCTCGACGAGGCCGCACGCCTCGGCATCGCGCTGGTGGGCGTCAAGAAAGACGCCACCGTGGGGGTCGCTCGGCGAGCGAGCGTGGGGCTGGATGCGTCGGCCGACGAATCGGGCGGCCTCGCGTTGGCCACCACGGTCGCGTTCGACGACGCCGAGGTCGATGTCGACTCGATCGGACCGGTCGGCGCGCACGGCCTCTATTCCTACTCGTTGAGCTCCGCGTTCGGCGTGACTCTCGCTCCCCTCGACGCCCCGCTCACCGACGAGCAGCGCCGGCTCGTCTTCGAAACGCCGGCGCACGTGATCCAGGTGCCCCGCGGTGAGAAGTCCGAGTTCTTCGACGACTACTACCCGCGCCTCCGCCGCATACTGCCGATCACGAGCGCCGACGAGTCGGTGAACCTGCCCGAGCAGGCGACGGCCACACTGGTGCTCACGGCGACGTTCGAACCCAAGGGTCGACTGCGCATCTCGTGGGGCTGGCGCTACGGCAGCTCAGCACTTCTTCCCCTGAGCGCGACCTCTGCCGACAGAGCGCTGCGCGACGACGCCGACGAAGATCGCATCCTGTCTCTGCTGTCGCACACGCTCACGGCGCGCGGCTGGGGCGGCGCAGATCCGAGTGTCGCTTTCGCCAGCCGAAACGTGTTCGACGGCGTCGATGCCGCCCAGTTCGTGGTCGAGGTCATCGATCAGATCGACGGCCGCGACGACGTGGTGGTCGAGACGGTGGGCACGCGTCCCGACTATGTGGAGCTGACCGAGGCCCCTGAGCTCACCGTCACCACCGTCGAGACCGACAAGCGCGACTGGTTCGACCTCGGCATCATGGTCACGGTCGAGGGGCGAACCATTCCGTTCGGCCCGCTGTTCACCGCGCTGTCGAAGGGCAAGAAGAAGCTCAAGCTCGTCGACAACAGCTACCTCTCTCTCGAACAGCCGGTCTTCGAACGACTCCTCGAACTCATCAACGAGGGCCGCAGCATGGCCGAGTGGGAGATCGACACCCCACGCATCAGCCGGTATCAGGCGAGCCTCTGGGCCGACTTCGAAGACCTGGCCGAAGAGACCGTCGAGGCGACGAGCTGGCGGGCCGCCGTATCCGGGCTCAACGCGATCGGCGCCGTCGACACGATCGCCGTGCCCTCGAGCGTCAAGGCCGAACTGCGGCCCTATCAGGTCGACGGATTCTCGTGGCTCGCTTTTCTCCACGCGCACTCGCTCGGCGGCATCCTGGCCGATGACATGGGGCTCGGCAAGACCCTGCAGACACTCGCTCTCGTGGCCCAGGCGCGCGAGCAGCCCGTCGCAGCCGACGAGACCCGCGTCCCCTTCCTCGTGGTCGCACCGACCTCGGTGGTGTCGAACTGGGTGGCCGAGGCGCAGCGGTTCACCCCGCACCTCGTCGTGCGCTCGATCACCGCAACCGAGGCCAAGAGCAAGAAGAAGGTCGCGGCGATCTGCGCCGGCGCCGACCTCGTGATCACCTCGTACGCGCTGTTCCGACTCGACTTCTCGGCCTACAACGGCGTCGACTGGGCCGGACTCATCCTCGACGAGGCCCAGTTCGCCAAGAACCACACGTCGCGCATCCACCAGTGCGCCCGCGATCTGAAGGCACCGTTCAAGCTCGCGATCACGGGCACCCCGATGGAGAACAACCTCCTCGAGCTCTGGTCTCTCTTCGCCATCACCGCCCCCGGGCTCTTCCCGTCGTCGCGCCGGTTCACCGAAGACTACGTGCGGCCGATCGATCGCGGCGAGAACCCCGAGCTGATCGCGCGGCTGCGCCGCCGCATCCGGCCTCTGATGATGAGGCGCACCAAACAGCTCGTCGCCCCCGAGCTGCCCGACAAGCAGGAGCAGGAGCTGCAGATCGAACTCGCTCCCAGCCACCGCAAGCTCTACGACGTGGTGCTGCAGCGCGAGCGGCAGAAGCTGCTGGGCCTCATCGACGACCTCGACAAGAACCGCTTCATCGTGTTCCGCTCGATCACACTGCTGCGCATGCTGAGTCTGGATGCCTCGCTGATCGACGAGAAATACGCGAACATCCCCTCGTCGAAGCTGGATTCGCTCATGGAGCAGCTCGACGATGTGGTCGCGGAAGGTCATCGCGCGCTCGTCTTCAGCCAGTTCACGACGTTCCTGCACAAGGCCGCGGCCCGGCTCGACGCGCTCGGAGTGCCCTACGAATATCTCGACGGGTCGTCGCGCAAGCGAAAAGACATCATCGATCGGTTCAAACAGGGCAAGGCTCCCGTGTTCCTGATCAGCCTGAAGGCGGGCGGATTCGGCCTCAACCTCACCGAGGCCGACTACGTCTTTCTGCTCGACCCGTGGTGGAACCCCGCATCCGAGACGCAGGCGATCGACCGCACCCACCGCATCGGCCAGACCAAGAACGTCATGGTCTACCGCCTCGTGGCGGAGGGCACGATCGAAGAGAAGGTCATGGCGCTGAAAGCCAAGAAGGCCGAGCTCACAGACGCCGTGCTCGACGACGAGGCCGCGTTCAGCCAGGCGCTCACGGCAGACGACATCCGCGGCCTGCTCGAGAGCTGACGCGCCCCTGCATGAGCAGGCCTCACCTCTGCCAGGTTGTACTCAGGACGCCCCTGTACCGTCGCCCGGGTTGGAAAAGCACCCCGCCGGTCGCCTCGTCGACCTGAGTCATGGCGGCTGCGCCCACACGGGGGGAACCCGAATACCTGCCCGATGCTCTACAGATCCTTGAGGTACTAACGCATGAGTGCACGACGCTCGGCACGATCCGCCGCCCTTCTACCCACGGGGCAGCGCACGAGTTTCCAGGCCCCGACGCGAGCCGCTCTCGCTGAGGCGACCCGGCAATCGCGCGCCCGACCGTCGAGCTCGTCGCCGTTGCGAGGCCGCGGCATGCGCAACTTCGCGCGGGTCGGCGTGTTCATCGTCGCAGCTGGCATGGCCAGCGTCACGGCCCTTCCCGCCTACGCGATGATGCCCACCGGCACCAACCCGGTCGCGACCACGGTCAACGCGGGTCAGACGTTCGTCGACACCTCGGTTCCAGCCACTCAGACCCTCGATGTCGACGCCGAGGCGCAGGTCTCGGCCCTCTCGGCAACCCGCGACTCCTACAACTCGACCGACGCATCTGTTCTTCAGGCGCAGCGCGACGCCGAGGCAGCGGCTGCGCAGGCCGCCGCCGACGCCGTCACCGCAGCGGCGAGGGCCGTCGAGACGGCCGCGACTCCGTCGTCAGGCCCCAAGACCTTCGCACCGCCGCAGGGCGGTTACAGCGGCGAGGCCGTTGTCGCCTACGCAGAGCAGTTCGTGGGCGTCGTGCCCTACGGCTGGGGCGCAGACCCCAACGACAGCTTCGGATGCGACGGGTTGACCCAGTACGTGTACGGCCAGTTCGGCATCGCCCTGCCTCGCGGCGTCGACCACCAGGCGGCACTCGCGACGCAGATCACGCAGGACGAAGCAGTCGCCGGCGACCTCGTCGTGTGGCCCGGCGAGCACATCGGCATCTACGACGGAGCCGGCGGAGTAGTGCACTCCCCCGACTTCGGGCGCTACGTCGAGCACGCGCACAGCCTCTGGGGCAGCCCGGTCTTCTACCGCCTGTAGGTACAACGCTCTCCTGACGCGTGCACCTCTTGCGGCAGCCCGAGCCCCGGGGCATCGTGGGTGAATGACGAACCCCGACGACGAGCCCCTCATCTTCCGGGCATCGTACGAGACGCCGCTAGACCCGATCGAGGCTTTGGACGTCGTCGCCGCCTATGCACATGACCGGCGCGCTCGGGTCTTCAATCGCACCGATCGAGTCATCCAGGTGCAGCTCGGTTCGGGCGGATTCAACACTGCTCTGCCCTCGGTTCTCCCGATCAACCTCGATGCGGTGGTCGGCCTGGAAGACGGCCACCCGACCCTCGTAGAAGTGACGTTGCGGAGCGACGAGGGCCCTCTGCGCCGATCGCCATCGTTGACCGCAGCGTATGCCGACGTCTTCGAAGACACGGTCGCGCGATTGCAGCGACGCTCTCGGGGTACAACGCTCTCCTGACGCACACCGTGCCGGCACCACCGAGGTGGCATACTCGCATCCGTGCCCTCGTACCGCTTCTCCGCTGCCATCGGGGCGTTGCGACCGGGGGTCGCCGCGGCCCGCCTGTTGCCCGAATTGACCGATGACGCAGGCACCCTCGCCATCGTCGAGGCCTCGAGCATCGCCGTGGTGCGCGGCGAGGCCCGCATCGTCATCCGGTTCGCGGGCGACGACGACCAGGATGCGCGGAACATCGCGCTCGGCATCTTCGGTCTGGCGCGTGAACTCGCCGAGTTGACCGCTCCGGAGCTGACCCGCCGCGTAAATAACAGATGGATCGCCGTCTCTGACGAGTGACGCCCGTCGGGTGATAACATTCGGAATCGAATCTTTATGGATTCGAGCGCCGCAGCGACGCGGGGGATGCCAGACTTGCCCCAGCCGCCCGGTTGTTCCGCCACTCGACGCAGAGGATGAGATCCGTGTCCACGCCCACGCTTCAGAACTTCATCAACGGCCAGTTCGTTCAGCCGCAGGGCAGAGAGTTGCTCGACATCGTGAATCCGGCAACGGGCGAGACCGTCGCTCAGGCACCCGTGTCGTCGGCCGACGACGTCGATGCCGCCATGAAGGCAGCCAAGGCCGCCTTCAAGCCCTGGGCACGACTCACGCCAGGGGCACGGCAGCTCGCGCTTCTGAAGCTCGCCGATGCGATCGAGGCCAACGCCGATGCTCTCGTCGAGGCGCAGCATCGCAACACCGGACAGCCCCGCGACACGATCCGCACCGACGAGATCGAGGCGGGAGCAGACCAGATCCGCTTCTTCGCCGGGGCGGCACGCCTGCTCGAGGGCAAGAGCGCCGGTGAATACATCGAGGGAACGACGTCGTACGTGCGCCGAGAGCCGATCGGAGTGGTCGGCCAGGTCACCCCCTGGAACTTCCCGTTCCTCATGGCCATCTGGAAGATCGGCCCCGCCCTCGCGACGGGCAACACGATCGTGCTGAAGCCGAGCGACACCACGCCCGAGTCCACCCTCGAACTCGCCCGGATCAGCCAGGGGATCCTGCCCGACGGCGTGCTCAACATCGTTCTCGGCAACGGCGGCACCGGCGCCGCCATCGTCGACCATCCCACTCCCGGCCTCGTGTCGATCACCGGCTCCGTGCGCGCGGGCATGGCCGTGGCATCCGGGGCGGCGAAGACCCTCAAGCGTGCGCACCTCGAGCTCGGCGGCAAAGCCCCCGCCGTGGTGTTCGGCGACGTCGATGTGGCGAAGACAGCCGCCGCCATCGCCGACTTCTCGTTCTACAACGCCGGCCAGGACTGCACCGCCATCACCCGCGTGCTCGTGCACGAGTCGATCCACGACGAGCTCGTCGAGGCGCTGTCGATCGAGGCGAAAGAGCGCAAGACCGGCAACGCCGACGACAGCGAGAACTACTTCGGCCCGCTCAACAACATCAATCACTTCACCGACGTCGTCACCAAGGTCGAGTCGCTTCCCGAGCACGCCGTCATCGCGACCGGTGGCCACCGCGTCGGCACCACGGGCTACTTCTTCGAGCCCACCGTCATCACGAACGTGCTGCAGAGTGACGACATCGTTCAAGACGAGACATTCGGCCCGGTCATCACGGTGCAGAAGTTCAGCACGGAGGAGGAGGCCGTGGAGCTCGCGAACGACGTGCGCTACGCCCTCGCCTCCAGCGTCTGGACCACCGACCACGCCACCGCGATGCGCGTCTCACGCGACCTCGACTTCGGCGCCGTCTGGATCAACACCCACATCCTCCTCACCGCCGAGATGCCGCACGGCGGATTCAAGTACTCGGGCTACGGCAAAGACCTGTCGATGTACGGCGTCGAGGACTACACGCGCATCAAGCACGTGATGTCGTCGCTCGAATAGGAAAAGCTCATGACTATCACGCACCGGTTGCCGCAGGAGCGGCGCATCACAGGAACCTTCCCCGGGCCGAAGTCGGCCGCCCTCACGGAGCGCCGCCGCAAGGCCGTTTCGGCAGGCGTCTCGTCTCTCGTTCCCGTCTATGCAGCGGATGCCGATGGCGGGGTCGTCGTCGATGTCGACGGCAACTCGTTCATCGACCTGGGCGCCGGCATCGCGGTCACCAGCGTGGGAGCATCCAACCCGGCCGTCGCGGCAGCGGTCACCGAGCAGTCGACGCACTTCGCGCACACCTGCTTCACGATCACGCCCTATGAGGGCTACGTCGAGGTCGCCGAACTCCTCGCAGAACTGACTCCCGGCGACCACGAGAAACGCTCGGCTCTCTTCAACTCCGGCGCCGAGGCGGTCGAGAACGCCATCAAGGTGGCCCGCCTCGCCACCGGTCGAGACGCGGTCGTCGCCTTCGACCACGCCTATCACGGCCGAACCAACCTCACGATGGCGCTCACCGCCAAGGCCATGCCCTACAAGACCAACTTCGGACCGTTCGCGCCCGAGGTCTACCGCATGCCCATGTCGTACCCCTTCCGCGATGAGGCCGGCCTCTCGGGCGTCGAGGCCGCGAACCGCGCCATCCTGGCCATCGAGAAGCAGCTCGGCGGTGGCCAGGTCGCCGCGCTCATCATCGAGCCCATCCAGGGCGAGGGCGGCTTCATCGTTCCCGCCCCCGGCTTCCTGCCCACTCTCAGCGCCTGGGCCACCGCCAACGGAGTCGTCTTCATCGCCGACGAGGTGCAGACGGGCTTCGCCCGCACGGGCTCCTGGTTCGCCAGCGACGACGAGAGCATCGTTCCCGACATCCTCACGCTCGCCAAGGGCATCGCGGGCGGGCTTCCGCTGGCGGCCGTCGTCGGCCGGGCCGAGCTGATGGATGCCGTGCATCCCGGCGGCCTCGGAGGCACCTACGGCGGCAACCCGATCGCGTGTGCCGCGGCAGTCGCATCCATCGCCCAGATGCGCGAGCACGACCTGGCCGGGCGCGCCCGCCACATCGAGGAGATCGTGCTGCCCCGGCTGCACGCCCTCGCCGACGCCACCGGGGTGATCGGCGACGTGCGCGGCCGAGGCGCCATGCTCGCCATCGAGTTCGTGCGGCCGGGCACCACAGAACCGGATGCCGACATCACGAAACGCGTCGCCGCTGCGGCTCTCGAGGCCGGCGTCATCATCCTCACCTGCGGAACCTACGGCAACGTGATCCGCCTGCTCCCCTCGCTCGTCATCGACGACGCCCTGCTTCTCGAGGGGATCGGCGTGCTCGAAGACGCTGTCCGCTCGGCCACCCGATAGAAGGACTTCTCCATGACGTTTCACCCCCTCGACCCGCTGAACGCCGACGAGTTCCGCGCAGCATCCGGCATCCTCACACGCGACAAGGGCGTCGGCCCCGGGTGGCGCTTCGCCTCGATCGAGATGGTCGAACCGTCGAAGGCCGCCGTGAAGCAGTTCGAGGCAGACGGCACCGTTCCCGATCGTCGCGCCCGCCTCGTGGTACTCAACCGCGCCGAGAACGCGACCTACATCGCGGTCGTGTCACTCGCATCCGATGCCCTTCTCGAGTACACGCATGTGCCCGACGTGCAGGCCAACTTCACCGTCGACGAGTGGGAAGAGGCCGACGCCATGCTGCGCGGCAATCCCGACGTGATCGCCGCACTCGCGAAGCGCGGCATCACCGATCTCGACCTCGTCTTCATGGACACGTGGACCTACGGCGCCGCCGTGATCCCGGAGAAGTACAAGGGCCGACGCCTCGGCTGGAGCGACACCTGGGTCAAGTCGCAGCCCGGCGCCAACCCGTATGCCGGCCCGGTCAACGGCTTCCACTGCGTGATCGACGTCAACAGCATGGAGTTGCTCGAGATCGAGGACAGCTTCACGGTCGAGAAGCCCGAGATCATGGGCGAGTACGTTCCGCACCTGATCCCCGAGCGCATCCGTGAGCACTACAAGCGACCGCCGCTCAAGCCGCTCGACATCGTGCAGCCCGAGGGCACGAGTGTCGAGGTCGACGGCAACCTCATCGAGTGGCAGAACTGGTCGCTGCGGGTGGGCTTCAACTACCGCGAGGGCATGACCCTGCACTCCATCTCGTATAAAGACGGCGACGAGGTGCGGTCCATCGCGAACCGCCTGTCGTTCTCAGAGATGGTGGTGCCCTACCGCGATCCGAGCGTCGACCACTTCCGCCGCACCGCCTTCGACATCGGCGAGTGGGGCCTCGGCTTCATGACCACCTCGCTGGAGCTCGGCTGCGACTGCCTGGGCGAGATCCGCTACATCGACGCCGTGATGCACGACTCGAAGGGCGAGCCGTACGCGATTCCGAACGCGTTCTGCATCCACGAGGAAGACAACGCCGTGCTCTGGAAGCACGTCGATCACGACGCCGGCGCAGAGGTGCGACGGATGCGCAGGCTGGTCGTCTCCTTCCACGTGACGGTCGCGAACTACGAGTACCTCGTCTACTGGCGCTTCTATCAAGACGGCAACATCGAGTGCGAGGTGCGCGCCACCGGAATCATGGTCGTCACCCACATCGACGAGGGCCAGGCGCACCCTCACGGAACGCTCGTCGACAACCGCACCTATGCGCCGTTCCACCAGCACTTCATCGTCGCGCGCATGGACCTCGACATCGACGGCACCGAGAACACGGTCGTGCGCAGCGAGACCCAGATCGTTCCGATCTCCGACGAGAACCCGCACGGGCTGGCGCTGGTTCAGGCGAACACGCCCATCGAGGTCGAGGGTCACGACGACTTCGACTGGAACACGCAGCGGGCGTGGAAGATCGTGAACGAGAACAAGCGCAACACGATCGGCAACCAGGTCGCGTACAAGCTGGTTCCGGGAGGAGCGATCCCTTCGTTCTTCGCTCCCGGCTCCGCCGTGCTCGAGCGCGCTCAGGTGATCGGCCACACCGTCTGGGTCACACCCAACGACGAGAACGAGCGCTGGCCGTCGGGCGAGTTCGTGAACCAGAGTTCCGTCGACCACGGGCTGCCCGAGTGGATCCAGGCCGAGCGCCCGGTGCGCAACACCGACCTGGTGCTCTGGTACGTCTTCGGCATCCACCACATCACCCGCCAGGAGGACTGGCCGATCATGCCGAGCGACACCGTGTCGTTCTGGATGAAGCCGGTCTCGTTCTTCGACCGCAACCCGTCGATCGACGTGGAACCGAGTCCGGGCGCACACTGCGCACCCGGTCACGACCACGGCGACCATGGCGACCACGCCGATCACTCGGGTCACGACCACCACGCCCCCAGCACCGATGGCGGACTGACTCACAACCACTGATCCAGATGCGCCGGTCGAGTAGGCCGCCTTCGGCCGTATCGAGACCCCGTTCGGTCTCGATACGTTCGTTCCTCACTACTCGACCAGCGCAGGAACGAGCGAAGGAGCTCCCCCGTGACCCGCACAGCGAACTACGTCGTCGCCTACGAGGCGACCGAGCGCGGGCGGGAGGCCGTCGAGCTGGGCATTGCGCTCGCCCGACTCACCGACTCCGAGCTCCGCATCTGCCTCGTCCTGCCTCAGAGCACCGGGGTGCCCGCGAAGGTACCGGCATCCGCCGCCGACTACGAGGGCATCATCGCCCAGCAGGCGCAACTGTGGCTGGATGAGGCCATCCAGAAAGTTCCGACGGATGTCACGGCCTCGAGCCACGTTCTGTGGGCCGAGTCCACCTCGGAGGGCCTCATCGAGGCTGCCCAGGCCTTCGGCTCCGATCGCATCGTCGTCGGAGCCGCCCGCACGGGCATCCTGCAGCGCTTCTCGATCGGCAGCGTGGCGAACTCCCTCCTGCACGCCTCACCCGTACCCGTCGCCCTCGCCCCGCGCGGCTACCGAGCACCCGAGCGCATCAGCCGCATCACCTGCGCCATTGGAACTCGACCGGGCTGGCAGGCCCTGCTCGACTCGATGGTGTCGATCTCGGAGGGCCTCGATGTCGAACTGCGCTTCGTGACCCTCGTCGAGGTCGGAGCGGGCGACTCCCGTCCGGTGACCAGCGACGAGCACCTTCTGACCGTGCTCGACTACTTCTCCGAGCGGGAGAAGACCGAGGGCATCCTCTCGACAGAGGTCGCGGAAGGCCCGAGTGTCGAGGCCGCCGTGGAGGCACTCGGATGGCGAGACGACGAGATCGCCTTCGTCGGATCGAGCCGACTCGCATCGCCGAGTCGCATCTTCCTCGGCGCCACCGCAAACCGCATGCTGCACTCTCTTCCCGTGCCCCTCATCGTCGTTCCCAACCACGCCGCGTAGCGCCTCACAGTAGAAGGATCGACATCATGGCACGCAAGAACACAGCCTCCTCGACAGCTTCCGGCACCGACGCCGGCGTCGACTTCATCGACGCGGCGGACGCGAAGACGGGTCTCTCGTCGAAAGGCCTCTCGGCCGGCTCGATCGGCCTGCTCGGGGCCACCGTCATCGGCATCTCGTGCATCGCGCCGGCGTACACGCTGACCGCATCGCTCGGCCCGACGGCCGCCGCCGTCGGAACGCAGATGCCGGGCATCTTCCTCGTCGGCTTCCTGCCCATGCTGCTCGTGGCGCTCGGCTACCGCGAATTGAACAACGCGATGCCCGACAGCGGCACGTCGTTCACCTGGGCGACCAGGGCGTTCGGTCCGTGGCTCGGATGGCTGGGCGGCTGGGGACTCATCGTCGCGACGGTGGTGGTGCTCTCGAACCTCGCGGGTGTCGCCGTCGACTTCTTGTATCTGGCGATCGGCCAGGCGCTGGAGACCTTCGGCGTCGAGAACACCGTCGCCGATCTCGCCGGCAACGTGCCCATCAACATCCTCACCTGTCTGGTCTTCATGGTGGGCGCCTGCTACGTGTCGTATCGCGGTGTCGAGACGACGAAGTCGATCCAGTACTGGCTCGTGGGCTTCCAGCTCGTGGTGCTCGTCTGGTTCGCCATCGCCGCCATCGTTCACTTCGCAGACGGATCGGCGTTCGACGCGACGCCGTTCAGTCTCGAGTGGTTCAACCCGTTCGCCGTGCCCACCTTCTCGGCCTTCGCCGCTGGCGTCTCGCTCTCGATCTTCATCTTCTGGGGCTGGGATGTGACGCTCACCATGAACGAGGAGACCAAGAACCCGAAGACCACGCCCGGTCGAGCCGCGACGCTGACCGTCGGCATCATCTTCGTGCTCTACATCCTGGTGGCCGTCGCCAGCCTGATGTTCTCGGGAATCGGCACCGGCGAGCTCGGACTCGGGAACGAGGACATCTCGGGCAACGTCTTCGCGGCGCTGGCTGGCCCGATCATGGGGCCCTTCGCCATCCTGCTGTCTCTCGCCGTTCTGTCGAGCTCGGCAGCCTCGCTGCAGTCGACCTTCGTGGGCCCGGCCCGCACGATGCTGGCGATGGGTCACTACCAGGCGTTCCCGAAGCGCTTCGCGTCGATCAGCCCGCGCTTCAAGTCACCGGGTTTCGCCACGATCATCGCGGGTGTGGTGGCCTGGGGGTTCTACGCGGTGATGCGCGTGGTGTCGAACGACGTGCTCACCGACACGATCCTCACGCTGGGCATGATGATCTGCTTCTACTACGGGGTCACCGCACTCGCGTGCGTCTGGTACTTCCGTAAGGAGGCTTTCTCCGGAGCCCGGTCGTTCCTCTTCAAGTTCCTCGCGCCGCTGCTGGGTGGGGTGATTCTCGCGGTGATCTTCGTGACCACCCTGATCGACTCGATGAACCCCGACTACGGCAGCGGCTCGAACATCGGCGGGCTCGGCCTCGTCTTCGTCCTGGGCGCGTTCCTTCTGCTCGCGGGCGTCGCGCTCATGTTCGTGATGCGCGCCGTGAATCCCGCGTTCTTCACCGGCAAGACACTGAAGCGCGGAACGTCGACCGACTGAGTCGTGCGCGGCGGTGAGGCTGCGTGGCCCCCTCAGTGCTGAACGAGGGCGAGCGGCAGCGCGCCGCAGGGCACGCGCTCGCCGCCGCCGTGCAGCAGTGTTCCCGCCGCGATCGACGGATCCGTCGAGAGCACGACCCGCGACTGCGCGTTCACGAGAGTGACGCGTTCGCCGAGCCGGCCCAGCGCGGGCAGGAACCGGGCCTCGAGGGCAGACACCGTCACATCCACGCCTGCCACGCCGGGCTGCGCGCCCGACGCATCGAACACCGGCATGGTGAGGGTGAGAATGAACTCGTCGGTGCACAAATAGTCCACGTACGGGCCCGTGATGTGGCTCGACTCGCCCGACGCCACGCCTCGCCACCACTCGAGCCGCGTGTAGTCGCGGAAGAACTCCGATTCGGGGTCTTCGACGACGGCGAGCTGCCGAGGCGGCAGCCGCTGCACAAGAGGATCCCCGGCCTGACGCACCCACCACGCGAGGTGCCACGCCGCATCGTCGACGAATCCGGGAGTGGCCACGAACCCCGCCCCGATGACCAGCTGAGCGCCGTCGGCCAGTTCTGCCTCGGCGAGGGCTCGCACACTGCCGTCGAGTGCCGCCTTGGTGATCGGATGCGCCAGGCCCGCGAGCGTGGTCGCGAACGCATCGCGCGCCCGACCCAGCGTGGAGAAGACGGTGTCGAAGGTGTCGACGACGAGGGCGACGCAGTGGTCGAGCGTGGTGGGCGCGCCCACCGTCGCCTCGTCGGCGCCGGCCCGGGTCTGATCCGCGAACGAGATGGCCCCGGCCGTCAGCACCGACAGCTGCTCGTCGACGATCATCCGCGCGCTCGCGCCGTCGCGTTCACCCAGGGCCTCGATCAGGGCGAGCTGCGAACGGAGCACCGCGTGACGCAGGGCCTGGTCGCGCATACCGAACCAGAGCAGTGGCCCGTACTCCGCCTGCAGACGCAGCTCCTCGGCGACGAGCCGCGGCGATTGGGCGGCCGCGGCCACTTCCACGCGGAACAGCGCCTCTCCGCGGCGAGCCGAGACCTCGTTGTCGACATCGATCGACTGGGTGATCGACCGCAGATTCTCGATATCGCTCGGGGTGGCCCGAACCGCGGCCGTCGCGGCGACGGTGCCGCTGATCGCTCCGAGTTGCAGCGCGAGGTCGTGCAGCTGCGCCCGCGAGAACCTCGAGAGGCGCGCGGCGAGCAGTTCTCGCTGGCCCTCTTCGCTCGAGGTGATGAAGCTTCCTCCGTCACGTCCGCGGGTGGTACGCACGAGGCCTTGACCGCGCAGCGCGTCGAGCGCTTCGCGCACCGTCGACACGGCCACACCGAACTGCCGCGCCAACTCTGTCTCTCGGGGCAGGCGTTCGCCGTGTCCGACCAGGCCGAGCACGATCGCCTCGCGCATCCGCTGTTCGACCTGTTCGCTGCGACCCGGGCCGGCCAGCGGCGCGAAGACCGCCGAACGAGCCTCTGCGGTGAGGCCGAGCGAACGCGACATCTGATCTCCCTGGGCTGCGGTTCGACGCTATCACCCGAAGGGCGCGTCAGCGTTTGGTGCTGCGCGTGACCGTGAACTTCGTGTTTTGACCGACCACCTCGGTCGGCCCCACGATCTTTCGCAGCGTCGTGGCGTGCGAGAGCGAGCTGTTGAAGACGGTCCAGAGCTCGCCGCCCGACCGCAGCACGCGCGACGCATCGCGGAACAGCCCGAGAGCCGCGTCGGCGTGCACGGCCGCGCCCACGTGGAACGGAGGGTTGCAGAGAATCAGCTCGACCGACGCATCCGGCTGCGAGCGCAGCGCGTCGTCGCGCACCACGTCTACGCGGCTCTCGAGGCCGTTCAGTCGCATCGTCTCGCGGGCGGATGCGACGGCCGACGACGACTGGTCGCTCGCGATCACCCGCGCATCGGGCCGGGCCCGGGCGATCTCTGCCGCGAGAACGCCGGTGCCGCATCCGAGGTCGATGGCCACGCCGGGATGCGCCTGCATCTGCGGAATGAACGACAGCAGAAAACGGGTGCCGATATCGAGCTTCGTGCCCGCGAACGCGGTGCCCTGTGCCGCGACCCACAGCTGCAGATCGTCGTGGAACTCGCTGCGAACGGCCTCGGGGCCTGCGTCGGCCTCGCTCGATCCGATCGGCGCAGAGGCGACGAGCACTCTCGACTTCTGCCGCGCCAGACTGACCCGCAGCTCGGAGAAGTGCTTCGAGAGCACCTCGTTCATGCTGATCGAGAGGTGCTTGATGCGCCCGCCCGCGAAGACGACGACCGACGGATTCGCGTGGCGCGCGATGAGCGCCGCCGCCTGCTCGAGTGCGACGAGGGTGCGCGGAAGCTGCATGAGCACCACCGTCGCGCCCTCGACCAGCGGGGCGCCCAGGGCCATCGACTCGAACGATCCGGCGAGCTGCGTGCGGTCGGCGTTGCGGGCCAGGGCCCGTTCGCCGGTGAGTGCGTCTTGTTGAACCCGGATGCGCGTGGCCCCGTGCAGCCCCGCTGCACCGAGCGTCAGCGCCCCGTACCGATCACCGATCACGACCACCTCGCCAGGGCCGGCCGCAGCTAGGGCATCCGCTGCCTCATCGAGGATCAGCCTGTCGCTTGCGTCGACGGCGAAGAGATTGGGGGCCTCGACGTCAGGAAAGCGGCGGAGGTCGTCGAACGAGAAATCAGGCATCCCCCCATCCTGACAGGGATGCGCGTGGGCTGTTATTCTGGTCGGCTCGCCAGACGGCGGCAGAGAGAAGCCGACCATGACCGACTAAGTCAACGCGAACCGCGACAACTGGAACGACCGCGCATCCGCGCACGCCGTGCGCACGGGGGTGGGCTACCAGGTGCAGAGGTACATCGACGACAGGCAGCTCATCTCTGATGTCGTCAGGTTCGACCGCGAGCGACTCGGCCCCATCGAGGGGCTACGAACCGTTCATCTGCAGTGCCACATCGGCACCGACACCCTCTCGCTCGCCCGGCTCGGCGCCCACGTGACGGGGCTCGACTTCTCGCCGGTCGCCCTCGATGAGGCTCGAGCGCTGGTCTCCGAGACGGGCGACGCCGTCGATTTCGTCGAGTCCGACGTCTACTCGGCGATCGACGCGCTCGGCGAGGGCGGTTTCGACCTCGTCTACACCGGCATCGGGGCGCTCTGCTGGCTGCCCTCCGTCGACCGGTGGGCTGCGGTGGTCGCGGGCCTGCTGAGACCGGGTGGCCGTCTCTTCATCCGCGAGGGTCATCCGATTCTCTGGACCATGGATGAGCGGCTGAGCGACGATCTGCATCTGCGGTTTCCGTACTTCGAGCAGCCAGACCCGCTCGAGTGGGACGACGACGCGAGCTACGTCGAGACGGACAAGCCGATCACGGCCACGAAGACCTACGAATGGAACCACGGCATCGGCGAGATCGTGACGGCGCTCCTCGACGCTGGCCTCACACTCACCATGCTCGTCGAGCACGACAGCGTGCCGTGGCGGGCCCTGCCAGGGCAGATGCTGATGCGTCCGGGTGGCGAGTTCGCCCTCGACCAGCGAGCCGGCGTCGCACCTCTCAGCTACACGATCCAGGCGGTCAAGCTGGCGTCGTGAGCCGAGAGAGCCCCGTGTTCGCACGCTTCCGAACGGGTGTCCGGCAAGCGACGGTCAGGTAACCACAAGGTAAATCCCTGCTCGTTAGCAGCCGTTCGACACTACGGTCACTAGAGTGGCGACAACTGAAATGACTGCACCGGGCATCGCCCGACCGACTCTGTACGACCGATTCATTCGACCGGTCATCCCCGAGTCCGAGGTCTTCGAGAAGCCGCGCACCCTGGTGTGGGGCTTCGTGGGTCTGCACATCGTCTACTTTCTCGGCCTGCTGCCGAACATCATCGCCGGAACCGTCGAGGGCGACCTGCCCCTCTACCGGCGCTGGGCCGTGGCCGCAGAGACCTTCGGCCAGTGGCCGGGCATCCACTTCGAGTGGGTGTACCCGATCGGCGCGATTCTGCCGATCTCGATCTCCAACATCGCCGGCCCGCAGTTCTATCAACTGCTCTGGTTCGTGCTCATCGCCGCGCTCAACGCTGTGTCCATCATCGTGCTGTCCAACCGCGGTCGCTCGCGCCGCGGCATCCTGGCGTCGTGGTGGTGGCTCGGAATCCTCACGCTCCTGAGCCCCGTCGCCCTGCTCCGCCTCGAGGGCATCACCGCTCCCCTGGTGATCATCGCCCTCGTTCTGATCGCTCGTCGGCCGATCGTCGCATCCGCTCTTCTGGCGCTCGCCACCTGGATCAAGGTCTGGCCCGCCGCGATCTTCCTCGCGATCCTCGGGGCGTTCCCGCGTCGCCGCATTGCCATCGCCACCGGCGCCGTCTTCTCGGTCGGGGTCGCCGCGATCGTGTGGGCGCTGGGCGGCCTGCAGTACCTCCTCGGCTTCGCACAGATGCAGACCTCGCGCGGTCTACAGCTCGAGGCGCCCGTCACCACACCCTGGCTCTGGCTCGCGATCCTCGACCGCCCCGGCAGCCGCATCGTCAACAACACCGCGATCGCCACGCGCGAGGTCGTCGGCCCCTACGACCACGTGGCCATCGCGCTGATGACGCCGGCTCTCGCCCTCGCCGTCGTCGGCGTGCTCGCCCTCGTGGTGTGGGCGAAGCACCGCGGCGCCGACACCCAGAAGCTGCTGCTCGTCGCATCGTTGGCGCTGGCCACCACACTGGTCGTCTTCAACAAGGTGGGTTCGCCTCAGTACATGCTGTGGCTCGCCCCGATCATCGCCGTGGGCATCACGCAGGGGTGGCGCGCTTGGCGCACCCCCGCGCTGCTGATGGTCGCGATCTCGGTGCTCACCACCTTCGTGTTCCCCATCTTGTACATGCCCCTCATCGCCGGCGACCCGGGCGTCGCCATGCTGCTCACGGGTCGCAACATGCTGCTCGTGGTTCTTCTCGGATGGGCGGTGCGCGAGTTGATCTACCTCGGCGCCCGCGCCGCCGGCGCAGAACCACGCTTCGAGCGCCGCGCCCGCCAGCGCGAAGAGCGTCGAGCGCGCATCGCCGTCTAGGGCAGGGGTAGCCTTTTCACCCATGCCCCCGCAGTCGTCTCCCCTCGCTCCCACCACCGTCGTCGGGGCGGAGAACTACCCGGCCGAGCTGGTCGCCGCGGTCGTCCGCGCGACCGAGGCCGCGGCATCCGCCTGCCAGCCCCTCGTGGGCTCGGGCGACAAGAACGCGGCCGACGAGCTCGCCGTCGCGGCGATGCGGGATGCGCTCGGTCGGGCCCCGTTCGACGGCACCGTCGTGATCGGTGAGGGAGAGAAGGACGAGGCGCCCATGCTCGCCAACGGCGAGCGCCTCGGCACGGGCGAGGGTCCGGAATGCGACGTCGCGGTCGACCCCCTCGACGGAACCAGGCTGGCTGCAGAGAATCTGCCGGGCGCCGTCGCCGTGATCGCGCTCGCCCCGCGGGCAAGCATGTTCGATCCGCGCGACGTGTTCTACATGCAGAAGCTCATCGCCGGTTCAGCGGGCATCGACGTGCTCGATGTGCGCAACTCGCCCGCGCATAACGCCGCGAGGCTGGCCGGTGCGCTGGGAAAGCCGCTCAGCGAGTTGGTCGTCGGCGTTCTCGACAAGCCGCGGCACGCATCCCTCGTCGCCGAGCTGCGCGAGGTGGGGGCGCGCGTTCATCTGGTCGGAGAGGGCGACGTCTCGATCGCGATCGCCGCCGCCACGCCCGGGTCGGGCATCGATGCGGTGATGGGCACGGGCGGCACCCCCGAAGGGATCATCGCGGCGTGCGCCGTGCGATCACTCGGCGGCTTCATGCAGGGCCGCATGGCGCCGCAGTCGGAGGAAGAGCGCACGGCTGCCGTCGCAGCGGGCCACGATCTGGATCGTGTGTTCACGCTCGACGAGTTGGTCGCGAGCGACCGAGTGCTCTTCGTCTCGACGCCCGTCACCTGAGCAGCGAGCTAGACCAGCACCCCTCGGGTCAGTCGAGTTCTGCCTGCGTGGGCCGCCAGATCACGATCTCGGTGCGCCGAGCGGTACGCGTTCCATGCTTCAGCGACACCACGTCGCCCTGCACATCGGCCGCGAAGACGCGACGGTTCGGCCGGTTGAGCAGTTCGTCGGCGAGTGCGCTCTCGAGCTCGCGAACGCGGCCGGTGAGGGCGGACACCTGATTCTCGAGCGTCAGGATGCGGGCGATGCCCTCGAGGCTGACGCCCTCCGCCGAGAGACGGGCGATCTCGCGCAGCTGCACCACGTTGCGCATGGAGTAGCGCCTCGACTTGCCCGCCGTGCGCGTCGGGCTGACGAGCCCGAGGCGATCGTATTGGCGCAGCGTCTGCGGATGCATGCCGGCCAGTTCGGCGGCCATGGCGATCGCGAACATCGGTGAGTTCTCGTCCATGGCCTGCCTTCCTGACTGGTTGTAGCGGGGTGTGAATCGCTCGGGTTACTCGTGCGCCTTCGAGAGCAACTCGAGGCGCGGGTTCTCTTGGGGCTCGACCGCGTGGAAAGCCTCGAGGGCCTCGCGCGCCTCTGCACTCAGATGCGCGGGAACGGCGACTTGGACGACGGCGAGCAGATCGCCGGTGCCCTTCGATGTCTCCACTCCGCGGCCCTTGACGCGCAGCACCCGCCCGGAGGGGGTGCCGGGGGCGACCTTCAGCTTGACGGGGTCGCCGCCGAGCGTCGGAACCTCGATCGTCGCGCCGAGGGTCGCCTCGACGAAAGTCACGGGAACGTTCACGCGCAGGTTCAACCCGTCGCGTTCGAATACGGGGTGTTTGCGCACGGTCACGGTCAAGACGATATCGCCTGCCTCGCCGCCATCAGGACTCGCTTCGCCCTTGCCGCGCAATTTGATCTTCTGACCATCGGAGACGCCGGCCGGGATCTTGACCGTGATCGGTCGCCCGTCGGCCGTCTGCAGCTTGATGGTGTCGCCCTTGGTGGCGGTGAGGAAGTCGATCGTGGCGCGCGCCGTCACGTCGCGACCACGGGTCGGTCCGCCGAAACCGCGGAATCCTCCCGACGATCCGCCGAACAGTCCGCCGAGCAGGTCGTCGTACTGGCTTCCGGCTCCGGGCTGCGTATAGGTGTACTGCTGTCCTCCGCGCCCGCCTCCGCCGCCGCCGAACATACCGCCGAAGACGTCTTCGAAGCCGCCGCCCTGCTGGCCGGGAGCCTGGAACCGCGCTCCGGAACCCATGGCGCGGATCTGGTCGTACTCTCTGCGCTGTTCAGGGTCGGAGAGCACCGAGTTGGCCTCGGAGATCTCCTTGAACTTCGCCTCGGCCTTGGGATCGCCGGGGTTGGAGTCGGGGTGGTACTGGCGGGCGAGCTTACGATACGTCTTCTTGAGCTCGGCCTCCGAGATGTCCTTCGAGACACCGAGCACCTTGTAGAAGTCTTTGTCGAACCAATCCTGGCTGGCCATTCGTGTCCTTGTTCGTGTTCAGCCCTGCGACGAGCTCAGGGAACGAGGAGTTCCCTGAGCTCGTCGAAGGGGCTCTACCAGGTTGTGTGTTACGCGCTGACGGGCGTCGAGACGACGACCTTGGCCGCACGCAGAAGCGTGGAACCGAGGTAGTAGCCCGTCTCGACGACGTCTGCGATCGTCTCGATCTCGACCTCGGCCGACGGCTGCTGGAAGATCGCCTCGTGCAGCTGCGGGTCGAAGGCCTCGCCCACGGCGCCGAACGGCTTCAAGCCCAGGCGCTCGGTGCCGCCGCGCAGCTTCTGCGCGATGGATGCGAACGGGCCGTCTCCGAGATCGCCGTGCTTCTCGGCGCGGTCGAGATCGTCGAGAACCGGAAGCAGGACCTTCACGACCTCGCCGACCGTGCGTTCCCGCTCGATCTCACGGTTCGCCTCGGTGCGCTTGCGGTAGTTGGCGTACTCGGCCGTAACGCGCTGCAGGTCGGCGAGCCGCTCTGCAGCCAGCACCTCGTCTGAGGCGGTCGACGACGACGCGGTCGAGGCGTCTTCGAGGAAGCTCAGGTCGGCGTCGGTCAACGAGGTCTCGACATCGGGGCCCTCGGCCTCAATGAAGTTCGCATCGGAGTTGGCGCCCTCGGCGGTCGGCTCGTCGGCTGGAGAAGCGCTCCCCGAGCCCGTCGCCGGGGTCTGAGCCGAATCCGGCTCGTTCCCTTCGGCGGGCTCAGGGAACGTGTTCTGGTCTGCCACGGTTACTTGTCCTTCTTGGGCTCGTCGTCTTCAACGACCTCGGCGTCGACCACGTCTTCGTCAGACGCGGCGTCCTGGGGAGCGTCGGTCGGTGCGTCGCTCGCAGCGGCTGCATCGGCCTGGCTCGAGGCGTAGATAGCCTCGCCCAGCTTGCCCTGGCTCTCGTTGAGCTTGTCGAACGCGACCTTCACGGCCTCGTCGTTGTCTTCGCCGGCAAGCGCCGTCTTGAGCTCGTCGACATCGGCCTGAACACTCGTCTTGACGTCTTCGGGCAGCTTGTCTTCGTTCTCTTTGATGAGCTTGTCGATCGAGTAGGCGAGCTGCTCGGCGTTGTTGCGCACCTCGGCGGCCTCACGGCGCTTCTTGTCTTCGGCGGCGTGCTCTTCGCCCTCGCGAACCATGCGGGCGATGTCGTCCTTCGACAGGCTGGAACCGCCCGTGATCGTCATCGACTGCTCCTTGCCGGTGCCCTTGTCCTTAGCGGACACGTGCACGATGCCGTTGGCGTCGATGTCGAAGGTGACCTCGACCTGCGGGATGCCGCGCGGAGCCGGCGCGATGCCGGTCAGCTCGAACGTTCCGAGGTTCTTGTTGTCGCGGGTGAACTGGCGCTCGCCCTGGAAGACCTGGATCGCGACGGACGGCTGGTTGTCGTCTGCGGTGGTGAAGGTCTCGCTGCGCTTGGTGGGGATGGCCGTGTTGCGCTCGATGAGCGTGGTCATCATGCCACCCTTGGTCTCGATACCGAGGCTCAGCGGGGTGACGTCGATGAGCAGAACGTCCTTGCGCTCACCCTTCAGCACACCGGCCTGCAGAGCGGCGCCGACGGCGACGACCTCATCGGGGTTGACGCCCTTGTTGGGCTCCTTGCCGCCCGTGAGCTTCTTGACCAGCTCGACGACGGCGGGCATACGGGTCGATCCACCGACGAGCACCACGTGTGCGATGTCGTTGACCGAGACGCCGGCCTCGCGGATGACGTCTTCGAACGGCTTCTTGGTGCGGTCGAGCAGGTCGCTCGTGAGCTCCTCGAACTTGGCGCGGCTGAGCGTCTCGTCGAGGTTGGCAGGGCCGTTCTCGGTGAGCGACAGGTACGGAAGCTGGATGCTGGTCGAGGTCGACGAAGACAGTTCCTTCTTCGCCTGCTCCGCGGCCTCCTTGAGGCGCTGCTTGGCGATCTTGTCGCCGGACACGTCGACGCCGGTGGCGTCTTTGAAGCGCTTGATCAGGTAGTCGACGACGCGCTGGTCCCAGTCGTCTCCACCGAGACGGTTGTCACCCGAGGTCGAGCGCACCTGGATCGTGGAGAAGTCGTCGTCCTTACCGACTTCGAGCAGCGAGACGTCGAACGTTCCGCCACCGAGGTCGAAGACCAGGATGAGCTCGTCTTCCTTGCCCTTGTCGAGGCCGTAGGCCAGAGCGGCCGCCGTGGGCTCGTTGATGATGCGCAGCACGTTGAGGCCCGCGATCTCACCGGCCTCCTTGGTGGCCTGGCGCTCGGCGTCGTTGAAGTACGCCGGAACGGTGATGACCGCGTCGGTGACCGTGTCACCGAGGTAGCTCTCGGCGTCGCGCTTGAGCTTGGCGAGGATACGGGCCGACAGCTCCTGCGGGGTGTAGGGCTTGCCGTCGATATCGACGGTCCAGTTGGTGCCCACGTGACGCTTCACCGAAGAAATGGTGCGGTCGACGTTGGTCACGGCCTGGCGCTTCGCGGTCTCACCGACGAGCACCTCGCCGTCCTTGGTGAAAGCGACCACCGAGGGAGTCGTGCGGAAGCCTTCCGCGTTGGCGATGACGGTGGGTTCTCCACCTTCGAGGACCGCGACCACCGAGTTGGTGGTACCGAGGTCGATTCCTACTGCACGAGCCATGTGAGTGATTTCTCCTTGTTTGCTGGCGGGACCGAAAAGATAAGTTCGCACAAGGGTTGAGCCTTGTTGACTCAAGCTTGCCAGCGGGCGAAATCGATGTCAAGTCCTCACAGCTAAAGTTGAGCTAGGTCGACTCAACTTCGTCGCGGATGCGAGAAGGCTGTGCGAGGCGCGCATCCCGCGCGGCGAACACCGCCCCGTCGACGACCCGCGACGGATGCGAGGCGAGGGCGACCACCTCGACGGATCCGTCGACGACGGGGGGCACGAGCGAACCGAGCACGCCGAGGTAGCCGTCGAGCACAACCACCTCGGCTCCGACGGTCGCGGCCGCCGCGTCGATTGCGCGAGCGAGCGCATCCATCGTCGTTTGCAGCGTCTCTGCGACTCCCTCCTGCCCGTCCGCGAGCGCCCTGAGAAAAGCCGACAGGGCTTCTCTCGGGTAGCGGTCGACGAGCTGCGCGGCGTCGTCCTCAGCCAGCACTCCGGCTCTCGTCAGGAGACTCGACAGCGCACTGACCTCGCCGAGCGTCTGCATCTCTCCCCCGGAGCCCGGTACGGGTATACGAGCGACATCGGCCTCACCCGGCGACCCGGAGTTCAGTGGCTCGCCTCCGACGAGGATCGCGCCGATGACACGACGTTCTCCGCCGAAGTAGAGCATGGTTCGCGCGCCGACGCGGCCGCGCAGTTCGCCTCGAGCAAGCCCCAGGGCGGCCGCGGTGCTGTCACGCGCGAGCTCGACCATGGCTCCACCGCATCCGCCGGACTGCAGCTGCTCGCGCGCGCACGTCGCCAGATCGACATCGTTCCACTCGAGCGACTCCGACCGGGCCACGGACGTGCCGCACGGTGAGACGATCCCGGGAACCGCGATGGTGATCGCCGTCAGGGTGCGGTGCGGGTCTGTCGACTCGACTATCCATTCGATCGCGGCCCGCAGCATCCGCATCGCCGTCGCCGTATCGCCGCCGCGCAGATCGGCCCTGTCGGCGTAGCTGCCCAGGTGATCGCCGCCCACCGTTGCCGTCTTCGCCTGCACGCCGTCGACATCCACCCGCAGCCCTGCTACCACCCAGGTATCGCCCGATAGCGACAACGAGTGGGTGGGCCGACCGAGACGCGACTGTGTTCCGGCAAGACCCTCGGTCACCAGGTCGAGCGCCTTCAACTCCCCGATCATGCCGGTGAGAGTCGACAGCCCGAGCAGCGACGACGCCGCGATCTGTGCACGCGACGACGGTCCGTGATCGCGCAGATAGCGCAGGACGAGGGCGAGATTGTGCTCGCGAAGATCTGCCGTGTCTCCCCCGCGCCCCCGGTCGAAGAGGCCCCCCCGGTGCCGATTCATGCCCATAACCTTAGCCCCGAAGGTGTCGGCCCCGACATGATTCACCGAGCGTGCACGCGTTGTCTCCTGCCTCGACGCCTCGCGCGGCTACTGTGTGATCATGACTCAGAATTCCGGCGGCGCAGCCGGTGGCTCCGCCGACAACGCAACCGATTCCGGCGACGCGACGGCACCACCCCGCATGCCTGTGGCCGCCAACACCGGCGCCGCTCTGGCGGTGGGACTGGATCTGCAGGTCGCACCCGTTCCGGCGAGGCAGGTGCGCTCGTGGGCGCTCTGGGACTGGGCGACCCAGCCGTACAACTCGGTCATCCTGACGTTCATCTTCACGGCTCTCTACCTGACGACCGACGTCTTCCTCCCTGCCGACGTCGCGTCGCTTCCCGACGACGCGCCCGCCAAGGTCGCGGGCCTCGCCGACCTCGCCAGCGGGTTCGGCTTCGCCATCTTCCTCGCGGGACTCGTCATTCTCGTTCTGGCCCCTGTTCTCGGCCAGCGCGCCGATCGCGCCGGAAGCCGCAAGGCGGGTCTGCTGCTCTACACGATTCTTCTCGTCGCGAGTATGGGCGCTCTCTTCTTCGTGCAGGGCCAACCGAGCTACTTCGTGCTCGGAGCCGCCCTCGTGGCGATCGGCAGCGTGTTCAGCGAACTCGCCGGCGTGAATTACAACGCCATGCTCGTGCAGGTGTCGACGAAGAAGACGATCGGGCGGGTCAGCGGACTCGGCTGGGGACTCGGCTACATCGGCGGAATCGTGGCGCTCGTGCTCGTCGTCGTCGCGTACAGCGCCGACTGGTTCGGGCTCCCCCAGGAAGACGGACTCCCGTTCCGTATCGTCGCGGTCGGCTGCGCCATCTGGACGATCATCTTCGCCATCCCGATCTTCGTGTTCGTGCCAGAGCTGCCGGCGGTGCGGTCGGTCGGCCCCAAGGTCGGCTTCTTCGCCAGCTACGCCGTTCTGGTGAAGGACATCGCCCAGCTCTATCGAGAGAGCCGGCACACCTTCTGGTTCCTGGTGGCCAGCGCCGTGTACCGCGATGGTCTCGCGGGCGTCTTCGCTTTCGGTGCCATCATCGCCTCGGGTACCTTCGGCTTCAAGTTCCTCGAGGTCGTCGCGTTCGGAATCGCCGCCAACCTCGTGGCGGGCGTGAGCACGATCATCTCGGGCCGCTTCGACGACCGCTTCGGACCGCGCGCCGTCATCCTGTTCTCGCTCGTCGGCCTCGTCGTGGCCGGAACGGGCGTGTTCGCGCTGCACGACGCCGGCAAGATCGTGTTCTGGATCGGCGGCCTGGCGCTCTGTCTGTTCGTGGGCCCAGCTCAGACCGCGTCACGCTCGCTGCTCGCGCGGGTGTCTCCGACAGGTCGCGAGGGTGAGATCTTCGGCCTCTACGCCACGACGGGCCGAGCGGCGAGCTTCATCTCGCCCGGGCTCTGGTCGCTGTTCATCGCGATCGCGGGAGCGCAGTACTGGGGCATCCTGGGCATCGTGCTCGTCGTCGCGGTCGGCCTCGTGCTGATGCTCTTCGTGAAGCTGCCCGACCTGCGCGCCCAGGCCGTCGCGGAGTAGCCGCCCCGGGGCATCCGCGCCCGTACGGGCCATCTGCGCCCAGTCGACTGGCAGGCCTGCCTCAAATGTCGCAGATGGCGACACGGGGACCGCTCGCACTGGCCACATGCGTCATCTCACCTCGCTCCTTGCGGGTGGCTATGATGTGAGATGACGCGAATGGCGAGGTGCCATGACGCCAAGGCCGCCATTCACGTCACTTCATGCGGCCAGCTCGCGGCCCGTGCCTGTGCCTGTGGAGAACGGCCGACGCCGTGAAACGTCTTGGACGAAGCTAGGCGGATGCCGAACGCCTCGCCCCTGCCCGATGATCTTCGCGGTGGCCCCTTCTCGGTCAGCGATGCGCGGATTCGGGGCGTGACCCGAAGCAGACTCCGCGCATCAGACCTCTACGCTCCCTTTCACGGCGTTCGGCTGCCATCAACATCGAGGAGCCTGCGGCAACGATGCATGGCGTGGCAGTCCATCGCTCCGGCCGACTCATACGTCAGTCACTCCACGGCCGCGCTTCTGTTCGGATGCCCCTTGCCGCGGCGACTCGAGACAGCTGAAGTCATTCACGTGACCGTGGTGCGGCCCCGCCGCCCGCCCCGAGCGCGCGGCGTTGTCGGCCACTCCATCGGCCCGGACAACGGCACGCCAATCGACTCCCGCGGGCTCCGGATGTCCACCGCGGAGCAGACCTGGCTCGGTCTCGCGACGCAACTGGACTTCCTCGACCTGGTGGCGGCGGGAGACTACCTTCTGCGCGGATTTCGTCAGCCCGACGGCAGACGACGCCCTTTCACGACGGTCCAACGCCTGCGCTATGCAGCAGCAGCTCACCCAGGACGCCGTCACCGCGCGACCACCGATCAAGCCCTCGACGCCATCCGCGAGAGGGTCGACTCACCCAAGGAAACAGAACTGCGACTGCTTCTGCAGAAGGCGGGGTTTCCCGAGCTGGTCGTCAACGAACCCGTTCGAGACGACACGGGTCGGGTTCTCGCATGCCCCGATCTGCGCGTATGCGGCTACAACCTCGGCATCGAGTACAAGGGGTTCGTGCACGCGACGAACCAGGATGCGTGGGAGAACGACATCCGGCGACAACGCAGACTCGACGACATCGACTGGAAGACGATCGACATCATGCGCTCGGATCTGAGGCAGCCGCACCACATCATTCTCGTGATCGAACGCGAACTGCAGAAGCGAGGCTGGACGGGCAGCTCGACGTGGCCCGGCCTGCACTACGAGCGAGAACCCTAGGGAACCAGCACCCACAGCCAGATCAGCAGCATCGTCACCACGAAGCCGCACACGAAGTTGAACGTCAGGAATCGGCGCCAGCCAGTGTTCGCGCGCTCCGCGTCCTCGTCGGCGATCGACCAGTACGGCAGAACGCTCAGCGCGTAGGGCAGAACCAGCACGCTGCCCAGCGGGCCGGGCCACGTGGTGAAGAGCATCAGCACACCGCCGAGGAGATAGGCCACGAAGGCGATGCGCACCGTGGCTGCACCGCCGATGACGGTGGCGATCGACGAGATGCCGCCCTCCCTGTCGGCGACGATGTCCTGCACAGCTCCGAACGCATGGCTGGCCACGCCCCACAGGAAGAAGGCTGCCAGCACGGCCCAGAGGGCTGGCGTGAACGCGGCCCCGGCCAGCACGAGACCGTAGACGGCCGGGCTCACGAAGTGCGTGCTCGAGGTGAGCGAGTCCACGAACGGGCGCTCCTTGAACCGCAGCTTCGGAGCGCTGTAGGCGAGCACCGCGAAGAGGCTCACGGCCAACACCAGCCATGACAGCGGCGAGCCCACCGCGACGAGGAACACGACGAACGGCACATTCGTGATCACGACCGCCCACAGGGTGATGCGATGCAGCGACTTGTCGAGCACGGCGCCCTCGACACCGCCCTTGCGCGGATTGCGCATGTCGGACTCGTAATCGAAGACGTCGTTGATGCCGTACATCGCGAGGTTGTAGGGAATCAGGAAATACAGCGTGCCCAGCACGAATACGAGATCGACTTCGCGTGTGACCAGCAGATACCCGGCGGCGAACGGGAACGCCGTGTTGACCCACGACAGGGGCCTCGATGAGATGAGCAGCTGGCGGATCATGCGCGGCTCTCGCGTTCTCGCGCGGGCAGCAGCATCCAGAGCGACGGCAGGAGGATCGCGGCAGCCACCGCATACGCGAAGTCTTCGAGAGGCGCGATGCCGATGAATGCCCCCGAGATGAGCGAGGGCTCGTAGCCGACGAGCCCCACGCCGATCATCACGTTGTCGAAGACCGCGGTCATCACGAGCAGAACGCCGAGGGTGATCGCGATCGCGACCCAGGGCCTCGTGCTCCGGATGCGCATGGCTGCGCCGATCGCGACAAGCGCGACGACCGCGAGGAAGATCGCGTTAAGGGTCCAGTAATTCACGAGCGCACCGCCGCGCTGCGCGTGGAATCGGCGGTCACGCGCTCCCGCGTCAGGAACCCGAACAGATTCATGGCGAGGTAGCAGAGCAGGGTCAGAAAGAACAGTTCCTCGACCGGCAGCTCGGGGGCCAGCTGCAGACCCGTCATGAACGAGGTCTCACCGCGGAAGAAGATGCCGAAGCCGATGCCCGCCAGATCCCAAGCGATGAAAAACACCAGACCCGCAGCCAGAACGATGGATGCCCGTCGCGCGTCACGAAAGAAGAAGAGCGTGAAGCGTCGGTCGAGCACCACCATGCCCGTGATCGAAACGAGGAGCGCGAGCAGGTAGAGCAGGCCCATCAGTCGCCGGGCTCCGCCACAACGGCGGTGTCGGTCGACGCCTCGGTCGAGGTGTCGATCGGATACGGCAGCGGGGCGATGTCTGCTGTCTCGCCTGCGGGCTCCGCCAGGGCGCCCGTCGACGTATCGCCGCGCAACCGCTTGATCACGAGCTCCGCGCTGATCAGACACATGGGCAGCCCGATTCCGGGGATCGTGGAGCCACCGGCGTAGATCAGGCCGTCGACCTTCTTCGACACGTTGCCGGCGCGGAAGAACGCGCTCTGTCCGAGCGTGTGCGCTGGGCCCAGGGCCGTGCCCTTCCATGAGTTGAGGTCATCGACGAAGTCGGCGGGGCCCATGGTGCGTCGCACCACGATGCGCTCGGCGAGGTCGGAGACACCGGCCCACTCGGCCACCTGTGCAATCGCGGCGTCGGCGATCTTCTCGACCCTCGCATCCCCCTGGCCATCTTCGCCACCGTGGCCGATACCTGGGTCGGCGGGGATCGGAACGAGGATGAAGATGTTCTCGTGCCCCTCGGGAGCCACACCGCTGTCGGTGGCGCTCGGTCGGCAGACGTAGATCGACGCGGGCTCGGGAACCGAGGTCGGGCCCTTCGGACCGAAGCGGCCGAACTTGCTCGCACCGAAGATCTTGCCGAAGTCGCCCTTCCAGTCTTTCGTGAAGAACAGCGAGTGGTGCGCCAGCTCGGGAAGCTCGCCGGCGACGCCGAGGTAGACGAGCACGGCGCTGGGGCCGGCGGTCTTCTTCTGCCAGTACGACTCGGGGTAGGTCTGCAACTCAGGCAGCAACATGGTGGTCTCGACGTGGCGCAGATCGGCCGTGGCCACGACGAGGTCCGCCTCGAGCTCGTGCGCCCGGCCCTCTTCGTCGAGGTAGTGCACGCCGCCCACACGGCTGCGATCGGATGCGCGTGGCGCGGCCGCGGGTGCCGCCGCGTCGGCGCTGGCCGTCGGCGTACCGGGGCCGCTCGACGCCGCTGCCGCACCGTTGCCGTGCGCATCCACCTCGCCCGCGAGAACGCGGCGCAGCTCGTCGCGGTCGATCACATTCGTGTCGAACTCGGTCGTCTCGTAGTCGTAGACGCTCTTCTCCGGCTCCGGCGCGCGGAGCGAGGGATCGAGCTCGAGCACGATGCGGGTGACGGTCGCTCCGGTGTGGATCTCTACGCCCGCCTCTCGGGCGATATTCGCGATGCTCGCGATCACCTGGCCGAACCCGCCCTGGGGGTACAGCACGCCGTCGTTCATGTCGAGGTGGCTCATCAGGTGGTACATGCTCGGAGCGGCATACGGTGACGATCCGAGGAAGACGGCGGGGTAGCCGAGGATCTGCTGCAGCTTCGGGTCGCGCACCGCGCGCCCGGCGAAGCTGGCCAGCGTCTCGGTGAGGAGGCGCACGAGCCGCGGCGTGCGGGAGACCACGGGGCCCACAGCGAGGGGCTTCAGATCTTCGAAGGTGGAGTAGAGGAAGTACTTCTTGGCGAGTTCGTAGGTCTCGGCGGCGGAGTCGAGGTAGCCGGCCATCTTCACACCGGCGCCGGGCTCGATCGACTCGAACAGTTCGAGATTGGCGTCGAGATCACTGCGGATGTCGACCGTGGTCTCCTCGCCCTCGAAGAAGACCCGGTAGCCGGGGTCGAGGCGGGTGAGATCGAGCTGCTCGGCCGCCGAGGTGCCCATGAGCTTGTAGAAGTGGTCGAAGACCTCGGGCATCAGATACCACGATGGGCCCGTATCGAACGTGAAGCCGTCCTTCTTCCAGACCCCCGCTCGTCCTCCGACGGAGGGCTGCTTCTCGAGCACGGTGACCGAGTAGCCCTCGCGAGCGAGAAGCGCGGCGCTCGCCAGTCCGCTGATCCCGGCGCCGATCACGATGGCCCGTCTGGGTGCACCCTGTTGATCGGTACTTCCACCGGCGGCATTCGAGGCGGTCACACGTGCTCCTTCGGTAGACGACCCGCTGCTGCAAGGGCCGCGATTCGCATTTTAACGGGGTTGGGCACGCGGATGCGGGTGGTCACCAGCACGGAGGCCGGAGTTTCGCGCAGGCGGCCGGTGAGTTCGGCGAAGAGTCCCTGCGCGAGCACGACCGCGCGGCGGGACGACGACGGCAGGAGCGTGAGCGTGCTGCACGCGATGTCGAGATCGTTCTGGATGTCGTCGATGATGGCGCTCTTCTGCGCCTCGGTGAACGAGTCGACGTCGACACCGGGAAAGTAGCTGCGACCGAGCGCGGTGAAGTCGGCGGCGAGGTCACGCAGGAAGTTGATCTTCTGGAAGGCGGCCCCGAGATGGCGGGCGCCGTCGACGAGCCGCTCGTCGTCTGCCGCGGAGTAGCGGTGGCCGACGAGGAAGGCCTTGAGGCACATCAGCCCCACCACTTCGGCCGAGCCGTAGACGTAGCGCTCGAACGACTCCGGGGTGTGCGCGGTCTGGCTCAGATCGGCGCGCATCGAGGCGTAGAACGGCGCGGTCAACTCCTCGCCGAATCCCGTCTCCCGGGCGGTCATCGCGAAGGCGTGCACCACCAGGTTGGTACTGAACCCGCAGCGCATCGCCTCGTTGGTCTCGGCCTCGAGCGTGTCGAGTTGAGACCGGATGGCATCCGCCTCGAGACAGGCCTCGGCGGCGACGCCATCGACCACTTCGTCGGCGAGCCGCACAAGGGCGTAGATGTTCTTGACGTGCTGACGCACGGGCGGCGACAGGAGCTTGGAGGCGAGACCGAACGAGGTGGAGTATCGCCGGATGACGACGGCCGATGCCTCCATGGCGACGCGGTCGTACAACGAGCGTTCCTTGCTCATTTGACCCGTTCCAGCACGGTCGACACGAAGCCGCGGAACTCGGCACGAACGGAGTCGGGGAGAGATGAAGAGGCCAGGTGCTCCCACGCTCGATTGGCGAAGTCGCTGGCCAGAGCCTCGGCGTAGCGTCGAGCACCGCTGGATTCGAGCAGAGCCCGGATGCGCTCCGCCCCCTGCTCGTCGAGGTCGGGGTCGCCGAAGACCGGCTCGATCTCCGACCACTGCTCGGTGGTCGCGGCGTAGGCGATCAGAACGGTGCGCTTGCCCTCGCGGAGGTCTCCGAGTGTGGACTTTCCGGTGTCGCCCTCGTCCCCGAAGACGCCGAGGAGATCGTCGACGATCTGATAGGCGATGCCGAGATTGCGGCCGAACGAGCCGAGCGCCTCGACGGCGGCATCGTCTGCTCCTGCCAACACCGCCCCGGCCTGCAGCGGAGTCTCGAAAGAGTAGACCGCCGTCTTGAGCCGCTCCATGTCGACGATGTCATCGACGGACGGCGGCTCGGGATGAAGGGAGAAATCGACGTCGAGCAGTTCGCCCGCGGCTGAGGCGAACATGGCCTCGTCGAGGATCTCGTGCAGGCGCTCGCGAAGTTCGCCGCCGACGCCGCTGCGGTCGAGCAGACGGAACGCATTGAAGAGAGCGAGGTCGCCGGCGATGACGGCCACCGAGAGCCCACGGTGTTCCGCGGTGGGAATGGGGATTCCTGCGGTCTGGGCGAGATCACGGTAGCTACCCGAGACGTTGGGACCACCTCGTCGGATGAAGTCGCGGTCGATCACGTCGTCGTGCACGATGAGTGCGGTGTGCAGCAGCTCGAAGGCCGCTCCCACGTAAGCGGCGGTCTCGGAGTCGGTTCCTCCGAAGGATTCGTACGCCGCCAGCACCATCGACGGCCGGAACCTCTTGCCACCGGCGGAGTTCTTCTCGAGCGTCTCCCAGAGGGTGACGTAGCGGGGGCCGATACCTGAAGCGCGCGACTTCGCGAGCCCGAAGAAACGGTCGAGAACCGCGTCGACATGCTGCCGTCGCCGCTGGGTCACCACCACGAGATCATGCGTATCCACAGTCCGAGGCTAACTCACGAGACTGTCTAAGTAATCCGCCGCGACCGGGGGATTGCAGAATGATCGGCTGCCTGCTCGAAGAATCCGCGCCAAATCAGTCAGTCGGCTGACTATTCTCTCGTTCTGGCAGAATGAGGCCATGTCTTCTCGCGAACAGGTGGTTCTCCTTTCTGAGGAGGGAACACCGATCGGAACGGCCGACAAGGCCACGGTGCACACAACAGACACGGCGCTGCACCTGGCGTTCTCGTGTCATGTCTTCGACGCGCGAGGACGCATTCTCGTGACGCGACGCTCGCTCGCCAAGGTGGCGTGGCCGGGCGTCTGGACCAACTCTTTCTGCGGCCATCCCGCTCCAGGAGAGGAGATGACCGACGCCGTCGCACGCCGGGCGGAACGCGAGCTCGGTATCACTCTCGACAGTGTGAGCCTGGTGTTGCCCGACTTCCGCTACCGGGCCACCGACGCATCCGGCATCGTCGAATACGAGATCTGCCCGGTCTTCACGGCCACGACGAGCGACGAGGTCGTCGGCAGCCCCGACGAGGTCGCAGAGTGGAACTGGGTCGACCCCGAGTCACTGCGCTCGGCCGTGTCGAGCACCCCGTGGGCGTTCAGCCCGTGGCTCACACTGCAGCTGCCTCTGCTCAGCGAAAGCAAGACGGCCGCTTCAGCGCGGTGACAATCTCACGGAACTTATGCCGTTCGGGGCATTCATCTCGCTCGCGCCGGTAGACTGGAGCTCCACACGGCCGCTTGCGACCGGGCGCGAACCGTTCCCCGGCTTGAACCTCTGAGGGAGCCGCAATGATCACCTCTCTCGTCGGCTTTGCCCTCGCCGGGCTGCTTCTGCCCATGCTCACCACCCGCTTCGGCCCGCGGATGTTCGTGGTCGCGGCCGCCGTTCCCGCCGCAGTCTTCGTCTGGCTGCTCTTCCAGGTCCCCGCGGTGACGCGAGGCGAGACCCCGACCGAACTGCACCCCTGGGTTCCGCAGCTCGATCTCGCCTTCGCCTTCCGACTCGACGCTCTCTCGCTCACGATGGCTCTCATCGTCACCGGTGTCGGTGCGCTCGTCGTGCTCTACTGCGCCCGCTACTTCCGCCGCGGCGAAGACGGTCTCGGCCGGTTCAGCGGAGTGCTGCTCGCCTTCGCCGGCGCCATGTTCGGTCTCGTCGTCAGCGACGACATCTACGTGCTCTTCATGTTCTGGGAGGCGACCACCGTCTTTTCCTATCTGCTCATCGGGCAGTACACGGCGAAGCGCAAGAGCCGCGGCGCCGCGCTCCAGGCGCTGCTGGTGACCACGGCCGGTGGGCTCGCCATGCTGGTGGGCGTCGTCATCCTGGCCGTCGAGTCGGGCACCACCCGGGTGTCGCAGATCGTCGCCGACCCGCCCCAGGCATCCGGTCTCGTCACGGTCGCCGTTCTTCTCGTGCTCCTCGGCGCCCTCTCCAAGTCGGCTCAGGTGCCCCTGCACTTCTGGCTGCCCTCGGCTATGGCCGCGCCGACACCGGTCAGCGCGTATCTGCACGCGGCGGCGATGGTGAAGGCCGGCATCTTCCTCATCGCACTGCTCGTTCCCGCGTTCGGCGACACCCCCGGCTGGAGGCCGGTCCTCGTGGCAGTCGGCGTCCTGACCATGCTGGTCGGCGGCTGGCGCGCGCTCCGTCAGCACGACCTCAAGCTCCTGCTCGCCTACGGAACGGTCAGCCAGCTCGGCTTCCTCACCGTGGTCGTGGGCTACGGCACCCGCAACGCGGCCCTGGCCGGCATCACGCTCATCACGGGCCACGCGCTCTTCAAGGCCACGCTGTTCCTCGTCGTGGGCATCATCGACAACCGCCTCGGCACGCGCGACCTGCGCAAGATCAGCGGACTCGGTCGACAGGCACCCCTCCTGGCCGTCGTCGCCACTCTGGCCGCGGCATCGATGGCCGGGCTGCCGCCCCTGCTCGGTTTCGTCGCCAAAGAAGCGGTCTTCACCGCTCTGCTCGAAGACGCAGAGCACGGTGCCCCGCTCGGGTTCGTCGCCCTGATCGGTGTCGCCCTCGGATCCGTGCTCACCGTCGCCTACACAGCCCGTTTCATCTGGGGCGCGTTCGCGCGAAAGCCCGGCGTCGAGCCGGCGGAGTTCGTGCACGAGCACGTCGACTTCCTCGTCTCGCCGGCCATCCTGGCCCTGGTCAGCCTGGCTCTCGGCATCGCGTCGCCCCTGCTCGATCCCCTGTTCGGCCGTTACGCCGACTCCGTCGCCCCGCTCAGCGGTGAGGCGCTCGCCGCCAGCAAGGCGGCGACGACCGCCGGCGACACGGTCGCGATTCCGGATGCGGCCCACCTGGCCTTGTGGCACGGTGTCGAGCCGGCTCTCGGCATCTCGGCCGTCACCCTCGTGCTGGGGCTCGCGCTCTTCGCGGCACGCACGCGCGTCTCCGCTGTGCAGAGCCGAGTGCCCTCGTGGATCGACTCCGCCCGCGGCTACAGCCGGGTCGTGCACCTCGTCGACCGGGCCGCCGTGCGACTCACTCGACTGACCCAGACCGGGTCGCTCCCCATCTACGTCGCGACGATCCTCGTCGTGCTGGTGGCCGCGGTGGGAACCGCGCTCGCGCTCGTCGGCGAGCTGCCCGGGTCGTTCAGGCCGTGGGACTCCCCCGCGCAACTGCCCATCGCGATCGTCATGGGCGTCGCCACGATCGCTGCCGCTCGTGCCCACAAGCGCTTCATGGCCGTGGTCCTGGTGGGCGTCACCGGCTATGGCATGGCCGCTCTCTTCGCACTGCAGGGCGCGGCAGACCTCGCCCTCACCCAGGCTCTGGTCGAGACCGTCACGCTGGTGACCTTCGTTCTCGTACTGCGCCGGCTGCCCTCGGCCATCGGCCAGGATCACGGTCGCCGGCATCGCATCGTGCGTGCCGTCATCGGGGTAGGCGTCGGCATCGTGATGTCCGTCGTCGCCGTCGTCGCTCTCGGCTCGCGCATCGCGGAACCCATCTCGCTGCAATTCCCCGAGCTCGCCTACGAGGGCGGGCACGGCCGCAATGTCGTGAACGTGCTGCTCGTCGACATCCGCGGATGGGACACCCTCGGCGAGATGAGCGTGCTCGTCGTGGCCGCCACCGGTGTGGCCAGTCTCGTGTTCCTGTCTCGCCGCAGCAGCGACATGCCGAGGCTCGGCCCCGAGACCGAGCGACCGCGCTGGTTCGCTCGCCGCACACGCATGGCCGAGGCGCCGATCGAGGCGACCGCGAGCGCCGGCGCCACCCCCGACGGAGCCGCCCCGTCGCAGGAGAAGGGCAACCAGCGCACCCCCTGGCTGCTCGCGGGTAAGACGCTCGCGCCCGAGAACAGGTCGATCATTCTCGAGGTCGTCGTGCGGTTGCTGTTCCACTCGGCCATCGTCGTGTCGGTCTACCTGCTGTTCGCCGGCCACAACATCCCCGGCGGCGGTTTCGCGGGAGGCCTCGTCGCGGGGCTCGCCTTCGTCGCCCGTTACCTTGCAGCCGGGCGCTTCGAACTCGGCGAGGCCGCGCCCATCGATGCCGGAAAGCTGCTCGGCTTCGGTGTACTCTTCGCGGGCGGCACCGCACTCGTGCCGATCTTCTTCGGCGTCGACGCGCTCACCTCGACGTGGTTCGAGGCCGAGCTGCCGGTGATCGGCCACATCGAGTTCGTCACCTCGACACTGTTCGACATCGGCGTCTACCTCGTCGTCGTCGGTCTCGCACTCGACATCCTCCGCAGCCTCGGTGCCGAGATCGACAGGCAGCAAGAAGAAGACCACGGCGACGAGAGCTCGCCCGACGATGGCATTCCCGGTGCCCACGAGGTGAACACTCTGAGCCACACGCCCCACGAGCCCACCCCCGATACGCCGGCCGCCACCGAAACCGATGCCGAGAACGCCACCGAGAGGAGCCCCCGATGAGCGCCTCCCTGGTTCTGATCCTGCTCATGGCCGTGCTGTACGCCGGCGGGGTCTATCTGCTGCTCGGGCGCAGCATGACCCGCATGCTGCTCGGCTTCCTGTTGGTGGGCAACGCGACCAATCTGCTCATCCTGATCATCGCGGGGCCGGCGGGCGTCGCCCCGATCGTGGCCGACGGAGTCGAGCCATCCGAGATGCACGACCCTCTGCCAGAAGCACTCATCCTGACCGCGATCGTCATCACCTTCGGTGTCTCCGCCTTCTTGCTCGCCCTCATCTACCGCTCGTGGCGCATCGCGCGGGCCGACGTCATCACGAGTGACGAGGCCGACGTGGCCGTGGGCGGCGCCGACAGTTCGATGGATGACGAGGAGAGCAACGAGGCCGAAGACGGCTCGGGCGAAGACACCGAATTCGAAGGGCGAGCGGAGGCGAAGACCTCGTGAGTGCTCTGATGAATTCGCTCATTCCGCTCGTCGTCCTGCTTCCCCTTATCGGAGCCGCCGGCGCGCTCGTCGCGGGACGCCGGCCGAGACTGCAGGTCACGTTCTCGATCACCGTGCTGTCACTCGTCGTGCTCACGAGCGCCGCGCTCGTCTATCTCACCGATCAGACCGGCGGCCACGCGGTCGAGGTGGGCGGCTGGTCGGCTCCCTTCGGAATCGTGCTGGTGGTCGACAGGCTCTCGGCCCTCATGCTGCTGATCTCATCGATCGTGCTGCTCTGCGTTCTCGTGTTCTCGGTGGGCCAGGGCATGGCCGACGGCGACCGCGAGACTCCCGTGTCGATCTATCACCCGAGCTATCTGATCCTGGCGGCGGGCGTCTTCAACGCCTTCATCGCGGGCGACCTGTTCAACCTCTACGTCAGCTTCGAGATCCTGCTCGTGGCGAGCTACGTGCTCCTCACGCTGGGTGGAACGCAGGCGCGCATCAAGGCCGGCATCACGTACATCATCGTGAGTCTCGTGTCGTCGATGCTGTTCCTCGCCTCGATCGCAATGATCTACGGCGCGACCGGAACCGTGAACATCGCCCAGCTGTCGGTGCGCCTCGGCGAGCTGCCCGCCGACATCCAGCTGGTGCTTCAGATCATGCTGCTCGTGGCCTTCGGCATCAAGGCGGCCGTCTTCCCCCTGTCGTTCTGGCTGCCCGACTCGTATCCCACCGCCCCTGCTCCGGTCACCGCCGTGTTCGCGGGCCTGCTCACCAAGGTCGGCGTCTACGCGATCATCCGCACGGAGACGATCCTGTTTCCCGGCAACACGCTTCAGACGGTGCTGCTCGTCGTCGCGCTGCTGACACTGGTGATCGGCATCCTGGGCGCCGTCGCGCAATCAGACATCAAGCGGATGCTGTCGTTCACGCTGGTCAGCCACATCGGTTACATGATCTTCGGCATCGCGATCGGAACCGTCGCCGGCATGGGCGCGACGATCTACTACGTGATCCACCACATCACCGTGCAGACCACCCTCTTCCTGGCAACGGGACTCGTCGAGCGGCAGGGCGGAACAACGGCACTCAACCGACTCGGAGGCCTGCTCAAGGCATCGCCGGTCATCGCCGTGCTGTTCTTCATTCCGGCCCTCAACCTCGGCGGCATCCCGCCCTTCTCTGGATTCATCGGCAAGCTGGGCCTGTTCGAGGCGGGAGCGCAGGCACCGTCGCCGCTCATCTGGGTGCTGATCGGTGCGGGCGCACTCACCTCTCTGCTGACCCTCTACGCGCTCATGCGAGCGTGGAGCCTGGCATTCTGGCGACCGAAGCGCGAGGCGCACGAAGAGGAGTCGCCGGCGCTCGATCGCATCGAGGAGGCGCCGGAGGAGGCTTCGGACGTGCAAGAGACGAAGGCGTCTCCGCGCATCATGATCGGGGCGACCGTGGCCATGGTCACGGTGAGCGTCGCCCTCACCGTGTTCGCAGGGCCCCTGTACTCGATGGCGACTCGCGCGGCCGAGAATCTCGAGCAGCCCACCGACTACATCTCACTGGTCTTCCCCGAGGGAGGCGTGTCGTGAGCGGCGTACGTGGATCGATCTGGCGCCAGGTTCCGCTGCTGATCTGGCTCGTGGTGCTCTGGCTCTTCCTGTGGGATCAGGTGTCGGTGCTCAGCATCGTCACGGGTCTCGTCCTCGCCCTGCTCATCACGCGCGTGTTCTACCTGCCGCCCGTCGAACTGCCCGACCGGATCCACCCTGTGGGACTCGTCGTCTTCATCGGGCACTTCCTCTTCGACCTGGTGCGCGCATCGTTCCAGGTGGCGTGGCTGGCCGTCGATCCGCGTCGGGTGCCCACAAGTTCCATCGTCGCGGTGCAGCTGTCGACCAAGTCCGACCTGAGCCTCACGCTCACCGCGCTGGCCGTCTCGCTCGTGCCCGGCTCGCTGATCGTCGAGGCCGACCGGCAGGACGACATCCTGTATCTGCACGTTCTCGGCACCGAGACAGCAGACGACGTGGAGAAGGCCCGAGCCAACGTGATCGCAGTGGAAGAGCGCATCGTGCGGGCGATCGGCTCTCGCGACGACGTACGCCGCGTCAACATGTCGCGGGCCGAACGGTCGCTCGGACCGATCGTGTCAGGACGACGCCAGCGAGCGTGGGAAGAGCGGCACCCGGTCATTCCGGTCGAGCAGTACCCGAGCGAGGGAGGCTATCCAGAATGAACATCATCGTCTACATCGCCGGTGCCCTGTTCGCCGTAGCGGCCCTGTTCGCTGTTGTGCGCATCTGGCGCGGACCCTCGATCCTCGATCGCATGGTCGCCGCCGACATGCTGCTCTCGACGCTCATCTGCGTGCTGGGAGCAGAGATGGTCTACAACCACCACACGCGAACGCTGCCCGTCGCCCTGGTTCTGGCGATGTTCGCCTTCGTCGGTTCGGTGAGCGTCGCCCGCTTCGCGACGAAGCAGAAAGACGCCGAGACGAACAAGACCAACGAGGGAACATCGCCCTTGGATCCCTCGCTCGACGAGCTGGCGGGAGGCGAGAAATGACCGTCGACGACTGGTTCGAATTGGCCGCCTCGGTGTGCCTGCTCATCGGAGCGCTGCTGAGCCTCGCGGCCGGCGTCGGGCTCCTGCGGTTTCCCGACGCGCTCTCTCGCATGCACGCGGCCACCAAGCCGCAGATCGCGGGCCTGGCGTTCATCCTGCTCGCCGTGGGCCTGGATCAGCGAAACTGGGCCACCGTCTCGACCCTGTTCCTGGTGATGCTGTTCCAGATGCTCACGGCCCCCGTGGCCGCGCACATGATCGGCCGGGCCGTCTACCGCACCCGCCACCTTCGACGCGAGCTGCTGCTCACCGATGAGCTGGCCGACGTGGTCGACCGGGCCAGCCACGACCTGGCGACCGACCCGGCGAACCGACCCGAGTAGCCGCCCCGAGTAGCCGCCTCGTCGAACGACCCGCCGCCGAGTCAGAAGTCGGTGTGCCCCAGCTGCGGCGAGGCGACGAAGCGCGCCACGTTGAGGGCCGCGCCGTGCAGTTCGAACAGCACGAGCTCGTTGCGACCCTCGCGAACGAGGGCGCCGGGAACGTAGAGAGTGGTCCCCGGCCCGCGGCTCCAGTAGCGGCCCAGGTTGAAGCCGTTCACGAACGCCTGCCCCTTGCCCCACCCCTCGATGCTCAGGAACAGGTCACGGCCGGCTGGCGCAGCGAAGCCGCCGCGCACGAACGAGGGTCCGAACACCGCTTCTGCGGCCTCGAGTGGCGCGTAGAGGTCCGTCGCTCCCGACACCACGGTGTCGAAGCCGAGCTCGAGCACGCTCCAGCCTCTGACCTCCTCGCCGCTGATCGATACTCCCCCGATGAGGCCCTTGTGCTCGCCGATGCGGGGGCCGTAGTTCACTCGACCCTGGTCCTCGACGAGGATCGAGAGCGAAGCCGCGCCCGAAGAGGCGGGCAGGCTGAGGCTGACGTCATGGTGGTCTCGCTGCAGCACACCCACCGGGTCGCGGTCGATGAACACCTGCGCCCTGTCACGCACCTCGCCGACCGTGAGCACCCGACCCGCCGACGACTCGGCAGCCGCGACCGCGTCGAGCTCGGCGGTGTACAGTGCGAAACCCCTGAACTGCGCCCGCTCGTCCATGGTGGGCAGGGCGTCGACCGCCACTGTCTCGCCGAGTCGGCCGGCGGCATCCCACAGCGACACCCGCTCGTCGAGCACGACCTCGATCTCGGCGGCAGGCCCGCCGACCTGGGGAACCTCGTCGGGAACAGGGGCGTAGCGAGAGATGACCTCGCGGAAGGCCCAGAACTTGGCTCCGGGATCCCCGGACTCCGTGAGCGGAGCGTCGTAGTCGTAGCTCGTGACCGTGGGCTGGAAGACGCCCTTGTCGTTCGCGCCGTTCGTGAAGCCGAAGTTGGTGCCGCCGTGGAACATGTAAATGTTCACCGACGCGCCGGCCGCCAGCAGAGCATCGAGCTCGCGCGCCGAATCCTGGGCGTCGGTCACGTGGTGGTGCGCGCCCCAGTGGTCGAACCACCCGTCCCAGAACTCGGCGCACATCAACGGCCCGGTCTTCTGGTGCGAGCGCAGGGTGGCGAGTCGCTCGGCCGCGCGAGAGCCGAAAGACCCCGTCTTGTGCAGTTCGGGCAGGCTGCCGTCGGCGAGCATCTGGTCGGTGGGCTGATCGATGGTGGTGAACGGCACGGTGATGCCGCCCGCCCGCGTCAGATCGACCAGCTTTCTGAGGTAGCTCTTGTCATCGCCGTAGGCGCCGTATTCGTTCTCGATCTGCATGAGGATCACGGGCCCGCCACGATCGATCTGGCGTGAGGCCACGATCGGCAGCAGCTCGGCGAAGTACTCGGAGACCGCAGCCATGTACAGCGGCTCGTCGCGACGCACGCCCACGGCGGGGTCGCTGAACAGCCAGCCGGGGAATCCGCCGTTGTCCCACTCGGCACAGATGAACGGGCCGGGACGAACGATCGCGTACATGCCCTCGGCCGCCACGAGGTCGAGGAAACGGCCCAGGTCGAGTCCGCCGCTCGTGTCGAACGTGCCCCGGGTCGGCGAGTGTTCGTTCCACGCCACGTAGGTCTCGATCGTGTTGAGGCCCATGAGCTTGGCCTTGTGGATGCGATCGGCCCAGTAGTCGGGGTGCACTCGGAAGTAATGCAGCGCGCCCGCGAGGACGCGGAACGGCTCACCGTCGAGAAGAAAGTCGGCGTCGCCGATGCGGAAGTCAGGCATTGTCGTTCCCCCAGGTCGAGGTCGTCAGCGAAGGTCGAGCAGTGGCGAACCGCACGATCGACCACGACAGTGCGGGCAGAATCGCCTTCGCCCTGCCGTCGTCGACCGTCACGATGCCGAGGTCGAGCGCGAGCACGGCATCCGGGTCGGCCTGCGTATTGCTCGCGTGCCGGTCGCGGCCTGTCGGCACGCCGAGCGTGCGCTCGTACAGAACGGATGCGATGGGCGCGCCCTCGACGTCGATCGACACCTCGAGGGGGTCGGTCGTCGAGCGGTTCACGAGAAGCAGGGTCATCTCGTCTGCCTCGGTCAGCGCGATCACGTCGAGTAGCGAGACGTCTCCGTACTTCGACGTGTGCTGCCGATCCGAATGCACGCGTGTGCTCACCACGTCGCCGGTCGCGAAGCGTGCTGTCAGAGCGAACGGATGGAAGGTGGTCTGTCGCCAGGCGGGCCCGTTCGGCTCCGATCGGATGGGGGCGATTACGTTCACGAGCTGGGCGAGATTGGCCATGCTCACCACGTCGGAGTTGCGCAACAACGACATGAGCAGGCTGCCCACCACGACGGCATCGGTCACGGTGTACTCGTCTTCGATGATGCGCGGGTGATTCTTCCAGTCACCGGCGAAGAGCGGCGGCTTGTCCACCTCGTTGAAGCGGGTCTGGTTCCACACATTCCACTCGTCGACGCTGATGCCGATCGTGCGCTCGGAGCCGTGCGCGTCGAGGGTGTCGCGGATGATGTCGGCCACCGTGCGGATGTAGCGATCGAGTCCGACGCCAGATGCCAAGAAACTCTCGAGATCGCCGTTCTCCTCGTAATAAGCGTGCAGCGAGATGTGGTCGAAGACGTCGATGCCGTGCTCGAGCACCGTCTTCTCCCACGTGCCGAAAGTGGGCATGTCGGCGTTCGAGCTCCCCGCGGCGACGAGCTCGATCGTCGGGTCGATCCACTTCATGACCCGGCCGGTCTCGGCGGCGAGCCGGCCGTACTCATCCGCCGTCTTGTGGCCGATCTGCCACGGCCCGTCCATCTCGTTGCCGAGGCACCAGAGCGTGATGCCGAAAGGCTCGTCGCGACCGTTGCCACGGCGCTGTTCGGCGAGCGTCGTGCCGGAGGGGTGGTTGCTGTATTCGAGAAGCGAGGCTGCCTCTTCTATGCCGCGGGTGCCGAGGTTGACCGCATTCATGACCTCCACGCCGGCCGTCTCGGCCCACTCGGCGAACTCGTGCAGGCCCACCTGGTTGCTTTCGACGCTGTGCCAGGCCACCTCGAGCCGCGTGGGTCGTTCTGAGACCGGCCCCACGCTGTCTTCCCAACGGAACCCCGAGACGAAGTTGCCCCCGGGGTACCGGATGACGGTGGCCCCGAGTTCGCGCACCAACTCGAGCACGTCGCCTCGGAACCCCTGCTCGTTCGCCGTGGGATGACCCGGCTCGTAGATTCCGGTGTAGACGGCGCGGCCCATGTGCTCGACGAAGGAGCCGAACAGGCGGGGCGACACCGGGGCGATGATGTCGGACGGGGTGACGGTGACGCGGGCGTGGGCCACGGAGGATTCTCTTTCGGGTGTGCGTGAAGACGGCCCCCGCCAGCGCACTGACGGGGGCCGCAGGACGAGGAGCTAGTTACCGGTCTTGACGGTGAAGCCCTGTTCGTTTCCGTAGTCGGCCGTGGCCTTCTGCCACGCCTCGAGTCCGGTGTTCAGGTCGGACTTGTCGGCGTAGGACTTGCCGACGGTGTCGTTGAAGATGCTGTTCGAGTAGACCTGGAAGGGCAGGTACTGCCATCCCTTCACGACGTCTTTCGACGACTGCACCAGAACCTGGTTGATCTTCTGACCACCGAAGTAGGGGCTCTCGTAGTTCAGGAACGAGTCGTTGTTGAGGTCGGCGACGGTAGAGGGGAAGCCGCCCTTGGCGATCGACGTCTGCGTTCCGTCGCCCTCGTTCATGTACTGCAGGAACCCGGCTGCGGCGAGCTTGTTCTTGCTCTGCTTCAGGATCGCGTCGCCGCCTCCGCCGTTCTCGGCGCTGGCTGCCTGTCCCTTCTCCCACGTGGGCATGGGGGCTACGCGCCAGTCGCCGGAGGCCTGTGCGACGCCCGACTCGAGGTTTCCGGGCATCCAGGCACCGATGGTGAGGGTCGCGATGCTGCCATCGCCGAGTCCCTTGTACCACTCGTCGCTCCACGAGGTGATGGGCGAGACGAGTCCGCCCTCGACGAGCTGGCTCCAGGTGTCGGCGAACTTCTTCGAGCCCTCATCCTGCAGGTTGATCGAGACATCGGTCGACTTCTCGGTCTTGTACGGCTGGCCGCCCGCCTGCCAGATCATGCTCGTGGTGAAGCCCGCGTCGCCGGTGTCATTGGTGATGTACTTCGTAGGGTCTGCGGCGTGCAGCTGCTTGGCCGCGGCGACGTACTCATCCCACGTGGTCGGCACGGCGATGCCGTACTGGTCGAAGACGGCCTTGTTGTAGAACAGCGCCATGGGGCCGGAATCCTGCGGGAGGGCGTAGACGCCGTCGTTCAGGCTGACCGAGTTCCAGGTGCTGTCGGTGTATTTGTCGGCGAAGGAGTCGAACCCGAAGCCCTTCAGATCGACGAGCGAGTCGCTGAGTGCGAACTGGGGCAGGGCGTAGTACTCGATCTGGGCGACGTCGGGCGCACCCGATCCGGCCTTGATCGCGTTCTGCAGCTTCACGTACTGGTCGTTGCCGGTTCCGGCGTTGACGACCTTGACCGTGATCTTCGGGTGCTCCTTCTCGAAGTCCTTGGCGATCTGCTCGACGGCCGGGGCCCAGGCCCAGACGGTGATCGTCGTCTCGGTGTCGAGAGCCTTGGCGATGTCGTCGGCGTTGCCGGTCTCGGCGCTTCCGCCAGCCGAGGAGCAGGCCGAGAGGGCGAGGCCCAGGGCGAGGACGCCCGTGAGGGCGGCGGCGCCCCGACGGAGGCGTCGTGTGCTGCGAATCTTCATGATGTGCCTTTCACTTCCTTGTGTGTTGAACAGGTGATGCGGGGGATGGGACGAGTAGGTGGATCACGCCTTGACGCTTCCGGCGGTGAGACCCGACTGCCAGTACTTCTGCAGGAACAGGAACGCCACGATGATCGGAACGATCGTGAGCAGCGATCCCGTGACGACCAGGTTGTAGATGGCGTCACCGCCGACCGTCTGCGACTGCTGGTTCCACTGGTTCAGCCCGACCGTGAGCGGGTACCAGGTGGGCTCGGACAGCATGATCAGGGGCAGGAAGTAGTTGTTCCACGTCGCCACCACGGTGAACAGCAGAACCGTGACGATGCCCGGGGTCAGTAGGCGCAGTGAGATGGTGAAGAACGTGCGCATCTCGCCGGCCCCATCCATGCGCGCCGCCTCAAGCACCTCGGTCGGCACCGCGTCGAGGGCGTAGGTCCAGATCAGGTAGAGGCCGAACGGGCTGATCAGCGAGGGCAGGATGATCGACCACGGCGTGTTGGTCAGGCCCAGCTGGCTGAACATCAGGAAGGTCGGAACCGCCAGGGCCGTGCCCGGGATGGCGACGGCGCCGAGGACGACGGCGAAGACGAGCTTCTTACCGGGGAAGTTGAACTTGGCGAGCCCGTAGCCGCCGAGAGCGGCGAGCAGGGTGGCTCCGCCGGCGCCTACCACCACGTACAGCAGTGTGTTGCCGAACCAGCGCACGAACTCGCCGTTGCCGTAGGTGAGGGTCTGCGAGATGTTGTCGAACAGTGAGAAGTCTCCGCTGAACCAGAGACCGAACGAGCTGAGCAGCTCGGACTGGGTCTTGGTCGAGCTGACGAACAGCCAGAACAGCGGGAAGAGCGCGTACACGACCATGACGGCCATGACGATGGTGAGCAGAATAGACCGGCGCTGGTGAACGCCACGGCCCTTGAGTGAACGCGTGTGCCTCGTCGCTCGCGACGAGGTTCGTTTGCCCGGTCGGGAGTCTGCTGACGGGACGGAGATCGTGGCCTGGGTCATCTCAGACCTCCTTTCGCGAGCCGCGGTTTTGCACGACGAGTGCGATCACGGCGGTGGCGACGCCCATGACGATGGCGATGGTGGCCGCGTAGTTGTACTGCTGGCCCGAGAACGACAGGTTATAGGCGTACATGTTGGGCGTGAACGAGGTGACGATGGTGTTCTTCGCCAGAGGCTTCAGGATGTTCGGCTCGTTGAAGAGCTGGAAGCTGCCGATGATCGAGAAGATGGTTCCGATCACGATGGCTGGCCTGAGGGCGGGCAGCTTGATGTTGCGGATGATGCGCAGGTGGTTGGCGCCGTCGAGCTCCGCCGCCTCGTAGAGATCGGTCGGAATGACTCGGAGAGCCGCATAGAAGAGCAGCATGTTGTAGCCGACGAACTCCCACGTGACGATGTTGCCGATCGAGGCCAGCACCCATTCGTTCGAGAGCGGGTCGGGCAGCGAGATCCCGAAGAAGTCGTTGATGTTGGCGACGAGACCGAAGCGGATCCCGTACATGAATCCCCACATGAGCGTCGCCACGACGGCAGGCACCGCGTAGGGCAGGAAGATGCCGATGCGGAAGAACGCCGGGAAGTGCAGACGCGCACTGTCGATCGCGAGGGCGGCGAACAAGGCGAGCAGCAGCATGATGGGAACCTGCACCACGAGGAAGATCGACACCCGACCGAGCGACTCCCAGAACTTGGAGTCGCCGAGCACCTGGATGTAGTTCGCGAACCCCACGAAGGAGTTGCCGCCGACGAGCTGGTCTTTGAAGAAGCTCAGGTAGATCGAGTAGACGACCGGGGCTACCAGCACGAACGCGAAGATGAGCATGAACGGGCCGATGAACTTCCAGCCTGTCCAATCGCGCTTCGCCTTCTGCGAGGCCGAGCCTCGGCCCAGCCGGGGCGCGACCGCCCGGGGCGGATCCTGTGACACCGTCGTCATTTCACATTCTCATTCTTCTCTTGAGTCTCGCGTCGGGGGGTGAGCGCTCATCCGCTAGGTCAGATGTTTACGCAAACACGATTCGATCACGCTAGCATGTTTACGTAAACAAATAGCACGCGCGGCTGTGATTTATCGCGTGCAGATTTCGGGGAACAGTGAACTCTCGGTCAGACAATGTGGTCTTCGATGCGCAGCAGCGCCGCACGCGCGGACCATCGATGGCCGACGTCGCGGCCATCGCAGGAGTCTCCGCCCAGACCGTCTCACGGGTGGCGAACGGCATGACCAACGTAGACCCGTCGACCAAAGACAGAGTCGTGGCAGCGATGAACGAGATCGGCTACCGACCCAACAGCGCGGCTCGTGCTCTGAAGACGGGGCGCTTCAAGTCGATCGGCGTGATCATGTTCACCCTGTCGACCTTCGGCAACATGCGCACCCTCGACGCGATCGCGACCGCCGCGGCACAGGCGGGCTACTCCATCACCCTCATCCCCATCGCCCTGCCGACGCAGGTGGAGTTGCTCGGTGCATTCAGCCGCCTCGGTGAACACGCCGTCGACGGGGTGATCGTGATCGTCGAATCCCACATCCTCGACCGATCGGATGTCTCGCTGCCCACCGGCCTGCCCGTGGTGATCGTCGACTCCGACGCGGGCGACAAGTACAGCGTCGTCGACACCGATCAGGCGTCGGGCGCTCGCGACGCGACCCAGCACCTTCTCGAGCTCGGCCACCAGACCGTCTGGCATGTCTCCGGGCCGAAGGATTCGTTCAGCGCATCGCGCCGTCGCGAGTCGTGGCAGGCGACGCTGATCGCGGCGGGCGCCGAGGTGCCCGAGGTGCTGATCGGAGATTGGACCGCGAACTCCGGCTACCTCTGCGGTCTCGAACTGGCGAAACGAGACGACGTCACCGCCGTCTTCGCTGCGAACGATCAGATGGCACTCGGCCTGATGCGCGCCTTCCACGAGAACGACATCGACGTTCCTGGCCGCATCAGCGTCGTCGGTTTCGACGACATGCAGGAGGCCAGCTCGTTCTGGCCGCCCCTCACGACCGTGCACCAGGACTTCAGCGCGGTGGGCCGCCTGTGCCTCGAGAAGCTCCTCGATCAGATCGACGGATCCGGCGCCTCGCGCGGCGTCGCCGTCATCCCGACGAGCCTGATCGAGCGCCAGAGCACGGCTGCGCCCGTCTCGCGAACCTAGCCCGCGGCATCCGCGCCTCATGGGCGCACCCGCGCCCGGCCGGCCAGCAGCGGATGCGCCCACAGGCGCGCACGCGCCTCGCCCTAGTCGCGCGAGACGTCGGTGCGGTGAAAGTTCAGGTGCGAGCGCGAGGCCGTCGGGCCACGCTGACCCTGGTAGCGCGAGCCGTACTCCGTCGATCCGTAGGGCTTCTCCGCAGGGCTCGACAGACGGAAGAAGCAGAGCTGGCCGATCTTCATTCCGGGCCAGAGCTTGATCGGCAGCGTCGCCACATTCGACAGCTCGAGGGTCACGTGACCCGAGAATCCGGGGTCGATGAACCCCGCGGTCGAGTGCGTGAGCAGTCCGAGGCGGCCGAGCGAGCTCTTTCCTTCGAGCCGCGCTGCCACGTCGTCGGGCAGCGTGACGAGCTCGAAGGTGGAGCCCAGCACGAACTCGCCCGGGTGCAGGATGAACGGCTCGTCTGCCTTGGCCTCGATCAGCCGCGTGAGTTCGGGCTGATCCTCGGCCGGGTCGATGAAGGGGTACTTGTGGTTGTCGAACAGCCTGAAGAAGCGGTCGAGGCGCACGTCGATGCTCGACGGTTGGATCAGCTCGGGCTGGTAGGGGTCGAGGCCGATGCGGCCCTCGTCGAGTTCGGCCTTGATGTCACGATCGGATAGCAGCACGGCCATAGCCTAGCCAGTGCACACCCCTGCCAGGCTGATGAGCGCTCGCACTATGGTGGTCGCATGGATGCCGCCGACCAGTTCTCCCGGGCGCTCTCGGCCCGATCGACGCTTCCTTCCGAACTCTCGGGGCTCGACTCCGATCCGCTCTGGGCGGCCCTTCTCACGAGCGTGCAGAATGTGGTGCTCGGTGAGATCCGTGCGGGGCGGCATCCCGCACTCGCCGACGAGTCACGGCGCGAGGCATGGCCTGCAGCCCTCGATCGACTCGGCGACGATGCCCGCGTGCGCATCGGCCGCGAGATCGTCGACAAGCTGAGCGTGAGCACGGTCGACGATCTCTGGAGCACCTGCATGCGCGTGCTCGGCACGTCCACGCGTGCGAGCGACGTCGACCGTGCGGCCGAATCGGATGCGCGGGGCGCGTCGATCGCCGTGGCGAGCGGCGACCCGGTGGTGCAGGAGCACCTCGTCGATCTGCTCGAACTGCTCGGCGAGGTCGTCGACACACAACTCGCCGACCGCTTCGGAGTTCGCGCAGACGATCCGCGCCCCGAGCCGATCGAGTTCTCACTCTCTGACGCCGGGCCGGCACCCGAGCCCGTGACGGAGCCCCGCGCCGCGCCCGTCACGTCGGGATTCACCGCGCCGGTTCCCGTGGTCATGGCCGACGCCGGCCTCGTCGTGTCGATGCCGCCCGCCCTGGTGGAGGCGCCGGCCCAGCCCGCGGCCGTGCCGGTGTTCGACTGGGCGGCCGACCCGTCGCATCCGGTGTCGACGCCGACGGAGGCGCCGAACGGACCGCCGGGCGATCCGGGATGGCGCCCCGTTCCGACGAAACCGACGACGCGTGAGCCGGCTCCCCTCGGTCGTCGCGCGGGGGCGTTTCTCATCGACAGGGCCATCACGATTCTCATCACCACCGCGGCGTCTCTGCTCTTCGTATGGCCCGCGACCGCTGCGGCCTCGTCGAGCCCGGAGAAGGGTGCACTCGTCGTCGCCCTGGCCCTCGCCGGAGTCGTCGTTGTGAGTCTCGCCTGGTTCGTGGTCGTGGCGTGGGTGGTCGGCACCCGCGGAGCCTCCCCCGGAAAGCGCATCATGCGCATCGAGGTCACGGGATACTCATCCCCCGGCGCTATCGGATTCGGCCGGGCGCTGCTGCGCGAGCTGATTCTCGCGGCCTTCGCGATCGGAACCGCGCTCACCGCGTGGCTGCCCTACGCATCCGTCTTCTGGGATTCGTCGAAGCTGCTGCGCGGCTGGCATGACAAGGCGGTCGACGACATCGTGGTCGAGGTCGCACGGCTCTGAAGGGTCGTGCTGCGCCGCGGATCGTCGGTTAGGCTATGGATGCCTGCGGCTCGAAAGCAGGCCACGCGGATGTAGTTCAATGGTAGAACTTCAGCTTCCCAAGCTGATAGCGCGGGTTCGATTCCCGTCATCCGCTCTCACGAGAAACGCCCGTCAGAACTTCGAGTTCCGGCGGGCGTTTCTGTTGCTACTGGGCCTACTAGCGGCGGGCAGCACCACGGCCGCGCACCTGGATCCAGATGATCAGCACGATGATCGCGCCGATGATCGATCCGATGATGCCGGCGGGCTGGAAGAACCCCTCCTGCGCGTCGGCACCGAAGATCAGGAAGCCGAGGAATCCTCCGACGAACGAGCCGACGACGCCGAGCACGATCGTCATTCCGATCGACAGGTTCTGCTTGCCGGGAACAACGAGACGAGCGATGGCGCCAGCGATGATGCCGACGACGAGAATGCTGATGATGAGTCCGAGCATGATGATGACCTCTTCAGGTGAAGTGCGTTGTGAATGCACGGTGTCGCCGCCCGGTGCCGAGCGGTGATCCCAATCAACCAGCAAAAGGGGCGGCCAAACACACCCCTAGGGGTGTAAGTTCTACCCATGACATCGACGAGCACTCGACCCCTCACGGTCGCGCTCGTCGACGACTACGACGTGGTCCTCGTCGGTCTCGCGCACATGTTCGACTCGTACTCCGAGCGCGTGGTCGTCGCAGAGATCGACGCCACCAAAGGCCTCAGCGACACCGTCGACATCGTGATGTACGACTCGTTCGCCCAGCCAGAGTCCGACCACGACGAGATCAGCGCCCTCGTCGGCAACCCCCGCGCGGGCAAGGTGGTGATGTACACCTGGAACTTCCATCCCGATCTCGTCGCAGGCGCACAGCAGCAGGGAGTCCACGGTTACCTCTCGAAGACGCTGCCCGCCCGCGAGCTTGTGGCATCGCTCGAGCGTATTCACGCCGGTGAAACAGTGATCAGCGAGCCGCCTCGGCGGGCGAGTCCGGCATCCGGTCTCGACTGGCCCGGTCGCAGCGAGGGCATCGCCGACCGCGAATCAGAGATCCTCGCCCTGATCACTCAGGGCAAGAGCAATGCCGAGGTGGCGCGACTCACCTATCTCAGCCCCAACACCGTCAAGAGCTACATCCGCAGCATCTACCGCAAGATCGGGGCGACGAGTCGAACCCAGGCGGTTCTCTGGGGCGTCGCCCACGGATTCACACCCGACAACCACCGCATCGACCACTGGCGCGGCGGCCCCTGACGTCAGGAATCCGCTAACGCCCCCGAGGCGAGCGGTTCTCCGTGTTGCGCACCTGGTCGTCGAGATCGGCGGGATCGAGATCGGCTTCTTTGAACGATGTACTGAGCGGCAGCCGCAGTTGTAGATCGCTGCCCTTGCAGATGTCTACGCGCCCGTGCTCGAGTACGAAGTCGAGCACGTGCCCGCCCGTCGAGAGTTCATCGTCGATGAAGTGCACATGCCCTCCGGGAACGCCGATCCCGCGCTCGTACAGCGGAGTGCGGAACCCCGCGACCGTGCCCGTGATCGATTCGAACGACACGATCGCCTCGTCTTTCACCGCCTCGCGCATGGGCGGATACGGCTTCTCCTGGCGCCTGACCGTGCGCGTCGTCACCGACTCGAAGCGGCCCGTCACCCGAACGGCGAACAGATAGTTCTGCGAGTCCTCGAGCTCGATGATGCGGGCCACCACATCCGTTCGAGACATACGACTGGTGACATCGAATCCGGTCACCGGCTCGAACGGCATCACCACGGCGAACGGCGTGAGGTCGGCGGCGGATGCCCGTTCCACCGAGCCGTCGGCGCGCAGCCGGTGGCATACCCCGTCGAGTACCAGCATCTCGCCGTCGAGCGCATTGAACGTTCCGAGTCCGAAGTTGCCGTGCTCGAGCAGCTCGCCCACAGTCAGATCGCCGTCGTAGACGCCGTCGAGCAGGGCGCTCATGAGGCTGGTCTGGAACACTGTCCGTCGCTGATCGTCCACCCGCCCAGTATGCCCGTCAGGCATCCACATGCACCTGACGTAGCCTGTGGATCATGAGCACATCAGCCGACCTGACCGCCGAGGGACAGCAGTTCGTCACCGAGAGGCATCTGGCCATCCTGTCGACCATCTCTCCCAGTGGCAGCATCCACTCCGTGCCCGTGGGATTCACCTACGCCGACGGCGTGCTGCGCATCATCACCGGCGACGGCACCCAGAAGGTGCGCAACATCGAGCGCGCCGGCCACGCAACCGTCAGCCAGGTCGACGGCATCCGTTGGCTGACCCTGTCTGGGCCGGCTCGCATCGAGCGCGATCCCGAGGCCGTCGCGGATGCCGTCGCCCGGTACGCGGTCCGGTACCGGCAACCCCGGGTCAATCCGGCGCGTGTCGTCATCCGGGTGGATGTCGACGGCCTCCTGGGTTCCAGCGGGCTGCGCGCGAGCCAGACGCCGCGCGAGGACTGATCAGCGCGGAGGTACGACCGTGTGGTTGATCTCCCAGCCCGAATCCCACTCGTCGGAGAAGAATCCCGACATCTCTTCGGTTCCGTAAGGCAGCGCCTTCGAGTTCATCGACCGACGTGCCCGCGCAGGCGAGGGCGGGTTCTCGTCGTGCTCCTCGGCGTCGTCCATGTGATTACTCCAGTTGCTCGGTGACCTGCATAGGGTACGTCGCGGAGCGCCCGGTGCAACAGGTCTAGTGGGCGACTTCGCAGAGAGAGACAATCCGTCTATACATAGCCACGCGGCTTCCATGTCGGCGGAACACCGGGCTCCTCGGTGTAGACGAGGCCCTGTCCGCTGTTCGCGGAGGCAGACAGCAGGTCGAGCCACTCGCGGTTGATCGCACCGAGGTTCGAGTCGAGGAAGCGAAAGTAGAGAGGAAGCGCGGGCGTCAGCCAGATGCTCGATCGACCGCTTCCCACGGACACGTCTTCCTTCCACGAGAAGAAGAAACTTTCGCCCCTTCGGAGCTTGGCCCCGATGACGAGTTGAAGGTGCAGCAGCGCCCGGTCGGCGATGTCGATCTCGAGTTCGGATCGAGCGTAGATCAGTTTTCCCATTGCTCTTTTCTTCGTGCGGGCGCCCCGCAGGGCGGGCCCGCATAACTGTAGAGAAAATTCTGAGGCCGCTTTCTGGGACTTGACAAAACTCGTTTCCATGGGAAATAAACGCGCCTTTGGCGTGTCGCAAACGGGTGCGTATGCTCGTCATTACTCGAACATATATTCGAAGGAGTGGAGCGGATGAGCATCTCGTATACGGCCGAAGCGGTCACCCTGTGGGTCGACGACGACGTGCCCTCGCGCATGGTCTGGAATGGTCGGCGCTGGCGCGTCTCCGACATGCCCACCCCTCTCGAAGATCTGGCCTGGTCTCGGGTCACGCACCCGCCCATGATCCGCGGGTGGCGATTCCAGGCCACCAATGAGCTCGGCGTGAGCTTCGTCTTCGACGTCATCTGGTCGGTGTCAGATCGGGAGTGGTCGCTGGTTCGGGTCTACGACTGAGCAGACCCGGCCTGGCCCGATGGCCCCCGAGTAGGGCATGCTAGAAGGGCTACGACACGAAAGGTGCCGCATGCTTCCGTTTCTCATCGTCGGCGCGATCGGCTTGCTCCTCCTGCTCACGAGCATCATCATCGGCGATCTGCTCGATCTCGTAGGTATAGGCGATGGCCTGGTCTCGGGAATCGCGATCGGAGCTGCGCTGTCGATCTTCGGGGTCGCCGGGGTCATCACGGTGTCGAATGATCTGCCCACCTGGCTCACCTACGTCATCGCGGTAGCCCTCGCCCTCGTCGCACTCGTCGCCATCCAGCTGTTCGTCAGCCACATCGCCAAGCAAGAGAGCGGTGGCCACTACTCCCCCGTCGGCCTCGTCGGATTCACGACGGTGAACACCGGGCCCGCCGGCGGAGAAGTAAATCTCGATGACGTGCGCGAGCTCGAGCGGCGACCCGCCATCAGCGACGCGACCATCGCTGCGCAGACGCGCATCCGGGTCGTCGAAGAAGACGGCTATCGGGTCAAGGTCGTGGCCGTCGTCGAAGACAGCGCCGCCTCCTAGAGCCACAGCCCCCTACAGAGAGGAAGCCCAGTACATGGACTTCATCAGCAGCAACACGTCCATCGTCGCGGTGGTCGTCGTCATCGTCATCATCGTGGCGTTGCTCGGCTTCATCGCCAGCCGCATTCGCCGCGTTCCGCCGAACCAGGCGCTCATCGTCGTCGGCCGCGGCGCCGCGAAGGATGCGGCCTCCGGCATCACCTCGCCCCAGAAGGTCATCATCGGTGGCCGCACGTTCATCTGGCCGATCTTCCAGGAGGGCTTCAAGCTCTCGCTCGAGCAGTACCAGACCTCGGTCGATGTGACGGCGATCGACAGCAACTTCATTCGCACCTCGGTGAAGGCCACGGTCAACTTCAAGGTCACCGGCAGCGAAGACGGCGTGCGTCGCGCCGCCCAGCGCTACCTGCTGCAGCAGGCGAAGCTGCCCGAGATCGTGCAGCAGTCGCTCGAAGGTTCGCTGCGTGGACTCATCGGTGGCCGGGCCGTCGACGAGCTCGTCAAGAGCTTCGCGCAGCTGGCCCAAGATGCGGTGACCGAGACCAAGGGCGAGCTCGCCGAGCTGGGCCTGCAGATCGAGACCCTGAACATCCGCGAGATCGAGACCCCGGGCTCGACCTACCTCGCCGACCGCGGTCGCGCCGAAGCCGCCCAGGCTCGCCAGATCGCCGAGGTGCGCGAGGCAGAGACCGTGCGCGCCGCGGCCCTGTCGCGCATCGAGAACGAGCAGCTCACGGCAGAGCGCCAGCGCGAGCTCGACATCCGCGTCGCGTCGATCAAGGCCGACACCGAGCGCGCCAACGCCGAGGCAAACGCAGCCGGTGAACTCGCCCGTGCCGAGCAGGCCACCTTCGTGGCCGGCAAGGAGCGCGAGGCCGTGGTCGAGCAGGCCAAGGTCGCCGAGCAGCGACTCAACATCGAGGTTCGCCAGCCCGCCGAGGCCGCGGCCTATGCCGCCGTGCAGAAGGCACAGGCCGATCGCGACACCGAGAAGGCGTCCGTCGATGTCGAGGTGTACCGCCGCCAGCAGACGGCAGAGGCAGCACGCACCGCGGCCGTCAACGAGGCCGAATCGATCACCGCCCTCGGTAACGCCAACGCGGCCGCCACCCGGGCCAAGGGAGAGGCCGAGGCCGCCGCGGTCAAGGCACTCGCCGAGGCGCAGAACCTGCTGAGTCGCGAGGCGCTGGCCTCGCGGGCGATCGACGCGATGCCCGAGGTCGCCCGCCGCATGGCCGAGCCGCTGTCGAACGTCGACAACATCTCGATCATCTCGACCGAGGGCGCGAGTGCGCTCACGAAGTCGGTGGCGCAGAACATGACCGAGCTTCCCGAGGTCATCAAGCAGGCCACCGGCCTCGACCTCAGCGCATTGCTCGCCGGCATCGGAGGAGGCCTCGCGGCCAAGTCCACCGGCAGCAGCACCGGCGCCGGCACTAGCGTCGCCGGCAGCGGGCGCACGGCGACCGCCACGCCGCCCGCGACCGATGCGGAGTCGCCGGTCATCTAGAGCAGCACCCCGCCGAGCGCGGGAGTTCTCGCCCGACGCCGTGGCCTCACCACCGCGGCGTGCTCGAGCTCCCGCGCTCGTCTGTCACCGCGATGTCGAGATCCCGCTAGAGCCAGTGCCCATCTGCCAATACGGTGAACTCATGAGCACCACGCATCGCACCGCCGAGGGCACAACGAACCTCTCGGCCGGCATCCAGTTCGCCGCGATGGGGATCGTGTGGGGCGCGAGCTTTCTCTTCATGAAGGTGGCCCTCGAGGGCACATCGTTCGGGCAGGTCGCGTGGAGCCGTCTCGTGCTGGGAGGCCTGGCCCTCGGCATTGTGATGCTGATCACCCGCAGCTCGCTGCCTCGTTCGCCGAAGGTCTGGGCGCACTTCGTGGTGGTCGCCATCTCGGGATCGGTGCTGCCCTATCTGCTCTTCGCTTGGGCGGAGCAGTACGTGTCGAGCGGCCTGGCCAGCATCTACAACGCGGTGACGCCGATCACCACCGCGCTCATGGCCACACTGGTGTTCCGCGTCGAGAAGCTCAGCCGGGCGCAGATCCTGGGGGTCGCGGTCGGCATCGTCGGGGTGGTCGTGATCATCGGCCCGTGGCGCTTCGTGCCCACGGCCGCCGCCACCGGCTCTCCGGTGACCGAACTCGCAGGTCAGCTCGCCTGCCTCGGATCGGCGGTCTGCTACGGATTCACCTTCAGCTATCTGCGACGCTTCATCACGGGCCGAGGCGTATCGGGCGTGACCACGGCCTTTCTGCAGATCGGCCTCGGCGGCGCCATCATGCTGGTCCTGACGCCGGTCGTGGCCATCGGTGCGGTGCACCTGACGCCCGCGATCGTCGCGAGCCTCCTCGTTCTGGGAATCATGGGCACCGGCATCGCCTACCTCTGGAACATCAACGTCCTCCTCGCCTGGGGTCCGACCGCGACCTCGACCGTCACCTACCTGACGCCGATCGTGGGAGTCTCCCTCGGCATCCTGGTTCTCGGCGAGACGCTCTCGTGGAACGAGCCGCTCGGCGCAGTGCTCGTCTTCGTCGGGATCCTTCTCGCCCAGCGTCGACTCCGCCTCCCGCGTCGCCTCACAGGCGGTCGCGCTCCGCGCTGACGCGGGGCACCAGGGCGATAGCGGCGGCAGGGAACAGCGCCACGGCCACGAAGGCGAGCGGATACCCGACGAGACCGATCAGCGCTCCGACCGCCGGGCCTACGATCGAGGCCGCCACGTACTGCCCCGTGTTCTGCACTCCGAGGGCCCGGCCGCTCCAGGCGGGGCCCGCGGTCTCGGCTACCGAGGTGAAGGCGAGTCCGTTGTCGGCGACGACGACGACGGTGGCGATCACGAAGACCACGGCTGCGACGCCCCACGACGCCGCGTCAGAGAGAGCGAGCAGCAGCATCACGGCGCCGGCCGACAGCGCGACCCAGCGCAGCGGGCGTACGCGACTGCCGAGGCGGTCGCTCCACACGCCCACGAGAATGCGCCCGATGGCGCCGACGAACTGCGCCGCGCCGACGAGCACGCCCGCGGCGAGCGGCTCCAAGCCGAGTTCGGTGACCAGCCACACCAGCCCGAAGGTCGACACCGTGAACTGGGGAACCACCAGCAGAACCGACACCACGTGGATGCGCCACAGAAACGCACTGCCCCGGTAGGGATTCGCGGCGCGCGCTTCGGGCGCTCCGGATGCCGCTGGCACGTCGGCCTCGTCGCCATCGGATGCCGACGGCGACGCCGGGCGCCTCACCGTGACACCCGGAGGCGCGGTGCGAATGCCCAGCCCACAGACCAGTGCAAAGACCGCCGCGATCAGACCGGGAACGAGCAGCGCCGACGGAACACCGCCGCTCTCCGCGGCGACGGGAACAGAGACGGCCGCGATCGTGACTCCGAGCGGAACGGCCATCTGCCGGATGCCCATGGCGAGTCCGCGACGGTTGCTCGGAAACCAGCGCACCACCAGCGAGCCACTCGCCGAATTGGTGCTGGCCGCGGCCATGCCGCCGACGAGCAGGAAGGCTCCGATGGCGACGTAGCCATCGACCGCCATGGCCGCGAACGCCGCCAGCGCGGTGACGGCGAGGCCGACCGTGATGACCCAGCGCTCTCCGATGCGGTCGACGAGCGCGCCCCAGGCGAAGAGAGTCAGCACCATTCCCACCGTCGGCGTCGCCGCCAGCAGCCCGGCCTCGGCGAGCGTGATTCCACGCTGGGTGTGCAGCAGCAGAATGAGGAACGCGGGGGTGTTGATGAAGACGGTACCGGCAGCCTGGGCGCCCACGCCGAGCGCGAGGTTCACCCACGCGCTCGGGCGGATGCCGGCAATAGCGGCTTCGCGGGTCGTCTCGGTCGACGTCATGGGAGGCTCCTTCGCGCGGCTTCTCAAGCACGCACGTCAATTGGTATACCATTACGGTATACCAAGCAAGTCGGACTTCCTCTTTCCTCAGACGGGCGCAGACATGACAGACGGCACCGAGCGGGCGACGCAGACGTCGCAGCTCTATGAACGCCTCCGCACCTCGATCCTGACCCTCGAGCTGCTGCCCGGCCAGAGCTTGGCCGAGCGGGGCCTCGAGGCGCGGTTCGAGGCATCCAGGACCCCCGTGCGGGCCGCCCTCGTTCGTCTCGAAGCCGAGGGTCTGGTGCGCCGCGACGGCCGCAGCTACACCGTCGCGCCGATCGACCTGGCCGAGATCGCCCAGCTCGCGGAGTACCGCGAGGCCGTCGAGACAGCTGCGGTGCGGCTGGCGGTTCAGCGCGCGTCAGACGCGCAGCTCGATGCCTTGGCCGACGAGCTCACCTCGATGGCAGATGCCGGGGCGGCCGGAGAGAGCGTGCAGGCGGGTGGCGATTTCCACTCTCGCCTAGCCGAGCTCTCCGACAATCCGTTCTTCACCTCCGCTGTGACGACGTCGCTGCGTCGCCTGGAACGCACCCGCTGGCTCGAGGCCCGCTCTGCCGGTTCACGCGATCACGCGCACGACGAGCACCTCCGCATCCTCGCCGCCGTTCGTGCGCGCGATGCCGACGGTGCCGCGGCGCTCATCGCGGAGCACATCCGCGGCACGCACGAGCGCCTGCGCGAGTCTCTCAGCTCCGACGAGTGGCGTCGAACCCACGCTCGGCCGTGACCTATTCAGGAGGAGCGCGTCGCCGACGCCACTATCCACACGGCTGAGCTCTCCTCCTGAATTGGCTACAAGGCTCTCCGCCTATGCTGGCCGGATGGTCACCGAACACCGCTTCTCGGGTCGCATCGCCGGCTTCGGCACTTCATCTGGCACGCGCATCGTCATCGGAATCTGGGCCGAGTCGCCGCTCGGCGAGTTCGCCGATGTGATGCTCGAGGACTCCTCCGGCCATCGCACGCTGCTCGCCCCCAGCGACGAGATCGCCGAGTTCGTCTCGTCGACCTACTCGTTCGACGAGGTGCGCGTGGTGCCGGTCACGACGAGGCGCGTCGACGGCGGTCTGGCCGTGACGGCGGGCGACCTGTCGGTGCGGATGCGCGTGGGCGGCCTCTCGACGCTCGGCCGGCTGCTGCGGGTGGTGCCGTCGTTGGTGGCGACGCACCCTGCCTGGCTGCGGGTCATCGATCCCGTGGCGAGTCGTCTCGTCGCCGGCGTTCACACGGCTGGAACCGCGGGCAATGGCCGGCAGGAGTTCTACGGCGTGACGCTCATCCGGGCGCTCGACGACGTCGTCGTGACCCGCGGAGGCGAGAGCCTGGGCGCCATGGCTCCTCTTCATCCGGCGGTGACGTTCGGCTTCGGATCGGCTCCACCCGCCCCCTCCATCGTCGACGTCGTCACGACGATCCGCGAGTAGCCCCCGTCACTGTCGCCAGCGGTACTCCACCTCGGGGCGGCCCGGCGTTCCATAGCGCGGCGCCCGGTCGGCCCGCCCCGAGTCGGCGAGGTATTCCAGGTAGCGCCGAGCGGTCACGCGCGATGCGTGGATCTCCTCGGCCAGCTCACGCGCCGACACTCCCCCGCCCGACTCCGCGAGCAGGGTCGACACCGCGTTGAGCGTCTCGGGGCTCAGTCCCTTGCCGAGGCCGGGGTCGTTCGACGTTCGCAGCGCGGCGAACGCACCGTCGACATCCCTCTGGCTCGCGACGGTCGGCGACTGCGCGAACAGGCTGCGGAAATCGCGGTAGCTCGTGAGCTTGTCGGTGAACACCCCGAAGGTGAACGGCTTGATCAGGTACTGCACAATGCCGGCCGCGATGGATGCGCGCACCACCTCGGCCGAGCGCACCGCGGTGATCGCGATCACGTCGACGTCGACGCCGCCGGCCCGGATGCGGCGACACAATTCGAGACCATCGATGTCGGGCAGATTCATGTCGAGCAGGATCAGGTCGATGCGCTCGGCCGCCTGGCCCAGTGATGCCTTCAGCAGCCGCACGGCCTCGGCCCCCGTGTGCGCGACGCCGGCGACCTCGAAGCCGTCGAGCCGGCCCACGTAGAGGGCGTGCGCCTCGGCCGTGATCACCTCGTCTTCGACGATCAGCACCCTGATCATGCCTCGCATCCGCTCACGAGTCGACCCGCGCGGTCATGGGCAGCGTCACGGTGAACACCGCGCCAACGTGCTCGCTCAACTCGATGGTTCCACCGAGGCGGGCGACCGTCTGCCGAACGAGCGCCAGCCCGATGCCGCGACCGAAGGCATCCGTCTCTTTCGTCGAGTACCCGCGACCGAAGACCCGGTCGCGCGCGTCGTGGTCGATGCCCGGCCCCGAGTCGGAGACCTGCACGACGAGATCGTCTTCGCCGTCGCCGAGGCCGAGATAGACCTCGACCCACGGCTCGGTTCCCGGCGCGGTTCCGGATGCGGCCGCGTCGAGCGCGTTGTCGACGAGATTGCCGAGAATCGTCACGACGTCGGCGGGCTCGAAGCCCTGCGTTCCCGGGTCGAGATGCGTCTCGAGCTTGAGGGCCACGCCTCGTTCGCGCGCCTGCGCCGCCTTTCCCAGCATGAGCGCGGCGATCACGGGTTCGTCGATCGATACGAGCACGCGATCGGCCAGGCGCTGGCTCAGGTTGAGTTCGTCGGCAGCGAAGCGCAGCGCCTCATCGCTGCGTCCGAGCTCGAGCAGCGACGCGATGGTGTGCAGCCTGTTCGCGAACTCGTGGGTCTGCGAGCGCAGCGCATCCGACATCGTTCGCATCGACTCGAGCTCGCCCGTGACCCGCAGGAGCTCGGTGCGGTCACGCAGCGTCGTGACCGTTCCGAGCGACCGGACGCGCCCCGTGCCACGCTGCGCCTCGGTCGGCAGGGCCGGCTGATGGTTCACGACGAGAACGTGGTCGCGGGTCACGAAGACCTCGTCGCGGGCCTCTTCTTCCTGCAGCAGCAGAGCCTTGAGCGCGGCCGGGATATCGAGCTCATCGACCGGCCGCTCGGGGCCGCCCGCGGTGAGGCCGAGCAGATCGGCGGCGTGATCGTTGTACAGCACCAGGACCCCGCGGGCATCGACGAGCACGAGGCCTTCCCGCACCGAGTGCAGCACCGACTCGTAGTAGGCGAACACCTGGCCGAGTTCCTCGGCGCCGCGACCGGCGGTGACCCGGCGCAGATAGCGACTGAACAACCACGAGACGAGGGCTCCCACCGCGATCATCACCGCGCCCGCGCCGAGCAGCAGATGCACCCTCGGCCAGAACGCGGCGTCGACCTGGCTCAGGGTGATGCCCGCCGAGACCAGCGCGGTGACGCGGCCGTCGTCGCCCAGGATGGGCGCGACCGCGCGCACCGACGGCCCCAGGGTGCCGGTGTAGGTCTCGGTGAACGACTTCCCCGCGAGCGCCGGGGCGATCGTGCCCAGGAACGGCTTGCCGATCTCCTCGGGATCGCGATGCGTGTAGCGCGTGCGGTCGGGGGCCATCACCGTGATGAAGTCGACATCAGTGTCGTCCATGAGCGTCACGGCGTAGGGCTGCAGCACGCTCGACGGATCGGGCTTCTGCACGGCCTCGATCACGAACGGATTGTGCGCGACGGCCTGAGCGGTGACCATGCTGCGGGCCGACGCGTCTGCGGTGGCCCGGCCCCGGGCATCCAGTGCGAGAAGGGCGACGGCGAGACCGACGGCCACGATCACGAAGACCGCCTGCACGGCGAACAGCCGCGCCGCGATGCTGACCCGTCGTCGTCGACCGTTCATCGATTGCTCCCTTGCGCCCTGCCGACATACGCTACGCGCCTCACGCGTCGAGGGCGAATGCTCCTCGGGTTCGATGCGAACAGTATGAACACAAGCGTCGATTGCCCGCCCGCGCGCCGCAGGATTGCGGCAGTAGTTCAGGCAGAGTCGCCACGGTGTTGTGGCGGCCCCTCACGAAGGCAGGCATTCCATGAGCACCTCATCTGCTCCATCCACATCGGGCCGCAAGGCCCGCAAGAAGCTCGACAAGAACCACTATCTCTACATCGCGGTGATCGTCGCGGTCGTGGCGGGCATCATCGTCGGACTCGTCGTTCCCGAATTCGCGAAGACCCTGGCCCCCATCGGTACCGCGTTCGTGGGGCTCATCAAGATGATGATCGCCCCCATCATCTTCTGCACGATCGTCATCGGCGTCGGTTCGATCGCGAAAGCCGCAACGGTCGGCAAGGTCGGCGGGCTCGCCCTCGGCTACTTCATCGTGATGTCGACGTTCGCGCTGGCGATCGGCCTCGTCGTGGGAAACCTGCTGCACCCGGGCGAGGGACTCGACATCTCGGCGGCGACCTACGACACGAGCACGCTCAAGGCCGAGTCGACGCAGGACTTCTTCCTCGGCATCATCCCGGTGTCGCTGTTCTCGTCCCTCGTCGACGGCAGCATCCTGCAGACCCTGTTCGTGGCCCTGCTGGTGGGCTTCGCGCTGCAGAAGATGGGCGACAAGGGCGCCCCGATCCTGGGAGCGATCAAGTCGCTGCAGGCGCTCATCTTCCGCATTCTGTCGATGGTTCTGTGGGTCGCACCGCTGGGCGCGTTCGGCGCCATCGCGGGCGTGGTCGGCTCGACCGGATGGGGCGCCGTCGTGGCACTCGCCACGCTGATGATCGGCTTCTACGTGACCTGCGCCATCTTCGTGATCGTCGTGCTCGGAACGCTGCTGAAGCTCGTGACCGGAGTGAACATCTTCTCGCTCATGAAGTACCTGGCCCGCGAGTACCTGCTCATCGTCGGAACCTCGTCGTCGGAGGCCGCGCTGCCGCGCCTCATCGCCAAGATGGAGCACCTGGGCGTCTCGAAGCCGGTCGTCGGCATCACGGTTCCCACCGGATACTCGTTCAACCTCGACGGCACCGCCATCTACCTGACGATGGCGTCGCTCTTCATCGCCAGTGCCATGGGCACCCCGATGACGATCGGCGAGCAGATCGGGCTGCTGCTGTTCATGATGATCGCCTCGAAGGGGGCCGCCGGCGTCACCGGCGCCGGACTCGCGACCCTCGCCGGCGGACTCCAGTCGTTCCGACCCGACCTCGTCGACGGTGTCGGCGTGATTGTGGGCATCGACCGCTTTATGTCGGAGGCCCGCGCCGTGACCAACTTCACCGGCAACGCCGTGGCCACCCTGCTGGTCGGAACGTGGACCGGCGAGGTCGACAAGGGCCAGGTGCGCAACGTGCTCGGCGGCAACGACCCGTTCGACGAGAAGAGCATGAACCCGGATGCGCACACGACAGACGCCCCGGCCCAGGCATCGACGGCGTCGAACGTCGACCCCGCGGTTCCGTCGACCGCGTCGCTGCACGCCCTCACGGGAGTCGAGCCCACGAAGACGGCGCCCCGCCCCTGAGGCTCGGGCCGCGCATCAACTCGGCGCAGAAGCACCTTCCCCGCTGCGGCAAGGTGCTTCTGCGCCGAGTCGATTGAACCTGGCTGATCGACTCGGCGCACATGCATCCACCCGCACGCTTTTGGGTGCTTCTGCGCCGAGTCGCCTCGCGCAGGGCAAGGCGGGGTGGGTCTCACCACCGCGGTGCGCGCGAACACCCGCGTTCGATACGCTCCGAGGCCCTCAGGTCAGTCGGCGCGATTCGACCGGCTCTGTACAGTCGAATGCATGAGCTCCGACGACAACGACCGCGAACCGCTTGACGATCCCGCCGCGGCTCCGAGGAAAGAAGCTCCTTACGAGGCCCTCTTCCCCAACCTCGACAAGGTCTCGTCGTCGACGTTCGAGAAAGGCACCCTCAGCCGGCGCCGAGTCATGATCGCCTTGGGCATCCTGGCCGCCGTCGCCGTCGTCATCGTTGCGCTGATCGTTGCGTCCGGCGCGCTGTTCGGCCCCTCGTGATGCGGACCCGGGCGCTCAGCCCGGCAGAATCCCCAGGCCGTCTACCTTCGGAATCGCCGACAGCAGCTGCTGCGTGTACGGCTGCTGCGGGTTCGACCACACCTCGTTCACGTCGCCGCGCTCCACGATCTTGCCGCGACTCATCACGGCCACGTCGTCGGCGATGACCCGCACCACCGAGAGATCGTGGCTGATGAACAGCAGCGAGGCGCCGGTCTCGAGTGCGAGGTTGCGCATGAGCCCCGCGACCCGAGCCTGCAGAGAGGCGTCGAGGGATGCGATGGGCTCGTCGCCGACGAGCAGGTCCGGCCCCGAGGCGATCGCGCGGGCGATCGCGATGCGCTGACGCTGCCCACCCGAGAACTGGTGCGGAAAGCGCGTGCGGGCCGACGCATCCAATTCGACGTGCGCGAGCAGGTCGGGAACGGTCCAGGCCGAGCTGTCGGGGTTGACCTTGAGGCCGTCTTCGATCTGCTTGCCGATCGTGCGTCGCGGGTTCAGAGAGGCGTACGGGTTCTGAAAGACCATCTGGATGCGCAGCAGCTTGCGGTCGCGGGTGCGCATGCCGAGGCGGGTCACGGGGGTTCCGTCGAACGTGATCGATCCGCTGTCGAGGCCTTCGAGCCCGCAGATAGCTCGCGCCAGCGTGGACTTGCCGCAGCCCGACTCGCCGACGAGTCCCAGCACCTGCCGGGTGCCGAGCGAGAGGCTCACGTCATCCACCCCCACGAGTCGAGGCTTGCCTGCGACGCGATAGCTCACCTTCACACTGTCGAGTTCGAGCAACGACGTCATGATGCGTCTCCTGTCGAGGTCGAGCCTGGCGCAGTCGGCGCGGAGCCGTCGTGCGGCAGCGCATCGATGAGTGCCTTCGTGTAGGGATCGCGAGGAGCCGTGATGACCTGGAAACGATCTCCGTGTTCGACGATCTCGCCCTCGCGCATCACGGCGATGGTGTCGGCGAGCGCGCTCATCACACCGAGATCGTGGGTCACCAGGAGGACCGCCAGACCGAGGTCGTCGCACAGTTCGCGCAGCAGGCGCAGGATTCCGGCCTGCACCGTGACGTCGAGCGCGGTCGTGGGCTCGTCGGCGATGAGCACGCTCGGGCTGCACATGATCGCCGAGGCGATGGCCACGCGCTGCAGCTGCCCGCCCGAGAACTGGTGCGGATACTTCTTCAGCGCCCCGGCCGGGTCGGGCACCTTGACCTGCTCGAGCACCACGCGGGCACGTTCCAGAGCCTCGCGCTTCGACATGCCGGTGTGCTGACGCACGTGGTCCGTGAGCTGAGAGCCGATCGACAGCATGGGGTGCAGGCTCGACGTGGGGTCTTGGAACACCATCGCGATGTCGTTGCCCCGCAGGGTGTTGAGCTTCTTCGTGGGCAGCTCGAGCAGATTGCGTCCGTCGAACTCGATGACGCCGCCGACCGTGGCCTGGGCCGGCTGCAACCCGAGCACGGTCATGCCCGTCATGGTCTTGCCCGACCCCGACTCGCCCGCGAGGCCGGTGATCCGGCCTGCGGGGATGTCGAGCGAGATTCCGCGCAGAATGCGCTTGGCCTTGTCGCCGCGACCGATCGAGAGGGTCAGGTCGCGAATGCTCAGACCCCCGGATGCCGTGGGCTGGCTCGCCGGGGTCGCGCTCATAGGGCTCGTCCTTTCACTGCGTCGGCCGTGCGCGGATCGAGACCGTCTCGCAGCGCGTCGCCGAGGAAGTTGAACGCCAGAACAACGGTGAGGATGGCGAGACCCGGGAACACCGAGATCCACCACGACGAGAAGTTCTGCACACCGTCGGAGACCATCGCACCCCAGTCGGGAGTCGGCGGAACGGCGCCGAGGCCCAGGAAGGACAGACCCGCGAGCAGCAGGATGGCGGTGCCGACGTCGAGGGTGGCGAGCACGACGACCGGCGCGATGATGTTGGGCAGGATGTCTTTGCCGAGCGAGGTGAAGGGGCTGTTGCCGAGCAGACGGCCCGCCACCACATACTCCGAACGCGAGGCCACGACCACGAGCGAACGAGTGACGCGCGCATAGGCCGGCCACGACACGATGAGCATGGCGATCACGGCGTTGGTGAGGCTCGGGCCGAGCGACGCGGCGATGACCATGGCGAGGATGATCGTGGGGAACGCGAAGACCAGGTCGGCGATGCGCATGATCACCTCGTCGGCCACCTTGCCGAAGTATCCGGCGATCGAGCCCGCGACGGTTCCGACCAGCAGCGACGAGACCACGAGAAGCAGGGGCAGGATGATCGACACGCGTGCGCCGTCGAGAACGCGCGCGAGCACGTCCCGGCCGAGCTGGTCGGTGCCGAACCAGTGCGCCGCGCTCGGCGGCTGCAGCCGGTCGAAGTCCTGGGCCAGGGGGTCTGCGGGGCTGATCATGGGCGCGAGCAGAGCCAGCAGCAACCAGATGACGATGATCGCCGTGCCGGTGACCGCGAGCGGATTGCGCAGGGCCGCCGGGAACCGCATCCGGCGTCGGGCGGCGACGGCCAGAACATCCGGTTGGGTGCGCGACGTGGGCGCTGTGGTCTGGCTCATGCGGCCCTCACTCTCGGATCGATGAAGCCGTAGGCGATGTCGACGATGAAGTTCAGGCCGATGTAGACGATTCCCACCACGAGGCCGACGCCCATGATCGCGGGCAGGTCGAGCTTGGTGGCCGACGAGAACGCGTACTCGCCGAGCCCGTGCCAGGAATAGACCTTCTCGACGAGCACGGTTCCACTGAGCAGCGAGCCGAATGCGATACCGAGCACGGTGATGATGGGAACGAGGGCGCCGCGCAGCACGTACTTGAACACCACGGTGCGGCCGGTGAGACCCTTGGCCCGGGCGCCGCGCACGTAGTCGGCATCGAGAACCTCGAGGATCGCGGAGCGCGAGAAGCGCGTGAGCAGGCCGATCGTGTAGAGGGCCAGCACGGATGCGGGCAGCACGAGGTGGTAGACCGCGTCGCCGAACGTCGCCCACTGCCCGGCGAGCACTGAGTCGACCGTGTAGAGCCCGGTCACATGCGGCGGGGCGATGGCTGCGGGATCGAGCCGACCGGAGCCCGGGAAGAGCTTGAGCTGGAAGAAGAAGATGAAGTACACGAGCAGGGCCATCCAGAATGCGGGAACCGAGAGCCCGATGAGACTCACGACGCGGATGACCTGGTCGACGAAGGTGCGCTGACGAAGAGCCGCCCAGAGGCCGAGGCCGATTCCGATGATGGCGGAGATCAGGATGGCGCCGACCGCGAGCTCGATGGTGGCGGGAAACGCCTTGCCCAGCTCGGTCGCCACGGAGGTGCGGGTCTGAGTGGAGGTACCGAGGTCGCCCTGGAAGAGGTGACCGAGGTAGGTGAAGTACTGCACCGGCAGGGGCTTGTCGAGGCCCGCGTTCTCGCGGAACTGCGCCACGATCTCGGGGTTCGCCGCCGCCTGCTCGCCCAGCGCCGCCTGCACGGGGTCGGCGGGCACCAGATTGGTGAGGATGAAGGTGACGAGGGTGACGCCCAGCATGAGCAGGGCCGTCACCCCCAGACGGATGGCGAGGTAGCGCGCCAGCGGGGGGATGCCCGCCGGCGCGCTGCGCTTCTCTGTCTTCACAGCGATGCTGTTACTTGATTCCGGCAAGATCGATCGTCCAGACCGGGTTCAGGCTGACCGCGGTGATGCTCTTCGAGGTGACCACGTTCTGAGCCGGCTGCAGCAGCGGAACGAACGGGCCGGAGGCGTTCTGTGCCTTCTGCAGGGCCGCGTAGGCGCTCTGGCGCTCGTCGGTCGAGACGGCAGCCTTGGCTGCGGTGGCGAGATCGGTCACCGTCTGGTCTGCGTCCGCAGCCCAACCGGCGCGCAGTCCGACGAGCTCGCCGGGCGTGAACGCGAGGTAGTTCGACGGGTCGGGGAAGTCGGGGCCCCAGTACCAGAGACCCACGGTCTCCTTGCCGTTGCGGTAGGCGTCGAGCTCGGTGGCGACCGGCGCGGGAGCCAGCACGATGTTGATGCCGACCTCCTTCAGCTGGGCCTGCACGGACTCGGCGACGCTCTGCAGCGACAGGCCCTGAACGGTGATGTCGTTCGGGAAGTTGAGCGTGACATCCTCGCCCTTGTATCCCGAGGAGGCGAGCGCCGCCTTGGCTGCGGCGGCATCGTGCTGGTTGCCGTCGGATGCGTCGATCGCGCCCACGAAGAGCGACGGGATGAATCCACCGGGCTGAACGGATCCGTCACCGGCGAGGTCGACGATCTTGTTGTAGTCGATACCGGCCTTGACCGCTTTCAGGAAGTCGGGGTTGCTGGTGATCGCAGAGACGGACGGATCCTGGTTCAGGAGAAGGAAGATCATGTAGCGCGAGGGGCTCGAGAGCACGGTCACGTCGGAACTGCCGACCTCCGCGACCTGGTCGGGGTTCAGGTCGAGGGCGACCTGCGACTCACCGGCCTGGATGTTGAGCTTCTGTGTCGGGCCCTGCACATTGCGCAGAACCACGCGGTCGTAGGCCGGGGCATCGCCCGTGTACTTCGGGTTCTTGGTGAAGACCACCTGCGAGGCCACGTCGAACGATTCGAGCATGTACGGGCCGGAGCCGGCGGATGCGCCGTTCAGGTAGGCCTCGGCACCGTCGGCGTCGGTTGCGGTTCCGCCGTTGGATTCGACGACCTTCTTGTTCACGACGCTGAGCGCAGGGTTCGGAAGGATGTACGGAAGCGCCGGGTTCGGCGTGGCCGAGGTGAGCGTGAGCGTGGTGTCGCTCGTCTTCGCGACAGTGATTCCCTCGAGCAGGAACGAGGGGTTGCCCTTGATTCCCTGCACGCGCTGCAACGAGAAGACCGCGTCGTCGACGGTCACGGGGGTGCCGTCGGAGAAGACATGGCCATCTGCCATCGTGAGAGTCATCACCGTGTTGTCGGCGTTCATCTCGTAGCTCGCGAGTCCGTCGACAGGCTTCGTCACGTCGTCACCCTTGAAGGTGAGGAGCGTCTCGTAGAGAGCCTTGGCGACGATCGAGCCCGTCGTCTCGTACTCGCGGTTGGGGTCGGCCGTCTTCAGGTCGAACGACGAGTCGACGACGACGGACTTGCCGCCGGACGCGCTCGAGTCGCTCGAGCCCGCGCTGCAAGCGGTGATGCCGAGCGTGGCGACGACGGCGATGCCGACGATGCCGACGACGCGGCGGAATGGTGACAACACGAGGGTGGTCTCCTATCGGGTGATGAAGGTGCTTATCGGGTGAGGGAGGATGCTGGGCGAGTCTGTTACTGCGGTCGGTCAGTGAATTCTGCACTAACCAGATGTGGAATGTTGTCTTGAAATTACTTCTCACACAGATCAAGTGTCAATCTGACGGTTCGATAACAGGACAAAGTGGTGACAGCGCGCGGTATAGCGACATAACATCTCTAAATGAGAGATTCTGCAGCCGCAGACACGGACAAAACAGGGGGTCGTCTTGGATCTTGATGAGACGCACGTGCGCATGCTGGAGATCCTGAGAGACAACGGGCGCATCTCGATCGCCACGCTCTCTGAAGAACTGGGCATCTCGCGCTCCAACGCATACACGCGCTACGAGTCCCTGGTGCGTAACGGAGTGATCCGCGGGGTGCATGCCGACATCGATCCGACCGCCGTCGGTCTGAACGTCGCCGCCATGGTGTTCGTCACCGTCAGGCAGAGCCAGTGGTCCGATTTCCGCAGCAGACTCTCCACCCTCGACGAGCTCGAATCGTTCACGGTGATGACCGGCGAGCACGACGCCATGCTCCTGGTTCGGGGCTCGGGCGTCGCGGCCATCCACGATCTCGTCGCCACCCGGCTCGCGCAATGGCCGTCGGTCAAGGCCACCGTGACCGTCTTCATCATGGACGAGATGTCGTCGAACGTCTCGCTGCGCATGGGAGCCTCGGCCAGCGACACCCTGCAGCAATCCGGCGAGCGCTACGGCATGACGCGGTTCGTGCGCACGAGTGACGAGCGCGCGAAGAGCGCCGAGAACGCGCAGAACGCTAGGCGCGCACCTCGCGGCACACGCTGACGTGGTCGGCCCCGTCGGGGCCCACGAAGTCTTCGGTCAGCTCGAGAACACCATCGGCAGTGCGGCTGACCACGGAGGTGGCGGACCCGGCGGTCGTAGAACCGTCGACGCCGAGGTGCACGAACGACACGTGCAGCACGTCGCGATCGCGGTAGCCGCTGAAGCGACCCACCGTCACGGTGTCCCCCGTGTACTCGCCCCAGATGACGCCACGATCCTCGCGATAGTGAAAACGCGACGGCGCCGTCGTCGACACCGCACTGGCCGTCGACGAGACCATGTCGAACACCGTGTCGTCGATCGATTCGTCGAAGGTGTCGAAGGCTGCGGCAGAGGATGCGTCGGAGGAGGTGCTCATGATCGCCCACTGTTGCGGAACGCGGTTCCGCTCGTCAATTCGCGGGCAGAAAGTCCATCGTCAGATGTCAGCTACATGACATCCGTGGACGAATCAACGCCATTATGGATGCGCTCAGGACAAAATGCCGACCAGGTCGTAACGAGCTTGAAACGTGATCGACGAACGGGCTAATTTGCAGACATGACTACTCTTTCGCCCGCGCCGCGAGACCCCCGGATGCCTCGGCTGCCCACCTCCGAGATGTTCCGCGACTTCATGGCGGGCGGCTGGGCGCAGCCCGATCGCACCGCTCGCGTCACGCCCGGCGCAGCCGAGGCCGCTGCCGCTCATCGAGCGCGACTCTCGGATCGCTTCCCCGCGGCGACCCTGGTCGTCGCGAGCGGACGCAGCGCCGTTCGTTCCAACGACACCGAGTTCGGCTTCCGGCCGCACAGCGACTTCGCCTGGCTCACCGGATGCGTCGCCGAGGCGGCCGTCGTCGTGATGCGGCCCACGGCATCCGGCCACGACGCCGTGCTCTACCTGACCGAACCCGCCTACGCGGGTGAGGAGGCCTTCTACGCCGATGCGATGCGCGGCGAGCTGTGGGTCGGAGCCGCTCCCGGCCTCGACGACTGGGCGAGCGCGCTGCAGGTCGAGGTGCGTTCACTGGCCGTGCTCGCCGATGATCTTCGCGTAATCCACGGCGCTGTCTCCGGCGACGTGCTCTCTGCGGGGGCGGTCGAACCCGCGTTGGTCGAGAGCGGCATCGACGTGGCGTCGCCCGAACTCGAGCGGGTCCTCTCAGACCTCAAGCTCGTCAAAGACGAGTGGGAGATCGGCCAGCTGCGCGCTGCGGTCGACGCCACGGTCGACGGCTTCGCTGCCGTCGTCGCAGAGCTGCCGGCCGCGATCTCCGGCCGAGGCGAGCGCTGGCTGCAGGCCACCTTCGAGCGCCACTCCCGCCAGGGCGCGAACGGTGTCGGCTACACCACAGTCATGGGCTCGGGGCCGAACGCGGCCACTCTGCACTGGACGCGCTGCGACGGCCCGGTGAGCGCCGATCACCTCGTACTTCTCGACGCCGGAGTCGAGGTCGACACCCTCTATACGGCGGATGTCACGCGCGTCTTCCCGGCATCCGGCACCTTCTCGCCCGCCCAGCGCCGGGTGTACGAACTCGTGCTCGAGGCGCGGGCGGCCGCGCTCTCGACGCTGCGACCGGGCGCCCTGTTCTCCGACTTCCAGGAGGCGGCGCACGACGTGATCGCGCGCGGTCTGTACAGCTGGGGCATCCTGCCCGGAACGCTCGAGGAGGCGCTCAGCCCCGAAGGGCAGTACCACCGCCGCTATGCGATCTGCGGAAACGGGCACCATCTCGGCCTCGACGTGCACGACTGCGCCAAGACCAGCGAGGAACTCTATCTGCGCACGCCGCTCGTCGCCGGGATGGTGCTCACGGTCGAGCCGGGCATCTACTTCCACGCCAACGACCTCACGCTTCCCGAGGAATTGCGCGGCATCGGAGCGCGCATCGAAGACGATCTGCTGATCACCGACTCGGGGTACGAGAACCTCTCGGGGGCGCTGCCGGTAGAAGTCGACGACGTCGAGGCGTGGGTGCGTTCGCTGACGCAGTAGCCGCACGCGCGCTCACAAAGGTCGAGTCGACGCGGCAGAAGCAGCTGTCGGCCGAGAAGCGCGCCGTGCCCGGGCGAGCGCGCCGTGCGCGGATGCGCGTTCGCCCGCCAACAGCGCGCTCGGCGGTTGCGCGGCCTCGGGTCACCCCGTCTCGCCTCCGTGCGACGATAAGTCATGCCCGAATCAGCGCTCACGGATGCCGAACTGCGGCTTCTCGAGGCGCAGTTGCGCGAGCGTCGATTCGACATCGACAGAGAACTCGGCGGCCTGGCGCAGACGCTCGTCGAGGTGCGAGAGGCCCGCGGCGCGGAGTCGGTCGACGACGAGCACGACCCCGAGGGCCCGACGCTCTCGAGCGAATGGTCGCGCATCCACGGGGTGCACGGCGAGCTCGCGGCCGCGTCGGAGGCCGTCGACGCGGCCATCGAGCGCATCGCGGACGGCAGCTACGGAGTCTGCACTCGCTGCGGCCAGCCGATCGGGTTCGCGCGCCTCGAAGCGCGGCCCGAGGCCACGCTCTGCATCGCGTGCGCCCGTGCCGCGGAGCGCTGAGCCCTGCGCCTGGCGCCGAGAGCCGAGCCCTCCGTCGAGATGACAGTTCGCGTCGCCTCAGGGCCCCGAGATCGCGGTTCAATGCAGCGGAAGTGTCATCTCGGCATCCAGAAGGGGCGTCACGCCGCGATCTCCTCGAGCACCTCTCTGAACGCCACCGTCGCGGGGTGATGCGCCCCGCTGTCGCGCACCGAGGTGAAGATCGACCGGCGCGCATCCCCCGCCAGCTCGATGAGTCGGCAACTCGTCTCGCGTCCCGCCCACACGAGTTCGGGCATCAGTGCCACGGCGTTGCCCGATTCGATCAGGCGGATCTGAGCCTGCAGGTCTGCCGTCTCGTAGCGCACGTCGGGCTCGAATCCCGCGATGCGGCAGCGCTGCAGAGCCCAGTGCCGGGAGGCGGCGCCCGCCGGCTCCATCACCCAGGGCAAGTCGTGCGCATCCTCGATCGACTCGACGCCGTGGATCTGCCGACCGGCGGGAGGAACGGCGAGAGAGACGGCATCGCTGGTGAGCCACTTCTTGTCGAGCTCCGGATGCCGCGGCGCCGCGTGGGCCGGGTACTCCTCGGCAACCACCATGTCGAAGTCGCGGGCCCAGGTTTCGTAGAGTGCTGTCTCGGGTTCGCGCTGCACCATCTCGACCCGCACCTCGGGATAGCGGGAGCGCATGAGGCTCAGCGCATCCGGCATCAGTGCCAGCGCGGCGGACTGGAACACGGCGACCCGCACGCTGCCGGTGACGGCGGTCAGCGAGGCCGCGAGCGTGGCTTCGGCGCTCTCGAGGATCTCGAGCATCGCGGCAGTCTGAGCCACCAGGATCTCGGCCTGCGGGGTGAGTTGTACGCGCCGCCCTACCTTGCGCAGAAGCTCGACGCCCGTCTCTTTCTCGAGCAGCGCGAGCTGCTGCGACACCGATGAGGGGCTGAAATTCATGGCCGACGCGACCTCGGCCAGGGTGCCACGAATCTTGAGCTCACGCAGGATGCGCAAGCGCCGGGCATCGAGCATCGTGGCTCCTTCGATTCATCGGCTGAGCCGATGTTTATAGGTTATGAAAGGTCACTTTATCTAAAGTAAGCGGCATCCCATACTGAACCCATGACCGACATTGCCTCTAACCCGGAAGCGACAATCGAGGCCCTCGACGCCGCGACCCGTTCACGCCCTGTTTGCTCGCCCGCCGACCTGCCCACCCCCGAGGCGGTCACCGCCCTCGTGCGTCGCTGGCTGACCGAAGCGGCCGCCATTCCCGCCGACGCGTCTGCCCAGCGCCTGGCCGGTGTTCTCAAAGACCCGAAGGGGCTCGACTTCACCGTCGGCTTCGTCGACGGCGTCGTGCGCCCCGAAGACCTCGGCGTGGCCGCGCGCAATCTGCGCGCCCTCGCTCCCGACGTGCCCGCCTTCCTGCCCTGGTATCTGAAGAGCGCGGTGCGCCTCGGCCGCCTGGCCGCCCCCATCGCACCGGCCGTCGCCATCCCCATCGCGCGCAAGGTGCTGCGCGGCATGGTCGGCCACCTCATCATCGACGCCACCGACGCCCGACTCGGGTCGGCCATCGCGAAGCTGCGCAGCCACGGCGAGGGCACGAAGCTCAACGTCAACCTGCTCGGAGAGGCCGTGCTCGGCGAGGCCGAGGCTGCCCGCCGCCTCGAAGGCACGCATCGCCTGCTCGCACGCGACGACGTCGACTACGTGTCGATCAAGGTCTCCTCCACCGTCGCGCCGCACTCGGCCTGGGCCTTCGACGAAGCCGTCGCCCACATCGTCGAGCGCCTCACTCCGCTGTTCGAGCGGGCCGCCAAGGCGACGCCGGCGAAGTTCATCAACCTCGACATGGAGGAGTACAAAGACCTCGACCTCACCATGGCGGTCTTCATGCGAATCCTCGACGACCCGCGCTTCCACGAGCTCGAGGCCGGCATCGTGCTGCAGGCCTACCTGCCCGACGCCCTCTCGGCGATGATCCGCCTGCAGGACTGGGCATCCGCTCGCCGCGCTGCGGGCGGCGCCGGGGTGAAGGTGCGCATCGTCAAGGGCGCGAACCTGCCCATGGAGGAGGTCGAGGCGAGCCTGCACGGCTGGCCGCTGGCGACCTGGTCGACCAAGCAGCAGAGCGACACGAACTACAAGCGCGTCGTGAACTACTCGCTGCACCCCGACCGTATCGACAACGTGCGCATCGGAGTCGCGGGCCACAACCTCTTCGACATCGCCTTCGCGTGGCTGCTCGCCCAGAAGCGCGGTGTGACCGACGGTCTCGAGTTCGAGATGCTGCTCGGCATGGCCCAGGGGCAGGCCGAGGCCGTGCGCCGCGAGGTCGGCTCGCTGCTGCTGTACACGCCCGTCGTGCACCCGCAGGAGTTCGACGTGGCGATCGCGTACCTCATCCGCCGTCTCGAAGAAGGCGCCAGCCAGCAGAACTTCATGTCTGCGGTCTTCGAACTCAGCGAGAACGAGGCGCTGTTCACCCGTGAGCGCGAGCGCTTCGAGGCGTCGCTGGCCGAGCTCGACAACGCCGTGCCGCAGCCGAACCGCACCCAGAACCGCGGCGCGTCTGAGGCGAAGGCAGCGCGCCTTGGTTTCGACAACACAGCCGACACCGACCCCGCACTGCCGCAGAACCGTGCGTGGGGTCTCGAGATCCTGCGCCGCGTTCCATCGTCGCTGCTCGGCGACGACACGATCGCCGCATCGATGGTGCACGACGAGAACGAATTGGATGCGGTCATCCAGACTGCGGCGACCGCCGGTTCCGCGTGGGGCCGGCTCTCGGGCGCCGAGCGCGCCGAGGTGCTGCACCGCGCGGGCGACGAACTCGCCCTGGCGCGCGCCGATCTGATGGAGGTCATGGCATCGGAGACCGGAAAGACGCTCGACCAGAGCGATCCTGAGGTCTCCGAGGCGATCGACTTCGCCCACTTCTACGCCGAGCGGGCACGCGAGCTCGACAGCATCGACGGCGCCACCTTCGTGCCGTCGACTCTGACGGTCGTCGCTCCCCCATGGAACTTCCCCGTCGCCATTCCCGCGGGCTCGACCCTCGCCGCCCTCGCCGCCGGTTCGGCCGTCGTCATCAAGCCCGCCCGCCAGGCCCGCCGCTCCGGAGCTGTCATGGTCGAGGCGCTGTGGCGCGCCGGTGTCCCCCGCGAGGCCCTGCGCCTCGTTCAGCTCGCCGACCAGTCGCTGGGTCGCACGCTCATCGCGCACGACGCCGTCGACCGGGTGATCCTCACGGGCGGCTACGAGACGGCCGAGCTGTTCCGCTCGTTCCGGCCCGACGTTCCCCTGCTCGCCGAGACCAGTGGCAAGAACGCCATCATCGTGACGCCCTCCGCCGACCTCGACCTCGCCGTGAAAGACGTCGTCGCCTCGGCGTTCGGGCACGCCGGGCAGAAGTGCTCCGCCGCGTCGCTCGTGATTCTCGTCGGCTCAGTCGCGACCTCGCGCCGGTTCCGCACCCAGCTGGTGGATGCGGTGTCGTCGCTCACGGTCGGCTACCCCGCCGACCCGAGCACCCAGATGGGACCGATCATCGAGAAGGCGAAGGGCAAACTGCTCTCCGGTCTCACGACTCTGGGCGAGGGTGAGAAGTGGCTCGTCTCGCCCAAGAGCCTCGATGACAGCGGCGCCCTCTGGAGCCCCGGGGTGCGCGCCGGCGTGCGCCGCGGTTCCGAGTACCACCTCACCGAATACTTCGGACCGATCCTCGGCATCATGACCGCCGCGACCCTCGAGGAAGCCATCGAGATCCAGAACGAGATCGACTACGGGCTCACCGCCGGGCTGCACTCGCTGAACTCGGCCGAACTCGGCGTCTGGCTGTCGCGCATCCAGGCCGGAAACCTCTACGTCAACCGTGGTACGACCGGAGCGATCGTGCGCCGGCAGCCCTTCGGCGGATGGAAGAAGTCGGTCGTCGGACCCGGCTCGAAGGCGGGCGGACCGAACTACCTTCTCGGTCTCGGCTCGTGGAAGACGGCGGTCAGCCACGCCGACGCCCCCGTGGCCAACGCCTCCGTTCGACGACTGATCGACGCCGCCGCCACCGAGCTGAGCGCCGACGACTTCGGAAGTCTGCGTCGTGCGGCCGCGAGCGACGCCTCGTCGTGGGCCTCGGAGTTCGGCCTCGCCCGCGACATCTCCGGCCTGAGTGCCGAGCGCAACGTGTTCCGTTACGTGCCGCACCCCGTGACCGTGAGATTCGGCAGTGACGCGACCGATGCATCCGTCGTTCGTGTGCTGGCGGCCGCCTTCGTCTCGGGCGCGCCGATCGACGTGTCGGCAGCCGTCGCGCTGCCCGCGCAGCTGCGCGCCGCCGTCTCCGAGTGCGGCCTGTCGATGCGTATCGAGAGCGACGAGGCCTGGCTCGCTCGGGCGAACACGATGACGGATGCGACGGTGCGGCTGGTCGGCGCATCTGCCGGTGAGCTCGCGATCGCCACCGGCGGCCGCCCGGATCTCGCCGTCTACGCCGGCGAGGTCACGGAGTCGGGTCGCATCGAGCTGCTGCCGTTCCTGCACGAGCAGGCGGTGTCGATCACGGCGCACCGCTTCGGAACGCCGAACCACCTGAGCGACAACCTGATCTAGCGGCGGGATCTCGATACGGTCGCTGCGCGACCTCCTCGATCAGCGCAATCTCCTGCGCTGGTCGAGTAGTCGTGTGAGGAACGAGCGCGACGTATCGAGACCACCTGCCGGTACGCTGAGTCTGTGGACGCGCTGGTCACCATTCTGTTCGTCGTGCTCATCGGCGCCGCGGTTCTCCCCCTGCTCACACTCGCGGTCTATGCCGCGGCCAGCGCTCTCGGGCTCGGTTTCGCCGACCGCATCCTCGATGCGACCAGGGCACTGCTGACTGCGCAGTGGAACATCGGAGGGGTTCTCAACGCGATCGCGGGCGCGGCGCTCATCGCGCTCGGCATCTGGGCCATGCTGACCCTCGAACCCGTGGCGGTGAAAGTGCTCTGCCTCGCACTCCTCCCGTTCGGAGCCTGGCGCCTCGTTCGCGGCGTGAGCATCCTCCGAACTGCGCGCGGAACACCCGAATGAGCTCGACGTATCGAGACCACGCGCCCGCTATGCCCCCGCGAAGAACGCGCCGATCGCCGCCGAGAGCGCCACGGGGTCGTTCACGTGGCACAGCTCGCGCGCCGAGTGCATCGACAGCAGCGGGACCCCCACGTCGACCGTGCGGATTCCGAGTCTCGTCGCGGTCAGCGGTCCGATCGTCGACCCGCACGGAACCGCGTTGTTCGACACGAACTCCTGGTAACTGACGCCGGCGCGCTCACAGGCGCGCGCCCACAGGGCCGCACCGAACGCATCCGTCGCATAGCGCTGATTCGCGTTGATCTTGAGCAGCGGTCCCCCGCCCGCGATCGGGGTGTTCACGGGGTCGTGCCGCTCGGGATAGTTCGGGTGGACCGCGTGCCCGGCATCGGCCGACAGGCACCAGGATGCGGCATACGCGCGCAGTCGGTCGCTCGAGGTGGCACCGAGACCGGCCCCGATGCGACTGAGAACGTCGTCGAGCAGGGGCCCCGATGCACCCGAGCGCGACTCGCTGCCCAGTTCCTCGTGATCGAACGCGGCCAGCACGCTGATGTGCTGCTGCTCGGCCTGCGATCCCTCAGCGGCCGCGATCAGCGCCACGAGTCCGGCGTAGACCGATGACAGGTTGTCCATGCGACCGGCTGCGAAGAGTTCGCCGTCTTTGCCGAAGCGAGCGGGCGCCTGGGTGTTCGCCGTCAGCAGGTCGTAACCGGCGACATCCCACGCCGGCACACCCGCGAGATGCGCCAGATGGGCCAGCAGGTCGCCCGCGTGACCCACGCCGAACACCGGGGTCATGTGCCGCTGCTTATCGAGCACGAGCCCCGAGTTCACCTCTCGATCGAGGTGGATCGCGAGCTGCGGGATGCGCAGATACGGTCCGGTGCGCACGAGATGTTCGCGACCGTCGTGGGTGACGAGTCGGCCGGCGAGTTCGAGTTCGCGGTCGAGCCACGAGTTGAGCAGCGGGCCACCGTAGACCTCGACACCGGCCTGCAGCCATCCGCGGTTCGCGATCGTGGGCTTCGGCTTGAGCTTGAAGCCGGGCGAGTCGGTGTGCGAGCCGAGAACGCGGAACGGCGTCGTCTTCGTGGCGCCGGCGGGCGTCAGCCACGCGATGAGCGCGCCGTCGCGCACCACGTAGTTCCGGGCGGATGCAGCCGGCTCGGACGCCGCCTGATCGCCGTCGCCGGCTGCCGGCCACTCGCTCGTCTCGTCGAGCCTCGAGAATCCGGCCTCGTCGAGCCGCCGGGCGGCCTCGGCCACCGCGTGATACGAGCTGGGAGAGGCCTCGATGAAACGGGCGAAGTCGTCGATGTACGCGTCGGTGATGTGGGCATCCATAGAGTCAATCCAACCACTGCAATCGGGCAGCGCAGGCCTTCTGCTCAGCGGGTGGCGAGTGATCTGGCCAACGCTGCCTCGATGAGTTCGAGGTCGATGTGCACGTGCTCCGACGCGATGCGGCCGGCGTCGTCGGCTCGGCCCTCCACGATGGCCGTGACGAGCCTGTCGTGATCGCCCAACGCGCGCAGCTCCATGTCGCGCATGCCCTCGGGAGAGCCCCACAGGTGAGCCGGGGCCGAGATGCTGACGCGCGACTCGAGGTCGAGCAGCAGAGACTGGAGGGTCGCGTTGTGGGTGGCCCGGCCGATGGCGAGGTGCAACTGCTCGTCGGCCTTCTGGGAGGCCCGACCCGATTCGGCGGATCGGTACCCTGTGAGGCACTCCCGGAGCCGCGCGATGTCGTCGGGCGTGCGGCGGGTCGCCGCGGCTCGGGCGATCGTGCCGTGCAGCCAGCCGACTGCTTCGAGGGTGTCGCGCAGGTCGTCGAGCCGGGCCGACAGGGTGCGCTGCACCGGGGCATCCGATTCGGGACCCCACTGCTCGCGCACGAACGAGCCGCCACCGCGCCCGCGCTGGGTCTCGAGAAGCCCTTTCTCGACCAGCACGGCGAGAGCCTGCCGCACCGCCATCCGCCCCACTTTGAGCGAAGCGGCCAGCGTTCGTTCGGGGGGCAGTTTGGAGCCGGGAAGGTACTCTCCGACGGCGATCGCGGTGATCAGCCGATCCGTGATCTCGTCCGACCTCGACGAACTCACGATCGGGGTTGCGAGATGGGAGGCGACGGGCGTCTGGTCCGCGGTCATCGGATCCTCCGTTCGCGTGTCATCGGGCGGCCGAATGTAACGCTCATGTTAATGGAGCCAAATGGTCTTCTGTTGAGACCTTTTCTTGTGCACAATGTCCTTCATGTCTTCTGTGACCACCCGTCTCATCCCGTTCGGCGAGTACTCCACGTGGGTTCGGACCGAGACCCCCGATGCACCCCGCGAGGGCGCACTCCCCCTCGTGGTGTTGCATGGCGGACCGGGCATGGCCCATAACTACGTGCGGAACATCGGCCTCCTCGCCGACGAGACGGGCCGCATGGTCATCCACTACGACCAGCTCGGCTGCGGCAACAGCATGCACCTGCCCGACGCGCCCGCCGACTTCTGGACACCCCAGCTGTTCGTCGACGAGTTCGAGAACCTGCTCGAGACGCTCGACCTCGACCGCGTTCACCTGCTCGGTCAGTCATGGGGAGGCATGCTCGCCGCGGAGATCGCCGTGCGCCGCAACCCCGCCCTGGCCAGCGTCAGCATCTGCAACTCCCCCGCGTCGATGCCGCTCTGGTCGGAGGCCGCGAGCGCCCTCCGCGACGAGCTGCCGACCGAGGTGCAGGGCGCGCTCGACCGGCATGAGGCCGCCGGAACGCTGGACGACCCCGAGTACGTGGCGGCATCCGCCGTCTTCTACGAGCGGCACGTGTGCCGCGTCACCCCGACACCCCCCGATTTTCAGGAGAGCGTCGACCAGATGGAAGCGGAGCCCACGGTGTACCACACCATGAACGGGCCGAACGAGTTCCATGTCGTCGGCACCCTGGCTTCCTGGACCGTCGTCGATCGCCTCGATCGCATCGACACCCCCACACTCGTCGTCGCCGGCGAGTTCGACGAAGCAACGCCCGCCACCTGGGAACCCTTCGCCACCCGCATCGCCGGAGCCACCACCCATGTCTTCGCCGGAGCCAGTCACTGCGTCCACCTCGAGCAGCCCGAGATCTTCCGGGCCGAGATCGCGCACTTCTTGAGCAAGCATGACCTCAGCACGCACGACTACAGCACCTCCGACAGAAGAGACCTCACATCATGACCCAGTCCGGCCCCGCCCTGAGCGCCCAGCAGGAACTCGAATCGCTCGGCTACAAGCAGCAACTCAAGAGAAGCGTGTCGACCGTCGATCTGCTGATCTACGGTCTCGTCTTCATGGTGCCCATCGCGCCGTGGGCGATCTTCGGCGTCGTGTACAACGCGGCCGGCGGCATGGTTCCGCTGGTCTATCTCATCGGCCTCATCGCCATGATCTTCACCGCCCTCGCATACCAGCAGATGGCCAAGTCGATCCCGCTGGCGGGCAGCGTCTTCTCGTACGTGGGCCGCGGCATCCACCCCACGGCCGGCTTTTTCGCGGGCTGGGCCATTCTGCTCGACTACCTGCTGGTGCCGACCCTCCTCTACGTCTTCGCCGCCGAGTCGATGGTGGGCATCTTTCCCGATACCCCGCGCTGGGTCTGGGCACTCGTCTTCGTGGCCATCAACACCGTCGTCAATCTGCTGGGCATCGGTTCGCTCAAGCTGATGAACCGTATCTTCCTCGCCATCGAGCTGATCTTCGTGGTGATCTTCATCGTCATCGCGGTCACCGCCCTCTCGGGCAACACCGTGCCTGATGCGGCGTTCACGATCGACCCCCTGTGGGACGCGAGCAAGGTGACCGGGCCGCTCATCGCATCCGCCCTGTCGATCGCCGTGCTCAGCTTCTTGGGCTTCGACGGCATCTCGACCATGGCCGAGGAGGCCACCGGCGGGCGCAACTCCGCCGGTCGCGCCATGATCCTCGCGTTGATCATCGTCGCCGTGCTCTTCATCGTGCAGACCTGGCTGGCGAGCGCGCTGGCCGGCGGACGCGAGTCGTTCAGCGACGACGAGGTCGGCAACGCCTTCTTCACCATCGTGCAGGCCGCCTCGAACAGCGGCTGGATGACGGCCTTCCTGGTGGTGAACGTACTCGCCGTGGGCATCGCCAACGCCATGGCCGCGCAGGCCGCGACCAGCCGACTGCTCTTCTCGATGAGCCGCGATCGCCAGCTGCCCCGCTTTCTCAGCGTCATCAACAAGCGCCAGGTTCCCCAGAACGCCATCCTGCTCGTGTCGGCTCTCTCGGCCGTGCTGGTGCTGTTCTTCGTCGGTCAGATCGACCTGATCTCGGCACTCGTCAACTTCGGGGCGCTCTTCGGATTCATGCTGTTGCACGTCGCCGTGATCGTCTTCTACATCGTGAAGAAGAAGTCGAAGAACTACCTTCTGCACCTCGTCGTGCCGGTCATCGGGTTCCTGATCATCGGCTACGTGCTGCTGAACGCGGCCGTGGAGGCCAAGGTGGGCGGGCTCGTCTGGCTGGTCATCGGAGCGGCCGTCTTCGCCTATTACAAGATCACCGGTCGTAAGACCGAGCTGACAGAGGAGGATGCTCACGTATGAGTGACAGAGACCACGGCAACACCACCTGGATCGTCGACCCGGCCGGAATCGATCACCTGCTGGGCAAGGAGAACGGCCGCTTCGGCTTCGAGGCATCCGACCCCGCCCTCAGGATCGCCGCCGGAACCGGTGAGCGCATCGGCTTCGAAACGAGCGACGAGGTGTATCGCCAACTGCACGAGCACAAAGACATGCAGAAGCTGACGGCGGGCATCAACCCCGTCACCGGCCCGGTCTTCGTCGAGGGAGCCGCGCCGGGCGACACGCTCGCCGTGACGATCCATGAGATCAGGCTCAAGGACTGCGGTTGGTCCGTGAGCCTGCCCGGCACCGGAGCGCTGTCGGAGGTCATGGGACCGGAGCTCTTCAGCCGGCGCGTGCCACTCGACGCGGAGGGCGCCCACGTCACCGACCGGCACACGTTCCCCGTGCGTCCGATGATCGGATGCATCGGCACGGCTCCCGCGGAGGGCTCGAATTCCACGATCATGCCGGCCTATGCAGAGGGCGGCAACATGGACCTCACCGAGTGCCGCCCCGGATCGGTGGTCTACCTCCCCGTCATGGTCGAGGGCGCGTACCTCTCGATCGGCGACATCCACGCGCTGATGGCCGAAGGCGAGTCGTCGTTCGTCGCGATCGAGGCCGAGGGCGTCGCGGTGGTGAGCATCGACCTTATCCCCGGCAAGCGCATCCGGGCGCCTCGCGTCGAGACCGACGACGAGTGGATCTTCGTGGGGCTGGGCGACCCCGTGCAGCAGAGCATCACGCGCGGCTACGAAGACCTCTTCGAGTTCTTGACCGTCGACAACGGCTGGACCAAGGGCGACGCCTACGCCGTGATGAGCGCGGTGTGCCATTCGAAGCTCGGTGGTCCGACCGGGTCGGAGGATCCCGATCCGCTGCACCCGATGGCGCCCGTCGGAGCGGTGACCCTGCATATCCTGCCGAAGAGCGTGCTGCTCTAGGCGGGAGGCGCCTCGTCGGGGAACACTCGCTTGTACGTGCGCCCATCCGACAGCGTGATGGTCTCGGCGCGCAGCTGCCCGCGGCTGACCCGCAGGTACACCGCCTGAGCACTCACCCCGAGTTTCACGGCGGCCTCTGAAACCGACATTCCGGGCAGGTCGGTGGGCACGCTGCTGGGCCTCGCGGAGCGCTTACGGCCCGCCTCGTGCCGCTCGAGGATCTCCGCGTCGGTGCCGTGCCAGCGCCACTTCGCGGCCGCAGCCCCGAGGCCCGCGGCGTTCGCTATCTCTTCCCAGGTGATTCCGGATGCGCGGGCCTCGCGCACCGCGTGCAGGGTCGCGGCGTCTTTCTCCAGCTCAGCGGCGAGCATGCGCACGGCGCGGATGCGGTCGAGCGCCGGAGGGGGCGATTGGGGCGATGCGGCAGCGGCGGCATCGAGCTCGGCCACGCGGGCGAGCCAGAGGCGACTTTCGTCAGACAGGAAGGACACGCGGTCATGTTAGCCCCCCATTTCTCTGCCTGACTGGGGAGTCGCCGTCAGAGGCTCTCTGCCCGCCGATCGAGGCGTTTGAGCGCCTTCGGAGACTCGTCGAGCGCGGCCGCTCCCCGGTGCTGCGCCCGAACAGACATGGCGCCGTAGACGAAGGTGTTCTCACCCGCCGCGTGGGCGCGGTTCGAGTTCACGAGCAGGTGCTCCACGAACAGGGTGTTGTCGCGGTGATCGCCGAGCGCATCCTGCACCCTCTCGGCCTCGCGCGAGACGTGCCGGTACTTCTTTCCGAGCACGGCGGTGCCGCCCTTCGACACCGCGTCGGCCGCGAAGCGCAGCCGACGGGCGGCCTTACGCGCGCTGTGCAGAGCACGATCGCCGCGGGCGTCGATGTCGCCGCCCGATCCGGATGCCCCGGCGAAGGCGGCCGCGCCGGCGCGCTTTCGCAGGCGCGCCAGTTCGCTCGCGATCACCTTGGCGGCGACGACCTTGATCGGTGTGCGCTTCTCGCCGAGCGCCGACAGCGGAGGATTCGCCACGAAGTCGTCGAGGTCGTCGAACAGCCGGTAGTAGCTCGCACTCGAGAGCATGCGCAACGCCGCGGCGTGCGCCTGACGGTATTCCTCGAGCGAACCCTCGACGAGGCGGCGATGCGACGCGTCGCTCGTGCGGTGCCCCAGTTCGGCGAGCTCGTCGTCGGCGAGCTGCGCGCGCACCTCGGCATCTCGAGCCGTGCCGAGCACGCCTCCCAGGGCGCGCAGCCGATCGCGCAGTGACGACACCCGCTCCTCGTCGAACAGCCGGCGGTAGGCGGCGAGCACGCTGCGCAGGCGTCGAACGACGGAACGCATCTGGTGCACGGAGTCGGGCTGATCGGCTCGCGCCTGGGGGTCGAGCTGCTCGAGCTGCTCGACCAACTGGCGAAGCGCCTCGACGATCACATCGGCGGCGGGGCTCTTCGCAGTCAGGTCAGAGGCGGGAACCGCTCGCGTACCCGCGCTCGGGCGGCGCGCCTCGACGATGCTGGACTCGCCGGTGCCGGACTCGACCGTGCCGGACTCTTTGGCGCCGTTCAGCGCATTGCTCAGGGAATCGTGACCGAGCGCCCGCGCGATCTTGGCGGGCGACGTCGACACGGTCGCCGCCTCGGCGAGCACAGCGACCTCGATGGCGTCGAGGAGCGCTGTCCGCTCCTCCTCGCTGTCTGGCGCGCCGGGCAGAAGCTCCACCTCCCACTCGCGCCAGGCCCGCACGGCGCCACCACGGACATCCGATGCCGTGACCCGATCGTCGGCGAATTCGGCGACGGCCTCGCCGCCGGCGCCGATGAGATGCGTCGCGGTGCGCCGGGTCGAGATGCGGGCGAGCGGGGTCAGGATGCGATCGCGCACGATGGCGCGCACGGGCTCGAGAACCGAGTCGGGCACCCCGTCTGATGCGGCGTCGCCCTCGGCGGAGCCATCCGCCGAGTCGACATCGAGCGGCCAGTGCAATTCGGAGCGGCCCTCACCCGCCGGGCGCTTGATGTGCCACCCCTCGTCGCCTCCGCCCTCGCGGCGGCGCACGATGTGGCGCTTCGTGAGAAGATCGAGCGCTTCGGTGTCGTAGTACACGGCCTCGAGCTGCACGGCATCGTCGACAGACACGCTCTCGATGCCGTCGACGCTGGTGAATGTAGGAACGAGCGCGTTCTCATCGACGTCGTATTTGCGCTCGATCTCGACCTGGCTGGTGTGCTTCATGGGTCCTCCGTCGGGGCTGACTGCGAGCGGCGCAGCTGGGCCATGACCGACACCCGGCAAGGCAGTCCGCGCCGGTATCCATTCTTGCCGACAGAGGTCAGCGCTGCACGCGCAACCCGTGCTCAGGATCGAGCTTCGCCAGAATCTTGCTCATGATGCGATGCAGGTCTTCCACGTCACGCTCGTCGAGCGGCTCGATCACGTAGTCGCGCACCGTGCCGACGTGGCCGGGCGCGGTCGCGCCCACTTTCTCCCACCCCGCCTTCGTGAGCTGGGCGTTCGTCGCCCGACGGTCGTCCGAGCTCTGCGTGCGCTCGATGAAGCCGCGCTTCTCGAGGCGCGAGACCACGTGCGAGAGGCGAGGAAGGGTCGCATTCGTGACGAGGGCGAGCTCCGTCATGCGGAGCGTGCGGTTCGGCGCCTCGGAGAGCATGGCGAGCGTGAAGTAATCGAAGTGCGTGAGATCGGCATCGCGCTGCAGCTGGCTGTCGAGCACCCCCGGAAGCCGCTCGACCACGGAGATGAACCGCACCCAGGCACGCTGCTGCTCGTCGGTCAGCCAGACATCGTCACTCATGCTGACTATTCTACCGAGATGGTTAACGCTACAACTAAGTAAACGTGGATATTGTGCAACAAGTTCAGATCTGCGAGAGTCGCCCGACCACCGTGGCCGTGAGCCTCTCCGTCCATGGCACCGGATCGACATACCGGGGCGGTACGGTGCCGACGAGCGTGATTCCCGCTTCGGAATAGCGCTCCATGTCTGCGAGGAAGGCATCCGTGTCGCCCGTCGGATCGCCCTGGTACAGCATGGTCTTCTCGATCGCGTCGTAGTCGGTTCCCAGGGCGTCGCAGTGGCCGCGCAGCACGTCGAGTTTGTGCTTCACCGTGGCGAGCGCCGCATCGCCGGGAGCGCCGAAGAGGTTGCAGGCCTGCGCGTACTCGGCCACCATCCTCAGCGTCTTGCGCTCACCCCCGCCGCCGATGAGCACGGGAACCGAGCCGTGCACCGGCTGGGGAAGACTGATCGTCTCGGCGAGCGAATAGTGCTCGCCCTCGAACGAACCGTTGTTCGGCGACCACATCTGTCGACAGATCTGCAGCGTCTCCTCGAGGCGTTCGAAGCGCTCCTTCGTCGAGGGAAAGGGCACTCCGAGCGCCGCGTGCTCGCGCTCGTACCAGGCCGCTCCTATGCCGAGCACCGCGCGGCCCTTCGAGAGAACGTCGAGGGTCGTCACCGTCTTGGCGAGCAGGCCCGGATGCCGGTAGGTCACGCCGGTGACCAGCAGGCCCAACCGCATCCGGTTCGTGACGCCGGCGAGGTAGCCGAGCGAGGTATAGCCCTCGAGCATGGGCTCGAACGGCCCGCCGGCGTCGAGCATCTGGAACCAGTGATCCATGAACGAGAAGAGGGCCACACCGCCCTCGTCGGCGATTCGCGCCGTCTCTGTGAGGCGATCGGTGAGAGTGGTCTCCCACTCGGGGGCGGTGAACGTGTAAAAGTGCAGGCCGAGGTCCATGGCCTCACACTAACCCCGCAGCGCAGCGTCTCGGCAGCAGTACTCTCGAACCATGCGCTACACCCGCCTCGGACACACCGGAATGCAGATCAGCGAAGTCGTGCTCGGATGCATGAGCTTCGGTACTCCCGATCGGGGCGGCCATGCGTGGACGCTGGACGAGGAGACGAGCCGCCCCCTCATCCGCAGGGCGCTCGAGAAGGGCATCACCACCTTCGATACGGCCGACGTGTACTCCGACGGATCGAGCGAGGAGATCGTGGGCCGCGCACTGGCCGACTTCGCACAGCGCGACGACGTGGTGATCGCCACGAAGGTGCACGGCCGCATGGGCAGCACACCCAACCGCGGCGGCCTGTCGCGCGCGCACATCATGTCGGCCATCGACGACAGCCTTCGCCGCCTCGGCGTCGATCACGTCGATCTCTACCAGATCCACCGTTGGGATCCGGAGACCCCGATCGAGGAGACCATGACCGCGCTCCACGACCTCGTGAAATCGGGCAAGGTGCGCTATATCGGCGCCTCGTCGATGTGGGCGTGGCAGTTCGCGAAGGCCCAACGGGTGGCCGAGGTGAACGGCCTCACCCCGTTCGTCTCGATGCAGGACCAGTACAACCTGCTGCAGCGCGAGGAGGAACGCGAGATGCACCCGCTCTGCCTCGATGAGAAGGTCGGCGTGCTGCCCTGGTCGCCGCTGGCGCGGGGCCGTCTCACCCGCGACTGGGATGCCGAGACCGAGCGCACGGGCAAAGATCTCTTCGGGGCCCGGCTCTATACATCCGACGACGCATCGAATCGCGCGATCGTGGATGCCGTGGCCGGCATCGCCGCCGAGCGCGGCGTCTCGCGCGCACAGGTCGCCCTCGCCTGGGTGCGCCAGCAGTCGACGGTGACCGCGCCCATCGTCGGCGCTACGAAAGAGAGCCACATCGACGACGCCGTCGCCTCGCTCGAGATCGAGTTGAGCGAGTCCGAACTCGAGCGCCTCACGGCCCCGTACACGCCGCGCAACCCCGAGGGTTTCTGATCTGAGCCCGAACGCACTGAGGTGCGGAGACTGGCCGCATCACCATCGGTCGAAGCGGCCGTTCTCCGCACCTCAGTGCGCTCTGTAGCGCTTATTCGGCGTCGAGGTCGGTCTCGAGCAGGCCCGCGAGCTCCTCGAGTGCGGCCTCGGCACCGTCGCCCTCGGCCGCGAGGGTGACGATGTCGCCGTTCGCGGCGCCCAGGCTCATGATCGAGAGGATGCTCGCGGCGTCGAGCGGGGTGCTGCCGCCCTTCGAGATGGTCACCTTCATGGGCTGGCGCTTGACCGCCTCGATGAAGACGGAGGCGGGGCGGGCGTGAAGTCCGACGCGGCTGGCGATGGTTGCATTGCGTTCTGGCATGGGTTTCTCGTTTCGTTTCAGTGAGTGAGTGTGACGGGGTGGATGCGGGGCCGGCTCAGCGAGCGGCTGCCGGCACCGCGGTCGGCGCAGCGGATCCCGCGACGACCGAATCGGATGCGGCTGCGCCCTCGGCACCCTCGACCGGGCGACGACGCACCCACTTCTTGAGAGCGACGACGAGCAGACCCGACACGATCGTTCCGGCGAGGATCGCCACGATGAACATGGCGAGATTGCCGATCGCGAAGAACACGAAGATGCCTCCGTGGGGAGCCTGCGAGGTGACTCCCGTGCCCATCACGATCGCGCCGGTCAGGGCGCTGCCCACGATGCTGGCGGGAATGACGCGCAGCGGGTCGACGGCGGCGAACGGAATCGCGCCCTCGGAGATGAAGGCGGCACCGAGCAGCCACGCGGCTTTGCCGTTCTCACGCTCAGCCTGGCTGAACAGCTTCTTGTCGATCACGGTGGCGAGGGCCAGGGCGAGCGGCGGAACCATTCCCGCGGCCATGACGGCCGCCATGATCTGCCAGGGGGCCTGGTTCGCGATCGTTCCGGCAGAGAGGCCCGCGACGGCGAACGAGTAGGCGACCTTGTTGATCGGTCCACCGAGGTCGGCGGCCATCATGATTCCGAGGATGAGCCCGAGCACGACGGCCGAGGCACCGGTCAGCGACGACAGCCAGTCGTTCAGGCCGCTCATCAGGAGGGCGATCGGTCCACCGAGCACGAGGACCATGAGCCCCGACGCGAAGATCGACCCCACCAGAGGGATGATCACGACGGGCATCAGTCCGCGCAGCCAGCGAGGAACCTGCAGCCGGCCGATGGCCCAGGCGATGAATCCGGCGAGCAGACCTCCGACGAGGCCACCGAGGAATCCGGCGTTCATCAGCAGGGCTACGGCGCCGGCGGTGAAGCCCACCGCGATACCCGGACGGTCGGCGATGGCGTAGGCGATGTAGCCCGCGAGCACCGGAACGAGGAAGCCGATCGATGCGTTGCCGATGGCGAACGCGACGGCACCGAGGTATGTTCCGAGCCCGCCATCCGGCAGGTTGACGAGGCTGTTCTGAAGGATGATGTCCTTCGCGTTGTCGCTGATCTGGTATCCGCCGAGCAAGAAGCCGAGGGCCATCAGCAGACCGCCACCCGCGACGAACGGGATCATGTAGCTGACACCGGTGAGCAGCCAACGCTTGATCTTCTGGCCGACGTGCTCATTGGCAGCGGTGCTGGTGGATGCCGCGGCGCCGTCACCTGAGACGCGTCGCGCCTGCGGGTCGTCGGCCGCGGCGAGGGCTTCGGCGACCATCTTGTCGGGCTCGTCGATGCCGCGCTTGACGGGAGCCTGGATGACGGGCTTGCCCGCGAACCGTCCCTTGTCGCGCACGTCGACGTCGACCGCGAAGATCACGGCGACCGCGTTGGCGATCAGCGCCGGATCGAGGGGCGTCACGCTCGACGATCCCTGCGTCTCGACGTGCAGTTCCGCGCCGGCGCGCTTGGCTGCGGCCACGAGGGAGTCGGCGGCCATGTACGTGTGCGCGATGCCGGTCGGGCAGGCGGTGACGGCGACCAGAATGGGCCGGGTCGCGGCGCTCGAAGAGTCGTCGGTCGATGCGGATGCGGAGGGCGTCGAGTCCGTGACGGGCGCGGCGGCCGGGGCGGGGTCATCCGACAGCGCCTCGTCGACGAGGTCGACGATCGCCTGGGCACTGGAGGCCTCTCGCAGGGCGGTCACGAACTCGGGCTTGATGAGCGATCGGGCCAGCTTCGACAGCAGCACGAGGTGCGCCTGGTCGGCACCGTCGGGAGCCGCGATGAAGAAGATGATGTCTGCGGGGCCGTCGGATGCGCCGAAGTCGACCGCGGGCGCGGGGCGCGCCATTGCCAGGGTCGGCTCGAGCACCGCGGTCGATCGGCAGTGAGGAATGGCGATTCCGCCCGGGATTCCGGTGTCGGTCTTGCTTTCGCGCGCCCAGGCGTCGGCGAACAGCGCCTCGGTGTCGCTGGCGCGACCGGATGCCGTGACCAGCTCGGCGAGGCGCCTGATCACGCCGGCGCGGTCGGCTCCGAGATCCTCGTCGAGGATCACCAGCCCTGGTGTGATGAGTGAAGACATCCTTGTTCTCCTTTGTTTAGATCTGCCCCGCGGCGACGCGCGGAATCGTGGTGACGACGATGTCGCCTGGATGTGTCTGTTCGAGTGTCGGCACGGTCGTGCCGGGGAGTGAGGCGGCGGCGGCGCCGTGGGCCACCGCCTGGGCGAGGCGCGCGCCGGGGAGGTCGCCGCGCTGGTCTGCGAGCACGTAGCCCGCGAGCGAGCAGTCGCCCGCCCCTACGGTGCTGCGGGCCACGATCCGCGGAGCCGGGGCGCGCCAGGCTTCCTCGGCTTCGACCAGCACCGCGCCATGCGATCCGAGCGTCACGAGCACCGCCCCGAGGGAGGGCGACAGAAGAGACTGCGCCAGCGAGACCGCGAGCGCGGGGTCGGCCTCGAGCTGCTCGTGCGTGGCCCCGCCCGTGTCGAGACCCTGCGACTCGGCGAGCTGCAGCAGCTCTTCGGCGTTCGGCTTGATGAGGTCGACCCGTTCTCTCGACGCGACGAGCGCCGCGAGGGGCGCACCCGAGCTGTCGACGGCGATCCGCGGAGCCGTGGGCGAGAGCCGCACTGCGCGAACGAGGTCGGCATAGAAGGTCTCGACGACGCCGGGTGGCACGGAACCCGCCAGCACGAGCCACGACGCAGACGCGGACTGCGCCACGACCACGTCGATCAGCTCGGCGACGACGGCCTGCGACAGGTGCACGCCAGGGTCATTGAGCTTCGTGGTCGTTCCATCGGGCTCTGCCAGGGTGATGTTCGAGCGGATAGGCGACTCGATCTCGACCGTGGCCGTCGGGATGCCCGACACCTCGAGCGCGACGACCAACGGGTCTGTCGACGCGCCGGGCAGGATCGCGAGGGTGTCGCATCCGGCCGCGTGAAGAGCGCGCGAGACGTTCACGCCTTTTCCGCCGGGCTCCTGCCCGGTGACGACGGCGCGCTGCACCTGTCCGCGAGCGAGAGGGGCGGCGAGCTCGACGGTTCGGTCGAACGAGGGGTTCATGGTGAGGGTGACGATCACGGCACGATCACCTCCACGCCCTCTGCGTCGAGGGCGGCGGAGAGCGTTCCGGCCGGGTCGACGTCGGAGACGAGGGTGTCGAGGTCGCGTAGCTCGGCGAAGCGGTAGAGCGCCTCTTCGTCGAGCTTGCTCGAGTCGGCGAGCACGACCGAGCGGCGTGAGCGACGGATCATCGCGGCCTTGACCGCCGCCTCTCTCTCTTCGGGAGTGCTGAGGCCGAATGCGGCGCTCACGCCATTGGTTCCGATGAACGCGATGTCGGGGCGCAGTCGGTCGAGCTGCTCGATGGTCGATGCTCCGACGGCGGCGCTCGTGATGCCCCGCACGCTGCCTCCGAGAAGATGCAGCTCGATGGCGGGGTTGAGGTGCAGCACGGCCGCAATGGGCACGGAGTTGGTGATGATGGTCAGTGGATGCCCGCCGGACACACCGCCCACGGGGCTCCAGTCGGCCAACAGCTGGGCCAGCGCTCCGGTCGTCGTGCCCGCGTCGATGAGGATCGAGCCGCGGAACGACTCTCCGATCATTCCGAAGGCCGCCCGGGCGATCACGAGCTTGGAGTCGCGCGCCTTGTCGGAGCGCACGGCGACGGTCGACTCGGCGAGGCTGATCTTCGATCCGGCGACTGCACCGCCGTGCACGCGCTGCAGCACACCCTGCCGCTCGAGCAGGTCGAGGTCTCGACGAACGGTCTCGGGAGTGACGTTGAATCGCTCGGAGAGGTCGGCGACTGTGACTCGGCCCTGGGCGCCGATCTCCTCACCGATCTTCTGGTGACGCTCTATCGCGTACATGTCGTCGTTGACCTCGTCTTTCGATTCATCCGTGAACCCGCGTCTGGCTGTGGTGTGATGTGACTTTATGTCTGTTTATCTGCGAAATCAAGACAAACACAGATTCTGGGAGGGAATGTCAGCCAACAAAGAGGGTTCTCGCTTAACGTGAGGTGATGACCGACACCCTCACCCGAGAGATCGAGATCGGCGAGAGCCCGCAGCATCCTGTTCGACGCGTGCTGCGCCGCGCACGTGCCTGGGTCGAGCGGCACCCGCGCATCCGATTCGCCTATCGATTCGCGGTCGCGCTTCTCGGAGCCACCGTGGCCATCGTCGGGCTGATCCTGGTGCCCCTGCCGGGGCCGGGTTGGCTGATCGTGTTCCTCGGCATCGCTATTCTGGGCACCGAGTTCCCCGCCGCCCACCGCCTCGGTCAGTGGCTGAAACGTGTGCTCGCGAAGGCCCTGGCGCGCTGGAAATCGTGGCGCGCATCTCGTGCGGCCGGTCAGTCAAGCACCTCCCGAACGGACACCCCGCGCGCCTAGGATGAGCAGCACTTCACCCGTGCAGTGCAGAGGAGACGTTCCATGACCGGTTCCGCATCCCCCCGCTCGTCCACCGTCGATGGGCTCCAGTCCCCCGTCATTCCGCGCGACGCGCACAACCCCTGGTACCAGCGGCCGGCCGAACCGCTCGAGGGCGAGGCCCTGCTGCAGGTGGATGCCTGGTGGCGTGCCGCGAACTACCTGTCTGTCGGGCAGATCTACCTGCTCGACAACCCTCTGCTCGAGCAGCCGCTCAGCCGAGACGATGTGAAGCCGCGCCTGCTCGGCCACTGGGGAACAACGCCCGGGCTCAACTTCGTCTACGCCCACCTGAACCGCATGATCCGGCAGCGCTCTCTGCCCACCCTCTACATCGCCGGCCCCGGCCACGGTGGGCCGGGCATGGTGGCCAACGCGTGGCTCGACGGCACCTACTCAGAGATCTACTCGAAGATCGATCGGTCGACCGACGGTATGCGCGCACTGTTCCGGCAGTTCAGCTTCCCCGGCGGCATCCCGAGCCACGCGGCGCCCGAGACGCCCGGCTCGATCAACGAGGGAGGCGAACTCGGCTACTCGCTCTCGCACGCCTACGGGGCGGCCTTCGACAACCCGAATCTGCTGGTCGCCGCGGTCATCGGCGACGGCGAGGCTGAGACCGGGCCGCTCGCCACGGCCTGGCACTCGAACAAGTTCATCGACCCGATGCAAGACGGCGTCGTGCTGCCGATCCTGCACCTCAACGGCTACAAAATCGCCAATCCCAGCGTGCTCGCGCGCATCCCCGAAGAAGACCTTCTCGCGCTGATGCGCGGCTACGGCCACAACCCGCACATCGTGTCGGGCGGCTTCGACGGTGAAGACCCGCTGCTGGTGCACGCCCGCATGGCCGAGACGCTCGACGTCGTGCTCAACGAGATCGCCGCCATCAAGCAGGATGCCGCCGACGGCACCCTCGAGGGCACACCGCGTTGGCCGATGATCATTCTGCGCACCCCCAAGGGCTGGACCTGCCCCGTCGAGATCGACGGCCTGCCCGTCGAGAACACCTGGCGCGCCCATCAGGTTCCGCTCGCCAGCGCGCGCGACACCGAGGCGCACACCCGGCTGCTCGAATCGTGGATGAAGAAGTACAAGCCGGAGGAGCTGTTCGACCCCTCGGGCGCACCCACCCCCTTCGTCACGGGCCTCGCCCCCGAGGGCTACCTGCGCATGAGCGCGACGCCCTACTCGAACGGCGGGCTGCTGCGCCGAGAGCTCCGGATGCCGGACTTCCGCGAGTACGGCGTCGACGTCACGGCGCCCGGCCACGAGACGGCCGAGGCGACCAAGGTCCTCGGCGGCTGGCTCGCCGATGTCATCCGCCTGAACCCCGACAACTTCCGCATCTTCGGGCCCGACGAGACGGCATCCAACCGCCTGCAGGAGGTCTACGAGGCGACCGACAAGCAGTGGAACGCCGAGATCCTGCCCGTCGACCTGAACCTCGCCCGGGCGGGCCGCGTCATGGAGATGCTCTCGGAGCACCAGTGCCAGGGCTGGCTCGAGGGGTACCTCCTCACCGGTCGGCACGGGCTGTTCAACTGCTACGAGGCGTTCATCCACATCGTCGACTCGATGTTCAACCAGCACGCCAAGTGGCTGCAGGTCGCCCGCTCGATTCCGTGGCGCCGCTCCGTCTCGAGCCTCAACTACCTGCTCTCGAGCCACGTCTGGAGGCAGGACCACAACGGCTTCAGCCACCAGGACCCGGGATTCATCGACCACGTCGTGAACAAGAAGGCCGACGTCGTGCGGGTCTACCTGCCCGTCGATGCGAACACCCTGCTCTCGACCTACGACCACTGCCTGCGCAGCGTCGACTACATCAACGTGGTGGTCGCCGGAAAACAGCCCGGCCCGCAGTGGCTGAGCATGCCCGAGGCCGTGGCGCACTGCACCCGTGGGCTCGGAATCTGGGACTGGGCCGGCACCGAGCGACCGAGCGACGAGCCCGACATCGTGCTGGCGTGCGCCGGCGACATTCCGACCATCGAGACGCTCGCTGCCGCATCCCTGCTGCGCAAGCATTTGCCCGAGCTGCGCGTTCGCGTCGTGAATGTGATCGACCTGATGCGTCTGCAAGACGACACCGAGCATCCGCACGGCCTGTCGAACCGCGACTTCGACACCATCTTCACGACCGACAAGCCCATCGTGTTCGCGTATCACGGCTACCCGTGGCTCATCCACCGGCTGACCTACAGGCGCGCCGCGAACGCCAACCTGCACGTGCGCGGATTCATCGAGAACGGCACGACGACCACGCCGTTCGACATGCTCATGCTCAACAACCTCGACCGCTACCACCTGGTGATCGACGCGATCGACCGGGTGCCCGGGCTGGGTTCGAAGGCCGCCGCGTTGCGACAAGAGATGCAGGATGCGCGCATGCGCGCCCGCCAGTACACCCGCGAGCACGGCGAGGACATTCCTGAGGTCGCACAGTGGCTGTGGTCGGGCGAAGACGGAGTCGGCTTCGACCGACAGAACTACTCGGCGCGCGACGAGGTGGGAGCCGATCAGACCGGCGGCGACAACACCTAAGCGGGCGCGCGTGCGCGGTCGATCGGCCGCTGATGAGGGTGTCGCGGTCGGTGACTCCTCTGCCACACTCGGAGCATGCCAGACACACAGCCTCCTGCTCCGGGCACGCCGCGGTTCCCCGCATCGCCGCCCGTCAGCGACTACGGAACGCCTCCGCCGCAGGTGCCCCCGGCGTACCCGTCACCTGCTCACTACGCATCCAGCCAGTACCCCGCCGCGCCGTACGCACCCGGCACGATTCGGCCGAAGACGGGGCCGGGAGGGCTCGCTCTCTCGTCATTGATCATCGGGGGCATGGCGCTGCTCGGATCGTTCATACCCTTTCTGAACTACATCACCGGCTTCTTCGCGTTCATAGCCCTGGTTCTGGGTGTCATCGCGATCTTCCTCAAAGGACGCAAGAAGACCCTCGCGATCGTCGCAAGCAGCGTGTCGTTGCTCGCGGTCATCCTCTCGATCGTTCTGGCTCTCGTGTATACGGGGCTCTTCGTCGACGGCGTCGACGACAGCTATGGCTCGGACTACCCCTCGAGCCTCGACGGCACGATGTTCTCCTTCGCCGCCAAGTAGGCGCGACAACGCGACAGCCGCAGTCCTATGGTGGTGACCACAGTGTTCTTTCCGTTCGATCGAAAGGAAGCCGCTCATGCCGTCACCGCAGCCGGTCGTCTTCATCCATGGTCTGTGGGTGCACGCATCCAGCTGGCAGCCCTGGATCGAACTGTTCGAACACGAGGGCTACACCGCTGTCGCCCCGCTCTGGCCGGGTGAACACGACAGCGTCGAAGCCTCGCGAGCGCACGCCCACGATGCTGCAGACAAGACGATCGACGACGTCGTCTCGCACTTTCAGACCATCGCCGACTCGTTCGATGTGCAGCCCATCCTCATCGGACACTCGTTCGGCGGCCTGATCGTCGAGAAGCTGTTAGGACAGGGCTACGGGGCCGCCGGAGTGGCCATCGATCCGGCCCAGATCAAGGGCGTGCTCCCGTTGCCGCTGAATCAACTGCGGTCGTCACTGCCCGTGCTGAGCAATCCAGGCAACCTTCACAAGGCCGTCTCCCTCACCGAGGAGCAGTGGCGGTTCAGCTTCGGCAACACCCTGAGCGCCGACGAGTCGTCGGCGCTCTGGAACGCGTGGAACATCCCCTCGCCCGCGAGGCCTCTCTTCCAGGCCGCCGTGGCGAACTTCGCTCTGCACTCGGAGGCCGAGGTCGCTACCGGCAACGACGATCGCGCTCCCCTGCTACTGATCGCCGGAGGCCGCGACCACACCGTTCCCGAGACCGTCGTCGATGCGACCCTCAGGCAGTATCGCGACTCGAACGCGGTGACCGAGCTCATCACCTTCACCGACCGCGGTCACTCGCTCACCATCGATCACGGCTGGAACCAGCTCGCCACCGAGATCCTCATCTGGCTCCGTCAGCAGTCGCTCGCACAGTAGTTCTGCGACGGGCGACACGACGACGTCAGCGAGTGCGCTTGCGCCGCAGCCCCATCACCGCGACCATACCCAGCCCCAGCAGGGTGGCCGCGATCGAACCGATCACGACGGGCTCGGCATCCAGCCCGGTCGCCGCGAGCGACGACGACGTCGACGATCCGGATGCGACAGCCGCGGCACCCGGGTCCGTCGCGTTCGGCGCCGCCACGGGCAGAACCGCGGCCTGGCCGCCGACCGACGCGACCGTCACGGATCCATCGGCGTTCAGCTGCACCGTGGCACTCGTCGCCGCGGCCAGATTCAGCCGCTGCCACGATCCCGCGGCCGAACCGCTGAGATCGAGCGGATCGCCCGACGAGATCTGAGTCTGAGCCAGAACGGAGGCGCGCTGAGCGTCGCTCAGGCTCGGGAAGGTGCTGAGGAGGAGGTTCTCTGCGCCCGCGGGCACCGACGGGGCCTGGTTCGCCGAACCGGTCTTTGCGAATCCGTAGTCGAGTCGCTCGCCATAGACGGCGACCGCGCTGGCGCGATCGGTCACGATCTGCGAGGTGCCGCCCGGGATCGCCTGGCCACCGTAGGGGTTCGACTGATACGCCGAACCTCGGGCCAGGCACGCGTCGAGGGTTCCACCGCACTGCTGCTGCAGGTAGTCGGTCAGCTCTTTCTGCGCGGGCTCGAGCACCTCGGTGCGGTACTTCGTGTCAGACCAGCGGGCTGCGAGCGCCGCCTCGCCGGCGATGCGTCCGCCCATGATGTCGAGCGGGTAGTGAACGCCGAGAACGATGCGGTCGTTGCCGGCTTCGGATGCGCGGGCCAGGATCTCGGGGGCGAGGCTCGGCAGCAGCGTGGCGAGAGTGATGCCCGCCTGGTAGGCGGTCGTCGTGTGGCCGCTGGGGAAGGCGCCGCCGGTGCAGATTCCGGTGGCGTTGTACGAGGCACTGAGGCTCACGTCGTTGGTCGAGAACTGGTGCGTCGTGTCGACGACCGCGGGAACGCGCGTGATCAGCAGGTTTCCCTGCGACGAGGCGTAGGGCGTGCCGACACGGTTCGCCGTCAGCGACGAGGCGTTCACGACCGTCGGCGCGCATGCCGCATCGTCGCCGGCCACCGCTGGTGTCGTCGGGTCGGTCGGCAGATACGGGCGGGGGTAGCTGAAAGCGGCCTTCGATGCACCCGTGCTCACGTAGGCACCGCTGGTTCCGTTCGAGCTGTTGATCAGGGCAGTGGTCAGTGGCAGCGATCCGTTCTGTCGTCCGGCCACGTAGATCGGGGCGAGCACAGAGCCGAGCGCGGTCGAGATCGTGATCGACTGGTCGTAGCTCGTGTTTCCGGTCGTCTGGTATTCGGCATCCTGCAAGGCCAGGAACTGCTGCGCCGGCGTCGCATGACCGTTGATCCACACCGCGAGCTCGTCGTTGCGGGCGAGCGTGGGGCCGTCGACGACGGTTCCGTGCAGGTCGTTCACGCCACTCGTCTGCCACAGCGAGGTGAAGCCGCTCAGCAGTGACGGCAGATCGGGCTTGGCCGTGTCGCTCGGGTAGGGAGCGGCAGCCGTCGCTGCGAGGGGAGCGCTCAGCGCGAGGAGAGCGACGGTGACGAGAGGGATCGTCACCGTTCCGGAGAGACGAAGGAATCGGGTTCGTTGGTTCACGGAGTAACGCTAGATCGATCGAGGTCGAGGGTGGGTGAACTCTGCGTGAACGGCCCCGCGGCCTCAACATCATGCACACCCGATACCGTTCGCCCCGAACAGGGGGCACCGTCCTGCCCCACCGAGAGACCTATCGATGTCATGATTAATTCCCGTGAGTGCCTCCCAGCTATCCGACCCCGCATCCTCTTCTGGAGCGAGCGCGGAGCTCGATCGCATCATCGAGGGTGGCCTCGTTCGCACCCGTTTCCAGCCCATCTTCGACCTCGACTCCATGTCGGTCGTGGCCTACGGAACGAGCACGCGAGGGCCCAAGGACTCCCCTCTGGAATCGCCGGATGTGCTTCTCACCGCGGCCCGGGACTCCGGCAGAATCGTCGACTTCGACACCGTGAGCCGCACCGGTGCGATCCTCACCTCGGAGCGTTCCGGCCTCTCGGCGCCCCGAAGCCTGTTCTTCAGTGCAGACCCCTCGACGGTCGCCAGACTCGCCGACGACGAGACGGCGCTGGCGCATCCTATGGTTCTCGAGATCGCGGGTCACACCCTGATCGATACCGATCTCGCTCCTCTCCTCCGGGCCATCGTGCGCATCCGAGACCAGGGCTGGGCGATCGCGATCACCGAGGTGGGCGTCGACCCGCACACCCTGGCTCTGCTACCCGCCGTCGCGCCGGATGTGATCTGCCTCGACCTGCAGATCGTCAGCGACCTGCCCGACCAGCGACTCGCATCCGTTCTCAGCGGCGTCTCGGCGTACGCCGAGGCGACCGGATGCCTCGTGCTGGCGCACGGGGTCGAGACCGAACAGCAGCTCGTCACCGCCAGGGCGCTCGGAGCGACGCTGGCCCAGGGGCCGCTCTTCGGCGGTGCCGCGGAGCTGCCGACGACGCTTCCCTATCTCTCCGGCGTACGACCCGCACCGTCGGGACGCCTCGCCGGGCTTCGGCAAGACACTCCCTTCTCCGTCGCAGCGGAACGGCGCGAGGCACGCGTCTCGAACAGCGGACTCCTGCTGCAGATCAGCCTGTTCCTCGAGGCCCATGCCGCCCTCGAAGGCGATTCCGCCCTCGTGTTCGGCACATTCCAGCACCGAGAGAACTTCGACGACCGGGCCGTGGAACGGTACTACCCCCTGGGCCTCACGGCGGCTTTCGTCGGCGTGTTCGGCCACGGATTCGACCAGCTCGACCTCGACGACTCCGTGTGCGGCGTCGAACTCGACGTCGCCGATCCACTTGTCGCCGAGTGGAACGTCGTGGTGATCTCGCCGAACTTCGCTGCGACCCTCACGGCGCGTCAGCTCGGCGACCCCTCGCCGACGAACGACACCTACGAGTTCATCCTCACCCACGACCGCCGACTCACGATCGAGGCGGCTCGCACGCTGGTGGCACGGCTCTAGGAGCGGCGGCCGGTTCAGGCGCCGGTGTTGCTCATCAGCCGTGGGAGATCGGCGAGAACGGTTCGCGCGTTCTCCTCCGCCGTCAGATCCCGCGCCACGGCGAAGAGCCGCACGGCGTCTTCTATCCGGGAGCGGGCCTCGAGTCGCTGACCGTCTTTGATGGCGTGCCCGGCGAGCAGCAGAGCGGCGCGACCCCCGTAGCGCGCGTCGTCGGTCGCCTCGGCCAGCTGATGGAGCAGGAGCGAGAGCTGCGCGCTGGCCGTGCGGTCAGCTCGATCGACTTCGGCCGTGGCGCGCATGTAGACGGCGAACATCAGTGCGTCGAGAAGAACCTCGAGGGGAGAATCGACTGCGCCAAGCACCGGCATGCTGCGCCCCTTCGCGGTCTCGAGTTGCAGATGCCACTCGCCGTCGACGACCTGCAGCACGGCGGAATGCGGCGAATCGGCACCGAGATCGAAGCTGCCAGCGTGCCGGCGAGACAGCCGTCGCCACCCGATCGCGGTCGCGTTCCGGCTCATCCAGTCATCGACGGCCCGTGCGGCGTCGTTTCCCGATTCCATCGATCATGCCCCTTCCGCGACCGCCTCTAATCTCGCATGTGACGCGCATACATCAGAGTCCACTATGAGACTCGGAGTCTCATGATGGTCGACCTCACGCGCCCGAGAGCCGACATGCCGCATGAGAGGCTGATGGACACCGATGTATCCTCGGCGTCACACTGCGACATTCTTCTTTCTGCGATAGTCGATGGGTACTGAACGAAGGAGTGGGCGTGGGCGTGGTTCGAAAATGGGTCTTCCCGGTAGTGCGCATCCTGCTGGTCGCGGCTATCGCCGTGGCACTGGGCAAGCTCGCGTTCTTCCCCGACAAGACCGATGAGGTGTCTGCGGTTCCCACCGGAGAGATCGTCGAACCCGTGATCCCCGTCGCTCTGGGCACGATCGTGAACGATGTCGTGGTCCAGTCCACGGTCACGGCAGATCCGGCCGCGCCGCTCAAGTCGACCGCTGCCGGTACCGTCGACGAGATCTTCTTCCCCCAGGGGTCGGTCGTCGCCGCCGGCGACACCGTCTTCGACGTCAAAGTCGAGATCGTGCGCTCACCCGAGGACAGCATCGATGACGAGGGCAAGACGAAGCCCAAGATCTACCGCTACGAGCAGGTCGTCGCCCCTGCCGCCGGCGTGCTCAGCTCGCTCGGTGTGATCTCGGGACAAGACGTCACGATCGGCATGGTCGCCGGGCAGATCGCTCCGCCCACCTTCTCTGTCTCGGGCTCGCTGAAGCCCGAGCAGCGCTACCGCCTGGTCGACCAGCCGACAGACGCGTCGATCTCCATCACCGGCGGTCCCGCCGCATTCACCTGCACAGGGCTGCGCATCACGACCCCGCTGTCTGGCAGCGAGGGTGGCGGTACCGGTGGCGATACGACAGGCGGCGAAACAGCTGGCGGAACAAGCGCGGGAGCGGGCGGCGGTTCGAACACCACCGTCAGCTGCCCGATTCCCAGTGAGGTCACCGTCTTCTCCGGCCTCGCCGCCGAGATGACCATCTCCGGCGGAAAAGCCGAGAACGTTCTCGTCGTGCCGACGACGGCCGTGCGCGGGGCTGCGCTGAGCGGCACGGTCTGGGTATCTCGTGCCGACGGCGGCACAGAGGAGCGTGCCGTGGGCCTCGGCCTGAACGACGGAAGCCAGGTCGAGATCACCGGAGGGCTGGTCGAAGGCGATCAGATCCTGCAATTCGCGCCCGGCGCGCTGGCCGATCCGTCGGGGTGCCCGCCCGGTGCGACGGACTGCGGCGGGGTCATCGTCAGGTGAGCCTGCTCGAACTGCGCGACGTCACGCGTACGGTGATTCCGCCTGACCAACCGGCCCTGACGATCCTCAATGGCGTCGACCTCACGGTCGAGCCGGGTGACCGTATCTCGATCGTGGGGCGCTCGGGTTCGGGCAAATCCACGCTGCTCAACCTGCTCGGTCTGCTCGACATGCCCACCAGCGGGCTGCTGACGTTCGACGACCGGCCGGTCGCGTCGTATTCCGGCGCCGCTCGCGACCGTGTGCGCGGAGCGCAGATCGGCTTCGTCTTCCAGCAGTTCAACCTGCTGCCGGGTCGCACGGCCCTCGAGAACGTGGCGATGCCCCTGCTCTACGCCGAGGGCAGATCTTTCTGGCGACGCAAGAAGCTCGCCGCCGACATGCTCGAAGAGGTCGGCCTCGGCAACCGCATGGAGAGCATGCCCGACCGCCTCTCGGGTGGCGAGCAGCAGCGCGTCGCCATCGCCCGATCGCTGGTTCGCGGGCCGCGACTGATTCTCGCCGACGAACCCACCGGCGCCCTCGACCTCGACACCGGCAGTTCGGTGATGCAGCTCATCGACGACGTCGCGACACGCACGGGGGCGGCGCTCGTGACGATCACGCACGATCCGGCCATCGCGGCCCGGGCCCGCGACCACTTCCGACTCGACCGCGGCGTCTTGACGCGGGCCGAGAGCGCCGAGCTGGCAGCGGCATCCGAGGCCGTCTCGTGAAGCGCGCGTTCACGAGCCTCGTCGGGGCGGTCATCGAGGCCTGGCAAGAACTTCGTGTGCATCGCACTCGAGTGCTGCTCTCGTTGATCGGCGTCGCCGTCGCCGTGTGCTCTCTCACCACGGTCGTGGCGCTCGGCGGCATCGTGCAGCAGGCGAACGAGGAGCTCAGCGAGCGGCAGAGCGGTCGGCCCGCCAGCCTGTTCGTCTCGGCTTACAGCACTGGGGGCACTGCCATCGATTCGGCGACAATGGATGCGACGTGGGCCGAAACACTGGCGCGTTACGACATCACCTATGGCAGCCGGGTGATGCAGACGGCCCAGGCCGTGCCGTTCACCACCGGCGTCGTCGATGTGCAGACACAGGCCGTCGACCAGCCGTATGGAGAGATGCATCGAGTGCGCCTCACGGAGGGCGAGTGGTTCACCGCCGACGATGCGGCCGGGCTCGCTCCCGCCCTCGTGGTGAACCAGATCTTCTGGGAGCGCCTCGGCAGCCCCGAGCTGCGGACGCATCCGACCGTCGAACTCGGGGCCCAGGGTGGCAGACCCGGCACGACTGCCGTGATCGTGGGCGTCTATCCCGTGGCGAGTTACGAGACCGATCCGGCGATGTTCATGCTCGCCGACCAGCTCTCGGCGATGACGGCGGCCAGGCCGTCGGCCGCCGTTCAGGATCCGTACGGCGGAGGGGGCGGCGGTTCCACCCAATACGAGATGTGGGTGCCTCCCGCCATCTCCGACCAGCTCATGGAGGTCGTGAGGCGCGATTTCACCTCGGCGCTGGCGAATCCCGGGGGCGGAACCGGCGACGTGCAGGTCGACGTCTATCGCCAGGACTACGCCCAGTACGGCGACGACCCCTTCCTTGTCACCAAACTCGTGGTCGGTGGAATCGCCGTGCTCGTCCTGTTGCTCGGGGCCCTCGGACTGGTGAACATCGCTCTCGTGACCGTGAAGCAGCGCGTGCGCGAGATCGGTATCCGTCGCAGCTTCGGCGCCACTGCCGGGCGCGTGTTCTTCTCGGTGATGATGGAGAGCGTCGTGGCCACGATCGCGGCCGGTGCCGCGGGAGTGGTCGCGTCGGTTCTCCTCGTGCAGAATCCGTGGACCATGAATCTCATCGGTCAGGGCCTGGTGAGCGACTTCCCGCCGTTCCCCGCCGAGGCGGCGCTCATCGGACTCGTCGCGGCGACGGCGGTGGGAGCGCTGGCCGGCCTGTTGCCCGCGCTCGTGGCCGTGCGCGTGAAGGTGATCGACGCCATCCGGTACTGACCGCTGTCGCTAGGTGTCTTTCTTCGCCGAGAGCGACCAGTGGTCGGCGATGAGTTGCAGCCCCTGCGCGAACACGTACGACCAGGTCGTCGAGTCGTGAGCGCTGCCCGGTGCCTCGATATACGTGGCATCCATACCGGCGGCCTTGGCAGCGGCGTAGATGGTCTTCACCTGCGGCAGGAACGCCGCATCGTTCGACCCCACGCCGAAGACGGCGAACGTGTCGGCATACGTGCCGTGCTGCTGCATGATGTTCGTCGGGTACGCCGCCTCGTAGCGGGTGAGGCTGCCACCGAACGCGGCATCGGCGGTCTTCTGGGGGTCGCCGATGCGCGGATACTGCTCCCCCGAGGCATCGAGGATCACTCCGAACAGATTCGGGAATCCGGCGCCCAGCTGAATCGAGCAGGTGCCGCCCTGAGACAGCCCTCCGACGGCCCAGTAGTGCGGGTCGTCGATGACGTTGAGGTTGGCCTTGATCCAGTTCGGCACGTCGACCGTGAGGTAGGTCTGCGACTTGCCGAGCGGCGAGTCCACGCACATGGGGTTGGCGGTCGGGTCACCGAGCTGATCGGGCGCCACGACGATCGGAGCGAGCCCGTCGTGCGCCGCGGCATAGGCATCGAGGCTCTGCTGCAGCTTGTCCGTGATGAACGGATCCTGCGGGGTGCCCGGCTGACCGGACATCATGACCATCACAGGCAGCTTCGGGGGGTTCGCCGTGAGCGCCGCCGGCGGCAGATACACGACGCCCGGCCTGGCCGGGAACTTCGATTCGGATGCCGGAATCGCGACGGTCGTCAGCGTTCCGACTTTCGGCATGGTCGCCGGAGCGACCCAGTCGGCGATCGTCGGCACCGACGCAGCCTCGACCTCGGGGAGGGGCTGCTCGGCCGCGTCGACGATCGCACTGATTCCCAGGGCGCTGCGCACCGTGGGGTACTGTCCGAAGTCGATGTTGATGGCCATCGCCGTGGTGAGCACGAACAAGACGAGCGCGAGGGCAGAGCCGACCACGCGCATCCAGGATGCGCGACGCATCGACACGATCGCGACGCCGAAGGCGGCGCAGCCGACCGCGACCCAGACCCTGACCACGGCCGTGAGGTCTGCCCCGAACAGGTCGAGCTGGTCTGAGAGCAGCCAGGTCAGCCCCACGCCTACGAGGGCTCCGACTGCGGCGGAGACAGCGACCTCGGTGAGCCAACGCCGTCGTGTCCACTTCGTGCTCGGACGGCGGAGGACGAGCAGCACGACCACCGCGAAGGCGACGGCATACGTGGCGTAGACGACAGGCCCCGCGGTGATGCCCAGGTCAAGCAGTAGGTTCACGCTGTGCCTCCTGTGTCGCCTTCGGCCTCAGATCGCGCAGCAGCCCGCTCAGCTGGATCACCGACAGTCGAGGCAGGTAGCAGCGGCCGATCGCCGCGCCCACGGCGGGGAGGTCCGTGGTGTCAGGGTAGAGCAACCACAGAGGAACGAACGCGGGCTGGAACTTCTTCTTGAAGTTCAGCAGCGACCGGAATCCGTACGCGGGCTCGAGCGAGCGACCGACGTAGTCGAGGATCTGCGCCACGACGCTGCCTCGCACGTCGAGAGTCGACGATTCGGGGGCGGCGTTCGCGAGCGGAGCGCCCGAGAGGCTCAGGATCTCCAGCCCGTCGCTCTTGGCCTGTTCGACCGCGGCTGCGATGACGAACTCCATCGTGCCGTTGGCCGCGTCGGTCCGACGTCTCATGAAGTCGAGGGTGTAGCCGATGACGTGCGGCTTCACCGCGTCGTCCGCGCCGTAGAGGGGAAGCCAACTGGTGACGGCCACGATCGTTCCCTCGGCGTCGACGGCGAGCATCAGGCGCACCGACGGATCGACGAGCTCGTCGAGTCCTCCGAGGGTGAATCCCATCTCGGGCAGGTTCTTCTCGGCGACCCATGCCTCCGAGATGGCCTGGATCTGCGAGCGCTGCAGCAGCGACAGCTCGCGCCACGACGTCCACTGCGCCACCACCCCGGCGCGGCCGGCCTTGTTCACGGCCGTGCGGATGTCCTGCCACTTCTTGCCGGTCGGGTTCCAGTCGCGGGGCCGCAGAACGGCCTCCTCTGCGACTTTGAGGCGCTGCCAATGCAGGCCCTCGAAGGTCTCGATCGTGGCATCGTCGACCCCGTAGAAGGTCGGTGTCCACCCGTGATCGCCGCAGAACCGCACGAAACGCTCGACGACAGTCGGGTCGGCGAACGCGGGTCCGAAGGGCCCTCCGACCGCCACGGCCACGAAACCCTGCACACGATACGCCACGGCGGCATCGGCGACCTCGTCGAACCAGAAGGAGTTGCCGGGCCAGGTCGACATGAACGACAGCGTGTGTCCGCCGCCCCTCTCGAGAATCGCTCGGGCGCGCACACGGTCGTCGTCGTCGACCACGGCGGTGCGGCCGAGAACGAGAAGACAGGATGCGGTGAGCACCGCGCCCCAGAAGAGGCCCGCCGGCAGCGACCACAGCTTGTGGGCCCAGTGCGTCGTCGGAACGAACGCGAGCCCGTCGGAGATCACGAACGTCGGCGGGACGAGACGCAGCGGCAGGGCCTGCAGTATGTCCAACATCGTCGGCACGGGCCGAAACTGGTCGCTGATGGCGAGGATCCCCACGAACGAGATGAGCGCCGTTCCGGCGAGCGCACTCAGTGTGATCACGAAGAACCGCTTGGCGCTCGCGCGCGAGGGGCGAACGTCGACATGCTTGCGCAGCAGAATGAGCAGCGCCGCGCTGGCCAACGGAAGGATCGCGCACAGGGCACTGCCCGTCAACGTCTGCCAGATGTACGGGTCGACCTCTTCGTTGGCCTGCTCGGCGATGGCGGTCATGGTCTCCGGCTGAATCACGACGAAGACGCCCAGCATCACGGCCGACATCATCACCTGGATGCAGACGGCCAGCCAGAGGGCGGCGCGTCGACCGCGCAGAATGCCCCACGCGGCGACGACTCCCACCGCGACGGGCAGAAGACCGATCAGGGCCACTCGCGGATGATCGACATCGACCGCTAAGAGACCGTAGATCGAGAGGAGGCCACTGCCCGATCCAATGAGAGCGGCGACGACGGGGCCGATCGAACCGAGGGCGACGACGGCGGCCAGCAGCGTTCGGATCTCGTGATGAGAACTGCGGATCAGGCGGAACCTCGACCTCGACCCGCCCAGCGCAAACCCGAGGACGAGCCCGACAGGCACCGCGACGAGGGAGTAGAAGTCGCCCGCGCCACCCGAGTAGAGAAAGAGCGTGACGGCGATGAATGAGGCGCCGAGTCGGATGCGACGTCGCCACAGGGCGGAGGCGAACGAGCTCGCTGCCATGGCGGCGCAGATCACGCCGGTCGCCGGCGACAGAGCCTCGATCGAGGGGGCGTTGAGCGGAAGGAATCCGAGGTACGTGCTCTCGACCCAGCTGAGGCCGAATCCGATGAGACCGGATGCGGCGCTGCCGCCGACGTAGGCGATCGCGGTGCGCCAGCTGCCCATGAGTTGCTCGGCCGCTCCGACGACAAGCACGATGAAGGGCACGACGAAGATCAGTGCGCCGCCACCGTCGACCGCGAGAAACGCCGTGATGAGACCCCACCAGCGGTGATGCTGGAAGACATCGTCCTGGCCCGTGGCCAAGACCTGCCAGCCCCAGTCGTAGGTGCTCGAAGCGAAGCCGACGATACTCAGCACAATGACGACGGCGCTGCACACCACGGTGAACGGGTGGCGGAGAATCCAGCGAAGGAACGGCACGACTTACCTCAGATCATCAGAACTGATGAAGCGTATCCCTGTGGAATGAGAAATTCTCCCTGAGCCTGGGCGGACGAGGAACACTCAGCCAAGGCCCAGCCCGCGTGCAGGAAGCACTCCCGCTACTTATTCTTGCCGTTCCCCGGATTGCCGTTACCGGAGTTCCCGTTTCCGTTGCCGTTACCGGAGTTCCCGTTTCCGTTGCCGTTACCGGAGTTGCCGTTGCCATTGCCGTTACCGGAGTTGCCGTTGCCCTGCTCGGTCTCGGGAGCGACAGGTTCGGGTACGGGTGCGGGCTCCGCGGTCGAGGGCGCCTCGCCAGACGGAACGGGCTCCGGCTCCGGGCCCACCGGCGCGCTCGTGGTCGCCGGGTTGGTCGCCGGGGTCGGCGATGAACTCGGCATCGACAACAGCGCCCAGGTGAGAACGATTGCGAGAACTCCCGCGGCCGCCAGAGCGGCGATGAGCAAGGCCCGACGGCGCCGCTTCGGGGGCTCGACCGCGGCCCCGGTCATGACCTTCGTCGGGGCCTCGGTCATGACTTCAGTGGGGGCCTCGCCCATGGCTTCCGTCGGCGCCTCGCCCATGGCTTCCGTCGGCGCCTCGCCCATGGCTTCCGTCGGCGCCTCGCCCATGGCTTCCGTCGGCGCCTCGGTTACGAGTGCCGGCGAGCCCACCGCGGCCGAGCGGGCAGCCGGCACCGGCACCGGCGCCGACTCGGATCGGAGCTCGCGGGCGAGATGCACGACCTCGAGGGCAGTGGGTCGCTGCCCGGGATCGCGGGCGGTCATCGCCGTGAGCAGGGACTTCCAGTCGTAGCCCAGTTCCCCGGGAACCTCGGGATCGTTCGTGAGCCGAGCGAGGGCCGCCTCGTGCACGACCGGCTGACCGAACACACGCTCACCCGTCAGTGATTCGAGCAGAACCAGACCGAGCGCGTAGATATCGGAGGACGGAGCGGGTTCGGAGCCCCGCACCTGCTCCGGGCTGAGATACGCGGCCGTGCCGAGCAGCGTGCCGGGCGTGGTCAGCCGCGACGAACCGACGAGGTGGGCGATACCGAAGTCGGCCAGCGTCGCCGTGAATTCCTCGCCCACGACCGGCGATCGGCGAAGCAGCACATTCGCGGGCTTGATGTCGCGGTGCACGATGCCGGCCTGATGCACCACGTGCAGCGCCTCGCCCAACTCGCGGGCCATGCGTGCCGCATCGACGGGCGCCACCGGGCCATCCGAGATTCTGCTGCGCAGCGTGGGACCGTCGACGAACTCCATCACGAGATACGCCTCGCCGTCGCCGTCGATGAGGGCGTCGTACAAGGTCACCAGAGACGGGTGATTCAGAGAGGCGAGGAGCCGGGTCTCCGAGGTCTTTCGCTGCAGGTCTGCCGCCTCGGAGTCGCGAAAGAGCTTGATCGCGACCGTACGGCCGAGTTTTTCGTCGGTCGCGCGATACACGACCCCCATGCCACCCGCGCCGACGCGCGACTCGAGTCGATACCGTGCGCCGAGCAGTGAGCCTTCTGCCACGGCGCTGTTCTCAGACGAGCGGGTCGCTGTCGCGAGTGCTGCGGGTGACCCGCTCGCCGCTCGCGGGATCGACGGCCGACCGGGTCGTCGACGTGCTCTGTCGACGACGCAGCGTGAGGACGAGGCTGATGAGGAACACGACGACGCCAGCACCCATCAGGATGTATCCGATCAGGGGAAGGTTCACGACCCCGCCGAGGTCGATGTTCACGGCGAATGCAAGCACGGCGCCGATGACGAACAGTGCGATTCCGCTTCCGATACCCATGGGGTTTCCCTTCGATCTACGCCGGCGCGAGAGGTTCGCGTCGGCGGACGGCGCGAGGCGTGGTCCACAGCGGACCGAGGGCGTCGAACCGAGTCGCCCATGTCTAGCACGCGAGCACCACGCTCGTTCGGGGCTTGAACCGAGCGCACCGAGGGTAGTAGGCGAAGAATGTTCAGCGAGTCGGCCCGAGCACCGCGGCCAGCGCCGCGTCGAGAAGTGCGGCCGCCGCCAGTCGGTCGACACGCACGATAGCCATCGCCGCGAAGACGAGCCCCGTGCACGTCGTCGTGACCAGTTCGCGGCCTTCCGGTGCCAGATCGACGCGACGGGCGGCGACACCGGACGCGACAGCGTCGCGCAGGTCGGTCGTGTAGGCGGTGACGACCGCCGCGAGGCCGGCCTCGTGCCCCAGCGACGATCCCGTGGCGTTGAGCAGCAGGCATCCGTTCTTCGCCAGAGCCGTGTCTTCGTCGACCATGGCATGACGGAGCCCCCGCAGGTACACCTCGAGCGCCTCACGATCGACCTCGTCGGCGCGCAAGGGCTCGAGCCGAGGGCGCACGACGTCATCGAGGTACGACTCGACGGCGGCGTCGAAGAGCCCTCGCTTGCTGCCGAAGGAGTGATAGATGCTCGACCGATTCAGCCCGGTCGCCGCCTCGAGGTCGGGCAGCGACGTCTCTTCGTACCCGCGATTCCAGAAGACTCCACGGGCCGCGCGCACGACATCGACTTCGGCAAACGCACGCGTTCTTCCCATGGTGTTCTCCTTTCGGTACTGGCAGGTGCCGGCCGAATGAGTCTATAGTGAAACGGTCGGTTCAAAAAAGGAGATTCTCATGGTCATCGCATCCGTCGTGATTGCTGCACTCGCCGCCTTGCTGCACGTCTACATCTTCTGGATGGAGTCGCTGGCATGGGACGGCCCCGCCGCTCGCAAGACGTTCGGCCCGGCATCCACCGCGGAGGTCGAGACCACGAGGCCCTTCGCTTACAACCAGGGCTTCTACAATCTCTTCCTGGCCATCGCCACGATCATCGGAATCGTGTTCGTGCTCGTGAGCACCTCCGCCGTCGGCCCTGCTCTCATCCTGGTCGGCACCGGCTCGATGCTCGCAGCCGCCCTCGTGCTGTTCGCGTCATCGCCGGATAAGCGCGCGGCAGCGATCAAGCAGGGCACCTTGCCCCTGCTGGCCGTGATCGCCACGATCATCTCCCTGAACGTCTAACCGACTCCATCACCACCGCTCCGCAGAACAACAGAAACGAGAACGCCATGCGCGCCATCATCCACAACGAATTCGGAGACCCGGCAGAGGTTCTTTCCGTCGAGAACGTGCCCACTCCTGAGCCGGGAGCGGGAGAGGTGCGTGTTCGCACCCTCCTCAGCCCCATCCACAACCACGACCTGTGGACGATCCGTGGAACCTATGGATTCAAGCCCGAACTTCCCGCTCAGGCAGGCACCGAGGCCGTCGGCGTCGTCGACGCACTCGGCGAGGGCGTCACCGCACTGCAGGTCGGTCAGCGCGTCGCCACCGGAGGCACCTTCGGTGTCTGGGCCGAGTACTTCATCGCGAAGGCCGCGGCGCTCATCCCCGTCGGCGACGCGCTCTCCGACGAGGTCGCTTCGCAGCTCGTCTCGATGCCGTTCAGCGCCATCAGCCTGCTCGACACCCTCGACCTCGCCGAGGGCGACTGGCTCGTGCAGAACGCGGCCAACGGAGCGGTCGGCCGCCTCGTGGCCCAGCTCGCCGCGGCCCGCGGCATCAACGTGCTCGGCCTCGTGCGCCGCGCCGCCGGCGTCGACGAGCTGAAGGCCCAGGGCATCGGCAACGTCGTCGCCACCGACAGCGACGGATGGCGCGACACCGTCGCCGAGATCACCTCGGGAGCGCCCATCGGCGTCGGCGTCGATTCGGTCGGCGGATCCGCGGCCGGCGACATCGTCTCGCTGCTCGCTGAGAACGGACGCCTCGTGGTCTTCGGAGCGATGAACTCCCCCGTCATGGAGATCCCCTCCGGTCCCGTCATCTTCAAGAGCATCTCGGTCTCGGGATTCTGGGGCTCGAAGGTCATGGGCGGCATGGACGGCGCAAAGCGCGCCGCACTGCTCGGCGAACTGATCACCCGCATCAGCGAGGGCTCGCTCACTCTGCCCGTCGAGGAGATCTACTCGTTCGACGACGCCCGTCAGGCGAGTGCCGCGAACTTCGTCGCCGGTCGCGGGGGCAAGGTCCTCCTGCGCCCGTAGCAGTAGACGTCGAAGAGCGGGCCGCCCACGGGCGGTCCGCTCTTCTGCGTTAACCCCTGAACGGTCGGGACGCTAGTCGGTCTCGAGAACCGTCGTCGGAGTGAAATGCAGTTCGGAGATGCGGCGCCGGTCCATGGCGGCGACCTGAAGAACCCCGCCGTCGACGTCGATGCGGTCGCCCACGACGGCCAGACGACCGAGCCGCTCGACGACGAATCCGGCCACGGTGTCTGAGGCGGCGGCCGGCAGGGTCACCCCCGTGGCCTCTTCGAAGTCCTGAAAGTTCAGCCTGCCATCGACCGAGCCGCCCTGCTCCATCATCTCGGCGAATGCCGTCTCGGTGTCGTACTCGTCGAAGATCTCCCCGACGACCTCCTCGACCAGATCCTCCAGGGTGACGATGCCGTCTGTTCCGCCGTATTCGTCGAAGACCACGGCGATGTGGTCTCCGGATGCGCGCAGGTTCGTGAGCGTCGGCAGAATCCGGGCGGTCGACGGAATGAAGGGAATCGGTCGAACGACCTTTCGAACCTCGAGCGTGCGGTCGGGCAGTTCGAAGAGATCACGCACGTGCACGAATCCCACGATGTCGTCGATCGACTGGTCGACGACCGGAAAGCGCGAGTACGGCGAGGAACGAACGGCCTCGAGGGCGTCGGAGATCGAGTCGTCGACAGTGATCGCGACGACCTCCGGGCGCGGTCGCATGATCTCGCTCACCTGTCGATCGCGCAAAGAGAGCACGTCGTCGAGCATGCGTCGCTCGTCGTCGGGCAGCCCTTCGTGACTGGTCACGATCTCGCGCAGTTCCTCGTCTGAGAGCTTGTCGCCGGTCTTGTTCGGGTCGCCTCCCAGCAACCGCACGACGGCGTTGGTCGACACCGAGAGGAACCAGATGACCGGACGCATGAGCGTGGCGAAGCCGCCAAGCACCGGAGCGACGGCATACGAGAACCGGGCGTTGTGCTGGATGGCGAGGCGCTTCGGCGCGAGCTCGCCCAGCACCAGCGACAGGTAGGCGATGACGAGGGTGAGCCCGATCGTCGCCGTGGTCGAGGCCGCGGCAACCGAGAGCCCCAGGCCTTCGAGAAGCGGTGTCACAGACGGGGCGATCGAGGATGCTCCGTACGCGGCCGACGCGAAGCCCGCGACGGTCACGCCGATCTGCACGGCGGAGAGGAACGTGTTCGGGTTGCGCGCCAGCCCGGCGACGGTCTGACCCCGTCGGCCCCGCTGCGCGATCGCATTGATCTGGCTCTCGCGCAGGGTCACCAACGCCATCTCGGTGGCGGCGAAAACGCCGCCGACGAGCACGAAGACGATGACGAGCACGATGCTGACGACGAGATCGCCGCTCATCGGAGGAACTCCGTCGAACCAGGGTGCACGCCCGGGGTCACCCGGGCGCTGGGATGGTGATGGTCGGAACTGCTCGCAGACGATGTCATGCTCCGAGCATAGGGAACGACCCTCGGAGAATCCCCTGGCCGCATTGAGAAGCAGCGGGCGTCAATTCGATCGGGGTTCCCTGTTGGACAGGCGAGGTCGCCGGGCGCAGGCTGAAAGCATGGAATACACACACCTCGGACGAACGGGCCTGCGCGTCTCGCGCGTCGTGCTCGGCACGATGAACTTCGGCCCCCAGACCAGCGAGCCCGACTCGCACGCGATCATGGACGCCGCCCACTCTCAAGGCGTGAACTTCTTCGACACCGCGAACGTCTACGGCCAGGATCTGGGCCGAGGAGCCACCGAGCAGATCGTCGGACGATTCTTCGCCCAGGGCGGCGGTCGGCGCGAGAAGACGGTGCTCGCCACGAAGCTCTACGGCGACATGACCGATTACCCGAACGACGGCAAGCTCTCGGCGCTGAACATCCGGCGCGCACTCGACGCCAGCCTCACCCGACTGCAGACCGACTACATCGACCTCTACCAGTTCCATCACATCGACCGGGCGACGCCGTGGGAGGAGATCTGGCAGGCGATCGAGGTGGCCGTGCAGCAGGGAAAGATCCTCTACGCGGGGTCGAGCAACTTCGCTGGCTGGCACATCGCGCAGGCGCAGGAGGCCGCGAAGGCCCGCCACTTCACCGGGCTCGTGAGCGAGCAGTCGATCTACAACCTCATCGTGCGCGACGTCGAGCGCGAGGTTCTGCCGGCCGCTCAGGCCTACGGACTCGGAGTGATCCCGTGGTCGCCGCTGCAGGGCGGACTGCTCGCCGGTGTGCTCGACAAGGAGGCCGATGGGTCGCGTCGTCGCGACGGACGAGCGGCCGAGGCGCTCGAGAAACTGCGCCCGCAGCTCGAGCAGTACGAGGCGTTCGCCGCCGAGCTCGGCCACTCGCCCGCCGAACTCGCTCTGGCCTGGCTGCTGCACCAGCCCGCCGTCACCGCCCCCATCACGGGCCCGCGCACCATGAATCAGCTCGACACCGCCATCGCCTCGGTCGACATCACGCTCGACGCGGATGCGCTGGGCCGGCTCGACGAGATCTTCCCCGGCCACAAGACGGCCCCCGAGGACTACGCCTGGTAAGGCGAGAACAGAGAGAAGAAAAGACTATGAAGCAACGCACTATCGGTCATATCTCCGTCAGCGCCATCGGTCTGGGCGGCATGCCCATGTCGATCGAAGGCCGGCCCGACGAGGAGCGCTCCATCTCCACGATCCACGCCGCCCTCGACGCCGGTGTCACCCTCATCGACACGGCCGACGCATATCACCTGGCCGCCGAAGACGAGGTCGGTCACAACGAACTGCTCATCGCCAAGGCGCTGAAGAGCTACGGCGGCGACACCTCCTCCGTGCTCGTGGCGACCAAGGGCGGCCACCTGCGGCCCGAGCCCGGCCCCTGGGCCAAGAACGGGCATCCGGACTACCTCAAGCAGGCGGCCGAGGCCTCGGCCCGACGCCTGGGCGTCGACGCGATCGGCCTCTACCAGTACCACCGCCCCGACCCGGAGGTTCCGTACGCCGATTCGATCGGCGCGCTGCGCGAGCTTCTGGATGCGGGGACGATCCGCATGGCCGGCATCTCGAACGCCGACCCAGATCAGATCCGCGAGGCTCACGAGATTCTGGGCGGCCGACTGGTCTCGGTGCAGAACCAGTTCTCGCCGAAGTTCCGCTCGAGCGAGAAGGAACTGGCCCTCGCGGACGAGCTCGGCATCGCCTTCCTGCCGTGGAGCCCGCTCGGAGGCATCTCGGGAGCCGCATCGCTGGGCGAGAGCTACGAGGCCTTCGGCCGCATCGCCGCAGACCGCGGCGTCACGCCCCAGATCGTGTGCCTCGCCTGGGAGCTCGCGAAGTCGCCGTTCGTCATTCCGATTCCCGGAGCGTCGCGCCCCGAGTCGATCACGAACTCGGCGCTCGCCGCCGACTTCGAGCTGAGCGCGGAAGAGTTCGCCGCCCTCGACGCGTAGTCGTCTTCAGCCCGGATCAGGCCGCGGGCTTCAACGCCGGCTGCCGCAGACGCCCCACGAGGGCTGAGGCGGCCGGCGCGGCCTGACGGGGAACGGCAATGGCGGTCGTCCACACCAGTGCGTCGTGTGTCACGGGAACGGCGCTGAGCAGCTCCGGTCGCTTGTCGGCGAAGTGCGCCGGAACCACCGCGACACCGAGCCCGTAGCCCACCAGATCGAGCAGTGACCCGACGTCGCCCACCTCGAGTTCGACCGAGTGCGCGAGCCCTTCCTCGGCGAATGCCCGGTCGGCCAGCACGCGAGCAGCCCAGCCGTCAGCGAATCCTACGAACGTCTCGTCGGCGAGGTCACCGATCTCGACGCGCCCTCGGCCCGCGAGGGGGTGGTCGGGGTGGCACAGCACGATGAAACCCTCCGACGCGATGGGCAGGAGTTCGACGGTCGCCGGCACGGCTCCACAGTCGGCGACGAGGGCGAGGTCGAGCAAACCTGTCGCCACCTGGTCGAGCAGCGTCGTCGATCCGGCGAAGCCGAGCCGCACCGATACGGCCGGATGCGAGCGACGGAAGTCGGCGAGCTCCTGCGGCAGGTGCACTCCCCCGAGGCACTGCTCGGTTCCGATGCGCAGGGCGCCGCGCAGGACTCCTCGCACGGCCAGCACCGCATCGCGCGCGGCGGTCGCGCTGGCGACTGCCCGTTGGGACTCCTCCAGCATCGCGGTTCCCGCAGGAGTGAGCTGCACGCGTCGTGTGCTGCGAGTGAACAGAGTGGTACCGAGTTCGGCCTCGAGCGCCCGGATCGAGGCCGACAGCCCCGACTGCGAGATCTGCAGAGACTCGGCGGCTCGGGTGAAGTGCTGATGCTCGGCGACGGCGACGAAATGCTCGAGTTGGCGGAGTTCCATGAGGATTCAAGAGTACTGCCCGCCTCACGGACCGTCCCTAGAATCGACACCATGGCCCGATCCAGCGAACACGCCCTGTCCTTCGGCCGCGCGGTCGGCGACTACGACCGCGGTCGCCCGAGTTACCCGGCCGAGGCCGTCGAGTGGATCCTCGAACAGATCGACCCGGCGCATCCGGCCCCGACGCGGGTCGTCGACCTGGGCGCGGGAACAGGCAAGTTCACGGCCGCGCTCGTCGACCGAGGACTCACGGTGGTCGCCGTCGAGCCCGACGCACTGATGCGCGAGCGGCTCACGCAGAACCTGCCGACCGTCTCGGCGCTGGAGGGAAGCGGCGAGAAGCTCCCGCTCGACGACACGAGCGTCGCGCTCATCACGGTGGCGCAGGCATGGCACTGGGTCGATGTTGCCGCGACGTCGCTCGAAGTCGCACGGGTGCTCGAGCAGGGAGGCGCCCTCGCCCTCGTCTGGAACATCCGGGACTCCGAGGTCGACTGGGTCGCCCGGCTCGGCGAGGTGATCGGGGCATCCGAGGCCGAGAAGTACGGCAGCCAGGCCCCGCCCGTGGGCCCGCCTCTCGAACGTCAGGCGTACCGCGAGTTCCGTTGGGTAGCCGAGATGAGTCGCGAGCAGCTCTTCGCCATGGTCACCTCGCGCAGCTACGTGATCACGATGGCCGAAGCCGAACGCGACGTGATGCTCGCCCGTCTCGGGAAGCTGCTCGACGAGCATCCCGATCTCGCCGGTCGCACAGGCTACCCGGTTCCGTACGTCACCAGGGTCACGATCGCTCGGATCGCTGCGTGAGCTCGGCCCTCGACGAGGTCGAGTATCTCGAGAGCTTCGCTCGGGGCGCGTCACTAATTCAGGAGGACAGGCACTCCGTGTGGATAGTGTCCTCGGACACGCGCTCTTCCTGAACTGAGTACGGAACCTAACCCTTGGCGGCCCGCTCGGCCTCGCGGCGCAGCTCGCGCTGAGCGTCGGCCTCTGCCGCCTCGGCGACGGTCGGCGCCGTTCCGCCGAGCGACCGGGGCTGCCACCACTGGCCCGTGCCGTCGACCGGGTACGACGACTGCAGCGAGTCGACCATGGTCTGCATCGTCGCACGAAGGGTCTCGGTCACCTGGGTGATGTCGTCGTTCTCGCCGACGACGATCGGCTGACCGAAGGAGAAGTGCACCGGCACCCCGAGACGCTGCGTCAGGGGAATCCTGCGATTCTTCGTGATGAGTCGCTGCCCGCCCCATACCGCGACAGGGATGATGGGCACCCCGGCATCGCGCGCCAGGCGGGCTGCGCCGGACTTCAGCTCCCGGACCGTGAATGACGAGCTGACGCCGGCCTCGGGGAAGACGCCCACGAGCTCGCCCGACTTCAGAGCCGACACCGCGTTCTCGAATGCTGCCGCCCCCGCCTTCATGTCGACGGAGATGTGATGCATGCCCCGGAGCAGCCAGCCGACACCGGGCTTGTCGAAAGCGCGCTTCGTCGCCATGAAGCGGATGCGACGTCTGTTGTGCAGCCACGTCTGCCACTCGACCAGGGCGAACTCGAGGTAGCCGAAATGCGTCATGGCGAACACGGCGCCACCCTGCTGAGGGATGTTCTCGAGACCCGTCGCGGAGCGTTTCGTGCGGAGCCCCGCGAAGAGCACACGCCCGACGCCGATGGCCGTGGAGTAGATGGGTTCGCTGGGACGCCGCGTCATGGCCAACAGGGTACGGGAGTCGCCTGTCAGAAGTCGGGGTTCGGCGCGACCCTTGACAGGCGCCCGTCGAGGCTCTGCTCGACGGTGCCGTTTCGGGGTGCCGCCGTCAGACCTGGCGGTCGGCCTGGGTGATGCCGTTGTGCGGATCGGGGCGCGGGTAGTCGCGAGACGCCGGCTCGTGGTCTTCGACGGCGAGCGTGTCGCTCTCGGCGTGACCGTAGGCATCCGGATCGGGCGGCGTCGCCGCGTCGTCTGTCGTGACCGTTCCGTCGATGTCGCTCGTCGTGTTCTCACCCTCGGCGCGCTCGGCGATCCAGTCCGCCGCGGCCTGCCGGTCGCGCACCTCGTCTCGCGAATCGCTCGGTCGTGGAGTCTCGTCGTGGCTCATGCGATCAGCCTACGACCGTGTTCTCCCGCCCGTCGTGGGGGTTGCCACAGACGCGTACCTTTCGCCTCGATCCGTGCGAAAATAAGAGGTCGAGTTCACACGATGGTCGAAACCCGAGGAGACCACACCACCCATGGCCAATGCCGGATCCAAATGCCCTGCCTGCTCACGTACCGTCGCCGTAGGGATCGTCTCGCAGACGCTCGTGCAGCACGAAGACAAGACCGGATTCCGCTGCGCGGGATCGGGAACCAGCCCGGGTGCTGCTCGGCCTGCCGCAGCACCGCGCAAGGCCTCTGCATCCGCCACCGCCCGCACCAGCACCCCCGCCGCGAAGCGCACGAGCCCGCCCACGAAGGGTGGCGTCACCGTTCGCCGCGTCGAGGTCAATCAAGAAGAGCTCGCCCGCCGGCAGGAGAAGCAGGAGCGCATCCGAGAGGAGCGCGCCGCCGCCGCTCGTGAGCGCAACGACGCGAACATCTCGTACTTCGACGAACTCAGGTAGCTCGCGCGACGGAGGTGCAGGGCCAAGGTAGTCCGCTCGGGGGATGCGCCCTCTGAAGGCTCCGGCAAGACTGGAGGCATGACGACGACCCGCGCTCTCGCCTCCACGTTCAACACCACTTCTCGCACGAACAGGGTCGGCCGCTCGGCTTCACTCCGTCGACGCTCGATGATCGTCGCTCTCGCGACGGTTGTCGCTCTTGCCGTGTCGGCCTGCTCGTCCGGCAGCCCCGACGCATCCGCGGCGCCGACCGCGGTCGCTCTGCCCGACTCGGCGGTGGGCGAGAAGGCGCAGTGGGTGCTCGACTCGATCAACTCCGACGAGGAGACGACCGAGGACGAGATCGCCGAGAACATCGCGCCCGAGATGCTCGAACAGGTTCCCGCGAGTCAGATGGTCGCCGTCTTCGGCCAGATGGGCGATGCGAAGCCGTGGATCGCGACGAGCGTGACCGAGGCGACCGCCGGACTCACCGTTCTGCTGCACAGCTCCTCTGCCGAACTGCAGATGCAGATCTCGGTCGATGAGCAGCAGCTCGTCAACGGTCTGCTCTTTCAGGAGCCTCCGGCCGACCGCACCCCCGCGGCGTCGTGGAAGCAACTCGAAGACAACGTCGCCGCGCTCGACGCCGACACCAGCATGACTGTCACGCGGGTCGCTGCCGATTCGACGGACGCCGCCGGCTCCGGCGAGCGCATCGTCGACATCGCGGGCGACGAGACGAAGCCGCTCGGCTCGGTCTTCAAGCTCTACGTTTTCGGTGCCGTGGCCGATGCCGTGGCGGCGGGAACCCTGTCATGGGACGACAACCTGATCATCTCCGATGACACGCGCAGCCTTCCGTCGGGCGAGCTGCAGGATCTGCCCAGCGGCACCCTCGTGAGCGTGCGCGAGGCGGCCACCAAGATGATCGAGATCAGTGACAACACCGCTACGGATCTGCTGATCGACAGGGTCGGCCGCGAGGCTGTCGAGGCGCAGTTGACGGTCATGGGTCACCATGAGCCGGCCCTCAACGCCCCCTTCGTGAAGACCAGGGAGTTCTTCCAGATCGGATGGGGAGCCGCGTTCGGCGATGCCCGCGCCGCGTGGGCAGACTCCAGTGTCGACGAGCGCCGAGCGGTGCTCGACTCCCTGCCCGGCGGTGTTCTCGAGCTGTCGTCGTTCGACCTCTCGACGAGCGCCTGGCAGCAGGGGGTCGACTGGTTCGCGAACCCCGCCGACCTCGTTGCGGCCCACCTGGCCCTGCAGACGAAGGCCGCGACGCCGGCCGGCGAGCCGGTGCGCGGCATCCTGTCGGCCAACCCCGGGCTGCAGTTCGACTCCGAGGAGTTTCCCTACATCGCATTCAAGGGCGGCAGCGCTCCCGGCGTTCTCGCGGGCAGCTGGCTGCTGGAGCGTGCCGACGGCGAGCGTTTCGTGATCACGATGCAGTCGTCGTCGCTCGATCCGGCCGACGTCACCGACACGGCCCTCGTCTTCGGCAACGTCACCGACGCGGCGAAGCTGCTGGCTGACGAATAGGGTCCGCGCTCCCCGTGCCGCTCGCCCGTCGCTCAGTGACGCGGACGCCGACGCTGAATGGCTCCGTGCGCTCGCATGAGCTGCGGCACGACGAGGTAGACGGCCAGAGGCACGACCACGAGAGTCAGAACCAGAGCGCGCAGCACCGGATGCCAGTCCCCGGAGAACGGGGCGATCGCAAGGAAGCCGAGGCTCACGAGCGGAAAGATGGCGATCCAGGTGATGACGGCACGCACGTGAATGGATGGCGGTTGCACGGGCACGGGAGTGGGCCCGGTCCACGGCTGGGGTGTGCTGTCGGACATAAAAGTCTCCTTGGGGGTGGGGGGGCGGAAGTGATCTCACGATGACACCGCCTCCGTGGGGCCGATGCCATTTGTTGCTGAAACTGGGACGGCCTGATTCGATGAGCGCATGAGTGTCTCGCAGAACATCGCACGAGAGCTCGAACAGGTCGCACCGCGCCTTCGTCGAGCCCGACAGAAGAAGAGCATGACGCTCGATGAATTGTCGAGGGCGACGGGAATCTCGCGGAGCACACTCTCGAGGCTCGAGTCCGGGCAGCGCAAGCCGAGCCTCGAATTGCTCCTGCCCGTGGTGGCAGCGCTCTCCGTGTCGCTCGACGAGATCGTGAGGTCGCCTCGAACCGAAGAAACGCGCGTCTCCCCGAAGCCGGGGCACGCCGTGGGCCGCGTGCTCACGCCTCTGTCGCAGCATCCGGGAGAACTGCAGGCGTACAAGATCACCATCCCGTCGACCGAGCGCGTCGTCGAGTTGCACACTCACTCGGGACACGAGTGGCTCTACGTGCTCTCGGGTCGACTCCGCGTCGTCCTGGGAGAGCACGATCTCATTCTCGACGAGGGAGAAGCCGCCGAGTTCGACACCCTCCACCCGCACTGGTTCGGTTCGGCCGGCGCAGGCCCCGTCGAGATCCTCAGCATGTTCGGCAAGCAGGGCCAGCGCATGCATCTTCGTGCGAAGAGCGCTCAGAAAGCACGTGCCTGAGCGCTCACGCGATCGGCGTGGCCGTTCCCGTCACCACGATGCCGCCCGTCTCGGGGATGCGCACCGAGAGCCTGCTGGGTCGACCGATGTGCGACCCCTGGGTGATCTCGATCTCGGCCGGCGTTTCGACCAGCCCGAGCGCGCGCAGGTATCCGCCGAACGCGGCCGCCGCAGAGCCCGTCGCCGGGTCTTCGGCGATCGTTCCCACGGGAAAGAGATTGCGGCTGTCGTATTCGCTCGCACCCGAAGGGAAGATCGTCGTCACGGTGCCGGTCCACCCCTGCTCGGCCATCAGCGTCCTCATCGCCTCGGGGTCGAACGAGAACGAGTCGAATTCGGCTCGGTCGGCGAAGACGATGATCGGATGCCTGTTGCCGGCGAACGAGACACGCGGCGGGTAGGCGGGGTCGAGACGATCGAGCGACGTCGAGAGAAGGCCGAGCAGCGTGTCGAGGACCCCCTCGCCGAACGGCTCGATCGACGGCTCGACACTCGTGAACGCTGCCGTGATCGCCCCGTCGGCCGATGCTGTGGTGATCGTGACAGGTCCGACGCGCGTCTCGAACACGACGTCGCCCACCCCGTCTCGATGCGCGAGTGCAACCGCTGTGGCCACGGTCGCGTGGCCGCAGAACGGAACCTCGGCGAGGGGCGAGAAGTAGCGCACGCGTAGACGTCGATCGTCGCCCGCCACACTCTGCTCGGTGATGAAGGCGGTCTCGGCGAACCCGATCTCGGCTGCGATGCGCTGCATCTCGGCATCGTCGAGTTGCAACGCGTCGAGCACGATCCCGGCCGGATTTCCTCCGCCGGGTGCGTCGGCGAATGCCGTGTACTTCAGTGCGGTCGTGGCGTCGGTCATGCGTTCATCGTGGCAGGCCCGCACGCGGGGTTCAGAGCGGAACGGCCAGTCTGTTCGCTCGTCGTCACGAGCGCTGATCGATCTCGGAGAAGCCCTGCGGGGTGACGGTGATGCGCAGTCGCGATGGGATCTGCTCCTTCATGGCTTCGACGTGGCTGATGAGACCGATGGTGCGGCCACCCGAGCGCAGGCTGTCGAGGGTCGACATCGCGATGGCGAGCGTGTCGGCGTCGAGCGAGCCGAAGCCCTCGTCGATGAACAGGGTGTCGAGGGTGATGCCCCCCGCCTGATTCGACACGACCTCGGCGAGACCGAGGGCGAGGGCGAGCGACGCCAAGAACGTCTCTCCTCCCGACAGTGAATGAGTTGCCCTGGCCCGCCCCGTGTGCTGATCGAGAATGGCGATGCCGAGTCCGGAGCGCGTGTTGCGATACTGCACGGAGTCGTCGTGCTCGAGCGAGTAACGGCCACCCGTCATGACGGCGAGTCGGGCGTTCGCGGCCCTGATGATCTCTTCGAGCTGGGCCGCGAGCACATACGACTCGAGTCGCATGCGCATGGTGTTCGGCTCGGCTCCCTCGACCGTATTCGCGAGCGAGCGCATGGTCTCGTACTCGGCGAGCAGTTCTTCGGATGCGTCGAGCCGCTGCAGTGCTTCGGCGACGAGGGTGCGAAGACGGCCCAGTCGATCGGCCACAGACCCCGCCGCCACTCGGGCGTCGTCTCGATCGGAGCCCGCCATGGTTCGAGCCTCGGCCGCAGCTTCCAGCTCGACCGGCTCGTCTACGAGCCCCAGCAGCTCGGGTTCGGCGAGCACGGCGAGCACCGCGGCGTGCGCCATGTCGTGAGTACCGATTCGCGAGGCCGTGTCGGCACGTTGAGCCGTGGTCAGCCTCAGCTCGGCGACCTCGGCCTTGTCTGCAAAACCCTGCTCGTCGAGGTGCTGCCGCAGCGTCTGCCGGGCGGCGTCGAGCGCGAGCTGCTTGTCGTTGTGCTCGACCAGCGCCACCTCGAATTCTCGGGTCACGGCGAAGAGATGCTGCAGTTCGAGCGCGCGCTCAGCCACCGTGGAATGGTCGCCTCGGTGCTGCTCGACGAGCTCGACGATCTGCGATCGCTGCGAGACCAGGGATGCTCGGGCGTCTCGGGTGGACTGCACCGCCTCGGTCAGCTCGGCCGCCGTCGACGCGATCGATTCGAGCTCGGCGCGCAGTGTAGCGATCTGAGCGTCGAGCGCGCGGGTGGATGATTCGGCCGCGAGCGCCGCGGCCAGGGCCTGCTGCGCCACCTCGAGTTGCTCGTCGATCTCGGCCGGAGCCTGCGCCCCGCCGGATGCCTCGGCTGCCGCGTGCCGCGCAACGAGATCGCGCACCACCAGCCCGGCTTCGACGAGGGCCTCTCCCGCGTGTGTGAGACGCGTACGTTGAGCATCGATCTGCTCGTCGGAGACGGGCTCGCCGAGATCGGCCGTCCAGGCGGTGGGATTCGGGTGCTCGGTCGCGCCGCAGACCGCGCACGGTTCGCCGTCGACGAGTCTCGAAGCAAGCTCCGCCGCGTGGCCGTCGAGTCGGCGCGTGAGCAAACGGTCGTAGAGCGTGGCCGCCTCTGCGTTCTCGCTGCTCTTGACCTTCTCGACGACACGGGACTCGTCGAGTTCGGACTTCAGGGAGGCGGCGAGCACCGCGGACTGCCGTGCGGTGCGCAGTCGCGCCACGCGTTCGTCGGCCTCTGTGCGAGCCGATGCCTCGAGAAGAGCGGCGTTTCTCTTCGCGAGCGCCTCATCGATTGTGGCGGGAAGCACCCGCGCACGCTCCGAGGCTTCGGCCAGTTCAGCCTGCCGTGCAGCCTCGGTCTCGTCGTACTCTGCGATGCGCTTCGCGAGCTGGGGAATGCGCTTCTCGTCGGACAGCACGACGTCGAGCCCGCCCAGCAGACGATTGATGTCTGCGGCTGTGGCAGCGAGGGCGTGCGGCGTGACGGGGCTCGAACCGCCTGTCGATCGACCGAGTGATTTTTCGGCGAGACTCGAGAGAGCGACAGACTCCTCGTAGGCGGTGCGGGCAGCCTTCTCGTCGACAGCTGCTCGGTCGAGCGCCTGCTCTGCTGCACTCTCGGCAGTGACGTGCGCCCAGACGATCTCAGCCCTGCCGGCCGCCTCGAGTCGACGCCTCTCGTCTGCGATCGCCTCGTCGTTCTGCCGGAGTTCGACGAGCCGTTGCGCTGCCTCGTCGCGGCGCCTCTGAAGACGGCGGGTGTTCTCGCGCTCGCGCAACTCGGCCTCGGCTGCAGCGAATCGCGCGTCTGCTTCGGCCACCCGATGCTGCGCCGCGTCGAGCTGTTCGACGAGTTCTGCGAGCGCCGATTGGAAATACCCGCGATCGGCTATAGGAGGCGCTGCAGCGATGACGACTTCATCGTCAGTATCAGCTTCATCGTCAGTGCTGAAATCGTCGGCGGAGTCGGTGTCGTCGCGGCTCGCAGCACCCGCACCCGCACCCGCACCCGCACCCGCACCCGCACCCGCACCCGCACCCGCACCCGCACCCGCACCGAGGATGGTCTCGACCTGGCTGCCGAGCTGGGCGATGTGCTCCGCGGATTCGCGCTGGAGCACCTCGAGAGCCTTGCGCCGTTCGACGAGCGCGCGTTCGATGTCGGCAAAGCGCCGTGTGCCGAAGAGGCTCTGAAGCACTGCCTGGCGCTCGTCGTTCTTGGCATGCAGAAACTTCTGGAAGCGATTCTGGGCGAGCAGGATCACCTGCAGGAATTGGTCTTTGCTGAGGCCGAGAATGCCGTCGAGCGCGATGCCGACCTCGCGGGGAATCGCGGCCACGCCCTGCCAGTCAGACTCGTCGACGAGCTCACCGCCCGATGCCTCGGCTACACGGATGAAGAGTTCGGCCGCCGCGGGCTTCTTGGTGGTTCCTGTGCCACGTTTCTTCGGCTGCTCGTAGTCGGGCGAACGCCGCACGCGGTAGTTCTGCCCGCCCGTGCTGAACCAGAGCTCGACGTAGGTGGGATCGCCAGGCTCGCAATGATCGCTGCGCAGCTGCTGCTGCGTTCCCTCGTACCGCGGAACGCTGGCGTAGAGCGCGAAGCAGATCGCGTCGAGAATGCTCGACTTGCCGGCGCCCGTGTTACCGGTGATCAAGAAGATGCCGTCGTCGGCAAAGGCATCGAAGTCGATGTGCTGAGCCGTCTTGTAGGGGCCGAATCCGGCGATCGTGAGGCGGTTGATTCTCACGCGGTCGACTCCTGGGCGGCCTGCTCGGCGATGACCTCGACGATCAGCTCGCTCTCGGCGTCGGTGGGCCCAGCCCCGTTGCGCACGAACTCGAGAAAACCGGCGACGACCTCGCTGTCGGAGCGGGCGTGCAGTCGTTCGCTGTAGCTGGCCGCCGGCAGCTCGGCCACGACGGAGGGCTGGTGCGTGAGAGCGACGGCGTGGGGGAAGCGCGTCTGGATGCGCCGCATGCCGTCGATGGGGCGCACCTGATCGGTCAGCACGACAGAGACGAAGTGACCTTCGGCAGAGGCATAGGCCGGGTCAGCGAGCAGCTCGGCGAGCTCGCCCGTGAGCACGGTGAGAGGCCGAGGCACAGGAAGATCGACCCATTCGACGGTGTCGAGCCCACCCGCGTCGAGCTCGACGAGCCATGCGCCGCGCGGCTTGGTGGCCTCGCCGAACGAGTAGTGCAGCGGCGCCCCCGAATAGCGGATGGCGGGCGTCAGCGTCGATCGGCCATGGATGTGCCCCAGCGCCACGTAGTCGGGGCCGTCGAACACGTCGACGGAGACCAGGTCGAGGCCGCCGGCCGTGATGTCGCGCTCGACATCGCTGGCCTCGCTCGACGCCGCGGCGCTCGCCGTCGGAACAGTGACATTCGAAGCGCTGGCACTCGGAACATTGACCACGAACGCGTGCGACAGCACGACCGAACGGGCGCCGTCTCGTCGAGCGATGTCGTCGCGGATGCGCTGCGTGGCATACCCGAGCACCTGGGCGTGGCGTCTCATTTCGACGCCCGGGTAGAGGTGGCGCACCAGTGCGGGCTCGAGGTAGGGGATGCCATAGAACAGCACCGGGCCGTAGGCGTCGTCGATGACGACGGGCTCGTCGAACTGCTCGGGGCGCGTGATGACGTGGATGCCCGCCAGGCCGGCCCATTCGCTCTGGAAGCCGAGTCTCGTGGCCGAATCGTGATTGCCGCTGGTGATGACGACGTAGGCGCCCGCCTCGCGGATCTGCCGAATGGCCCCGCTGAGCACGTCGAAGGCCTCGCGCGCGGGTGTGGCGGAGTCGAAGACGTCACCCGCCACCACGACCACATCGACCGCTTTCTCGCGCACGACCGCGGCCAGCGCATCGAGCACTGTGCCGAGGTTCTCGAGGGTCGAGTGCCCGTGGAACGTTCGCCCGATGTGCCAGTCGGAGGTGTGCAGGATGCGCATGCATCAACGCTATAGCGGCCCGCCGACATCGATCGCCGCGATCCGGCTCGGGCCACCGCCCGCCTTGCTCAGACCAGTAGTTCCGCGATGTCGTGACCCACGGCATCCAGAGCGGCGGCGACGCCGGCGTTGTAGACGCGCCCCTCGTGGGTGTTGAGGCCCCTCGCGAGGGCGGGGTCGTCGGCCAGCGCGCGAGCCCAGCCCTTGTCGGCGAGGGCCACGACGTAGGGCAGGGTCGCGTTGGTGAGGGCCCGGGTGGATGTCTCGGGCACGGCACCGGGCATGTTCGCCACGCAGTAATAGACGGTGTCGTGCACCGCGAACACGGGGTCGTCGTGGGTGGTGGGATGGGATCCCTCGAAGCATCCGCCCTGGTCGATGGCGATGTCGACCAGAACGCTGCCCGGCTTCATGGTCGCGACCATCGCATCCGTGACGAGCTTCGGAGCCTGTGCCCCCGGAATGAGCACGGAGCCGATCACGAGGTCAGCCTCTTTCACCTGGGCGGCGATCTCGTATGCCGACGAGGTGCGCGTCTGCACAGCTCCCCCGAAGCGGATCTCGAGCTCGCGCAGCCGCGGAATCGAGAGGTCGATGATCGTGACGTCCGCTCCCATACCGACAGCGTTGGCCGCCGCGTGCTCACCCGCGACGCCGCCGCCGATCACCACGACCTTCGCCTTCGGGGTTCCGGGTACGCCGCCGAGCAGCATTCCTCGGCCGCCCGCCGCGCTCATCAGGTGATAGGCGCCGACCTGGGTCGACAGCCGACCAGCGACCTCGCTCATCGGCTGCAGCAGTGGCAGCGAGCGGTCGGCGAGCTGCACGGTCTCGTAGGCGATGCCGGTCGTTCCGGCGGCGAGCAGCGCGTCGGCGCAGGCCCTGGATGCGGCCAGGTGCAGATAGGTGAAGAGCGTCTGGCCGGCACGCATCCGCCCGAATTCCTCGGCCACCGGCTCCTTGACCTTGAGTACCAGTTCGGCGCCCGCCCAGACCTCGTCGGCCGTGTCGGCGATCGTGGCACCGGCCTCGATGTAGTGCTCGTCGCTGATGCGCGAGCCGAGCCCGGCGCCGCGCTGCACGACGACCGTGTGCCCGCGCCGCACGAGCTCGAACACTCCCGCCGGCGTCGCCGCGACCCTGTTCTCGTTGTTCTTGACCTCTGCGGGCACTCCGATGTGCATGGCTTCTCCGTTCGTCGGCGGCATCGACTGCAGCGCTCGCAGTGACTGCCGAAAGTCCTGGCCCTATACTCACCAAAGTTCGACGAGCTCGACGAGAAACCGCAGAATCATCGGTGCATGTGCGTCAATTCATGAAATAGTTCACCTGTGGCCGATTCAGAGAACCCATCGTCGAACGATCGACGCGCCGCACCGCCGCCCGCCGAACTCGACGAGATCGATCGTGAGATCCTGCGCATCCTGAGGGCGAACGCCCGCATGCCCAACAACCGACTGGCCGAGCTCGCGGGCATCGCCGCCTCGACCTGCGTGGCCCGGGTCAAGTCGCTCGTCGCACGCGGGGTGATCACCGGGTTCACCGCGAACGTCGATCCCTCCTCTGTCGGCCTAAGCCTCCAGGCGCTCATCAGCGTCACCATCAGGGCCGGCGCCCGCAACCTCATGATGGAACTTGGCCAGGAGATCAGGCAGTTTCCCGAGGTCGTGCAGCTGTACTTCCTCGGAGGAGCAGAGGACTTCATCATCCACGTCGCCGTTCGCGACAGCGCCGCCGTGCGCGACTTCGTGCTCGACAACCTGTCGGCGCATCCGGCCGTGGCATCGACCAGAACGAGCCTGGTCTTCGACCACCATTTCAGCGGATTGACGATCGCGCCGTGAACGCACGAACCCGCTTCGAGAGAGAAGTCAACCGGCCTGACGGACCCTGCCGCGCGGAGTAGCGTCGCCTTCATGAGCAACGTCGCCGAACCCTGCGAGCAGATCTGATGGACTACACCTGGCTCGAAGCCATCTACCTCGGCCTGCTGGGCCTGGCCGGAATCGCCATCGCGGCGATCTCGGTCATCGTGCTGCTGCGTCTGTTCCGCGGCCAGCGCTGAGGCGTTCCGCGCGCCGCGCCCGCTAGACCTGCTGCTTCGGCTCGTCGGGATATTCCGCGAACGTCGCGAGCTCTTCGTGCCCGGTGAGAAAGCCGCCGAGGAGGGCCGCCATCACCTCTGGGCGCACGCTGTGGTGTGCCGCGTCGATCTCGACGGCGCGCGCGTTCGGCAGCGATTCGGCCAGGGCCGCGGCAACGGGAGGGAAGATCGGCTGTGTCTCTTCGCCCACCATCGCCAGCACGGGCTGGGTGACGGATGCCCACTGTTCGGCCCACGCCGAATGGTCCGCCCTGTCGAGAACGGCCACGTCATAGGCCAGGGTGTGCGCGATGGTGAGCATGTCGGGCCAGGCGGCAGACGACTTGGCACCCTCGAGCCACTGCGGCGGCATGTTCCGCATGAAGTACTCGACGACGGCGCCGCGGTCTCCCGCTTCGACGAGGTCGTTCATCGTCCGCAGCTCGTCTCCGTCGTCGCCCTCCCCCTCGAGCGTCAGCGGTACCTCGAAGAGTGCGAGACCCGAGATACGCTCGCCGACACCGGGCGTCGCCGCCGCCCAGAGCGCGAGCGCCCCACCCGACGAGTTGCCGTAGAGCGTCGCGGGGCCGTCGAGTACGTCGAGCAGGGCGGCGATGTCGTCGACCTCGCGCTCCACCGAGTAGGGAAGAGTGTCTCCACTCTCGCCGCGCCCGCGCCTGTCGTAGTTGATGACAGTGAAGCCCTGATCGGCCAGCAACGTCGCGATGTGCGCCGACGTGGGGTCGAAGGCCCGATAGTTCATCGCACTGCCGACCAGGATGACGGCGAGCGCCCCGCTTCCGAGTCGGTCGTATGCGATGGAGGTGCCGTCTGCCGATGTCACGAACTCAGTCATGCTCGAAGCCTAGCCACACGGTCCGGCCTCCTCCGGGGGCTATCGACGCGCCTCCCCGTCGTCGTATCGTCGGGGCATGACACTCACATGGGAACAGGTTGTGATCGACTGCGGAGACTTCGCCGCGTTGGGGCACTGGTGGGCCGACGCCCTGGGCTGGGAGATCATCGGCGAGGACGATGACGACATGGAGATCCGCAATCCGAGCGGTGCCGGACCGACGCTGCTGTTTCTGAATGTGCCCGAGAAGAAGTCGATGAAGAATCGTCTTCACCTCGACTTCGTGCCCGACGATCAGAACGCCGAGGTGGAGCGCCTTCTCGCGCTGGGCGCCACCCGGGCCGACGTCGGGCAGAACGACGAGTCGTGGGTCGTGCTCGCCGACCCCGAGGGAAACGAGTTCTGCATTCTCTCTGCGAGATGACGCTTCGGGCGTCGTGACGAGCTCGTGTTGCCGGTTCGGTCGACCCGAACCGGCAACACGCGCAGCATCAGCCCGTGACCACCGCGATCTCGTTGGGTGTTCCGGGCAGTTCAGCATTCGCGATGACCTCGCCCGTCTTCACATCGACAGCGAAGATCTTTTTCGTCGCCGGCTCGGTGACGTAGGCGGTGTCACCCTGAACGACGAGTGCCGGATGCGCGTCCTGCCACTCGGCCGGACCCTCCCAGGCGCCGATCACCGGGTAGCTCTTGCCGAACTCGCCGGTCTCGGGGTCGAGCACGTGCAAGGCGCCGTCGGAGCCGAGGATGATCGCCTCGTCGCTCGGCCCGCGAGCGACGTCGCGCCAGGTGTAGCCCGCTCCGTCGGGCAGCGTGACGATCTTCATCGTCTTGGCAGCGGTGTCGACCAGGGTCAGCTGCTCGAGCAGAACGCCCTCGCGGTCGGGATCGGAGTTGTAGTCGCCGACGGCGATCGAGGAGGTCTCCGTGACGTACTGGTTACCGGTGCGGCCGTAGCTATCCGGTGCCTGGATCTTGGTGAACTCTCCACCCTCGTAGACCAGCACACCATCGGAGCATCCGAAGACCGCGGTCTCGTTCTCGACCGTGCCCTCGCCGTGCACCGAGGGGCACTCCTCGTTGCGAGCGATCTCGGTGCGAGACTCGTCGAGCACCCGCACTCCGCTGCGGCCCTCCGACGTGCCGATCGTGGTCAGCAGAGTTCCGTCTTCCAACTCGATCGACACACCGTGGTGGGCGGCGGGCGCCGGAACGACCTCGGTCTTGGGCAGCCCGTCATCGCCCGCGGTCAGCAGCGCCGCCGTGTCGAAGATCGTGGTGTCGCCCGTGCCGTCGGAGAAGAGGATCGTCTTGTCTCCGTGCCGCACGACGTGGCCGGGTGTCGGGGCGTCAAACGTCAGATCGGTGAGCTCGGGCTCGGCCGTCTGCGAGGCGCCGTCGGCCGTCCACGTTCCCGTGTCGAGAACCCTGAACCCGTCTGTCGTCGACACGAGTACGTGGCGTCCGTCTCCGGCCGAGTTGAGGCGGTTGAAACCGTCGAGAGGCAGGTCGGCCTCGAGGTCGAGGCTCGTGCCGTCGAGCACGAGGACTCCGCCGTCGTAGGTGAGCGAGACGCGCGGGGTGGGCGCAGATGTGGATGCGGCTGCGCCGTCGGTCTGGGCGGGAGCGGTGTCGGTCGCGCAGGCGGTGAGGAGCAGGGCCGATGCGGCGACCGCGACCAGGGCGATGCGCCCGGGATGGAGCTGGTTCTTCATTGTTTCCTTTTCTTGGGTGGGGGGTGGGCTGCCCCTTTACGGAGACAGCCCGGTTGCGATGAGCTCGGTGTTCGAGCGCATCATCTGCAGGTAGGTGTCGGCGCCCTCGCCGCGTTCGCCGAGCGACTCGGTGAACAGCGCGACGACGTCGACGTCGATGGATGCCTCGTCGGCCAGGACCTGAACGAGACGGTCGGGCTGCGACGAGTCGGCGAAGATCGTCGAGACTCCGGCCTTCTCGATGGCGGAGACGAGATCGTCGAGGTCGGATGCGCTCGGTGCCGCCAGCGTCGTGCCGCCGGGAATCACGGCCCCGATCACGGTGAAGTCGTACCGCTCGGCCAGGTAGCCGAACACGTGGTGGTTCGTCACGAGTTGTCGGCGCTCGCCGGGAATGGCCGCGAAGGCGGCGGTCATCTCGGCATCGAGGTCGTCGAGCTGCGCCGTGTACTCGGCCGCGTTCGCCGCGATGACCGATGCGTCGATGCCGTCTGTCTTCTCGAGCTCCTCCGCGATTCCGGCGACGACCTCCACCATGCGCGCGGGGTCCGTCCAGAAGTGCGGGTCGGGCGCTCCGGCCGCGTCGCCCGACGAGTACTCGAGCGGTTCGATGAGCTCGCCGGCCGTGATCGAGCGAACCCCGGCGTTCGTGGCCGCATCCAGGTTCTTCTGCAGCCCCTCTTCGAGCCCAAGACCGTTCGACACGATGAGGTCCGCATCCTGAATGCGCGCGGCCTCCTTCGCCGAGATCTCGAAGGAGTGCGGGTCGGCGTTGCGCTGCATCAGCACGAGCACGTCGGCCTCGTCTCCGACGATCTCATCGACGACGTCTCCGAGGATGTTCGTCGACACGACGACGAGAGGGCGATCCCCCGCCCCGTCACCGGATGCCTGCGCGCACCCCGTGATGGCGAGGAGCGTCGCCGAGAGCGCGAGACCGGCGGAGAGCTGCGCCGCACGCATCGCCCTCATCGTCCGGTCTCCGCGAGGAAGGCCGGCTCGGAGCCGACGGTGAGCGTCCGGGCGACGCGGAGCCCGTCGCCGTAGTCGAGCTCGTAGACCACGCCGTCGGCCGGCGCGTTGAGATAGGCCCTGTCGGCGTCGAGCTGCAGAGTGACCCCCGGCGCAAGCGCGGGATCGGCCAGGCTCGAGGCGGCGAGCGGTGCGGTGGCCGCGAGCGTCGCGCCGGTGTCGGCATCGAGCAGCAGCACTCGGCCGTCGCGGGCGAGTGCCACGATGTGGTCGTCGTTGTCGGATGCCGCCACGACCTCGACGAGCGGAGCCTCGCTCGGCAGGAACGCCCACTCCCGGGCGCGGGTGTCGAGCAGCCAGGCTCCGCGATCGCCGGACACGGCCGCGACGTCGGGGCGTCCGCGTCGGTTGTCGAAGTCGGTTGCGCGGTCGCTCGGCGCGACGGCCTGTGGATAGGGGATCTTCTCGAAGTCGATGCCGGACTCGATGCCGCCGTCGCCAGAACTCGTCGCGAGCAGCGCGCCGTCGGCGCATCCGAAGACCACACCCACGTTCGTGGTGATCGACCCGGCGAGCTGCGCGCACTCGGCCTCGACACCGTCGACCGCATCGCCCCGACCGTCGATCGCACGAACGCCGGATGCGACGCCGTCGCTGCCCGCGACCGTCGCCAGCGCGCCGTCGGCGAAGGGAACGACCACGCCCGTGTGCGGGGCCGACTCGAGACGGGCGGTCTCGACGACCTCGCCGCGACCCAGCGCCTCCGAGTCGAGCAGCAGAGCCACCCCGCTGTCGCCGAACCAGACGCCCGTCAGCGACGGGCCTCCCGCGACCACGGCTTCGCCCTTTTCGGTGACCGTGCCGACGAGTCGGGGCTTCGCAGAGTAGTAGTGCACGTGGTCCTGGTGGTCGACCGTCCAGGCGCCCGAGTCGAGCACGGTGAGCGTTCCCGACTCGGCCGACGAGGCGAAGACGAATCGGCCGTCGGTCGACACCGAGGAGGGCGCGTCGACCGATCCGAGCGAGACACTCGTCTCATCGAGCAGGTCGACGAGGGTGGCGGCGCCCGTGCGGTCGATTCCGGTGAGGTGCAGTTGCGCCTCGGGCATCTCGTCTGCTCCCTCGACGTAGCCGTGCGGGCGCTCGGTCGATTCCTCGCCGGCCGGCGCTTCTTCGGTCGCCGCGCAGCCTGGCAGGGCCAGTGCGGTGACGAGGGCGGCGGTGAGGAGGAGGGCAGGGCGATAGCTGGATGGTGCGGACACGCGGGCCTTTCTTAGGCGGTGATCGGTGATTCGGTCGGGTGCGAAACGGACGTGCGTCGTGAGGACACTGTCGCGCCGAGCCGCGCGACAACCGCGCGGATGCCTGCGGAGACCGCGGCGAGAACGATGGAGGTGAGGGCGATGGAGGCTCCGGCCGCCGTGGATGCGTGCCACGAGACGAGCAGGCCGACGAGCACCGCGAGCGACCCGAATGCCGCAGCGAGGATCATGGTCGCGGGGATCCTGCGCATCCATTGGCCGGCGGCCACCGCGGGGGCGAGCAGCAGACCGACGACCAGCAGCGTGCCGACCGCGCTGTACGACGCGACGACTGCGAGGGTCACGAGACCGGTGAGCACGGTCTGCGCGAGACGCGGACGCAGTCCGAGGGTGCGGGCGATGCGTGGATCGAAGGCCAGCGCGACGAACGGGCGATGGAAGAGCGCCGCGACCGCGACGGTCACGAGGAGGGCGACGGCGAGCAGCAGCACGTCGCTCCACCCGATGGCGAGCACGTCGCCGAAGAGGATGGCCGTCAGATCGACGGCGAACGAGCGGGAACGCGACACGATGATCACGCCGAGCGCCAACATGCCCACGAAGAGCAGGCCGATCGTGGTGTCATTCGAGAGGCGACCCCGACGCGAGACGAAGCCGACGCCGGCGCTCATGACGAGCGCGCTCACGGCCGCACCGAACACGACGGGAAGCCCGAGCAGAGTGGCGATGGCGACGCCCGGCAGCATGCCGTGCGCCATCGCCTCGCCGAGAAAAGCCATGCCGCGAATGACGACCCAGGTTCCGACGATCGCGCTCATGGTCGCAACGAGAACGCCGCCGACGAGTGCGCGCAGCATGAACTCCGACGACAGGGGATCGAGGAGGAAGGACACAGCAATCGACCCTACATGAGAACGATTGTCATTACCGATAGGCTGGAATCATGACGGCCATCCTCGACATCTCTTCCCTCGCGGCGCACGAAATCCATGTCTCGTACGACGGCGCCGCCGCACTCTCGGGAGTGTCGGTCTCGTTCAGCCCGGCAACCGTCACCGCCGTCAGCGGAGGAAACGGTTCGGGAAAGTCGACCCTGCTCGGTGTGCTGGCGGGCACGATCTCCCCGCAGTCTGGACGGGTTCATCGGGCGACGACGACAGGGCTGCCAGCCCTGGTCGTTCAACGCAGTGCGGCCGGCGACACCCTTCCGCTCACCGTCGGTGAGGTCGTGAGCATGGGGCGCTGGGCCGATCGCGGAATGTGGCGTCGGCTTTCGGCCGCCGACCGCGACGCGGTGGGATCCTGCCTGCGCACCATGGGCATCCTGCATCTGGCTGATCGACCGCTCGGATCACTCTCGGGCGGCCAGCGACAGCGAGCCCTCGTCGCTCAGGGGTTGGCCAGACGCGCAGACGTGCTGCTGCTCGACGAGGCGACAGCCGGGGTGGATGCCGAGGCGCTCGACCTCATCGTGACGGCATTGCGGGCCGAAGCCGAGCGTGGGGCCACGGTGGTGCACGCCTCGCACGAGAAGGCGGTCCTGTCCGAGGCCGACGCGGTGTTGCGCCTCGAGCGGGGACGCGTGGTCACGCCTTCGTGAGCGCCGACTCTTTGTGGGCCGCCTGCTTGCCCGACTTCTCACTCTCGACCACGTAGGCCGGCTCATCGCTCGACGCGGTGAATTTCTGCCCGTCGAACGAGAAGTCCTTCGTCTTCTTCTCGACGATCGTGCCGCGGGTCTCGCCCTGCGGGGTGTTCCAGCGGACCGTGTCGCCCTTGGAGAATGCCATCTCGTGCGCCTTACTTCTTGAGGGGGTCGTGACCCCAGTTCATCAGCGAGTATCGCCACGGCGTTTCGCTCACGTCGCCGCTCGGGCGCTGCGCGGAGTGCCTCTTGATATAGCCCAGCACCGTGCGCATGTGCTCGTAGTCGGCTTCGGTCAGTTCGGACTTCTTCTTCTCGAGGATCGAGAGGATGTGTCGGCCACTGCGGTGACCGATGGCCTCGCCCCCCGCCTTCTGCCCCACGCTGCGCGACTCGTCTGTCGAGAGCCACTTCTCGAGCGATTTGGGGGTGAGGTTCACCGAGTGGGTGAAGTCCGTCCAGACGTCGGCATTGTCGTCATCTTTGTCGCTCATCCCCTCAGTATCCGCCCTCCGAGCACATTCGTCGCAGGGGACTGAAAAACGGCGTCATTTATGCGAGCATGCCTCTTCGGTCGAATCGGCAGACGGTTGATTGGTACCCCCCAGGGGTATATGGTCGAGGCATGAGCAACACGCACGACCACCACACGCACGACCACTCCGGCCACACGGATCACGAGGCGATGCAGCACTCGTACCACGATCATGCGGGGCACGCGGAACACGAGCACACAGGGCACCAAGGCCACTCGGACCACGCGGGCCACGATCACTCCGCCCACGGGGGCCACGGCGGTCACGCCGCGCACTTCCGCCGCCTGTTCTGGATCATGCTGGTCGTCGCCCTGCCCGTGGTCGCGTTCTCGCCGATGTTCGCGTCGCTTCTGGGATACGAGGTACCCGACGCCCTGCCATTGGCCGCGATCTCGCCCGTGCTGGGAACGGTCATGTTCGTCTGGGGCGGCGCCCCCTTCCTCACGGGCGGCCTCGCCGAGATCAAGGCACGCCAGCCGGGAATGATGCTGCTGATCGCACTCGCCATCAGCGTGGCCTTCGTCTCGAGCTGGGGCGCGACGCTCGGCCTGCTCGATCATCAACTCGACTTCTGGTGGGAGCTCGCGCTGCTGATCGTCATCATGCTGCTCGGGCACTGGATCGAGATGCGATCCCTCGCACAGGCGTCCAGCGCCCTCGACAGTCTGGCCGCCCTCCTGCCCGATCAGGCGGAGCGGGTGAAGGCCGACGGCTCCGTCGAGATCGTCAGCCCGGCGGAGCTGCATCGCGGCGACGTCGTGATCGTTCGCCCCGGCTCGCGCCTGCCCGCCGATGGCGTGGTCGTCGAGGGCACGGCCGATGTCGACGAGTCGATGATCACCGGCGAGTCCGTTCCGGTCTCGCGAGGCATCGACAGCGCGGTCGTCGCCGGAACGGTCGCGACCGACTCAGCCCTGCGCATCCGGGTCACCGCCACCGGCGACGACACCGCACTCGCGGGAATCCAGAAGCTCGTCACCGATGCCCAGAACTCGTCGAGCCGCGCACAGCGCATCGCCGACCGCGCCGCGGCCTGGCTGTTCTGGTTCGCCCTGGGCGCCGCGGTCATCACCGCGATCGTGTGGTCGCTGGTGGGCAGCCCGAACGATGCGATCATCCGCACGATCACCGTGCTCGTCATCGCCTGCCCGCACGCGCTCGGCCTGGCGATTCCGCTCGTCGTGTCGATCGCCACCGAACGCGCAGCGAAGGCCGGCGTTCTCGTGAAAGACCGCCTGGCGCTCGAGAGCATGCGCACCGTCGACACCGTTCTCTTCGACAAGACGGGAACGCTCACCATGGGCTCCCCTCTCGTGACCCACGTGTTCTCGGTAGATGCAAACGATGACGACCGGCTGCTGACCCTCGCCGCGTCTGCGGAAGCCGATTCCGAGCATCCGGTGGCCCGGGCGATCGTCACCGCAGCCAGCGAGCGAGGCCTCGTTGTGCCCCGCGCCACGAACTTCCACGCGTCTACCGCGGTGGGCGTCGAGGCCACCGTCGACGGCCGGGTCATCAGCGTGGGCGGGCCCCGCCTGCTCGAACGGGCGAAGGCCACGGCGCTGGATGCGACGCGCGACTGGTCGAATGACGGAGCGATCGTGCTGCACGTGCTCGCCGACGGCGTTCCGATCGGCGCGCTCGCTCTCGCCGACGCCGTGCGACCCGAATCCAACCAGGCCGTGGCAGAGCTCGCCGCCCGGGGCATCCAGGTCGTGATGATCACGGGCGACGCCGAGGCCGTGGCTCGGTCGGTGGCGGCAGAACTCAAAATCGAGCGCGTCTATGCGGGCGTGCGACCCGAGGACAAGTCGCAGACCGTGCGCGAGCTGCAGCAGGAGGGGCGGCGGGTCGCGATGGTCGGCGACGGCGTGAACGACGCGCCCGCCCTGGCGCAGGCGGATGTGGGCATCGCGATCGGTGCCGGAACCGACGTGGCCGTCGCGGCCGCCGGCGTGATCCTGGCCGGCGACGATCCCCGCTCCGTGGTCTCGGTGATCGATCTGTCGAAGGCCAGCTACCGCAAGATGACGCAGAACCTGTGGTGGGCGGCGGGGTACAACCTGATCTCCGTGCCGCTGGCGGCCGGGGTGCTCGCCCCCATCGGATTCGTGCTCCCGATGGAGGTCGGAGCCCTGCTGATGTCGCTGTCGACCGTCGTTGTGGCACTCAACGCGCAGCTGCTACGCCGCATCGACCTGCGCCCGGGGCGCTGACGCGCGAGGTGGGGGGCGCCGAGCGACGGCCCGACCGGCGGGCGCAATCCCCATTGGCAACACAGGCGGGCCGTGCTTGTCTTGACCCATGCCCGAGATCCCCATGTTCCCCCTCGGCACGGTGCTCTTCCCTTATATGCCGGTGTCGCTGCGTCTCTTCGAGGAGCGCTATCTCGTGATGCTCGCTCACATGCTCGAGGCTGAGCAGCCGCAATTCGGCGTCGTTTTGATCGAGCGCGGCCAGGAAGTGGGCGGCGGCGAGCATCGCTTCCAGCTCGGAACCCTGGCGCTCATCAGCGAGATGGCGGGCGGCGAGGGGTTCGTGGCGGTGAACGCGGAGGGCGGCTCCCGGTTCGAGGTGACCGGCTGGCTCGACGACGATCCGTATCCGCGCGCCCAGATCCGCTTCCTCGAGCCGCTGGAGTGGGACGAGTCGCTGCGAGCGCTGCGCGACGACACGGAGCAGGCCGTGCGCCGTGCCCTCGCCGTGGCGAGCGAGTTCACCGAGCAGCGCTGGGCATCCGTCGTCGAACTCTCGGCCGACCCGCTCGAGGCGTGCTGGCAGCTCGCCGGAATCGCGCCCGTCGGCGAACTCGACCAGCTGTCGTTCCTGGGCGCGATCTCGATGGAGGAGCTTCTGACCACCGTTCTCGAGCGGGCGACGGATGCGGCGGAGTCGTTCGCCTCGGCCTGGTCGACCGCCCCCGGTCCGAACGAATCGGACGGCCCGGCGGACGAGGACTTCGAGGAGAAGCTGTGAGCGCATCGAGAGCGTCCGGCACCGACGCGCCGGCACCCTCGAGCACCCTGTGGTTCAACGGCGCGGTTGCTTTCGTGCTGGCGGGCATCGTCGCGATCTCCATCCACGAACTCGCCCGATTCGTGACCGCGGTGGCGCTGCAGTCGCCGGCCACGCTCTATCCGAGTTATCTCGAGTTCGACATCACGCAGACGCGAACGCTCATTCTCACCTCGACCGTCGCCGCCATCACCAGCCTCGTGACAGGTCTCGCACTCATCTTCGCGGCGCGCATCTGGGGAGCCGGCATCATCCGGCTGTTCGTCACCTGGCTCGGCTTCATCAGCGTGCAGCTCGTCTTCACCTCGCTTCTTCTCGCGCCCCTCACGGGCGCCGGCGACGCGGCCACTCTGCTCTTCTGGTTCGGCGCGCCCGCGTGGCTCTACTGGACAGGATTCGCGGTCGGCGTTGCCGGCACCGTCCTGCTCGCGCGGCTGTTCGCTACCCGGGTGACGGCCTATGCCGACGGCTCCGTCAGCTCGATGCGCTCCCTCGGCATCGGATCGTGGGCCGCCGGCACCGCCGTGCTCGTGTTCGTCTACGCGCTCACCTTCACGTTCACGACCCGAAGCCACGCCATCGAGATGGTGAGCGACACGCTCCTCGGCGTCGCGGCATCGGGACTCTTCGCGCCGCTGTTCTACCCGTTCAAGGGAAAAGTACGCATCGTCAACGAGTTCCTGCGCTTTCGCAAGCCGACGGTCGCTCTGCTCTGCCTCGTCGCCGTGGGACTCGTACTCGTGTTCATTGTGAACAACGGCGTGGAGTTCAGGCCGAGCGTCGCCTGAGCAGGCTCACGACTCCGCCGACAGCAACGGCCCCGGCGATCAGGTACGGCCCTGCGATCAGCAGCGGGTCGATCCAGGCGTGATTCACGTCGACGCGGCCACGTGCGCGCCGTGACGACAACCCATGGTGCGTGAACTCGCTGTGCACCCCCGTCTCGGCGACGGGGCTGTCGGGCTTGCCCGCGAAGAGCGAGGTGACGCGGCTCTCGAGCACGTCGACACGATCGGCCCCGAGGAGAAGAAGCCAGTGACCCGCTCGCCCCTCGCTGAAGTGCGCGTAGGAGTAGCGGCGGATGATTCCGGAGAGACCCTTGAGGCCAACCGCGGTGCCGAAGACGGGAGTCAGCATCTCGTGCTCGATCGACTTCTCTCTGAAGCCGTCGTATGCCTGTCGTTCGGGGAAGATCCAATGGGCACCGGTCGCGTCCGGGTCGAACCTCATCTTCGGAACCGACGGCCTGTCGGCGGGGTCGAGATCGGCGCCCCACCCTGGGATGCGTGCACGCAGCTCCTCGCTGTTGGGCGCGCGCGACGGCTTGCTGGCGATGTACGGCATTGCCTCGTCTCCTCGCATCAGACGGCACTCGGAACGATCACGGGCTTGATGCAGCCATCGAGCTTCGACGAGAAGATGTGGTACCCCTCGGCTATGTGCTCGAGCGGGATGCGATGGGTCACGATGTCACTCGGTTTCAGGTAGCCGTTGCGGATGTGCTCCAGCAGTCGCGGCCACTGGCGCTTCACGGGAGCCTGGTTGGTGTTCAGCGTCAGGCCCTTGTTCATCGCGTCTCCGAACTTGACGGCGCTGAACATCGGTCCGTAGGCGCCCATCACCGAGATGGTTCCGCCCTTCCGCGCCGAGTCGATAGCCCAGTTCAGTGCGATGGGCGATCCGCCCTGCAGCTTGAACTTCGAGGTGGTGACGTGCTGGATGAAGTTGCCATCGGCCTCGGCTCCCACGGCGTCGATCACGACGTCGGCACCGAGATAGTCGGTCGCCTTCTTCATCTCCACCACGATGTCGTCGTACTCTCCGAAGTTGTAGGTCTCGGCGTGCGCGAAGGTGCGGGCCTTCTCGAGGCGATATTCGAGATGGTCGACGACGATCACGCGCCCGGCACCCATGAGCCACGCGGACTTGGCGGCGTACAGGCCTACGGGCCCGGCGCCGAAAACGATGACTGTGTCGCCTTCGACGATGTCGCCCAGTTGCGCACCGAAGTAGCCCGTCGAGAGCGCGTCAGTCATCATCAGGGCGTCTTCGTCGTCGAGCCACTCGGGAATGACAGATGGTCCGACATCGGCGAACGGAACGCGCACGAACTGCGACTGGCCGCCGTCGTACCCGCCCGTCGTGTGCGAGTAGCCGTAGATGCCACCCACCGCCGTGGCGTTGGGATTGACGTTGTGGCAGTTCGAGTAGAGGCCGCGAGCGCAGAAGAAACACGACCCGCAGTACACGTTGAACGGAACCATCACGCGGTCACCCGGCTCGAGGTTCTGAACAGAAGAGCCGACCTGCTCGACGACCCCGACGAACTCATGGCCGAAGGTCGTGCCGACCCGGGTATCCGGCATCATGCCGTGATAGAGATGCAGGTCGGAACCGCAGATAGCAGCGAGGGTCACCCGCACGATCGCGTCGTTCGGATGCTCTATTCGGGGAAATGCTTTTTCTTCGACGCGGACCTTGTACGGCCCGCGGTAGACCATTGAGCGCATGCTCGCCTCCAGATTCCGGCTGTAGAGGCAGGCTAATTCGCTCGCAGATTCCTGCGACCGGGACTTGACGCACCGTTCGGTCAGCGGCAAAGATGCGGCCCGGCGAGCTCAGCGCGCCGAGCGGTCGGCGACCGCGGTCGCCAATTCCTTTTCGATGATCGCGAGCGTGTCGAGCCCGGCCAGTTCGTGGGCGAAGCGCTGCGCCCGGGCACGGTAGCGCTCGTCGGCCAGCACGGCCCGCACGGCCGAACCCACGGCATCCGCAGATGGGGTGCCCGTACGCAGATCGACACCCGCGCCCGACCAGCTGACGCGCGCCGCGACCTCGGGCTTGTCTTCGGTGCTCCCCGCGACCACCAGGGGCGAGCCGGCCGCCAGCGCGGCCTGCACTTCGCCGAATTCGCCGTTCGTCACGACGACGTCGGTGAGGGGCAGCAGCCTGCCGGTGGGCAGATCTTCAGCGACGCGCACATTCGGGGCGACCGCGCCGAGACTCTCGACCGGGCGGCCCCCGGTCGACACCACGACGAGCACGTCGTCGTTCGCCAGTGCTGTGATCGTGGGCCTGACGAGCCGGTCGAAGTCGTGATTGTCGATCGTTCCCTGGGTCACGTACACGACGCGACGCGAACCATCGAGTTCGTTCCACCACGAAGGGAGATCGCCGCCGCCTTCGGTGGGCAAGGAGCCGATGAAACGCACATTCGGCGAGAGGTCGGTGCGCGGATACTCGAGCGTGGCCGGGCCGAGTTGGAGAAAGCGGTCGAAGGCGGCCGAGATGTCCATCACGAACAGAGACGACCTGCGCGCCCCGATCTCGGCGAACGCCTCCTGCGCGGCGCGTTGGGTGTCGCGAAAGAACACCGTGCGCGCGAGAGCGTTGAGCGTGCGGTTGCGAAGGCGGCCCAGCGTGCTCGACGAGGGCGCCATGGCGAGGCCGACGGGTGCGGTGTCACGGCTGAGCTGCGTGAGCGTGATCACGCCGATCGCCAGGATCGGCGGCCTTGGCGCGTTGGAGAGGAGCGCCGGCGAGATGCCTCCGAAGGCGCCGTCGACCAGCACGGCGTCGATCCGCTCGCGCTGCAGGATGGCGCGGGCCGAGCGGAACTGCGCGGGCATGGTCTTGACGAAGATGTTCTGCACGTCGTACTGCGTCTGGGCCATACCTCGGTAGCGGTCGCGATAAGGCAGGTAGCTCGGAACATCTCGGTCGTCGAAGTCGGCGCGACCCTCGAAGGCGACGAACTCCATACCCGCTCGCTCGATCTCTTGGGCGAACCGCGAGCCGGAGAGCATGATCACCCGATGGCCCCGAGACGCGAGATGGGTGCCGATCGCGATCATGGGCGTGGCATGGTGATGCACCGGCGTACTGCAGATCAGGTAGTTCGCCATGCGCTTGCCCCCGATGTCGCGACCAATGGCTCTGTGCACACTTTAGTGAGGTGAGGTCGCCTCATCACACTGTCGGGCTCAGTTGTGCCGGCGCCTGCGCAGCGAGGTCAGGGCGATGTACGCACTCAGGGCACCGCTGGCGCCCAGGCCGATGCCCATGAGCGGGCCGCTCCAGTGACCGAAGCGCTTGCTGTCGCTCACGGCCAGTTCGCCGATACCCCGGATGAACGCGGCCGCGATCACCCCGGCGACCACACGGTTGCCCACCTTCTCGACGCGCGCCACCAGCGGGTCGAGTTCGGTGGCACGCAGATGCACCTCGATGCCGTTGCGGTCGATCACGTCGAAGACCTTGCGGATCTTGTCGGGCAGTTCGATGCCGAGCTCCGCCGCCTCGAGCCCGGCTGCCGCGAGTCGTTTCGCTATGGCCGCGGGCGAGAACTTCGACAGCGCGAGTTTCGTCGCGTACGGCCTGAGCGCATCCCCCAGGCTGAAAGACGGATCGAGCAGCACGCCCATTCCCTCGACCATCAGCAGCATGCGCAGCAGCATCACGATCGAGGGCTGCAGCTGCAGTCGATTGTGTCGAAGAACGGCGAGCAGCTTGTTGATGAGCGCGGCCATGTCGACCTCGCCGAGGCCCTTGCCCCGGTAGATGTCGATGAAACCCACGAGGTCTGCCCGCAACGACTCCTGATCGATCGATGCCTTCGAACTCGACAGCGCGATGAGCGCCGAGGCCATGCGATCGGGGTCGTGCCTGCTCAGCGCCATGAACAGGTCGGCGAGCTGTCCGCGCAGCGTCTCGTCGATCTGGCCGACCATGCCGAAGTCGATCAGCCCGATGCGGGCGTTCGGCTCGACGAACAGGTTGCCCGGGTGCGGGTCGGCGTGGAACACACCGTCGACGAAGACCATCTGCGCGATGGCGTCAACGGCATTGGTGACGATGGTCGCGCGGTCGATTCCGGCAGCGTCGAGGGCGGCGAGGTCGTCGACTTTGATGCCGGTGATGCGCTCGAGGGTCAGCACCCGGGTGGTGCTCGTATCCCAGAACACGCGGGGAATATGGATCGTCTCGTCGCCGGCGAAGTTGGCGGCGAAGGTCTCTGCGTTGCGGCCCTCGTGCGTGTAGTCGAGCTCCTCGCGCAGCGTTCGGGCGAACTCGTCCGTGATGCCGGTGATGTTGTAGTCGGCGGCGAGCTTCCACTGCCGAGACGCCCGCACGGCGAGCGTGTGCAGAATCTCGAGATCGATGGCGATGTTCGTGGCGATGTCGGGTCGCTGCACCTTGACGACGACCTCGGTTCCGTCGTGCAGCGTGGCCAGATGCGCTTGACCGATCGACGCGCTGGCGAGTGGCTTGAGTTGGAAACTCGCGAACACCTTGTCCGGCTGGTCTCCGAGCTCCTCGACGATGAGGCGCTTGATCACGGCGGCGGGAACGACCGGCGCCCTGTCCTGCAGCTTCGCCAGCTCGGTGAGATAGGCGGGCGGAAGGATGTCGGAGCGCGTCGACAGCACCTGACCGAGCTTCACGAACGTCGGGCCGAGTTCCTCGAGCGCGCGTCTGAGATTCTCAGGATTGCTCGCTCGCGCCTGCTCCTGAGCGGCCGGCTCGAAGCGGTCGAGCCCGGTCGCCCCGATGATGAAGCTGAGCCCGTGCCGACTCAGCACGCTCGCGATCTCCCGGTAGCGTTCGAGCCGCGTTCCGACGGCTGCGGCGATCGGATTAGCCACGAGTAACCCCCTGTGCCTCGGTCATGCGCCCATCCTCCCATGCGCGTCGTGACCAATTCAGGAGGACAGGTCGACCGACGCCACTATCCACACGATGACGCGCTCCTCCTGAAACAGTCGCGCACCACTACTCTCGGAGAAGCCCGGTGCAGGGCATGGAACGACCGGCGCGCAGCCGGGCAAGGGGAACGAACGAGATGACACAACTCTGGACACTTCACGGCGACGGCAAGAACGTCGAAGCGGATGCCGTGGTCAAGCCCGGTGAGCGACTCACCTGGCCCCGCATGATCGGTCTGGGCGGCCAGCACGTGGTGGCCATGTTCGGCGCGACGTTCCTCGTGCCGGTGCTCACCGGATTCCCGCCCGCGACGACTCTGCTCTTCTCCGGTATCGGCACCCTCCTGTTCCTCCTCATCACCAAGAACCGGCTTCCGAGCTATCTCGGTTCGTCGTTCGCCTTCATCGCGCCGATCACCGCCGCCGTCGCCAGCACGGGAATGGGCGGGGCCCTCTTCGGAATCCTCGCGGTCGGCGCCCTGCTCGCCCTCGTCGGCGTGGTCGTTCTGATCACCGGCATCGGCTGGATCAACGCCCTCATGCCGCCCGTCGTCTCGGGCGCCATCGTCGCTCTGATCGGCTTCAACCTGGCCCCCGCGGCCAAGAACAACTTCCAGATCGCGCCGCTGACGGCACTCATCACCCTGGCCGCGGTCATCTTCTCGACCGTGCTGTTCAAGGGCATGCTCGCCCGACTCTCGATCTTCATCGGTGTCGTCGTGGGCTACATCGCCGCGGTCATCGCTGGCGAGGTCGACTTCTCGAAGGTCGCCGACGCCGCCTGGGTCGGACTCCCCCAGTTCTCGCTGCCCGGCAATCCCTTCGCCGATTCCGCCCTCTGGGGCGTGCTCCCCGCCTTCCTGCCCGTCGTCCTGGTGCTGGTCGCTGAGAACGTGGGCCACATCCGCGGCGTCGCCCAGATGACCGAGTCACCCGAGGTGAACAAGCTCACGGGTCGCGCGCTGCTGGCCGACGGCCTCGCCACCGTGCTCGCCGGCTTCGGCGGAGGCTCGGGAACCACGACCTACGGCGAGAACATCGGTGTCATGGCCGCGACGCGCATCTACTCCACCGCCGCGTACTGGATCGCCGGCGCCGTCGCCATTCTGCTCGGGCTCTCGCCCAAGGTCGGCGCCATTATCAACACGATCCCCGCCGGTGTGCTGGGAGGCGTGACCACCGCGCTCTACGGCCTGATCGGCATCATCGGTGTGAAGATCTGGCTCGACAACAAGGTGGACTTCTCGAAGCCCGTCAACCAGTTCACCGCGGCGACCGCGCTGATCATCGGCATCGCGGACTTCACGATGAACGCGGGCTCGGTCACCTTCAACGGAATCGCTCTCGGCACGGTCGCCGCCATCGTCATCTACCACGCGATGACCGCGGTCGCACGTCTCCGCGGCACGGATGGCGGCAGGCGCGACGCCTGACGACCCGACGGCCGGCCGGCTCACGCCGCGCCGATCACACCCAGGGAAGCGGAACGAACTCCACCTCGTCGCCCACCTCCGCGCCGCCGTCCGCGCAGAGCAGCACGCCGGATGCGTCGGCCAGACCGCGCAGCATCGCCGAGCCGGTGAAGCCGCTCGGCTGTGCACGACCGTCGACCAGTCGAAAGGGAACGAGCCGGGTCTCGCCGCGCCCGGCGGCCATCGGCGCGCCGAGCCGGATGCGCGACAGCTCGGGCATGCCTCGGCCCCCGAGTGCGGCCAGCGCCGGTGCCGCGAGCGTGAGCAGGCCCATCATCGCCGCGAGCGGATTGCCGGGCAGCCCGATCAGCAGCCGCCCATCGTCGAGGCGCGCCAGCAGACTCGGCCCGCCCGGCCGCATCGCCACTCCGTCGATCAGGATGCCCGCACCGAGTCGTTCGAGCGCCCCGCGCAGATGATCGGCAGACGAATCGCCCGTACCGCCCGTCGTGATGACGACGTCGCTCGTCGAGGCGCCAGCTAGCAGCGCGCCCACGAGTGCGTCGTGGTCGTCGCCGATTCTCGCCTGAGCGGCGACCTCACCGCCCAGCAGTTCGACGAACGCGGGCAGCTGGGGCCCGAAGCTGTCGCGCACCGTGCCTGGCGCGGGGATGCCGTGGGTCACCACTTCGTCGCCCGTGAACACGAGAGACACCCGCCCCCGCGCCAGCACCTCGACGTCGTCGACGCCGCACGCGGCAGCCACGGCGATGTGCGCAGGATTCAGGCGAACCCCCGCTTCGATACCCACCTCCCCGCGGGCGAACTCCTCGCCCCGCGGCCGGATGTGTTGGCCCGCCCAGGGCGTGACGGTCGACCGAAGCACAGGCGCTCCGGCATCCCCGCCGTCAGCCGCGACCTCTCCGACCTCGCTGCGCAGAACGGCCTCGGCGCCCGAGGGGATGAGCCCACCCGTCACGATCTCTCGCGCCTCGTTCGGCTCGAGAGCAGAAGCATCTCGCGCGGCCCCACGCAGCACCCAGGGACCGGGCCCGCGCACGGCCCAGCCATCCATCGCCGACGACGCGTAGTGCGGAACGTCGCAGAGGGCGAGGACCGGTTCGGCGAGCACGCGCCCGACCGCGTCACGGAGCGCCACCCTGGTCGCGGGCCGCGGGTCTGCGGCACCGAAGGCCGCCTCACGGGCCCGCGCCCACGACATCCGGGGCGCGCCCGACGCAGCGCTCATGCCGTGGGGCGCCGCGCGAGCTGCGAGGCCGCGTCGAACGCGCGCGCGGTGGCCTCGGCCTCATTCGCCCCGTCGAGGGCCGCGGCACGACCCGCCGCGTAGCCCACCAGATAGGTGGTCAGCGGAGCGGCCGGCCGCAGCACGGCGTGTGCGGCGACACCGGCGAGAGCGAGCACCCTATCGATGTCGACGTCGAGTCCGGCGAGGTCGAGCTCGGCAGACAGCGAGGCGGTCCAGCGCTCGAGCACGTCGAGCATCTCCGCCTTCTCTGCGTCAGACCTCGTGGGCTTCGCCGACGCCTCGGGCTGTGCGGTCGTGTCGTCACTCATGATCTACTCCTTGTCGCGAGGTGGGGCGGTGTCTCTGACGTCGGCGAGGCGTCGTCGGGCCGCTCGATTCCGAAGGAGGCGGCGTCGTTCCAGGTGTCGACGTCGCGCGTCGACTCGATCGCGTCGGGCAGTTCGATCAGGTCGAGCGACGAGATGAGCGCCCGCATCGACGCGCCGTCGAGGGTCGAGGATGCGCGCGCGGCGTCGACCGCCCCGGCCAGCGCAGAGCGGCTGTACAGCGCCGCGAGCGGCTGCCGCATTCCCGCGGCGTCGACCACGACGGCGCCGTCGCCGTCGTCGACGCCGTCGCCGCCGCCGAGCAGATGCCCCGCGCCGACGAGCCGCGACACCGCGTCGGCGACCCGCGGCATATCGCAGGCGAACACCAGCACCTGATCGCCGCGCGGATCGTCGAGATGTTCGAGCGCGCGCATTCCTGCCGCGACGGCGGCGGCAGGCCCACCGAACGGCGGATCCTCGCGCGCCATCAGGACCCGAGCATCCGAAGCCGGCGCATCCGGGCCGACGACGACCACGCGGCGCGCCCCGGCCTTGAGAACCGCGTCGACCGTGTTCTGCAGCAGCGTCGAGCCTCGCCACTCCAACCGCGCTTTGGGCACGCCAAAGAGACGGGAGGACTTTCCGCCGGCGAGGACGATCGCGTCGAGCAGCATGCAGCCAGCCTACGACCGGGCATCGACCCGACGATCCTCTGCCAGGCCCCGGCCAGCCCTGTCGGCAGCGGAGAATCGGTGATAAGCCTGACTGTATGGGCAGAATCACCGTACGTCGTCGCGTCACCCGCCTCACGGTCGGGGGCAGCAAGAGGGTGCGTGAAGACGTGCTCGCCGCCGAGGAGCCACTCGAGATCAGGGTGGGCGGCCAGTCGCTCGCGATCACCATGCGCACCCCGGGCAACGACATCGACCTCGCGGCGGGCTTTCTCGTCTCCGAGGGCGTGATCTCGAGCGGAGAGCACTTCGCCGCCGCCCGCTACTGCGCGGGCACAGACGACGACGGCATGAACACCTACAACGTGCTCGACGTGACGCTCGCGCCGGGCGTCGCTCCTCCGGATCCGAGCCTTCAGCGCAACTTCTTCACCACAAGTTCGTGCGGGCTCTGCGGCAAGGCGTCGATCGACGCCGTGCGCACGACCTCTGCCTACACGAGCGAGTCGGATGCCCTCCGCATCGAGGCATCGCTGCTCACGACGTTCCCCGATCGGCTTCGCGAGCAGCAGGACGTGTTCGACAAGACCGGCGGACTGCACGCCGCAGCGCTCTTCGACGGCACGACCGGCGAGCTGCTCGTGCTGCGCGAAGACGTGGGTCGACACAACGCGGTCGACAAGGTGATCGGCTGGGCGACGCGCGAGAACCTGCTGCCGTTGCGCGGAACCGTGCTCATGGTCTCCGGACGCGCGAGCTTCGAGCTGATGCAGAAGGCCTCCATGGCCGGCATCCCGATGCTCGCCGCGGTCTCGGCGCCGTCGTCGCTCGCCGCGGAACTCGCGAGCGAACTCGGCATCACCCTCGTCGGCTTCCTCCGCGGCGATTCCATGGTCATCTACTCCCGCGCCGAGCGCATCCTCGAATCCGACCTCCCCCCTGTCGAGAACGTCCCCAGTGAAAGCATCGGTGTCGCATGACCACCATCCCGCCCCGCGAAGACGACAGCCAGCTCGAGGTCGGAGAACGCGAGACGTGGGCCGTCGGAGTGCCCGGCATCGTTCACTCGATGGTGCCCGCGATCGAGGGCATGGGCGTGGCCCGCACGGCGAAGCTGATGCTCGGCCTCAACCAGAAAGACGGCTACGACTGCCCGAGTTGCGCCTGGCCAGACCCCGACCGCCGAAAGGCTGCCGAGTTCTGTGAGAACGGCGCCAAGGCGGTCACGTGGGAGGCCACTCCCATCGCGGTTCCGCGCAGCTTCTGGGGGCAGCACTCCATCGACGACCTGCTGACCCGCAGCGAGCACTGGCTCGGAATGCAGGGGCGGCTCGTCGAGCCCGTCTACAAGCCGGCGGGCAAGAACCACTACGAGCCGGTGAGCTGGGAGAAGGCGTTCGCGATCATCGCCGAGCGTCTGAACGAGCTGGACTCCCCCGACGAGGCGGCCTTCTACACGAGCGGCCGCACCGCCAACGAGACGGCCTTCGCCTACCAGCTCTTCGTGCGCGTCTTCGGAACGAACAACCTGCCCGACTGCTCGAACATGTGCCACGAGTCCACCGGTACCGCCATGGGCGAGACCCTCGGCGTGGGCAAGTCGACGATCGCCTACGACGACTTCGAAGACACCGACCTGATCATCGTGATGGGTCAGAACCCGGGCACGAACCACCCGCGCATGCTCACTGCTCTCGAAGACGCCAAGCGCAAGGGCGCCAAGATCGTCGCGATCAATCCGCTGCCCGAGGCGGGACTCATGCGTTACAAGAACCCGCAGCGGCCGCGCGGCATCGTCGGTCACGGCACGAAGATCGCCGACCAGTTCGTGCACATCCGGCTCGGCGGCGACATGGCGCTGATGCAGGCCCTCTCGAAGCGGGTTCTGGATGCCGAACGCAAGGCACCGGGAACGGTGCTGGACCACGAATTCCTGGCGGAGCACTGCTCCGGTCTCGAGGAGTTCATGGCGCACATCGAGAACCTCGACGAGGCCGAGGTCCTCGAGGCGACCGGACTCACGGCATCAGACATCGACGAACTGGCCGAGCGCTACATCAAAGCCGACCGCGTGATCATCACGTGGGCCATGGGCATCACACAGCAGAAGAAGGCCGTAGGCACGATCAAAGAGATCGTGAACCTGTTGCTGCTTCGCGGCAACATGGGCAAGCCGGGTGCGGGGGCGTCGCCCATCCGGGGTCACAGCAACGTGCAGGGTGACCGCACGATGGGCATCTGGGAGAAGATGCCGGATGCGTTCATGAACGCGCTGCAGGCGGAGTTCGGCTTCGACCCGCCCCGCAAGCACGGCCTCGACGCGGTCAATTCCATGAAGGCGATGGCCCGTGGCGACATCAAGGTGTGGTTTGCGATGGGCGGCAACCTCGTGGCCGCCATCTCAGACAGCCAGGTAGCCGAGAAAGCGATGCGGGGTACCCGGCTCACGGTTCAGGTCTCGACCAAGCTCAACCGTTCGCACGCGGTGATCGGCGAGGAGGCTCTCATCCTTCCCACGAAGGGGCGCACCGAGCTCGATCGGCAGGCATCGGGCCTGCAGTTCGTGAGCGTCGAAGACACGGTCTGCGCCGTGCACGCGTCGAACGGCAAGGTCGATCCGATCTCGAACCACGTCTTGTCTGAGATCGCGATCGTGACCCGACTCGCGCGTGCCGTTCTCGGAGAAGACTCGCCCATCGACTGGGCCGGTTTCGAGGCGAACTACGATCTGATCCGCGACCACATCGCCAACGTTGTTCCCGGCTTCGAGAACTTCAACGAGCGCATCCGCAACATCAACGGGTTCGTGCTGCCGAACGGGCCGCGCGACAGCCGCACCTTCGACACGCTCACGGGCAGGGCGATGATCACGGTGAACCATCTCGAACCGGTCGTGCGACCGGAGGGCACTCTGCTGTTGCAGACGCTGCGCGCCCACGACCAGTACAACACCACGATCTACAGCCTCAACGATCGCTACCGCGGCATCAAGAAGGGCCGCAGCGTGGTGTTCGTGAACCCGCTCGACCTCGACGAGCTCGGCCTCGAAGACGGACAGCTCGTCGACGTGTTCAGCGAGTGGAACGACGGCATCGAACGCGTTCTGCGCTCGTATCGGGTCGTGTCGTATCCGAGCGCCAGAGGATGCGCGGCGGCCTACTACCCCGAGGCCAACGTGCTGGTGCCGCTCGACTCGGTGACCGACGAGAGCAACACCCCGGTCTCGAAGGCCGTCGTGGTGCGCCTGGTTGCGGCGGCCCAGCCCGCGCTGGTCGAGTAGCCGCGCACGTCCGCGCTGGTCGAGTAGGCCGTCCACGGCCCCGCTGGTCGAGTAGGCCGTCCACGGCCCCGCTGGTCGAGTAGGCCGTCCACGGCCGTATCGAGACCATCTCACGATGGTCTCGATACGGCCGTGCCTCGCTACTCGACCGGCGCGTATGTCTTACAGGCCGAAGGCCGCGCCCGCCTTGGCGAGCGGCTTGGTTCCGGCCTCGGCCGTGAGGCCGGTCCACTCGTCTTCTCCATCGACGTGGGTGGATGCGACGGCGCCCTTCGCGCGGGCCGCGGCGACGCGCTCGGCGTGGCTGGGCGGGTTGCTCGGAACACCCTCGGGACGCTTCGACTCGTTCTCGGCGCGGAGCGCAGGTACGATCTCCTCGGCGAGGATGTCGATCTGCTCGAGCACCGTCTTCAACGGCAGACCCGCGTGGTCGATCAGGAACAGCTGACGCTGGTAGTCGCCGACGTGGTCACGCATGGTGGCGTAGCGGTCGATGACCTCCTGCGGGGATCCCACCGTGAGCGGGGTCTGGGCGGTGAAGTCCTCCATCGACGGGCCGTGTCCGTAGACGGGCGCGTTGTTGAAGTAGGGGCGGAACTCGTCTTTCGCGGCCTGCGAGTTCTTGCGGGCGAAGAACTGCCCGCCGAGCCCGACGATCGCCTGGTCGGCGCGGCCGTGTCCGTAGCTCTCGTAACGGCTGCGGTAGAGCTTCACCATCTGCTCGGTGTGCTGGATCGGCCAGAAGATGTTGTTGTGGAAGAAGCCATCACCGTAGTAGGCGGCCTGCTCGGCGATCTGGGGGCTGCGAATCGATCCGTGCCAGACGAAGGGCGCCACGCCATCGAGGGGGCGCGGGGTCGCGGTGAATCCCTGCAGAGGGGTGCGGAAGTTTCCGGCCCAGTCCACGACCTCCTCCTCCCAGAGGCGGCGAAGCAGCGCGTAGTTCTCTGTGGCGAGCTCGAGGCCCTTGCGGATGTCCTTGCCGAACCAGGGGTAGACCGGTCCGGTGTTGCCGCGGCCCATCATGAGGTCCATACGGCCGTCGCTGATGACCTGGAGCATCGCGTAGTCTTCGGCGATCTTCACCGGGTCGTTCGTGGTGATGAGCGTGGTGGCCGTGGAGAGCACGATGTTCTCGGTGGTGCCGGCGAGGTAGCCGAGCATCGTCGTGGGAGACGACGTGACGAAGGGCGGATTGTGGTGCTCGCCGGCGGCGAAGACGTCGAGCCCGGCCTGGTCGGCGTGCTCGGCGATGGCGATCATGGCCTTGGTGCGCTCAGTGTCGCTGGGCGTGTGACCGGTGGTCGGGTCCGTCGTGACGTCTCCGACGCTGAAGATTCCGAACTGCATGTTCACTCACTCCTAAACTTTTCTATGCGTTTGCATATATGTGAGTGAGAACGTGGGGTGGGGCGGGGTTATTCCCGCCCCACCTCAGCTACGCCGCGTCGAGGTAGCCGTTCGGGTTGAGCACGTACTTCGTGGCCGCCCCCGCGTCGAACTCCGCGTAACCGCGAGGCGCGTCGTCGAGCGTGATCGCCTTGGCGTTGACGTTCTTGGCGATGTGCACGCGGTCGTGCAGGATCGCCTGCATGAGCCCGTAGTTGTACTTCATCACCGGGCACTGTCCTGTGGTGAACGACAACGACTTGGCCCATCCGGTGCCGAGGCTCAGGCTGAGCGAGCCCTTCTGCGCCGCCTCGTCGACCCCGCCCGGGTCACCCGTGACGTAGAGCCCCGGAATACCCAGCGCACCTCCGGCCGCGGTCACATCCATCAGCGAGTTCAGCACCGTCGCGGGAGCCTCACCGCCGCCGTGCCCTCTGGCCTCGAAGCCGACGGCGTCGACGCCGCAGTCGACCTCGGGAACGCCGAGGATCTGCTCGATCTGGTCGACGAGCTCGCCGGCACCCAGGTTGACCGTCTCGCATCCGAAGCTGCGCGCCTGCGCCAGGCGATCGTCGTTGAAGTCGCCCACGATCACCGCCGCCGCTCCGAGAAGCAGCGCGCTCGTCGCCGCCGCGAGGCCCACGGGTCCGGCACCGGCGACATACACGGTCGAGCCCACTCCGACGCCGGCCGTGACCGCGCCATGGAATCCGGTCGGGAAGATGTCGGACAGCATCGTCAGATCCATGATCTTCTCGAGGGCCTGGTCGCGATCGGGGAACTTCAGCAGGTTCCAGTCGGCGTACGGAACGAGGACGAACTCGGCCTGGCCGCCGACCCATCCGCCCATGTCGACGTAGCCGTAGGCACTGCCCGGTCGGTCGGGGTTCACATTGAGGCAGATGCCCGTCTTGCGCTCCTTGCAGTTGCGGCAGCGACCGCAGGCGATGTTGAAGGGGACGCTCACGATGTCGCCGACCTTGATGAACTCGACCCCGGGGCCGACCTCGACGACCTCGCCGGTGATCTCGTGGCCGAGAACGAGATTCACGGGAGCGGTCGTGCGGCCTCGAACCATGTGCTGATCGGAGCCGCAGATGTTGGTGGCGATCGTTCTGATGATCGCCCCGTGAGGCACCTTGCGTCCGACGTTCGCGGGGTTCACCCCGGGGCCGTCCTTCAGTTCGAAGACGGGATAGTCGATGTCGATGACCTCGACTTCGCCCGGTCCTTTGTATGCGACTGCTCTGTTTGATGCCATGCGGATCTCCTTTGATCGTGTGCCCCGAAACGAGGGACATCGCTAGGGTGAGTCTATGTCGCACACATGGAATTCAGCAGGAAACTCCTCGATTCGGATCCTCCTCATTCGGCACGCCGAGTCCACTGCGAACGAGTCGGGCATCCTGTCGACGACGCAGCCCGGCCCCGACCTCACCGCCCGCGGCCGCGAGCAGGCCGAAGCGCTGCCCGACGCCCTGCGCGACGTGCGTCTCGACGGCCTGTACGCATCCACCCTGCGTCGAACCCAACTCACGGCGGAGCCCCTCTCGCGCGCGACGGGCCTGCCCGTCTCGGTGATCGAGGGCATCCACGAGATCGAAGCGGGCGACCTCGAAGACCGCGCCGACCTCGAGGCGATGTCTGCTTACGCGCAGCCGTTCCGGGTCTGGGCGCAGGGCGACTTCACGGCGGCCGTTCCCGGCGGCTTCAGCGGCGACCACTTCTTCGAGCGCTTCGACCGTGGCATCGCCGAGATCTGGCAGGCGCACCAGACCCCGTCGAGCGATCGGCCGGATGGCGACACGGTCGCGATCGTCGACCACGACGCCGCCATCCGCGTGTGGGTGGCCGGCCGGGCCGACAACCTCGGGCCGGACTTCACCTCGACGCACGGCCTGGAGAATACGGGCATCGTGGTACTGACCGGCAGCCCCGCCGCCGGATGGCACGTCGAGACCTGGCAGGGCGAGCCGGTCGCGTAGCCCCGGTCAGTAGCCCAGGCCGGCCAGGGTAGCCTCGGCCGCGCGGGAGATCAGAGCGTTGTCGTAGTCGGCGTCTTCGGTGGGTCGGTTCGACATCACCACGAGCACGATCGGCGAACCGCTCGGAGGCCACAGGACCGCGATGTCGTTGCGCGTACCGTACGCCCCGGCACCCGACTTGTCGGCGACCGCCCACCCGGCGTCGAGACCCGCGGTGATCAACTCGGCACCGGTGGCATTGCCGGTCATCCAATCGATGAGCTGCGCCTGCTGGGCCGCACCCAACGCATCGGTGGTGAGCAGCGTCGCGAGATCGAGCGCGAACGCGCGCGGGGTGGTCGTGTCCCGCAGATCTCCCGGAATGGCGCTGTTGAGCTCCGTCTCGACGCGGTCGGAGCTGGTGGTGGTATCGCCGAGCTCGCGCAGAGCCTGGGTGAACCCCTCCGGCCCGCCCAGACGCTCGAGCATGATGTTGCCCGCGGTGTTATCGCTGAACCGCACGGCGGCCTCGGCCACCGCGCGCAGCGTCATGCCGTCGGCGACGTTCTCTTCGGTGACAGGAGAATTGGGCAGCAGCTCGCTCGAGTCATAGCTGACGATCTCGTCGAGCTCGTCGTCGGGCACCGTCTTCAGCAGGATGCCGGCCGCGAGCGCCTTGAATGTCGACGCATACGCGAACCTCTCGTCGGCCCGGTACGCGACCTCGGCTCGGGTCTGCGGGTCGAGTGCGTAGACGCCGATGCGGGCATCGAACTCCTGCTCGAGCTGCGCGAAAGCGGGGGCAGGGTCACTCGGAACCGTCGGAGTCGGGGAGGCCGCGGGCGCCGACGTCGTCTGCGGGGCGGCCGGAACCTGCGGCGCCGCACACCCGCCCAGAAGAACGAGAACGGCCGCCCCAGCCGCGACGACAAGGCCACCCGATCGGATGCGACGCGCAAGGCGAGAGCTCATTCTCATTCGTCGAGTGTGCCAGCCCTGCCGCGAGCTGTCACATGGGGCTTGCGCCCGGCACCTACCGAGGCGTCAGCCTGAACACCGGAATGAGGCGCGACCCCGCCTTCACCTGATAGTCGGCGAACCCCGGAGCGGCGGCTACGACCTGAGCCCACGCGGCGTCGCGGTCGTCGCCGCGCAGCTCGCGAGCCGTGACCTCGACCACGCCCTGCGGGGTCTCGATCGTGAGGTCGGGATCGTGGACCAGATTGAAGTACCACGCCGGATTGTCGGGCGCGCCGGCCTTCGAGGCGTAGATGAGCCAGGAGTCCTCGTCGCGGAGTGCCATCGTCGGCACCACTCTCTCCTCGCCGGTACGCGCACCCCGCGTGTGCAGCAAGATCAGCTTGTCGCCGAACCCGGCGGTCTCGACGTGGCCGCCGTTGGCGCGGAACTCCTCGATGATCTGGTCGTTGAAGCTGCTCATGCTCCTATTCTGCGACAGAGAGCGACGGTGGCAGAAGCACCTCGACGCCGTTCTCGCGAAGCGCCTCGCCGAGCCCCGCCGGCGGGGCGGCGTCGGTGACCAGATAGTCGACGCTGGCCAGATCGGCCACCTGCGCGAAGAGTCGACGATCGAACTTGGTGGAGTCGGCGAGGATGGCGACCTTCGTGGCGCGGGAGATCATCTCGCTCATCATGAGGGCCTCGGCCAGATTGCTCGTGGAGAATCCGCTCTCGGCAGACACCGCGCCCACCGAGATGAGGGCGAGATCGCAGTGCAGGTCGAGGTCGTTCCCCGAATCCGAGAACTGGAACCCGATCGGGCCGATCGTGGCCTGCCCGCTCAGCCTCACTGCTCCGCCGAACACATAGAGGTCTCGGCACACCTTGGGAGAGATCTCGGTCGGAATACGCAGATTGTTGGTCGCGATCGTCAGCTCGCGGTGGTCTTCGAGATGCCTCACCACCGAGAGCGTCGTCGTTCCGGCGTTGATCATGACGACCGAGCCGTTCTCGACGAGACCGGCGGCCACGGCTCCGATCTTCTCCTTCGCCGACCGTTGCAGCCGAAGCCGCACATCGAGCTTCTTCTCGGTCGACGGCATCACCGCGATACTCACGGCCCCGCCGTGCGTTCGCACGAGAAATCCGTCGGCGTCGAGCTGATCGAGATCTCTCCGGATCGTATCGGCCGAGACGCCGAATCGGGAGGCCAACGCAGACACCGTGACCTCGCCCACCTCGGTGACGTACGCGGCAAGATCCGCCTTGCGTCCGGCCGGCAGCCGAAGAGGTTGATCGTCGCCGTCTGGGGAATAGGAGGAGTCGGCCACGTCTGATTTGTAGCAGAACACCGCAGAAATCTGCAAGCCGCTGCCCGACGGCGAGACATTTGTGCTTAGCGCTATCAGAATCCCGCACAAGAACGCAATCAAATGCGGTTACTTGCGTTAAACCCAGCAGAGGACTACTGTCACAACGATAAGGCGCACAAAAGCGCACTCAACAGCACGATCCCGCATCTCATAGGAGAGACATGAGCAAAGAAGCTCGTTTTAGAAGAGGCGTCACCACAGCCGTGGCCGCCGCCGCGGCCCTCACCCTCATCACCGGCTGCTCGTCCGGCGCCGGAAGCGACGCCTCCACCTCCGGCGGCGATGTCACCATCGAGCTCGCCCAGTGGTGGGAACCCGAGCTGCCCGACGGCGCGCTGCGCACGCTGATGGACACCTTCGAGTCGGAGAACCCCGGCATCAAGGTCAAGCTCCTCAGCGGCCCCTATGCCTCGACGAAAGAACAGCTCTTCGCCGGTGCGGCGGCGGGCACGATGTCCGACGTCGTCGGCCTCGACGGCGCATGGGTCAGCGACTTCGCCAAGCAGGGCGCACTCGCCGACCTCAGCACCCTGATGAAAGACGCCAAGTACGACGACAGCGAACTCGCCAGCACCATCAAGGTCGACGGCAAGACCCAGATGATCCCGGTGGTCAACTTCGTCTACCCGCTCTTCACGAACGACGATCTGCTGGCGAAGGCCGGCATCACCACGCCACCGTCGACCCGCACCGAATTCGAGACCGCCGCGAAAGCCGTGACGGCGCTCGGCGACAACACGAGCGGATGGGTCTTGCCGCTCTCGAGCGAGGCGCCCAACGGCATCCAGAACGACGTGATGTCGTGGGTCTGGTCGTCGGGCGGAACCATGCTGGACGACGGCAAGCCCGACGTGACCAACAAAGACGTCACCGGAGCCGTGAAGTACATCAAGGATCTGAACGACGCCGGAGTCATCGCACCCGGATCGGCCACGATGAAGGAACAGGACAAGGTCGAGGAGTTCACCAACGGTCGCGTCGGCATGATGATCGACTCCCTGTCGCACATCGACCTGATCCGCACGTCGAACCCCGACCTCAAGTTCAGCATCTCCGCCATTCCCGCGAAAGACGGCTTCACCGGCGAACGCGGCATCCCCTACGCGTCGTGGGGTGTGGGCGTGTCCGCCAGCAGCAAGCACCCGGCGGAGTCGTGGAAGCTCGTGCAGTTCCTCATGAACGAGAAGACGAACTCCGAGCTGTCGACCCTCGCGAACGCCTTCCCCGGCAACACGAAGAGCGTGCCCGACTTCACCTCGAGCGACCCGCTGTTCAAGCAGGCCTTCGACATCTACTCCGAGGGCAAGCCCGCCAACGAGTTCGTCGGACTGCCCGTCGCGGAGCAGCTGATGCGTCTCTTCGACGAGCAGCTGCAGGCGATTCTGCAGGGAGACGAGTCGGTCGACGATGGCCTCAAGAAGGCTCAGGATGCGTGGGTCGGGGAGTTCTAGCCTCCCCGCTCCACAACCACCCGTCGATTGACGGCCGCGCCGCGGACCCTCTCTGAGAGAGACCCCGCGGCGCGGCCACCCCTCACAGAAAGGCTTCTGCAGTGGCCTCGACCAACACCGTCGTCAGACCGGGCAGCACGAAGAGCCGCACCTCCGGGTGGGCCCCCACCGCACGCAAGCTGACCCCCTACGCATTCCTCTCGCCGACCGTCATCGTGATGCTCGTGCTCATGCTCATTCCGGTGATCATGGTCATCGGGTACTCGTTCATGGACAACGTGATCACGAACAAGAACCCGGTGTTCGTCGGTATCGACAACTACGTCGAGGTGCTGAGCGACCCTGTCTTCCGCACCGCGACCGGCAACACCCTCTTCTTCACGCTGGTCAGCGTCGCAGCGCACCTGCTGCTGGGTCTCGGCTTCGCCATGCTGCTGAACTCGCCGCTCGTCGGCAACGTCACGAAGGCGCTCTTCCGAGTCGTCTACATCTTGCCGTGGCTGTTCACGGTGGCCATCATCGCGGTGCTCTGGCGCCTGATGCTGAACCCGAATGGGGTCGTCAACTACATCCTCATCTCGCTCGGCCTGACCGACAAGGGCATCGAGTGGCTGTCGTCTCCCGACACAGCGCTGCTCGCCGTGACGTTCATCAACATCTGGGCCGGCTACTCGTTCTACATGGTCACTCTGCTGGCCGGTCTGCAGGGCGTGCCCGCCGATCTGTACGAGGCGGCCCGGGTCGACGGCGCATCCGCATTTCAGCGTTTCTGGAACGTGACCCTGCCGCAGCTCAAACCGATCATCATCAGCATGAGCGTGCTCGACATCATCTGGACCTCGCAGCAGTTCGCCCTCATCTGGATGACCACCGGCGGAGGCCCCGTGAACGTCACGGAGATGCTCAGCACCTACACCTACAAGCTCGCCTTCAGCCGCTACGAGTTCTCCGTCGCCTCCGCGAGCGCCGTGCTCATCCTTCTCCTCACCATGGTGCTCGCGTTCTTCTACGTGCGTCACCAGAAAGCGCGTGACTGACATGACGACATTCGCCCAGAAACAGAGCCCCGCCGTTCGAACGGCACCGGATGGCGCACGACGCTCGCCCGCGCAGAAGCCGCGGCGCCGGCCGAAGGATCGACTCGCGAAAGTCGTCATCATCCTGCTGCTGCTGACCGGCGCGGCGTTCGCCGCCTTCCCGATCATCTGGATGGCCTCGAGCTCGTTCAAACCGAACACTGAGATCTTCGCCTATCCGCCGCAGCTGATCACCTCGAATTTCTCGTTCGACGCGTACATCACGATCCTCACCGATCCCACGAAGGTGCGCTTCTTCATCAACAGCTACGTCGTGTCGCTGGCCGTCACGGCACTCACCCTGCTCGTGGCCATCCTCGCCTCGTACGCGTTCAGCCGCTACGAGTTCAAGGGCAAGCGCCCGATCAACATGATCATCGTGAGCATCCAGGCTGTTCCGCCCATCACTCTGCTGATCCCGTTTTTCGGCCTCATGGTGGTGCTCGGTCTCTACAACACCTATCAGGGCCTGATCCTCACTTATCTGGTGTTCACGCTCCCGTACGCGATCATCATGATGACCGGCTACTTCAACACGCTGCCGAAGGAGCTCGACGAGGCGGCCCGCATGGACGGGGCCGGACCGCTCACCGTGCTCTGGCGCATTCTCGTGCCGATCTCGATTCCCGGCATCGTCTCTGTCGGTGTCTACACGTTCATGATCGCGTGGAACGAGTATCTCTTCGCCCTCACGCTCACCCGCACGGAGGACATGCGCACGGTGCCCATCGGCATCCAGCTGCTCATGGGCCAGAACTCCTACGAGTGGAACGAAATGATGGCGATGAGCATCCTCGGCTGCATCCCCGTGCTCATCCTCTTCCTCTTCTTCCAGCGCTACTTCATCGGCGGCATGACCGCCGGCGCCGTCAAGAGTTGACCCCCTTCTTTCCGACCTTCCGCACCACAACACAAGGAGAAAACCCATAATGCTCGTTTCCGGAAAAGACCTTCTCGACGTGGCCAACGCGAACAACTTCGCGGTGCCGGCCTTCAACGTCAGCGACTACGCCATGATGAACGGCCTCTTCGAGATCAGCGAAGAGAAGCAGTCGCCGCTGCTCATCGCCATCCACCCCGACGAGTTGAGCCACATCGGCACCGACGTGCTGCACGCGATCATCGCTCGGGCGAACCGCTCGAGCGTTCCGGTGACCATCCACCTCGACCACGGCGCGAGCTACGAGCAGGTGCTGCTCGCGATCCAGAGCGGCTTCACCTCGGTGATGATCGACGGCTCGATGCTGCCGTTCGACGAGAACATCGCCATCACGAAGCGGGTCGTCGACACCGCACACGCCGTGGGGGTCTCGGTCGAGGGAGAGCTCGGCACCATCGGCAAGACAGACAACGAGGCCGAAGACGGGGCCGCATCCATCATCTACACCGAGCCCGACGAGGCCGTGACGTTCGTCGAGGCCACCGGAGTCGACAGCCTGGCCATCGCCATCGGCACCAGCCACGGCATCTACCCCGCGAGCATGAAGCCCGAACTCAAGCTCGAGCTGCTCAAGCGCATCAAGGCGAAGGTCAACATCCCCCTCGTTCTGCACGGCGGATCGAACAACCCCGACAACGAGATCGGCGAGTCCGTGAAGCTCGGAGTCAACAAGATCAACATCTCATCCGACATCAAGGCGAGTTACCACAACAAGATGCGCGAGGTGCTGGCCGACGCGAGCGTGCGCGAGCCGAACACCATTCAGCCCCCGTCGATCGCCGCCATGAAAGAGACGGCCGCCCAGAAGATCGATCTGTTCGGCGCGGCCGGAAAGGCCACACTGTACTGATCGACGACCCCACCCGTCAGCCAAGGAATGCGACGACACGATGAATGAGAAGCTCGTACTGGGCCTCGGCGGAACCGTGGACTACGAGATCGTCTGGGACTCTCGGGTGATCGACGACCTGGTCATCGAGTACGCCATCCAGCCCTCCGAGCTCTCTCGCCTCATCGCGATCCGCAGCGAACGCGATCTGGTGATCGCCCTGCTGGCATTCGTGAAAGACGGTGCGGGAGGAGAGAGATTCGTCTCCTACTCCCGCATCGTCGAGCAGTTCGCCGCCCGTTTCGACAAACGCATCACCCTCGGCGGAACGGGCGTGCGGGCGGCCTACGCGATGGAGGCCGTGGGAGTCACGTGCACGCTGCACCTCGTCAGCATCGACGACAACGTGCGCAGACTCCTCCCCCGCGGTTCGGCATACATCTCGAGCGCCGAGCGCGACACGCTCGACCCCCACCTCATCGTGCAGTTCGTCGAGGGCAGCCGCGTGCGCATCGGCGAGCTCGAACTCCGCTCACCCCACGCGAACCGCGTGATCTTCGCCAACGATCCTCCGAATGCCGAGCTCGTGCTCAGCGCCGATCTCGGGGCGAGCCTCGAACGGGCCGAGCTGTTCATGATCTCGGGGTTCAACAGCATGCAGAGCGAGGAGTCGCTGGTGCGGCGGCTCGACGACATGCGTCGACACTTGACCCGGCTGCCGGCCGACGCGCTGGTGTTCTACGAAGACTCCGGCTTCCACGTGCCCGCGCTCAGTCGTCATGTGCGCGAGGCCCTGCTCGATCGCATCGACGTCTACAGCATGAACGAAGACGAGATGCAGGCCTATGTCGGCAGGCCTCTCGACCTGCTCGACGTCGACGTGATGGCTGCGGCGCTCGGCGAACTCCGTGAGCTCATTCCCGCCGCTGTGCTGGTCGTGCACACGAAGTTCTGGTCGCTCGCGCTGGGCGAGCGCGCCGCCGACTACGAGGATGCGCTTCGCGGTGCGATCCAGATGGCCAGCACACGCTATGTGCGCGGCGACGGCTTCACCGAGCGCAACTACGAGCAGACGGGACTCCTGCCGGTCAATCCGTTGGGCGCCGACTTCGCCCTCGGCATCCGGGCCCGGCTCGGAGCCGAGGTCTGCTGTGTGCCGGCTTTTCTACTCACGGTCGCGCGGCCCACCACCATCGGCCTGGGCGACACGTTCGTCGGTGGCTTCATCGCGGCGATCGCCCGCCGCGCCCAGCCCCGCAGCACCTAGCCGCGCAGCGCCTCGAGCACCTTCACGCGCGCACCCGTGCGCAGCAGCGAGTTGGCGTAGATCTTCGATCCGAAGAGCACGACCAGCACGGTCGTCGCGAGAATGACCACGAGCGACAGCAGCGGCTCCCACCACTCGGCCGTTCCCAGATAGATGCGCATGGGCATGCCGATCGGGGCCGAGAACGGCACGTACGACATGATCGTGAGCACCAGATCGTTGTCCCACGCGAAAACGATCAAGAAGTACGGGATCATCACGAGCATCATCACCGGTGTGGTCACCGATCCGATGTCCTCCTGACGCGAGACCAGCGCCGCGGCCGACGCGAACATCGCGGCCAGCAGCACGAAGCCCACGGCGAAGAACACCACGAACCAGACGATCGCCGACCCCAGGTCGCCGAGCAGCGCATCCTGCCCGGTGACCATCAGCCCCACGATGGCCGCCGCGGCGATCAGCACGATCTGACCGAACGCGAGGATCGTGTTGCCGATCACTTTGCCCGCCAGCAGCGCGCGAGCCGAGATGGCCGACATCAGGATCTCGACCACCCGGGTCGACTTCTCTTCGACGACGCTCTGCGCGATGGTCGTTCCGAACAGGGTCGCGGCCATGAAGAACACGATTCCGAAGCCGAGCCCCACGAGGTAGGCGAGCCCGGAGTTCTGGTCGGCAGGCTCGAGCAGCGTGACCTCGGGGCTTGCGCTGAGCAGTTGAACGAGGTCGCCGGGCGCCTCGTCGAGGGCCAGAACCCGGATGCCCGTGGGCCCGTCGCCCGGAACGATCGCGGCGGCGACATCCCCGTCGCGCAGGAGCTGCTCGGCGTCGGCGACGCTGCCAGCCTCCGTGATCTCGAGCGACGGCACCTGCGCGAACGGTCGGGAGTCGCCGACCACGGCCACGCGGGTCGTCTCGTTCGAGGCCGATGCGCCGAAGATGCTGCCGGCGACGATCGAGGCGATGACCGCGAGCAGCAGGATCACGGACGAGATGATGAAGGCCTTGCTGCGCAGGCGCATCCGCACCTCGCGGTCGGCGACGAGCGCGGCGCTCTGAGCGAAGGTGTTGGCTCTCGTGTCGGCGATGGTCACTTCACGACCTCCCTGAAGATCTCGGTGAGCGATCGATGTCTCGGCGCGAAGCTCGCGACCGGGCCCAGCTGCAGCGCCCGCCGCAGCACTCCCTGCGCGACCTCGTCGTCGTCGGCCTCGAAGAGCGCGTAGCCGCCGTCGAAGTCGAGAACGGTGACACCCGGCATCTCGCGCACCCACGCGGCGTCGGATGCGACGAGCAGCTCGAACTGACGCACCGCGTTGTCGTCGTGCAGCTTCTGCTTCGATCCACTCGCCCTGATGCGGCCGTTCGCGATCACGACCACGTCGTCGCAGAGCCGCTCGACGACGTCGAGCTGATGAGACGAGAACAGCACGGGCGCGCCCTGCTTCGCGACGTCGTGCAGCACGCCGAGCACCGTCTCGACGGCCATCGGGTCGAGACCGGAGAAGGGCTCGTCGAGGATGAGTACCTCGGGCGAGTGCACGAGCGCGGCGGCGATCTGCGCACGCTGCTGGTTTCCGAGCGACAGGCTCTCGACGGTGTCGTCGCGGCGCTCGGCCAGTTCGAGCCGTTCGAGCAGATCGGTGGTGCTCGCCTCGGCGTCGCGCCGAGAGACGCCGTGCAGGCGGGCCAGGTAGACGAGCTGTTCGGCGACCTTCATCTTGGCGTAGAGCCCGCGCTCCTCGGGCATGTATCCGAAGCGGCGGCGATCGGCCGGCCCCAGAACCGAGCCGCCCAGGCGAACGACTCCCGAGTCGGCGCTGAGTACGCCCAGGATGATGCGCATGGTCGTGGTCTTGCCGGCCCCGTTGCCGCCCACGAAGCCCGTGAGTCGGCCGTCGCCCACCTCGAAGCTCACCTCGTCGAGGGCGGTGCGGTCGCCGTATCGTTTGGTGACACCGTCGATCTGCAGCATGGAGGATCCTTCCGTCGCCTCCACGCTATTCAGGCGTCGGCGAGGCCACATCCCCCGCGAGGCGGGCGCGCGTGCTCGCGCCTCCGACCCGTTCTCCTCCCCGAGGCGGAGACGAGAGTCGCCGCTGCTGTGCCTACTGGCGGGGCACCGCGATGCCGTGCTCGTAGGCGAACACCACGGCCTGGATGCGATCTCGTACGCCGAGCTTCTGCAGCACCTTCGACACGTGGGTCTTCACCGTGGCCTCGCCCAGGAACAGCGCCGCCGCGATCTCGGCGTTGCTCATTCCGCGCGCGACGAAGTCCAGAACGTCGCGCTCCCGTGCGGTGAGCTCGGCGACCATCGCGGCCGCGCTGTGCACCGCCTGCGCGTCGGCCGCACCCGCCGCATCTGAATTCGTCGACGCAGCGACCGGCCCGCCGTCGCGCTGCGCGAAGCGCTCGATGACGCGCCGCGTGACATCCGGGCTCAGCAGCGCGTCGCCGCGTGCGACGATCTGAACCGCGTCGACGAGCTGTTCCGGCGTGCTGTTCTTGAGCAGGAATCCGCTGGCCCCGCCTTCCAGCGCCGCGAAGAGGTAGTCGTCGCGGTCGAAGGTGGTGAGGACGAGCACAGCGGGGGGATTCTCGAGGGCCGTGATCAGGCGGGTCGCGGTGAGGCCATCCATGCCGGGCATCTGCACGTCGAGGCAGACGACGTCGGGAGAGAGCTGCCTGATGCGCTCGAGGGCGCCGTGGCCGTCGCGGGCCTCGCCCACCACCACGATGCCCGGCTCGCTCTCGAGAATGATGCGGATGCCGCTGCGCAGCAGGTCCTGGTCGTCGACGAGCAACACCCTGATCTCTTCATCGTCGCGACGATCGGATCGCTCGATCGTGACTGTCATCGTGCCCCGCTCTCGGTGAGTGTCGTCGTGGCCGTCGCGGGCGCGGCCCCGGCGGGGATGTCGGCGCGCACCAGGTACCCGCCGCGCGTGCGAGGTCCGGCCTCGAGCGTGCCGCCCACGGCCGAGAGGCGCTCGCGCATGCCCACGATGCCGAGCCCCGAGCCCTGACCGGCGCCGCGCTTCGGCGTGCCCCCGGAGTCGGTGACCTCCACCTCGACAGACAGGTCACGGTAACGCAGCCTCACGTCGATGGCGGCCGACGTGCCCGCGTGCTTGATGGCATTCGTGATCGCCTCCTGCACCACGCGATACAGGGTGATCGAGACCAGCGCCGACAGCGGTCGAGGCTCGCCGACCACGGTCAGCTGAGCCGCGAGTCCCGCCGATCGCGCGTCGTCGAGCAGGTCGTGCAGCTGCTCGACCCCGTGCGTACTCGGCTCGTCTGTGGGCCCGGACGCATCGCCGCTCGGGCTGCTGTCGTCGCGCAGCGTGGTGAGCATTCGATGCAACTCGTCGACGGCCTCGCGCGCGCTCGACTCGATGGCCGAGAGCGACTCGGCCGCCTGCTGCGGGTCGCGCTGGAGCACCCGGCGGGCGGCGCCCGCCTGGACTCCCATGACCGACACGTGGTGCGCGACGACGTCGTGGAGCTCGCGGGCGATGCGCAGGCGCTCGAGCGACACAGCCTGCGCGGCGGTGCGTTCGCGCTCCTCGGCGAGCTGGTCGGTGCGATCTTGCAGCGCCGCCCTCTCGCGGGCCGCCGTCCACGCACGGTTGCCGAAGTAGTAGGCGCCCCCGAAGTAGAGCAGATTCTGCACAACCGTCACGAGGCCGATCGCGAGCGCCGGAGTGACCGAACCGACGACATCCATATCGGCGACGGCCTGCGCGAACGCCGTGCCGAGCAGTGCCGAGAACAGCCAGACGAACATGGCGACGATCACGATGAGCCGGGAGACCATCGCGCGACGCCGGTGGCCGCTCCACGCCCCCACCGTGTACATCGCGATGAAGAAGGCGATATTGCTGAAGAGCACCTCGGGCACCTGCAGGATCTGCACGCCCATGAAGACGACCGCGCTGACGATCAGTACCGAGACCGGAAAGCGGCGTCGCCACGCAAGGCATCCGCTCTGCAGGAAGACCATGACGACGCCGAGCCAGGGCGGAGCCGGGTCGGGGTAGAACCCTGCCGAGTCGTAGAGCTCGAGGCTGCCGAGGCTGAGCGCGAAGATGACGATCGCCAGAATGACGTCGGCGCGATACTCGCGCCGCGACGGCAGAGGGCGCAGCCATCCTTCGTCGAGCGCATCCACCCTGCTGTTGGTCACGGCACCCACGCTAGCGAATGCCGCGCCGCGGCACCTCCGTCTGCGGAGGGAGGTGCCGCCGCTGCGACTACTTCTTCTCGGAGTTGTATCCCGCGTTGTGCAGCAGGTGACGCAGGTCGAGCACCATCTGCTCGTCGACGTCTTTGTGCTTGGGCTTCGTCAGCACGATGCGCCCCTCGCCCAGCTTCACCACGAACTTTCCATCGTGCTCCTCGCGCACGTCGGCGATCTCGTCGAGCAGGCCGATCACGTCGTTCCACTCGAGGTTGTGCGTGGTGGGGTGGCGCTCGATGTGCTCGAGCGTCGTGCGGTGATGCTGGCTCACGTGCAGGGGTTCGGTGGCGTCGGTCATGATGGTGCTGCTTTCTTTCGAGGGTCTTCGGATGCGTGCGGCCGGACGGCCGCCCGATCACACGGGGTCGCTGGGGTTGCTCTTGGCCACGAGCAGCGGGTCTGTGGGCGTGAACGGGAACGCCGGCAACGTGGCCTCGTCGACGCTGAACGTGGCGGCGAGCACCGGTCGCGAGAACGCCGACACCGAGGCCCGATAGCCGATGTCGCCCGGGGTGGGCTGGTCGAAGAAGATCAGAAAATGGATCTCCTCGTCGCCGATGACCTCGATCTGGTGCGGATAGGCCTTGGGGATGAAGTACACGTCGCCGGCCCCGAGCAGATAGGTCTCGACCGTGCCATCGGGGTCGAGGATCGACATGCGCGCGTTGCCCTTGTGCACGTAGCCCATCTCGGCGGTCTTGGGGTGCCAGTGCGGCTCCCGCATGCCGGTGTCCTCGATGGTCAGCGAGTACATCGAGAGGTGCTCGAGCGCCGGCCAGAACTGGCTGCGAGCGAGCTTCACGAACGCGTACGGGTGCTGCAGCGGCGGATTCTGTGCTTCGACGTCGAACTTGTGCGGGTTGTTGAAGCCCGCCGTGTCGGGAACGACCGCCGGCCCCGAGCGCTTGACGATGTCGCGCGATGTCGTGTCGCGCACGAGAGGCGTGAATTCGGATGCCTCGAGGTCGTAGGTGTTGCCGAGCACGGCATCCGACATCGTGCCGAAGGCGGCCTGGAGCGAGAAGTCCTCGGGCCTCTCGTGCGAGAACACCACCACGATCTCGGCCTCGTCGTCACCGACGTTCTCGATGTGGTGCAGCGAGCCCGAGTCGATCACGAACATCTGGCCCGACTCGATCGTGAAAGACGAGAAGCTGCTGCCGTTGTCGAGGATCGAGATGAGCACGCTGCCGCTGAGGCAGTAGCCGATCTCGTCGGCGTTGGCGTGCCAGTGCGGCTCGCGGATGCTGCCGGGCTGCAGCAGCAGACGCTTGATCGACAGTCCCTTCAGTATCGGGAAGGTGTCTGCGGTGAGGCGCGTGATCGACCCGAGCTCGCTGTCATGCTGGGATTCGCCGTCGATCAGCGACCTCACGTGTCGTGATCCGGTGGGGTTCGTCATGCTTCGAACGTATGAGTCCGTGCGCGTATCCGCACTAGACATTCGTCGAAGACCGGGCCGACGGACCGTCGGATGGCCGGCACCGGCGGTAGCGTCGAGTCCATGCCCCGTCGCGTCCCCACCGTTCGACACGGTGCAGGTTTCTGGATCGTCGCCGTCACCTTTCTGCTGGTGATGGCGTACTCGACCGTGCCCACTCCGCTGTACCCGCTGTATCAGCAGCGCGACGGCTTTCCGGCATTCGTCATCACCATGATCTTCGCCGCCTACGCGGTGGGCGTGATCGTGAGCCTCTATCTCGCGGGGCATGTGAGCGACTGGCTCGGTCGCCGCCGAGTGCTCGTGGTGGCGGTGCTGATCTCGGCCCTCTCGGCGGTCCTCTTTCTGCTCTTTCCCGAGGTTCCCGGGCTCATCGTGGCCCGCCTCATCAACGGCGCGAGCATCGGTATGCTCACCGCCACCGCCACGGCGCACCTCGGAGAGCTGCGCGCGACAGCCCGGCCCAACGAGAACGCGGTGGTGGCGGCATCCGTGTCGGGTGCCGCCAACCTGGGCGGTCTGTCGCTCGGGCCCCTCATCGGCGGCATCTTCGCCGAGTTCCTGCCCGATCCGCTCATGCTGCCCCACCTGGTCTTCCTCTTCGTTCTGATCGTGGCCGCGGTCGCCCTGATGCTCGTGCCCGAGACGGTCGACGTTCCCGACGAGCGCCCCTCGTATCACCCGCAGAAGCTCTCGGTTCCCGAAGGGGCGAAGCGGCCGTTCATCATCGCGGCGTTCGGCGCCTTCTCCGGCTTCGCCGTCTTCGGACTCTTCACCTCGCTGGCCCCGACCTTTCTCGTCGTGACCTTCCAGGCCGGCGACCACCTGCTCGCCGGGGCCACCTCGTTCGCCGTCTTCGCCGCCGCGGCCGCCGGGCAGATCCTTCTCACCCCGGTCGCCGTGCACCGGCAGTTCACCATCGCCATCGCGGCGTGCAGCACGGGCCTCGTGCTGGTGGCTCTCGGAGCCGTGCTGCCGCAGATCGTGCTGTTCATCGGGGGCGGCGTCGTCGCGGGCCTCGGCGTCGGCCTGCTGTTCAAGGGGGCCATCGGCACCGCGGTCTCGCTCGCCGATCCGAAGCGCAAGGGCGAGACGCTCGCCCTCATCTTCCTCGTGGCCTACGCGGGCCTCGCACTGCCCGTTCTCATCGTCGGTGCGGCCCTCGCGTTCGAGCCCGCGACGCCCGTGCTGCTCGTGTTCGTGGCGATCGTGCTCGCGGCCACGGTCACCGCCGGAACCCTGATGCGTCGTCGGGCTCGCGCCACTCAGCGAGCGAAAGCCCCGTCGACGCAGTAGAGGTGTTTGTCCGCGCCACCGAGAGCGTTTAGGGCAGAATCGATATAGGCGTTCGCGATCCATCCGACCACTTCACAAAGGAGCACACCATGGCAGTCTTCTCCCGCGGTTTCGGGGCTCGCAGGCGCGAGTCCGACCCGGAGCTTCCCCCGGGCCAGTACCTCACCGAAGACTTTCCCGTTCTGTCGGCAGGGCCCACGCCCCGCATCGACACCGCCGACTGGAGCTTCAGCATCACCACCGAGTCCGGTGCCGTGACGACCTGGAGCTGGGACGAGCTCATGGCTCTGCCGATCGAAGACGTGCACACCGACATCCATTGCGTGACCCGCTGGTCGAAGCTCGGCACCACCTGGCGCGGAGTCTCGCTCGACACCCTCTTCGCCGACATCGAGACGTCGGATGCGTACACGATGATCGAGTCGTACGGCGGGTACACGACGAACGTGCCGCTCGAAGACCTGCTCGATGGCAAGGCCTGGATCGCGTTCGAGTTCGACGGCGAGCCGCTCGACCCCGAGCACGGCGGTCCCGCTCGTCTTCTCGTTCCCCACCTCTACTTCTGGAAGAGCGCGAAGTGGGTGCACGGGATCCGCATGCACTCCGACGACGACCCGGGATTCTGGGAGCAGAACGGCTACAACATGTACGGCGACCCCTGGAAAGAGCAGCGGTACTGGTAGTGGCGATCGTCGCCGGCTGGCTTGTCGCAACGGTGGCCCGGGCCATGCGTGTCACGCCGCAGGGCCGAGTCCTCGTTCTCGACGTGCCAGAGTGGCCCGGCAACCTCGCCGGGCAGCACCTCGATCTGCGCCTCACGGCCGAAGACGGCTACCAGGCCGTGCGCTCGTACTCGATCGCCTCTTTCGGCGACGGCACCAGCGTCGAGCTCGCCGTCGACATGCTTCCCGATGGCGAGGTCTCGCCGTATCTCGTCGACGACGTCGAGCCGGGCGACATGCTCGAGGTGCGGGGGCCGCTCGGCAACTTCTTCGTCTGGAGAGACACGCAGACCGAGCCCGTGCAGCTCATCGCGGGAGGATCGGGAATCGTTCCGCTCGTGTCGATCGCCCGCGCTCATCGGGCCGCCGCGAGCGCCGCGAAATTCCGGATGCTGTACTCGGTTCGGGCGCCGGAGGACGCGTACTACGCGTCAGAACTCGAGAGTCTCGTCGACGACGGCTTCGCCCTGGACTGGGTCTACACCCGTACTGCGCCCGAGGGCTGGGCGCGCCCGGCGGGGCGCATCACGCGTGCCGACATCGAGGCATCCACCCTGCCCGTCGCCGAGAACCCGCTCGTCTACGTCTGCGGACCGACCGGTTTCGTCGAGGCGGTCGCGCGCATCCTCGTCGACCTCGGGCATCCTGCCGAGCGCATCAAGACCGAGCGATTTGGAGGCAAATGACATGCCCGAGCACGCGCATCAGGTGAACGTGCCCGTGACCCGGGTCGACGGCAACGCGGCCGCAGGTCCGCTCGGCGAGATCCTGCGCCTCGACATCACCACCGCAGTCGGCACGTGCCGGCACTGCGGTTCTGCGGGCCCCCTGAGCGAGGCGATCGTCGAACGCGACGACGACGGCGTGATCCTGCTCTGCCGCACCTGCGGGCACACGCTGGTCACGTACCTCAGCCGCGCCGGCCGACAGTACCTGGAGTTCGCGGGCCTCAAGAGCCTGAGCACCGCGTAGCGACGCAGCCGCCGGGCAGCCGTCGGGCAGTCGCCGGGCGGCCTCGATGCATCTGCGCCCCTTCGGCGCATCCGCCGCCGGTCGACCAGGCGCGGATGCTCCCCAGCGGCGCGGATACGGCGATCAGCGCTGGTACCCTGCCTCAATGGCCTCCGCAGTAACGATCTACGACCTGCGCGGCGCATCACTGATGGCGCCGTTCAGCGACGAGCAACTCGACTCTCTCGCCGCGCAGAGCTTCGTCGTGAGCCTCAGCCGCGGTGAACTGCTGTTCGAGGAGGGCACGGCCAGCGCGCACTTCTACATCGTGCGTTCGGGGCGCATCCGCATCGCGCGGCGCTCGCCCGAGGGCACCGAGCTCGGTCTCTCCGTCGTCGACGGCGGGGGAACCATCGGAGACCTCTCGGTGATGGACGGCCTCGCACGCTCGGCGACGGCCGAGTCGATCGACGATGCCGAGGTGATCGCGGTGCCGGCCGATCGCATCCGGAGCCTGTTGACGAGCTCGCCAGAGGCCCTGATGTCGGTGGTCGAAGAGCTCGCCTCGATCGTGCGTCGACTCACGGGAACGCAGAGCGACCTCGTGTTCCTCGACCTGCCGAGGCGGCTGGCGAAACTTCTGCTGACCTACATCCCCGAGTGGCGCCACGATGCGAACCAGGTCAGCGTCGAGTTGCCGATGAGCCAGGCCGGCGTCGCCGCACAGCTCGGCGTGGCACGGCAGTCGCTCAACACGGCGTTGCGCACCCTCACCCGAGACGGACGCATCACCGTCGACGGCCGGCGCGTGACCCTCACCGATGTCGCGGCGCTGAAGAGCTACGTCGGCTCGTAACAGCGGTCAACCCGTGACCGAGGTCGAGACGACCTCGCGCGCGAGCTCCTCGAGATCGCGCACCGTTCTGCCATCGGCGTCGCGACCGGCGGGGTTCGCCAGCGGCCACACGTCGATGGCCTGCTCGTAGAGGCGACGAGCAGCACTCGCGGCCCCCAGCCGGCGCGCCGAATCGGCGGCGGCGAGCAGCCAGTGCACGGCACGTCGCGCCGCAGACTCGGTGGATGCGGCGGGCGCGGTCTGCAGCTGCAGCGCGTCGACGAGGTGCTGAGCGATGACCGCCGCAGACCGCGAGCCCTCGTCTGACGAGGACTCGAGGAACTCGACCGTGGCGAGGTGCCGCTCGCTGCGTGATCGGCGCGACTGCATCTCGTAGGCCACCTGCCGGATGAGCGGGTGGCTGAACACGTACTGCCCGCGCTCCGACGACAGCGGGTCGGTGATCGAGATCAGGATGCCGCGGGTCTCGAGTGTCGAGACATCGCCGGCGAGCTCGCCCGCTGCACGCCGCGAGACGGCAGCCAGGGCGGGCATCGAGAACGAGAAGCCGAGCACCGAGGCGAGCTGGGCCACGAGCCGCGCGCCCGGCTCGAGGGAGTCGAGGCGTGACGCGATGAGCACCCTCAAGCTGGCGGGCGGCTCCGCGACCGCGAGCGTGTCTGCACTGACACCGGAGGCCAGTCGCAGACCGCAGGCCGTGTCTAGCAGCAGACCGTCATCGACGAGACTGCGCAGAAGCTCGCGCGCGTACAGCGGCACCCCGCCGACCCTCGCCGAGAGAAGACGCAGGATGTCGCGGGGCAGCTCGGGCGCGAGCCCCGCGATGAGCGCGACGATCGATTCGTCGTCGAGCGGACCGAGTTCGAGCACCGTGGTGCTCTCGCTCGCTCCGAGGTCGGGGCGGCGCGTGAGCAGCTCGGGGCGCGTGACGATCACGATGAGAACCGGAGACGGGTTGGCGCGCTGAAGGTGCTGCACGAAGTCGAGCAGGCCATCATCGGCCCAGTGCGCGTCTTCGATCACCCAGACGACCGGGGCGTTCTCGCCGGCGGACATGCGCTCGAACCAGAGCGACCAGGCCGTGAAGAATTCATCACGACCGTATTCGGCAGAGCCCGAACTCAGCAGCGGCACACCGGCGGAGTCGACGCCGAGCAGCGGCGCCAGGCGCTCGCACATCCAGTCGAGGCGCGCCGGCTCGGCGGTTCCCGCCGAGGTCCAGCTCACCAGTTTTGTGCGCAGACGACCGAGGGCGACCGCTTCGCCCTCCCCCTCGACGGCTCCGATGCGCGAGCGCACGGCCGACGACAGCGCGGAGTAGGCGACGCCCTCGCCATACGAGAGGCAGCGCGCCGAGTGCCACATGATGGCCATGGGCACGTGGTCGAGGTGGTCGCGCAGTTCGAGCACCAGGCGGCTCTTGCCCACACCGGCGTCGGCCGACACCACGGCCAGATGAGGTCGACCCGTGGCGACGACGCGGTCGAAGGATGCGATCAGCACGTCTCGCTCCGCGTCACGACCGACGAGGGTGGTGAGGATCTCGGCAGCGGGGGCGGCGCCCGAGCCCGTCTCGGAGATGACACGCAGCGCCGGGTAGGCCGACACCTCGTCGGCGATGCCCTTGATGTCGACGCGCGTCTCGCGCCCGAAGTCGATGCGGTCGACGGTGAGCGTACGGGTGTGTGCGTCGGTCAGAACTGTCGCGGGCGCGGCCGCGGCCTGCAGGCGCGCGGCGAGGTTGACGGCGGCTCCGGTGACCATGCCCTCGCCGGCGGCGCCGAGCATCACGGCGACCTCGTCGGTGACGACGCCGACGCGCACGGCGAGCGCTCCCAGGGCAGACGCCCGACCGTAGTCGCCGACCACCCTCGTCAGCTCGAGTGCCGCCCGAACTGCGCGTTCCGCGTCGTCTTCACGGGTGCGGGTGGCACCCCAGACGGCCATCACCGCGTCGCCGATGAACTTCTCGACCACCCCGCCGAGAGACTCGATGGTGCTGCGGCAGAGGGCGAAGTATCCCGAGAGCAGCTCGCGCACGTCTTCGGCGTCGGTGCGCTCGGCGAGTTCGGTGAAGCCCACGAGATCGGCGAACAGGATGCTGGTATAGCGCCGTTCGGCCCGCGGCGGCTCCGTGTCGGTCGGCAGCGCCGCCCCGCACTGCGAGCAGAAATTCGCCGCATCGGTCGATCGCGTGGAGCAGGACGCGCAGATGCGAACCCCGGATGCCGGCGACGCCCCTCTATCTGGGCTCGCCGTGGGGCCGGCGCTCCCTGAATCGGCGTGTGACCACATGCCCCTCATTTTAGGCACGCGGCAGTCGCAGACATTACACCTCGTATCTGCGCTGTGTCTGGTGAGGTTCGTCCGAGCTTCGGATCGATAAACTGCACGGATGGCTCGTACGCGTGAGTTCGACGATGAGGTGCTCCGTGCTGCCTCTCGCGAACTGTTCTGGAGCAATGGTTTCGCGAACACCTCTATCGGCGACATCTCTGCCGCCACCAAGGTGGGCAACGGCAGCATCTACGCGGCCTACGGAAGCAAGTTCGATCTCTTCTTAACGATTCTCGAGTCGTACTGCCGAACGCGCATCGACACGGTGGCCTCGGCCATGTCGGTCGGTCACACGGCTGCGGAGTCGATCCGCGAGTTCTTCGACGTGATCGTGGCCGATTGCGCCAACCAGGTAGGCCGCCGCGGATGCCTCATGCTCAACAGCATCGCGGAATTCGGCGGCAGGGACGAGCGCGTCATCGCCCTGTGCCGCACCACGACCGACGCCATGGAGCGCCGAGTCGCCGAGCGCATCGAGGCCGCCATCGCGGCCAACGAGATCGAACGTGTCGAGGTCGATCCGCTCGCGGCGCAGATCATCCTCGTCTCTCAGGGCCTCATCCAGATGAGCCGCCTGGGCACGCCGCGCGAGAAACTGGTGGCCGTCGCCGACGCGTACCTCGAGACCCTGCCCATCCGCGCACTCTGACGAATTCGCGCTGCATTCGCGCCGGGTTCAGCGGTAGCGTGACTCATGGGGCGGCCGTGGCCGTGGCCCCTCCACGACCGTGAGGAGCAGTTCGATGACAGACACCACCGAGAAGCAGCCCGTTGTGAACCACTGGGTCGACGGAGCCGAGTACCCGTCGTCGTCTGGTCGCACCGCTCCCGTGTACGACCCCGCGCAGGGAATCGTCACCAAGCAGGTCGCCCTCGCGGATCAGGCCGAGATCGACGCCGCCGTCGCGAGCGCCAAGGCGGCATTCCCCGGTTGGCGCGATACGTCGATCACGAAGCGGCAGCAGGTTCTGTTCTCGTTCCGCGAGCTGCTCGCGTCGCGCAAGGCAGAGCTGGCCGAGATCCTCACCTCCGAGCATGGCAAGGTGCTCTCCGATGCCATGGGAGAGATCACCCGTGGCCTCGAGGTCGTCGAGCTCGCGACCGGGTTCCCGCACCTGATCAAGGGCGAGTACTCCGAGAACGTGTCGACCGGCGTCGACGTCTACTCGCTGCGGCAGCCGCTCGGCGTCGTCGGCGTGATCAGCCCCTTCAACTTTCCGGCGATGGTGCCCATGTGGTTCTTCCCGATCGCGATCGCAGCTGGCAACACCGTGGTGCTGAAGCCCAGCGAGAAAGACCCCTCCGCGGCCAATTGGCTCGCGGCCCTCTTCAGCGAGGCCGGCCTGCCCGACGGCGTGCTCAACGTGCTGCACGGCGACAAGGTGGCCGTCGACAGCCTTCTCGAGCACCGCGATGTGAAGAGCATCTCGTTCGTCGGGTCGACTCCGATCGCGCAGTACATCTATGAGACGGCGTCGAAGAACGGCAAGCGCGTCCAGGCGCTCGGCGGCGCGAAGAACCACATGCTGGTTCTGCCCGACGCCGACCTCGACCTCACGGCCGACGCCGCCATCAACGCGGGCTTCGGCTCTGCCGGAGAGCGCTGCATGGCGATCTCGGTCGTCGTGGCTGTCGAACCCGTGGCCGACGAACTGATCGAGAAGATCACCCAGCGCATGAAGGGTCTGAAGACCGGCGACGGCCGGCGCAACTGCGACATGGGGCCGCTCGTCACCGAGGCGCACCGCGACAAGGTCGCCGGCTACATCGACATCGCCGCGACCGATGGAGCGACGGTGGTGGTCGACGGCCGGGGCATCGAGGTCGACGGCGCGGCAGAGGGATTCTGGCTCGGCCCGACGCTCCTCGACAACGTGCCCGTGTCGAGTCGCGCCTACACCGAGGAGATCTTCGGTCCCGTGCTGTCCGTCGTGAGGGTGAGTTCGTACGAGGAGGGCGTCGCCCTCATCAACGACGGCGCGTTCGGCAACGGCACCGCGATCTTCACGAACGACGGCGGGGCTGCGCGCCGGTTCCAGAACGAGATCGAGGTGGGCATGATCGGCATCAACGTGCCGATCCCCGTACCTGTGGCGTACTACTCATTCGGCGGGTTCAAGGACTCGATCTTCGGCTCGAACAAGGCCTACGGGGTGCACGGCTTCGACTTCTTCACCCGCGAGAAGGCGGTGACGAGTCGCTGGCTCGACCCGTCGCACGGCGGCATCAACCTGGGCTTCCCCCAGAACTAGCCGCTCGCGCCGACGACGTGGCGCCTCGTCACGAGGCGACGACGCGGCGACGCACGATGAACGCGGTGACGCCGAGCAGCAGGAGCATGCCCGCGAGGGCGAGCCGACCCGTCGCATCCAGGCCCGTGAGACCGAGCATCCCCGCGACATCCGCGCCGTCTCCGGGCGTCGGCGACGAGCCCGGGCTTGCGCCGGCGCCCGCGCTGTCGCCACCCGCGCCGTCGCCGCCACCCGGAACGGTCGGGTCGACGCCCGACTCGACGGTTGTGAGAAACACGTCGCCGGAACCGGCGTTCGATGCGCCATCGAGGGCGCCGTACGTTAGGCCCTGCACATAGGCCGTTCCGTCGCCCTGCGCCGACGCGAACAGGTTGCCCTCGTCGTACTCGTCGGCTCCGTCGCGCTGCGGGGTGCCGAACTGAGTGCGAGCGGTCTCGGTACCGCCGGCGTCGAGCGATGCGGTGAACACGTCGACTCCGCCCGCGCCGCCGTCGGCGAAGCGGCCGGCGGTGTGACCGATGGCCAGCAGACCGCCGCCCGCCCCGGGCACGAGCGTGGCAGCCCTGTCGTCCTCCGGTGTTCCGAGTTGCGTCGTGAAGAGCGCCGTGCCGAGAGCGCCGAACGAGCGGACGAAGGCGTCGTTGCCGCCGGCCGAGTCGGCTCCCGAGAGCGAGCCGCCCGTGAAGCCCGCCGCCGCGACGCCCGCCGACGTCGCGAGCAGCGTCGACACCTGGTCGCCCGCCTCGGTGCCGAACTGCTGCAGCCACTCCCTCGCTCCATCGGCCGAGTACTTCGCGACCCACGCGTCGTAACCGCCCGAGCTCGCCGCTCCGGGCATCGCGGCTCCGGCCGTTCCCGCGACATACACGCCGCCGTCGGGTGCGAGCGCTGCCGCGAACGCCTTGTCCTCGCCCGAGCTGCCGAACTGGTGCGACCACGAGACCGCACCCTCGGCATCCACCCGCGTGATCATCGCGTCTTTGTCGCCGGCGCTCGTCTCGCCGTCGAGGGCCCCCGAGGTGTAGCCGGCGAGATACGCTCCCCCGTCGGCGTCGGCCGCCACTCCGTAGGCGCGATCGGCAGCGGCGGCCGATCCGGCGGAGGTCTGCCACTGCACGGTTCCGTCGGCGCCGACCCGAGCGGCGAGCACGTCGTCGTTCACCGCCCCGCCGTGGTCGCGCTTGGAATAGCCGCCCACGATCACGGAGTCGTCGGCAGCGGCGACCACCCCGTAGGCCCGGTCGTCGCGCTCCGACGCGATGGCCGTCGAGAACACCTCGGAGCCGTCGCCCGCGAATCGCTGCACCACGATGTCGAGGCCGCCCGCCCCCGCGACGCCGCCGAGCGCGCCGGCGGCGTTCACCGCCTGCACTCCCCCGCCGTCGGAGAGCGCGAGCACTCCCCCGGCCCGGTCGTCGCCCGCGGTGCCGAGCTGCGTTCCCTCGAAGGGCGCACGCGGCGTCGTCTGCAGGTAGCCGGCGATGTCCTGGATGCCCTCGCGGAATCCTTCGCGCCACACGCCCCAGTCGTGTCCGCCGTTGTAGACCCGGAACTCCGCCGTGATGCCCGGCACGCGCTTGGCGGCGTTGTAGAGCGTGGCCGACTCGTAGTCGATGTCGTGGTTCACGTCGGCCGGGTCGGGGTTCACATACTCGTCGTCGCCGACCGCGATGAACATGTGCAGCGGCGACGCAGAGTCGAAGGCGGCGAGGGTCGACGGGTAGTTCAGCGACAGGTAGCGCTGCTCGTCGAAGGCCTGGTCGCCCACCCCGTAGGCGCCGAACTCCCGGGCCGACGAGTCGACGGGAGGCGTGGGCGTGTAGACGGCCGGACTCAGGATGAGCGCGTTCGCGAAGAGGTCCTGGTGGGCCGTGGCGTAGCGCAGTGCGCCTGCCGCTCCCATCGAGTACCCGCCCACCACCCGCGAGGCGCGGTCGTCGATCGTGGCGTAGGTCGAGTCGATCGTGGGGATGAGCTCGGTGGTGAAGGCCGTCTCGACGGCGACTCCGGGAGTCGCTCCGCCGGTGTACTGCGAGTCGACGTAGTAATTGCCGCGCTCGTTCCAGGGCGCATCCGGCATCACGACCACCATCGGCGGGATGCTGCCGGCGGCGATCAGCTCGTCGAGGTCGGGACCGACCTGCTGCCAGGCCGCCTGCGTGTCACCGCGGCCGTGCAGCAGATAGAGGGTCGGATAGCGCGTGGTCCCCGACGCGTCATAGCCCTCGGGCAGGTAGACCGTGTAGTCCACCGGACCTCCGATGGCCGAGCTCTCGAACGAGCCCGCCTCGAAGGTGCTGCCGGCGGCCTGGGCCGGTGCGGCGGGCAGGGCGAGGATGCCGGCCCCCGCGAGTGCGAGCGCGGCGATGGCCGCGGTCTTCGACGTCCACATCATTGTGTTGCCTCTCTGGGTGGTGCTGAATGGTGCTTCGTGATTGCGGAGGATCAGGCGAACGGCTGCGCCGCGCGGAGGATCGAGCGCGCCCGGCCGAGCATGGCCGCGTCGACCATCTCTCCGTTGCCGAGTGTGGTGACTCCCCCAGCCTCGCCGACCGAGAGCACCTCGCGGGCCCAGTCGAGCTCGGCATCGGTCGGAGCGAACGCCTCGTGGATCACGGGCAGCTGGCTCGGGTGGATGGCCGAGCGGCCGAACCAGCCCGACTCGCGGCCGCGCAGAGTGTCGGCGCGCAGGGCATCCAGATTGCGGATGTCGGGGAACGCCGACATCATCGGCGCCTCGAGCCCCGCCGACCGTGCCGCGTACAGCAGGCGGATGCGGGCGTAGTCGAGCACGCCGACAGCTCGGGTGCCGAGCTCGCTCGCGAGGTCGGATTCGCCGAGCGCGAGCCGGGTGACCGACGGATGCGCGGCGATCGCATAGGAGTTCTCGACCCCGAGCGCGGACTCGACGAGCGCGGTCACCGGAAGCGCGGGGGCGAGGTCCGCGAGCACGTCGAGCTGACCCGCCGTCTCGACCTTGGGCACACGCAGCTCGATCGGCGTGGAAGAGCCGGCCAGTGCGCGCACGTCGTCGAGCCCGTGTTCGCCGCTGTTGATGCGCACCTGCACGACGGTGAGCGCCGGATGCTTCTCGTTGCCCGGGGTGAACGCGGCGAGCCAGTCGAGAACGGCGTCGCGGGCGAACTCCTTGCGTTCGGGCCTGACCGCGTCTTCGAGATCGAGGATCACCATGTTCGCGCCACTGGAAGCGGCCGTGCCGAAGCGGTCGGGCCTGTCTCCCGGAACATACAGGGCCGCGACGATCGGCAGCGCGCCGGATGCGCCGGCGCTCACAGGATGCCCCGTTCGCGCAGCGCAGCCCGTTGCTCGGCCGTGATGCCGATCTCGTCGAGCACCTCGTCGGTGTCGTGGCCGTGGGGTCGTCCGCTGAATCGGATCGCTCCCGGCGTCTCGGACAGTCGGAACAGCACGTTCTGCATCTTGACCTGTCCCAGTTCGTCGTCGTCGACGGTCTGCACCGTGCCGAGCGCCGCATATTGAGGATCGGCGAGGATGCCGCGCACGTCGTAGACGGGGGCCACGGCGGCCTGCGCTCTCTCGAACTCCTCGAGCACCACGGCGGTGGGGCGCGCGGCGACCCAGGATGCGACGGCCTCGTCGAGTTCGTCGGCGTGCTGAGCTCTGCTGTGCCCACTCGAGAACCACGGCTCGTCGACGAGTTCGGGGCGGCCCACGAGGGTCATCACGCGCTCGGCGATCGACTGCGAGCTGGTCGACACGGCCACCCACTCGTCGTCGGCCGTTCTGTACACATTGCGCGGCGCGTTGTTCACGCTTCTGTTGCCCGTTCGGGGCTGCACGGTGCCGAGCTGATCGAACGCGGTGATCTGACCGCCGAGCAGCATCAGGATGGGCTCGATGATCGCCATGTCGACCACCTGGCCGCGGCCGGTCGCCTCGGCCGAGCGCAGCGCCACCATCACGGCGTAGCTCGTGGCGAGGGCGGCGATGCCGTCGGCCAGACCGAACGGGGGCAACGTCGGCGGGCCGTCGGGCTCACCCGTGAGCGCGGCGAATCCGCTCATCGCCTCGGCGAGACTGCCGAAGCCGGGCCGCGCGGAGTACGGGCCGAACTGGCCGAACGCGGTGACGCGAGCGATCACGAGGGCAGGGTTGGCGGCGAGCAGCTCATCCGGGCCCAATCCCCACCGCTCGAGCGTGCCGGGCCTGAAGTTCTCGATCAGAACGTCGGCGGAGCGCACGAGCTCGAGGAGCACGGCGGCGCCGTCGGCCTGCCCGAGGTTCAGCGTGACCGTGCGCTTGTTGCGGCCGAGGGTCTTCCACCAGAGATTGACGCCGTCTTTGGCCGGACCGTGCCCGCGCGACGCGTCGGGCTTCGACGGATGCTCGACCTTGATCACGTCGGCCCCGAAGTCGCCGAGGAAGGTGGCCGCCAGCGGCCCCGCGAAGAGCGTCGAGATGTCGAGGACGCGCACGCCGTACAGGGGTGCTCTGCCCAGCGCACTCACGAGCCGTCCTCCAGATCCCACGCGAGGCGAAAGCCGATGTTCGGCGACCTCGAGATCCCCAGCCCGCTCAGCAGATACTTGAGGCTGAATTCGGGGTCGCGGCGGCCACCGTCGACGTACCAGTCGGAGCCCTGCGCCTCGTAGTCGGCGCCGCCCTTCAGCTGTACGAAGCGGGTGACGCCGTCGCTGTGCTCGCTCTCGGTCCAGTTCCAGACCCACGGCTCCGCCCGCTCGAAGGTCGCATCGGACGCCGCCAGCTGCCACTCGAATTCGGTGGGCAGGCGGGCCCCGGCCCAGCGGGCGTAGGCGCGCGCGTCGTCGAGATCGATGCAGGTGACGGCGTCGCCACCGGATTGAGGGGCGACGAGGAAGCGATTGTCGCTCGCCGGCGTGTAGCCGGTGGCGGCGACGAAGCGGTCGAACTCGGCGCGGGTGACCTCGCGCCCCGCGACGGCCACGCGGCCGGTCTCGACGGCGACCTCGATGCTGCGGTCGTCGTGCAGTCGGGGAGGAAGCGGCTTCCACTCCTCGACATAGGGTGCCTCTGCGTAAAGGCCCGTCTCGCGGCGACGGAACCGCACGGCGAGCTGGTGCGTGGTCGCATCGATCACGATCGATCCCTCGGGCGCCGAAGCGGCGGGAGCGGGTGCCGGCACCCGGCGCACGGTCTCGCGTGCGGGGAACGTGGAGTCTGTGCTCTGGGCGTCGGTGCTCTGCGCGTCGGGGCTCGGGGCGTCTGCCGAAGCCTCGGCGAGCAGCGCGCGCAGACGATAGGAGCGCGGGGCAACCGCATCCGGGTCTGCCGTCTGCGTCTTCTCGGCGACGATAGCGGTGATGCCGCGGGCCGGAACGACGACGCCCTCGGGGCCGATGCCGCGCCCGGCCGTCGCGTCCCACAGCGGTCGTGCGCTGTGCTCGGAGGCGAGGGCGGGCCCGGAGTAGTCGACGTGCGAGCGGTTGACGAGGGTGAACACGTCGACCTCGTCGGTCGACCACCGGGAGACGTAGACCCCGTGGTCGAGGGCGTGCTCGGATGCGCCGTCGAGCGGCGCCCACTCTGCATCGATGAAGACGTCGCCGAGCGCGCGCTGCACCCGCAGCATGCGCCGAAGCGTGGACTGATCGCGCGCGTTCCAGCCGACCCAGACCCCGAAGACGGTGTCCCAGACCAGCATGCCCGTGCCGTTCATGAAAGCGGACTGCAGCTCGGAGCTGTGGTCCCTGTTCCAGCGGCGGGTCGAGTGCATCATGTGTCGACGCTCGAACCAGTGGGCGCGCATCACGCCCGGAGCCTCACTGTCGTCGAACCACTGCGCCCAGCTCAGCTGGTGGTCTTCGATGCGCACGTTGGGAACGCGAGACTCGCCCTCGAGTGCGCGCGGCGGCGACGACTCGCGCAGCGCCGAGACGAGCGCGCTGTCGCCCTCCTTCATGGTGTCGAGGAAGACGCCGTCGACACCCAGCTCATCGACGATCAACGCGAGTTCTCGTGCGTCGTCGTGCTGGGCGCGGCGCGTTCCCGTGTCCCACGGGTTGTAGTCGATGAACACGCGGATGCCGCGCTGCTGGAACTCGGCGATCAGCTCGGCGATGCCCGGTACGTCGCGATAGAAATCGAACTGGTTGCGGTCGTCGATGCCGATCACGGGGTAGGCGTGCCAGAGCACCACTCCGTCGAAACCTCCGAAGTCGGCCGTCGCATCGACGAAGCGCTGCACGTCGAAGCGCCCCGCCTCGACGTCGAAGAGCCGCTCGTCCCAGAGCCAGACCAGGGCGACGCTCGCACAGTGCTGGGTCCATCGAGACGACACGTCGCCGTAGGCTGCGCCCGAGTACCGGATGCGTTCGCGCGCGTCGTCGCGCCAAGCCGCGAGGGCCTCGCGCCAGGCAGGCCACTCGGAGGGATCGCCGGGAGCGGCGAAGATCTTGGCGATGTCGCCGACGGCGGGGTCGAGCCCGCCGGTCAGCGGCAGCTCCGTGGCGCGGTCGATCGGCCGGGGCACCAGCGGGTCGAACTCGTTGGTATTGGCTTCGTCGGGGTCGTGCACGGGAGTCTGATCGACCACGTGCACACCGTCGTCGACGACGTCAGAGCGATGAGACAAAAGAATCGATCTCCTTGCGGTGGGGTATGGAGGGCACGGCGCCTGCGCGCTGCACCGAGAGTGCGGATGCGGCCGTGGCGAAGCGCGCGGCCGAGGCCAGGTCGAGCCCCTCGTCGAGGGCGCTCGCGAGGGCTCCGCAGAACGTGTCGCCGGCGCCGGTGGTGTCGACGGCCTCGACCTCGTGGGCCTCGACCCGGGTGAGCTCGGCGTCGCCACGGTGCAGCAGGATCGATCCGGCGGAGCCGAGAGTGATGATGACGCTGGGAACGGAACGGGTGAGCGCCTGGGCGCGCGAGAACAGATCCGTCGCGTCGTCGCCGGCGAGCTGCGCCGCCTCGGTCTCGTTCACGATGAGCACGTCGACGAGCGCCAGCACCTCGGAGGGCAGCGGGCGCACGGGAGCCGCGTTGAGCAGCACCCGCGTTCCGGCTGCGCGGGCCACGGCCGCGGAGGCGCGCACCGTCTCGAGCGGAATCTCGAGCTGCAGCACCAGCAGCTCGGCGTCGCGGATGAGCTGCGCCTGGTCGTCAGTCAGCGAGGTGAAGAGCGCGTTCGCTCCCGAGTTCACCACGATGGTGTTCTCGGCACGAGCGTCGACGGTGATGAGCGCGGTGCCCGTCTCGCCCGCGGTGATGCGCGTCGCATCCACCACCCCGGCGCCCCGCAGACTGTCGCGCAGCAGTGCGCCGCCGTCGTCGTCGCCGAGCAGCGCGACGAAGGTCGTGGCCGCGCCGGCACGGGCCGCCGCGATGGCCTGATTGGCGCCCTTGCCGCCCGGATGCCGGCTGCCGCCCGTGGCGATCACCGTCTCGCCGGGCGCCGGAATAGACGCGACCGTATAGACGAGGTCGACGTTGGCGCTTCCGACCACGACGACGCTCATAGCGTCACCCCCACGACACTCGGAACCAGCGCCGCGGTGCGGGCCGCGAGCTCGTCGAACCCGATGCCGTCGAAGCCCGGGATCGAGGTGGCCAGACGATTGTGCAGCGGGTCTATCCAGGTCGATGGCAGCGAGGCGGCCCCCGTAAGGGCTCCCGCGATCGCGCCGGCGGTCGCTCCGACGGAGTCGGTGTCCCAGCCACCCGCCACGGCGATTGAGATGGCGGTCGCGAAGTCTCCGTCGGAGCGCACGAGCGCGAACGCCAGCAGCGCGCTGTTGTTGAGCGCGTGCACCCAGTGCAGGTGCCCGAATTCGGCGGCCAGAGCGTCGAGCGCTTCGTCGACCGAGAGCTCGGATGCGCCCAGCTCGGCGCCGCGCAGGATGGCCGCGGCGAAACGGCTGCCCTCGGGCACCGCCGAGAGCCCGGCCGCGAGCACCTCGTGCACCGACGAGGCGACGAGCGCCGCGGAGCTGGCCGCGGCCACGAACAGCGCGCCGTAGAGCCCGCTCCGGCGGTGGCTGAGCCATGCGTCTCGATAGGCCAGAGCGGCAGCGGCGTGCGGGTCGCCCGGCCGGGCCCAGCCGTAGACATCGGTGCGGATCTGCGCGCCGATCCACTCCTGGAACGGGTTCTGGATGCCGGCTGCCTCGTCGGGCTCGTAGCCCTCCAGCAGATTGCGGTAGACGATCCGCTCCGCCGTGAACACGCGGCCTCCGGGCAGGTTGGCGAGCCACGAGAGTGCCACGTCGTCGGTCGTGAAGTCGGCACCCACGCGCTCGAGCAGGTCGAGGGCGATCAGCGGGAAGTTGAGGTCGTCGTCTTCGGGCATGCCGTCGATATTCTCGACGAGGCTCGTCGGGCGGCTTCGCCTGTTCCACGGATACCGGGCGGCCACGGCGGGATCGAGTCCGCGCTCGGTGAAGTACGACGCGATCGGCCAGTTGCCGGTCGACTGCGCGATGGCGCGGATGCCCTCGCGCGAGATCTTCTCCACGGGCTTGCCAAGCAGGCAGCCGGCGGCCCTGCCCAGCCAGGCCCCGAGCATCCGGTCGCCGAGCGACGAACCCGACTGATCGGAACCCGACACGGCGGGCAGCTCGGGCGGCTGCGGGGCGAGGTCGAGGATCGCCGCGAAGCCGTCGGGCTCGGCTGCGACAAGCGCGTCGGGCAGCGGCAGCTCGTCGATGCGGGCGAGCAGCCTGCGGCCCAGGTCGCGGAGCGCGGGCGATGCGGCGACCGGCGACGCCCCGCTCACGGCAGCGATCGGCGAGCCGCCCGCGTTCACCCACTCGTCGCGCAGAGCCGACACGTCGACCCCGTCGAGTTCGGCGGCGGCCAGAGCGTGCGGCACCAGGTCTTCGGGCTGGGTCCAGCTCAGTCGCAGCATCACAGCGCTCGCGTCAGCGCCGACATTCCGGCTGTGCGCTCCTCGGCACGCGCGCAATCCTTCGCGAAGACCTCGCGCGCGACGGCCGCGATGCGCGGGCCGGTCGCCGTGATGTCGAGGCGGCTTCCCTGGGTGACGGCGTCGACCCACTCTGCGGGAACCGCCTCGAGGCCGTGCAGTGCACCCGCGATCGAGCCGGCCATCACAGCGATGGAGTCGGAGTCGCGGCCGTAGTTGATCGAGCCCAGGACGGCCTCGCTGTAGTCTCCGCCACCGACCACGAGCATGCCCAGGGCGATCGGGAGCTCCTCGATGGACTTGGTGCGGCTCGGGATGCGGGCGTCACGCGCGGGTGCCCGGTAGTTCGGGCCGACGGTGTCGAACGGCTCGACGGCCGCTCGCAGGTGGGCGAGCGAGTCGCGCCAGTCGCTGCGGCTGGATGCGGCATCGACCACCGATTCGATCGCGTCGCGCGTGCCGTCTTTCGCGAGCCTGAGTGCCACGTCGAGCACGCTCGACACGGTGGCGCCGACGCGCATCGCCTCGGCGACGGCGGCGGCGTAGACGCCGGCCGCCTCGCGTCCGTAGCTGGACTGGTGCGCCCCGGCGACATCGATGGCCTCGGCGTAGGCGGTGTCGGGCGAGCCGGCGTTGATGATGCCGATGGGAGCTGCGTACATCGTGGCTCCGCAGTTCACGATGTTGCCGACGCCCGCCTCGCGGGGATCGATGTGGCCGTAGTGGATGCGCGCGACGAGCCACTTCTCGGCCAGGAAGATGCGCTGCAGCAAAATCGCGTCTGTCTCGAGCTCGGGAATCCACTGCCGCTCGCCGATCAGGCGGGGAACGAACTTCTCGGCGATCGCATACGCGTCGAGGTGATCGCGCACCTCGTCGTAGACGTCGACGAGGGCGTTCGTCATGAGGGTGTCGTCTGTGATGTGCCCGTCGCCCTTGTGGTACGGCGCGATGGGTCGGGCGTTGCGCCAGTCCTCGAGGAAGGGTGGCACCACGCCGGTGATGAACCCGTCGTAGCGCTCCTGGATGGCCTCGGGGGTGTTGCCCTCCGCGGCCCCTCCCAGGGCGTCGCCCACGGCGGCACCCGCGAGGGCGCCTGTCGCCTTGTCTTCGAGCAGATCCATCCTGAAGTCTCCTTGCGTTCCGGCGGTCGTCGCCGGGTGGGTGTGTGTGTGTCGTGTGGTGTGTAGTCGTTGAGCGCGATGAGCCGGAGCGCGGGGCGGGGGGACAGCCCCGCGCTCCGACGTGTGGTGGCGTCAGCCGATCGACGACCAGCCGTCGGTGAGCTTCTGCTTCAACTCGTCGAGGGTGATCGAGTTGGCGAAGTACTGCTGAAGCAGCGGCGTCGCGTACTGGTCTTTCCACTGCGGGTAGTTCGCGGCCTTCTGGAACGGGGCTCCGGTGAGGTCTTCACCGGTGGCCAGCAGTTCCTTCCACCCGTTCTCGCCGTTCGTGTTGGTCTCTACGGCGGTGCGCGCGGCATCCGTAGACGGGATCAGCCAGTCGCCCTCGGCGACCGACGCCAGGTTGTCGGCGCTCATGAAGTAGTCGATGAACTTCGCCGAGGCCTCCACGTTCTTGCTCTCGGCGGCGACGGAGAGGGTCTGCGGGTTGGCGGCCTGCACCGGCCCGGCCGTTCCGGCGAGCGGAGGAAGCACCGTCCAGTTGAAGCCCTCCGGAGCGGACTCGCTGATCTGCTGCGCCAGGAAGTTGCCGCCCACGTACATGGCGTAGGTTCCGCCGAGGAAGCCGGGGAGGACATCCGAGCCGCTCTGGGTGAGCGTGATGGGGTCGAGCGACGCGTCTTCGTACGCCATGTCGTGCACGTACTTCGGCACGGCGAGCTCGTCGTCACCGACATCGATCTTGGCGGTGCCGTCGTCTTCGACATCGAAGAAGGTGCCGTCGAATCCGAGGGCGGTGTTCATGACCGCTGCCGTGGGCTGCTTGAGGCCCCAGCCGACGCCGAACTTGCCGTCGGCGGTGAGCTTCTTCGAGACATCCTGCAGCTGATCCCAGGTGAGCTCGTCGCCCGTGGGCACCTCGACGCCGGCTGCCGCGAACGCGTCGGTGTTGGCGTAGACGACGTAGGTCTGCAGCAGCGTCGGCGCCGCGACGATCTTGCCGTCGGCCGTCGAGACCGTCTTCCACACATCGTCGGAGACGCTGGACTTCACGTCGTCGCTGAGGTGGTCGCTGAGGTCGGCCAGGTAGCCCTGGTTCGCGAAGCCGAGGATGTCGCTCGACTCGTCCTGGATCACGTCGGGAGCGGTCCCTCCCTGGAACTGGGTGACGAGCTGGTCGTGCACGTTGTCCCAGCTGCCCTGGGTGAGTTTGACCTGGATGTCGGGGTTGTCGGCGTTCCAGCTGTCGACGATCTTCTTCGTCGCGGCCACCGTGGAGTCCTGGTAGGCGAGACTCTGGAACGTGATCTCGACGGGGCCGTCGCTCGACGAGCTGTCGCTCGTTCCGCCGCCGCCGAAGGCGCATCCGGTCATCATGCCGACGATCGCGACGGCGCCGACGGCGACCGAAATCTTTCTTCTCATGGGTGAAACTCCTTTGTTTTCTGGTGAGGGCACTGCACTGTGTGGGGTCGGATGAGGTGGGTGGGTCAGCCCTTGACGGCGCCGCTGAGCAGGCCCGAGGTGAGCCGCTTCTGGATGAGCGCGAAGAACACGAGGCTGGGGATCGTGGCGAGCAGGGAGGCCGCGGCCAGCTGACCGAGTTGCACCTGTCCCTCGGCGCCGACGAAGCGGGCGAGGGTCAGTGGCAGGGTCTGCAGCGCCGGATCCTGGATGAGCACGAGGGCGAAGAAGAACTCGTTCCAGGCCGAGATGAAGGTGAAGAGACTCGTCGCGACGAGGCCGGGTGCGAGCAGCGGAAGGATGATCTTGCGCAGCACGAGAAAGCGCGAGCCGCCGTCCATCGCCCCGGCCTCCTCGAGCTCGACGGGGATTCCGGCGACGTAGCCCTGCAGCATCCACAGCGCGAACGGCAGCGACCACACCGTGTAGACGAGGATCAGGCCCACGAGGCTGTTGATGAGCCCGATCTGCTTCAGCACCAGGAACAGCGGGATGATGATGAGGATGAACGGGAACACCTGGCTGAGCAGAATCCAACCGGTGGCCACCGTGCGCAGCTTCGTCTTGAACCGCGCCAGGGCGTAGGCGGCCGGCAACGAGATCACCGTCACGATCAGTGTGGTGGCGACCGACACGATGAGGCTGTTGAGTGCCGCGGGAATCAGGTTGGCCTTCTCGGTGGCCTGGGTGAAGTTGTCGAAGTTGAGCGTCTGCGGCAGAAACGACGGTGTCGCCGACTGCAGCTCTTGCGGCGTCTTGAACGCCGTGATGAGAAGGAACAGCAGGGGGAACCCGAGGAACACGATGTATCCGGCGAGCGCGAGGTACTGCAGCGGACGCGTGACTCGACGGGTGCGCGTGGCCGACGACAACCGGCGGGGCGCCGGGGCGGGGCGGTCTGTCTGAGGGCGGTCGATGGTGGCGGTCATGAGAGTCGGCTCCTCGCCTGGCTGCGCAGATAGAAGAACAGGAAGATGCCGATCACGATGACCATCACATTTCCCATGGCGGCGGCGTAGCCGAAGTTGCCGTAGCGGAACGCCTCGTTGTAGGCGAAGAGCATGGGCAGCATCGTCTGGCCTCCCGGACCACCCGCCGTGAGCACGTAGACGAGGGCGAAGCTGTTGAAGTTCCAGATCAGGTCGAGCGTGGTGATCGCCACGATGATGGGGCGCAGCGCCGGCAGCGTCACGTGCCAGAAGCGCTTCACCGCACCGGCGCCGTCGATGGATGCGGCCTCGTGCAGCTCGGTCGGCACGTTCTGCAGCCCGGCCAGCAGGGTGATGGTCGTCTGCGGCATTCCCGCCCAGACGCCCACGACGATCACGGCGGGCAGCGCCGTCGAGAAGTCGCCGAGCCAGTTGATGTCGCCCGGCAGCCCGACCGCTCGCATGCCCTCGTTGATCGGGCCGTATGTCGGGTTCAGCATCAGTCGCCACATGATGGCGATGATCACCGGCGGCATGGCCCACGGCACCAGCGCGAGGGTGCGGGCGAGCCAGCGGATCTTGAGGTCGAGGTTCAGCAGCAGCGCGAGCCCGAGCGAGGCGAAGAACTGCAGGATGGTGACGCCGAAGGCCCAGATGAGCCCGATGCGGAACGAGTTCCAGAAGAGCTCGTTGCCCATCAGCTGCGTGTAGTTGTCGACGCCGTTGAAACTCACCGTGGCGTTGAGCCCGGCCTTCGAGTCGGTGAATCCCAGCAGCAGGCCCTGCGCGAGCGGGTAGACGCTGAACAGCAGAACGGGGATCAGAGCTGGCAGCACGAGGAGCCAGGCGTCGCGCCCTCCGCCTCCGCCGACGCGCGAACGTCGCCGCTTCTTCGGTGGGGCCGCGGGCGCGGGAGAGCCCGCTCTCGAGCGGCTATCGAGTGTGCTCGTCATCGTGCATCCTCTTCGATTGGGGGGAAGGTGGGTCTGGTCAGGGGTGGGGAGTCGGTGCGCTCGGTGTCGATTCGCGCACCGTCAGCGACGGTTTGATCACGACCTGCTCGACCGGGGCATCCGGGTTCTCGAGACGCCGGATGAGCAGCTTCGCTGCGGCTCGCGCACGCTTGACGGAGCCGAGATCGACGCTGGTGATCGAGGGGTTGGCGAGTTCGGCGATATCGGTGTCGTCCATGCCGACCACCGCCACCTCATCGGGCACGCGGATGCCGCGCGAGCTGAGCTCCTTCATCGCCGCGACCGCGAGCAGGTCGTTCGCGCACACCACGGCGTCGGGGGTGGACTGCGCGAACAGTTCGCGGGCCGCGTCGAGCCCGGCACGATAGGTGAAGTCGTCTGCGCTCGCCTGCATGTCGGCGACCAGGGGAAGGTCGTGCTTGCCCATGGCGCGCACATAACCGGCGAGACGTGCGGCACCGGGCACCGTGTCGACCGGTCCATTGATGAACGCGATGCGCTCGCGCCCCGCCTTCACGAGGTGCTTCACGGCCAGGCCGATGCCCTTGGCCGAGTCGGCGCGCACGTTGTCGAATTCGACGCCGGCGGGCAGAGATCCGATGATCACCACGGGTACGCGTGTCTCCTGCAGCGCCGCGACGAGCTCGTCGGTCACCCGGAGGGGGCTCATGATGAGACCGTCGGCGAAGCCTCTGTTGAGGCCCGCGAGAAAGTCGATCTGGGCGGCGGGGTCGCTACCGGTCGACGAGAGAACCAACCGGTAGCCGGCTTCTGTGACGACACGAGAGACCTCGTGCATCATCGCGACGTAGACGGGGTTTCCCACGTCGGCCACGGCGAGCGCGATCTGCATCGTCTTGCCGACCTTGAGCGAGCGGGCGGTGGCCGACGGCACGTATCCGAGGGCGGAGGCCGCTTCTCGCACCCGCTCGGTCACGCCATCCGATGCCGGCAGACCGTTGAGTACCCGCGAGACGGAGGCGATCGATACCCCGGCGCGCTCGGCGACGAGCACGAGTGTGGACTTCTTCGTCACGATGTTCCTCTGCGTCGTCGGGAGATTCGGTCGCGCTTGTAATCGTTTACAAGAACGTTTACAGGAACAGTAGCCCGGCCCACGTCGCGACGCAACCCCAGGCGAACGGTTCGTGAACAGACACCGCTCTCCCCGCCGAGGTGAGCATCCCTCGTTACGCTCGGAGCCGCCAGAGCTCGTCACACATCGGAGAAACACATGCACCCCGCCCTCAAGAAGATCGCCGTCGCAGCCGTCGTCGCGACCGCATTCGGCGCCGTCGCGCCCGTCGTCGCCGGCTCGGCCAGCGCGGCCGACGCGACCGGAACCGTGACGGTGACCCAGTTCGACGACCGCTACCCGGACGGCCTCTTCGACACGACCCTCGTCGCCCCCGACGGCCGCACAGACGAGAAGCGCACCTCTTCGTACGTCTACCTGCACGACGTCAACGGAAAGTGGTGGGCCACCAACACGAATGCCAGCGGCGACTACGTCTTTCCGAACATTCCCGTCGGTGCCGCGCAGGTCTACGTGGGCGGCCCGAACAGCGGCGTGAGCGCGGCGTTCTTCGACGCGACGGGCGCCACCGGGGTCGCCGACCTCGAGCGACTGCCCGACGAGAGCATCTCGTTCTCCAACGGCACCTTCATCTTCCAGGACGGCACGACGATCGACACGCTCAGCGGCCCGAGCAGCGTGCAGGCCGAGGCATCTCTCACCGTGACCGCCGCCAGCCAGTCGAAGCTCATCGGCATGTCGGCCTTCAAGGCCGGGGTGCAGACCGTTCTGGCCGACGATCCCGAGACGCTCGTGACCGGCTACGGCGTGCCGACGGTCTATTCGAACTCCGACTCGTTCACGACGGTCGAGTGGCAGACCGGAAACTTCTACGTCGCCGGCACCGACGGCGAGGCGTACTTCTTCCCGTCGCGCTTCGGCATCACGGTCGAGCCCGTCGAGGGCTACGTCGTGACGAACGTGGAGGCCCGTTCGTCGATCGACCAGACGCGCACCCTTCCCGTGACCGAGACCGATGGCTTCTACGGCGTCGACCTCGTCGGCGCGGCGAGCTACTTCGACCGTATCGACTTCGTCGTGACCCTCGACGTCGCTCCGCCCGCACCGGTCGATCCGCCCACCACCACGCCGGGCACCACAACACCTCCCGTTGTCGGCGGCACCAACGTCACGCCTGGCGCCACTCCGGCTGCGGGCGGCAAGGCGCTCGCCGCGACGGGCGTGGATGCCACGGCATCCGTCGTCGCCGCCGGCGCCCTGCTCACGGTCGGCGGCTTCGCACTGCTCCGCCGCCGCGCACCTCAGTGGCGCTACGAGAGGGCGGACCCGGGTGTCGTGACCCCTTACGCCTCGCCCATCATGAGTCCCTCGATGGAGTGCTTCTGCGTGATCGGCGTGAGCTCGTCGACGATCGGGCACACGAGGTGCCTCTGGACACGCTCGGGCAGGCTGTCATAGAACGCGCGCGTCACCGCCATATCGTGGTGCTCCGCATTGCCGGCACCGGGAGCGTCGACACCGAGAACGAGCACCGGGCGCGATTTTTCGGAGAAGTTCTCTGTGCCGCGATGGATCGTGAGTGCGGAGCGCACGGACACGTCTCCGCGCTTCGGATACTTGCGCTGAGAGATCTCCTCATACCGCGCGTATGACTCCTTGGGCGGAAACATCTCGTGCTCGAAGCCGTCTGGCAGATCCCACTGGGTCGTCGGCGCGATCTGGAACGGCCCCATGTCTTCCTCCGTGTCGACAGCAGTGGCATTGAAGGCGAGCGACGTCAACTTACGACCGACGCGCGTCTCATCAGGCATGGGAAAGTCCCGGTGCCACGGCTGGTTCTTGGCACCGGGGCCGGGAACGTCGAAGCCGAGCTCGACGATCTGATAGTCCGGCCCGAGAACCGCCTCGCAGACCGACCGCACCCACGGGTGGTCGACGAGTTCGAGCCACCCGCGCATCTGCTCTGGATGCATCTCGACGTAGTAGCGCTTCGGCCCGCGGCCGACGGCCCCACCCGGGCGGGTCAGCGCCTCCTCGAAAGCGATGTCGATGTCTTCGCGCAACGTGTCGGCCCATTCGGCCGACAGGGCACCCTTCCGAGCAGAGATCCCATCGGAATACAAAGCATCGACCGTGTTCTGCACGTCGACCTCGACGCTCGATTCGGATGCGGCGGGTGTGGATGACTGGACGGTCACGGTATATCTCCCTCGATATGTCTGTGGTGTAGACGCGTCTGCCGCGCTTCTCGCACGGTGCGTCGTCGTTAAAGTTACTGCGGTGGAACACGAGCAGTCAAGCGCGTATTGGGGCTTTCCCCGCCGATGTTCCTACGGTGGAATACGGCGCCGCTAGGCTGTCCCTGGTGGAGTTCCGGGAACCGCGAGGAGGGCGATCATGGCTGGTGTTCGACTGCAGGACGTCGCCGATCACGCGGGCGTATCCGTCAAGACCGTCTCCAATGTGATTCGAAACCATCCCTACGTCTCCGATGGCGTGCGCGCCCGGGTTCGGGCCGCGATCACCGAGCTCGGCTACCGCCCCAATGCGTTGGGGCGCCAGCTTGCCACTGGCCGGACCGGACTTCTCGCGCTCGCCTTCGCCGACGTTCGCCTTCCCTACTTCTCGGAGCTTGCGAACCTCGTCGCCGTGACGGCCGCATCATCCGGAACCGGCTACAGAGTGCTCCTCGAAGAGACGACCGGCACGCTCGATGGCGAACGCGCCGTAGTGAATGCCAGCGAGGCCGGTCTGGTCGACGGGATGCTGTTTCAGCCGGCCGTCATGTCGTCACGTGAGATCGCGGAACGGCACGGAGATCTTCCCATCGTGCTTCTCGGCGAGGGCGCGGCCCCTCTTACTGTCGACCGGGTGATGATCGATAACATTGCAGCGGCGACGGCCGCGACAACTCACGTCGCGCGTCTCGGCCGAACCCGCATCGCATTCCTCGGTCATGAGACCTCGCAGCTGACAGAGACGTCACGACAGCGCATCGTGGGCTACCAGCAGGGGCTCGAGCAGGCGAATCTGCTGCCCGATCCCGCTCTTCTTATACCCACGCCGGAAACGGGGGTGCTCTCTGCCAGTCTCGCGGTCGGGGCCGCCCTCGACTCCGGGCTGCGGTTCGACGGCCTCGTCTGTCGCGATGATCTCGCGGCCATCGGTGCGATACGCGCCTTCAACGAGCGGCGTATCAGCTCGCCCGACGATGTTGCCATCGTCGGGTGGGACAACATCTCCTTTGCCGCCACGACATACCCGAGCCTGACCACGATCGCGCCTGACACGGTGTCGCTTGCGCGCATCGCCCTCGAGATGTTGGTCGAGCGCATCGAAGGATACGACGGGATGGGCCGGCACCGGTTGGCTCCGTTCGACCTGGTCGTGCGAGAGAGCGCGCCGTCGGCCGAGTAGCAACCACGGGCAGAGAGCGCCGCCGCCGCACAACGGCGACGGCGACGCTCTCAGAGGGAATGGGCTGCGCGCGAAACTACTCCGCAGCTCGTCGGCGGCGTACCGCCAGAACTCCCAGCGTTCCGAAGAGCAGCAGCGCGAGCGCGCCGACCACGGTTCCTCCGATGGCGAGGCCCGTGCTGGCGATCGTGCCATCGGCCCTTCCATTGCCCGAACCCGAACCCGCGCCCGTTCCGCCGTCTGGGCCGGAGCCCGCACCGGTTCCCGGCTGACCGCCGGCGCCCGGACCGCTTCCTGGATCGCTGGCAGCGGCGAGAACGGTGAAGTCGACCGAGGCCAATTCGTCACCCTCCGCGCTCGTCACGCTCAGCGTGTGTGCACCGAGCGCGAACCCGACCGGAACGGTCCAGTCCCAGTTCACCGCGCCATCCGCTGCGACGGTCGCCTCGCCGATCACAACAGTGTCGGCCCCGACGGCGACTGGAGCGGCCGCGACGCCCGCGAGCGAGCTCGGAGCAGCCACGGCCTCGGCGTCGACGAGAGCCGTCAGCACAGCGCCCTCCTCGAATCCGCTGCCCTCGATGTCGGCTGCCGCGCCCTGCCTGACGGCTCCGCCGCCTGCACCCGTGATCGTGACCGCCGGGGTCGGGATCACCACGTCACCCTCCGTGACCTCGACATCGGCGCGCGCGATCTCGCCGTTCACATCCGAGACCACGATGGTGTGGATGCCGATGGCGGCATCCGCTCCGACGGTCCACGACCAATCGGCCGTTCCCGCGGCGTCCGGCGTGCTGGTTCCGATCTCGACGCCGTCGACGGATGCCGTCAGCTCGATTCCGGGGGTCAGCGCGCTGCCGGCGATCGCCAGAGTCTCGCCCTGTTTTACGGAGGGAGATGCCGGGGTCAGAACCGCCGCACCGGTATCGCCGGCGGCGACCCGAGCGATCTCGGCGTCGGACAGAGCTCGTCCGTAGATGTGCACGTTGTCGATCGCTCCCGGCCAGAAGTCCACGAGCTTGTTTTCCCACTGGGCACCTCCGACGATCAGTCGACCGACCGATGTCTGGCTGCCGGTCTTCTGAGTCGCCTTCAGGACACCGTCGACGTAGAGACGAAGTTCCTGGGTCTCGACATCGAAGACGCCGGTCAGCTGGTACCAGGTGCCGAGCGTCGGAACGACCGGAGTCAGCGCTCGTGCGTCGGGCGTGCTGAACGCGAAGCCACCGCCTCCATACTGCAGGAAGAACGAGCTTCGACCGGTCCCACCCTCCTGCGCGACAGCCGAGGCCCACGCTCCGGGGATCTTGTCGAGCTTCACGGTCGCCGAGACCGTGTAGTCCTTCGACGTGTCGACGACCGTTCCCGACGTCGCGGCGTACTGGCCGTCGCCGCTGAGCTGCAGCGCCGAGCCCGAGACTCCGTCGGTCCACCCCGCTCCGTCGGACAGCGTCAGGTCGTGGCCATGGCCTGAAGCATCGACCGATGTTGTTCCTGTCGCCTCGTCGAGCGGATAGGCGGCGTCGCCGACCACACCAGCAGCGGGGGCCGTCGTACCGGCCAGCCTGCCGGCATCCAGAACCCGCTGATTGACGGCCGTCACCTGGGCGAGATCCATCTTCTCGATGCGCCTGTCATAGGTGTAGAAGCCGTTCACCTCGCCCTCGACGTCGCTGATCTGCGTGTACACCGCTCCCGACATGAATGTGCGCGCGGGCTCGATCATCTTCTCTGTGTTTGCGACATACGCAGCGGTCAAGGCCTCGGATGTCTCGAATCCGCCGTACGGGCTGAAGGCACCCTTCCACGTGTGACCCGGAATGACCAGCGACAGTCCGCCGTGCTCTCCGTCGACGGCCGCACGGGTCGCGTCCGGTGCCGGGAAGCCCGGCCCCTGATAGACGTGCCAGTCGATCACATCGCCTCGACCAGAGTCTCCCGGCAGCTCACAGCAGTTCAGGCCGCTTCGCGCATTGACGAGACGAGTCGGGTCCTGGGCCTTGATCGAGTCGGTGATAACGCCGGTCTCGGCCGTGTCCCACTCACTCCAGCCTTCGTTGAAGACAGTCCAGCCGATGATCGACGTCCAACCCTTGAGCGCATCGACCATGTCGTGCATCGACTCGACGAACGCGTCCTCCGCAGCCGGGGTGGTCATCTTGCCGTCACCCGGGATCGTGTCCTGCCAGACCATCAGGCCGATCGTATCGGCGTAGTAGTAGAACCTCGCCGACTCGACCTTGATGTGCTTGCGGATGGTGTTGAACGCCAGGTCCTTCGTCTTCTGGATGTCGAATTTCAGGGCGTCATCCGTGGGCTGGGTGTACTGGCTCTCGGGCCAATAGCCCTGATCGAGCGTGGCCAGCAAGAATTCGGGCTTGCCGTTCAACACGATCTTCTGCACGCCTCCCACCTCGGAGATCTCGACGGAACGCATGCCGAAATAGCTCTCGGCCGAGTCGCCGCCGGTGATCGAGACATCGAGGTCGTACAGGTACGGATCCTCCGGGCTCCACAGGTGCGCGTCGGGAACGGCGACCGGAATCTGCGTGCCGGCCGCGCCGGTCGCGGTTCCGACAACGGCACCGTCCTCTTTGGCCCGTACGGTCACGGTGACCTCGTCGGTCGCGGATGCCGATGCCGAGGCGACGTCGACGTTCACGAGGCCGGCCTTCAGATCGGGGGTGGCGACGACGTCGTCGATCGCGGTCTCGGGAACAGGCTCCATCCACACGGTCTGCCAGATGCCCGAGGTGGGCGTGTAGAAGATGCCGCTCGGGTTGGCCCGCTGCTTGCCGACGGGCTGGTCCTTGCCCGTGGTGTCGGTGACGGCGACGATCAGCTCCTGCGCCCGACCGGCGACGAGAGCATCGGTCAGATCGACCGAGAAGGGCAGGTAGCCGCCCGTGTTCTCGCCGACCTTCTGGCCGTTGAGGTAGATCGAGGACTGGTAGTCGACCGCACCGAAGTTGAGTCGCAGCCGGTTGTCGGATCCGATGTTCCAGTCGGCCGGAACGTCGATCGTGCGCTTGTAGAACATGTGGTCCTCGTGGCGCTCGATGCCCGAGAGCACCGATTCGATGGGGTACGGAACCGTGATGGTCTCATCGAGGGTCTGGCCCGTGGGGATGGCCTCGTCCGCATCGGCACCGGCGAACTCCCACTGACCGTTGAGATTCGCCCACTCGTCACGAACCAGCTGGGGGCGGGGGTACTCCGGTAGCGGATTGTTCTTGTCGACGAGTGCAGACCATTCGGTCGACATCGTGTAGGTCGACAAGTTGATGATCGGAAGGTCGAACGCCTCGACAGGCGCACCGGCGTAGCTTGCCGCCGCACCGCCGTCGTAGCTGAGGCGCGGAACGCCGTCGCGGGCGATCGCCGTGCCCATGGAGATCTCGAAATGGCGCGCGTCGACCGAGGTCAGGCTGTCGAGCGGGTACGCCTGGCCGTCTACCTTGACCTGCAGGTGGGCGAGGAACGCGTCGTCGATACCGGCGAGATCCTGGTCTGCGGCGACGGCCACCGAGAGACCGTCGGCAGACACCTCGGAGTTGAGGCTGAATGCGGGGAATCCCTCCGGCGCGTAATAGGCCGTTGCGGGAATGATCTGCTTGGCCACACTCGGGCTCGACCAGCGCAGGTACATGTTCGACCCGCCCGCCTCCTGGAACTGCTCGACCTTGATGTCGTAGCGCTCCCCGGCGGTCAGTGCGACGGCGGCGCTCGTCTGCTCGTTGTCCCAGTCCTTCTGCCAGTGGTCGATGACCAGGGCTCCGTCGATCCAGACGCGGAAGCCGTTGTCGCCGATGGCGTAGAACGTGTAGTTTTCAGTGAACTCAGGCTGTATCTGGCCTGTCCATCGGGCAGCGGTGTCGGTGTTGCGACCCGTCAGCTCGAGATACGCCGGATTGAGATCGGCGAAGTTCACAGCCGCGTCGAGCCTGGTCGCCTTCAGCGTCGCCAGGTCGTCGGTGCCGGCACCGGAAGAGAGGAAGTATTCTCCCTTGAGGCCGTGCGTCGTCGACTGCGCGGCTTCGGCTGTCGCCGCAGGTCCGCCGAATGCGAGCACTGCGCCGACCGCGAGAGCAGCCGAGAGAAGCCCGGAGAGCACAGCTTTCGGCCGGGCCCTCCGCCGTGGGGGTTGAGTCATGTGAGGGTGCCTTTCATCGTTGAACAGCAGGACGGGCGGGCCGCGTGGGAATGTGCTGGCAGCGCCCTGTGAGATTGTCTCTAAAACCTGTCCAAAAGTCCACCAGTCTCCAGGGATCCTCGAATCTGCGGTGATACGCTTCCCCTGATTCGAGCTGGAGGGCCGAGGTGATCGCGGCATGACCAACATCGGCTACATCTGGGTCGGTCCACTCGAGCACAGCTCGGAATACCAACGCGATCTGCTCAGGCAGCGCGGGGTCACCCGCGTCTACGAAGACATCAGCGGCAATTCCACGGCGGCAATCCGGGCACAGCTGACCATCGCTCTCGACGAGATCCAACCCCAGGACACCCTGGTGATCTGGCGGTTGGACAGGCTCGCCAGCACCCTTCCGCAGGTTCTCTCACTGCTCGAACTGCTCGGTAACCGCGGGGTCGGTGTGTGCTCGCTCGCCGAGTCACTCGACACCAGCGGCCCTGACGGCGTCGCCCTCCTCAAGGTCGTGCACGCCTTCACCGAACTCGAACGCACACTCACCCGTGAACGCACGATGGTCGGCGTCTACGCGGCTCGCGCTCGCGGTCGTGTGGGCGGTAGACCTCGCGCCCTGTCCGATACGAACGTGGAACGCGTTCTGATGCTGCGCGACCAGGGCGCGTCGGTGCGTGAGATCGCTCAGCAGCTCGGCACCTCGCGCGCCACGGTCTACCGCGCGATCGAGCAGCACAATGCCGAGTCCGACGATTCGGAGCCTGGCGGGGCGAACTCCCGAGACATCACCATACGATTCCCGGCGCCACAGCGGCGCGAAGGCGACGCGCAGCCTCTCAGCGACGGCTGAGCCATACTCAGCACTGTCTGACGATCGAGCGAATTCGATCAAGAGTGTTCATTTATCTTCACGCGTCCGTATTATGGCGAGGTGATTGCAGCGCAGCGACGCAACCTGATTCTCGACTCCGTCCGCCTCGAGGGCGCGGTTTCGATCAGTGAGCTCGCACGTCGACTCAGCACATCTCCGGTCACCATCCGGCGCGATCTTGCGCTCCTGCACACGGCAGGCCTCCTCACCCGAACGCACGGCGGTGCGGTCGCGGACCCGTCGACCCGCGAGCGGAGCTACTCCGAGAAAGTCGGCCAAGCGATGGCCGAGAAGATGGCGATCGGGAGATTCGCTGCGACGCTGGTCGATGACGGCGACGTCGTGATCGTGGGACCTGGCACCACCCCCGAGGCCTTCGCCCATTCCCTACGCGAGCGCAGCGGGCTCACCATCGTCACGAACTCCCTTCCGGTCGCTGAGAGTTTCGTCTCGAGTCCAGAGAATCAGGTGATCATGACAGGCGGAACCTTGCGGGGCTCGATTCGCGCGCTGGTCGGCGAGGCCACCAGCCGCACCCTCCGTGGCATCCACGCCAACAAGACCTTTCTCTCCGGCAACGGTCTTGTGTCTGATTTCGGTCTTTCGACGCCGAGCATGATCGTCGCCGACTCCGACGCGGCCATGGCCGCGGCCGGCCGTGAGGTGATCGTACTGGTGGACTTCACCAAATTCGGCCTCCGATCAGCCATTCAAACCGTGGGGACGACATCTATCGCTCGCATCGTCACGGACACATCCGCGCCCGCCGCCGATGTCGAATCATTCCGTTCCATGGGCGTGCGCGTAGACGTCGCATAATCCGTTCTGGACTTTTGGACAGGTTTTAGCAACAATGCTCACAAGGCGCTTTCGGTTCTGATCCGAACTGCGCTGTTTTGAGCGGTTTGCGCACTCGAAACGTCTTGCACACACAACAAGGAAGTTGGCCCCATGAGTACATCCAGGAAGTCGCGGTTGCTCCTCGGCACCGCCGCGGCCGTCGCCGCAGTCACCCTCTCGCTGAGCGGCTGCACGAACACCGGCACCTCCACAGACACGTCGTCTCCCGCAGCCGAAACGCAGCAGACCGCCAAGGCCTCCGACGGCCCGACATGCTCTCTCGCCGACTACAAGGGCGAGGCGATCGACCTGAAAGACGCGATCGTCGGCTTCTCGCAGTCCGAGAAGGAAGACAACCCCTTCCGCATCGCCGAGACCCAGTCGATCAAAGACGAGGCCGCCAAGATCGGCGTGAAGAAGCTCATCACCACGAACGCCCAGTCGACGCTGTCGAAGCAGATCTCCGACATCCAGGACATGATCTCCCAGGGAGCGAACGTACTGATCGTCGCCCCGCTCAACTCCGACGGACTCGAGCCGGCCCTCAAGGCCGCACGGGACAAGAACATCCCCGTGCTGACGATCGACCGCAAGTTGAGCTCGGGCGCCTGCGAAGACTACGTCTCGTTCCTCGGATCGAACTTCGTCGAGCAGGGCCAGCGCGCAGCCGACCAGCTCATCGAGGGCACTGATGGCAAGGCCAAAGTGGCCATCCTGCTCGGTTCCTCCGGCAATGGCGTGACCACCGACCGCACCAAGGGATTCGTCGACCAGGTCGAGGCCAAGGCACCCGACATCGAGATCGTCGCCCAGCAGACGGGCGACTTCGCGCGCGACAAGGGCCAGGCGGTGACCGAGCAGCTGCTCCAGTCCAACCCGGAGATCACGGCCATCTACGCCGAGAACGACGAGATGGGACTGGGAGCGCAGGCCGCCATCATCGCTGCTGGCAAGGTTCCGGGCAAGGACATCCAGATCTACTCGATCGACGGCACCAAGAATGCCGTCGAGCAGATCGTCGCTGGGTCGTACAACGGGGTCATCGAATCCAACCCTCGCTTCGGTCCCCTCGCGTTCCAGACGCTCCAGTCGTTCCTCGGCGGAGACCCTGTCGGCCAGGACATCGTGATCGAAGACGGCGAGTATGACCCCGACAATGCGGCCGACAAGGTGAACTCGGCCTTCTAGTCACCACCCCCAACCCGATGTGCCGGCGGAGGCCGAGTCCTCCGCCGGCACATCGGCGCTCGATGAAGAGATGCTCGATGAAGAGAAGAGAACAATCGTGACGACGGAGTCCACCGCCTCCCCCAGCGTGCCCGTGCTCGAGGCGCGGTCTGTGACGAAACGATTCGCGGGCGTCACCGCTCTCGATTCGATCGACTTTCAGATCCGCGCCGGCGAGAGCATCGCCCTGATGGGCGAGAACGGCGCCGGTAAATCGACCCTGATCAAAGTTCTGACCGGGGTCTACCAACCAGACGAGGGCGAGCTCCTCCTCGACGGCGCGCAGACCACATTCGCCCGCCCCCTCGACGCCCAGAAGTCGGGTGTCTCGACGATCTACCAGGAGGTGAACCTGGTTCCGCTCATGAGCGTGGCCCAGAACATCTACCTCGGCCGCGAACCGCGCACCCGCCTCGGCCTCATCGACTTTCGGCGCATGTATGCCGACGCGCGCGCGCTCCTCGACGAGTACGGCATCCAGGTCGACGTGCGCCGCCCGCTCCGCAGCCTCGCGCTCGGCGTGCAGCAGATGGTCGCGCTCGCCCGCGCCGTCAGCATCCATGCCGGCGTCGTGATCATGGACGAGCCGACCTCGTCGCTCGAGGCCCGCGAGGTCGAGACGCTGTTCCGCGTCATCGGCCTGCTCCGCGAACGCGGCATCGCGATCATCTACGTGTCGCACCGAATGGATGAGATCTATCGCGTGTGCGACAGGGTCACGGTTCTGCGAGACGGCCGGGTCGTGCATGTCGGCGGTCTGCACGAGCTTCCCCGCGTCGAGCTGATCTCGCTGATGCTGGGACGATCGGTCGAGAAGGTGCAGCGCGGCGGACTGACGGCGTTCCGTGCCGCCAACGAAAGCGACGCACCTCCTGTCCTCGAGGCATCCGACCTCAGCCGCAAGCACCAGATCGACGCCGTCACCCTGTCGATCCGTCCCGGCGAGGTCGTGGGCCTCGGCGGCCTTCTGGGCTCGGGCCGATCGGAGACCCTGAAGGGCCTGTCCGGCGTGATGCAGCTCGACCGCGGCACGGTCAAGGTAGACGGCAAGGTCGTGCGCAGCGGCTCGGTTCCCGCGGCCATTCGCGCGGGCATCGTGATGCTCCCCGAGGATCGCAAGAGCGAGGGCATCGTGCCCAACCTGTCGGTCCGCGACAATATCGTGCTCGCCGCACTCCCCAAGCTCTCGCTGGCCGGGTTTTCGTCGAAGCGCAAGCAGGACGCCATCGTCGACGTGTTCATCAAGCGCCTGCACATCAAGGTCTCAAGCCCCGACCAGATCGTCTCGGAGCTCTCGGGCGGAAATCAACAGAAGGTCATGATCGCGCGCTGGCTCGCTATGTCGCCCAAGGTACTGCTGCTCGACGAGCCCACGCGCGGAATCGACGTGGGAGCGAAGGCCGAAGTGCAGTCTCTCATCGACGAATTGGCCCACGAGGGCCTCGCGATCGTGCTCGTGTCGAGCGAGGTCGAAGAGGTCGTCGAAGGGTCGGGGCGCGTGATCGTTCTGCGTGACGGCTCGATCGAGACCGAACTCACCGGCGAACACGTCGACGAACGCTCCCTTCTCGCGGCCCTCGCGGGCGATTCCTCCCTCGCCGAACCCAGCCCCGCAGGCCACATCTCCGAAGACCCCAAGGACATCGCATGACGCAAGCATCCGTCACCGTCTCCATGCCCAGTCGCGGCGTGGTGCTCGGCATCCTGCAGAAGTACGGCGTCTACATCGCCATCGTCGTGCTGCTGATCTACAACCTCTTCTTCACTCCGAACTTCTTCGCCATCGACAATTTCCGCACGCAGTTCGTGCAGGTGGTGCCCGTGCTGATCGTGGCACTCGGAATGGCCCTGGTGATCGGGACAGAGGGAATCGATCTCTCGGTCGGTGCCGTCATGGCTCTCGCGGCCGCGATGATCCCTCTGTACATCGGCTACGGGCTCGTGCCCGCCGTGATCATCGCGGTGCTCGCCGGATGCGTGATCGGCGTCGCCAACGGAACGATGGTGGCCCTGATCGGCGTGCAGCCGATCGTGGCCACCCTCTCCCTCATGGTCGCCGGTCGCGGCATCGCACTGCTGATCGCCAATGAGCAGCTCAAGAGCGTCACCGACCCCGGCATCCTCGCCCTCGGTCGAGACTCGCTCGGCGGCGTTCCCTACAGCGTGATCGTGGCTGTCGTGCTCGTCGCCGCCGTTGCCCTCCTGGTCAACAAGACCACCTTCGGCAAGCAGCTGATCGCGATCGGCGGAAGCCGTCGCGCCGCCGAGCTCTCCGGGCTGCCGGTCAAGCGCATCCTGCTTCTGACCTATGTTCTCGCCGCAGGTCTCGCCGCCGTCGCCGGCGTGATCGGGACCGCCCGGCTGGGCGCATCCGTGCCGTCGACCCTCGGCAACCTCATCGAACTCTCGGCGATCACCGCCGTCGTCGTCGGCGGCACACCGCTGAGTGGCGGCCAGGTCAAAGTCATCGGCACGGTAGCCGGCGCGCTCCTGCTGCAGTTCATCAGCGCGACCCTCATCAAACACAACGTTCCGGATGCCTACTCACAGATCGCGCAGGCCGTCATCATCCTGTTCGCCGTCTACATCCAGCGCGGAAAGGTCTTCACCAAATGACCACGACACTCGAACCGGCGGCGGGTCCCACCACCGACTCGCAGGCCTCCCGCGAGCGCATCGCCGGCCTGCTTCAGAGCTACGGCGCGGCGGTGGTGCTCGTCATCCTGCTCGTCGTCGGCAGCATCGCTTTTCCGACCTTCCCCACCGCGGGCAACTTCACGAACATCTTGACGCAGTCCTCGTTCCTGCTGATCGTCGGAGCGGGAATGACGTTCGTCATCCTGACCGGTGGGATCGACCTCTCGGTCGGATCGGTCTTCGCGCTCGGAGGAGTGCTCGGGGCCTACGGATCCACGTTCGGACTGGCCGGCGCGATCCTCTTTCCACTCATCGTCTGTGGACTCATCGGCGCGGTTCAGGGCGCACTCATCGCCTACGGCAAGATGGCGCCGTTCATCGTCACCCTTGCGGGCCTCCTCGGCGTGCGCGGACTCGTGCTGGCGTCGACGAACGGGGGGTCGACCACTCCCTTGATCACCGATCCCGGCGTCATCGCACTAGGCCAGGACTCCCTCGTCGGCATCCACTGGCCCGTCGTGATCGCCGTCGCTGTGGTGGTCGTCGGAACGGTGCTGCTGGCCCGATCGAGGGGCGGCCAGTCGGTGCTCGCTGTCGGCGGATCGGAGAGTGCGGCGACCCTCATGGGCCTGCCCGTCGCCCGGGTGAAGTTCGGTGTCTACGTGATCAGCGGCCTCTGCGCCGGGCTCGCCGGGGCGCTCAACGCCGCCTACTCGTCGTCGGGCGTGCCGACCGTGGGCGTCGGCCTCGAGCTGAACGCGATCTCCGCCGTGGTGATCGGCGGCACACTGCTCGTCGGCGGTCGGGGCAACCTCATCGGAACCGTCGCGGGCGTGCTGCTGCTCAGCGTGATCCAGAACCTGATCAACCAGGTCGGTTCGCTCAGCTCGTCGGTGCAGGCGGTGGTGTCAGGCGGATTCCTCGCGGCGGTCGTCATCATCCAGACAGTACTGTCGCGAAGTCAGCGACTGTAGGAGCACCCCGCCCGCACAGGCCTCGCCGACGCCCCGGGGGCTACTGCTCGCCCGTTTTCAGGAATAACGTCGTAGGCGAGCGGTTCTCGTACACGCCACCTCGTTTCTTCCTGAGTTGTGGCAACGGCACCGGCGGCATCACGACAGAAAGAGGCACATCATGCGCGCGATCACCTACGACCGCACCGGAGATTCGAGCGTTCTCGCTCTCACCGAACGCGAGAAGGTCGAGCCGCAGAGCGGCGAGATCCGCGTGCGCGTCGTCGTCTCGGGCGTGAACCCGACCGACTGGAAGTCCCGCGCCGGCGCCGGTGCCGGCAGCGGCGACTTCGACGAGCCGAAGGTTCCGAACCAGGATGGCGCGGGCGTCGTCGATGCGGTCGGCGAGGGCGTGACGCAGTTCTCGGTCGGCGACCGGGTCTGGCTCTGGGACGTGGCCTTCGGCACGAACATCGGCACGGCCCAGGACTTCGTGACCCTGCCCGCCTCTCATGCCGTCGAGCTGCCCGAGAACGCGACCTTCGACGACGGCGCGAGCCTCGGCATCCCGGCTCTGACCGCGGCTCTGGCGCTTGCTGCCAACGAGAACCTGCCCCGACGGTTGTCGCCGGGCTCGCTCGAGGGCCGCGTCGTCCTCGTGTCGGGAGGGGCGGGGGCGGTGGGCCACGCGGCCATTCAGCTCGCAACCTGGGCCGGGGCGCTCGTCATCACCACGGTCTCGTCCGATGAGAAGGCCGAACTCGCCCGCCGCGCCGGGGCCGAGAACATCATCGACTACACGACCGACGACGTCGCCGCGGCCGTCAAGAAGCTCGCGCCGAAAGGCGTCGACACGATCGTCGAAGTCAATCTGCAGGCCAACGTCGAGCTCGACGAGAAGATCATCTCGCGCGGCGGCACCATAGTGAGTTACGCCTCCGACGCAGACGATCGGGTGTCGCTGCCGATCGGACCGGCCATGGGGCGCAACGTGCGGCTGCGTTTTCTGCTCACCTACACGGTGAGCGACGACGAGAAACAGGATGCGCTGGGCTCGGTCTCCGAGGCGCTGGCCGCGGGCGTCTTGGGCGCCGGCGAGAAGGCCGGGCTGCCGATCACACGGTTCTCGCTCGAGGAGACCGCGGCCGCGCATGACGCGGTGGAGTCGGGCGTCGTCGGGAAGGTGCTCATCGACGTCGCGGAGTAGCCCTCCGCGCCCTGAGCCTGTCGACAGGGAGCACGGATCCCATACATTGATCTCATGCCGACCTTCTCGACGACCGTCTCCGAGTCAGACCTCTCACACCTGCGCCGCGCGATCTTCGTGTCGATCGAGGCGAAGCAGCATGGCAACCACCCCTTCGGGGCCGTGCTCACCGACGAGTCCGGCGCGCAGGTGCTCGAGGCCGAGAACACGGTGGTCACGCACTCCGATGTGACGGGCCACGCCGAGACCAACCTCGTGCGCCTCGCGACGAAGCGGTATTCGCTCGCCGAGTTGCGCGGCTTCACCCTCTACACGAGCTGCGAGCCCTGCGCCATGTGCTCCGGCGCGATCTACTGGGCGGGCATCGGGCGGATGGTCTACGCCCTTCCCGAGCAGGATCTCATCCCCCTCACCGGCGACGACCCGCAGAACCCGACCCTCGATCTGCCGAGCAGAGAGGTACTGGCCCGCGGCCAGCGCACCGTCGTGGTCGCCGGCCCGGCACTCGAAGAGCAGGCCGCCGAGCCCCACCGCGGCTTCTGGAGCTGACCCGCGGACCGATCCGCGCTAGCTGAGATGCGACGGCCGATGCACTAGCCGGCCGGCGCTACTTATCGCAGGCGACTCCGTCGCCATCTCGGTCGAGGTCGTAGATGTCGGCGCCGACCACGTACACCGGCCCCGAAACGTACGCGGGCCCGTTGCCGGAACCCCCGGCGCAGTCCACATCGGATGCGATCGGCACGCAGGGACCGGAGTAGTTCGAATCGCATCCGCCGCCGTCGGCGATGGGAGCAGGTTCTGGAGCAGGCGGGGGCGGCGGCACGCGGGTGCCGACCGATGTGACCTGATCGACCGGAGCGACGCTCGTCACGCTCGTCACGACGGTACGGCCGGTCTCGACACCATCGACGGTCGTCACGGCCCACGTCGTGGTCTTCGTGCCGTTCGACCCGTTTGTGGTGATCGCGCTCTGTCCCGCATCGAGATTGCCGTCCTCGACGGACACGGCGCCGAAGGGGATGGGCTCCGCCACATCGACGTTCGTGACAACAACAACCGGCTTCGGCGTCGGCGTCGGCGTCGCGCTCGACTTCGCTACGAATCCGGCGGGCTCCGCCACGCCTCCGGCGGGCGATCCGGATGCGCACGACACCGTCGTGAATACGGTCACGGCGAGCGCCAGCCCGAAAACGATCGTTCGAATACGCGAATGCGTCACAGTGTTCCCCTTGATGCGCGCCCACTCATCGGCGTCGATGCGATGCAGATCTGGGGCGTCGGTCGAGGCTACCCAAGTCGTGACGGGTTGTAACAGTCCCCCATCAGGGGCATCTTCGGGCCGAACCCCACCGCGGCTTCTGGAGCTGACCCGCGTCTACCGCGGCCGCTCCGTCAGACGATCGGCGCGTCCCGAACCGGCGCATCCTGCGCGGGTGCCGACGGCTTCGAGGGGTCGCACATCCGAATGGCCATCAGGATCAGACCGACGACAGGCAGAAGCAGCCAGAAGAGCTGGGCCCACGAGTTGCCGCCGTCGCGCAGTCGGCGCACCGCCACGGCCAGCACGGGAACGAGGGTTCCGAGCGCCCACAGCGCCGAGAAGGGCCCATCAGCGGCGCCGTAGGGAACCAACGGCACCGCGTCGAACACCGCGAGTGAGTGCGGAAGCATCGTGTCGAAGAACCGGGTCGCGGCATTCACGAGAACGACGAAGAGAATGAACCACCAGAACTCTGCGACCCCTGCACGACCGTTGAAGTCGGCGTACTTGCGAAAGCCGGTGCCGATAGCGGTTCCGAAAGACATACGGGGCGATGTTGTCGTGAAGCTCATGTCTGGCACCCTACCGAACGCCCGTCGCGGCCGGCAGGTCGTCGGGCTCCGCCGATCCGCGAGGCAATCCGACGTAACCGACGATGGCCGAGCTGTCTGCGCTGTCCCCCACGGGCGACACGACCTGGAACGACGGTCGGCCCGATCCCTGGGTCCAGTACCGCTGATCGACGAGTCCGGCGAGACGATCCGCGAGCTTCTCGGCGTCGGCGCTCGTCTCGACATCCACGGTCACTGAGGACCGCTCCGCGGCGGCACCGCCCGTCGGCAAAAGATCCTCACCCGAGGAGAACGAGATCGAGCGCACCGTGTGATCCGCGGCGAGCCGGGTGATTTCCTCGATCATCGAAGACGAGGGCGTCAGGGCGCCGAGCTCGAGGTGCACCCCGTCTGAGCCATCGCCCGACCACGACTCACCCGAGTCGATCGGGGCGATGAGGGACGGATTCTGCAATGCGCCGACGCCGAACCCGGGGACCGCTCGGATCGCCGTCGCCACCTCGGCCCACTCGTCGAGCCCGACCGCCTCCACCCTCGGAGGCTTGTCATCTCGCCCGACAGTCACCCGGCTCACACCGTCGACGGCCGACAACTCTCGCGCGGCCGTCACCCGTTCGGCCGCGACCCCGGCGTGCAGGTCCTCGTCGAAGAGGATCTCGGCATCCACGTCACCCGCCAGCTGCGGCGCGACGATCACCGCGGTGATGTGCGCATCCGGCCGAGCCTGCACGAGCGCGTCGACGACCTCGTCGGCCGCACGCTCGAGGTCGCGCCCACCCGTGGCGGCGTTGACCGTGAGGATCACCACCCAGGCGTCGGGTTCGGAGATCGACCCCTCGCCTCGGTAGTCGCGCAGTGTCACCTCGGTCGAGACCGACGCGACGCCCGGCGCTCCCGAGAGCGACTCCTCGGCGGTGGCAGCTGCGGCCGACACGGACTCGGGCGCCTTGGGCAGCAGAACAGAGCATCCGGCGAGGCCCGACGCGAGCACCGACGATCCGAGAAGAACAGCGGCGAACACTCTTGCCCTGCGTCGCCACGTCATGATTCGACCGTATCGAAGAACCGGCGGCACCTGCACCGTCACCACGAGTCGCGGTGCAGCTCCTGATCGACGACCGCCTCGCGATCGGCCAGCCGTCGCAGCCCGCTGAGCGGCTGCGCCATGCGGTGGTTGTGCCGGATGCGCGGCTCGACCCGGTCGAGAAACGCCCAGTACCCGGCGGTGAACGGACACGCGTTCTCGCCGAGGCGCACCTTGGGATTGAACTCGCACCCGCCGCAATAGTCCGACATGCGGTCGATGTACGCCCCACCCGAGACGTAGGGCTTCGTCGCCACGATGCCTCCGTCGGCGTGCTGCGACATGCCGATCACGTTCGCGGGCATCACCCACGGCGTGCCGTCGACGAACATGTCGACGAACCAGTCGTTCAGCTCTACCGGGTCGTAGCCGTGCTGCAACGCCCAGTTTCCGAGCACCATCAGGCGCTGGATGTGATGGGCCCAGCCGTGCCTGCGCATCCCGTCGATCGTCTCCCGCAGACAGTTCGACCGGATGGCCGCCGCGTCGAGAAGCCGGAATTGCTCGGGAAGCGGCCGGCGCGCATCCAGGGCGTTGTTGCCGGTGCGGTACCCCTCGCCGAGATACCAGTAGAGGTGCCAGACGTAGTCGCGCCATCCCATGATCTGGCGCACGAAGCCCTCGACGCTCGAGAGCGGAGCGCGTCCGGCGGCGTGCTCGGCCTCGACGGTCTCGATGGCGTGCATCGGGTCGAGCAGGCCGAGGTTCATCGGGGCGCTGAGCAGGGAGTGCGACATCGTCCAATCGCCCGACAGCATGGCGTCTTCGAAGGGGCCGAAGTCGTTCAGGCGCACCTCGACGAAGTCGGCGAGCGCCTGCTCCGCCTCGGCGGCCGTGGCGGCGAAACGACGCGGGCCGTCGTCGCCGACGAGCTGCACCGCACCCTCGCTCTGCCAGCGGTCGAGGTCGGCGCGCACCTCGTCGTCGATCTCGTCTTCGACGGGCCACCACGGATCGGGAAGCCCGAGACCGGCGGCGTTCTTCGGCGGCGGGTTTCGGTTGTCGTGATCGAAGTTGAACTTGCCGCCCTCGGGCTGATCGCCGCGCATCAGCACGCCCGTTCGCTCGCGCACGCCGCGATAGAAGTCCTCGAGCAACAGGCGTTTGCCCTGGCGCGAGTCGGCCCAGGTGGCGAAGTCGGCCTCGCTCGTGACGAAGCCGCGGCTCGGCAGAACATGGATGCCTCGCTCGCGCACGAAGCGTCGCGCGGCCCACGAGGTGGGATCGATCACCTCGAGGTCGTCGCCGCTGCTTCTACTGTCGAGCACGTCGGAGTAGCGCTCGACCCGGTGGTACTCGACGCGATCGCCGAGGTCGGCGGCCCGGTGCCGCATGGCTGAGAGCAACAGATGCGCCTTCGCCCGGTGCATGGGTCGCCGCCCGAACACGGAGCGGGCCTCGATGATCATCATCGGGCCGCCATCGTCGAAGAGGGGTCCGAGCTGTCCGGCGAAGATCCAGCGGGTGCGGTCAGAGGAGGTCACGGCTCAGACTAGGCCGAGCGCACCGCGCGGCCGCCGCCGTTGACAAGGTGGCGCCGGCGCTTCACAGCCGGTAGGCCCGCGTCGCCGTCGCCACGAACAGCTCGTGTCTCTCTTCGTCGGACAGGTCCGTCGTGAGCTCGTCGAAGGCGTCGAACAGTTCGCCGAAGCTCGAGTAGAGGCTGTCGACAGGAAAGTTGCTGCCGAACATCGTGCGCGACGGCCCGAAGATCTCTATGGTCTCGAGTACGAAGGGCGTGATCGACTCGCTGGTCCAGTCGTGATCGTTCGTTCCCAGCGCCGACACCTTGGTCACCACGTTCTCGCGGGCCGCAAGCGATCTCATTCCCGTCGCCCACTCCGCGCGCGACGACCGATCGCGCCCGATGGGCATGCCCGCGTGGTCGAGCACGATGCTCACCTCGGGGTGCTCGGCGGCCAGCTCGGCGGCCTCCAGCAGCTGCGACGGAAACACCTGCAGATCGAACGACAGCCCGAGGCCGGACAGCGAGGCGAAGTTCGCTCGCCACACGGGGTCGGTCATGATGTCGGCGCGATCGCGGTGCGTGTAGACCGGGTCAGGGTGCCAGTTGAGGATGTCGCGGATGCCGCGCACGATACCGACCTCGGCGTGCGCGCGCAACTGCGCCGCGGCATCCGGGTCGAGCAGCGAGACCTTCGCGACGTGAGCGCTCGGCAAGCCCCGCTCGGCGGCCACGGCGGCGATCCAGCGGGTCTCGTCTTCAGGCGAGAGGGCGCCGTTCTCGATGTGCACCGAGCCGATGAGCTCGTAGCCGCGCGTGTCGGCGAGGTAGTCGTCGAGCGAATACGAGCGGCGCAGCGGGCGGTCATCGCCGTGATAGCGAAAAGGTTCTGCCGGCCCCTCGAGCCAGGGGTACGACCGGCTCAGGTCGGTGAGGTGGTGGTGCGCGTCGACGATCTGCAACTCAGTCATTCTTCACTCCGTGCTCCTCGATAGTCAGGTAGACCCCCGTGTGGTCGAGCTCGCCGCGACCCGAGTCGATCATCTCCTCGAACAGCCCGGTCACGGCCGAGGTGACCGGCAGTTCGAGCCCGCGCGCCCGCGCAGCCTCGTCGATGAAGCGCAGATCCTTCAGCTGATTCGTGGCGCTGCCCCCGGCCGCGAAGTCCTCGTCGATGAAGTTCTGCCCCTTCTGCTGCAACACCGCCGTGGCGGCCAGCCCCCCTTGCAGAAGCTCACGCAGCACGGCGAGGTCGAGCCCCGCCGAGCGCGCCAGCAGCATCGCCTCCGACACCGCGGTCACTACCCCCGCGACGACGATCTGGTTGCACGCCTTCGCCAGGGCGCCGGCTCCGCTCGGGCCCAGAACGCGCACGGTCGTGCCCATGTGGCCGAAGAGAGGAAGCACCCGGGGCAGCACCGCCTCGTCTGCCCCGACCATGATGCTGAGCGTGCCGTCGCGCGCGCCGATCGTGCCCCCGCTCAGCGGCGCATCCACGACAGAGACGCCATGCAGCCGCATCTCGGCGGCGAAGTCGGCGACAGCCACGGCCGAGACCGTTCCGTGCACCACGAGTACCGGATGCTCGATGCCGCGTTCCGCCCATCCGGCCAGCAGGCCGTCGGCGCCGTCCAACAGCCCGCGAACCTGCGCGAGATCGGGCAACACGGTCAGCGTCACCTCGGCCGCGGCCTCGCGGGGTGTGCCCGCGACGACCGCGCCGAGAGCAGCCAGTCCGTCGGCCTTGGATGCCGTGCGGTTCCACACGGTCAGCTCTCCGAGGGCGGCCAGCAGGCTGCGCGCCATCGGCTCGCCCATCGGGCCGAGCCCGAGAAGCGAGACCGGTACCGACGAGCGGCCGGATGCCTCGGCGACGGTCACCCGCGCGCCTCGCCCTCGGCGCCCGGATCGACGGCAGCCAGGTCGACGAGCTGATCGGGCGCCACCTCGTCGAGCAGAACAGACGCCTCGAAGCCCAGCAACTCACGCGAGCGATCGAGATAGAGTCCTACCCCGCGCCCCGCGATGGGTCGACGCGGCACAGACCGAGCGAACAGATCGAGCGCCTCCTCGGTGGGAGTCGTCAGATAGGTGAGGGGCGCGGCCACCAGGATCCCCGGCGCGGGCGGTGTGTCACCGAGGAGCGCGGCGACGATCGAGCGCCCAGCATCCGAGACATCGAGGTAGCTCCAGCCCTCGGCCGCCTGCCGCCGAGGGTCGCCCGCAAGAGCAGCCCTCAGGTGCGCGCCGAAGACGCGCCCGCCGTCGGCGGTGATGTCGCGCACCAGCGGAAAGCGCAGCCCCGTGACGGAGACGCCCCAGCGGGCCGCGACCATGCGGGCGGCGTCTTCACCGGCCAGCTTCGAGAGGGAGTACTCGTCGGAGATGTGCGGGGCCGCGTCTTCGTCGTAGGGGAATACGGGAGGCAGCACCTCGTCGCTGCCGAGCGGGTACCCGTTCGCGTTGATGCTCGACGCGTAGACGATCTTGCGCACTCCCGCAGCGGCGGCCTCGGCCAGCACCGTGAACGTTCCGATCGTGTTGACCCGGTAGGTCTCGACGGCGTCGGCCATGCCCAGGCCTGCGTACCCGCCCAGATGCACCACGGCATCCATGTCTGCGACCGCGGAACGCACGGCGGCCTGCTCGGTGACGTCGCCCGCGATGAACGTGACCGACTCACGCTCGGAACCCGGGGCATCCGCACGATCGAAGACCGTGACCCGAGCGCCCTCGGCGAGCAGCGCCGACACGGCCGCCCGGCCGATGAGGCCGGAGCCACCGGTCACGAGGACCGCGGCGCCGTCGAGCGACGCGAGCGGCCCGGCCGCGCCCGTCACGAACGCACGGCCGAGGTCGACGCGGTCGGCGGAGCCGCGGTGAGATCTTTCTTGTTGCTGCGCTTCAGCATGGGCCAGCCCTTGCTGCCCTGATCGAGCGACACGGCGATGAGCACCACGAGTCCGGTGACGATCTGCTCGTAGAAGCTCGGGACGTTCAGCAGAACGAGGCCGTTGGTGAGCGCGCCGAGGATGACGGCGCCGACGAGGGTTCCCGCGATGCGGCCCTCACCGCCCATCAGGTTCGCGCCGCCGATCACGGCCGCGGCGATGGCGGTCAACTGATACGGCGACCCTGCGTCGGGTTGCGCCGCGTTGATGCGGGCCACGATCACGAGTCCGCCCAGCGCCGAGAGGCCGCCGGCCAGGCAGTACACGGCGATCTTGACGCGGTGCACGCGCACCCCAGAGAGCCAGGCCGTCTCTTCGCTGCCGCCGACGGCGATGACGTTCTGGCCGAAGACGGTCTTGCGCAGCAGCAACCCCGCGCCGACGGCGACGACCGCGACCACGATGACCACGACGGGGATTCCGAGAACGTAGCTGTTCAACAGCAGCACGAACTCCTTCGGCACGTCGTAGACAGGCTTTCCGTTCGTCGCGACGTAGGCGCAGCCCTGGAAGACGCTCATCGTTCCGAGAGTGGCGATGAACGGAGGCAGCCGGAGCTTGGTGATGAGCAGCCCGTTCACGGCGCCGCACACGATGCCGAGGATGATGCCCGCGATCAGGCCCATGGCCGGAGGGATCCCGCCGTTCACCATGAGCGTCGCGCTGACGATGCCCACGAAGCTGGCGATGGCGCCGACCGACAGGTCGATGCCGCCCGTGATGATCACGAAGGTGAGACCGATGCCGATGATGGCGTTGACGCTGGCCGAGACCGCGACATCGCGCAGGTTGCCCGCGGTCAGGAAGTTGGGATTGAGGAGCCCCAGCACGATGAAGAGAACGATCGCCGCGATGTAGATGCCGAACGCCTGGAAGTTGATCTGCCTCCGGGGTCGCAGGGCGATCCCGTCTGGGGTTGCGCTGCTCATGATGTTCCTTTCGCTGCGCCGAAAGCGTCGGCGCCGGTGTCTGCGGGGTCAGTACGTTCTGGGGAGGGGACGGAAGCTGCGGGTGCCGCGTCGTTCTGTGACGGCTCCGGCGACTGCGGCGAGACGCCCATGGCATTGGCCACGATGCTGTGCTCGTTGATGTCGGCGCCGGTGTGCTCGGAGACGAACTCTCCGGCCCGCATCACGAGCACGCGGTCGCTGATCGAGATGATCTCGGGAAGGTCGCTCGAGACCACGATCACGGCGTTGCCTTCTGAGGCGAGCTGGTCGATGAGCTCGTAGATCTCGACCTTGCCTCCCACGTCGACGCCCTTGGTGGGCTCGTCGAAGAGGTAGACGGTGGCGCCCAGCCAGATCCACTTGGCGATCACCAGCTTCTGCTGGTTTCCGCCCGAGAACTGACGGGCGTTGAGCGTGACATTCGCCGGCCGCAGCGACATGCGCTTGCCCATCGCCTCGGCCATCGCGATCTGCTTCTTCTTGCTGATGAAAGGGCCGAAGCCGTTGAGCTGGCCGTCTGCGGTGAGGGCGACGTTGGCGTAGGCCGGAGTCTGCAGCACGAGGCCCTGCGCCTTGCGATCCTCGGGGATGAAGGCGATGCCGGCCGTGCGGCTGTCGCGCGGTGAGCGGATCTTCACCGGCTTGCCCGCGATGGTCACGCTGCTGCGCGACCCCTCGTCGGCACGAATGATCGACCTCAGGAACTCGGTGCGACCCGAGCCGACGAGCCCGGCGATGCCCACGACCTCGCCCTTTCTGACCGAGATCAACAGCGGTGCGCTGGAGGTGGGGTGGCTCACGTCACTCGCCTCGAAGTGCACGGGCGCCGCGGGATCGACCGGATGCTGCCGCTCGAACGAGAGCAGTTCGCGGCCGACCATGCGCCGGACGATGTCGTCAGACGAGGTCTCGGTGATCGGCCTGTCGAAAGCGGGTTTGCCGTCGCGCAGCACGACGACGGTGTCGGAGACGCTCATGACCTCGGGCATCTTGTGCGACACGTAGATCACGCCGACGCCGCGACCGTGCGCGATCTCGCGAACCCGCGAGAGCACCTCGGCCACGTTGTGTTCGAGCATGCTCGTGGTCGGCTCGTCGAGCGCGACGATCTTCGCGCCGAAGGCGAAGGCGCGGGCGATCGTGAGCGCATGCCGCTGTGCGGGGCTCAGCCGCGAGACGGGCGTGCGCGCATCCATCGGGAAGCCCATCTGCGCCACGTCTTTCAGAGCCCGATCGATGTCGTCGGCCGACGCCTTGCGCTGCTGGCGGGTGAGGCCGAGCAGCAGATTCTGTTCGACGCTCAGCTGCGGCACGATGGCCGGCTCCTGCTGGGCGATGCGCACACCCTCGGCGAGGGCTCGGCGCGAGGTGTACTCCATGCGGCGCACACCGTCGATGGTGATCGAGCCGCGGTCGGGCCGCAACGCGCCGCCGAGGATTCCCAGGAGGGTGCTCTTGCCTGCGCCGTTCTCTCCGGCCAGGGTGCGGATCTCTCCTCGTTCGAGCGTGAAGCTCACGCCGTCGAGTGCGCGCACTCCCGGGAATGATTTGGCGATGTCGCGAACCACGAGCAAGTGCTCGGCCATGGTTCACCTTTCTATGCGTCGGTCTGGTGCGTCGGGTGCGGTCAGCCCGCGCCGGGTGACGAGGGGCCTGGATGCCGGTGGGCGCCGGGTCGGGCGCCCACCGGATCGTGGATGGTTACGGCATGCCGGTCGGGTAGTCGGCGACGTTCGCGCTGTCGACGATGAACGCGGGCACGTCGACCCAGCCGGGAACCTTCTTGCCGGCGAGCAGCCAGAGCGCCACGTCGACGCCGGTCGCGCCCTCGGTGGTCGGCAGCTCGCTCACCGTGGCGGTGAACCCGCCCGAGGCGATCTGCTTCTTGGCCTGGGGAATGCCGTCGGTGCCGACGAGCAGAACCTGGCCGGTGAGCCCCTTGGCGTCGATGGCGGCCTGCACGCCCAGGGCCATCCCGTCGTTCTGCGAGTAGAACGCCTTGATGTCGGGGTTGGCTGTGAGCATCGTGGTGGCGATCTCCTGGGCCTTCGTCTGATCCCACGACGCCGTCTGCGAGGCGACGATCTGCAGGTTCGGGTGTGTGGCGATCTGCTTGGTGAAGCCGTCGCCGCGGTTGATCGCGTTGCTCGAGCCGGGGTCGCCCTCGATCATCGCGACCTTGCCGCCGTCGGGCAGCTTCTCTGCGATGTAGTCAGCCGCCGTGGCACCGATCGTGGTCGCATCGGGGCCGACGTACACGACTCCGGGCACCGAGCTCTTGGCATCGTTGAGCACGACGGCGGGGATGCCGTCGGCCAGGGCGGACTCGAACACGGAGTCGAGGCCGGTCGCCGAGATCGGCGAGGCGAGGAGGGCGGAGCAGCCCTGATTCATGGCGCTCTTGGCCTTGTCCAGCTGTTCGGTGATCGACGACTCGTCGGTCACGTCGAACGTCTGGTAGTCGACGCCGAGTTCCTTGGCGCGCTTCTCGAAGCCGTCGCGCTCGTAACCCCAGAACTCGTTCGAGAGTGTGCGGGTCACGTAGCAGAGCTTGGCTCCGTCGGGAACGGAGGGCTTGCCGAGCTCAGCGGTGACGTCGTCGACCTTGGTGGTCTTCGACGCGTCGACGAGCGAGACGATCGAACCGGCTGAGCCGGTCGCCGACCCGGTGTCGCCGTCGGGTGTGGCGGTGCAGCCGGCGAGCAGAACGAGTGCTGCTCCTCCGGCCAGGGCGACGCCGAGGGTGCGGATCTTCATGAGGTCCCTTTCTTCATTGGAAGGTTGTCGTGCCGTGGGTGTTGAGGGTGAGAATGCCGCACGCCGACTGCTCGAAATCGATTCTGGCAGTCGCATCCGGTGCGGGTGTTCAGGGGAGGACGATCCCCGGATGATCCCCGGTTGACTCTGAGCTATGCGGCTCTGGCCGCGCGGCTCTTCCGCTCGGGTCAGCGGGAGAGTGAGGAGTCGACGAGCAGCGCTTCGGTTTCGCGGCGCAGTTCGAGGGCTTCGGCGAGGGAGTCGTCCATGATCACGTCGTCCCAGCCGACGGTCTCGCCCTGGGCGACGTCGTTGCGGAGTTCGACGTGGTGGGCGAGGGCGACAGGCAGCGCACCGGTGGCCACGGAGTGCTTCGCCGAGACGAGCTTGCCGTAGACGGTGTAGCCCCCTTCGCCGTCGAGGAACTCGCCGGCCTTCAGATCCTTCTTCGCGGTCGCGACGACGTCTCCGTAGAAGCCGTCGGGCTGGCCGGTCGAGATGCCGCGCAGCGCGGCGTTCGCGATCGACACGTTCAGCTCGAGACCCACGTAGTGATAGGGGCGGTAGAGCGCCGCGTACTGCTTGGTGGGGTCTGGATGCCACGGGTACTCGTCGAAGCAGGTCGAGACGTAGGCGTTGGTCGCCTTCACGACCACGTAGACACCCTCCTGGGTGTTGTGAGGGATCCAGGAGCCGTCGCGGTTGACGCTCGACATCACGTCGACTGTGCCCTCGTGCGCCAGGGCACCGCCGAGCGATGTGGGGCGACTGATCGTCGCGATCTCCTCGACGTCGCCGGGAGTGAAGGTGAGGCCCTCGTCTGAGGGGACGAGGCCGGCGGCGTTGGCGACGGCGGCCATCTCGATGGCCGCCTTGGTGCCGTCGCGGAAGCTGGTGTGCATGTAGGGGTTGAGCTGACCGGAGTCGGTGAGCTCCTTCGAGAACTCCCAGTTCTCCCAGACATTGTCGGGGTTCATCTGGTGGTAGTGCTCGAGGAACTTCGCGCCCTTGCCGGCGCAGACCACGTCGAAGCCGCTGGTGCGAGCCCAGTCGACGAGCTCCATGATGAGAGCGGGCTGATCGCCGTAGGCCATCGAGTACACGACCCCGGCCTTCTCGGCGCGCTTCTGCAGGGCCGGCCCCGCCAGGGCATCCGCTTCGACCGTGACCATGATGATGTGCTTGCCGGTCTCGATCGAGGCGAGGGCGTGCCGGATTCCGACGATCGGGTTTCCGGTCGCCTCGACGATCACGTCGATGTCGGCGTCGAAGAGCAGCGAGGCGTCGGCCACGATCGTGGTCGTGCGGTTGGCCAGAGCCTCGGGGATGTCCGCCGCCATCTGGTCTGCAGGCCAGTCGACGAGCGCGAAGGCGCCCTTCGCCCGCTCGACATTGATGTCGGCGATGGCCACGACGTGCACGCCCGGAATGTTGCGGGCCTGCGAGAGGTACATCGTGCCGTAGCGGCCGGCGCCGATGAGTCCGATGCGGATGGGCTTGCCCTCGCGCTCTCGTTCTTCGAGCAGTTTGTGCAGATTCACGTTGACCTCTCTGATCCGTGCGATTCGTGTCGGAGGAGGAGAGGCGATGGTGGCCTCACGACATCCTCGTCGCGCTTGATTCGGTTGAAATTCACCCGGAATGGAACCGGTACCACTTTTGTACCACCGGCTGATACGATGTGTCAACAGACCGGTTCGAACGCTCAAAAAAGGGCCCGCGCCCTAAGCTGTGGCGACGGAGATGCGAGCGCACACCACACCGACGACGAAGGGGTCCCGTGAAGAAGGCACCGACCATCAGAGACGTCGCGGCGACCGCTGGTGTCTCCGTGTCGGTCGTCTCACGCGTGCTGAACGACGGCTCGGGGCCCGTCGCGGTCGCCACCCGTGAGAAGGTCGTCGCGGCCATCGCCGAGCTGGGTTTCCGCCCGCGCGCGGCCGCCCGAGAACTCAACGGGGCGGGCCTCACCATCGGCCTCATGCTGGCCGACCTCACCAATCCGTTCTTCGCTCGCCTCGCCGACCGCATCGTCTGGGAGGCCAGGGGCCGCGGCGTGCAGGTCGTGCTCACCACAACCCAGGAGGATCCGCACATCGAGGCGGAGACGCTCGCCACACTGCTCGACCGATCGGTGGGAGGCGTCATCGCGACCCCCACCGGCGACAACATCGATCAGTGGTCGCGACTGCAAGACGTGGGAGTCGACCTCGTGTTCGTCGACCGGTCGATCGCATCGCTCGAGAACACCGACGTCGTCAGCATCCAGAACGAGGCCTCGGCCGCCAGCGCCACCCAGCATCTGATCGCCCTCGGCCACCGTCGGGTCGCCGTGATCTCGGGCCCCCTCAGCACGTCGACGGGTGCCGCGCGCGTAGCCGGGTACCAATCGGCGTTGACGGCCGCGGGCATCCCGGCCGACCCCGCCCTCGTTCGAGGTGTGCCGTTCCGTGGTGATGCCGGAGCCGACGCGGTGGCCGCACTGCTCGCCATGCCTCTCGCCGAGCGGCCGACCGCGTTGCTGGTCGCGAACACCGCGCAGGTGCAGTCGAGCATGCGCCAGCTCTATCAGATGGGCGTCGACATTCCGCGCGAGCTGTCGGTGGTCGTCTTCGACGACAATCCGTGGACCGAGCTCGTCTCGCCGCCGCTCAGCGTCATCCGCCAGCCGATCGATATGCTGGCCCGGCACTCTGTTGATCTCGTTCTGGGCCGCATGCAGGGCAAGCTGCCCGTCGGCCCGCGGTTCATCGAGGTGCAGGCCGAGTTCGTTTCGCGCAGCAGCAGCGCTGCACCCGACCCCCAGGAGTCCCATGTCTGAAGCAGTCGTCGTCACCGTCACTTTCCGCCCGGTCGCCGGCGCACACGACGACCTCGTTCGTGCGCTCTCGGCGGGTATCGCCGAGGTGCACACCGAGACGGGATGCGAGCTCTACGCCATTCACGACGCTCCCGACGGAACGATCATCATGCTCGAGAAGTGGAGCTCGGCCGAGGACCTCGAGGCCCACGGGGCGGGCGAGATCGTGGCGCGCATGAACGCGACTCTGGTCGGCCTGCTCGAGTCCGCGCCCGAGATCACCCTGCTCTCGCCCATTCCTGCGGGAAGCAGCTACCAGGGCAAGCTCTGATGGCGACGGGCAGCGAGAGCGGCCACAGCGACGACGCCGTCGGCCGTGAGCTCGTGATCGTGGGCGGCGTCTCCGGCTCGGGAAAGTCGACCGTCGGCGCGCTGCTGGCTCAGCGCCTCGAGGTTCCCTTCATCGACGCCGACTCGTTGCACCCCGAGGCGAACGTCGCGAAGATGGCGGCGGGACTGCCGCTCGACGACATCGATCGGGAACCCTGGCTGGTGCGCATCGGCGAGGTGCTCGCCGCGCACGTCGACAGCGGACTCGTGCTGGCCTGCTCGGCTCTGCGCCGCACCTACCGCGACACGATCCGAGCGGTCGAGCCCACGACGGTCTTCGTCACCCTGTCGGGATCCCGCGAGCTCATCGCGGCCCGCATGAACGCCCGCGCCGATCACTTCATGCCGGCATCCCTGCTCGACTCCCAGCTCGCCGCTTTCGAACCCCTCGAGACCGACGAGACGGGAGCCGACGTCTCGGTCGACGCCGAGGTAGACGACATCGTCGCGGCGGCCTACCGCGTGGTGCGCCCGGCCGCCGCGCGCTAGCGCGCACGAGCCGAACCCGCGGCATCCGCGCCCGTTCGGTCTATGCGCTGCTGGTCGACCAGCAGCGGATGCGCCGAACAGGCGCGGACTCCCGCGGTCCGGGGCGGCGCGCGTCAGGCGCGCAGCGGGATCGACCCGACCAGCACTCCGACAGCGAGCATCGCCAGCGAGACGATCACGGCTCGCCACAGCACCTTCTTGTGGTGATCGCCAAGGTTCACGTTGGCGAGCGAGACGAGCAGCAGGATGGCCGGCACGAGCGGACTCTGCAGATGCACGGGCTGTCCCGTGATCGACGCCCGGGCCATCTCGACCGGAGCGATCCCGAAGTGCGACGCGCTCTCTGCGAGCACCGGCAGGATGCCGTAGTAGAACGCATCGTTCGACATGAAGAATGTGAACGGAATAGACAGCACACCCGTGATGACGGCGAGGAACGGGCCCATCTCCGCCGGGATCACCTCGGTGATCCACGAGGCCATCGCCGTCACCATTCCGGTGCCGTTGAGAACGCCGACCAGCACGCCGGCGGCGAGAACCATCGAGACGACGCCGACGATCGACGGCGCGTGAGCCACGATCTCGTCGGCCTGGCTCTTGAGCTTCGGAAAGTTCACGATCAGCGCGATCGAGGCGCCGACCATGAACACGAACGCGAGCGGGAAGAGGTCGAGCACGAGCAGCACCATGACGGCGACCGTCAAAATGAGGTTGAACCAGATGAGCTTCGGGCGCAGTGTCGCCCGGTTCGGGTCGAGCATCGTGTCGGCCATGGCCGTGTCTGCATCTTCGACGAGCGCCGCCGCTGCGACCCCGCCTCGGGCGCCGCGCACCGCGACGATGTTGCCGGTGTGCAGCGTGGCGGCGGCGCCGGGCTCCGAGCCCGCGCCGCGGAACAGGCGGGGGCCACCGAAGATGCCGTCGCCGCGGCTTCCGTCGAGACGTGACGTGTCGATCGACCCGGCCAGGCGGCGGCGCTCCCCCAGACCGAGGAACCAGGCGAACGCGAGGGTGATGATGAGTCCGGCGCCCAGGGAGGGCAGCATGGGCACGAAGATGTCCGTCGGCTCGAGCGAGAGAGCGGATGCCGCGCGCACCGTCGGTCCGCCCCAGGGCACGATGTTGAGGGTGCCGTTCATCAGACCGGCCACGCAGGTGAGCACCACCGGGCTCATTCCGAGCCGCAGGTAGATGGGCAGCATCGCAGAGGTCGTGATGATGAAGGTCGTCGATCCGTCGCCGTCGAGAGAAACCGCGCCCGCGAGCAGGGCGGTACCCAGCACCACCTTCGCCGGGTCGTCTCCGAGAAGACGGGTGATCAGCCGGATGAGCGGATCGAACAGGCCGACGTCGATCATGATGCCGAAGTACATGATCGCGAACATGAGCAGCGCGGCCGTCGGTGCCATCGACGAGATCGCGTCGATCACCATGTCGCCGAGCCCGAAGCCCGCGCCTGCGAAGAGGCCGAAGATGGTGGGCACGACGATCAGTGCGACCATCGGGGTGAGTCGACGCGTCATGATGAGCGCCATGAAGGCCAGCACCATCACGAACCCGAGCACGACCAGCGTGCCATCCGATGGCGTGAAGGCCAGGTCGTAGCCCTCCTCCTCGGCGGCGGCCGCGAGGCCAGTGAGAACAGGGTGCATCTCGACTCCTTTGTCTGCGGCAGACGTTCCTCGTCAACCGGATCACGCGAATCTATGGACTTCTCGCGCGCACCGCGCGGTATCTCTCATTGGAGGACCTTCTGCGCGAAGCGCGAGTTCAGCGCATTATGCTCACGGTGGAGGAATGATGAGGTTCTCGACGCGGGTGGTGCTGCTGCAGACGGCGACGGCCGTCGCAGTGGTGGCGGTGTGCGCCGTCGTCTTCCTGCTCATCGGCATTCAGCAGCTGCGCACCGAGGCCGAGAACTCCGCCCTCAACATCGCCCGTACCGTGGCCGTCGACCCGCAGGTTCGCGCCGACGTCGCCGGGGCAAGCGCCGATCCGGGCACACCCCAGGCTGCGGATCTTCGAGACGGCGAGCTGCAGAGGCTCGCCGGCGCGGTGACCGAACGAACCGGCACGCTGTTCGTCGTGATCACCGACGACCACGGCATCCGGCTCGCCCACCCCGACGCCGACGCGCTCGGCCAGCCCGTGAGCACCGACTTTCGCGAGGTGCTCGCCGGAAAAGAGGTCGTGACCTGGCAGCAGGGCACCCTGGGAGTCTCGGCCAGGGCGAAAGTTCCCGTGCTGCCTCCCGACGGAGAGGGCGCTGCGCCCGTCGGCGAGGTGAGCGTGGGCTTCGAGCCGTCGAGCGTCTTCAACGACCTCCCCACGTTGATCGCCGGAATCGTCGCCGCAGCCGCAGCCGCTCTGCTGCTGGCGGCCTTCTCGGCGATGCTGTTGCGCCGGCGGTGGGAGCGCCTGACCCTCGGCCTTCAGCCGGAGGAGCTCGTGGCGCTCGTCCAGAACCAGGCGGCCGTGCTCGACGGCGTGGGCGACGGCGTCGTCGCGTTAGACGAACACGGGCTGGTGCGTCTCTGCAACGAGACGGCGCGCGGCCTGCTCGGTCTCTCTGAGCCGGAGGGCCGGAGCCTCGCCGATCTGGGTGTCGCGCCGGCCATCCTCGTCGCCGTGCGCGAAAAAACGGCGGGAGACGGCATCGTGTCTGGCGAGCGTGTTCTCTACGTCGATGCGCAGCCGGTGCGCCGCGACGGTCGCGATCTCGGCACGGTGCTGATCGTGCGCGACCGCACGGATCTGATGGCACTGAGCGAACGCCTCGAAACGGTGCGCGCGATGACGAGCGCGTTGCGCGTGCAGCGGCACGAGTTCGCCAATCGCCTGCACGTGGCGGCCGGCCTGCTCGACGCCGGTCGGGGGCCGGAGGCGCGGGAGTTCCTCGGCGAACAGCTGCAGCGCGGTCCGGTGGACTACCCCGTCGAGAACATCGAGCTGATCGGCGATGCCCTGCTGCACGCGCTCATCGGCGCGCACGCGCTCGAGGCGGGCGAGCGGGGCGTGAGGGTGTCGGTCGCCGCCGACTCGCTGTTGCTGTCTCCGCTCGGCGACGTCGAGGATGTGGCCGCGGTGCTCGGCAATCTCGTCGACAACGCAGTGCGTGCCGCGGTTGCCGGGCACGAGCCACGCCGCGTGAGCATCGGCTGTTACGGCGACGGCGCGGACCTCGTGCTCACTGTGTCGGACTCCGGGCCGGGCGTCGCAGAGACAGACGACCTGTTTCGTCGCCGCGAGGGCTCCCGCATCGACACCTCGGCCGGCGCCGCCGATCGCGTGCACGGCCTGGGCGTCGGTCTGCCGCTGTCGCGCGAACTCGCCCGCCGTCACGGCGGCGACGTCTGGCTCATCGCCTCAGGCAGACCGGATGCCGACGAGCCCGACTCGCGCGCCGACCCGGCGGGCCCGGGTTCGGGCCGCGGCGCGTCGGATCCCGGACAGGACCTCTCGGGTGCCGTCTTCGGAGCACGCCTGCGCAACGTACTCGACATCACATCTCCTTCGAAGGATCACGCCCTATGACCGCACCCGTTCGCGTCCTCGTGATCGAAGACGACTTCCGCGTCGCCGGACTGCACCGCGACATCGTCTCCGAACGACCCGGCTACCTGGCCCTCGAACCGGTGCGCACACTGGCCGAGGCGACGATCGCGCTGCGCTCCGAGCGCCCTGATCTGTTGCTCGTCGACGCGTTTCTGCCCGATGGAGACGGCGTAGCGTTCCTTCGCGATGTCGGAGTCGACGCCTTCGTGCTCTCGGCCGCTACCGACGCCGGCACCGTGCGGCGCGCTCTGCGCTCGGGAGCGCTCGGCTATCTAATCAAGCCGTTCGCGCAGCGCGCGCTCACCGATCTCCTGGATCAGTACCTGCGCTTCCGCAACATCCTCGACGACGAGCGCGCGGTCGCCCAAGAAGACATCGATCGGGCCCTGGCGATCCTCCGGGCGGGCGGCGACTCGCCCTCGGTCTCCCGTTCCGCGACCGAGCAGGTTCTGCTCGAGGCTCTGGGCGACACCGAGTCGTCGGCTTCGGAGATCGCGGACCGCGCCGGCGTCTCGCGGGCCACAGCGCAGCGGCACCTCTCGGCCATGGCGGCGCGCGGCGTGGTCGACGTGCGACTTCGTTACGGCACGACCGGTCGCCCCGAGCACCGCTACCTGCGGGTGCACGCGTGACGCCGATCGTTCTGCTCGACCAGGTCGTACACACCAACTACGGCCAGTTCACCCTGGAATGGGACTCCTCGGGCACCACCTGGGACGGCGACGCAGATCGCTTCTTCGCCGGTCAGCTCAACGGTTGGATCGGCGCCGCGGTCGAGGGAGTCGTGGTCGTGGTACTCGCCCGATACGGAGGCGGCTCCGCTCTGCGTGCCGAACTCTGGCTCCAGGAGCCGCAGCAAGAGGCGCCGACGGATGCAGCGTGGGAGGACTCCGTGGAAGTCTCGATGACCGTCTCTGCCGGTGACTCCGTCGGCTGGGGCACCTGGAGCTGGGCAGACACCGGCACCCTCGACCTTCCCGCAGGAAGCTACCGGCTACGCGCGAGTGCCCGCGGCCGTGACGCGGGTCAGGCGGGCGAGTTCGATCCCGATGTCGTCGACTTCTACCTACTTCAGTTCTGGTTGGCACCACCAGCTCCCGACGCGGTCCTGCGCACGGCAAGCGCCGATGCGGCTTATTGGAACAAGGAGTGGGGCAGCCGCCGCTGACCACGGCAGGGAGTGTCGAGTAGTCGACGCTAACCCCCGCATCGAGCGCGGACCACGCCTTACTGTGCACCACCATCACCATCCCCACCCCGCCCTCTGCTGCCCGGCCGCGCGGGCCGGGTTGTTCCTGCCGTGCCATCCGGGCTCGCGCACGTGCGGTTTGCCGTTGATTATCACGAGTTGCCACGCCGAGGTGTGGATCGTGGCGTGATGGAACGGGCACAGCAACGCCAGGTTGTCGACGTCGGTGCGTCCGGCCAGAAAGCTGCTGCTTGTCCACGGAATGACATGGTGCGCCTGACAGCGCGAGGGCGGCGCCAGGCATCCGGGAATCACGCAGCCCCCGTCGCGCGCGGCGAGGGCTCTTCGTTGTCGGCGACTCGCCAGTCGCTGCGTCTTTCCTTGGCTCAGCACTTGGCCCGCCGCACCGAAGACGGTCGCCGTAAGCTCTGCGTCGCACCCGAGCATCTGAATCGTGCTCATCGGGATCGGTTCGGAGCTGCCGTCTATCCAACCGACGCCGTGGCCCGCTTCGAGGTCTCTCGCCGTGACGTGCACGGTGATGGTCGGCGCCGACCCGTTCAGTCGAGATGCCGAGGGTGACGCCGCGGCCAACTCGATCAGCGCCATCACCGCGTCGAGAAGCTTCTGCTCGGCCGTGCGCGGGTCGACGACCGCGAAGCCATCCGGGTCGGAGATGCCACTCGGGGCAGAAGTGCCACTCGGGCCAGCTGCACCGCTCACGCCAGGGTCACCCTCGGCACCCCCGCCCGGCGCATCCGGCGCATCCGGCGCACCCGGCGCACCCGGGTCAGCCGTGCGCGGACTCAGAATCGAGTCGACCGCCGCAAGGAAAACCCCCAGCTGCAGCGGCGGAAGCGCATAGCGCCCGCGAGCCATGCCGTCGGCGCCCACCCTGGGGTAGCTGAACCCTCGCAAGTGCTGCTTGACGGCATCCCGAGGCTCGGCCCCATCGGGGTCGAGATGCTCACGGATGCGCGCAGCGAGTCGCGCAAGCTCGTCGACCGTGTAGCGGGGTGCCGGCAACCCGCCGGCGTCGGGCTCGCCGAAGGTCTCAGTGGCCGCCTCGACCAGGCGCTGCTCGGCCTCGTCGACCGCCTCGGACCACGTGACGTGCGACACCACCTCGCAGAGGGAGCGGCAGATGATCGACGCGGCGTCGGCCCCGACCTGGCCGGCGAAGAACGCGCTCTCGACCGCGGGAAAGCGACTGGGCAGCGGCAAGCCCGTCGGTGACAGCGAGGAGCGCACGAACCGCCCCAGGGCCACGCGCCCACCCGCCGTGCGTTCGGAGATATTCGCCGTGGCCGCGACCAGCTTCTTGGCCGACGCGAATCCGTGCCGATAGGCCAGACCCGAGCCCTCGAGCTCGCGCCGCGACTCGTGCTCGACCTCTGCCGCGACCCAGGTGCGGGCAGCGTCGCTGGCACGGCCCACCTCTTCCCACGCGTGCACGGCCTCGAGCAAGCCGTCGCCCGACACGGCCCCCGCCATCACCGCACCACGCTGCCCGTCGAGCAGCTCACGCAGACGCGCAGCGATCTCGCTGAGCGATGCGTCGTGAAGGTCCATACGAGAATTCAAACAGCAGCCACCGACACTGCCGTCGTGCCGCCAAATACGCCCTGACCAGCCGATTCCCCTGTGGATAACCACTCGACCCACCCACCTGTGGAGGACTAGACGCCCGATCACGCACACGCCCGCCTATCCACATCCGCCGCCCCTCATTAGCATCGGAATCATGCCCATCAAGCTCGAGAATGTCGCCGTCGCCGTGCGCGATCTCGATGCGACCATCGCCTTCTTCACCGACCTCGGCCTCACCATCATCGGCCGCGACGAGGTGAGCGGCGAGTGGGCCGACACCGCGGTCGGCCTGGATGGCAATCACGCCAAGATCGCCATGCTGCAGACCCCAGACGGCAACGGCCGCATCGAGCTCTTCGAGTACATCCACCCCGCCGCCATCGAGACGACGCCCACGCTGCCCAACGAGATCGGCATGCACCGCATCGCCTTCTCGGTCGACGACATCGACGAGTCGCTCGCCATAGCGGCGAAACACGGATGCACCCCGCTTCGCGGGGTGGCGACCTACGCGGACCTCTACAAGCTCGCCTACGTGCGAGGCCCGAGCGGCATCATCGTGATGCTCGCTCAGGAGCTGCGGAAGAGCTGACGATCGCGCCCGCGGGTCCCGCCCGGCGCCTAAATGCTTACCCTTCGACGCAGAACCGCAATGTTTGCGCGAGAACACTGCGGAAATGAGCGACTGCGCACCGCCCCGAGTTGCATAAAAATGCCGCTTCCCTTCATCGGGAGGCGGCATTTTTGTGCAACTCGGCGCACAGTCGGCCGCCGTCGGCCGCCGCAAGCCGCCGTGAGACCCCGCGTCTCGACAAAACTCGCCGCGTTCAGCCTTTCGGTGTATTGTCGACAAACGACAGTCGTCTGCATCTCGGGCGGCTGCGTCTGTCCGCATGACCTGCGCGACCCCACGCTGAGGAGCCTCGATGACCATCTCCCCCTCGATTCGTCAGACCTCGCCGGAGGCCACCGTCTCCCCGAGCGACCGCGTTCTGCGCACCCATCTGCCGAAGCGCGAGGCCACCCCGGGCGTCTCGGTGCGGGAGGCCGACGTCTCACTCCGTCTCGACGGCGGAGGCAATGGACTTCTCGACACCACCCACTTCGACACGGTGCGCTTTCCCCCTCCCGCCTGGATCCAGGCCGAGATGGCGACCGCCATCGACAACGGGTCGTGGGCGTACACCCCCTACCGCGGCGCCCCCGAGGTGCTCGAATCTCTCGCCGGCCCCATCTCGACATTCCTCGTCTCCGATGTCGGCGCCGAGAACCTGGCCCTCACCCCCGGCACCCAGGGCGCGATCTTCACCACCCTCTCCGCGATCGTGAACGAGGGCGACCTGGTGCTGCTGGCCGACCCCGACTACCTCTTCTGCGAGCGCATCCTCGAGTTCCTCGGCGCCCGGGTCGAGCGCATCCCCCTTCTCTTCGACACCGACGAGCCGACCCTCGACCTCGACCTCATCGAGAAGCTCAGCGCCGAGAAGCCGAAGCTGCTGATGTTCAGCCACCCCAACAACCCCACGGGCGCGATCTACTCCGAGGCCATGATCGCCCGGGTCGCCGAGCTGGCCGTCGCCGGCAACTTTCTCGTGATGGTCGACGAGCTCTACAGCCGCCTGGTCTACGGCAACACCCCGTTCCATCACCTGCGCACGCAGCCTGGCATGCCGGAGCGCTCGATCACGCTGCTCGGCCCGTCGAAGACCGAGTCGATGAGCGGATTCCGCATCGGCGTGATCGTCGCCCCGAACAGCATCATCCAGAACGTCGAGCAGTGCCTCGCCATGACCTCTCTTCGCGCACCGGCCTATTCCCAGCGCCTGCTCGGTCGCTGGCTCACCGGCGACGCCGACTTCCTCGCCGAGCGCATCGCCGACCTCGAGGCGCTGAGAGACATGACCGTCGCCAAACTCGGCGCGGTTCCCGGGCTGCACATGCACCCGCAGAACGGCACCGCCTACCTCTTCGTCGACGTCTCGGCGTTCGGCGCGACCGACGTGGAGATCGCGGGGGCCCTGCAGCGCGAGGCCCGCGTCATCGTCTCGCCCGGCTACCAGTTTGGTGCCCAGGGAACCGGCCACTTCCGCATCTGCTACGCCCGCGACGAGGCCGAGTGGGCCGCCGCCCTCGACCTCATGGTGACGTGCCTCACGGGCTTCGCCACCCGCGCGGGCATCTCGGCGTGAGCGACCCGGCCGGCTCCGCCGCCACAGAAACCGCGCGCACCGTGAGCGACCCCACCGGCTCCGCCGCCGCACCGGATGCGCCACGCCCCGCAGGCGCGTACGCCGTCGCTCGCGCCGTCGGCGACCTCGTGCACACGGCGGGCATGACCCCGCGCCGAGACGGCGCACTGGTCGCCCGGGGCACCCTCGGCGACACGATCGACGACGATCGCGGCCGCGAACTGGCCGCCCTCGCGACCGAGCGCGCGCTCGACGCCGCCACGAGCATCCTGGGCCCGGGCGAGCATCTCGTCGAGGTCGTCTCGCTCACGGTCTTCATCGCGGCGACCCTCGGCTACGAGCGACACAGCAGCATCGCCGATGCCGCGAGCGCGCTGATCGTCGACCGGATGCCCGGGGCGCCGCTGCCCGTGCGTGCCGCCGTGGGCGTCGCGTCGCTGCCGGGCGGCGCTCCCGTCGAGGTGCAGCTCATCGCGCGCTTCGCTTAGAGAACGCCACGCGGCAGGCCCGACGCGCGAGGCCCCGACGTGCTGGGCCCGACGTGCTGAGCCCCGACACAATGGCGCCCGCACAATGGACACCCGCACAATGGACACCCGCACAATGAAGCGCGCGCCCGGGTGAACACACCGGACGCGCGCAACTCGATCGACGAGCGGCTCAGTACCCCCGCGAGCGCTCGTACAGGTTCTTCAGCGGCTCCCCCGCGCGCCAGCGGCGCAGGTTCTCGAGGAACAGCTCGGTCAGTGTGGCGTTCTCACTCGCGACGGTCGAGGCGGAGTGCGGCGACAGCAGAACGTTGTCGAGATCCCAGAGGGGAGAGTCGGCGGCCAGGGGCTCGCTCGTCACCACGTCGAGCGCGGCTCCGAGCAGTCGACGAGATCTCAGCGCCTCGATCAGCGCCTGCTCGTCGACGACCTGTCCGCGCGAGATGTTCACCACGATGGCCTGCTCGGGCAGCAGAGCGAGCTCGTCGCGCCCGATGAGCCCCTCTGTCTCGGGCGTGAGCGCCGAACACAGCACGAGCACATCGGTGCTGGGCAGCACCTCCGCGAGCCGCGACGTGTCGCTGAGCGTCACCGAATCGGGCAACTCGTACGAGCCCCCTGGTCGGCCGACCGCCGTCACGCGCGCGCCCAGGGCATCGAACACCGAGATCACGTTGCTTCCCATGCCGCCCACGCCCACGACCGAGACGCCGAGGCCCGCGAGTTGGCGCGTCGTGTAGCGCTCCCAGCGGTGCTGCCGCTTCTGCTCCTCGAGGTGTGGAACCCCCTTGATGAAGTGCAGCGCACCCGTGAGCGCGAATTCGGCGAGCGGCACCGCATGCGTGCCGGCCGCGGTGGTCACCGTGATTCCGGATGCGTCGAGCCCGGTCCTCGACATGAAGGCGCCGATTCCCGCGCTGGTCGCCTGGATCCACTGCAGCTTCGGCGCGTTCGTCGGAAGACTAGAGGGATCCCTCCAGTCGAAGTCGAACGCCACGTCGGCCTGGGCGAGCAGCCCCAGCCAGCGTTCCTCGGCCGCGGCGTCAAGGGCCGGTTTCACCCCTCCGTGGTCGGCGGCATACCGCGGTTCGGGTAGCAGTTCTGGCGCGTACAGCACCTCGACATCCGGGGCCGACGCGATGGCGTCGACGTACTGCTGCTCGAGGAACGTCGAGATGAGGATCTTCGTAGGCGAGGTCACTGGGCTCATTTCGCGAGGCGGGGAAGGGAGGCGAGCACGTCGGTCGTGAGTGCCGGCGAGGCCTCCGGCGACGAGACGACGGCACGGAGCCGGTCGAGCGGCCCGCACAGCACGGGCACGAGACCCGGACCGTGGCCGGGCATCGGCGATCCACCATGGCAGATCACACCGATGGTGACCCAACCGCCGCGGTAGCCCATGTTGTGACGCACGTCGAGGTTCTCGATCGCCCACAGTTCTCCGAGCCGCATGTCGCGTCCGGCGAGGTCGGGCGAGTCGTGCACCACGGCGAGGTCGACGTCCCACATCTGCGCGGGGCGGCCGATGCCGTTGCCGCAGACCTTGCTGGGCAGCACTCCCGCCACGTCGACGGATGCGACACCGTCGACAGTCGAGATCGGCAGCGATGCGAAGAGGGTGGGATCGACGTTCATGACCGCGACCTCGCCCGGCAGCCCCTCGGGCGCGAAGCCCTGGCCCAGCGAGCGCACGCTCATCTGGTCTCCGGGAAGGATCTTGCCCATGGTCTCGTCGTCGAACGCGGCGATGACCCGGCCGCTCTCGCCGCGCTTGCCCACGACGTGGCCGACAGCGCCCGCGGCGAGGCCCGAGCGGATGACGACCTCGTTGCCGATGCACGAGAACGCGGTGAGGCCGAAGCGTGCGCCGGGGTCGGGGTGCACCAGCGTCACGCCGGGCGCGACGTGGTCGCCGTCGGTGCCGAAGACGCTGTCGCCGAGGTGCACTCCCAGCACGATTCCACCGTCGCCGGTGGGAACATACGGATGCCCGTCGCGGTCGATCTTGTAGGCCACCATCGGGGTGAGGGCGGCGTGCTCGGCGATACCGAGCAGGTTGTTGGCGACGAGATCAGGCATGGTCTGCCTCCTGGTGAGCGGCGGATGCGGCGGAGTCGAGCGCGTGGGCGAGGTTCGCCGTGTCGCTCACAGAGATGGAGAAGGCCGAGGCCGGACCCGAGAGCAGGGTAGACGGACCGGGCCCGTGGCCGAACAGGCGGCATTCACCGGTAGAAATCACGCCGATGGTGACGTAGCCGGGCCGGTAGCCGCGCCCGAAAGAGTGGTCCTGGTCTTCGAGCAGAACGATGTCGCCGATGCGCAGCGACTCCAGGCCGAGCGACAGGTCTTCGGACAGGCCGGGGTAGGCGCCCATCAGGTCGGTGTTCGCGAATTCCGACAGCATCCCGCCACCGGCGCCCGCGGCCTCGGCCGGAACGCGCATGGCGACCTCGACGGCGAGCGTGCCGTCGGGCGCGGTGGAGAACGGCAGGTAGTCGACGAGCGACGGGGCGAGGTTCTTGACCCGGATCTGCGGGTGGTCGAGGAATTCGAGCCCCTGGCCGACGGCCTCGATGCTGACCTTGTCGCCGGTCGTGACCTGGGCGAGGTCGGCTGTCTCGAGGTCGGCGAGCACATAGGCGTGCTGGCCCAGCACCGTGCCCTGCGCTCCCGTCGCCGGGCCGGAGCGCACGGTGATGGTGTTGCCGACGCAGCTCAAGAACTGCAGGGCCGCATTGGCCTCGGCATTCGCGTGGCGGATGGAGAGACCCGGCTCGAGGTGGTCGCTGGCATAGCCCGTGGCCGCGTCGCCGATGTGCGCGGCCATGGTGACCCCGCCCATGCCGGGCAGCAGAAACGGGTTGCCGTCGGCATCCACCCGGTAGCCGTGACGGTCGGCGAGCGGCGGCCATACCTCGCCGGTGAGGATCTGGGTGACCAGACGGTCGGCATTCGTGCGCAGAGTCATCGGCGCTATCCCTTCGCGATCGGAGCGGTGCCGAGCGAGAAGCCCCGCACCCGGATGGCCGGCGCGGAGGCCGAACCGTTGAAGACGTTCATGAGCGGTTGGCTCAGGTAGTCGCGACCGACGCCGTCGACGCGGGCCAGAGCATCCAGAACGCTCATGGTGAAGCGCATCGACTCGACCGGGTAGGCGATCTTGCCGTTCTTGATCATGAAGCAGGCGTCGCGGGTGACGCCGGTGATCGTGGTGCGAACCGGGTCGACCGTGCGGGTGTACCAGAAGCGCTGCAGGTAGACGCCGTTCTCGATGCCCGCGATGAGCTCCTCCTCTGTCGGCTCGGAACCGCGCAGGATCACGTTCATGGGAATCGCGTGCGGGGCCTCCTCGCGGGCGATGTGGAAGTTGCCGGTGGACTCGCTCTTCAGGGCGTACGCGGTCTCGCGATCGGTCACCGCCGACTGCGCGATGCCGTGGGCGATCATCGGAACGTCGCGCTTCGATGTGCCCTGGAAGTCGAACGGGAACGGGAGTCCGACGTCGCTCGTCGCGTCGTCGTGAATCGAGACGAGCGACGAGGCCACGAGTTCGCCTCCGCGATTCGCGATGGCCCCGAATCCCGCGCTGAGGGCCGAGCCCGTGAATCCGAACGCTCCGAAGAAGTCGAGCAGTTCGCCGGCGGCCAGGGGGCCGAGAACGACGTCGTATTCGCCCGGTTCGAGCTTGGCTCTGCCGCGGGTTCTGGATGCCTCGGCGAGGGTGCGCGTGACGGCCGCCTCGGCGCCGAGCCGGTTCGAGAACCGCGACATGTCCTTCCAGTGCGAGGAGCCGTCGTCGATGCGCACGGTCAGCGACCCCTGCGCCTCGGACGCGTACGCGTAACGCGAGAGGTGCGCTTCGCGATCGTGGAACGCCACCTCTGTGACAGCGCGACCGAACATGCCGGCGGCCTGTCCACCCAGCGCGTTCGCCTCGTTCATGGCGCGGTCCGCGAGGCGGGCATGGTCGGCGACCGACCAGGCGGCGGTGTCATCTCCCCAGAGCAGCGAGCTGTCGAACGCGCTGGCCACGGTGTCGGTTCCGGGAGCGGGCAGCTCGGTGCGCAGCGGCGCCGGGGCGACCCCGTCTTTCGCCTGCTGGGCGGCGGCCGCGCAGGCGCGGTCGACCGCGGCGCCGAGCGCGCCGAACGAGCTGGATGCCGCGCGCGAGACTCGCCCGTCGACCTCGGCTCGCACCATGATCTGCACCTCGTCGATGGCCTGGCTCTGGTGCACCCGGGCGCCGGCGAAGCGGGTGAAGTCACCCGAGCGCGAGGTGATGAACGCCTCGACCTTGTCGGCGGGAGCGTCCTGCAGAGCGCGCTCGAGCGCATCCGTCGCGCGGTCGCCCCCGAGGGCGGGCGCGAATGTCTCCGCGGTGCGAGATGAGGTGATGTCGGTCATTTGTCGACTCCGATCCGAACGTTGCGCACGAGAGTGGGTGAGGCCCCATGGCCGAGGAACCCCCACTGCTTGGGTTCGCCCTTGCCGCAGGGCATGCCGAAGGCCTTGAACTCCTCGGGCCCGGCGACGGCCTCGACCGATTGCCAGAACTCGGGGGTGGTTCCTCCGTACGAGAATCCGCGCAGCAGGCGGCCGCGCTTGCCGTTGGTGACCTCGTAGGCGACCTCGGTGCCGAACTGAAAATTGTGCCGACGCTCGTCGATCGACCAGCTGCGGTTGTCGTCGATGTAGAAGCCGTTGCCGAGGCGATCCTCGAGCTCCTCGGTCGATCCGGAGCCCGGCTCGAGGAACACGTTGGTCGAGAAGCACACGGGCAGGTAGCCCCAGCCATCGCTCCGCGCGGCGCCGGTGGACTCGGCGCCGATGCGCGCGGCCGAGTCCCTGGTCGACAGGAAGTTCTGGATGATGCCCTCGCTGATGAGGGGTTTGCGCGAAGCGGGCACGCCCTCGTCGTCGAAGCCGAACGAGCCCCGCGTGCCGGGGACGGTCGGGTCGGAGGTGATGTTCACAGCGGGCGAGCCGTACTTCATCGACCCCGCGGCATCCTTCGTGATGAACGAGGTGCCGGCGTAGTTGGCCTCGTCTCCCAGAATGCGGTCGAGCTCGAGCGCGTGACCCGTGGACTCGTGGATCTGCAACGCCATCTGGGCCGGGCCGATGATGAAGTCGGCGTATCCGGCCGGGGCCAGCGGCGCGGTGAGCAGCTCGACGGCCTCGCGGCCGATGCGGTCGGCCTCCTCGACCATGCGCAGACCCTCCACGTACTCCCAGCCCGCCTGGGCGGTGTTGCCGTGGAACGAGTTCGGGAACGACCGACGCTGCATCGTGCCGTTGCCGGCCGCGTTCACGAGCGCCATGGCTCCGCTCTCGATGAAGTGCTGGTGCTGCACCGACCCCTCGGTGTTCGCAAAGTGCCGGTGCTGACGCTTGGCGTTGAGCCCGGCCTGGGCCATCACGATCTCGGCAGGCTTGCTGGCCGCCGCGAGGATCTCTGCGAGCAGGTCGTAGCGTGCCGACGACGAGACCCCGAACGGATCGATGGCGACCTCGGTGAGGTAGCGACCACTCGCGGCCGGCAGCGGTGGGAGCTCGGTGCGGTAGGCGTTGCTCACGGAGTCGGCCGCCCGCGCGTTGGCGAGCGCCCGGCTCGCCGCGATGGAGACGTCGGCCGTGTCCCAGATCGGCAGAGACGCGAAGCCCCAGCTGCCCCGATAGAGAACACGCACTCCGATGCCGAGATTGTTCTCGACGCGCTCGTCGACGCCGGCCTCGAGTGTCGAGTAGAGCCGCAGCTCCTCGGCCTCGATGAGGCGCACGTCGGCGTAGTCGACGCCGGGCACATCGACCGCGGCGAGTGCGATCTGCAGCATTCCGGCGGCTGCCTCGTCGCTGGCGAGATCGCCCCAGGCGTGGGGGTCGAGCCCCACCGAGGCAGCGGTCACGGTGTCGAGGCTCATCAGCGAACCAGCTCGCCTTCGGTGTCGGCCTCGGAGGAGTCCAGCTCGGCAGCGGTGTCGGTCGTCGCGAGCGGGAAGTCGCACCAGGCGCGGGTGCGGAACGACTTCTCGAACGCGTTGATCGTCTCCTGCACCAACGCGCCCTGGCCGAAGTCGCCCTGGTTGAACTCCTCGCCGCTCAGGATCTCGGTGGCGAAGTCCTTCACCAGGTTCGAGTAGAAGAGGAACGGCCACGGCTCGGTCGACGCTCCGCCCTCGGGGAAGTACTCCTGCGGGATCTCGAGCTCGACGAACTCGACCGAGTCCTTCTTCGCCACCTTGATGGTCTGGCAGATTCCGTTCTCCTCGACGAGGCGCACGATGATCGCGCCCTCGGAACCGTAGATGCGCGCCTCGATGCCGGGGAAGTTGCCCACGGTCACGTACGACGACTGGATGCTGCCGAGCCGGTTCTTCTCGAACTCGGCGATCCACATGTCGCCGTCGTCGATGTTCATGGCCTGCATCTTGCCCGTGTCGCGCACCATGCGCTCGGGAACGAAGTTGCGCATCGTGCCGACGACGGATGTCATGGGCGCGTCGAGCCACCAGTGCATGATGTCGATGATCGGGGCGCCGTAGCCCTCGATCGACGACACCGCGATGCGGTCGGGCGAGGCCTCGAGGTCGACCTGGCGCAGCGGGGTCTGCGGGTCGAGCCACTGGCTGTTCTGCTCGTAGCCGTTGAAGATGTAGGGCTCGCCGATGTAGCCGGTGTCGATCAGGTGCTTGGCGAACTGGATGGCCGGGGCGAAGCGGAAGGTGAAGCCCAGCTTGGTCTTGACGCCCTTCTGGGCGGCGAGCTCTGCGGCGCGTCGGGTCTCGAGGTAGTCGCTGTTCACGGGCTTCTCGCACAGCACGTGCTTGCCCGCGGCGATGGCGGCCATCGAGATCTCGAAGTGCATGGCGTTGCCGGTGGCCACGTCGATCACGTCGATGTCGGGGTCGTTCACCAGTTCGCGGTAGTCGGTCACAGCGCGGGCGATGCCGAACTCCTCGGCGGCGGCCTTGAGAGCATCCTCGTTCACCTCGGCCAGGGCGACGACCTCGACCCGGGGGTCACGCTGCCAGCCGGGGATGTGCGAACGAACGGCCCAGCGACCGGCTCCGACGACGGCTACGCGAAGTTTGGGGGTGTCCATGGTGAATCTCCTTTGAAATTGAGCGGGGTGACGAAATAGAGAGAACGAAAGCGGTCGGGCGAGCTCAGCTGTTGAGGCGCACGCGAGGGTCGATGACCGAATAGAGCAGGTCGACGATGAAGTTGACGACCACGATGAAGATGGCGGCGAAGAGCACGGTGCCCACGATCATGGGGGTGTCGAGGTTCGAGATGGCGTCGAATGCGAGACGCCCGATGCCGTTGAGTCCGAACACGGTCTCCACGATCACGACGCCGCCGAGGAAGTAGCCGAAGTCGAGGCCGATCATCGTGATGAGGGGAATCGCGATGTGCCTAAAGCTGTGCCTCCAGAGGATGACGTGCTCCGGCATGCCCTTCGCCCTGGCCATGCGCACGAACGGCGAGTCGAGCGTCTCGATCATGTTCGTGCGGGTCATGCGGGCGTACCAGGCGCCGCCGCCGGCGCCCAGCGTGAAGGTGGGCAGAACGAGGAACCAGATCACCGGGTCGCCGAGGCCGTTGAGCGGGAAGAGGCCCCAGGTGAACGCGAAGTAGTAGATCAGCAGCAGACCGAGCCAGAAGGGCGGAGCCGAGAGGCCGATCAGCGAGATGAACGTGATCACGCGGTCGACCCAGCTACCGCGGCGGTAGGCCGCGTAGATGCCGGCGGGCACCCCGAGCAGGATCTGCCAGATGATTCCGCCGACGGCGACGAGCAGTGTCGTCGGCAGCGCCGCGGCGATGCGCCCGAACACCGGTGTCTCGCGCAGCACGTACGAGGTGCCGAGGTCGCCCGTGAGCAGCCGGCCGATGAATCCGAGGTACTGCTGCCACAGCGGCTCGTCGAGGCCCAACTGCTTGTGAATGGATGCGATGGTCGCGGCGCTGGCATTGGGTCCGGCCAGGGTCGTGGCCGGGTCGGCCGGCACCGCGTAGACGAGAAGGAAGGCGAGGCTGACCACGCCGAAGAGCACGATCGCCATCTGACCGAGGCGACGCAGGATCCACCAGAACATATGCGACTACCTCGCCGTCGGGGTCGATGAGTTGAGCATGTCCGACAGCCAGTCGCCCACCAGGTTGAACGCCATCACGGTGACGATCAGGCAGATTCCGGGAATGAAGAGCATCCACGGCGCGATCTGGAAGTAGGTGCTTCCGTCGGAGATCATCTGGCCCCACGACGCCTGCGGAATGGGAACGCCGATGCCCAGGAACGACAGCGCGCTCTCGATGAGGATCGACGAGGCGACGCCGAGGGTCGTGTAGACGATGATCGCCGGCACGAGGTGCGGCAGGATGTGACGCCACATGATCGTGCGGTGCGACAGCCCCAGCGTGCGCGAGGCCACGACGAACTCGCGCTCCTTGAGCGACACGACCATGCCCCGGATGATGCGGGCGAGCGTCGTCCAGTAGATGAGCGCGATCACGATGATCACGTTGAAGGTGCTGCGCGTGGTCACGGCGATGAGAGCGGTGCAGAGCAGCAGGATGGGGAACGAGATGACCACGTCGGTGATGCGCATGAGCACGGCCTCGACGACGCCGCCGAAGTAGCCGGCCACCACGCCCACCAGAACACCGAAGGCGGTGGCGAGACCGTTGGCGACGATTCCGATGGTCAGCGAGACCTGGGCGCCGTAGATGAGTCGCGAGAGCAGGTCTCGCCCGAGCGCATCGGTGCCGAGCAGAAAGCCCGGCGTTCCCGGCGGCAGCGGCTGCCCCTGCGGGCCAAGACCCTGGTCGGGGAAGGTCTGCAGCGGGTCGTGCGGTGAGAGCAGCGGGGCCGCCAGGGCGATGAGCGCCAGCAGCACGAGCACGATGATCGATATCAGCGCCGCGGGATCTCTGGTGAGGCTCCGCCACACCTCGCGGGCGCGCACGGGTTTGTCACCCAGCTCGGCCGGGTCGACGATCGCCGCGGCGGGAATAGCTTCGCTCATGACTCGGCCACCACCAGTTCGGGGTCGGCGAAGTGGCAGGCCGCGACCTGGCCGGATGCCGTGGGCCGGGCTGCCGGAGAGACCGTTCGGCAGACATCCTGGGCCAGCGGGCAGCGGGGGTGGAAGCTGCAGCCGGACGGCGGATTCGTGGAGCTCGGCGGCTCGCCCGTGAGCCGCACCCGAGGAAGGCGCACGGTGCGGTCGATGACCACGGGCTCGGGAACGGCCGAGAGCAGGGCACGGGTATAGGGGTGCTGGGGGCGGTCGAAGATCTCGTCGCGCGTGCCGAGCTCGACGATCTTGCCGAGGTACATGATGCCCACGTAGTCGGCCATGAAACGCAGCGTCGAGAGGTCGTGCGAGATGAAGAGGTAGGCGAGGCCCAGCTCCTCCTGCAGGTCTTTCAGCAGGTTGAGCACCTGGGCTCGCACCGAAACGTCGAGCGCCGAGACGGCCTCATCGCACAGGATGAGCCGCGGGTCGACGCTGAGCGCACGTGCGATCGAGACGCGCTGACGCTGACCGCCCGAGAGCTCACGCGGCTTGCGCGAGGCGAAGCTGCGCGAGAGGCCCACCTTGTCGAGCAGCTCGTGCACCTCGGCCATCGGGCTGAGGGGCTTGTTCGTCTTGCGCAGCTTGATCGCCTCGAGCAAGGTCTGCGACACCGTCATGCGCGGATCGAGCGAGTCGTACGGGTCTTGGAAGATCATCTGCATCGTCTGCCGGTACTCGGCCAGGCGACGGCCCTTGAGCCCGGTCACGTCTTCGCCGTTGAGGTTCATCGATCCGCCAGACGGCGTGTTGATGCCCATCAGCGTTCGGGCGATCGTGCTCTTGCCCGATCCGGATTCGCCCGCGATACCCAGCGTGGTGCCGGCCTCGAGCTGAAAGCTCACGCCGCGCACGGCCGGAACCGACGCGGCCTTGCGGCCGGGCCCCGCCGAACGGCGGAAGGTGACTTCGAGGTCGTTGACCTCGAGAAGAGAGGTGCTCATGCGGCGGTCGCTCCCTCGCTGATCGCGAACGCGGCCGGGGCGGCGACGCCGCACGCGACCAGCTGCTCAGGGGTTCCGGCGAACGTGGTCGTGGTGCTCGTGGCGGTGCTGTTCGTGGGCCGGGTGTTTTCGGCGGGCACGAGGGCCGGGTCGATCGTGAGACACGTGTCGATGACCGAGGCGCACCGGGCGGCGAACGAGCATCCGGCCGGCCGGTGACCCGCGGTGGGCGGAGCGCCCGAGATCGAGCGCAGCCGACGAGGAATCGGCTCTCCGAGCTTGAGGATCGAGGCCAGCAGCGCCTTGGTGTACGGATGCTGGGGGTCGCCGACGATCTGCTCGGCGGTGCCCTGCTCGACGATTCTGCCGGCGTACATCACCAGGATGCGGTCGCAGAAGCTCGAGATGACGCCGAGGTCGTGGCTGATGAGAATGACGCCGGTGTTGAGTTCGCTGGCCATGTTGTCGAGCAGGTCGAGTACCTGCGCCTGCACGGTCACGTCGAGGGCCGTCGTCGGCTCGTCGGCGATCAGCAGTTTCGGCGAGCAGGCGGTGGCGATCGCGATGCAGACCCGCTGACGCATGCCGCCGGAGAACGCCCCGGGAAAGTCACTGAGCCGCGACTCGGCGTCGGGAATGCCCACCTTCTGCAACAACTCAATGGCCCGGGTGCGACTCTCGGCCTTCGAGAGACCGAGGTGCACCTGAAGCGACTCGGTGATCTGGCGGCCGATGCGCATCAGCGGGTTCAGGCTCGACATGGGGTCTTGAAAGACCATGGCGGTCTGCGAGCCGCGCCAGGTCTGCAGTTTCTTGGGCGAGAACGACATCACGTCTTCGCCCTCGAAGAGCACCGTTCCCTGAGACACGGTGCCGGGGCTGGGCACGAGACGCATCAGAGCCTGCGAGGTCAGAGACTTGCCCGACCCTGATTCGCCCACGATGCCCACTCGCTCACCGGCGCTCACCGTGAACGACACCCGGTCGACGGCGTGGAACACCCCGTCTGACGAGGTCGGAAAGTCGACGACGAGGTCTGAGACTTCGAGAAGTGCGGTCATTGCGCTTTCTTTCGGTGGGGTGCCGGTGCCGGTGCGATGACGGCGGCCGTCTGGTCGAGACGGCCGCCGACACCGAGCGGTTGTGCGGGTGCTACGAGCGGGACTTCTCCCCGTCGGTCTTCCAGTACTCGGCCATGTCCCAACCCCAGATCGGCTGCGGGAAGTAGCCACCGACGGTCGGGCCGTGGATCTCGGTCTTGGTACCGAAGTAAAGGGGCACGACCGGGTTCTCGCTCAGCATGAGCTCGGAGGCCTCGGTGTACTTCTCGGTGGCGACGTCGGGATCGGTGGCCGCGAGGGCCTCCTGAACGCTGGCGTCCATCTTCTCGTTGCAGTAGTACGCGTAGTTGTGACCCTGGGGCACAGCGGTCGCGCAGCTCATGAGAGCCTGCAGGAAGTCGGATCCCTCGGGGTAGTCGGCGACCCAGAAGGTCAGCGCCAGCGGCGCCTTTCCGCTACCGGCGAGCTCGGCGAAGGTGTTCGGCGCCAGGGTCTGCAGGTCGACGGTGATGCCGATGGCCTTCAGGTCCTGCTGCATCTGCGGTGCGAGAGCCGAGAACGGCGCGACGTTCCAGGCGAACATCTGCGTCTCGAGTCCGTTCGGGTAGCCGGCTTCGGCCAGCAGCTCCTTGGCCTTCTCTACGTCTTTGCCGTGGGTCATGTCGTCACCCGAGTAGCCGAGCACTCCCGGCGGAATGAACTCCGTGGCGGGCTTGCCCTGGCCGTTCACGAGCTTCAGCAGCGCGTCGCGGTCGAAGGCGTACGAGATGGCCTCGCGCACCTTCGGGTTGTCGAACGGCGCCGTGGTCACGTTCATGGCGAGGTAGTAGATGCTCGGCTTCTCGATCTCGACGATCTGGTCGGCGAGCTTCGCGTCGGTGGTCACCTGCAAGAACTTGGCCGGCGGAATCGGGCTGCCCATCAGGTCGATGTCGCCCTTCTGCAGCATCAGCACCTGGTTGTCGGGGTCGACGCCCAGCGTCATGTGCACGCCGTCGACGTAGGGTCGCGGGGAGTCCCAGTAGTCGGCGTTGCGGTCGAGGTTGACCTCGACACCCGGGGTGAAGTCGGTGAGCGTGAACGGGCCGGAGCCGACGGGCTCGGTACCGATCGTGTCACCGGAGCCCTCGGGGATGATCGAGCCGGCCGGCATCGCCAGCACGTACTTGAACGACGAGTTGGGCGAGGTCAGCGTGATCTTGAGGGTCAGATCGTCGACGACCTCGATGCCCGAAGGAAGGCCGGTGGGGTTCGCGGCGTACTCCTCGGCCCCGGCGATGCCCTTCCAGAACTCGGCGAGTCCGGCCTGCGTGGCGGGGTCGAGAACCCGAGCGTACGAGTAGGCGACGTCCTTCGCGGTGACGGGGTCGCCGTTCGAGAAGGTCAGCCCCTCTTTGAGCTTCATCGTGTAGGTCAGACCGTCGTCGCTGATCTCGGGAAAGTCCTCAGCGGCCTGCAGCTTGAGCTCGCTGGTCTCGCCCTTGTAGTCGTACATGCGGTCGAAGACCATGCGCATGATGTTCCAGCAGGTGGCGCCGGTGCAGACGGCGGGGTCGAAGGTCTCGGGGTCTGACGCGGCGGCCGTCTCGATCGTTCCGCCGTAGAGGGCGGCGTCAGCGGAGGTGCCGGAGTCATCACCTCCGGTGTTCGAGGTGGTCGGAGCGCAGGCGGTGAGAGCGATAGCCAGAGCTGCACCCAGCAGCGTGACTCGCACGTTTCGTTTCACGAAGTGTCCCTAATCTCTTGGAGTCGGAATCCCGAAAAGCGAGCAACCGACGTGGTTATGGAGCGCTGTTGATTCACACAAGCTAGCACAATTTTGCCGACTGTCGACAATCTACCGACGCGCATTTTCGTCCAGTATGGTGTCCTCTATGGACACACTCCCCCGCTCCGGTTTATCGGGCGCCGCAGTCAACGAGCTTCGCGAGGCGATCCTCGAAGGGCGCCTGGTTCAGGGAGAGCGGCTCAGCGAAGTGAGCCTCTCGAGCACGCTGGGCGTGAGCCGCGCACCGGTTCGCGAGGCGCTGCTGCATCTCGAGCAGGAGGGGCTCGTCGTCTCGCTCCCCTATAAAGGAGCGTCTGTCGTCAGCCTGTCGCAGCAGGACTTTCTCGAACTCTCGACGCTGCGCATCGCACTGGAGAAGCTGGCCTGGGCACGCGCCGTCGAGCGCGTCTCGCCCGAGGCCGTCGACGACCTGAACGCCATCATCGCCGAGATGGAGTTCGCGGTGAAGAGCGAGCAGAAGGCCAAGCTCGTTCGACTCGATATCGACTTTCACGACCGCATCTTCGTGCTCGCCGACCACTCACGCCTCTACACGGCCTGGACGGCGATCAAGTGGCAGGTCGCCCTGTTCCTGCTGGCCCGGCGCGTGCGCGTCGACGATTATCACAGCATCATCGTGCAGGAGCACAAGGCGCTGCTCGACGACATCCTCACCGCGAAGACACCGTCGTTCGAGCACCTCATCGAAGACCACATCGGATCGGGCTACGGCCGCTTGAACACGACGGCCGCCCCGGCCTCGTAGGCGCTGCGCCGGGCGACGAGCAGTCGCCACAGCACCGAGTTGCATAAAATTGCCGCTTCCCTTCCTCGGGAAGCGGCGTTTTCGTGCAACTCGGTGAACGCGTCAGCTCGCCAGAACGCGCCGCCGCGCCATCCAGCCGACCACGACCCCGAACGCCACCGCCCATGCGACGCCAGCCACGCCACCCGAGGCGACGTTCGCTGTGACGACTCCCACCGCCACGCACGCGATGATCACCGCGTCTGCCTGCCACACCGCAACCACCAGCGCCGACGCGTCACCCGCCGGCGTCGGAATCGGAGCCATCAGCTCCTGCGGCAACGGCCCCTTCACCGAGTCGTAGACGCGAACGAGAACGAGCAGCAGCACGCTCAACACGGCCGCGCCGAGCGCGAGCCACGCACCCCCGCCCCACAGGATGAATCCGATCACCACGCCGCCCGCCGAGAACAGAACGCCCGCGACCACCGGCAGCACCGCGTGCAGGCCGACCAGCCGCAGCGTCGACACCCCGTAGAGCGCGGGCGCCGATGCCGCCTCGGCTGCGTGCCGGAATCCGTCGCTCCACACCCCCAGCGCGAGAAACCCCACGACCGCGGCAGCGCAGGCCGCGATCCACACCGCGACCCCGGATGCGCCGACCGCCACCGCGATCAGCAGACCGAACCCGAGGCATCCGGCGCACGCCAGAACGAAGCGCGCCGGCGTGCGCAACGACCCCACGAGGTCGCGCCGCGCGAACACCCCCACCAAGCCGCCGCGACGGCGACCGCCGCCGCGACGGCGACCGCCGCCGCGGCCCAGAGCGGCCAGACCTCGCCCTCGCCGCGGCACCGCCCGGAACTCCCCCATCGCCATCGCGAGGTCACCCGTGAAGGCGAGCGTTCCGGCGGTCTGCCAGCGCTGAGCCTGAGCCAGCAGCCCCGACCCACGAAGCCCGTCGAGCAGCAGCGGGATGGCCGCGAGCGCCACGACCGCGAGAACGCCGAGCCCGAGCAGCGGGCCGATCGCGCTGCCCGCCACGGCTCCGGCAGGAAAGAGTTCCGCGATCCACCCCCACGGCAACACGGCAGATGCCCCGGGCAGCGCCGCCCAGAGAACCGCGCTCGCCAGCACCCCACCCACGGCGCCCGCGCGAACCGCAGCCGACGCGCGCTGGCCGAGCAGCCAGCATCCGGCGCACACGATGCCGACCAGGGCACCCGCCCCAGCGAACGCGCCCGCGGCGCCCACCGACGCGCTGCCCACGGTCACCAGAACGAGCCCGAGCAGCAGCGCGATCGCGGCACCCGCCAGGGCCAGCGCCAGCACCGCTCGCACCATCGGCCTCAGCAGCGTGCGTCGCCGCGGATGCCCACCGCCCACCATCGCGAACGTCAGAAACGGCGTCACCAGCGCCGGGCCGCGCACTCCGCCGAGCGCCACGAATGCGGCGCACGCGAGCGCGAAGACGGCTCCGCTTGTGGCGGGGCCCACCTCGACCAGCACCGCGGATGCCGCCGGCTCGGCCAGATACAGAACGACGGCCCGCAGAATGGGCGCCACCACGATCGCCGCGACCATGATTCCGGCGTACACGGCATAGGCCACGTCGCCGCGCGAACGCCCCTCGGAGCGCGCCTTCCGGATCACGCGCACCGCCCGCAGCGACGCCGCGGTCTCGCTCGCGCTCGGCACGCTCGCGGGCCGGATGCTCGTGGCCGCCTCGGTCACGCGCCGTCGCCCGCCGCGGCGTCGCCTCGTGTGCCGTCGGCTGCCGGGTGGTCGCCTCGTGCGCCCTCCATCGCAGCGTCGTCGCGACCTTCGCTGTCGAGCTCAGCCGCGCCGCTGCGCGTGAAGACGTCGCCGAGCCGAATCGACCGCGTCGCCACGGCGTCGGCCAAGACCGAGCTGTGCGTCGCGAATACCAGCGTGCGCCCCGCCGCAATCTCGCTGAGCAGCACCTCGCTCACGATGCCGAGCCGGTCGGAGTCGAGCCGCTGCTCCGGCTCATCCAGCACGAGCACGTCGTAGGGGCGCACCACCGCGAGCGCCAGCGCGAACAACTGCGACTGCCCCGACGAGAGCTCGTGCGGAAACCTGCGGCGGAGCGCACCCAGCTGCCACCGCTCGAGTTCGGCCGCGGCGCGCTGCCGTGCGGCATCCACCGACTCGCCCCACGACGCGGCCACCAATGCGAGGTGCTCTTCGAGTGTGAGGTCTCGCGCCACGGGAGGCCGCCCGATCGATCCGCTGACCGCCCTGCGGAACGCGGCGCTGCGCTCGTCGACGGCAGATCCCTGGATGCGCGCCACCCCCGAGGTCGGTCGCGCGAGTCCAGCGAGAATGCGCAGCAGAGTCGTCTTGCCCGAGCCATTCGAGCCGGTGACCGCGAGCGCTTCGCCGCTTTCGACCGCGAACGAGACGGGCTCGAGCAGAGCGACGTCGTCGATCGAGAGGGCACATTCTTCGACTTCGACGGCGCTGATCACGCTCTTCAGTATTGCGCAGTGCCGCGTTTGCGCGCATTCGCTGCTGTTCGGTCTATCCGCGCCTGGACGGCTGGGCGCGGATGCTCCCAACCGGCGCGGATACAGCAGACGCCACCACCGCAGCCCCGAGGCACCCGGCGCCGCAGCCCCGCAAAGGTCACGATTCGACATCCGTGGGAACGGTTCCACGAAAACTCTTGACTCCCGAGAAGCCTCGACATAGTGTTTCTCGCAACCCATGGGAGCGCTTCCACGGCTGGCAAACGAGGTCGGTTGAGAGCGCTCTCTGGCACTGCCCACGCACACAAAGGAGTGACCGTGAAATCTTCACGACGAAAAATCGCCGCGTCTGTCGCCGGCGTCGCAACACTGGCATTACTCGCGACCGGATGCGCGGCATCCGGCTCGTCGAACGGAGGTGAAGACGGGGGCAAAGTCACCCTGTCGATCACCACGTTCGGCACCATGGGCGTCGACGCCAACTACGAGAAGTACATGGAGGAGAACCCCAACGTCACCATCGAGGCGACCAACCTCGAGGGCGGCGGCGCGGCTCGCGACGACGCCTACGCGAAGATCGCGGCCGGCACCGGCCTCAGCGACGTCGTCGCCATCGAAGAGGGCTGGCTCGGCACGATCGCCGAGGTCAGCGACTCGTTCGTCGATCTGCGCGACTACGGCATCGAAGACCAGAAGGACTCCTGGCTCGACTGGAAGTACAAGCAGGGCACGGATGCCGACGGCCGGGTCATCGGCGCCGGTCTCGACATCGGCCCCCAGGGCCTCTGCTACCGCGGCGACCTGTTCGAGGCCGCGGGCCTTCCGAGCGAACGCACGGCAGTCGCAGAGTACTTCGGCGGCGAAGACGCCACGTGGGATCGCTTCTTCGAGGTCGGCCAGGAGTACAAGGACAAGAGCGGCAAAGCGTTCTATCACAGCCCCCGATTCTTCTGGAACTCTTTCGTGAACCAGCAGGAGGAGGGCTACTACAAGAAAGACGGCGAGACCCTCAACATCGAGGGCAACGACGTTCTCAAAGACCAGTTCGTGAAGATCGTCGAGGCCGAGAAGTCCAAGCTCGGTGCCGGCCTTCCCGGATGGGACGTGGGCCCCGAGGCCAAGGAAGACAAGTACGCCGTCTACATGTGCCCGAGCTGGATGCTCGGCATCGTGCAGGGCTACTACGACGAGGGAACCACCGACAGCGGTTGGGACTTCGCCGACGTTCTTCCCGGCGGATCGGCCAACTGGGGCGGCGCCTTCCTCGGTGTCTCCGAGTCGAGCGAGCACAAGGAAGAGGCAGCGAAGCTGGCTCTCTGGCTCGCAGCTCCCGAGCAGCAGGCTGCATCGTTCGAACTGGCCGGCCCGTTCCCCAGCACCGTCGAGGGCCAGAAGCTCGTCGGCGACACGACGAGCGCGTTCTTCAACGACGCTCCCATCGGCGAGATCTTCGCTGCCCGCTCGGAGGGCGTCATCGCCCAGGTCAAGGGACCGGAGGACTCGAACATCCAGGACAACGTGTTCGGGCCGATCTTCGACCGCGTGAGCCAGGGCGAGATCACCGACGGTGACACCGCCTGGAAGGAAGCGATGAAGCTGCTCGACCAGATCGTCGGCTAGCTCTCCCGCTCTACCGGGGGCGGCTCGACAAGCCCGACAGGACCGACAGGTGAACCGCACGTCTGTCGCGGGCCTGTCGAGTCGCCCCCACCCACACCACCTGCACCCCGCGTCGCCTTTCGGATTGGCTCAAAGATGACCAGCTCCACCCTGACGAAACCGTCACACCCGTCGACACCGCCGCGCTCACCGAAACCGGCGAAGCCCGACCTGACCCTCAAGCAGAAGCTCGCCCGCTTCGACTACAAGGTCTCCCCCTACCTCTATATAGCGCCGTTCTTCATCCTCTTCGCGCTCATCGGCATCTTCCCTATCGCGTACACGCTGAACGTCTCGCTCTACGACTGGCACCTGCTCAAGGGCCAGGGCGACTTCGTCGGTCTCAACAACTATGTCGAGGTGCTGACCGACCCGTTCTTCTGGAATGCGTTCCGCAACACCATCAGCATCTTCCTGCTGTCGGCCATCCCGCAGCTGATCATCGCCACGGGTCTCGCGGCCCTGCTCGATCAGGCGCTGCGCGGCAAGACCTTCTGGCGCATGAGCATCCTGTTGCCGTACATCGTGGCCCCGGTCGCCGTCGCCGTGATCTTCGCGCAGATCTTCAACCAGTACCACGGACCCGTCGCCGGGCTCCTCGAAGCGTTCGGGCTCGAGCCCATCCGCTGGGCCTTCGACGTTCTGCCCTCGCACTTCGCGATCGCGAGCATGGTCAACTGGCGCTGGACGGGCTACAACGCGCTCATCCTGCTCGCCGCGATGCAGGCCATCCCCCGCGACGTCTATGAATCCGCCGCCCTCGATGGTGCGAACAAGATCAGACGGTTCTGGTCGATCACGGTTCCCATGATCCGCCCGACGCTCATCTTCGTGGTCATCACGTCGACCATCGGCGGGCTGCAGATCTTCACCGAGCCGAAGCTCTTCGACGGCCGCACGAACGGCGGCAGCGACCGCCAGTTCCAGACGATCGTGCTCTACCTCTACGAGCTGGCCTTCCCCCGCCGAGACTTCGGCCGGGCCTCCGCCACCGCGTGGATCCTCTTCCTCATCATCATCCTGGCCGGGCTCATCAACTTCGCCATCACCCGCGCCATCCGCACGGCCGACGCGAAACCGGTGCCCATCGCATCCGCACCCGCGGCTGCGCAGCGAGCGAAAGGAGCGGCGTCATGACCGCCCTGATCACCCCGCCGAAATCAGAACCGGATGCGACGCCACGGCTCATCGAGGCCGAGCGCCGGTCGCGACGCAAGAAGGCCTATGAGCGCCCCGGCATGCTCAGCTACGCGCTGCTCGCCGCCTTCTTCATCGGCTCCGCGTTCCCGCTCTGGTGGTCGTTCGTCATCGGCAGCCGCCAGTCGTCCGATACCAATCTCGTGCCCCCGGCCATCCTGCCCGGCCCGAACTTTCTCGACAAAGCCGCCGAGGTCTTCACGACGGTGCCGTTCTGGCAGGCGCTGGCGAACAGCATCATCATTTCGGGTGCCATCACCATCTCGGTGGTGTTCTTCTCGACGCTGGCGGGCTACTCGTTCGCCAAGCTGCGCTTCAGGGCCAGCAACGGACTACTGCTCGCAGTGATCGCAACCATGGCGATTCCCACGCAGCTCGGCATCATTCCTCTCTTTATGCTGATGGCCGAGTGGCAGTGGATCGGCACCCTGCAGGCCGTGATCGTGCCCGGGCTGGTGACTGCGTTCGGCGTGTTCTTCATGCGGCAGTACCTCGTCGACGTGATTCCCGACGAGCTCATCGAGGCCGCACGCATGGATGGCGCGAGCATGTGGGGCACGTTCTGGCACGTCGCCGTTCCGGCCGCGAGGCCCGCCATGGCCGTGCTCGCCCTGTTCACCTTCATGGCCGCGTGGACCGACTTCCTCTGGCCGCTGCTCGTGCTCGGGCCGCGCAATCCGAGCGTGCAGACCGCGCTCGCCGCGCTCAGCGCCAGCGGAGGGCAGACTCCCGACAACTCCATGGTGCTCGCCGGCGCCGTGCTCAGCGTGATTCCCCTTCTTATCCTCTTCATCGTCGCGGGCAAGCAGCTCGTGGCGGGCATCATGCAAGGCGCAGTGAAAGGCTGACATGACCATCGACATCCTTCCCGACACCCGGGAGAGCCCCGCGGGCAACCCCGACTACCGCGATTCCGGACTCGTCTTCGACACGGTCTTCGTGATCGGCTCGGCCACGGCCTCGTACCAGATCGAGGGAGCTGTCACCGCCGACGGACGTGGACCGTCGATCTGGGACACGTTCAGCGCGACACCCGGCGCCATCGTCAACGGCGACACCGGCGAGGTGGCCGACGACCACTACAACCGGCTCGAAGACGACCTCGATCTCATGGCCGAGCTGGGGCTCGAGGCGTATCGGTTCTCGATCGCGTGGCCGCGCATCCAGCCTCTCGGCTCGGGCGCCGTCAACGAGGCGGGGCTCGACTTCTATGGGCGTCTGGTCGACGGATTACTCGACCGCGGCATCCGGCCCATCGCCACCCTGTATCACTGGGATCTGCCGCAGGCGCTCGAAGACGCGGGCGGGTGGACGAACCGCGAGACGGCGTATCGCTTCGCGGAATACACCCGCATCGTGGCCACCGAGCTCGGCGACCGGGTGCAGGTGTGGACCACGCTGAACGAGCCGTGGTGCAGCGCCTTTCTCGGTTACGGATCGGGCGCGCACGCGCCGGGCCGAACATCCGGGGCGGATGCCCTCGCCGCGATGCACCATCTCAATCTCGCCCACGGCCTCGCGGTGCAGGTGCTGCGCGAGGTCGTGCCGAACGCCGAGGTGTCCGTCACGTTGAACTTCCATGTGATCCGTGGCGACGACGAGACCTCGCCGCAGGCCATCCGGCGTATCGATGCGCTGGCCAACCGCTCGTTCACCGGGCCGATGCTGGCGGGCGGCTACCCGGCCGATCTCATCGCCGACACCGCCGACGTCACCGACTGGTCGTTCGTGCATGCCGGCGATGCGGCCATCATTCACCAGCCGCTCGACTTTCTGGGCGTCAACTACTACTCCACGGCCCGGGTGCGCATGTGGAACGGCACGTCGCCGCGCGAGAACGCCGACGGGCACAAGGATGTCGGCGGGTCGCCTTGGCCGGGCAGCCTCGATGTCGAATTTCTCACGCAGGATGGGCCGTTCACCGCGATGGGCTGGAACATAGCCCCCGACGGTCTCGAGGAGCTGCTGGTGTCGCTGAGCTCGCAGTTTCCGGAGCTGCCGCTGATGATCACAGAGAACGGCGCGGCTTTCGATGATGAGGTGGTGGGTGGACGCGTTCTTGATGTGGAACGGCTCGACTACCTGCGTCGGCACTTCACGGCTGCCCATCGCGCGATCGGGCGCGGGGTCGATCTGCGGGGGTACCTCGTGTGGTCGCTGCTCGACAACTTCGAGTGGGGCTACGGCTACAGCAAGAGGTTCGGCATCGTGCACGTCGACTACGAGACGCAGCAGCGCACGGTGAAGGACAGCGGGCGGTGGCTGTCGAGGCTCATCCGGTCGCACGCGATTCCTGAATAGGGCTTCGCGCGCAAAAGCTGAGGGAACACCAAATAAAGTGATCCCAGCGCTCTTGCGCGCTGAACGACCATCTCGACTAGTAGATCGCAGGCACCCACGTGACGACCGACATCCCCCGCGTTGAGTGGGCTGCGCGTGGGGTGCCCGTTGTCGCGGCTGCTGCTGCCTCGGCGTCGGCCTCGACTACTGTTGCCGTTCCGGCATCGGATGCGGCGCCGGCTTCGGATGCGGCTGCGGCATCGGATGCGGCTGCGGCTTCGTCGGCCGCTTCGGCGCCGGCCGCCCCTGCAGTCGCGACTCTCGAGGGCGTGGCCGCGCTCGCCGGCGTCTCGAAGTCGACGGCATCGCGCGTGATCAACGGATCACCCCGCGTGACAGAGCAAGCGATCACGCGAGTGAACGCGGCAATTGCTCAGCTGCACTACGTGCCCAACCGCGCCGCGCGCAACCTCGTGCGCCGGCGCACCCAGATGATCGCGATGGTGATCCCGGAGCGCACGGCCGCGTTCTTCGCCGACCCGTACTTCGCCGAGGTGATTCAGGGCGCGGCCATGTACGCGTCGACGACCGACTACACGCTCACGCTGCTGATCGAGAGCGAGGCAGACGCCGAGAAGACCCACCGTTTTCTGCAGAGCGGAAGCGTCGACGGAGCCCTGCTGCTGTCACATCACAGCTCGTCGGCCACCTATCTCGAGCTGTCGCGCTCGCTGCCCGTGGTCTTCGGAGTGCGGCCCGTCGACGACGTCGACTTCGAGGCGCACACGGTCGATGTGGACAACGTCGCGGCGGCGTCGATCGCCACGCAGCACTTGATCGATAGCGGGCGCACGCGCATCGCGACGATCACCGGGCCGCTCGCGGCGACCGCAGCTCGAGACCGCTTGGAGGGGTGGCGTTCGACGCTGGAGGCCGCGGGGCTTGCGTCAGGCTCCGCCTCCGAATCGGCTCTCGAGCTGGTCGAAGAAGGAGATTACACCCCGGCTAGCGGAGCGGCGGCGGCGGAACGCCTGCTCGCGCGCGGGGTTCCGTTTGACGGACTCTTCGTCGCATCGGCGCAGATGGCGTCGGGCGCCCTGTCCGTTCTGCGCGAGCACGGACTCTCGGTTCCCGGTGATGTGGCCATCAGCACGATCGACAACAACTCCTTCTCAACAGACACGAAGCCTCAGCTGACGACGGTCGACCTGCACACGTCGGAGAAGGGCGCCGAGATGGTGAAGGCGCTGCTGACGCTCATCGCCGGAGAAGCGGTCGAGCGCGAGACGTGGATCCCGATCGAGCTCGTGGAGCGTGGGTCCGCGTAGGCCCAGCCGCTCCAACTCAGGCTCAACCGGGTCGCCGCGTGCGAAAACACGCTCACATCACGATCGATCCTGAATTGCGGCGCGACGACGTGGAGCCAAGACGCTTCGACGACCACCAGCCGTCATCCCCGGCCCGTTCTGGTCAGCCCAGCGCTCAGCCAGGCAGGAGCGTCGTGACGATGTCGTCCGTGTAGCCGTTCGGCGCGAAGTCGACGTACGACGTGGCGATCCACAGACCTCCCCCGATGAAGTGCGTCTCTCCCCACGAGGCGTTCTCATCGGTCCGGTCGATCTCGCAGCGAGTGCCCGCGCTCTGCGGGGTGCAGGTGAATCCGGCTGCCGTCATGTCTGCCAGCAGAACGGCCTGCTCGTCGCTCGTGGAAAGACTGATCGACGTGGCCAGCCCCATGCCACTGGCCCCCGCCGGCGACACCCAGAAGCAGTCCAACCGCTCTTTGGACTTGAGCACATCGAACAGAGCCGGCTCCGTAGAGCCCAAGGTGGCCTGCCCCGGGGTCGCCGTCCATTCCGGATTCAGGGCGATGCCCGGTGCAGCGCGAAGCATGTCGAGGTACGCCGGGCTGTAGATCGACTCGCAGCTCGTCGGCAGGGCTGTTGCGTCGGCTGAGGCGTCGGTTCCGGATGCCTCCGGAGTCGGAGTCGCCGAGGGCGGAGCACTCGCGGCGGGGGTGTCGGGCTTCGTGGTGCCGGAGGGGGCGTCGCCGACGCCCGCGGAGCATCCGGTCAGCGTCGCCAACGCGAGCACGACAACGGTCGGCAGCCAAAAGGAACGTGTCACAAACTCACCATAGCGACGGTAACGCCACCGTCGGGGCTCGGAGATCCCATCCGAGCCCCGACGATGGCGGGCTGTTAGTACCCCGAGGCGGTAACCGCGTCGTACGTCTGCGACGCCAGGAAGGTCGCTCCGACGAGGTTCGGGTGCAGCGACGCCGGGTTCACGAGCGGGCCGGTGCCGGTGCTGTTGAGCGCAATGCCGTTGATGTACGAGCTCGGACCCTGCGGGCACATGCTGTGCGAGACACTCGCGGGCAGGTTGTCGACGAAGGTGAGACCCTCGGCCGCTGCCTGCTCGGCAATCGTCTGGTTCAGCTGAACCTCAACGGAGTGCAGGTAGGCGACATCCGTTGCGGTGAACGACACCGACGACGGCTCGGAGCCGAGGTCGGTGAAGCAGCCCGCCGCGGGGGTGCTGGCCGCATCCGGGAACAGCGACGGGTAGCCGACCACAAAGATCTGAGCGTTCGGAGCCGCCCTCTTGATGGTCTTGAACGTCGAATCGAGGTGTCGCGCCACCTTGTCGGCGATGTTCTTCGACAGGGTGTCGACGCCCTTCTTCATGTACTGCTCTTTACAGTTGGGGTCTTTGAAGTCTTGGTTGCTTCCGGCGACCGGCCCGTCTGCCGATGAGGCCACGCACGACTGGATGACCGGGGAGAAGCCCGCGTCGTTGCCGCCGATGGTCACGGTGACGATGTTCGTGCTGTCGTTGAGGGCAGACGCCTGAACCGGGAGAGACGTCACCGCACCCGACGCGTCCGTGACGGACTGCTCGTTCTTGCTGATGTTCTCGGTCACCGCGCCCGAGCACGTCATGTCGGTGAGGGTGTAGCCCAGCTTCGCGGCCAGCTGGTGCGGGTAGTCCTCGGCGGTCTGATTGCAGCCGGCGGCCGGCTGCCCCGTCGGCGTCGCCAGACCCTGGCCTGCGGCGTACGAGTCACCGAGGGCGACGTAGTTCACCGTCCCAGACGAGTCGGTGGTCGCGGCCGTGGCCGCTGCCGCGGGAACCACCGCCATAGAGGCGGCGAGAAGTAGCACTGCTGCGACTCCCGATCGTTTGATGGAACTGTTCACGTTGATCTCCTTCTTTACCCTCGGGTAAGGCTCGTAAGAAGCGCTCGTTCGCGCGACGGTTGATCATACGATCGTCTAGTGAAATTTGACGCCGTGAGGTGGGCACGTCACGCCGAATCTTCAGGTTCGGGAAATAGCCAACACAGGACGCGGTTCCAACCGGCGAACGAGGGCAGCTGAGATGATCCGATCATTCGGCACATCGTGACTCGACGGGCACATCCCGTGTTGAGACAGTGCGTCCACTTGGCACCCGGCCTGTGCGCCCGATTCCAACTACCATCGGACCGTTGGGGGACGCTCGAAGGGACTCCGAATCGATCAATATCAGTGGCTGGGCGATCTGCCAACGTGGTTCACGGCGGGCGCGGTTATTATTGCCGCCCGTCAGTTCGCCGCCGACAAGAAGCTGTGAGCGGTCGAAGCGGCACGCGAATCGAAGGCTCAAGCCACCGGCCTGACCGCTTGGACCGTCAGCGACATCAAGACTCACGACCCGAAGATCCTCGGTGTGGTTGTCTCCAATTCGTCGGGGTCAACGTTCCATGACGTGAAGATCACGGTCAAGATCGATGGCTCGCGAGTGCAGTGGCCTATTAATCTGAAGATCCTTCCTCCGGGAACACACTTCGTCGCCCACACTCCAAAGGGCAAGTTCATCTGGGACTTCCCCCTCCCCGTCGAGGCCTGCACCGGTGTCCTCCAGCCGTACATGAACACGGACGACTACCAGATCGAGAGCATCGAATTCGCCGACAACCTCAACCAACGTTGGTCGACCGATGCGCGAGCAGTGCTGACGGCGCTGTGACAGCCCAAACTCTGAACCCCGATCGAGGCCGATAGGCTCAGCTCGTGGATCGATTGTGGGGCGAGTATGTGCCGAACTGGATCGCTGCGATCGGCACAGCAGGGGCGTTGTTCGCCGCGATCCTCGCTGCCTATTTTGCGTGGCGCTCTCTTCGCCATCAGCAGGGAGCGGACCGCACTCAGCGCGCGGCCGGTCTTAGCGCATGGTGGGTGGAGGGTCTATTAGAAGGCCGTCAGGTATGGGGAGTCGTCATCTCGAATACGTCCGAGGCCGTATTCAGAGATGTGACCATATCTCCGGTCCTCGATGACGTCGACAATCGATCTGGCCTCCACTTCACAGCACTGCCTCCTGGTCGGTATTTCGTCGAATCGCTTACCAAAACCGAACCACGCGTTTGGGCATCCGAGACTGCCTTACGGGAACATCAGGGCCTTCGCCCCGTCACCGACGCGAAAAAGAGGAACATCCGGGAAATCACATACACGGATCCTTCTGCGAATCGCTGGACATGGTCGCCTGACAGAGGACTTCTTCCCCTCTGACCCACGTCGGCTCAGTCGACGTCTGCCGCCCTGACGATGACGTTTCCCACATTGGCAGCCTGACGGGCGACAACGCTCTGCCCGACCTCAGCAGCGCCCCTCGACCATGACGCTCAGCCCCTCTTCCGTTCCCCGGATGCTGGCGCGCCTCACCACCGCGTCCGTCGACGACGTCGAGTAGTACTTTCGCCCCATCACGGTTTCTGTCGAACCGAGCCCGGCCTGCGTCCACGCACTCGTCACGGCGGCATACGCATCGTCTGCAGTCTTGGCTATCTCAAAAACAGGAATCACGACCGACCCAGTCACCTTCTGGCCCATCGCCACCCCGTTCACCTCGCATGATGTTGTCTGGGTGGTGGCAGGGCCACGGATTCCGGCGGCGTCACCCGCGGCATCCAGAAACTGGGCGACGACCAGCTGATCGCTCGCGAGCCGTGCGGCCTGCTCGTCGGGCGTCTCGACCGTCAGCGGAGGCTGGGCCGACCCATCGGCAGACGGATCCGAGGGCGTTGCGGCTGGCGGAGGCCGCCTGCCGTCTCCCGGATCGGCCGACCCGACGGGCAGCCCGACGAAGCCCGTCTCGGCGACGGCTCCGGTTTGCTCGCTGAATCGCCTCGCCTCGAAGAATGCCCGGGGCACCGTGCCGTCGACACCCTGCGGCCCCGCGAACCCCGCCAGGGCAGAGACCACCGCCGCTTGGCTGGCCTCGTCGTCGACACTCACGCTGACCGATGGCCGCCAGCCTCCCTCGGGGATGGCTTGCTGCGAGAACTGAACACCTTCGAACCCGACGGATGCGACGCCCGGCTGCCCAGCCATGCCATGCCCGCGAGAAAGGTGAGCAATTCGCCCGAGGGCGAGGAGGCATCCATTAGGAACCGGGTCGTGATGGGCTCGGCGTCTTTCGAGGCTGAGATCACCGCCACGGTCTCGAGGTCGCCCGCGCCGAAGCCAGCAAGTTGCCTCACCGCAGCGGAAACTTCGGGCACCGAGCCTGGCGCGGCGAGCTGCTCGGCCGTCGCGACGAGCTCGCCGGCCGAACTCGCACGGGCGCTGCCTCCCTCGACGGGCAACATAATCGCGGTGGCCACGGCGTTCGCCCCGACGCTCAGATCGAGCCGGCCATCCACGTGCATCGACCCCGCCACCCCGTCGATGCTGTGCTCAACGGCGTCGGCGAGCACGGGCAGACCGGATGCGTCGGGCTCCGCCTCAACGGTGATGCTCGCGTTCCAGGTGCCCGGGTTAGGCAGCGGGCCGCCGTCTTTGATGTCGTAGGGATAGAGGTTCGAGGTGACGGCGGCGACGCCCGGTGTGGCGCGAATTTCGGCGACGGCCTGGTCGACCGTCTGCGAGACGGAGGCTGGTGGTCTCGGCGCGAGCAGGGCGCAGCCGGATGCGGCGACCGCAAGGAGCGCGGCGAGGGCGATGGCGATGGCCGCGGCACGACAAACCGTAACCACGTAACTACTCAGCGGGCATCTGGAACTCGAGAGCCTGACGCACCAGCCCCATGACGTATGCGAAGTCGCTGTCCTCGACCAGCCCAACCTCGGTCGGACCGTTGCCCCAATGCCCCTTGTTTCGAACATCCACAGCAAGATCCCGCTCATCGTGAAGAGACTCGATCGGAATATTGAGGCTGAGACGGAGTCTCGCCTTCTGCGGGACGACATCGAGGAAGTTGGTCTCGACCTTGAACGCCACATAGTTCTTCAGGAAAGTACTCGTAATGAGGGGGTCGAGCGCAAGCGTTTCGGCCCTCAGCCGCTCGAAGAGTCTGCGGCGAACGGCAGGCAGTAAGTATGGATGGTCCTCGATAGTGAGAACCGACTCGTCGCGTGCCTGCTGGAACTCCGCGATCACCCCTGCGGGGAGCTCGGGCCTTGTCCAGATCTTCGCCGCGTCCGAAGCCAGACGCTTGGCGCGTTTCTCGATTTCCATGGCGTTCCAGCCCTCGAGTTGGCCCAGCCCCCGATTCAAGCGCAGCGGGCTGTCTTTGAACCCGCCCTCCATGTCTCGCTTCATTGCGAATGGATGGTCCGAATACTCGGAGTTATATCCCGTCAGCGTGAGATTGCCGAGGGTGTGCAGATATTGATGCTGCACGTCTTGCCATTCGGGGCCAAGGTCGGCCTTCCACGCGGCAGACAAATTCTCGTTCTGCGGCAGAATGTGCTCGATCGTGTAGTCCTCGATCGTCACGCGCTCTTTTCGCCCAAGATTCTCTAACATCCGTAGGAAGTAAGAACGGCGCCGAAAGTTGTACAGATCGGTCGACTGTAGGGCGTTCAAGAACTCTTCGTCAGTTGGAAACGCCCGATAACTCGTGAGGCTGAGGAAGTGAGCTTTCACGCTCTCGAGGTATCGGTCCTTCCGCAAAGCCGCGCCAAACCCCGCGAATGTCTTATTAAGGGAATTGGTGGGGATGCGACACACCGCACGACGGAATACGTATGACGTCACCATCCGTACGATTTCCAGCAGGTCTTCGCTAGAGATACTGCCCAGATCACGGTCCGTGTAGGCCTCGAGCAGCAATGGATAGACAACGTCCGCCCTAATCTGGTCGAGATCTTTGAACGCCTCCCGGAGTCTGGGATCCGTTTCGTTGCCGAGAGCGATGGCGCAGTAGCGGCGCGCGTACTCACGAAGCTCTACGACCAAGGGTTCGATCGTCTCGTCTTCGCTCGCGAGTGACAGCGCGTACTCTTTGAAAGCTTCATATATATCGCCGAGACGCGGGAGCGACCCAGTCTTTACCGTTAGGAAGTGCCGAACGAACTCATCGAATTCCGTCTCGTCGGCGCCCGAGAACTCGATCTCCATTGGTCGCCAGTAGGCCGAGTAGAGCGTGTCCTGCGCCCTAGGCGGCAAGTCCATCAGGACATAGTTGCGAATAAGGTCCGCCTGGGAGAGTTTCTTCCCCGTCGAATTCATTGCTTCGAAGACCAACTGCGGGTTGTCGACGTTTCGCGTAAGAGTTACGTCGACAACGACCAATTTATCGAGCCCCCTGCACACCACGGCCAGGTCGAGCTTTGGATCGCTCAGTTTCCGGACGAAGAAATCGTAGTTCTCCGTCACCCGCGTCGAGGCATCCGCCGCGGGCTGCACACCCTGAAGAATCGAGATGAGCGCTCCTTTGTCGCCCTGCGAAAGGATCAGCTTGAACTGACGATCACCCTCCTCGTCATCATCACGGAGGTAGCGGTTCCTGATCTTCTTTGGCGAGAAACCTTCCACGGGCTCACGCTCGCTCTCGGCCAGACCCTCTAGGCGGCTAGCGAGCGCGGCGAGCAGCAATATGACCGTCGTAACCCGCTGCTGCCCGTCGATGATTAAGTCAGGCTCGGCCGACGTATTTGTTGACTGATCTTTCGCGACATACACAATGGAGCCGGTGAAATGTGCACCCAGCTTCTCGTTCCCTCCAGCTCGGAGGATGTCGGACCAAAGCTGGTCACATTCCGAGTCCTGCCACGAGTAGACCCGCTGATATATCGGAACCACGAACTGGCTACTCTTCTTCAGAAGTGTCAGCAGGTGCGAGTCGACGGCCTTCAAATTTCCTCCGTTGGAAAACATTTTCGCGAATTGAAGTACAGGTACAGCGAGTCAAGCAACGATCACGCGGCGCTCTCCCCGCGGTGACGCTCGTAGAAGTCCCGAGCAAGCAGGTCTAGAAGAGCCTTCTGAATACCCTTGTTTCCGAGCACCTGTTCACTCATCGACTTGAAGTTCGAGTCCGACTCGATGACGGCATCTTGGAAAGCGCTACCGAGGTCGGGGCTTCCCATGAACTGCTCAAAACTGTTCGCCTTGGCCTGCTCCCGGAGTCGCTCGTTCTCATCGAACTTGCCGCCAACGTATCCGGTGAAGCCGACCATGTCGTTATCCGTGAGCCCGTCACCCTCGAACAGAGTGTTGAGTTTGTCGATGAGTTCCCTCAGCCGCACAAACTCGGGATCTTTTGCCGTGCCCGAGCCCACAGCCGTGAACGGCTTGAGGAGTTCACCCTCATCGCCGTATTGCAGGTCCTCGGCCTCTTCAGCCCGCAGGTTGTAGTGACTGAGATTCACTCCGGTCAGATCGATCGGACGATCTTTCTCTGATCCGGTGATGAGAGGCGCAAGCAGCCGGTAGAAGATTGACCGCTTCTCCAACCCTGTGTCGTGATAGTTGATGAGCTGAGAGAGAAAGTCGTATGCGCGAATGAAGCTGTTCAGGTCTTTGCGGAAAAGAACCAACTCCTCAACGCGTCCAGCATCCTCCGCCTTGATCGCATCGGCATATTGGCCGGCAAATCTTTGTTTGGCGGGGGTCAGCCACTTCGTGAGCGCGTTGTTGCCTTCCTCATACATCCACGCTTTTGCGGCGCCCTCCACCTCAGATTCCTCGTAGATGAGTGCCTGGTCGAGCTTGTTCTGTAGCTCGTGCACGACGTTCGGATCCGAGACCCCAGCAAGATCAGCTGTGCGGTAGTACTTGCGAAACTCCTTCAGAATCTCGCTCGGGTCGTTGACAAAGTCGAGCACGAACGTTTGATCTTTGCCGGTTGCTACTCGGTTCAGTCGTGACAGCGTCTGCACCGCCGCAACATCCGAGAGCTTCTTATCGACGTACATGGCCACCAGCAGCGGCTGATCGAATCCCGTCTGAAACTTGTTTGCGACCAGCATGACCTGGTAGTCGTCCGTGGCAAATGCCTTTGGCAAGCTCCGCCCCTTCAAACCGGGGTTGAGCGTGACCTCGGTAACCGACTCTTCGCCACCCTCCTCATCGGTGACCTCGCCGGAAAAGGCGACGAGTGCCGCGAGACCCGTGTACTTCTTTTCGCTCACGTACTTGTCGAAGGCACGCTTGTAGCGCACCGCCTCAAGGCGGCTGCCTGTAACCACCATCGCCTTGGCCTGCCCACCCAGGCGCCAGCCGACGTTGTCGCGGAAGTGCTCGACGATCACCGCTACCTTCTGCGAAATGTTGTAGTCATGCAGCCGCACCCATCGCATGAGATCTTTCGCGGCTTTTGTCTTGTCGACGAGCGGATCGGTGCTGTCATACTCGCGTCCGTTGTGGGCGAGCTTGAATGCCAACTTGTAAGGCGTGTAGTTCTGCAGAACGTCGAGAATAAAGCGTTCTTCGATCGCTTGCTTCATCGTGTACTCGTGAAATGCGTGCGGTATTTCGTCTTCGTCCTTGCGACCGAATAATTCCAACGTTTTGGCCTTCGGAGTGGCCGTATACGCGAAGAAGCTGATGTTCGCCGCTTTCGCCTTTTCTTCCATCTCGGCCGCAAGGAGCGCCTCGACATCGTACGTTCCTCCATCCTCCAGAGAAGCGAGTTCATCCGGGGAGAGCACGTGCTTGAGCTTGGCGGAGGTGTTACCGGTCTGCGACGAGTGCGCCTCGTCGGCGATGATCGCGAAGTTGCGGCCGACGAGGGCTCCGGACGTGCGAATCGCCTTGAGAGCAAATGGGAACGTCTGAATCGTCACGATGATGATCTGTGCCCGGTCTGTCAGCGCCTTCGTCAGGGCCGAAGACTTCGAGTCCGAGCCGCCCCTCGTTATCGGCACGACGACGCCCGACTTGTGATCGATCTGGTATATCGCATCCTGTAATTGGTCGTCGAGCACCGTACGGTCGGTGACGACGATCACGGAGTCGAATACCTTCGCGCCTGCCTCGTTGTGAAGAGAGCTGAGCTGATGCGCTGTCCAGGCGATGGAGTTCGTCTTGCCCGAGCCCGCACTGTGCTGGATCAAGTATCGGTGGCCCGGTCCCTCGGTGCGCGCGGCCTGCACAAGTGAAGTGACCGACTCCCACTGGTGAAACCGAGGAAATAGCAGCGACTGTCTCGTCGTGACCTCGCCGGTAACTGCGTCTGTCTCTTTCCATGAGCTAGCGTGCAGGAATTTGCCGATGATCTCCAGCCATGCGTCACGCTGCAGCACCCGCTCCCACAGGTACGAGGTCGGTGACCCATTCGGGTTCTCCGGGTTGCCCTTGCCGCCGTCGTTACTCATGTTGAAGGGAAGAAAATGAGTGTCGTCCCCGTCGAGGCGCGTGGTCATCCACACTTCAGAGTTGGAGACAGCAAAGTGGACTAGCGCACGGCTGCCGAACCCAAGCAGCGGCTCGACCTTCTTAGTTACCGAATCTCGCGGTGTCCGGTCTTTCTTGTATTGAATCTTGGCGTCTTCGACCGATTGTGTGAAGTCTGTTTTGACCTCCATCGTCGCCACGGGCAGGCCGTTGACGAAGAACACCAGGTCGAAGCTTTTTTGATTTGACATGGAGTAGTGCACCTGCCGCATGACTCGCAAACGAACCTTTGCGTATCGCTCGAGCGTCACGGGATTTAAGTTCTGCGACGGACGGAACTGGCACATATCAAACTGCGTTGCGATGTCTTTAAACCCGTGCCGCAGCACATTCAGTGTGCCGCCGCCTTGCTCGAACGGTTTGTCGAGCACCTGCGTCAGCCGAGTCAGCAGCTGCCGCTGCGCTTGGTGTTGCAGGGCCGGCGGGTCGGATGCTTTGACACGCTTACCGAACGCGTCACCCTGGCTATCAGATAACCAGCTAAAAACGTCTGCTGGGAAGAGTGCGAGGGCCCGATCATAGCCAGCGTCGTCCTTAGAGTACTCCCACCCGTTCGCCGCAAGGTGCGTGGCCAGCTCGTCCTCGAACCAGTACTCGTTGTGTTTGTCCATCAAGACAGTCCCCTTACGTCGATCTTCCCCGTTACTGCCGCACTGATCAGCGCCTGCCGACGTTCCTTGAGCACGTTGATCATCTCTCGGGCCTTCGCCGAGAGAGCGTCCATTAGCAATGTCTCGCGGTCCAGATGCGCGATTATTTGGAGCTGTTCCTCGATAGGCGGAACTGGGACAATCATCCGCGCGTACTTTTCAGCGCTGATGTTTTCGATGGTGGCTTGGATAACGCTTAGCGCCCGCCACTCTGCAAAGGGAGCACTTGCTAGAAAGTATGAGATGAATCGCGGGCTGGCACGGTTGCGATTGAGCGCAACACGAATCAGATACCCGGCATAGCAACTTGGCCCAATATCGTCTGGCACTAGAAATGACTTGCCAGCCGTCGCCCCGCTTCTTGCAAGAAGAATATCTCCTCCTTGAAGAGGGTACTCACTCGCAATGTCCGGCGGAAGTGACCGGAACGTCGAATCCCTAAGGGCGCCGTCGACGCCGAAGTCCGTTATTCGGATATATCGGGGCCATTCAGGGTTGTCATACACCGCGGCTTCATTCGCGCCGTACTTGAGGGGGGTACGCAAGAGTCTGTTTAGTGAAACTGCAGCCCAATGCTCCGAGATCGAGCCAAGCCAATTGACCCCCGAATCCTTTATGGGGCAATCAGGGTCGAGGCCTTTGGTGACAGCGAGGCTGATGACGGCCTGCCGCCGCTCCGCCAACGTCTCGATAAGCCGCTCCTGCGTATCGATCAGCAGGTCGATCTTGGCCGTCTGCGTATCCAAGAAGTTGGCAATCTGCCTCTGTTCAACGACGGGCGGAAGAGCCAATCGGATTCCGGCAAACTGCCCATACCTAATGGACTGTCCGTCACGAAGCTGATCCGTGGTCGTTTGAAGCGCCTGTACATACAAAACCGACTTGAATACATAGCGAAAGTAAGAGGCAACCACGCCTACTCGGGGCGTCAAAACCGTGTACGCGGCACTTACCTTGCCCCGCAAGCGCGAGAGCTCGAGTCCGCCTTGAAAGCTTCGTAGATGACTTATAAAGTCACGAGGCTCGACGTGACGCATGGCGTCCGAACCGCTGAGGTTGAGTACAACTTTGTTGCCGGTGAGCTGCATGTACTCAGATTGAGCTACAACACCGAACTTCTGAGACGGTGTCAGATGGATATCGTCATGACGATTGCGCTGCTTACGCTCGGCGAAAATCGCCTTCGCTGGTAGGACCTCCCATTCAGCCGGCACCTCTCCAAGCCAAGCAATACCTGAGGCGCGATAACGAAGGTATGGGTTTTGCGTCACGCCTCAACCTCGTTTAGGAGCTCTGTGATTTCACGAACGAGCTTATTGAGGTCGGCGTCGATCTCGTCCAGGGAGCGCGGCGACACGTATTGGTAAAAGTGACGGGTGAATGGGATTTCGTAGCCGACCTTCGTCTTCGATCCGTCGATCCAGGCACCTGGAATGTGTGGAAGCACCTCACGAGTGAAGTACTCGTGGACATCTTCACTAAGGGGCACATTCTCGGTATCTCGAGCATCTGTATCGGGCTGCGGGTTGCCCTTGGCATCCGGAAGGATCGGGGCGTGCTCGTCGCGTTCGGAGAGCCCGGCAAGGAAGGTCTTAAGCTGTGGTGCCGTGAGAGCGATTCCGGTCTTTTCGAGGCGATGCTTGATCTCAATCGTAAATGTTCTGAGGTCCACCGTTGGCGGATACTCGTTCGCCGAGGTGTCCGCAGCGAAATCGCTCCAATCGATGTCGAGCTTGGCAATGGCCTTCTGTTCGACAGCAAAATTCAGCCGTTCGAAGGTCAGTGCCCAGTTCAGGCGAAGCGGGCGCTCCACCGTAATCGTCCGGTAGCCGAAATCCTCGTTCTTGAAGGTTTTGGAGACATCCGTCTGTTTCGCGTCGCCATAGAGCTGAACGATTTTTGCAATGTCTTTAGTACCGAGTTCCTTGCGCTTAGAGCCGAGCGACCTACGCATCTTTTGAGACAGACCGGTGCCGTCGATAAGCTGCACGGTGCCGCGGCGTTCCGGGCGCTTGTCGTTGTCTATGATCCAAACGTACGTCGCGATTCCGGTGTTGTAGAACATGTCGGTGGGCAGGGCTACGATTGCTTCGAGCAGATCGTTCTCGAGCAGGTAGCGGCGGATCTCTGATTCTCCAGAACCCGCTCCGCCTGTGAACAGCGGTGAACCATTGAGAACGATTCCGGCCCTGCCGCCGCCCTTGGCTTTCGGACGCAGCTTCTTGACGAGATGCATAAGGAAGAGTAACGATCCATCGGAGACGCGGGGAAGACCCGGGCCGAATCGCCCGTTGAACCCCTGGTCCTCGTGCTCTTTGAGCACGGCAGGCTTCTGCTTGTTCCAGTCGACGCCGAACGGAGGGTTGGAGAGGCAGTAATCGAACGTTTCGCCGGACAACCCATCGTGAGTGAGGGTGTCACCGTGCACGATGTGGTCGATGTCCTGGCCCTTGATCACCAGGTCGGCCTTGCAGATGGCGTAGGACTCGCCGTTGATTTCCTGGCCATACATAACGAGCCGGGCATCCGGATTGTGCTCGAGCAGGTATTCGTCAGCGACTGACAGCATCCCACCCGTCCCAGCAGTCGGATCGTAGATGGAACGGACCACGCCCTTCTGGTTGAGTGCCTCATCGTCGGCGATGAATAGCAGACTCACCATGAGACTGATTACCTCGCGGGGCGTGAAGTGCTCGCCCGCGGTCTCGTTAGAGGTCTCGGCGAACTTTCGAATGAGCTCCTCGAACATGAGGCCCATCTCGATGTTTGTCACGTTATTGGGGTGCAGGTCTACAGCCGCAAAGCGTTGGGTCACCAGATAGAGCAGGTTCTCGGCATCAAGCTTCTCAATATGCTTCTCGAACTCGAAACGATCAAAGATGTCGCGCACGTTCTCTGAGAAACCGTGAATGTAGTCAACTAGGTTCGCTTTGATTCCGGCGGGGTCACCCATGAGCGACTGCAAGGTAAAAGAGGACGTGTTGTAAAAGCCGGCACCGGAAGCTTTTGCGAGGAACACGTTCGCTGACGGGGAATCTGCTCGCTTCTTGGCCTCGTCGAGGACGGCCTGTTTAGTCGGTTCAAGGACGGCGTCGAGCCGACGAAGGATCGTGAACGGAAGAACGATCGCGCCATATTGATGCGGCTTATACGGGCCGCGAAGGAGGTCCGCGATCGACCAGATGAAGTTGGCGTTGTTTTGCTGTGACATTGAGCCGGATCCACTCTTCTCTACCGCACCGTGCATCAGTGCAGTCTTGACTCTATTGCCACCTGGGCGGCCCTTTTCGATTCCCTACGCATGCCCGCTCAGCCTCGAGCTCTGCAAGAAACCCGATCGGTCGCGTCTAACCAATACGGGCAGTAGTGTTCAATCACACGATTGGGGCAGTCTTGGCAAAGTTGGTACTCCGCACGCTCGAAGCATTCAGCGTTCATGGTCACGTTCAACCTGGATCTGTAGACGAGGACGTCCTTGCCTATGGTGAGTTTTTCGACCAGCTGAAGAAGTCCGACCTTCGAACTCTCAGATATACATTCGGTAGCGACACAGTCGCGATCTCCGATGTCAGCGATGGGAATGGGCTGTTAGCTTTCCGCTTCGTGGTCGGCAGTGCCGACGAGATCGCTCTCGTCTACGACACAGGCACGGCCACCGTGTCGGAACTTGATACTGGAGAAGACCGCTTTATTGTCAACGGTGCCTGGGTAGTTGTCGATAAGGCTGAGCGTGTACTCATTCTGGAGAAAAAACGTCCGGGCCTTCCTGTGTACCTGTTAGAACGCTTCCTTGCAAAATTCGGAGAAGAACAACTCAGGCTAGGCGGCCTGGCCATTTCGATTAATCCAATACCGAGCGCTGGTTTCGTTCAAGAAATTGAATCATTTACACGCATTCGGGAAGCATCGATAACGCTCCGACGGCCGAATCATAGTTGGACTAAGACAGCGGAGGGTCTTCTCGGAAATCTGCCGGAGTCAAATGCCGAAGAAGTCCAAGTGCAGTTGAAGGCAAGCCGAGGACAGAGTCTCTCGAAGTCCGAAGGCGTAGTGATGGATGTCATGCAGCTCGCGTCAAACCCAATATCAGCGCTCAAGAACGCGGTAGTAAAAGGGGAGTCACCGGAATACGAAGGGGAAAAAAGCGTCAGCCTTCAGAAACACACCATTAAGGGAACGACGCGCCTTGACCCCTCAGAGGGACCGCATAAGCAGCTCGACAAACTAAGAGACCTAGCTACAAAGTTGATTGGGCAAGTCGTGAGCGGGATCAAGCACGCAGATATCAGGCTCGCCCTGCCCTCGGCAGCCGAACCCCAAGAAGCCCCAGAAGTCGAACGCGGCGATGCTAACGGCGACTCAGAGGCGAAATAGTACCGGTCATGAGATAGATGGCTGATCCAATCGATTCCTTAAGCGGCAGGCGTGATTTGCGCCTGTTTCGGGGACAGGTTCTCCCGAGACGAAACGAACTACTGACGAGCCCCGCATTGTGGGTCTCAATCGGGCTGGCGATCTTACTTGCGATCGCTTTACCCCACTTGCCCGCCGCCTATTTCCCAATATCTGAAGCCGCCAGTATAGGTTTCACCTTCGCATCGATTGCAATGGGAGCGTGTATCGCTGCGATTGTGTTGGCGTTAGGTTTACCGGGCGCTGCCCGCATAAAACGATGGGCACGCCTGCCCGGGACAACCAAGAATAAGAGCGCGCTTTCAGATCTCATCTTCGTCCTAGTTTGGGCAACACTTTGCCAAATTGGCCTTGTAGGTACATGCGTCATTGCTCTGGCGCTGGGAGGTCCAATCGCATTGGCGCCCGCCAATATCACCTGGAGCCACTCGCTCGGGTTGGCCCTTGGGTTCAGTACATTCTTTTATGCCGTTGCGGAGCTGTTCGTCGTAGTGCAGACGTTGTCGCAAATGGGGGTGGTCATCATCGACGAGGAGCAGAAGAACAAAGACACCTCGTCATCGACTCATCTGTCCTCGCCTGGCCAATGATCTGCGTCGCCTACATTTGTGTTACGCCTGTGCGACTAATTTAGAGAAGTTCCTGGCAGACAGCCCTTTACAAGAGCCTCTGCCAAGCTAGCCGTCCGCCGGCTGCAGCGCCCACGCGGTGACGTCCACGGTCGACCCCGCCACGACATCCACACTCACCGGCCACGACCCTCGCACCGCGCCCGCATACTGAGCGCCGTACAACTTTGTGGCCACGAGCTGGCCGCCCGACGAGGCCGCGTCCCATCCGAGATATGTGATCGCCGAGCCGCCCGCCGGAATCTCCACCCGCTGAGCGCCCGGGTCCGTCGCCATGAACGAGCCGCCGTGCTCGATGGTCACGTCGAGCAAGTGGTCGTTCTGGTCTGCGAACGCGAAGTCGGGGTAGCCCTCCACCACGCACGGCGCGTCAGAGAAGTTCATCAGCGTCACCGAATACACGCGGTGCCCGGTCGCCGCATCCGGCTCGCCGAGCAGCAGCGTGGCCTGGTCGGGCGTGCACCAATCGGCGGCCGGCGAAGCCGCATCCGGAGCCACCGTCGGAACCGGATCGCCCTCTGCATACGGGTCGGGAAGCGCCCCGGAGCTCTCATCGAACCCGTTCGCGACCGCCTCCTGCTGCAGGGCGGTTGTGCGCGCGTCGCGCAGCCCGGCGACGCCCACCCCGGCCACCGCGATGAGCGCCACGACGACCGTCGCCGCCAGAATCGCCGGTCTGCGGCGGCCCGGCTCGCGCCCGTCAGTGGATGTGCGGGGCACGCGGGCGCGACGTCGAGCCAGCACCGCCAGTACCAGCGCGGGAATCCAGCCCTGCACCAGACCCCAATAGGCGCCGATTCCGGCCTGGGTACCGAGACCGTTGAGGAGCATCTGCAGCCGTCCGGGCGGGAAGGCGTCGATGATCGTCGTCGCGTCGGCAGCGAAGCCGACGAGGGCGCCGGCCACGATCGTGGCGAACCAGACGATCACAAAACGCGCCCGCGAGGATTGGGTCTCGCCGACGACTCGGACGACGAGCAGGTGGACCAGGACCACGGCACAAGCGCCGACCAGTGCGGCGAGTGCCGCCCACAACGGGGTTCGTGCCCAGACAAACAGGGGGATGGTGTCGGGGAGGAATGCTCCGATGCTGCCGCCGAGGAATCCGTTCCAGACGAGCGCACCGTTGACGGCGCCGCTCGAGACCCAGAGCACCGCAGCGATCACGGCGGCGAGCCACGCGACGTCGATGCGCCGTGCGGGTGAACGGCCACCGGATGGGGGCGTATGCGACGTCATGTCCTCACGCTAGGGGATCGCCCACACGCACGAGGGAACTCGACGTCTCATCGACGTGGCACATGCCACCTCAGTTGGGGCTTGATCTCGATACGTCGGCTCCTTCGTCGCGCGACTGCTCGATCGGCGCAGCGGGTGGGCAACTCAATCAGCGCAGGGCTACTCGATCGGCGCGACGGTTCCCGGCGGCAGCGGCACCCGCACCGCGAGGTCCTGCCCTATGTCTGCATCGTTGTGAGAATAGTGATGGCGGCACGGAACGGATTCACGTTGGCAGGAGATGAAGGCGTTCTGGTGATCTGCAGCCTCGCGCTCGTCGCCGTCGGCGCCATCGTGACCCTCGTCAACGTGTGGATGAAGAAACGCGGACTCTGATCACGCCTGCTCGTGTCATCGATCCGCGCAGCGTCAGCTCTCACGCCGGTGGTTCCCCCTCGGCAGGATCGACGCTCGACGGCGGCGCGCCATCACGCGTCGCCTTGCGCCACTTGAATCCCAGGTCGAGACTCATCCCCAGGCAGAGGACGCAGCCCAGGATGGCGACAAAATCTTTGGCGACGAACCCTTCCGTGACCAGGCGCACAATGATGAAGATGCCTAGAGCAACGGTGAACGCCCCGAAGAGCAGCGCGCGCAATCCAAGCGCGCGCGGTGTATTCATAACTGGTCGCTCGTTTCGTCGTCATCGAAGGATACCCAGGGCTGCCGCACGACATAGGCGTAGAAGCCGACGATGAAGAGCTTGCCGGCAGCCAGAGGAAAGAAGCCCCACGCGAATGCGTATCCGGTACCGAGGAAGACTATTCCCAGGGCAATTGCAATGGCGGCTCCGATCAACAGCAACACTCCGCTGGCCACGGTCCACCCCGGTGACGCGTCCATCGACAGTTGCATGTCACGCAGACGATCCGAGCCTCTCATCTGTCGCGGCACCAGCACGACGACGGCAAGGAAGACGGCGCAACAGAACCACGGTAAGACACTTCCGGCAACATCCATTGCGCGCCCCCTCGGCTATGCCTACTCCACCACCGCAGCAACTCCTTGTGCAAGGACGAGCAGCGCCACCAAGATATCGACTGACAGAAGCCGAGCACCAGACGGGAAAGCCATGAGCGGTCGGCACGGAACGAAGGGCACGACGAACAAAGTCCTCGTTGCGATCATCAGCGGTGTCGCGATCGCTGTCGCCGGAGTCGTCGTCGCATTCGCGGCAGACGCCTTCTGGGGCACCATGATCGGCCTCGCCGGAGCCGCGCTTGCGGGGACGGCAGGGCGCATCCGAATCGACCGTCGCAACAGAGCAGCCGAAACAGCTCACGGTCCTGGCTCGCTCATCCAACAACGGATGCGACTCGACCGATCACGGAACACAGGGCTGCTGTTTCTAGCGGGGGCCGTGCTTTTCCCGGCGCTCGAGGTGATCTTGTTCATCATCAGTCAGGATCGCCCCCTGAGACTGTCCGTGATTTTTCCGACCGTCTTGTTCGTGACCATCGGAACCACACAGCTGGTTCTGGCCACGAACGAGCGACGGAGATTCGAGAGCGAGTTCGGCAGGGATGCTGGCAAACAGCAGTCCGTGGAACACTGAAGCCCGCCACTCACGGGCAACGACGCCACGATGGCGCCCGCTGCCCCGGTTTCCCTATGCTGGGCGCGTGACAGACTTCGACGCCGCCCCCATCCAGCCCCAGCCTGCCCAGCCCGTCGCGCCCGCCCAGTCTGTCGCGCCCGCCCCGCCGGCGCCTCCCACCGGATCTCTGCCGTACGCCCTCGGCTTTCTCGCCATCGTCGGCATCCCGTTTCTGTCGGTGCTGACCGCGGGCATCGTGATGGTGTCCGTGTATTCGGCCATGAAGAAGAAGGGCGCGCTCGCCGCCGAGAATGCGCGACAGGCGGCCAACTGGGGCTGGACCCTGATCATCGGCACCGTCCTCACCCTGGGCGGCCACTTCGTGCTGCTCTACTTCGTTTCGGGAACCCCGGTCGCGAAGGGCTTCTACCCGGTGGGCATCCTCATCACGATCTTTGGGGCGCTCTGCGTCGCCCACCTGGTGATCATCATCATGGGTCTCGTCAAAGCCCATGGGCGCGGAGTGCTGAACAACCGGCTTGCGATCCCGTTCATCAAGCGACCCGCGTCTGCACCGACGCAGGGGCCGCCGTCCATCTGACTGCGCTCAGCTCGCGCACCTCCTGTGCCTCGCGCAGCCGCGGGATCGACAGGCCGCGAAGCTCAGAACTCATCGCGCTCCGCGACGCGGGCAACGAACGCGTCGATCCGAGCGTCGACTTCGCGGTCGACCACCTGTCGACTTGGGTCGTCGTCGTACCAGCCGACGATCTCTCTGGCGCCAAGGGAGAACGGCACGCTGGCGACGAAGTCCGGAACCAGGGACTTGATCTTGCTGTTGTCGAAGATCAGGGAGTGCGCCTTATCGCCGAGAATTCCGTCCGCCCACTCCGGGAAGGCCTGCGCCACCTCTGCCGACGCCGCGTGCACGAGGTGCGCCGTGGTGCCGGCGGCGGCCGCGAGCTCGTTCGCGATCATGTCCCAGGTGAGGATCTCATCGCCGGTGATGTGAATGGTGTCGCCGATGCTGCGCGTCAGACCGAGCAGGCCCACCAGGCCGCGAGCTACGTCTCGGTGATTGGTGAGCGTCCACAGCGAGGTGCCGTCGCCGTGCACCAGCGTCGGCTTGCCTTGCCGCATGCGTTCGATCGCCGTCCAGCCGCCGTCGAGGGGCACCAGCGTGCGGTCGTAGGTGTGAGACGGGCGCACGATGGTGACCGGAAAGTCGTGCTCGTCGAACGCATCCATCAGCACCCGTTCGCACGCGATCTTGTCTCTTGAGTACTGCCAGAACGGGTTCCTGAGCGGAGTCGACTCGACGATCGGAAAGCGGGTCACCGGCTTCTGGTACGCCGACGCCGAACTGATGAAGATGTACTGGCCGGTGCGATCGCCAAAGAGGTCGACGTCGGCCTTCACCTGCTCGGGGCTGAAGGCGCGGAAGTTGACGACGACGTCGAACGTTCTCGGGCCGAGCGCATCCCGCATGCTCTGCGCATCCGTCGAGTCGCCGACGATGGTCTCGACACCGTCGATCGGCGGCCGCAATGTATCGCGACCCCGGTTCAGCAGAGTCAGGTCGAACCCTCGCTCGACGGCCAGCCGGCTGCACGCCGAACTGATGATGCCGTTTCCGCCGATGAACAGAACCTTGAGCATGGTGTTTCCTTTCGGTGGGCCGCAGCCCCAGCTTCGCACCCGCCGCGCTCGGCCGCAGCCGGTTGAACCCGAAGCGCTTCCATGTGAGAGTTCGAGTTCGCACGCGGGCTCCGGCACCCAGCCTGGAGCGTCGTCGACGACCGCCTGCTCGATCGGCGTCGTCATCTTCGCGGATTGCTTAATGAGAACAATTCTCAGCTAGAGTTCGAATCGGCTCCTCTGCCACTTCACACTCTGATCGAGAAAGTACTTCAATGCGCTCTTTGCGTTCCCCCGGGTCGGTGATGTCTGCATCCACCTTCCTGATCGTCGGGGTCGTGTGCGCGGGCATTCTGACCGCGTGCGCCTCCTCCCCCTCCGACGCTCGACACTCCCTTCCTGACACCGCGCCCGCCTGGGCGAAAACCGCGGCGCCGAGCAGCGACTCCACCTCCCCCGACGGCGTCACCTCGGCGGTCGTGCTCTTCGCTGAGAACGCAGACACCGCATCCATCTCGGCTGCCCGCACCTGGCTCGTCACCGCCGGACTCGACCTCGGCGACCAGCACGACAGCGTGCGCAGCCAGTCGATCAGCGGCTCCTACGACGACTTCGCCCGTGCCTTCTCGACGACCTTCGCAACCACCGACATCCATGGCCGCACGGCCGTTGTGCCCACCACCGATCTGTCGGTGCCCGCCGATCTGACGGCCATCGAGACCGTCGCCGGCCTCGTGAGCACGGATGCGATGCAGCCCACACTCGTGGACTCGTCGGCGACATCGGCAAGCGCCGCGAGCGCAACAGCAACAACCGCAGCGCCCGCCGCCGCCGCTCCCACCGCCACCACCGCTCCCATCACCAGCGACGACTGCGCCACTTACTGGGGCCAGACCCTCAGCTCGCAGTGGCCGGAGTCGGTCACGGTCGAGCACCGCTCGAACGCGCTGTGCGGCTACGGACCGCAGCAGTTGCGAGCCATCCACCAGCTGCCCGACGACGCCACCGGCGCCGGAGCGACCATCGCGATCGTGGGGGTCTTCGACGACGCGACCGTCGAGGCCAACACGAACGCCTACTTCAGCAAGGCGGGAGCGCAGCCCCTGCGCGACGGGCAGTACACGCACCACGCCCCGGCAAACCCGAACAACAGCCGCTGCGGCGGCCCCAGCTCGTGGACCGTCGAGCAGCACCTCGACGTGCAGGCCGTGCACGCGATGGCACCCGACGCGAACATCGTCTACTGGGGAAGCGACACCTGCGAAGCCCAGTCGCTCTACCTGCGACTGCTCGACGCGGTCGAGAGCGGCACCCCCGAGAATGGCGCCCCCAGCGTGATCTCGCTCTCGTTCGGCGCTCCCGAAGAGCTCGACACCGCCGCCGACCGCACCCTGCTCACGCGAGTGCTCGTCGAAGGCGCCTCGCGCGGCATCTCGATCTTCGCCTCGACCGGAAACGACGGCGACTACAGCCAGGCCGGCGACCACCAAGACGGCACCGACGTGGCCTCACCCGCCTCGAGCCCCTACGTCACCGCGGTCGGCGGAATGAGCATAGGCCTCAACGCCGACAACACCGTGGCCGTCGAAGCGGGCTGGGAGACGCAGACGCGGTTCGCCCGCAACGGCGCCATCGTTCCGCCCGGCTTCATCTACGGCGCCGGCGGAGGAGAGTCGGCCTACTACGACCGCCCCTCATGGCAGCGCGACAAGATCGCCCAGCCGGGAACCAAGCGGCTGCTTCCGGATGTCGCGTCGCTGTCTGACCCGAACACCGGCTTCATCGTGAACGCGCCCTCGAACGGCGTCGTGAGCGCCGAGCCGCACGGCGGCACGAGCCTCGCCACCCCGATGGTCGCCTCGATGGTCGCCATCGCCAAGGTGCGCAACGGCGTTCACGTCGGCCTCGCCACGCCCTCGCTCTACGCGCTCAGCGGCTCGACCGCCATCACCGACGTGCAGCCGGCGTCGGCGGCAACCTGGTTCCGCCGCTCGCCGTCGACCGGCGCGCTCTGGCTCGAGACCCTCTACATGTGGGACACCAAGCCCCAATCCCTGCAGTCCGGGCCGGGCTGGGACAGAGTCACCGGACTCGGCATTCCCCGCGGCACCGCTTTTCTCGACCAGTTCGGAGCACAGAAATGATTCGACGCACCTCCCGCTCCGTGCGGCTCGTGACCGCGGCGGCCCTCGCCGCCGTGCTCGCGGTCGGCTTCACCGCGACCGCCGCGACGACCGCGATCGCCGCACCCGCGGCATCCGGAACCAACAGCGCCTTCGGCGTGCAGATGCTCGACTCCGACGGAGGAACGCTGCAGGCCTCCACCCCGCTCGCCGACTGGACCTCGGGCGACACGGTGACGCAGAACGCCGCCTCCACCGGCGACCTCTACAAGCTGAACACCACGCGCACCGAGGGGCTCGTCTCGCGGGCCGCGTCTGACGGGGCTCGCTCGACGATCGCGTCGGGAACGTTCCAGCTGCGCGACCGCGTGCCCGTGGCGTTCACCGGGCTCACCTCCGAGTGCACTGCCGACGGATCGAGCACCGTCTCGTTCGACACCCTCACCGTGAACGGCGTCGACGCCCTCGACCCGGCGCGCATCGCCACCGGCTACACCGTCGACCTGCCCGTGTCGTCGACGTGGGGCGCCACCAAGCTCTACATCGGCGAGCGCACGACGGATGCGACGGGTCGCGCTCAGACCACCGCGTTGCGCATCGAGGCCGAGGCCGGCTCGTCGGAGATCTGGCGAGTGAAGCTCGGCCAGGTCGCCTGCACCCCCGCCGCGCCGGTCACAACCCCGGCACTCGTGTCGGGCATCACCGTGACCGCTCCGAACGGAACGCCGATCGTGGCGGGCGAGCCCAGCCTCACCGCCTCGGGAACCAAGACCGACGCCACGTTCTCGGCCTCGAACCCGCCGATCGCCGCGAAGGGCGTCACCGTCAGCCGCACCGACGACAGCGCCGCGAAGGTCTCGATCGACAGCTTCACTCAGGTGCCCGACACCTCGTCCGTCGGCGAGTACATGTGGTCGGCGTTCCGCGTCTACGGGCTCGCGCTCGACGTGGCCGCAGACGGCAGCTCTGTGGTGTCGTTCCCGGGCTCGAACTCGGGGCTCTTCGTGAACGGCGTCTGGATCAACACCGGAACCGACCTCTACACGGGACTCGATGCTCAAGGCACCCCGCGCGTGACGGTGCGCTTCAACGAGCGGGTCACGCAGCCCGACGGCAGCGTGCTCATCACGGCCGTGCACTACACCGACCTCACCGGAACCTATCCGTCAGTCGCGCTCGGCACGGTGAGGTGGTCGGCGCCCAGCACGGTTCCGACCCCCGACCCCGAGCCCACGCCCCAGCCCGATTCGCCGCTGCCGAGCCGCTACGCCTACGCGCTCAGCGCATCCGGCCCCTCGGTCGTGTCGCCCGTGGCTCTCGTGACACCGGATGCCGCTGCCGCGGCCGCCGCGAGCGCGAAGGCGCCGAACGCCGTGGCGAACTCCGACGCTGCGCGGCCTGACGCGGCTTCGTCGGACGCTTCGTCGGCTGCCACGTCTGACGCTGCCGCCCTCGGCGCTGCTCAACTCGAGGTCGCGACCGTGACCGACGGCGTCGCCGGGCAGATCTCGGCGACCGGAGCACGCGCATCCAATGCCGCGGGCACCGCGACGGCCCAGGTCGACTCGCTCTCGCTCTACCCGGGGTCGAGTCTCGAGGTGTCGCTCAGCAACATCCGCGTGGCGATGACGAAGACCGGCGCGACCATGACCACCGGCGGAGGAACCGTGGCCGGCCAGGCCATCGCCGCTGGCGAGATCGCACCCAATACGGTGGTGCAGCTCGCCGGACGATCCGCGGTGATCACGCTCAACCTGCAGAAGGGCGCGGCCGACGGCTTCTCGGTGACGGGCGTCGACGTGAACGACACGCTCGGACTGGGCGCGCGAGTGCGGGTGGCGGCGATCACGGCAGACGCTCCGGATGTTCCCACTCCGGTCGATCCCGGAACCGGGCCCGGCAGCGGGTCGGGTTCGCCGGGAACCGGAACTGACCCCGGAACGGGAGCTGGACCTGGATCGGGTTCTGGCTCTAACGGCGAGCTGGGCAATGGCGCGATCGGGCAGAACTTCGTCTCACCGCAGGCGAGCTCGACCCGGCCGCTGGCCGACACAGGCATGTCGACCGCTCCCCTTGCCCTCGCGGCGGCACTCTCCGTGCTCGCGCTGGCGACCGGGGCCGGCCTGCTGCTGCGACGGCGTCGCCGACCCACCGCATCCTGATGCACGCGCCGGCCGTGGTCTTCGTGACCACGGCCGGTGCGCCACCGCGGGTGGGCCCGTCACGCCCACCTACTTGTCGCACATCGACCTAATTTGGCGAAGTTAGGTCGATGTGCGCCACGTCGAGTCGCGATTCAGGGTCGTTCGCTGGTCGAGTGACTCGACGCCGTCAGGGGCACGTCCACCGTGTAGGTGCCGACCGGCCACAGTGCGTCCGGCCTGACAGCCTCTCCCGCGCTCAGCACTGGAAATTCCCCTTCCCCTTATCCACGCAACCTTCCCGGTCGAACTGCCCATTCTGCGTTCCGCCGTCGGGAGCCGAGTCGACCACCGAGGTGCGCACCGCCGTGAAACTCGTCGTCGTTCCGGCAGGGAAGCCCCACTCCTCGTCCGTCAACGCCACCTCGCGTTCGCCGATCAACGCTCCGGTCTGCGTGTCGATGATCAGGTCCTGCCGCGAGTTGTCGGCCGACTCCACCCGACCGATCGAGATGCCTGTGCTCCCCTCGAGGTTGGCCACCTGCTCTGTGATCTCGACCGAACCATATCGAGACGGGGGCGCCGGCCGAGTTGCCCGAATCTGCCGCCTCCCGAGCCACCGAGGCGGCAGATTCGGGTAACTCGGCGCATGGCGGGGGGGGCTTTCTCGTGCGGCGTGTCCCTGCAAGACTGCAGGCATGAGCACCGCTGGCGACGACGAGAATTCGACCCCGAAGAGGTTTCGACGCCTGCGGTTCAATCCTCTTCGCGAGATCCTGCCGTACGTCTGCATCGTCGTAGGTATCGTGGTGGCGGCGCGGAATGGGTTCACGTTTGCGGGAGACGACGGCGTACTGGTGATCTGCAGCCTCGCCCTCGTCGCGGTCGGCGTCATCGCCGTTCCCGTCAACCTGTGGATGAAGAAGCGCGACCTCTGACAGCGCGTGCCTATGTCATCGAACGGGGTCGCGCATCCGATCGCTAGTCGAGGGCCAGCTCCGCTCACGGTCGACTGTCAGTGCACGTACTCCGGAGAGAAGTAGTCAGCCTTGATCACGAGGAATGGACCCTTGGTCTTCGACGTCAATGAGACTGTGCGCGGATCCCAGAACGAGCCGGGCAGGCGTGATTGAGGGGTTGTTCCTAGTTCGTTTTTCAGATCTTCAGGGGTGGTCCCGTCGGGCGGGCGCACCGTGATCAGCGTCCAGCATCCGCCGGAAGCGCACTCGGTGCTGACCTGTGTGACTTCAGTCCCATCAGGAAGAGGGACTGCTGAGACAGGCGGCGAGTCCCATTCGGACGCGCCTATTAGGAGGAGTCCGACACGCGCCGCGTACAGCACTGCAAGCACGGCGACGACGACCAGAGCGACGATGAGGTAGGGCCGCGCGCGGCTGCGTGGGTCGCTCATAACTGCGACTCTACTCAGAGCTCGTCGAGACGAACGCGGCCAGCCGGTCTCTCTGACGGCTGGCCGGCCGGACGCCGCGTAGGATCTTCGAGTGCCCCTCCAACCGCTGTACCTCGAGTGGCTGCACGAACCCGATGGCAGGGTTCTGCGCGCAAGGGGTGCCCATCTGAGGCAATCACGGATCACGTGGACCATGACCCTGCCGAAAGCGCTCGGCCATCTGAACGCCGCATCGATGCTCTGGTACCTCACCGTTGCGCTCATCTCGATCGACATCGTGATCGACAATCAGCACGACGGTCAGGTGCTGGGCAGCGATTGGGGCAGCCTGGCCTGGATGGTCGGAATCCTCGCCGTCTGGATCGTCATCGCCGCCCGCATCGCACGAAGAAGACGCAGTAAAACCAGCTCGCGGGCGACCGTCACGGAGTGGCGCCAGAACCTCACCGCTCTCGCCAACGGCTTCGAGCCGCAGCCCTCGCAGCGGGCTACCTTCTCGTCGATGATCACCGCAGACCGCGACGCGGTGCTCGAAAACCCGCGCTTTACGGCATCCGGTCTCGAATTCGGCTCTCTCACGACCACGCGACCGGGCAGCCCGACCTGGCACTACCTGGCGGTCACCCTGCCTGCCCCGCTGCCGCACCTCGTGCTCGACTCCACGTCGAACAACTCGTCGCGCAGCGATCTGCCCGCGGGGTTCGGGCCGTTGCAACGCATCTCGCTCGAGAGGGAGTTCGACCGGTCGTTCGTGACCTATGCGCCCGTGGACAAGCGCGCCGACGCCCTCTACGTGCTCTCGCCCGAGGTGATGTCCGACCTGGTCGAGTACGCCGGCGACTACAACGTCGAGATCGTCGACGACACCCTCGTGTTCTTCACGTCGGCTCCCACCGACTTCACCGACGCACAGACCTGGATCGCGGTGCAGACGCTGATCGACAGCGTCGTTCCCCGCCTCGCTCAGAGAACGCAGCGTTTCGTCGACGAGCGACTGCCCCGGCCACATCGCTCACTTCTTCCTGCGTTCGAGTTCGCCGCAGCGGAGCCCGTCACTCAGCGCGTTGCGCCGGCCGTCACCGTCGGGGTGCTCGCCAACGCCCCGGTTCCGCTCATCGCACGAAGCGGCCGGCGCTTCGTGCCGCAGAAGCGCAGGTGGCGCGTGAGTTCCTTGCTGCTCAACGTGGTCGCCTTCGTTGCCTACTTCGTCGCCTACTTCGTGCCGATCGTGCTGATCTTCGCAGCGGTCCTGACGATCACCGATGGGCGGCCGTAGCCGCGACATCTGTGCCGCCGCCGGCGCTCACTGCCACCGACGATCTGCACCGGCTGACTGCCCATCAGGTGTCAGCGCAGCGGTTTGATCATTTCCAGGGTGCGACGCTCGGTGAATCCGAGAGGACGTGTTCGACCGGTTGGCGCGAAGCCGTGACGGTCGTAGAAACGGCGCGCAGGAGTGCCGTGCTCGTAAACGTAGAGCCGCAGGGAGTCGCCACGACCCGCTGCCCAGGTGAGGATCTCGTGGAGTAGGGCGTCTGCAACGCCATAAGAGCGTCCACGAAAGTCAGGAGTCACGTACACCCCGGTCAGGACTGGGTCGAGACCATCCTCGTCTACACTCTGGGCGCTCATTATCCCGATCCAACGCTCGGTGCCATTTTCGATCGCGACCATGCTGGTGGCCTCGTCTGACTGTCCTCGTCGGGCCCGAGCGCGCCAGTCGTCTTCCGCCAGGCCCAGCGTCGTCTCGAGAGTGGCGCCGAACGAGATCGGGTTGTCGGTCGCGTTTTCGATGCGGAGGTCACGAAGATGCTGCCAGTCGTCCTCGCTTGTCGTACGAACGAAGAACGGAGCGGCTGTCACGCAACAACGGTAACGGCCCGAAAGGTACCAAGCCAGCACCAACGTCTTCGGGCATTGATTATGAAACGGTATGCGGGAGGTCTGGACGCGTCCGGCTGAGCACAGGTGCGGTAGCCTTACCGCAGAGGGAAAAATCCCGTCAGGCTCCGGCCGACGGAAACGCACAAGCGTCTCATGGGAGTCGCCACTTCTTCATCGAAGGAGTGCGCCCATGTACGAACCCACAACCTCCCCAGCCACAGCGGCCCCACCGCAGCGTCTCCGCCACGCGTGGATTCCGCTGGCCGGCCTCTCTGCGGTGTTCCTGTTCGAGATGCTCGACAACTCCGTCTTGAACGTGGCGCTTCCGACCATCGGGCGCGAGCTGACGGCGTCCACCGCTTCGCTGCAATGGGTCTCCGGTGCGTACTCGGTCGCGTTCGGTGGTCTGATGCTGCTGTTCGGCGCGGTCGCGGACCGTGTCGGTCGGCGTCGGGTGATGCTCCTCGGCCTGACGCTGCTCGCGGTGGTGAGCATCCTGACCCTGTTCGTCACCTCGGTGGAGCAGCTGATCGCCGTGCGGGCTCTGATGGGGGTCGCCGCGGCGATGACGACGCCGGGATCGATGGCGTTGGCGTTCCGCCTGTTCGACGATGACGATCTACGCGTGCGCGCCCTGACGGTCATCTCTACAGCGGGGCTGGTCGGCTTGGCCGTGGGGCCCACGATCGGCGGATTCGTGCTCGCCGTGGCACCGTGGCAGGTGCTCATCGTCGCCAATGCGCCCATCGCGGTGATCGCCTTCCTCGGGATCCGAGCCGGGATCGCCGCCGATCGTCGAACCGACCTCCACCGCGATCCCGTCGACGTGATCGGTGCCGTCCTGGGCACGGCGTCCGTCGTCGGCGTCCTCCTCACGCCGACCCTGTTCGTCGCCGGCACCGATGTCGCTCTGGCCTGGGGTGCAGCGGCGGCCACCGTGGCCGCAGTGGTCGGCTTCGTCGCCCGAGAGCGCACCGCGCGCCACCCGATGCTGGAGCTTCGTCTCGTCGCACAGCCGCTGGTCGCCAGCGGCCTGGCCTACAAAGCGGCGGCCGGGCTCGCGATGGCCGGGTTGTCGTACATGGTGACGCTGCAGTTGCAGTTCGCCTGGGGTTGGCCACCGGCCCTCGCCGCCGTCGGCACGCTGCCGCAGGTCGTGGTGCTCCTCGCAAGCGGCCGCTTCGTCGGTCCGTTCGTGAAACGGGTGGGCCTCGATCGAGCGGCCTGGATGAGCGCTGCCGCCGTGGTCGCCGGTCTCGCCGTGTTCGCGCTCCTCGGCCGACTCGGTTACCCCTGGGTGCTGGTCGCCCTCGTGCTCGTCGCCGCCGGGATGCGGGTGGTCGGAGTCGTCGCCGGAAACAACGTGCTGCGCGGCCTTCCTGGGGATCGCACCTCCATCGGGGCGGCTATGGTCGACACGGCCAGCGAGATCGCGACCGCTGTCGGGATCGCCGCGACCGGCACGATCCTCGCCGCTCTCGTCGGCAGCAGCATCGCGACAATGACCTTCAGCCCGAATCAGCTCGCGTCATTCCAGCAGGCGATCCTCATCGCGGGCCTGACCATCACCGCCCTCGCGGCCGCGCTCGTCTGCATCGGTATCCACCGTTCGCGCCGCACCCCCGCCCAGCCCACCACCCAGGAGCCTTCCTATGTCTGACCTCATGCCCCGCCCTCCGTTCGATCCTGAGCTCGCCACGTTCCTCGCCGCCCTCGAGGCACGCGGGCCGTTCACGCTAACCACCGAGATGCTGCCCCGGATGCGCGGACTCGACATCACCGAAGAAGCGCTCGATGAGCGGCTGCGGTCTCGCGGGTACGAGCGGCGCACGATCACGGCGCCTGGGCACCTCGGGGATCCGATCACCCTCGCGGTCATCCAGCGGATCGGCAGAACCGGAGCCACGAGCGCGGTGTACACGATCCACGGCGGCGGAATGATGTTCGGCCACTACCTCGGCAACCTCGATTCATACGACGACTGGCTGCTGAACGACCATGACGTCGTGCTCATCAGCGTCGACTACCGCCTCGCCCCCGAGTACCCCGACCCTTACCCTGTCGAGGACTGCTACGCCGGGCTCGTCTGGGTGCACGCCCACGCCCACGAGCTCGGCATCGACCCCGAGCGCATCGTGATCGCCGGGCAGAGTGCCGGCGCCGGGCTCGCCGCCGGCACCGCCCTGCTCGCTCGCGACCGAAGAGGGCCGGCGCTCCTAGCGCAGATCCTGGTGTCACCCATGCTCGACGATCGCGACTCCACCGTTTCGACGAGACAGATCGACGGCGTCGGGGTCGCGGATCGGCAGATGACCCGCTTCGGCTGGGACGCCTACCTCGGCTCCCGCCGAGCCGGCGAGGATGTCTCCGTCTACGCCGCACCGGCGCGGGCGACCGACCTCTCCGGACTCCCGCGCACATACATCGACTGCGGAAGCGCGGAGGTCTTCCGCGACGAGACGGTCGCTTATGCCAGCGGTTTGTGGGCTGCCGGTGGTGACGCAGAGCTGCACGTGTGGCCGGGAGCATTCCACGGCTTCACGAGCATGATGCCGACCGCCGCCATCTCGGTGAGCGCAACCGCAGCGCTGGCCGACTGGACCCGGCGACTTCTCGGTTCAGGCGCCCGCTGACGGGCCCCAAAGGGGCGAGTGGGGCAGGAGCCACTGCCTCGGCATCAGTGCCCGGGCTTCTGTTCTCCGTTTGGGTCACAGTCCTTGAAACCTTCGACGACCCGGAACCGTGGAAGTTCGACCTGCAGGTCACGCACCAAGCTTTCGCCCTCGGCAATCCACTGCCTGCCGATTTCGGCATCCGGCCACCAAGCGTAATGAGGTCGCGATTCATTCGCTCAGCTCCCGAGCGTCGAGCGCCCGCTGAGGGATCGGTTGAGGGGCGCTTGCCCCTCACTGGACGCTACGCGCGCGGGAACCAGGAACGCCCGCGACGCAAAGCAACCCGCAGACGGCCGACGGCTTCTGACGACCCGGCGCTACCCACGTCTTGAAACGAGCCCATCCCTCCTCGATACAGCCCCAAAGCCTGTGCTGACGCCCGGCGAAGTGCCTGCTGATCCTCAATGCCTGCAAACAGCTGCTCGAGCCAATCCGAGGCTTGGTCCCGTGGTCCGTCCTCTTCCGACCGCGCTACGACGCGAAGCTCGGCTATTGCGGAGATGATTTCACGCCTGACCTCATCGACGGTGCTTCGCCTCACGCTCACCCCGACGAGTTTACGAGCAGCGGGCAGAGCGCGCTGGGCAATCGGCTTGCGTGCACCGCCCGTGACATCGAGCGCTGCAGCAATGTGACCATCTATCGCTGCGACTCACACGCCGCCATTGGATGGTGCTCATGTAGCGGTAGCCAAACGGGCACCAGCTCGACTGCGCAGAACGAACTACCCGTTGAGGGCTCGTCGAACGGGCGCTCCGCGAGATTGGTCAATTTTTCGCTGCGTTCTGATGCCTCCGTAGGCTTGACTGTCAAGGGTGAAGCGTGAGCGCAAACCCATAAAGGTCCTTTTGGTGGCCATCGCTATTGGGAGTGGCTTAGTTGTTGCTGCGGAGTTGATTCTCCTCGCCCTAGGAAGCGGCAGCTGGTTACCACTAGTGGGTTCTGCCGTCATGGGAATCGGAGCTACCTCTGTCCTTCTGGAACTCCGTCGCGCACGACACCAACTAGACCAAACCGTGCAGCCGACCTCGTCTAGCCGCGAGTGACCTGAGTAGTTGCACAGCGCTCTACACGGAGGGCTTGCAAGACGCCGGTCCTACGGGCACTTGCATGACGGCTCAAGGCGAAGCGCCCGATGAGGGGTCGTCAAGGACTCGCTGTGATGGTCGCGTCACGAATCGACAAAGGTCTGGTTCTCTGGCCCACGGTCGTGTTGACTTTGTTGGGCGAAGTCGGCTGCGATCGAGCTACGCCTGCCTGACCGGCCGCCGGCGCGGTCGGCGCCGATCAACAACTAGTACGAGCGGGGGGCTCCTCACCTAGTTGTCTGTAGTCCCCCGTACGGAAGGGTTGTCTATGCGTGTTTCTCCTCGGATCTGGATCGGCTTGGCGATTTGGGCCGGCTACGTGCTTGTCATCTTCGTCGTGTCGACCCTGAGCGGTGTGCCCTTCCCCGAGATCGGCACATCCGCTGAGTCGACCTGGCGTGGGGCGGTGCTCGATTTGGCCGTCGGTGCTGTCGGGCTCGTGATTGTCGCGACGTTGCTGGGCTGGTGGCGCCCTGCCCTGTTCGAGCGCCGACGGTCTCAGCACAGGTGGCCGGTATTCGTGCCGATCATCATGCTCGTCGCCGCTGTGTTGAACCTGATCAACACGGACTGGTCGCAGTTCGATGCCTCGTTCGTGTTTGCTTTAGTGGCGCTCGGGGTGCTTGTTGGGTTCAACGAAGAGCTGATGGCCCGGGGCCTGCTGCTGACCGCCCTGCGGTCCCGGCTAGGTGAGGGCTGGGTCTGGTTTCTCTCGAGCGCCCTGTTCGGTGTTATGCACCTCGTCAACGCTGCCCTCGGCGCCCCTCTGGCGGGCTCGCTCCTGCAGGCAGCGCTGGCGTTCGCCTCGGGGACTGCGTTCTACATCGTGCGTCGCGTCACCGGCTCGCTGATCTGGGCCATGCTGCTACACGGCCTGTGGGACGTGTCGGTGTTCTCCGTGAACCACGCTCCGATCTCGACCGCGCTCGGGTCGCTTCTCGGACCCGTTGTCGGCGTCCTCTCGCTTGTCGTCGTGTACTGGGTCATCAAGGGAACCGACGAACGAACGCACGCGGTCGACGCGCCTCTGCGGAATGGGATATCCGATGACCAGGGAGCCCATTAACACCAGTGCTGCAACGCGGGTGCCACAGCGATTCCGAGTCAGCCTCGTCGCCGCTGGGGTCTACATACTGGTGGCTGGGGGGGCTCGCCATCCTGTTCAAGCTGATTACTGAGACGATCGAGGGGTGAGCGAGGAGTCGAAGACCACGTGGGCCAATCCTGAGCCGCCGGTCCATCACGCGATCGCGCTGTGGGCGGCGAGCTGCGCAGAGCGCGCCCTGCCGATCTTCGAAAAACAGCGACCAGGTGATGATCGCCCGCGCGCAGCGATCGAAGCAGTGCGCGCGTGGGAGCGCGGCGAGCTTCCGATGACGGCGTGTCGCACGGCTGCATTCGCAGCTCACGCGGCCGCTCGGGATGCGACCACAGCAGGGGCGCCGGCAGCCGTCGCCGCCGCTCGTGCAGCCGGCCAGGCGTGCGCTGTGGCCCACATGTTCGACCACTCGCCGCACGCTGCGGCATATGCTGCGAAAGCCGTTGGCCTCGACGGGGGCGGCACCGTCGATCAAGAAGCCGAGCGAGTCTGGCAATGGGAGAGCCTCGCCCCCGAGCTGCGTCCCATCGGATTCCCTAAAGGTCTCTAGCAAACTGCCGATTATGAACGCTATGGGAAGTCCATGTCGAGCCCGGAAGGCTTGCTACAGAGGCCATGTACTGCGCACTCCAGAACGCGCCACAATACCTGTATGACCAAGAATGCGAACGCGCTGAAGAAGCTGATGTCGGCCCTTGAGAAGCACTCCCGTGTGGCTAATGCAGACAAGAGCTCGATGAAGCAGATCGAGCGCGCTACGACGCGCGTGCGAGAAGCGGCCAGCCTCTATTTGTCGTCGCTACCCGCCAAGAAGGCGATGCCCAACCCGTTCCTCGACGTGCTGGATGATCGTCTTGACGAAGACACCAGGGCCACGCTGGCCGCTGAGTGGAACGAAGCTGTTCAGAAGATTCAGGAGAAGTCGAAGAAGTAGGGCGCCTGCGAATCGCGTGCGGCGCTTCGGTCAATCAGCGTTCTCTGTCGTCCCACACGAACAGGCGAGCTGCGAGCAGTGACATCGCCACGGTGCACCCTGCCATCATCAGCCACAGGATCGGAACCGGCAGCATGGTCGCCGACCCGACGAGGTCCGCGCTCGCTGCCTGCACGAACCACGATGACGGAAGCCATTGAAGGATCACCTCGATCCAGTCGGGAAGTATCTGCTTCGGGAACACGTCGCCGGACGCGAACATCACCACGATGGGCACGATCACGGCGATGCTGTTGATGAACTCGGTATTGCGAGAGCGAGATGCCAGCAGGTACGCGAACGAGAAGAACATCGCGAGACCGAGCACGAACGAGACGAGCAAGCTCAGCACTCCGCCGAAATCCAAGTACCCCATGACGATCGATACCACGACGACGACGGCTGCCACGATGAGGCCTGCTGCGGCTCGCACGGGGGTTTGGGCCGCTATGAACGTCAGCTTCCGCAGCGGGGTGGTGCCGAGCAGCCGCAGCGTTCCGCGCTCGCGCATGGCGACGAGCGGAAGCGCCGTGCCCATGAACGTGATGGCCATGAATCCCAGAGCCGCGATCGTGGCGAGGTTCGCTCGAACGAGATCGGATTGCACGAAGCCGGTGTCGTCGACGACCGAGATCTTCGAAGAGCTGACGCCGGCTCCCTCGAGCGCGTCCACGATCCCGAACCAGTACGGCGGATCCGCCGTATCGACGACGACTATCGCGGACTCACCCTGAACGGTGACGGTCGCGTTAGACCCCGCGGTGGCGAGGGCGATGCCGGCGTCATCGAATGCAGCCTCGACCGAGGAGACGGAGCTTGCGTCACCCGAGACGCTGACCACGGGCGCCGGCCGTCCCGCCACGTTGACGGCCTGGTTGATCCCGACGATGAGCAGGAACAGAAAGCCGACCATGAACAAGATCGAGAAGGAACCCTTCTTGTTCCGCACGAGTTCCTTGGCGCTGGCCGAACTCAACTCGACGAAGGCCGATCGTGGCGTGTCGCTCTGAACCGCGCTCATGCCCGTCCTCCTGCGCTATGTCCGTCGAAGACAGGAATCGTGCCGTCTCCGGTGAGTTCCAGATAGACGTCTTCGAGAGTGCGGAGCTGCACGTGGAAGCCGCGGGCCCGTAGCGTCGGACTGAACGTGAGCTTGCGAACGACGTCGTCTGGATCACTGGTGCGGACGACGACGCGGGTGCCCGACCCGGTTGCGTCGACGCTGACCTCGCTCGTTTCCAGGTGGTGCCGAAGGGATGCGAGATCGACGGCCTCGTCGATGACGAACGACACCGTCGCCCCGCCGATACGATCCCGCATCAGCTCGTCCGGCGTGCCGACGGCACGCAGTCGACCCCCGGCCAGAATCCCGACGCGGTCGCACAGCTCTGTAGCCTCCTGCATATCGTGCGTCGAGAGCAGCACGGTAATGCCTCGGTCGCGTGTGCTTCTGATGAGGTCATGGAGGGAGCGTTTGGCCTGCGGGTCGAGGCCCGCAGATGGCTCGTCCAGAACGACGAGCTTCGGCCTGCCGACGAGGGCTGTTCCGATGAGGAGGCGGCGCATCTGCCCACCCGAGAGATTCCCGGCTCTCGTGTCGCGCTGCTCTCGCAGGCCGAGCCGTCCGATCAGCGCGCCCACATCATCCGGCGAGGAGTGGAACGAGGCGTACAGGCGCAAGGTCTCGGCGACCGTCAGCGTTTCGAAGAGGCTAGCCGCCTGCGGTTGCACCGACATGTAGGGGGTGATGGCGGCACGACTTTTGGTCGGATCGGCGCCGAACACGCGCACCGTTCCGCTGTCGACCGCCCGGAGACCGGCAATGCTCTCCAGCAGAGTCGACTTACCCGCGCCATTCGGGCCGAGCAGCCCGAAGATCTCGCGAGAGTCGACACTCAGCGACACGTCGTCGAGCACCACTTTCTTGCCATAGCGCTTGACGATCGAGTCGACGATCACCGGCCAGATGCGAATCGTTTGTTGCATCGTTACCTCTCACGCAGCACGGTGCTGTTCCCGATAACTCAGACGCTACGGGCGTGCAACAGCACGGCGCCTCCCTCGTGAGAGGGAGATTCCATACGGCAAGGGATGAGATCGCCGGCGCACGTGGTGTACGGAGCGGCCCGGCACCTCAGCTCCGAGGCGCGCCCTTGCGTTGCTCCCTCACGGCGAACACGAACAGGGCCGCAGCCAGTGCAAAGAACGCGGCGCCCAGGGCCCACTGGTTGAGCAGTGCCATCGCAACGCCCGCGATGAGAAAACCCACCGCGCCGATGTACCAAAGAATCGTCGTCATGTTTCATCCCTTCGAAGCGGCGTCGTTACCAGGGGACAGTGTTGCAGCGGGCCTTCGGCAAGTCAGCCCCTTGTCACGAGAAAGTGATCTCGATACGGCTGCTCGTTCCTGGCACGGCCCCTCGATCCGCACAGGTGCTCAGCCCAGCGGAACCGGCTCCACGGCCACCCCGAAGTTGTCTTTGAACACGGCGTCTGGGTCGACCTGTGCCTTGATCGCCCGGAGCCGGGCCAGCGTGGCGGGCGGGAACGCCTGCGCCACGATCTGCTCGCCCGTTCTGCTCTCGAAGCTCAGATACAGGCCATCGAAGTGCGAGGCCAAGGAATCCCACAGCTGCTCGAAGCGCGCGCTGCGACCGACCGAGGTGATCGAGAAGTTGGCCGATCTGTGGGCGTACGCTGTCGCATCCGGGGCCACGTCGTTGATCGCGCCGCCCACCGGGCGGATCTGGAACCACGGCGCCGAACCCGACGTCGCCAGAGCGGCCGCGGCCCGCGCGGTCGGCGCATCCAGGTGCTCGACCAGCCCCGAGCGGAACGACGGCTCGCCCTGGCCGTTGTGCGCGACATCCGAGGCGTTCGCCATGACCGCGGCGTACGGAAGCAGTTGCACCTGCTGGCCGACCAACGGAGCGAGCTCCGCGAACGGCTGCAGGCGCGCGATGATCGTGTCGGGGTCTGAGGAGTTCACCACTCCGTACATCTGCGCGGTCGCGGGCTCGGCGGGGCGACCACCGCTCAAGATGAGGAACAGCGTGGTGTCGCGCGGCGACTCCTCTTGAAGGCGACCGAAGTCTTCGAGGAACTGCGCCGCGTCGTCGACCTGGAACGCGAGCTGCGCCCATCCGACGTCGCCCACCTCATCGGCCACGAACTCGAACGACACCACGATGCCCACATTCGCTCCGGCGCCGCGCACCGCCCAGAACAGCTCGGGGTTCTCGGTCGCCGACGCGTGCGCCAGCGTTCCGTCGGCCAGCAGCACATCCGCCGCCACCATGTGGTCGATGGTCAGCCCGTGATCGCGGCCGAGAAAGCCCACGCCGCCGGCGGTCGCGAGTCCGCCCACACCGACTCCGCCATAGTCTCCGCTCGAGAGCGCCAGGCCGAAGGGCTGCAGGGCGGCGGCCACGTCCATCCATCGCGCGCCCGGACCGACGCGCACGAGCCTATTCTCGGGGTCGACTACCTCGATCTCGTTCAGCTTCTTGAGGTCGATGACGATGCCGCCGTCATTGGTGCTGCGGCCGCTGATTCCGTGGCCTCCGCTGCGCACACCGAGCGGCAGCGACGGGTGCTTTCGCGCGAACGCCAGGGCGTCGCGCACCTCATCGACGTCGCGCGGGCGCAGCACGAGGCCGGGCGCACCGCCGCGCATATAAGTGGAGCGAACTCCCGCATACGCCGTGTCCCCCGGCTCGATCGCACTCTCCCGCAGCGAGTAGGGCAGCTCGTCGTAGGCGATGCCCTCGCGCCGCTGCGCTATCGCGCGGGCCGGCCGGATGCTGTCGGTCGCGACGATCCCGCTCGTCGCCCTCGCTTCGGCGACGGCTTCGCGCAGCTGCGGCATCGTCTCTTCGGCGAAGCGCTGCAGCACCGCGGGGTCGTCGCCCATCACGATGAACGTGCCGATGCCGTCGTCGAGCGCCATGCCCGCGAGCTGGTCGAGGCTCTCAGTGCCGGTGATGTTGAGCAGGCGTCGGATCTCCGCGGGATTGCGCCCCGCTTCTGCCGCCGCGTCGTCGATGCGGGCGTTGCCCGATTGCAGGTCGCCCGGCTTGAGGTAGGGCAGGCTCGGCAGCCATCCATCGCCCTTCTCGCCGGTGAGCCGCAGCATGCGCGGCTTGTACGCGCCCACCCAGATCGGGATGTCGTGCGCCGGGGCGGGACCGCGCTTCGCTCCGTTGACGGGGTAATACTCGCCGCCCTTGAGCAGGGCGCGCTCGCCCGCCGCCCACGTGCCGCGCATGATGTCGATGGCCTCGCTGAGGGCACCCACGGCCTGACCCGGGGTCAGGCGTCGCCCACCCATCGCCTCGATCGCATCCCAGAACCCGCCGGCGCCGAGGCCGAGGTTGAAGCGCCCGCCGCTGAGCAGGTCGAGTGACGCGGCCGCGCGGGCCGTGACCGGCGCTGGCCGCAAAGGTAGGTTCAACACGTTAGGCGAGATCTGGATGCGCGTGGTCGCCGCCGCGACGTACGACATCAGGGTCCAGGTGTCGAGAAACGACGCCTGGTAGGGGTGGTCTTGAAAGGTGACGAGGTCGTAGCCGAGCGTCTCGGAGAGCTGCGCGAGCTGAACCGCACCCTGGGGCTGTGCCGCGGTTGGTGTGACGAAGGTGCCGAAACGGAGGGTGTGTCCGTAATCCATGGGTCAGTTCTCTTCTGCGGGAGCCGCGTCTTGGTGCGCGGCGGCGGGCCGTTCTTCGGCCGGGCGCTCTTCGGCAGGGCGCTCTTCGGCGGGGCGCTCGAGGTTGCTGGCGGCCCACTGGCCGAGCTGTTCGAGCAGGGGCAGGAGCTGCTCCCCCTGCGACGTGAGCGTGTAGGTGACGGCAATCGGGGGCCCGGCGTCGACGCTGCGGGTGAGGAGGTTGACCTCGGCCAGCCCGGTGAGGCGGTCGGAGAGCATGGCGTCGCTGATGCCCGGAACACCGCGCTTGAGCGCCGCGAACGAGAGCGGTCCGTTGCCGAGCGTCGAGAGCAGCATGCCGTTCCACCGCTTGCCCAGAATGCTGAATGCCAGGCTCACTGCCGCGTCGCAGGTGTGCAGATCATGGGTAGAGGCGGCAGGCTTCGGAGTCATGCGCCTCACAGTACGCCGCTAGCTATTGAATAGCAACTCTGAAATACAGAGCGACGCGCGGAGCGGAGCTCAGCGATTCGTCACCACACGCTCCCTCTAACGTGAATAAGAGCATTGGGCGACAATGGATGCGGCGAGGGGGGTGACATGGCAGAACGATGGAAAGCTGCTGCGGCGCGAACCTTCACCACCCGACGACTGCGCTACGTGAGTTTCATCGCGCCGTTCTTCTACATTGCGAGCTACCTCTTGTTCTACACGCTCGACCACAGTTGGCCGTGGCTCGTGGTCGCCATCCTCTTTTTCGCAGTCACGATCGCGGCCACCCTAACGATGCGGTACCGCGCAAACCAGCCGACCATCCCCGTCGAGACCGACGAGCTCGACGACGTCCCGTCGGATTCGGACAAGACCCGGTGACGCCGAGAGGAATCCGCATGAACGACGTCAGCGAGGCGTACTCGGCCCGGGCGGCCGAGTACATCGAGGCGCTCGGAGTCGTCGAGGCCATGCACCCCTCAGACGCAGCGCTTATCACCAGCTGGGGCACTCAGGTCGACGGCCCGGCGCTCGACGTCGGATGCGGCCCCGGCCATTGGACCGCCTTCCTCGCCGAGCGCGGCCTCGACATTCGCGGCGTCGACCTCACGCCCGCGTTCATCGAGCACGCTCGCGCCACTTACCCCGACGTGCGATTCGCGACGGGAAGCGTCGAGGCGCTCGACGCATCCGACGCCTCACTCGGCGGCGTGCTGGCCTGGTACTCACTGATTCACCACACGCCGGATGCGATCGGCCCGGGCCTCGACGAGATCGCGCGTGCCCTGCGGCCCGGCGGGCTCCTGCTGGCGGGGTTCTTCGAGGGCGCGATCGTCGAGCCCTTCGACCACGCCGTGACGACGGCCTATCGCTGGCCGACCGCCGAACTCGGCGAGCGGTTGCGCGCATCCGGATTCGAGATCGTCGAGACGCACACCCGCACCTCGCCGAAGACACGACCACACGCGGCCATCGTCGCGCGACGCATCGAGGTGTGAGATATCGCCCCGCGCGAGCTGAATGAAGGGCGGTTTCTCACGCCTCGCCGGTCACACCTCGCCAGTCACGCCTCGAGCAGCTGCCGCACCGTCTTCGGCTCACGCCCCAGCAGGCTCGCGAGCAGCGGGTCGGTTCCGGCGAAGAACCCCGCGGCAGCAGCCTGGTACATGCCGAGCATGAAGCGAGCCACGAACTCCGGCTGACCGGCCGCAACCTGGGCCGCGATCCAGGCATCGTCGTCGAGCACGCGCAGGCGCACGTCGCGACCGACCGCATCCGATGCCATGGCCGCGATGTCTGCAAACGTCGGCGCGGCACTCGCGGTGAGCGTGACGGCGCCGTCGTAGCCGCCGTTCGACGCGAGGATCACCGCGGCGGCCTCGGCCGAATCCTCGCGTGCCGTCCACGACATCGGTCCATCGGCAGGCACGACGATCATGCCGGATTCGCGCCAGTCGCCGAGGCTCCAGTTGAGGCTGTGCGCGTAGAAGCCGTTGCGCAGCGAGGTCCATGCGATTCCGGATGCGGCCAGCAGCTGCTCGGTGGCGGCATGGTCACGGCCGGGCGCGAAGGGCGTGTCGGGCGCGGCACCCTGATGGCTCGTGTAGAGGATGCGCCCGACGCCGACCTGGGCGGCGGCATCGATGGCGGCGCGATGCAGGCTGACGGCGTCAGCCGCGGGGTCGCTCGACGAAACGAGCAGCAGCTGGTCTGCTCCGTCGAACGCTGCCGGCAGCGAGTCCGCATCCGCATAGTCGGCTCGGCGCACCTCGATGCCGATGTCGCCGAAGCGCTGGGCTTTCGCGGTGTCGCGCGCTGCCACGACGAGCTCGCTCGCAGGGACACGCTCGAGGAGGTGGTCGACGGTGGCGCCATTGAGGGCTCCGGTTGCTCCGGTGATGATGATCATGAGAAGGCCTTTCGCGTAGTCGATCTTGTGTTATCGATGGAATCGTTTAAACAGTAGCACCGGAAACATTCTGTGGTAACACTCGACTGTTATCGTCGTTACGTGGAGAAATCGACTCGAACAGCCGGGCAGGCCGACACGCGCGCCCGGATCATCGCCGCCGCTGCAGGCCTCCTCCAGAACGGCGGACCGACCGCCGTCACGACGCGAGCCGTGGCAGAGGGAGCCGGCGTGCAGGCTCCGGCGATCTATCGCATCTTCGGCGACAAAGACGGTCTTCTCGAGGCCGTGGCCGAACACGTGATGAGCGAGCTCGTCTCAGCGAAGGCTGCAACCGTGCAGTCCGCGGCAGAGAACGACATCGACCCGCTCGACGATCTGCGCGCCGGATGGCAGAACCAGATCGACTTCGGCCTGGCCAATCCAGTGCTGTTCCGCCTACTGAGCGACCCGTCCCGCGCCGAGAACTCCCCCGCCGCGCAGTCCGGGCTGCGCATTCTCGAGGCTCGCGTACACCGCATCGCCGCCGCCGGCCGCCTTCGCGTGAGCGAGAACCGGGCCGTGGGCATCATTCAGGCTGCGGGCACGGGCGCCATCCTCGCAATGCTGGCGACACCCCTGGAGCAGCGCGACAACGCACTGCCCGACACGATGTATGACGCCGCTCTCTCTCAGATCCTCACGGATGCGACGGGGCCGGTCACAGACGACACCCTCGCGACGACCGTGGCCTTCCGTGCCGTCGCTCCGCAGCTCGAATCTTTGACCACCGGCGAGCGCCGACTTCTGCTGGAGTGGCTCGACCGAGCGATCGCGTCGTAGGGGCACCTACGCCATCAGCGGTAGCCGCCCCACGATCTTGTCGATGCGGTTCTTCGGCCCGACGAGACTGACGGCCAGGTACTCGATCCCCTCGGCCTCGCTCGACGACATAGCGCCGAGATACTCGTCGTAGACCCGGGTGGTCTGGGCGGCCTCGGGCATGTCCGCCACGAAGGTCGCCTCGTGCGCCTCACCCTTCGCCCGGATGGCTCGCAGGGTCTCGGCGTCGGCGGTCAAGACCGAGCAGCCTGCCCAGGGCAGACCCGGATGCGTCTGGCCGGCCGCATCCACAGCATCCGGCCCGAGAAGGCCGCCCACCGCCGCGACCGTCGCGCCCGCCACGCACACCGCGGCGTTGACCGCTCGCCCGGCGGGAATCGAGTCGTTGATCACGACGACCCACTTCAAACGCGCAGCTCTCGTGGGAGCAGAGGTGTCGATCTCGTCGTCGGTGAAGCCGATTGCAGATGGAGAAGAGTCAGACATGGATGCTCCGGATCGTGAGTGAACAGCAATACCGGCACAGCGTACGATCATCGATAGGTGCGGCGCTGGAATTCCGTACTTAATGCGGTGGAGGAGAGCGTATGGCCGACATGGACGAACTAGACCTCGCGATTCTTCGAGAATTGCAGTCAGATGCACGCAAGACGAATCGCGACCTGGCCGCCTCTGTCGGCGTCTCACCCACCACCGCCCTCGAGCGCACACGCAGCCTCCGTGCACGCGGCATCATCACGGGTGCCAGCCTCGAAGTAGACCTGGGTTCGATCGGCCGAGGCGTGCAGGCACTGGTGGCGGTCCGCATCCGGCCACCCTCGCGCGAGGTGATCGAGGCGTTTCGCGACTGGGTGAGCGGGCTACCCGAGACCCTCGGCGTCTTCGTCACCACCGGCAACGATGACTTCATCATCCACGTCGGCGTGCGCCACAACGACGACCTATACGCCTTCGTCATCGACCGGCTCACCCAGCGCCGCGAGGTGGCCGACGTGCGAACGACCGTGGTCTACGAGCACATCCGCAACAGGGCTGTGGTGCCGGCGGGGTCGACGACAGGTCAGGGCAAGCGAGGCTCGTAGTCGGCAGCTACGCCCCTCGCGGCAGGATCACCCACACGCTCGCGCCGCCGAGAGGCGAGGTGTCGATGCCGATGCTGCCGCCGTGCGCATCCACGATTCGGCGGCATGTCGAGAGTCCGATACCGAGACCGGGAGTCTCACTCGAGACGTTGCGCTCCATCAGGCCGAACACCCGCTCGCGCTGGTCATCGGGAACGCCGGGGCCGTTGTCATCGACCGTGATACGCCACGTGCCATCCAGCGCGTAAGTCTTTACTTCGACCTTCGGGTCGACACCCGCGGCGTGACTGAACTTCACCGCGTTCGCGACCACGTTCTGAAACAGCGCGCGCAGCAGGGTCGGGTCTCCCGACACCCGCGCGTCGGCGTCGACAGACACGACGGTCTCGGTGATGCGGATCGCCTGGTCGAGGTCGTCGAGCACAGCGGTCATCAGCTCGTCGAGGTCGATCTCTTCTCGGCGCGGGCGCGATCCGCCGAGACGCGCGAAATCGAGCAGGTCGGCGATCATGCTGTCCATGCGCGTGGCAGCCGCATCCGCCCGAAAGAGAGCGGCGGCGACCATCGGTGCGGCCACCACCTCGGGGCTGTCGGCGGCGAGTTCGATGAAGCCGGCGACAGCGGTGAGCGGATTGCGCAGGTCATGACTGACCTGACCGGCAAAGCGTTCGAGCTGCTCATTCGATCTCTCGAGCTCGCGGGTGGCCCGACGCAGCTCGAGCACATCGACGATCTGGCGCGCGATCAGCGCAAGACAGCCGCTGAGCTCGTCGGTGAGATCGCGGGTGACATCGTCGAAGATGCAGATGGTTCCGATGGGCACGCCCGCGGGCGTGATGAGGGGACTCGACGCGTAGAAGCGCACATTGGCGAGGGCGCCGGTCACGAACGGGTTGGATGCGAAACGGTCGTCGTTCGTCGCATCAGGCACCACGAGCAGGCCCGGCGTCTGAAGGGCCACCGCGCACATCGACTCCTCGATCGAGCACACGGAGGGCTCGAAGCCGGCGGCCGCGACCTGGTACTGATTCTCGTCGTCGATCAGGTTGATCACCGCGGTCGGAACCGCGCACAGAGTCGCGGCCAGTTGAGCGAGCCCCTGCAGGTCTTCCTCGGGAGATGCTCCGAGAATCTCGTACTGCGCGATCGCATCGCGTCGGGTCACGTTCTGCACTGTCGACACTGAATTCCCCCATGCACCGCCAATGGTGCGTCACTGGCCATTGTTTCAAGATTCCGGGAATTTCGCTCAGTAATCGACGACGAGCGGATGCCGGGCGGTGCGGATTGTCGCGACGTGGCCGTCGAGCGCGCGCACAGCGGGCGAACGCGCCGTCGCGAGTGGCGCGTTCGCCCGCCGACGGCGCGCTCGACCCCTGCGACGAGAACCTCGCTCGAGAAAGTACTTGCCGTTTTGGCAAGTACTTGCCATGATTGAGGAAACGACGAGGAGACCTCTCATGGAGAACAGAACACCCGTAGCCCCGGCCGACGCGCGACTGCTGCTCGACCAGGCCGACCGACTCAGCAGATCGGCGCACAACGCCACGCGCTGGCCCTACATCACGTTCATCCTGTCGCTCGGAGTGGCGACGTCGATGGGCACGCTCGCCATGGGCCTCACGACCGGCAACGCGTTCGGTCTGGCCTACTTCGGCACTCTGACGGCGACGTTCGCCCTGATCATGTTCTTCATGATCTCGATCCGCGGTCGCTCCGCGTTCTCACGCGGCCGCCGCTGGACCGGCTACATCGCGGCCTGGTTCGTGACCTATGCTGCGGCCATCTCGGTCGTGATCTGGGCGCACGGATCGGTGCTCTGGTCGGGCATCACGTCGGCCCTCATCCTGCTCGTGACCATGGCCTGCGCTGCTCGCGAGGCTCGCCCGTGACCGCGGTCGAGCAGCACCCGCGTCACCGCCTCGACGAGTTGCTGCAGAACCCCGTTCGCTTCTCGATCGTGGCCGCGCTCGACCGCGCCTCGACCCTCTCGTTCAAAGAGGTACGCGACGCCGTCGAGGTCACGGATTCTGCCCTGAGCAAGCAGGTCTCTCTGCTCGAGGGCGCCGGATACCTGGCGGTCGGAAAGTCCTTCGCCGGAAAGATGCCGCGCACCTCGCTCACGCTCACCAAGCAGGGCCGCTCCGCGTGGAAGTCCCACCTCGCGACGCTCCGCGAGATCGCCGGGCTGGAGTAGCCGCAGCGAGCGCGCTCGCGTCGAGAGCGAGCCCGGCCCGAGCGCGCCGTCAGCGGGCGAGCGCGCCGTCCTGCATGGCGCGCTCGCCCGCTCGAGGCGCGCTCATCGCACGGGACCAGGCGCACGGCTGGCACAATGGCTCGATGCCCGAACCCGCACTCGTTCCCGAGCTCCTCGTCACCGACCTCGACGCGAGCCTCGCCTTCTGGCGCGACACGTGCGGATTCGCGGTCTTGTACGACCGGCCCGAGGAGGGCTTCGCCTACATCACGCACGGCTCCGCACACCTCATGCTCGAGGAGATCGGCGACGGTCGGCATTGGATCACAGGCCCGCTCGAGGTGCCGTTCGGTCGGGGCATCAACTTCCAGATCAGCGTTCCGGATGCCGACGGCCTCGCCGCCTCGATGTCCGCGGCGGACATCCCGTTCTACCTGCCGCTCGAGACCACCTGGTATCGCGTCGGCGACGAAGAAACCGGTGTGACGCAGTTCATCGTCGCCGATCCCGACGGATACCTCGTGCGCTTTCAGTCGTCGCTGGGCCGCCGCCCACTGCGCGTCAGCGAGGCGTAGGAGGAACTAGCCCCGCGTCCGCGAGCGCCGTGATCTCAAATGCACAAGAACTCTTGCGCAATAGTTCTTGTGTAGTTACGGTGGGGCTATGACCCCCGCACACGAAGGCCACAGTCCGCTGACCTCGGCCGCCTCGATGCGCGTCCTCGCGCATCCGACCAGACTCACCCTGCTCGGCCTTCTGCGTGAGCGCGGGCCACAGACGGCCGCGCAGCTCGGCGATATCGTCGACGAGGCACCGGGCACGGTCAGCTACCACTTGGCCAAGCTCGCATCCATCGACCTCATCGAACCGGCCGAGCCGCAGAGCGCCGACAAGCGGGAGCGCTGGTGGAAGGCGGCCGCTCCGCTCACCAGCTGGGACATGGCCGAGCTGCTCGACGACCCGGAGAAGGCGGCCGCATCGTGGGCGCTGCAGAAGTCGATCGGGCAGGCGTATGCCGCCCGCTTCTCCGACTACATCGACGCCGCACCGACGATGCCGCGCGAATGGATCGAGGCCGGCGCGACGGGCGACCGCGTGCTGCGACTCACGGCGCACGAACTCGCCTCGCTGACCACCGAGGTCGAGGCTCTGGTCACTCGCTACGCCGAGACGAGCGCGGGTCGCACCGACTCCGACTCCGACACCGCGCCCGTGTCGGTGGTGTACCAGGCCTACCGCCGCCCGTGAGCACCGCGCCGCCGACAGCATCCCGTGGCCAGCGACGGCGGGCATTCGGGTCACTGTCGGCCCTGCTCGCAGCCCACGCCATCTCGCAGACCGGCAACGTCATCACGACATTCGCCATCCCCTTCTACGTGCTCGGTCTCGGCGGATCCGGGGTCGAAGTGGGAATCGCCGCCTTCTTCTCCACCGTGCCGATCGTCGTGGGCGGAGCGCTCGGCGGGGTGGTCGTCGATCGCGTCGGGCATCGCCGAGCCGCCATCGTCGCCGACGTGATCAGCGGAGCCACCGTGCTGGCGATCCCCTTGCTCGCGCTCACGGTCGGACTGCCGTTCTGGGCCCTTCTCGTTCTCGTCTTCGCCGGGGGCCTGCTCGACACCCCCGGCCAGACCGCGCGCCGGGTGATGCTGCCTCGGCTCACCGAACGCGCGGGCATTCCGCTCGAGCGCAGCGTCGGCCTGCTCGACGGCTCCGAGAGGCTGGCCCGTCTGATCGGCGCCACACTCGCCGGACTGCTCGTCGCACTGATGGGGCCGATCGCGGCGCTCTTCGTCAACGCGGCGACCTTCGCCGTCTCAGGCCTGCTCACCCGGGCCTTCGTGGCTGCTGCTCCCGTCGAGCCCGCTGCCGAGGCGAACGCGCTCGCTGCGCCGAGCGGCTACTGGAGGGACCTCGCCGCGGGGCTTCGCTTCGTCGTCCGCGATCCGCTCATGCGACTGATCGTCGCGCTGGTGCTGATCACGAACCTGATGGATGCCGCACGCAGCTCGTCCTTGCTGCCCCTGTACGCGAACGATCGGCTCGGCGGCGCGGCCGCGCTCGGCCTGCTCGTCGCGGTGATGGGCGGATGCGCGCTGCTTGGCAACATCGCTTTCGGATTCGTTGCGCATCGCGTCGGGCGTCGGGTGACACTCGCCGTGTGCTTCGCTCTGGCCGGGGGCCCGGCCAGCGCCGCGTTCGCCCTCGACGCTCCCCTTCCGGTACTGGTCGCGGCCACCGCTCTGGGAGGACTCGCCGCCGGGGCCGTCAACCCCATCCTCGGGGCGGTGCAACTCGAGCGGGTTCCGGAGCACATGCGAGGCCGGGTATTCGGCCTCGTGAATGCCGGGGCGTGGGCGGGGGTGCCTTTCGGAGCCTTACTCGGCGGAGTCGCTGCCGACACCATCGGACTCTCCTGGGCCTTCGGCATCATCGCGGTCGTCTACACGCTGGTCACCTTGACCCCGCTGCTCGGCGGCTCGTGGCGACAGATGGAGAGGCACCCTTCGCCGAGCGTCAGTTCGCGGGCACCACGTCCCAGTGCTCGCGAATGAGCTTGCCGTCGACGCGGAAGATGTCGGCCGCAAGGAACGGATCGCTCGCCTTCGCGCCGGCGCTCTGCGAGAAGGTCCAGACGAGGTCGCCGTCAGAGAGCGAGATGGAGGACTCCTGGGCGGGGAACTTCGTGGAACCCGAGAAGAAGCCCTTGAGCGCGGCCGTGCCATTGGGGGCCACGGAGTTGTGCTGCAGGTAGTTCGGGTCGAACGAGGTGTCGAGCACCGACACGTCCTGGTCGCGGAACAGCGTGTTGTAGGCCCCGACTGCGAAGGTGCGGTTCTGCTCCTCCTGGGCCTCGGACACGGATCCCGGCTTGGCGGCGTTGGCGTACAGATCACTGAACATGGTGTTCGTGTTTCCGCTCGCCGGGGTGCCCGTTGGAATCGGCTGCGAGAACGACCACCGCTCGACGATCTTGCCGTCGGTCACGCGGAAGAGGTCGACCGCGGCCTCTCCGCTTCGCTCATCGTTGGGGTCGGAAGCGATCTGCCAGTGCACGGCCACGAGATCTCCGTCGGCCGCCTCGTGCTTGACAACCGCCTGCGCGTTGGCGACACGGGTGTGCGCCGCCGCGAACTGGTCGAGCAGTCCGCCGGGGCCCGCGGTGAGACCGGAACCGTGCGCCACTGCGTCGGGGGCGACCACGGCCTCCGCCTCGGCCTTGGCCTTGGCCGACGTGGGATCGGGGAAGACATCCGCGATGAGGGTGAGCACCGCCTTCTCGTTGGCCGATTCGACCGTCGAATTCGAGCGGTCCGCGCTCGTTCCGCCGCTCGAGGTCGTGTCGACCACCGCGGCCGCCGTCGGGCTGGATGACGTGTCGCCGGTCGATGAGGCCGAGCCGGCAGTCGAGCATCCGGCAAGAATGGCGACGCCCGCAACGGCTGCTGCCACTCGGGTGACCATGCTGAGGGTTCCTCTATTAGTTGTCATGACAACTATTCTTCCGGCGCCGACTGGGAGTGGCCCTACAGTCCCATGCGGTTCTCCCGTCAACGCTCGCGGTCACGGGCAACAGCCAGGTTCGCCGCCGCCGCGCTCCCACCTCTGTATATGGACAACGTCATACTGGACAAATGACTCGCGCACTGGTGATCGTTGACATCCAACTCGACTACTTCGACGGGGGCGCCTTCCCGCTGGTCGGGCCGGATGCCGCAGCCGCCGCGGCCCGCTCGGTTCTCGACGGTTTCCGCGCATCCGGCGAGCCCATCGTGCACATCTTTCACGTCTCGACCGAGGCCGAGGCCCCCTTCTTCGTGAAAGGCACCCCGGGCATCGAGATCCACCCCCTGGTGGCGCCGGTCGGCGACGAGATCGTGCTCGAGAAGCACGAACCCAACAGCTTCATCGGAACGGGACTTCAGCAGGTGCTGACCGACGAGGGGGTGACCGAGCTGGTCGTCGTCGGCATGATGAGCAGCATGTGCATCGACTCGACGACGCGCGCCGCCAGCGAACTGGGCTTCGAGGTCACCGTCGTCAGCGACGCCTGCGCCGCACCGGATCTCACCTTCGGCGACACGGTGATCCCGGGCGCCACGGTGCACGCGTCGTTCATGGCCGCGCTCGACGGCAGCTTCGCCACGGTGTCGACGAGCGGCGACCTGCAGAACTAGGCCGCCTCGTCGACGACTCTCAGTCTCGACTCAACGAGTCCATGCGCCCCACGTACATCGAGCGGTGCAGCTCTGTCACGTGGGCATACGCGAGCCGGCTCGCACTCGCCGCGTCGCGGTTCGCCAGCGCCTCGATCAACAACGCGTGCTCCGTGTTCGACTCCGCGAGATACTCCAGGCGATAGGGCACGAAGTACTCGTAGAGCTCGTTCGACACCCGACGATGCAGGGTCGCGGCTCCCGCCACATGGGCCGCCGCCGCGACCGCCTCGTGGAAGGCGGCATCCGCCTCGCGAAAGTCTGCCCAGTCCCTGGCCGCCCGCATCCGCGTCACGAGCGCGCCGAGCTCGGCCAACTCCTCATCCGTGCGCGCTGCGCTGGCGAGACCGGCGAGGCCCGCCTCGATCACGGCACGCTGATCGATGAGGTCGTGAACGTGCTGGGCATCCTCCCGGTAGGCAGCCAGAGCCGGAATGCCGTGTTCGGGAAGGACCTCGGCGATGAACGACCCCCCGGAGCCTCCGCGCAGCCGCACCACGAGTCCCTCGTCACTCAGCAGCCGATAGGCCCGTCGTGCGGTCATCTCGCTGACGCCGAACGCTCGAGCCGTCTCCGCCGGGGTCGGCAGGCGCTGCCCGGCGGCGAGCATTCCCAGATCCACTCCGAGCCAGATGCGAGCGCGCACGGTGTCGACGGCCGAGGTGCGACGAATCGCGCCGAGCGCGGGTGAGTCGAGATCCACGGTCGGCTCCGTTCAGGTCATGGATGCCGCCGGCCCGGCTGGCAGGGCCGGTCAGGCGGGCGGCATCTCGGCATCCACATCGATTGCCGCACCCCGATCGAGCCGGAGCCGCGCTCCCAGCACGATACCAAGCAGCAACGCGACGACCGGCACCAGAGCGAGCGCCGTACTCACGGCCACGCTGCCACCCGTCACAAGAGTGAAGTTCGACAGCACGAGCCACATCGCGACGATGAGGCCGAGAACCGCGAGCACCGGGAACACTCGCGCTCCCGCGGTGCGCCCCTCGGCGAGTGCGGGGCGGCGGAGGAAGAAGACGAAGACGGCAACCGAGGTGAGGAGCATGAGAATGACCATGCCCACCGTCGCCACCCCGGCCATCGAACCGAAGACACCGACGAGGGGGTCGAGACCCGACAGAGCCAACACGGCGAGAACGATGGCGGCCGTGATGGTCTGAACGATCGACGACACCGATGGGGAGTGGTGACGGGCGTGCCGACGCCCGAGCGCAGACGGCAAGACGCGCTTGTTCGCGAGGCTGAACTGGTAGCGGGCGATCACGTTGTGAAAAGAGAGAACGCACGCGAAAAGGCTGGTCACGAGAAGCACCTGGATCACATCGCGCATGATCGGGCCGAGGTACCGGGTGGCCGTGTCGAGCAGGAGGTTGCCCTCGCCGTCGAGAGTCTTCTGGGCGACTGCGACCGCGTTGCCGGCACCGACGCCCGTGATGAGAGCCCAGCACGAGACGGCGTAGAAGACTCCGATGACGATCACGGCGATGTACGTCGCTCTCGGGATGGTCTTCTCGGGGTTGCGCGCCTCGTCACGGAAGACGGCGGTCGCCTCGAACCCGATGAAACCGGTGAGAGCGAACAGCACCGCGACGCCGATTCCCGGAGTGAAGACGGTGGCGGGATCGAAGGTCTCGGTGGCGATGCCGCTGTCGCCTCCCGAGGCGAAGATCACGACATCGAGCACGACGACGACCAGGATCTCGAGCGCCAGAGCCACGCCTAGAACGCGGGCGCTCAGGTCGATGTGCCGGTAGCCGAGCACCGCCACGATCGCCATGGCGGCGAAGGAGTAGAGCCACCACGCGGCATCGGGCCCGCCGAAGTAGGTCACCAGGTCGCCGACGGCCCACCCCATGTATCCGTACACTCCCACCTGAATCGCCGTGTAGGCGACGAGGGCGGTGAAGGCGGTGCCGAGACCGAGTCTGGCTCCGAGCCCCGCGGTCACGTAGGAGAAGAAGGCGCCCGCCTCTCTCACGAACGGCGTCATCGTCACGAAGCCCACCGAGAACAGCAGCAGGATGACTGCGGCGAGAGCGAATCCGATGGGTGCCCCCGCGCCGTTGCCGCTCCCGACGGCGAGAGGTACGTTGCCGCCGATCACCGTCAGCGGAGCCGCCGCGGCGATCACCATGAAGACGATGGAGCGCGTGCCGAGCTGCCCCTCGAGGCGTGTGCTCGAGTGCGAGGTGACAGTGGGTGAGGCGGTCATGGTCTGCTTTCGGTCGGGTGGTCGGGTGGTCGGAGCCAGGTCTGAGCGAGACGCTCAGTACAGCTCTGGGCGGCGGTCGGCGAGATAGGGGTTGGCGATCCGGGCTCGAGCGGTCGCATCCGGATCGATCGTGGCGACCATCAGGCCCGACTCTGCCTCGCCCAGTAACGCGAGGCGCTCGCCGCTCGGGGCGACGATGCTGCTTCGCCCCACGTAACGCAGATCGCCTTCGGCTCCGCATCGGTTCACGTAGACGACATGCACCTGGTTCTCCCACGCCCGAACGGGGATGAGCTGCTCCGCGATGTGGGCGAACGGCTCCATCTGAGCGGTGGGAACGATGACCGCGTCGACGCCAGCGAGCGCGGCGGCCCGCACGGTCTCGGGGAACTCGACGTCGTAACAGATGAGGAACGAGAGGCGCACGCCGTCGATGTCGATCGGTTCGGGCAGGTCGTTACCGGCAGAGAAGAGAGAGCGGTCGAGATCGGCGAAGAGATGTGTCTTGCGATAGCGGGTCAGCTCGATGCCGTGCGAGTCGACGACGACGAGGGCGTTGTAGATGCCGCCGCTCTCGCGTGGCAGCGGCAGCCCGGCGACGATCGCGATGCCGACCGACCTCGCGATATCGGCAACGCGGGCCGGCAGATCGAGGGCGGCGAGCTCATCGAGGCTGCCGGTGATGTTGTACCCGGTCACGAACATCTCAGGGGTGACCAGCATGCTCGCCCCGCGTTCGAGGGCGTCACGCGCGGCCTGCTCGATGATGGCGAGGTTCGCGTCGACGTCTCCGGGCACACCGGCGTGCTGAAGTCCTGCGATCGTCAGGGTCATGTCGTCCTTTCGGGTAGCGACTGGGTCAGTCAAACAGATCAGATTGATCTATTCGATTTCTGCCACGTTACGGCCTCGTTACGAGACACGAGCGGCAATCGTGTGCGCGCAAGGGGATGTCGGTGGTCACGGCCCCGCCGTACGATTCCGATATGAGCTCACACGACAAGACCCAGGACGCCCCCATCATGGACGGCGCGAACGAAGCGACCGAAGAAGAGAAGCAGGCCGGTCGCGAAGACCAGATCAAGGCCGACAACGCCCGCGACGGAGGACTCGACGACGATCTCCGCAGCATCCGCGTCGTCGACGAGGGCAAGAATCGCGCCCGTACCGAGGGCAACGGCAGCGGCGCCGACGGAGCTGTCGACATCTCGAACGAATCCGACGTCGAGCGCAGCGACTCCGACGACTAGCTGGTAGCGGCGGAGCACTCCCCGCACGGGGAGTGCTCCGCCGCCAGTCAGATCGTGCGCAGCTCGCCTCGAACGATCGAGTTGCCCGAGTGAGTGGTGTCTCCATTGTCGGGTTCGGCCGACACGTCGACGAGCGAGTAGTCGGCGAGATCGACATTCGACGGAACCGTGAAGACTCCCTCCACCCCGTCGAGATATCCGATGCTGACGAGTTGCGTTCCGTCGCCCGAGATCAGCCACACCTCTCGCAGTTGCGCGTCTGAAGGGCCGCTATCGCCCGCCGTGTCGACGTCGACGACGACCTGGCGCGTGCCATCGGGCAGCACCTCGACCACGGCGCTGCCGCGGGAGTCGGCCCAGTCGGGGAACGGATCGAGTTCTGCTCCGGCCACCGCGATGCCGGTCTGCGCGGTCTGGGATGCCTGCCACCAGGAGCCGATTCCGGTTCCGGCGACGATTCCCACGACCAGGGCGGCGACCGTCACGGGCACGACGAAGCGGGTGCTCCAGCGGCGCCGCCATCGCCCCGTAGCCACGTGAGGCGCGGCCATATGAGGCGCCGCTGCGAGCGACTCCTGTGCGGCGCCATCCTCGATCTCGGCCTGGATGCGCTGCCAGACGGCGGGCGGGGGCGTGGCGAGCGACTCGCCCTCGGCCGAGCGACCCAGGTGAACGACCGCCTGGAGCTCGCGCAGTTCGACCGCGCACTCCGCGCACGAGGCCACGTGCGCGCTCTCGTCGTCACTCGGAGCGAGTTCACCCAGCCCGATCAAAGCCAGCTGGTCTGCATCAATGTGTGCCATCGTTCACCTCCAAACGTATTCGTAGCCGAGACAGACTTCGACGGATATGACTTTTCACGGTGCCGAGCGGCAGCTCGAGTCTCTCCGCGATCTGCGCGTGCGTCAGATCCGCGAAGAAGGCCAGTTTCATGATCGTGCGCGGCACCGGGTCGAGACGCTCGAGTTCATCGGCCATCATCAACCTATCGGCCACCTCCGCCGTGTCATCGGTCGTCGCGACGGCGTTCTCGAGAATGTGCGCCTCGTCGGCTCGACGCATCCGGCTTCGCGCCTCGTGGGCATCGGCGATGGAGTGCCGGGTGATCCCCACCAGCCAACTGCCCATGCTCGCCCTGGCGGGGTCGTACTTCTCGCGCCCCCTCCATGCGGCCACGAAGACCTTCTGCGTCACGTCCTCCGCGTCGCGCGAATCACCCAGCGACCGCAGCGCCAAGGTGTATACGAGCGACGACCAGCGCTCGTAGACGCCCGCCAGAGCACGATCGTCGCCCGAGCAGAAGGCGTCGACCAGTGTGGTGTCGTCGGTGGATACGTCGGTCACGTCAGCGTGCGGCTTCCTGGTGGACACCCCGATCGCACGAGCCGAGAATCGCGGATCGGAGGGGGATTCGGGGCGATGAGTCAGCGTAGGGTCGAGCATACTTGGCATCCCCCATCACGCGATCGGCACGGCGTAGACGATCACATTGCTGAGGTAGTGACCGGTGCTGTAGTCGAATTCTCCGCCGCAAGTGATGAGGGCCAGCCGATGGTCTCCCTCCCGGTCGAAGACGGCATTCCAGTCGACACCGTTCTTCTCGAGCATCGAGACGCTCTGAACCGAGAACCTCGCCGTCTGCCCGTCGACCGACGTGGTCACGACCTCGGTGCCGACGGGCGCGTCCTTCAGCAGCGCGAACTGGCCGACCCCGTAGTCGAACGAGTCGACGTGGGCGGCGATGACGCTGGTGCCCGAGGCGCTCCACGGCGTGGGTCCGTAGCGGTACCACGACGCGATCGCGGGGTCATCCGACAGGGCGAGCGCGCCCGTGCCGTCGACACCTTCCGGTGACACCGTCACGTCGATTCCGAGCGCCGGCACCTGCACCCGCGCCGGCTGCACGACGGGTTCGGCGGCGTTCGCCCCCAGGCTCGCGTCGGTCAGAGGCACGGTGGATGCGACGGGCCCGGCGGGCGGTTCCGTCGCCGAGGGCGTCGGCGTGGGGGTCGCCGGTCGCTCGACGCCCGCCGGGGTCGACTTCGCGGGGGCGTCGGCGGCGGCGCCGCATCCGGTCGTCAGCAGCAGCGAGGCGAGCGCGAGCGCGCCGAAGACCGCGGCCCGGGTTGCGTGAACCCGGACCGCGGCCGTGTGGGGATGCCTGCGGGTCAGCGCTCGACCTTGGCGAGCATCCGGCTGCGCACTGCTGTGATTGCAAGCGCGGAGAGCAGCAGGGCGAGTGCCCCGCCGATCAGCAGGCCGGCGGGGTCTGCGGGCTGGTTGGTCGCGACGAGACCGGCCGTTCCCGCGGGGACTCCACCGGGGTTGGAGTGCAGTCCGCCGATGGTCTGCACGGCGAGCGCCAGGTTGCCATCGGCGAGGCTGCCCCACGCGTAGACGATGGTGTTCGTTCCCTCGGCCACGTCGACGTCGGCCGGGCCGATCACAGGGTCGGTGGTTCCTGTGGCGGCGACCGACGCCGACACGGTGCCGGCGGGAAGGGTGAGCACGGACTCGCCCGGGTTCGCGAGGTTCGTGATCACGGGGCTGCCTGCGGCGAGAACGTCGACCGCGGGGGCGGCGGCGACGTGGCGCACGGTCAGGCGTCCCTCGCCGGCGGCGAGGGTGGCTGTGTCGTTGGTGAAGAGCGTCGCGGTGGGCTTGCCCGCGGCATCGAGGTGCGCGACGGCGGTGTAGTTGCCGTTGGCCGCGAGGGCGAGGTCGACCGGGCCGATCAGGGGCGAGCTGGCGTCGGCCGCGTCAGAGGCGGTGATCGCCACCGAGTAGGTTCCGGCGGGCAGCGGCAGCGGTCCGGCGAGGGTACCGGGCGTGAAGTCGTCGAGGGTCAGGGCTCCGTTCACGTAGACGTCGACGGTGACGCCGGGAACGGCGTGCAGCACCGACAGCTGGGCGTCGCCTTCCGCTGCGGATGCGGGGAGTGCGGCTGCAACGGCGACGAGCGCGCCGGCGGCGATGCCGGCGATGAGGGTCTTGCGCATGGGTACCTCCTGTTAGCGCCCCGAGGGGCTGAGAGAAAACTGCCTACATAAAGCACTTCTCTCGAAGGGCCGCATTTGGATGCACCTTCGCCGAACTTTTTTCTGCGCGGCTCTGCCGGGTAGCGCGTCGTCTGCCCGGTGACCCATGATCGAGAGATGACCTACCTCGCAGACCCGTCCCGTTACGACAGCTTCCCCTACCGACGCACGGGCCGAAGCGGCCTCAAGCTTCCCGCCGTCTCGCTCGGGCTCTGGCAGAACTTCGGCGACGATGTAGCCATCGAGACACAGCGCGCGATTCTGCACCGCGCGTTCGACTCGGGCGTCACGCACTTCGACCTCGCCAACAACTACGGCCCTCCGTATGGCAGCGCCGAGACGAACTTCGGCCGTATCTTCGCCGAGGACTTCGCGGGCTATCGCGACGAGCTCGTCCTCTCGACCAAGGCCGGCTACGACATGTGGCCCGGACCCTACGGCGACCACGGCTCGCGCAAGTACCTGCTCGCCTCGCTCGACCAGTCGCTGGCCCGCATGGGCGTCGACTACGTCGACATCTTCTACAGCCACCGCGCCGACCCTGACACGCCCCTCGAAGAGACGATGGGTGCGCTGCACACGGCCGTGCAGTCGGGGCGCGCTCTCTACGCCGGCATCTCGAGCTACTCGCCCGAACGCACGGTCGAGGCCGCGCGCATCCTGGCCGATCTCGGCACTCCCCTGCTCATCCACCAGCCGTCGTACTCGATGTTCAACCGCTGGATCGAGGCCGGCCTGCTCGACACCCTCGGAGATCTCGGCGTGGGCTGCATCGCCTTCTCGCCCCTCGCCCAGGGCCTGCTCACCGACCGCTACCTCGATGGCATCCCCGCCGATTCGCGCGGCGCGCGCGGCGGCTCGATGCAGAAGCGGATGCTGACCGACGAGACACTCGAGCGGGTTCGGGGCCTCAACGAGATCGCCTCAGGGCGCGGGCAGACGCTCGCTCAGCTCGCACTGTCGTGGGCGTTGCGCGACGAGCGCGTGACCTCGGTGCTGATCGGCGCATCGTCGGTGACGCAGCTCGACGACAACCTCGCCGCGGTGCAGAACCTCGCGTTCACGAGCGATGAACTCGCGAGCATCGACGAGTTCGCCGGCGACCGCGACATCAACCTCTGGGCGAACTCGAGCGCCGTCTAGCCGGTGCGGCGGGCGCCGGCAGTAGGCGCCCGCCGGCACTCCGCCCGCTGCTAGCGGCGCGCGATCGGCTGGATGCCGAATGCCTTCGCGAGACGGTCGATCTTCTCGGCGCGACCGAGCCTCGGCAGGTCGCTGCCATCGCGGATGACCCGACCACGCGACTCGAAGTCGTCGAGGAAGTCGCGCGCCCACGTGGCATCCGACACCGTGGGGCTGATGGTCTCGTTGATCACCGAGAGCTGGTCGAGGTCGAGGCACAGCTTTCCGGTGAGGCCCATGGCCACGGCGTGCTCAGACTTCTGCCGCAGCACCGGATGGCTGCTGCCGACCGTCGGGCCATCGATGGGGCCGGGCAGATTGCCGATGCGGCTGGCCACGACCAGACGCGAACGCGGATACGCCATGGCCAGGTCGTCGGCACTCGTGCCCGTGTCGCGCCGGTAGTCACCGCTGCCGAAGCCGAGCCGGAAGGCTCCGCGGGCGCGGGCGATCGACGGCGCCTCCTCGATTCCCAGCGCCGACTCGACGAGGGCGAGAACGGGCACCGTGCCGCCGAGGCGGTCGAACGTCTCGGTGACGTGCTCGGCGGATTCGGTCTTGGCGAGCATCACGCCGGAGAGGCCCGGAACACCCTTGAGGCCGTCGACGTCACCGCTCCAGAACTCCGTGCTGCGGTCGTTGATGCGCACCCACCCGGCACCGCCGGCCGTGAGCCAATCGATGACCGAGCCGCGCGCATCCGCCTTCAGCTTGGGGTCGACGGCGTCTTCGATGTCGAGAATGATCTGGTCGGCGCGCGAGTTGCTGGCCGCGTCGAACTCCTCGGAACGGATGCCCGAGACGAGCAGCCAGGAGCGGGCGATTGCGGGATCGATGGTCGATGCGGTCATCTACGGTCTACTTCTCTGTCGGAGATTCGGACACAGTCACCGACCACGACGATCGGCCCTGCTCGTGCCTCAGCATCGTATCGAACGATTCTCCGCGGCAACCTCAGCGGGTGAGGCGCAGCCTCTCAGCTCGCGCGCAGCGACGCCGCGCAGGTCGACAGCATCGCGCGCAGCGCGTCTTGATCCTTCGACGAGAGCTGCGACTTCATGCGGTCTTCGACCCCTCTCACCGCAGCACTCGCCGTGGTGAGCTGGGCCCGGCCCGCTGCGGTCAGCTGCGTCGGCAGCGCTCGCCCCGACGCAGGCTGCTCCGATCTCGTCACGAGCCCGTCGGCCTCCAGCGCCTGCAGCAGCACGTTCATCGCCTGGCGAGTCACGAATGTTCCGCGGGCCAGCTCCGAGTTCGACAGACCCGGTCGCTGAGCGAGCAACTCGAGGCACGAGTAGTGGGTCACGCTCATGCCGAGAGGGCGCAGCACCGCCTCCATCGCCGCGCGCAAGGCGCTGGCGACCTCCTTCATCAGGTATCCCAACGAGGTGCTCAATTCGATTCCCGAAGCGCCTTGACTCATGTCAACATTCTGACATACTGATCATGTCAACAAACTGACATAACCAAGGAGAATCTCATGACCGCATCCGGCCCCGGCTTCATCTCACTTCAGGTCCGCGACATCGAGGCGTCTGCCGCCTTCTACGAGAAGTACCTCGGCGTGAGCCGCCAGCCCGGCCCGCCTCACGCCGTGGTCTTCGACACCACGCCCGCTGCCTTCGCGGTGCGCGACGCACTGCCCGGCGTCGACCTGAACTCCGGCGCCCAGCTCGGTCTCGGCATCGGCGTCTGGATGCACGCACCCGATGCGCAGCAGATTCACGACACCCTGGCGGCCGACGGATTCACGATCACCTCGGCACCCGTCGACGGCCCGTTCGGCCGCACCTTCACCTTCGCCGACCCCGACGGCTACGCCATCACGCTGCACGACAAGGCCTGATCCGTCCGTGCTTCACCACCTCTGCGGGCGATCGCCGAGCGCGCTCTTAGCGGGCACGCGCTCCCTCGTCGAGCGCGCGTTCGCCCGCTGGCGGCGCGCTCAGGCGGCAGCCCGCTCCACGATGTCGCGGATCTCGGCAGCACTGAGGTTCGCCCCGAACAACTCGCGGCCCGGCTGCAGCACGGCTCCCTCGGCAAGCGGGCCGAGGTCGACCGCGTCGAAGCCCAGAGAATCGATGAAGTCGGCGACCACGTCGTTCGCCTCGACGTCGTCTCCCGAGAGCGCGATCGCCTTGCGGTCCGGGTCGCCCTCCGGCCGCGAGCCCTCGTCGAGGTCGTGATACCCCATGTGGTTGAACGCCTTCACGACGCGGGAGGCAGGCAGGAGAGCTTCGACGATCTCACTGGTCGTCGACTCTGCGTCGGTGAGGTCGGGGCGCTTTCCGTCGACCTCCCACCAGTAGTTCATGGCGTCGATCACGATCTTGCCGCGCAGCTCGTCGACCGGCAGCGCCCGGTGGCCGTCGAGCGGCACGGCCTTACCCAGGGGCAAAGCCAGGATGACGAGATCCGCCCGGCCCGCGGCATCCGGTGCCGTCGTCGCCTCTGCGCCGTGCGCCAGCACATCGATCGTCAACTCGATCGCCGCTGGCGGTCGGGAACTCGCGATGAGCACGCGGTAGCCGGCTGCGATCGCGAGCCGGGCGAGCACGGTGCCCACTTTTCCGGCACCGAGGATGCCGATTGTCACCGGCCGTGAGCCGGATTCGGGGTTCGTGAGTGTGATGTCCATCGAGCTTCAGAGTAGTGATCGGTCATGCACCACGACGAACTGACTCGTCAGTCGCGCACGCCGAACAGTCCGAAGCCGTGCTTCACCAGCACGTCGTAGGCGTCGGCGTAGTTGTCGGGCACCGGCGCATCCGGCTCGTAGCGGGCAAGCAGGATGCCGATGAGTCCGAGCGCGGGCGGGGTCAGGGGGCGCTTACGGTCTTTCTCCTTGTCGGAGCGCGGATTTGCCTCAGGATTTGGGGGAACGTAGGCGGGGGTAACCGTGGGCCAGAGCGCGGGCTGGCGCGGCTTCTTCAGATTCACCGCGTTGAAGATCGGCCTGGCGGATGCATCGCGATCGGTCAGCGGCTCGAGTCCGTGCAACTCGGCGATGGTCTTGGCAAGAGAGCCGTGGTGCATCTCGTCGTTGATGACGGTTCCGGCTCTCGTGTAGGCCGAGACCACGATGGTGGGAACCCGCAGGCCGAGACGATCGAACGTGAAGCCCATCTCGCCCGGGGCCTCGTTCTTCACGGGCGGCACGGCGGCCGGCGGCGCGACGTGATCGTAGAGGCCGCCGTGCTCGTCGAAGGTCACGAGCAGCACGGTGTTCATCGCGTTCGAGCCGGTGGTCGAGGCTCCGTCTTTGATCGACGTGTAGACCTCGCCGAGCAGTTGTTCGCCCGCCCGCATGTCCGAGAAGGCGGACTCCATCTCGGGCGTATCCGGCTCGACCTTGTCTTTCTCCGGTCGCACGACAGGCGGATGCATGTCGTTGTGGTCGAACACCATGCGCGGCTCCACGAAGGCGTAGTCGGGCAACTTTCCTTTGGCCGCGTCCTCGTGGAACTGCTCCATGCTGCGGAAGTTGCTCTTCCAGTACTTCTGCAGCGATGGAGCACTCAGCAGTCCGGTGAGCGAAACGACCTGCTGGGCGTCGTAGTACACGCGCCACGACTTGCCCGCCTCGTCGAGCCGACTGAACACGGTCGGCACGGCCGGCGCATCCAGCCATTTGTCGATGCCGCCACCCTCGACGTTCGTGACGAAGCCGTGTGAGGTGCTCGCGTGAAAGAACGAGCGGTTGCAGAACGTCTGCGAGGGAACGGCCGCGTGCCAGTGATCGTAGACACCGAAGCTCTTCGCGAGCGTCGACAGCACCGGGAGCATGGCCGGCGAGAATCCGCCCATCACCACGGCGTACTCCTCGGGTGTCGGCGCGCGCCCGCGAGACAGCGTGGAGTTCACGATGTAGTCCTTCACGAAGCCGTCGTTCTTCGGCGTCGACGCGTCTTTTGGCAGGTTCCAGGGCTCCTGCAGCGGGTTCCTCAGATCGGAGTTGCTCTCGGGGTCGATCGTTCCGAACAGCTGCGTGTTCACGTGGGGGTAGAACTCGCCGGGGTCGGGATCGGGCTGGGCCATGATGCGGTCGGTCGAACCGCTGTAGACGTGAGCGGGCACGGTGTCACCCGAGGGTCCGGGGTTGCTGTACTCCCCCTGGTGAAGACCGTCAAAAGTCTGCCCCGCGGGCTCCTGCCCCGACTCGTAGAGCCAGCCCAGCATGTGGTCGAAAGATCGGTTCTCGAACATGATCACGACCACGTGGTCGAATCCCGGTTCGTGACGAACGGGCAGTGGCGAGAAGCCGAGTTCGTCGTCATCCGGGTCAGACGAGCGGATGCCGGCGGTCACGCCGCCGACCGTCGCCCCGCCGACCGCGAGCCCCGCGACCCCGATGCCGGCGGTGCGGAGGAAATTGCGTCGTGAGGCGCCGCGCTGAGCTTTCTCGTCGTCGCTCTCGTTCTTTCTGGCCGCCATCTCGGTCCCCTCCCGATCCCGCCAGAATACTCGGGTGCGGGCCGAGCCCCCATGCCCTTGCGCCCCGTCGTTTCGTTCCTTCACAGAGTGATGCCCCACATGAAACTGTGAGCCTCGTCGTTTGTCGTGGCTGGTAATCTCGCTTCCGAGGGCCACCGCGCCGACTACACCGAGAAGCACCGCCTTCGGAGTGATCGCGACGAGAGGTATCCCATGACGAACTCCACCACCCGTACCCTGCAACTCGGCCGTTTCGCGCCGACGCTCGCTGTCACCGACATCGATCGTTCGATCTCGTTCTTCCGAGAGTTCCTCGCCCTCGAAGTGAACTTCACGAACGGCCAGCCCGTGGGCTTCGCCATCGTGCGCAACGGGGCTGCAGAGCTGCATCTCACGCTCGTCAAGAACCACCACGGCGGCAGCCACAACGTCGCCCATCTACTCGTCGATGACGCGGCTGCGCTCTATTCGACGATGGACGCGGCGGGGGTTCGCATGATCAAGGGGCTCCGCGATGCCGACTACGGTCTGCGTGGATTCGTCTTCTGCGACCCCGACGGCAACCGCATCGATGTCGGTCAGTCGATGCCCTGACCTTCTTCCCCCGGCGCGTGCGAATGGGATAGGGAAGGGACCGCCGTCTAGAAGGGCGCGACGCCGAGGCGGTTGATGAAGGTACCCGTCGGCCCAGCGCCGCCCCGCGTGGCGAGCTCGACGATCGCATCCGTGCCCTCGGTCACGGTCTGTGGGCCGCTGTTGTTGTTGAACTCGGTGGCCGTGTAGCCGGGGTCGGCGGCGTTGATACGGATCTCGGGGAACGCCTTGGCGTATTGCACGGTCAGCATGGTCACCGCCGACTTCGACGCTTGGTAGAGAGGCGCCACGATCTGCGACTCGACGTGCTCCGGGTCGAGCACGAACGAGAACGAGCCCATTCCGCTCGTCACGTTCACGATCGCCGCCTCGTTCGATCGCAGCAGCACGGGGCGGAACGCCAGCGTCATCCGCACGATCCCCAGCACGTTCGTGCCGAAGACAAACGCGGCATCGTCGGCGGTGAGATCCTCGGCAGCGGCATAGGGGCCGCTGACTCCCGCGTTGTTGATGAGCACGTCGAGGCCACCCGCGCCCTGGATGGTCTTCACGGCGGCCGCGACGGAGTCGTCGCTCGTCACGTCGAGCTGCACGAACCGGCCACCCAGCTCGTCGGCGGCCGCCCTGCCGCGGGTCTCGTCGCGTGCGCCCATCCACACGGTGTGCCCGGCCTCGATGAGGCGACGGGCGGTTTCGTAGCCGAGGCCTTTGTTGGCCCCGGTGATCAGTGTTGTTGTCATGACCAGAAGTCTGCGTCTGCCGTCGAGAACTGTCGTGGCCCGCTTCGGCGTATGGACGCTCAGTACCACCCACGGTGTGCCGACCGCTGGCACACTGAATGAATGCAGGATGCGCACGGCGATCTCGGAACGGTCCTTCGAGCGTGGCGCGACCGCCTGTCACCGCTCGACGTCGGATTTCCCGCTGGAGATGTGCGCCGGGCGGCTGGTCTGAGACGCGAGGAGCTGGCTGCTCTCGCCGGACTCAGCGTGGACTACATCGTGCGCCTCGAGCAGGGCCGTGCCCGGCGCCCCTCGGAGCAGGTCGCCTCAGCCCTCGCCCGCGCTCTCCAGCTCACCGACGCGGAGCGCGACCACCTCTTCGTGCTCGCCGGCCTTCTTCCGCCGTCACCCCACGAGGTTCCCGCGCACATCCCTCCCGGGGTGCAGCGACTGGTCGCACGACTGGGCGAGATTCCCGTCGCGGTTTTCACCGCATCGTGGGATCTGCTGAGCTGGAGCCCGCTCTGGGTGGCGCTTCTCGGCGAGCCCGTGTGGCCCGCCTCGGGTCGCCCCAACCTGCTGCGCGCGCACTTCGGAAATCTCTCGCTCGGCGCCGGCGGGGGCCGCATCGTCCGTCGATCCGGCAGCGTGGATGCCTTCGGCGCGTCTCTCGTCGCCGACCTCCGTCGCGTGGCCGGCCGCTATCCGGACGACCGCGGAGTGCGTGCCCTCGTTCAGGATCTGCTCTCGACGAGCGAGCCGTTCAAGGAGCTGTGGGAGAGCGGAATCGTGGGCGAGCACCAGTCGGAGAGCAAGGTCGTGAGCAACGAGCTGGTCGGCGACATCGAACTCGACTGCGACGTGTTCAGCGTGGCCGGCACCGATCTGCGCGTCGTCGCCTACACAGCCCCGGCGGCGTCGGAGGCCGCGGCCAAGCTCGACTTTCTCCGAGTGGCCGCTCCCGCGGCCGCCGCGCTCTAGGCCCGCGCGCGCATCCGCGCCGGTTGGGCGCATCGGCGCCTGGTCGTCCAGCAGCGGATGCGCCGAAGCGGCGCGGTTACGACGGTTGCAGCGCGGCGAGCGAGGTCGTCGGCAGAGCGGTCCACCCCTCGCGGCGTGCGCGGGCGAGCTGCTCCGGAGCCGGACGGCCGTAGTGGCCGAGAGCCGCGCTGCGCGAAGCGAGGGCGGCGATCACGGCGTCGAAGGCGTCGCCCGAGCGCACCATGAGCTCGACGTGACCCTCGAGGTCGAGCCAGGGGGCGGCATCCAGAACCCGAGCCAGCAGCAGCTCGCGCGCCAGCGCGCTCACGCGGTAGCCGGTCGTGTCGAACCCCCAGAGCCTGAGGCTCGCCCCCGGATAGATCTCGACGACGACCCCGGAACCCGAGCGGTCGACATGCACACCCCGAGCCTGGATGCGGCCGAGCAGCCCGGCGCACCGCATCGCGGTGAGCCCCAGCCGATCTGTCGACACGCTGAGCGGCCAGCGGCCTGTCTTGGCGCGCACGTCGCGATCCGTCGCGCGGTAGGCGAGGGTGCGACGCCAATCCATGCCGCCGTCGACGGCGGGCGCCTCGGTCGAGTCGTGATCGGCGTGGGCGACGATGAAACTCACGAACTCGTCGGGCCAGCCGAAGGCGCAATCGATGCCGAGCTTGTCGACCTCTGTCGCGGCCTGCGCGATCACGTCGTCACCGACGCCGAGTCGCAGCTCGGTCAGCGTCGCACGAGGCCCGGTCCAGTCGATGACCGCGAGCGCGGTGCCCTTGCTCTCGGCAGCGAGATCGACCCCAGCGGTGAGCATCAGACAAGCGTAGTCGCGAGCGGGAGCTGAACCGCGGCATGGGGACTTCTCCCCATTTTGGCCGAGGGCGACTCTGCCTAACGTGGAAGCATGACAACCGGATCCTTCTACGAATCCCTGCCGCACCAGAATTCGACTCCGCCCGCCGCAGCGCCCGGCTCCTACTCACCGCCGCCCGCCGCGCCCGCCACCGGGGCACTGCCCTACGGGCTGGGGTTCCTCGCCTACATTCCCCTGCCGTATCTGAGCCTGATCATCGCCGGAATCGTCATGGCCTCCGTGTACCCGTCACAGAAGAGAAAGGGCGGGTTCGCTGCAGAGAACGCCCGGCAGGCCGCGAACTGGGGACTCAGCCTGATCGTCTACATGGTGCTCGACTTCACGTTCTTCATCATTCTGCTCGTCACGCGCCCCGAGGAGAACACGGGGTTCTTCCCGGTCGGCATCCCCGTTCTGCTGGTGCTCGCGATCGGCCTCGCTCACCTCATCGTGAGCATCATGGGTCTCGTCGCGGCGAACAAGCACACGGTGCTGCGCAACCGCATCGCGATTCCCTTCATCCGCTAGGGATCAGGGAAGAAGCGCCCCTCCGGCGACCGCCAGCCGGTACCACTCCGGCCGCGTGAGCTCGATCTCCGACCCCGCGGCCGCCTCGCGCAGACGCGATCCCTTCGTCGTTCCCAGCACCAGCTGAATTCGAGCCGGATGCCGGGTGATCCAGGCGGCCGCGATCGCCGTGGGCGTCACCGAGTGGGCGGCCGCGAGATCGTCGAGAACGTCGTTCAGCTCCGCGTAGTTCTCGCGGTCGCCGATGAAGACGTTGCCGGTCGCGCCCGACTGGAATGGCGACCACGCCTGCACCGTGATGTCGTTGAGACGGCAGTAGTCGAGCACGCCATTGTGCCGGTCGACGGACTGCTCGGCGTGAGCCATGTTCATGGCGAGCCCCGAGGTGATCGAGGGCGCGTGGGTGATGCTCAGCTGCAGTTGGTTCACGACGAGGGGCTGACGCACCGACTTCTTGAGCAGCTCGATCTGCCCCGGCGTGTGGTTCGATACACCGAAGTGACGCACCTTGCCCTCGGAGTGCAGCTGCTCGAAAGCGGCCGCCACCTCGTCTGGTTCGACGAGCGCGTCGGGGCGGTGCAGAAGCAGCAGGTCGAGGTAGTCGGTCTTCAGCGCCGCCAACGACCCGTTGACCGAGTCGACGATGTGCTCGGCCGAGAAGTCGAAGTAGCCGGGGCGGATTCCGCACTTCGTCTGAAGCACCATCTGCTCACGCTCGGCCGAGGTGTAGTTCAGAGCATCGGCGAACAGGCTCTCGCACACGTGCTCGGGGCTGCCGCCTGAACCGTAGATGTCGGCATGGTCGAAGAAGGTGATGCCCTCGGCCTGCGCATCGCCCACGAGGGTTCGAATCTCGGATGCCGACAGCTCGGGAATGCGCATCAGCCCCAGAATGTGCTGCGAAACGGTCAGACCGGTTGTTCCGAGATTCACGTGTTTCATGCTTCGCAGGCTACCGCTCGCGGCCACAGGCCGACGCCGGAAGCCATCAGATGTTGTCGGGCTCGAAGGGAGTCTCGGTAGGCGTCGGAGTCGGCGTGGGCGTCTCTGTCGGGGTCGGCGTGGACGTCTCCGACACAGAGGGATTGGGCGTCGCCGTGCCGACCTTGTCCGTGTCTTGCGCCTCTCCCACACATCCGGTGAGAAGAAGCAGCGCGGCGGAACCCACGATGGTCGTAGCGATGATTTTCTTCATTCCGCCAATGTACGGAGTGCTCGCGCCCTTACCCGGCCCCGTAGATTTACGCGCTTCACGGTGGTAGCCGATCCGGCGCATCCGGTCGTGAGCTAGGCGTATCGTCGAAGCAGACCATTCGATTCTCACGAGGAGCCGCCATGACGAAACAGCTCGACAAGCCCGCATCCAAGGGCCGCACGGCGGCACGCATCGCTCTCGGGGCCATCCTCGTTCTTGCCGGAACGAGCCACCTCACTTTCGGTCGCGACGACTTTCGCGCGCAGGTGCCCGAGTTCGTGCCTCTCAAAGAAGACACGACCGTGCTCTTGAGCGGCGTCGCCGAGATCACGCTGGGCGCGGCTCTGCTCTTCGCCCCGCGCTCGCAGCGGGCACGCGTCGGCGGGCTCGCCGCAGCCTTCTTCACCGCGATCTTCCCCGGCAACATAGCGCAGGCGATCCACCACCGGGATGCGTTCGGTCTCGATTCCGACGCCAAGCGCGTCGGGCGTCTGTTCGGTCAGCCCCTGCTCGTGGCGTGGGCCCTGTGGTCGACGCGCACCGCGGCGAAGTGACCCGAAGCCGCATACTGCTCGCAGTCGGCGGAGTCGTGCTCGTCGCGGCGTACGCGGCTCTGATGGCCGTCGAATCGCTCGTGCTCGATCCGCTCGCGGCCGTTCCCGGTGCGACTCTCGAAGAGATCCACGCGTATCTCACGGCGGCCGGCGACGATGTCCCCGGTGACATCGCCTGGGTGATCGCCACAGCATCCATCGGTGTTGTGCTCGCCGCGGCCACCGCGATCGTCGGAGTGTGGAGACGGCTCTCGCTCTCGACGTTGGCGATCGTCTTTCTCGCCATCGTCGCGGCTGGGGCCGTACCCGCGTTCCTCGATGGCTTTCGCCTGAACATGGACATCGCCGACACCTACGGCGTCAGCGGCGGGGCGCACACGGTGTGGGCGGGAGTGCTCTATCTCACGAGCCTGGCAGCCGTGGGCGGAATCATCGGACTCGCTATCTACAGGTCTCGTCGGCCAGCCCAGTCGTCGTGTGCGATCGAAGGCATCGACCGCTAGTAGCTCGGCGCGTCGGGCTCACTCGCAGCGAGCTCGGCGCGATCGCGCTTCAGCCACAGTCGGCCCAAGACCAGCCGGTGGAGAAGCGAGGCAGCCACGGCGATGACGAGAAGCCACGGGTTCACTGTGCCGAACACGAGAAAAGCCGCCGCGACGAACACGGCCAGCATCAGAATGATCGACGCACCGACGCGAGACGGTCTCGCCCACAGCACGCTCGAGGGAACCCACCAGATCTGATCGACGTCGATCTCTCGTTCGTTATGGCGCTCGACGACCCAGAGAATCAGGGTGAAGCCGAGCACGACGACGAGCATCACGGCCCCGGGCCACTCCTGATAGAGCCCCACGGCGAACAGCACCACGAAGAGTGTGGCGGGGCCCGTCGTCAGCCACCAGCGAAGCGGAAATCTCTTTGCAGCCATGCTCAACACGCTAACAAAGTCACGTCTGGGGCTAAAACGTGACACCGATCTGCGCGACGACGTTCGAACACCAGTACGATAAATTGCGTGACCACGTCGCTCATTCTGCACGTCGACGCCGACTCGTTCTTCGCCTCGGTGATCCTTCGGCATCACCCGGAGCTCGCCCACAGGCCCATGGCCGCCACCGCCCACGTGTTCATCGCCAGCGCCAACTACCCGGCTCGACTCCGGGGCGTCCGGGGCGGCATGCAGCTGCATGAAGCCCTGCACGTCTGCCCCGAACTCGTGATGATCGAGACGCCGCGTGGCGAGGTCGAGGAGGTCAGCGACGCGCTCTTCGACATCTTTCGAGACAGCGCTCACGCGGTCGAGCCCGGGTCGATGGAGGAGGCGTTTCTCGACGTCGAAGCCGTAGACAGGCAGACCGCCGTCGAGGCCGGCGAGGCTCTACGCCGACGCGTGGCGCGCGAACTCAGCATTCCCATCAGCGTCGGCATCGGGCGCACCAAGCTGATGGCGAAGCTGGCCTCGCGGGCGGCGAAGCCCGACGGCCTGCACGTCATCGACCACGGTGATGAAGCCGACTTGCGGGTCTCGCTGGCCATCTCCGACATCTGGGGCATCGGCCCGCAGACCGTCGAGCGCCTGCGTCTCATCGAGGTCACTCACCTCGCAGACCTCGATCGCATCTCATCAGACGAACTACGCAGGGTCTGCGGAGCGACCATGGCGCAGCGCTTGAGCCGCATTCGGGCCGGCACCGACGATGCAACGCTCAACCCGATCGAGACGAGATCGAGCCTCTCCTCCGAAGGAACCATCTCGGGCTACAACCGCCCCGATTGGAGCCCCTCCGAGCTCATGGAGGCCTGCATCACTCGTGTCTGCGGGCGAGCATCGAAGGCCGAGCTGGCGGCCGGCGGGCTCACCGTCGCGCTCCGCTTCGACGGCGGCGAGTCGCCCGTCGTTCTCAAACACCGGATGCCGTCGGCGACGTCGGATCCGCAGGCGTGGCTGCCCGAGATGCGCCGCCTGCTGGCCGCCGCCCAGCAGCCCGGACTCACCGCGATCAAGGCCACTCTCACAGCCCTTCTTCCCCCGGAACGCGTGCAGCAGGCTCTGTTCTGACGCATTCGTCGGCGCGGTCTAGCCCACAGCCTCAGCTTGGTCAACGCCGCGCGAGGCCCGAGCCGACGCCGTAGCGTGAAGACATGCGATCAGCAGTGCGCGAGGCCAGCGGCATCCGGGTGCTCGGCGGCCCGACGACCACAGCGCCACCCTCCGACGCGTCCGATCGCCTGCCGACGATCGTGCTCGTGCACGGAATCGGAACGTCGCACCGCTACTTCTCTCGTCTGCACCGCGAACTCGAGACAGAGACGATGGTCTACTCGCTCGACCTGCCGGGCTTCGGCGGCACTCCCAAGCCAGCGTTCACGGCGAGCGTGCGCGAGATGGCGCTGCTGATCGCGAACGCGCTCGACGAGCTCGCCGTGCGCGATGCCGTGCTGGTGGGCCACTCCATGGGTGTGCAATGGGTCGTCGAACTCGCACTCCTGAGACCCGACCTCGTGTCGCTGGTGGTCGCGATCGGTCCGGTTGCCGACTCGGCCCATCGCACACTCGCCGCCCAGTCTCGGGCCCTGGCCGTCGATGTCATGGGCGAACCCCCGCTGACGAACGCCGTGGTGTTCGTCGACTATCTGCGCTGCGGCCCCGCCTACTACCTGGCTCAGTCGAAGCCCATGCTGAGCTATCCCGTCGACGAGCGCGTGGCCGCGCTCACCCGCCCGCTGCTGGTCATCCGGGGCGGCAACGACCCGATCGCGGGCGACGACTGGTGTCGCCGTCTCGCCGCTCGGGCTCCAGTCGGATGCGTCGTCACCGTTCCCGGCAATCGTCACGTCGTGCAGTTCACGGCCCCGAAGGCGGTTGCGGGGGCCATCCGCTCCACCATCGCCCGCATGAGCACCGATCAGAGCACCCGCCGATGAGAGCTCTTCGCATCGCGGGGTGGTGGGCACGCGACTACGCCTACGCCCTCTATTGGCAGGCCAGAGCGATCGTCGGCAGAACCGACCCCACGGCGTTCCGTTCGGGATCGGCGCGGACGATCGTCGTCATCCCCGGGGTGTACGAGACCTGGCGCTTCATGCAGCCGCTGATCCGCGCGATGCACGACCGAGGGCATCCGGTGTACGTCGTCGACGCGCTCAACTGGAACAATCGCCCTGTCGTGGAGGCCGCCGATGTCGTGTCGGCGTTCCTCTCCGAACACGGTCTTCATGACGTGGTCGTCGTGTCGCACAGCAAGGGCGGGCTCATCGGCAAGTACGTCATGAGTGCGGGCGCCGAGGCCGCGCGCGTCGACTCGATGCTGGCGGTCGCGGCTCCGTTCGGGGGCTCGTTCTATGCGCGTCTGATGGTGCTGCCGAGCCTGCGCATCTTCTCACCGAAGAACGCCACGATCCTGGCTTTGGCGCACGACGAGACGGTCAATAATCGCATCGTGTCGGTCTATGGCGAGTTCGATCCGCACGTTCCGGCGGGCAGCGAACTGGTCGGCGCCAAGAACGTGCGGCTCGACACGGGCGGGCACTTTCGGGTGCTCGCGCACCCTCGCGTGATGGCAGAGCTCGCGGCGCTGGCGGAGTAGCCTCCGTCAGTCCATTCCGTCGAGGCGCTCCCGCAGCCCGGCCACGATCTGCGCCTCACTGTCGTAGTAGGCGAGACCCCAATCGGCGACCATCGCGGCGTAGCGCACCCGGTGCTCGTCACCGAGCATGTCTCGCACACCCTGCAGATCTGCCCGGCGCGCCGCCAGGTCGTCCAGATGCCCTTCGAGCATGCCGCCCAACTGCTCTGGCGTCGACAGGCGACCCATCAGCAGGCGCAGCGCGACGGGATGTTTGAGGATGGGAAAGCCGACCTCACCATGGAAGAGCCAGGTCTGCAGCTGCTCTTCGCCGAGTTCGGTCACCCGATACCGCGCCGGGCCATCCGAGGGCGCCGTCTCGACGAACTCTGCCTCGGACAGCTTGCGCAGCTCGGTATAGATCTGGCTCATGGCCGGGCTGACCCAGTAATAACGCAGCGTGAAGTCGGCGCGCTGCTTGAGTTCGTAGCCCGTCATGCCCTCGGGATTCTCTCGGTCGAAGACGAGCAGGCCCAGCAGCGCGTACGCCGTGGTCGACAGAGCGGAATTAACCATGGACATAACCATAGGTTCCTGATAGGTATATTCCTACTAGGAATAGACCCGTCGCCGTCGACAGATCAGGAGTGCAGCATGACCGACCTCGCCATCGAGACGCACGCGCTCGTGAAGACGTTCAAGAAGACGGTCGCCGTCGACGGCATCGATCTGGCGATTCCTCGCGGAGGGGTGCACGGCTTTCTCGGCCCGAACGGAGCCGGCAAGACGACCACGATCCGCATGCTCGCGACGCTCACCAGACCAGACTCGGGCACCGCTCGGGTGCTCGGCCGCGACGTCGTCACCGACGCCAACGAGGTGCGCTGCCGAGTGAGCCTCACCGGCCAGTTCGCCTCGGTCGACGAAGACCTCACCGGTGCCGAGAACCTGCGACTCATCGGCCGCCTCTTCGGTTACACAGGCGCTCGCGCCACACGGCGCTCTGACGAGTTGCTGACGGCGTTCGGGTTGTCGGATGCGCGAGACAAGCAGGTCAAGAAGTATTCCGGCGGCATGCGTCGCCGCATCGACATCGCCGCGAGCATCGTGGTCACCCCCGAGCTGCTGTTCCTCGACGAACCGACCACCGGCCTCGATCCGCGCAGCCGCAACGAGGTGTGGGACATCATCAGGGCGATGGTCTCATCGGGCACCACGGTTCTGCTGACGACCCAGTATCTCGACGAGGCCGACCAGTTGGCCGACCGCATCAGCGTCATCAATGCCGGCAAGGTCATCGCCGAGGGCACGTCGAGCGAACTCAAGGCGAAGGTAGGCAACGGGGCGTTGCACGTGCGCGTGATGAATCCGGCGGACCGGCCACGGGCATCCGAGGTTCTGAATCGCATTCTGGGCGTCGAGATTCGCGACCAAGCCGACCCCGCAGCGCTGAGCGCGACGGTCGCCGACCCTGGCATCGTGACATCCGCACTCACAGCCTTGGCTGCCGAGAAGATCGAATTGGCTCAGTTCTCACTCGGGCAGCCCTCGCTCGACGAGGTGTTCCTCGCGTTGACGGGTCACACCTCAGAGAGCACAAGCGACGAGGAGGTCGCAGCATGACCCGTCTCGACAAGCTCGACGAACGAGCCGACGTCGCACCCGCGAGCGCCGAGTCGCTCGCGGCCGCCATGCGGTCGGCGCTGGCCGACGTCGAGCGCCCCACCCCGCCCGGCCCGCTGTCGACGTCGCTGACCTTCGGCTGGCGCGCGCTGCTCAAGATCAAGCATGTGCCCGAGCAGCTGTTCGACGTCACCGTCTTCCCGGTGATGTTCACCCTGCTGTTCACGTTCCTCTTCGGCGGGGCGATTGCCGGAAGCGTCGGCGGCTACCTGCAGTACGTGCTGCCCGGTCTGCTCGTGCAGGGCGTGATCATGATCACGATGTACACCGGGTCGACGCTGCGCACCGACATCGATCGGGGCGTCTTCGACCGCTTCCGCTCGCTGCCGATCTGGCGGCCGTCGGCTCTGGTCGGCATGCTGCTCGGCGACGCGGTGCGCTACACGATCTCTGCCACCGTCACGATCGCGCTCGGGCTGGCGCTGGGCTACCGGCCCGAGGGTGGCGTAGCGGGCGTACTGATGGCGGTGCTGCTGATCCTCGTCTTCGCGTTCAGCTTCAGCTGGCTCTGGACCTTCTTCGCCCTCGTGCTGCGAACGCCCGGCGCAGTCATGGGGGTGAGCATGCTCGTGATCACCCCGCTCACCTTCGCGAGCAACATCTTCATCGAACCGTCGACGCTTCCGAGCTGGCTGCAGGCCTTCGTCGAGGTCAACCCGGTGTCGCACCTGGTCACGGCTGTGCGCGACTTCATGGGGGGCATGGATGCGTCGGGCGAGTTGAGCATCACACTCCTGTGGTGCGCGGGGCTGGTCGCCGTCTTCGGCCCGCTCACCATGATCCGCTATCGAACGGCAGGATAAGCACATGCCCCTTGAATCCACTCCCGTGACCACTCTCTTCGAGAACTACACGTCGGCCGTCCTGGCCAAAGACGTCGAGCGCTTTCTGAGCCTCTACGCCGACGACACCCTCGTCTTCGATGCTTGGGGCATGTGGGAGTTCGCCGGCGTCGATGCGTGGCGACCGATGGTGACCATGTGGTTCGAGAGCCTGGGCGACAAGCTCTGCGAGGCGCGCTTCACCGAGGTCGTCACCTCGGTGCGCGACGACCTCGCCACGGCTCACGCCGCCGTGCGCTACGCCGAAGTCACCGCCGATGGCGAGCAGGTCGACTCGATGATGAACCGCATGACCGTGGTGCTCGAGAAGCGCGACGGCGAGTGGAAGATCACCCACGAGCACACCTCGATGCCCCTCGACATGGAAACCATGAAGGGGCTCGCCGACGCTTACGAAAAACGCGACGAGGCCTGATCCTGAGCCGTCAAGGCCTGTCGACACGTCGCGCTGCGCCACTAGCCTGGGGCCTCGCTCACGACTAGGAGAACCATGAACACGTCGTCACTCATCAACCAGGTCAACGAATCGCTCGCCACGCTGGGAACCGGACCCTTCATGACCGACAGCTCGAATGACACCGAGACGGGAGCTGTGGTCACAGGCCGACTCGACGGCCGCGTCCTGCGCATCGAGTTCGTAGAAGAGGGCAGCGGCGACAGCCCCGAGAAGGGCCACCGCGTCGACGTCGTCGACGACGCATCCGGCGAGAAGCTGGGAACGGGTCGCGGCGATTCCACGTTCGCCGACGCGATCTCGTCACACAACTGGGGCGGAACGATCGAGGCACTGAAGCAGCTCGGCTAGCGTTCGCCTGCGGGCCCGAAGGTCACCCCTTCGGGCCACCGCGCAGCTCGAGCGCGATCTGCGACGCGTCGAGAATCTGAAGGGCGTACGCGAGCACGTCTGCATCGAAGGTGCCGTGGTCTCGGGCCTCGAGCAGCGCAGCTCTCTGGGCGCCGATCACCGCCAGTTCGTGCTGCTTCGACGAGATGAACCCCTTCATCGACTGCTCGACCGGCGGCGCCGGAGGAACAGCCTCGGCGCTCGTCTTCAAGAGCTGCATGAGTCGAGCCCGCTCTGCGGTCGTCTGCTCATCGACGGCCTTCTGGTCGACCTTCGGCGCGACGACGCGCAGCAGCGGGGCAATGGTGCCGCCCTGCACCAGCAACGACAGCACCGCCACCGCGAATGCGATGAGTACGAGCACAGACCGCTGGGGCGTGTCTTCGGGAAGCGTCTGCGCCGCCGCGACCGTGACGGCCCCGCGCATGCCCGCCCACACGACCGCCGTGCCATCCCGCCACCCGAGCGGAGCGTTGCGGAAGTAGGTGATGTCGGCGAGCGACTGCACCACGCGTCGACCCAACCGCTCGATCTGATTGTCGGATGCCCGGCGCCGTCGCCCGTTCATCTCACCGAACATCTGCTCAGCGCCCTCGGGCGTGCTCATCTTCTCTCGCATCTCGAGCAGCCTGTCCTGCATTCTCTCGTTGCGATTGCGCAGGGTCGAAAGCACCCAGAGCAGCGGCGCCACGTAGGCGGCGCGCACGACGATCGTGAGCACGAGCGCTCCGGCAGCCACCAGCACCGCCGCCCAGACGCCCGCGTGGTCGCGTTCGACGTTCGCCACGATCGACGAGATCTGCACTCCCATCGTGAGAAAGACAGCACCCTCGAGAACCAGTTCGACTGTGCGCCAGTTCTGCGAGTCAGACAGCCGGTTCTGCGCGGAGAGATAGCGCGGGGCGCGGATGCCCGTGGCGAGTCCCGCGACGACCGCCGCCACCAGACCGGATGCGCCGAGCAACTCGGCAGGCACGGCCGCGACGAAAGGAACCACGAACGAGATCACGGTATTGACGGTCGGATCGGTGACGCGCTTGCGCACGACCAGGTTTCCCCATCCGACGAGCACGCCGATGATGGTCGCGATCACGACGGAGTAGGCGAAGGTGCCGACCGCTCCCCAGAACGAGAACGACGCTGCGGTGGCGACGATGGCCGTGCGCAGCAGCACCAGGGCGGTGGCGTCGTTCAGCAGGCTCTCGCCCTCGAGCATCGCGACGACCCGCTTCGACACCGACGTCTGCTTCACGATCGATGTCGCAACCGCGTCGGTCGGGCTGATGATCGCGCCGAGCGCGACACCCCACGCGAAGCCGAGATCCGGGATGACGAGCATGAAGAACACGCCGAGCACGAGCGAACTGGCCACGACCAGCGCCACAGACAGCCCACTGATCGCGCCGAACTCGCGGCGGAAGTTCATGGCGGGCATCGATACCGCCGATGAATACAGCAGTGGCGGGAGCACGCCGGCGAGAATCCATTCCGGTTCGATCTCGACCTCGGCGAACACGGGCAGGAAGCTCGCCCCCACGCCGATGGCGACGAGCAGTAGAGGAGAGGCCACGCCCAGCCGCGGTCCGAGCACGGTAGACGCTGCGATCGCCGCGAAAGCGAGCACCAGTACGACAAGAAGTTCGGTCACGACTCCAGATTGGCACGGAGGTCGCGCTGCAACTCAGGCCGAACTGCCCAGATCAGTGAATTTCGCCCGCGCCATATCTACTTTTCCCTGAATTGCAGCGCGGGGTACTGAGGCTAGTCGCGCCCGAACAGGCTTCCGAGGTCGCCGAGGCCGGGAATCTCGATGTTGGAGCCGAGCCCCGAGAGGTGCTCGCCGATGCCGCTCGCGTATTCGCCGGCCCCGGAAGCCACGTCGCCGAGACCACCCTCGAGTCCTTCGAGACCGCCCTCGAGGCCACCCAGGGCATCGAAGTCGATACCCATTCCAGACGCCTGTTCGAGCAGAGGCCCTGCGACGCTACTGAGCACGGCGCCCCCGGCGACCGCGGCGAGAAGCCCGCCCGCAACGCCGATGCCTGCGCCGGCGACGGCGCCCACTCCGACTCCGGCGGCGCCCGCGGCTGCGGGCTTCGAGAAGATTCCGCGCAGGAACCCGGGCTTGTGCGCCTCGCCGCGAACGGCGGAGCGCGCCAAGTCGTCGGGCGAAGACGACACAGGCTGTTCGGATGCGGGCAGTTCGTCACGCAGACGCGACTCGACCTGCTGGCGTTGCTCGGGCGTAAGCCTCGCGAACGCGTCGCGGTGCACCTGCTCGAGCTGCTCCGGCATCGCTGTCTTCAGCAGATAGTCGTAGCGCGCGATCGCGGCCCGGTCTTCCGGGGTCGACGCGGCCGCGCTCGCCGCATCCTGAACCGGAGCGCCGGACGGCGTGCCGTAGACGGGAACGTCGTGGGGGTGCGGCACGGGTGCGTCGTGCACCGGCGCATCCTGAACACGCGACGGCGACGGATGCGCGGTGCCGGGTTGAGGAGACGCGTTGCGCCCGTCGCCCGTCACCTTGTCGGCGGCGGAACGCACGAGATCGCGCCAGTCGGTTGAGCCGGAACCCGAGGCCTTGCTCTGACCCGAGCCGTCGAGCGCCTTCGACGCCATCTTCATCAATCGCTGGAGGGTGCTCATCTCGGGCCTTTCAATAGAACGGTCTGGCCTCACAGGATGCACGAACGCTCTGGGCAGGTGCCGAGAAGAGCCTGATGAAACACCGGCTGGGCCCGTCGAGCCGGGAGGCTCTGCACCGCTGTCAAGGCGTCGGAATACATTTCTGGCGCGCACTTAAAGTGACGCCATGGCATCAACGACAACAACCGGGCAGGCCGCGGGCGACACGGATTCGAAGCTCACCCGCCGCATCACCGGACCACTCCTCTTTCTCTTCATCCTCGGCGACGTACTCGGAGCCGGGATCTACGCGCTGATGGGGGTGCTCTCTGGAGAGGTCGGAGGGGCGCTCTGGGCGCCGCTGGCTCTCGCGCTCGTTTTGGCCCTGCTCACAGCCGGGTCATATGCAGAGCTCGTGACCAAATACCCGAAGGCCGGAGGGGCTGCGATCTTCGCGCAACGCGCCTTCAAGCCCCCGATCATCTCTTTTCTCGTCGGCTTCAGCATGCTGGCCGCCGGCGTCACCAGCGCCGCTGGTCTCGCGATCGCTTTCGCCGGCGAGTACCTCAAGACCTTCCTCGACGTTCCCACGATCCCCGCAGCCTTGATCTTCCTCGTGCTCGTCGCCGCACTGAACGCGAGGGGCATCAGCGAGTCGATGAAGAGCAACCTCGTGATGACGGTGATCGAGGTCTCCGGACTCGTCATCGTGGTCGTGGCGGTGGCCGTGATGCTCGGCGGCGGGGGTGGAGACATCTCGCGGGTCGCGGAGTTCCCCAGCGAAACGGCTCCGGGACTCGCTGTCCTCGGGGGTGCGGTGATCGCGTACTACTCGTTCGTGGGCTTCGAGACCTCGGCCAACGTCGCCGAAGAGGTTCGGGATCCCTCGCGCGTCTATCCCCGCGCGCTGTTCGGTGCTCTTCTCGCCGCCGGGGTCGTCTACATCCTGGTCGGACTCGCGTCGTCGATTGCGCTGCCCGCCGACGATCTGTCGTCGTCGTCAGGGCCCCTTCTCGCCGTCGTCGCCGCAACCGGGGTAGGCATTCCCGAATGGGTGTTCAGCCTGATCGCACTGATCGCGGTGGCGAACGGCGCCCTGCTGACGATGATCATGACGAGCCGCGTCACCTACGGCATGGCGGAGCAGGGCCTGCTGCCGTCGGTTCTCGGTCGTGTTCTGCCCAATCGCAGAACACCCTGGGTCGCGATCGTCGCGACGACGATCCTCGCCCTGCTGCTCACGCTCGTGGGAGACCTCAGCACGCTTGCGTCAGCTGTCGTGCTCCTGCTGCTGTTCGTGTTCATCAGCACGAACATCGCCGTGCTCGTTCTGCGCCGTGACCGCGTGGAACACAAGCATTTTCGGGTCTGGACCTTCGTTCCCGTTCTCGGCGTCGCATCCTGCATTCTGCTGCTGACCCAGCAGGAGCCGATCGTCTGGGCGTTCGGCGGCGGCTTCCTGGTTCTCGGCGCCATCCTCTACATGATCGCGCGAGCGACCAAGCGCTCGTAGCCACGGGCTACGTCGGAACAACGCCAGAAGGGGCGGGCCATCGGCCCGCCCCTTCTTCGTCGGCTTCGTCAGACGGCGAGTGTCTTCTGCTCGTCTGCGCTCTGCACGGTCTTGACCTCGACCTTGCGCGGCTTTGCCCGCTCGCTGACCGGAATGATCACGGAGAGCACGCCATTGTCGTAGCTCGCCGAGATCTTCTCGGAGTCGACACCGTCGCCCAGGCTGAACTGACGGAGGTAGTCGCCGTTCGGGCGCTCCTGGGCCAGCCACTTGACGCCCTCGTGGGCTGCTGCGGTTCGCTTGGCCCTGATGGTCAGCAACTGGCCATCGACATCGACATCGACGGAGCCGGGGTCGATGCCCGGCAGGTCTGCGCTGAGCACGTACTGGTCGCCGTCGCGGTAGAGATCGACGGGCATGAACTTCGGCCCCGGACGGAACGTGAGCAGGTCGCCGGCGATGCGGTCGAGCTCGCTGAAAGGATCAAAAGACATTGCCATGAGGATTCCCCTTTCTGTGAACCTGAGTCAAGTTGACTCAACTTGTGACAAATAAGTTAGCACTCGACCGCCGAGAGTGCCAAGCCATGTCGATACCCCCAGGAAGTTCGTGAAAGAAGCTAGCGTCCTCCCCTCTTCGATCGAGTCTGGGTCTAGGCGTTCCAGTCGAGGTCTGGCACGTCACGCATCTCCTCACCCCACACGGGCCGTGCCGTCGCGCGCTGCCCGCCTTCTTCGATGATCGGGAAGTCGATGATGTCGGACTTGTCCTTCGTGGTCATCGATAGCGCCGTCGCCCGTCGGTCATGAAACAGACGAGACAACGGCACCGCCGTGCCAGCTAGGCCCCGACTGCTGGTGCCGCAACCGAGGCGCGCTCGATGTACGTCGACTGCAGGGTGTGCATGGTTCGACTGGGCGTCTTGCCATTGATCTCTTCGAGCAGGATCTCTGCCGCGCGCGCACCGAGCTCGAGCATGGGTTGCTCGATCATGGTGAGCGGCGGATCCATGACCGCGGCCCACGAGCTGTCGTCGAATCCGATGAGCGACACGTCGTCGGGGTAGCGCAATCCGCTCGCCCTGATGGCCCGCAGGGCACCCGTGGTGCCGTCGGTCTCGCTGCAGAGGATCGCCGTCGCCCTGCTGGGCAGCTCGAGCATGCGCGCGACCCACGCCGTGGCGTTCTCCTCGGTCTTCGGGCCCGTCATCACCAACTGGGCGTCGAAGGGGATGCCGGCGTCGTCGAGGGCATCGAGGTAGCCGCGCAGACGTTCGCCGTCTGTCCACAGATTCACCGACGCGGCGGCGCTCAGCTCACGCCGCGTCGTGATCTCGTCCGTGGTCGACGGGCCCCAGATGAAGCCGATGCGGCGGTGGCCCGCCTCGATGAGCCCGGCGGCGGCCCGCCGTGCGGCATCCCTGTTGTCGATGACGACGGAATCGAGGTCGAGGTAGTCGAGCGCCCGGTCGACGAGAACGACGGGCACACCTCTGTCGACCGCATCGCGAATGTGGTCGACGTCGTCACGACCGAGTGCCGCCGAGGCGATGATCATGCCGTCGACGCGCTTGTCTACGAGCACGCCGATCGCGGCGCGCTCCTCGTCGAGGTCTTCGTGCGTGCTGAGAACGATGGTGTCGAAGCCACGTGACCGCGAGGTGTCGCTGATGCCGCGCACGACGCCGGCGAAGAAGGGATTGCCGATGTCGGCCACGATCACTCCGAGGGTGTGAGTGACCCCCGTCGACATGCTGCGCGCGAGCGCGTTCGTGCGGTAGCCGAGCTTCTCGGCTGCGGCGAGCACCCTGTCGCGAAGCTCGGGGCTGGCGTAACCGTAGCCGCCGAGCGTGCGAGCGGCGGATGCCCGACCCACTCCCGCCTCGGCGGCGACTTCGGAGATGGTCGGCGGCGAGGAGTTGCGGTCGCGTTCGGCGGCCATGTCAGTGAGCCCATCTGGTAGTCATCGAGTGCATGAAGGCTGGTGTGTCACATCGTAGCGGGCACGATGCCGGCGTCGACTCCGTGGCCGAAGGCCCCCTCCACGAGGCACTGGCGCGCTGCGAAACCCGCGCCGTCGCGGAGCGCCGTATCGAGCGCCCCCACCCAGGGACGCCGGGAGCGGGTCCATCCGGAGGTCAGCAGCGACACGGCGAAGGCTGTGACGAATGCGTCGCCGCATCCCATGGTGTCGACGATCGTCGACGGGTCGTCGACCGGCTGGGCCGGCGCAGTCACGTGGTCACGGCCGTCGAACACGATGGCTCCACGGATGCCCCGGGTGCCGACCGCGAGCCCCGCACCTCGGTCGACGGCATCGGCCAGAACGGCGCGGGTCTGGCGCAGGGTGAGGTGGCTGCACGACAGCAGCACGAGGTCAGCGAACGGGGCGACGCGGTCGAGGTATTCGGGCGAGCGGAACTCGTCTTCGCTCGAGAGATCGATGCTCACGAGTGCCGATGTCTCACGCAGCGCGGGCAGTTCCGACTCGGTGGCCGAGTAGACGCTCGTATGCACGAGGTCGAAGCTCGCGGCATACGAGAGGAGCTCGGCGTCGAGCTCGAGTGGCTGGCCCACGGTGACGCCTCCGCCGTTCCACCCGCCGAACACCCGATCGCCGTCGACGACGGTCAGCGTCGATACGCCGCTCGGTCCCTCGCGCACGACTGAGCGCGAGATGTCGACGCCTTGATCGCTGACCGCGTCACGCAGAAAGGTGCCGGCGGCGTCGGAGCCGAAGACGCCCAGATACGAGGCATCGACGCCGAGCTGGCGCGCGAACACCGCGAAGTTGACGCTGTTGCCGCCGGGGTAGGCGATACCCCGGTCGACGAAACGGTCGACGATGTTGTCTCCGAAGCCGAGCACCTTCATGAATGGTCCTTAATAGGGGGCGAGCGCCGCCGGGCATCCGCGACGTTCACGCGGACGCCCGGCAGCAGGAGGATCAGTACTCGACGACGCGGTAGTAGCGACGCAGATCGAGGGAGTGCTCACGCACCCGCTCGAGGTGCTTGCTCACCCGCCCCGTGATGGTGTCGAGAACGACCGGCGCGAGAAGCCCTCGGAACTCGGGGCTGATCCCCTCGAGGGGGTAGTCCTTCGTGTCGAACACGGTGACATCGTCAGACACGGTGCGCACGAATCTCTCGACCCGATCGGTGAGAGCGCGGGTCTCGTCTTCGCCCTGGAACAGGATGAGGCTCGTGTCCTTCTCGAGCAGCTCCAGCGACCCGTGGAAGAACTCAGCGCTGTGCACCCGCGTCGTGCGGAGCCACTGCATCTCTTCGAGGATGCACATGGAGTAGAGGTACGTGAAGCCCCAGAGATTGCCTCCCCCGACGAGGAAGTAGTAGTCGGTGTCTTTGTGGACATCCGCGAAATCGGATGCGATCGGCTCGGCCTGCTTCGCGACCTCGACCAGGATCTCGGGCAGCTTCTCGAGCTCGCCGGCGAACTTCTCGTAGCCGTCGAACTCGCCGCGCACGCTGAGCAGTCGTGTCGTGAAGAGCATCATCTGCATGTCGAACGGCCAGGTCTTGGGCTCGGAGACGAGGGCAATGTCGGCCTGCTGCGCGATCGGGGAGTCCGGGAACCCGGTGAACGCGACGGTCAGCACCCCGCGCTCCTTGACGTACTCGATGGCGCGCAGGCTGTCATCGGTCGTGCCCGAGACGGAGGTGAAGATCGCCACCGAACGATCCGTGAGGGTCTTGTCGCCCGAGACGAGCAGCTCGGCCGCGATGACCGATTTCACGGGCAGAGTCGAGGCTGTCTTGGCGAAGTGCTCATACGGCCACATCGCCGCGTAGGTGCCGCCGGCGCCGATCAGAAAGAGGTTGTCGAAGCCGCGGGCGACCAGGGTGTCGACCAGCTCTTCGATCTGCGGACGGAGGGCGACCGCGCTGGCGATCTGCTTGACGAATGCAGACTCGTCGAATCCGAGCATCAGGTGTCCTTTCAGGAGCGTGAACTGCACCGGCCCAGTGTGGTACCGGTATCAGGTGGCTCTGATGCTGACACACGAATCCTCGGATCGTCAACACATCGACGTTGAAATGATCGATCAGCCCAATCTTCGAGAAAGTTTCGCCCGGGAGTGGTACCGGTATCAGATTGTGTATATAGTTCAGCGAAACCACGCAGTACGTGTTGAACCAGATCCAATGGCGGATCGGTGGAAGGCAGCCCTCGGGACGCCGCCCCGAGATCCCCGCTCCGGCGAGAGATGAAGGAAGACCATGCACACACGAACACGAATCACAGCGGCGGCGTTCATCGCGGCCGGAGCCCTCCTGGTCACGGGATGTGCAGGGGGCTCGTCCGCCGCGCCGGTCGACGTGACCGCGACACCGGAATACTCCGGAACCCTCAGCATCCTGACCAAATTCGCGGGCGACCCCCTGCAGCCCTACTTCGAAGATCTCGCGACGGAGTACACCGCGCTGCACCCCGACGTGTCGTTCGACTTGATCCAAGAGACCGACCAGAGCGTCAAAGACAAGACCAAGACGCTCACCGCATCCGGCGCGCTGCCCGACATCTACTTCAGCTTCACCGGCAACTGGGCCGACAACTTCATCGGCGGCGGACTGGCCGCCGACCTCACCGACGTGATCGGGCCCGACACCGACTGGGGCCAGACCTTCGGCCCCGCCTCGCTCGGCGCTTTCGAGACCGACGGCAAGTACTACGGCGTTCCGCTCTACAACAACGGCAAGTTCATGGGCTACAACAAGGCGATCTTCGACGAGGCGGGCGTCAGCGTTCCCACGTCATTCGAGGAGCTCATCGACAGCTGCCCCACGATCCGGGCGGCGGGCTATGAGCCGATCGCCTTCGGCAACAAAGACGGATGGCCTGGCCTGCACTACCTGCAGCAGCTATTCGCCTACAACGTGCCCGCCGATGTGCTCGAGGCCGACTTCGACCCCGAGACCGCCACCCTCGACGACCCCGGGTATCTGAAGGCGCTCGAACAGTTCAAGACCCTCGTCGATACCTGCACCGACACCGGTGACGGCACGAACGGTGTTCTCTACACGACCGCGCAGGAGGCGCTGGCCGGAGGCAAGGCGGCCATGTACTACCAGGAGATCCTCGAGTTCGACACGGTCACCGCGGAGGGCAACGCCCTCACCACCGACAACTTCGGATTCTTCGCCCTGCCGGTTCCCGCCGGAGCACAGGGAGATCCCGACGCCATCGAGGGAGCACCCGAGGGCTATCTGGTGAACGCGAAGTCGCCCCGAGCGGCTCTCGCCATCGACTTCCTCAAGTTCGTGACCGACAAGACCAATGCCCAGACCCTCGCCGCGCCTCCCTACGGTCAGCCGAGCACGGTGGTCGGAGCAGTGTCGGCCGAGACCTCGAGTAACGCCGTCGTCGACGGCATCTCGCAGGTCAACGAGGCGTCGCAGATCGTGGCCTGGCTCGACATGGTCACGGTTCCCGAAGTTGCCGATGCCTGGTTGGCCGGCGGCGAAGCGATCATCAGCGGCAGCGCGACACCCGACGAGGTCCTCACCAGCGTCCGCGACGCATCCGAGTCCGCCAAGTAGCAACCGGCCGGGGCGGCGCACACATGCCGCCCCGGCTATCCCCTCCCTCCCACACCTCTAGCCGGAAGAAATCTCGATGCAGACAGCCGTGAAGAAAGCCCTCGGGTTCGCCTGGGTGCTGCCGGCGCTCGTCCTCCTCGGCGCCTTCGTCTACCTTCCTCTCGTGCAGAACTTCGGGTTCAGCCTGCAGAAGTGGGATATCTACAGTGGCACCTCGGAGTTCGTCGGACTGAAGAACTACCTGAAACTGGTCGACGATCCGATCTTCTGGTCGGCGCTCGGCAACAATCTGCTCTACGCCGTCATCTCCGTGGCATTCCAGGTCTTCGGCGCCATCGTCCTCGCGGCGATCATCGAGAGCATCCGCAGCGACCGATGGCGGCGCAGCCTTCGAGCGATCTACTTCGTCCCCTCCGCCATCTCGCTCACGGTCGCGGGCCTGCTGTTCTACTTCATCTACGAACCCAACCTCGGTCTCCTGAATGCCGCGCTGGATTCCGTCGGCCTCGATGCATTGGCCCGCCCGTGGCTCGGTCAAGAGAGCACGGCGATGCTCGGCATCATCGCCATGAGCCAGTGGCAGGGCTTCGGCTACTCGACACTGCTGTTCGCGATCGCCATCCAACGCATTCCGTCGGAACTCTACGAGGCGGCCTCCATCGACGGCGTCGGCCCATTCCGCCGCTTCTTCACGGTGACGCTGCCACTGGTGCGCGAGATGACCGGGTTGATGATGATCGTCACCATCTCGGGCGCCTTCCAGGTGTTCAACGAGGTCATGGTGATGACGAGCGGAGGGCCCAACAACTCGACGCAGGTGCTCGGCACCTGGTTGTACCGCTCGGGCTTCGTGCGCAACGACTTCGGCTACGCAGCCGCGATCGCGATGGTCATCTTCCTCGTCACCCTCGCGATCGCGCTCGTTCAACTCTGGATCACTCGCAGAAGAAGGGTGGAATGGTGAAACGCCTCACGTTCCTCGGCAGCATCGGCAGGGTGTTCATGTGGACTTTCCTGCTCGGCCTCGTGGTCGTCGTGGTCTATCCGCTTCTCTGGATGATCCTGAACGGCTTCAAAGAGAATGCCGAGCTGTTCGGCAACCCGTTCGCCCTTCCCATCGCCTGGAAATGGGAGAACTACGTGACCGCGTGGAACCGCGGGGTCAGCAACTACCTCATGATGAGCGTGCTCGTCACCGTGACCTCGACGATCGCGACGGTGTTCATCAGCGCCTGGGCCGCCTACGGTCTCACCCGAGTCACCATCCCCTTCAACAGGGCGATCGTCACCGTGATCCTCGGCGGACTCATGCTCGCTCCGGCCGTCGCCCTCATTCCGCTCGTGAAGATGTTCCAGAGCCTCGGTCTCTACAACACCTTCTGGGCCCTGCTCATCCTCTATACGGCGTTCCGCATCCCCTTCACGACGTTCCTGATCCGCGCATACATGATTGACCTGCCCCGCGAGATCGACGAGGCCGCCGAGGTCGATGGCGCATCCCGCTGGTCGACGTTCTGGCGCATCATCCTGCCCATGTGCAAACCGATCATCGTGTCGACCGTGATCCTGCACATCCTCTTCGCCTGGAACGAGTACCTGTTCGCGATGGTGTTCACGAGCGGGACCGACGTGCAGACACTGCCCGTCGGGCTGACCAGTCTCATGAGCAAGCACGGCACCGACTACCCCGTCGTGTTCGCTGGAATGGTGATCGCGGCGATCCCCGTCGTTCTGCTTTTCTTCTTCGGCCAGCGCTACTTCGTGAAGGGCCTCGCCGACGGTATCGGCAAGTAACAGCGCATGACCGGCACACGACCCCGTCGGCATTTCTTGCATGACGACTCCAGAATGCTTCTATGCTGGAGCCATGACGGCGAAGCAGGTGGTTCTCGCGGAGTATCTCCGCGCGAGACGCGCCGCCCTGAAGCCCGAGGACGTCGGATATCCGCCTGACCCGCAGCGACGCGTGCGGGGACTGCGGCGCGAAGAGGTCGCCGAGCGCGCCGGCATCAGTCTCGAGTACTACGTGCGTCTCGAGCAGGGGCAGAACCACCGCATCTCCGAACAGGTGCTCGAGGCGTTGGCCCGCGCGCTCGACCTCGATGACAGCGGTCGAAGCTACCTCTACAAGCTCGCTCTTCCATCGCCCTCCGATGCACGCCTCCAGGAAACAGACCACGAGGTCACTCCACGACTGCGCGCCCTGCTCGACCAGTGGGCGGGCACCTCGGCAGAGATCTTCGACCGCAATCAAGACCTGATCTTCGTCAACAGCCTCGCGGCGGCTCTTGCACCGGGCTACTCGATACCGGGCAACAACTACGTCGTGATGATGTTCGAGACTCCCCTCGAGAACAGATCGAACGAGCGCTGGCGCGAGACCGCGCGAGACTCCGTCGCGGCGCTACGCTTCCACGCCGATCCGGATGACCCTCGTCTACGGCAGATCGTCGACCAGCTCATGCCGGATGCCGACTTCCGGGAGTTCTGGCTGGCCCACGAGGCTCGGCCCTTCTCGTCGGGACTCGCCCCCAACTTCGTCGACGGCTACGGCTGGGTCGAGCTTCCCTTTCAGGTGCTCGACGTACCCGGCGGTCTCTTCATGAACGTGATCGTCCCGGAGCCGGACTCCCCCGCCGGCTTCGCGATCGAACATCTGCTGGCTCGCCTGCGCGGGCCCGACGACGCCGACGAACTCGACGAGACTCAGGCCGAAGCGAGCGCAGCCGCCAGGTAGGGCGCCGTGCGGCTGTCTCCATTCGTGGCGACAGCCTCCGGACGACCGGCCGCCACGACCAGGCCACCTTTGTCGCCGCCGGCCGGGCCCATGTCGATCACCCAGTCTGCGTCGGCGACCACGCTCATGTCGTGCTCGACGAGCACCACCGTGTTGTCGGCATCCACGAGGGCGTTCAGCTGCGCCACGAGCAGGCGCACGTCGGCCGGATGCAGCCCCGTCGTCGGTTCGTCGAGAACGTAGAGCGTGTGGCCGCGTCGGGCACGCTGCAGTTCCGTCGCGAGCTTGATGCGCTGAGCCTCGCCTCCCGAGAGCTCGGTCGCGGGCTGGCCGAGTCGCAGGTAGCCCAGCCCCACCTTGCGCAGGGTGTCGAGGCTGCGCGCCGCCACGGTCACGTCGGCGAGGAATACTGCCGCCTCATCGACGGTCATCGCGAGCACATCGGCGATCGATGCGTCGCGATAGCGCACCTCGAGGGTCTCCGGGTTGTAGCGCGTGCCGCCGCAGTCGGGGCAGGGCGCGTAGCTCCCCGGCAGAAAGAGCAACTCGACCGAGACGAACCCCTCGCCGAGACAGGTGGGGCAGCGTCCACCGTCGACGTTGAACGAGAAGCGACCGGCGTCGTAGCCGCGCTCACGCGCATCGTCGGTGGCGGCGAAGGTCGAACGCACCGCGTCGAAGAGGCCCGTGTAGGTGGCCAGGTTCGATCGCGGAGTTCGCCCGATCGGCTTCTGATCGACCTGCACGACGCGATCGACGGCGTCGTCGGCCAGCGCCTGCTCCGCGAGCACGCCGCCCACGAGGCTCGACTTGCCCGAGCCCGATACCCCGGTCACCGCCGTGAGCACTCCCACCGGTATGTCCACATCCAGATTCTGGATGTTGTGCCGCGACACCGCTCGCAGGTTCAGCCAGCGCTGGGGGTCGCGTGCCGTGCGCCGCGACGACCCGTCGGCCGGCGACGCGAAGAGGAACGGCCGCGTCACGGAGTCTTCGATCTCGGCGAGCCCGCCGACGGGTCCGCTGTACAGCACGCATCCGCCGTTCGAACCGGCCCCCGGGCCGACGTCGACGACCCAGTCGGCGCGACGCACGACGTCCATGTTGTGCTCGACGACGAAGACCGAGTTGCCCGACGCCTGAAGCTGCTCGAGCACCGTGATGAGAGGTTCGGCGTCGGCAGGGTGCAGCCCGGCCGACGGCTCGTCGAGTACGTAGATCACGCCGAAGAGACCCGATCTCAGCTGGGTGGCGATGCGCAGGCGCTGCATCTCGCCGGGCGACAGAGTCGGGGTCGCGCGGCTCAGACCGAGGTAGTCGAGGCCGAGGCCGACGAGCACCTCGATGCGGGCGAGCAGATCGGAGGCGATCGTGACCGCCACCTCGGTGAGCTCACCGGACGAGCGGTCGGAACGTGCGACGCCAGCGGTCTTCAGCTCGGCGGTGGGGCGCAGCACGTCGGCGAGCGCGGCGAAGGGCATGTCGTTGAGTTCGGCGATGCTGTGCCCCGCGAAGGTCACCGCGAGCGCCGCGCGCGTGAGGCCGCTGCCCCCGCACAGCGAGCAGGGCGCCGTCTCGACGAAACGCTGAGCACGATTGCGCTGGGCCTCGCTCTTGGAGTCGGCGAGGGTGTGCATGATGAAGCTCTTGGCACTCCAGAAGCGCCCCTTGTACGGCTTCGCCACTCGATCGCGCTGCGGCGTCACCTCGACAACGGGCTGCTCGTCGGTGAAGAGCAGCCAGTCCCTGTCTTTCTGCGACAGTTCGCGCCACGGGCGATCGATGTCGTAGCCGAGCCCGGCCGTGACGTCGCGCAGGTTCTTGCCCTGCCAGGCCCCGGGCCAGGCCGCGATGGCGCCGTCGCGGATGCTCAGGGCGGGGTCGTGCACGGCCGTCGCCTCGGTCACGTCGTGCGCGATGCCGAGTCCATGACAGCGCGGGCAGGCGCCGGCCGCGGTGTTGGGAGAGAACGAATCGGAGTCGAGCCGACCCGTCGCATCCGCGGGGTAGGTACCGGCCCGCGAATAGAGCATGCGCAGCAGATTCGACAGCGTCGTGAGAGTGCCGACGGTCGAACGCGAGCTGGGGGCTCCGCGTCGTTGCTGCAGGGCGACGGCGGGAGGCAGACCCGTGATCTCATCGACGTGAGGAGTGCTGCCCTGTGCGATCAGACGACGTGCGTACGGCGCGACCGACTCGAGAAAGCGGCGCTGGGCCTCGCCGAAGATGGTGCCGAACGCCAGCGACGATTTGCCCGATCCCGAGACCCCGGTGAAGGCGACGATGCGGTCGCGCGGCACGTCGACGTCGACGTCGCGCAGGTTGTTCTCGCGGGCGCCGCGCACGCGCACGAAACCGGGCTCGGCGGATGCGATGGGCTGGTTCGGTTCTGTCTGCACCATTTCAATCGTATGCGGGGTATGGGGAGTTCTCCCCCTGTGGGGGATTTTCCGTCGCTGTTAGTGTGCTTTAGGTGCCAGACTCCGCCTCACAGACCACGCCCACCCCCGAGCCTGCGCCGGAGCAGCCGGAGCGCTCCGCCGAAGCCGCTCGGGATGCCGCCCGCCGCATGTACGGCCCGCCCCGCGCCTGGGCGCTGGTCCTGCTGTCGCCGGCTCCGGCGCTGGCCTACGGCGTTCCCGTCATCATCGCCGCCGTCGCGGCCACGGTCGCTGCTCTGTCGATCGTGCCGCGCGACGCGCTCGTGCTCATCAACGGAAACGTCACCGAAGTAGCCGGCACGACCGAGGCGCTCGTCGCCGCTGCGATCGCCGTGATCCTGCTCTGCGCGGGTCACGCCTTCGGTATCACCGCCGCCACGCACTCCCTGATCGCGAACACCACCGATGCCCGTCTCCCGGCGCCTGCTGCGTGGCGCCGTGCCGCGGGCCGACCCGGTCTGGTCGCGCTCGCGTTCGTCGGCGCGCTCGCGATCGCCGTCGCCGGCGTGGCCGCATCCGTCGCTCTGGCGATCGCACCGGTTCAGGCCATCGTCGGCCTCGTCGTGGCCCTGATCGTTCTGATCGTGGCCGCGCCGTTGCTTTTGGCGTGGCCACAGCTCGTTCTGCGCAGCGCGTCGTGGGGTCAGGCTCTCGCGCGCGGTTGGCGCTCGGGAAAAGATGTCGTCTCAGGGCGCACCGAAGACCGCTCGCCCAGGGTCAGTCTGATCATCGCGGCCGTGGTCGTGGTCGGGATCGGCGTTGGCCTGAGGCTGCTCGCCGGACTCATGCTCCAGTCGCTGCTCTCCGCCATGGTCTCCGTCGCGCTCGGCATCGTCGTTCCCGCCGCTCTCGTTCTGTTTCTCACCGCCGTCGCGGTGCGCGCCGTGATCGTACGCGAGGAGTCCCGCGCTCGCATCGGCACCCAGCCGATCGTGCCCCTGCCCGCGCCGTCGTGGGCGCAGAAAGACTCGGATGTCGGGACCCGCGGCGGCGCGCTGGTCGGATTGGCCGTGCTGCTGGTTCCCGCTCTGCTCGCGGTGCCGCTCGCGCTCGTGAATCCGTGGGGATTCGTGTCGTACTCGGCTGTCACGGTGCCCTCGATCGAGGATTCGGCGAGCATCGTGCCCGTGGGCGACGACGGCACGGCTGTGCTGAGCGCAAATGTCGGCTACGACCGATACTCGCTGCGCGTCTGCCACGGCGCGAGCTGCTCGCCGATCTCCACCCTGTCGTCGTACCTTTCGACAGACACGATCGGTACAGACGACGGCGGTCTCTTCACCGCGCAGTGGATGTTCGTCGGAGACGAGGAAGACACCGCCGACAATCGGTTCGAGCTCGACGCGGTGTCAACGAGCGCCGACGAACTGCGTAGATGGGATGACACGACGCGTCAGGGTGAGCGAACCTCCACGGAGCCCCCCGGAAGCCGCACCACCCTCGCCTCATTCGATTCGACGTTCGATGAAGACGACGAGGTCGACACCCGAACCGTGACCGACCGCAGCGCCGTCGCCGTATCGAACGACGGCGCGCATCCCGTGATCGCCGCCGTCGCACGACGCACCGGCGGACCGCCCGAGGCAACCATGTGGATCGTCTTCTGCGACGACGCCGCCTGCTCCTCCGCCACCACGAAGACGACGCAGCTCGAATGGATCGGCAACGCGCCGAGCAGAGCCTCCATCGACGTCGCCGTCACCGCCGATGGCACGGCGGTCGTGACTCTGGCCAACCGAGAGGACTCTCGCGCGGACGTACCGGCTCCCGCTCTGCGGGTCATCTCGGGGAAAGCCGATGGCGCCGAGCTCCGCGTCGAGGCCCCCGAACTGGCCCCCGTGGTCGAGAGCGAGGAGTCATCTGGTTTCGGCTACGACGAGACATTCGGTGCACAGATCGAGCTCGGAGCCGACGGGCTGCCCGTCATACTCTCTCGCCCCGAAGACAGCTCGAAACTGCGGCTCTTCACCTGCGCCGACAGTGCCTGCTCGTCGACCAACACCAGCGATCTGACCGGCTATGACGCGGGCCTGCGAACGCCCGCGTTCGCCATCGACGAGAGCGGGCGGCCGCTTATCGCCGTCGCCAACGAGCGGCGCGAATCCCTCGACCTGATCAGCTGCCTCGACGCGAAGTGCACAAATCTCGAGTCGCGTTCGATCGCGAAACTGACTCGGAATGAGGATCTCAGGTCGACCGAGGCTCTCGCCCTGAGCCTCGATTCGCACGGCAACCCGATCATCGCCGCGGGCGACAGGCTCGCGGGCGACATCAGGCCAGACGTCGCCACCATCTCCTATGACGACGACTATGGCAGGCCAGACAGGAACGAGGAGAGCTGGGCTGGCAGTGTCGTGAACTGCAGTGACGCTCGTTGCGGCCTGAAGTGACGGCCTTCGCCACGCCTCACACGTGCTGACTCACGGTCCCGTGAAGACGATGCGGTTGCCGTCGGGGTCGACGACGGGCAGAATCCGAGACGACGACGCCGCTCTGATGCCGCCATGCTCGATGCCGGCGCCGTCGAGCAGCTGAAGCCGGGCATCCAGGTCATCGTCGTCGAGCACCATGCACGAGGCGCCAGCTCTTTCGGGCTCGATCCAGACCTGCACGCCGAAGGTATCGGCGAGATGCCACTCGACGAGGCCGTCCATCGGACGCGCATCGGGCCCGCGCCCGAACAGCAGCGAATACCAGGGAATGGACTGCGCGGAATCGCTCACCGTCATCTGGGCGAGCAGGCGCGAGATCGTCACGGTCGCCTCCTTGTGTCGTGCGGCAAGAATACGTCCGTCGGCCTCCGCCGCTCTAGGCTCGACGGCATGAACATCGTGGATTCCGATGAGCGGGACAGCACCTGGGAACAGCACGAGTCGAGCGTTCGGGTCTACTTCGCGACCCTGCCCGATCGTGCGGTGCGCACGGTCGACGTCTCGAATGCGACGTTCACCGAGACCCTCGCCTGGGCACGCGGCACGGCGCAGCCGAACGAGACGATCTCGATCGCCCTGATCGGCATCGACAACAGACGGCTCCGCGGGCTCACCTGGCTCTTCGGCATGGACCCGAACGACTCGGCAGAATCCGAACTGCACGACCGGATGCTCGCGGAGATGCTCGAGGAGCACCGAACTCGCGCACTTACGTCAGGCGGTCGCGCGGATGTCGTCGACGAAGGTGGCCGCTCGGGTCTGCAGTGACGCGATGCGCTCGAGCCGCGCAGCCGCCACATCGAAACCGATGTACGCCATGGCCGGAGGTGTGCGCACGTTGCGGGAGCACTCGAACTCCGAGCACACGAGCGTGCCCACGGTGTCGCCATTGCGTCCGGCCGCGCCCGCGCGACGTGCGCTGAAGAACACCACGTCGTTGGGCAGCCGCACGTCCTGGCACCACGAGCACTGGGCTCTGGATGCGGGCTTCGTCTCGGCCCGCCGCAGCAGCACGCCGACCGCGACGTCGCCGACCGGAACCACCACGTACGCGCGGCGGGGGCGCTTCGGGTCGTTCCAGCCGACGTAGTCGAGCTTCGCCCAGTCGATCTCGGCGAAGCCCGCGGGCAGCGTGAGGTCGGAGAGCTCTTTGCGCGACGCGTTCACAAAGGAGTCGCGGATGGTTGTGTCGTTCAGAGAAAACATGGTGAGTCGCCAATCAGAGTCGGCCCGCGGCACAGAGCAGCACGGGCAGATGTTCATTCGGACGGCGCGGTAGAAAGCGCACCGCTTGGCCGCGCGCGATGATCGCGTGCGGCTGGGGAGCGGGGCTATCTGATGCCGGCAAGAGAACTGCCGACAACCCCCTCACGCCCTGAGGGCGATGCCGATGAACTGGAGTAACTCACCACTCCACTGTACCTACCGTCCCGGGTCGAGCTCCCGAACGAACGACTCTGGCAGTCGCACGTTCAGTGGCACTCGCGGAAAAAGCGGTGCGACATCGGCTGGCGTGTACCCGGCGATGCCGCATCCGATCTCGGTGACCAGGAAGGTGAGGTCGGGGCACGACTCGGCGAACTCGACGAAGGTGTCGATCTCCCTGCCCATCACCTCGAGCCCGCTCATGGTATCGATCGCGTACGACTGCCCGTGCAGTCCATGGCCCTCACCCCAGACCGCACCGAAGTCTCGATGCGCCTGGGCAGCGGCACCCGCACCGTGGTGCCCGCTCGCATTCGAGCCGAAGACAAAGATCTCGCCGGGCTGCAGAGTCGTGATTCTCATGGCGGAAGACTACGTCGACCGAGTGCGCACCACCAGCACTCCGTCACCGCCACCGCCGACCACGGTAGGGAGGACGCTGAACGACTCTGGAGACGGCGGCTTCGAACGCCCTGTAATCGTCTTCATCGACGAGTTCGTCATCGGCGAGCATACGGCCGAGGCCTCGAACGACCTCGAACTGGGTTCGCCTGGGCAACGCGTCGGCGGGCAGAAGATCCGGCGTCAAGAATCTCGGAAGGTTTGCCAGCGGCACCCGGGCATCGAATAATCGAGCCACGACATCGTACGGGCTGAACTGTCGCTCGGCGGCGATAAGAGTGTTGCACTCCGAGCACAAACGGCCCGGCACCTCACTCTCGAGATAGCGTCGCAGCCGTTTGTCGACATGCATCAGACGTTCACGTCGTTCTGCCTTGGCTCGCCGTATCTTCGGCTCGAAATATGTGTGCAGAAGGACATGGATCGAAGGTGTCGAGACTGTCATGCGCACAGTGTCGACCCGGCCACCGACATCCGGTGTGCATTGTCGGCATCGGCGGCTATCCGCTACCGTCAGAACCATGTCGGCCGAGACCTTCACCTATACGAACTACATTCGTGCGACGCCAGAGCGTATCTGGCAGGCCCTCACCGACCCGTCGCTCAAGAGCCAGTTCTGGTTTCTCACGCACAGCACCGACTGGGCGGTCGGGTCGACGATGACGTGGCACGTCGCCGGGGTCGACATCGTGGATGCGGAACAGCTCGTGCTCGTGTTCGACGAGCCGCGCCGGCTCTCGTTCACCTGGCAGACGTTCACGCCCGAGTTCGGAGAGGCCGTCGGAGACGATCCCGAGTTGCTCGCGAGGCTGGCGTCGGAGAAGCGCTCGATCGCGACCTTCGACCTCGAGCCCGCCGGAGCGCAGACGAAACTCACGATCACCCACAGCGGCTTCGACACCGGCAGCGCGGTTCTTGCGGGAGTCACGGATGGCTGGCCCATCGTGCTGTCGAGCCTCAAGTCGTTGCTCGAGACAGGAGAAGCTCTTGCATTCAGCTGACGACCCGGATCTTCGGGCCGTGATCGCCGAGGGATACGCGCGCCGCGATCGCAGCAATATGGCTCCGACGATCGAGTACTTCACCGCGCTGCTGGCTCAGTACCCCGACAACCCCGAGGCGATCTACGAGGTCGGCGGGGCATACGACACCGCCGGCGAGGAGGAACGCGCTCGTGGTTTCTACGAACGTGCCCTCGCTGCCGGCCTGCAGGGCGATACGCGGCGGCGATGCCTGCTGCAATACGGCAGCACCCTGCGCAACCTGGGCCTGTTCGACGAGTCGATCGCGGTTCTCCGAGAGGCGTGCTCCGACTATCCCGACTCCGACTCGCTGCGGGCGTTCCTCGCCCTGTCGCTGCACGCGGCATCGCGCAGTGACGCCGCCGTCGCCGAGCTGCTTGCGTTGGCGGCCGATCGCATCCACTCGCCCGACATCGACCGCTACGAGCCGGCACTTCGCGGCAACGCCGACTACCTGCGAGACCTCGACACCGCGGCACAGGAACGCCGACCACAATAGGAGTCATGGTCACCGTTCCGAGCGGCATCGTCGCTCCTGCCCTGCGACTCGTGCGCGCCAACCGCAACTTCGTCTCGGCCGCCGAGGCGCGGCGTCACGTACGTGCCCGATCGCTCAGGCCCACGTCGTATGCCCCGCCCGGCCAGCTGCATCCGGATGTTCGGGTCGACGTCGCCCTGCGCAACGGCTGGCCCGTGTACACGGTCGCGCCGCGCGTCGGAACGCCGGTCGGAAGCCTCGTCTACGTTCACGGCGGCGGCTGGGTGAACGAGATCGTGAGCCAGCATTGGAACCTCGCCGCACAGATCGCTGTGGAGTCGAACACCACGGTGACCGTGCCGATCTACCCTCTGATTCCGTTCGGCACGGCCGCGGACGTCGCGTCGAAGGTCGCCGACCTCGTTCGAGACAACATCGACCGCTACGGCAGCGCCGCCATCGGAGGGGACTCGGCCGGCGGCCAGATCTCGTTGTCGGTGGCGCTCGCGCTGCGTGACTCGCACGGCATCACGCTGCGTCAGACTGTGCTGATCTCGCCCGCACTCGACCTCACGTGGGGCAACCCCGAGATTCCTCGGGTGCAGCCCACCGACCCGTGGTTGGCGACGCCCGGCGGAAAGGTCTTCGCCGAGTACTGGCGGGGCGAGAACGATCTGCTCGATCCCGTCGTGAGTCCCCTGTTCGGCGAGCTGGCCGGGCTCGGGCCGATCACCCTGTTCACGGGAACGCGCGATGTGCTCAACCCCGACGCCCGCCTCCTCGTACAGAAGGCGGCGGACGCCGGGGTCGAACTAGACCTTCACGAGGGCATCGGCCAGGTGCACGTGTTCCCGTTGCTACCGACTCGTGTCGGGCGTGACGCGCGCGAGGTCATCGTGTCGCGCATCCGGAGCTCGCTGAGCGCTTAGAGCTTGCCCTCTTTGGCGTCTTCGGCCACGGCCACCTCGTCGCGACGAGCGTCGCCGCGCGTCTTGCGCAGGCTGAGCACCGTGGCCACCGTGATGGTGAGACCGATGAAGACGAGCGAGAACCAGATGGGGATCTCGGGCGCCCACTCGACGTGCTCTCCTCCGTTGATGAACGGGAGCTCGTTGACGTGCAGGGCGTGGAACACGAGCTTCACACCGATGAAGGCGAGAATGACCGCGAGGCCCTGGGCGAGGTAGACGAGGCGCTCAAGCAGCCCACCGATCAGGAAGTACAGCTGGCGCAGGCCCATGAGTGCGAACGCGTTGGCGGTGAAGACGATGTAGGCCTCGTTGGTGAGCCCGTAGATGGCGGGGATCGAGTCGACCGCGAACACCAGGTCGATGAAGCCGATGGCCACGATGGTGAGCAGCATCGGGGTGAAGAAGCGCTTGCCGTCGATCTTCACCGAGATCTTGTCTTCGTGATAGTCGTTCGTGATCGGCAGCAGCTTGCGGGCGAACTTGACGATCTTGCCATTGGCGGGGTCGGACTCGTGGTTGCTAAAGGCCTGGCGGTAGGCCAGTACCAGCAGCAAGGCACCGAAGATGTAGAAGATCCACGAGAAGTTGTCGATCAGGGTCGCGCCGACCGCGATGAAGGCTCCGCGCATGATCAGGGCGATGATGATGCCGATCATCAGCACCTTCTGCTGGAACGCCTTGGGTACGGCGAACCCGGTCATCACGATCAGGAAGACGAAGAGGTTGTCGATCGACAGCGCCTTCTCGGTGAGGTAGCCGGCGAAGTACTCTCCGCCGAAGTTCCAGCCGGAGAACATGCCGATGCCGACTCCGAAGAGGAGGGCGAGGCTGATGTAGAAGACCGACCAGCGGGCCGATTCGGCGATGGACGGTTCGTGCGGCTTTCGCACGTGCACGAAGAACTCGAAGACGAAGAAGGCAATCGTCACGGCGATGGTGATCAGCCAGACGAGAGGGGTGATCTGCATAGGGGTAGCTCCACGGTCGGGTGTAGAAGAACCAAGGTCTCTTCCACCTTCACGATGTGAAGGCCGGCTGCCCGGAACCCGTCGATGGGTCCGTACTGACGAGTCAGCCGTGCGGGAATACTCCCCTTGCGAGCACAAGTCTATCCCCTGTCGGCTACCTGCGCACTGCCGCAAGGTTGTGAGTACCCACAGAAGGAGAAGCACTATGCCTGATTCATCAGCAGACGTCGCGAAGGTCGCCGAACTCATTCGCGAGTTCCGATTCGCGATGGTCACGACCGTCAACACACTGGGCGAGCTCGTCGCCCGCCCCCTCACCGTTCAGGAGGCCGAGTTCGACGGCGACCTGTGGTTCATCGTCGCTCGCGACTCGCACGAGGTCGCGGAGCTCGGGGTCAACCCGGTCGCGGGAGTCTCGTTCGCGTCGAACGACACCTGGGTCTCGCTGACCGGCACGGCCAAGCAGGTGGACGACCTCGCGCGAGTCAAGGAGTACTGGAACCCGTTCGTCGAGGCTTGGTTCCCCGATGGACCGGAGGACCCGAACGTGACGCTCGTCAAGTTCTCCGCCTCCGGCGCCGAGTACTGGGACAGCCCCGGGGGTCGCATCGCTTCGGTGATCAGCTTCGTGAAGTCGAAGGTCACCGGGTCGACCGGTGGCGGCAGCGAGAACGCGAAAGTGAACCTCGACTAGCCGCTCGACCGAGCTGTACACAGCAGAATGGCCCGCCACGTTTGTGGCGGGCCGTTCTGGTTGGGCGGGGGTGTTACTTGGTGTTGACGGTGATCTTGGCGACTCCGACGAGGAGGCCGGCCTTGACGGCGTCGGTCTTGAACGTGTCGTTCAGGAGGCCGGCGGCGTCGGAGGAGATGTGGACGGTGGTGCCTTCGAGGATGGCGGTGTCGTTCGGGCCGGTCTGGAGGGGCTTCAGGGTTCCTCCGTGGAGGTCGAAGAGCAGGGCCTGCTTGACGGCGGAGGTGCCGTTGACGGCGACGTCACCGTAGAGCTTGGAGGTGCCGGGGT